>CAMFII010000005.1 GCA_945952585.1 uncultured Rhodobacter sp.
TCTACACTATCCTCTTCGTCGGCAGCGTCAGATGTGTATAAGAGACAGGAGGCTGCCTGCCTCCTCCTGCACCTCCACCGGGGATATTTGGGCAAAAGAGACGGACTGGGGTGGCTTGACGGGCTGCGGGCGGGGACGGAAGGATAGGTCCAGTCCAATCGCTCGATGAGGCCAGAATGCCGATCCCGCCCGAAGCCTTCGTGCTGCCGCCCGGCCGCGATGGCACGCTGCAGCAGGCGATCCGGCAGATGGTGATCGACGGGATCCTGTCGGGCCGGTTTCGTCCGGGCGACCGCCTGCCGTCGAGCCGGGGGCTGGCCGATCACTTGGGCATCGCGCGGATCACGGTAACGCTCGCCTATGCCGAACTGGTGGCGCAGGACTATCTCGCCTCGCGCGGGCGGTCGGGTTACTTCGTTTCGGAGAGTGCGCCGCGCCCGCCGGAGGTTCCCTCCGGCGACCTGCCCGAGGTAACCGTCGATTTCGACACGCTGACGGGGCGGCGGTTCTCCCGCGCCGAGGGGGTGGATCGCCCGGCCGACTGGCGGCGCTATCCCTATCCCTTCATCTACGGTCAGGCCGATCCGACGCTGTTCGATCACCAGAACTGGCGGCTTTGCGCGCTGAAGGCGCTTGGCAGGGCGGATTTCGAGACGCTGACTTCGGATCACTACGAGGAGGACGATCCGCTTCTCATCGAATACATCCTGCGCAACATCCTGCCGCGTCGGGGGATCGCCGCGCGGCCGGAGGAAGTTCTGCTGACCATGGGCGCGCAGAACGCGATCTGGCTGGCGGCGCAGGTGCTTTTGACCCGTGACCGGCGGGCGGTTCTGGAGAACCCGTGTTATCCCGGCCTGCGCCGCATCCTTGGCCAGACCGCCGCCGAAACCTTGACGGTGGATGTGGACGAGGAGGGGCTGCCGCCGGACCTTTTGCCGAAATGGATCGATGTCGTCTTCCTGACCGCGAGCCACCATTGCCCGACCAACGCGACCCTGCCGCTGGAACGGCGGGTGGCGCTGCTCGAGAAGGCCGGGCGCGAAAATTTCCTGATCGTCGAGGACGACTACGAATTCGAGATGTCCTTCCTGAAGCCCGCCTCACCCTCACTGAAATCGCTCGACCGCGAGGGGCGGGTGATCCATGTGGGATCGTTCTCGAAGTCGATCTTTCCCGGGCTGCGTCTGGGGTACCTCGTTGGGCCAGCGGCCTTCATCCGTGAGGCGCGGGGGTTGCGGGCGACCGTCCTGCGCCATCCGCCGGGGCATGTGCAGCGGACGGCGGCCTATTTCCTGTCGCTTGGCCATTACGATGCGCTCATCAACCGGATGAAGCAGGCCTACCGCCGTCGCCGCACGGTGATGGACGAGGCGATCCGCGCGGAAGGTCTGACGGTAGCGGGGCAGGGCGGCTTCGGCGGGTCGAGCTTCTGGATGGAGGCGCCGGAGGGGGTGGATACCGAAGTGCTTGCGGCGGCCCTTCGCGCGGACGGCGTGCTGATCGAACCGGGACGAACGTTCTATGCGCCGGGCACGGCGCCGGCGAACCGCTACAGGCTGGCCTATTCGTCGATCGCGCCGGGGCGCATCCCCGACGGGATCGGCCTGATCGCGCGGGCGATCGAGAGAGGGTAGCCTTGCTTCTGTGGAGGCCGCCGGGGGACTTCACGTCCCCCGGGCCCCCTGTGGGATATTTGTCAGCAGAAAATAGGCAGGGTGATCTGGACCTATGTCGGGCTTTCTGCTGGCCCTAAGGCGGGGACGGGGCCGCGCATAGGGTGCAGCTGAGAAATCTTGCCCTCCGGAGGAGCACCCCCATGAAGATGACCACTGAAGAAGCCTTCGTGAAGGTCCTGCAGCGGCACGGCATCGAGCATGTCTTCGGCATCATCGGTTCGGCCTTCATGCCGATCTCGGACATCTTCCCCA
Organism: uncultured Rhodobacter sp.; assembly: GCA_945952585.1. Lineage (GTDB taxonomy): Bacteria > Pseudomonadota > Alphaproteobacteria > Rhodobacterales > Rhodobacteraceae > Aliitabrizicola. Next base: position 1,932 of record CAMFII010000005.1, read on the forward strand.
AGGCCGGCATCACCTTCTGGGACTGCGCGCATGAAGGCTCGGGCGGGATGATGGCCGATGGCTACACCCGCGCGACCGGCAAGATGTCGATGATGATCGCCCAGAACGGGCCGGGCATCACCAACTTCGTCACGGCGGTGAAGACCGCCTACTGGAACCATTCGCCGCTTCTCCTCGTCACGCCGCAGGCAGCGAACAAGACCATCGGACAGGGCGGCTTCCAGGAAGTCGAGCAGATGGCCGCCTTCAAGGACATGGTCTGCTACCAGGAAGAGGTCCGCGACCCCTCGCGCATCGCCGAGGTGCTGAACCGGGTGATCCTGCAGGCCAAGCGGCAGTCCGCCCCGGCCCAGATCAACGTGCCGCGCGACATGTTCACCCAGGTGATCGACATCGACCTGCCAGCCATCGTCGAGTTCGAGCGCCCCTCCGGCGGGGACGAGGCACTGGCCCAGGCGGCGCAGCTTCTGTCCACCGCGAAGTTCCCGGTGATCCTGAACGGCGCGGGCGTGGTTCTGGGCGGGGCGATCCCGGCCTCGATGGCGCTGGCCGAGCGGCTGGATGCGCCGGTCTGCGTCGGCTACCAGCACAATGACGCCTTCCCGGGCTCGCATCCCTTGTTCGCCGGGCCGCTTGGCTACAACGGCTCGAAGGCGGGGATGGAGCTGATCTCGCAGGCCGATGTGGTGCTGGCGCTTGGCACCCGGCTCAACCCGTTCTCGACCCTGCCGGGCTATGGCCTCGACTATTGGCCGAAGGACGCGAAGATCATCCAGGTCGACATCAACCCCAACCGGATCGGCCTGACTAAGAAGGTGACTGTCGGGATCGTCGGCGATGCGAAGAAGGTGGCGGAAGGCATCCTGTCCCGGCTGTCGAAGACTGCCGGAGACGCGGGCCGGACCGAGCGCAAGGCGCTGATTCATCAGAAGAAAGCGCGCTGGACGCAGGAACTGGCGGGCATGGACCACGAGGCCGACGATCCGGGCACCACCTGGAACCAGCGCGCCCGCTCGGCCAAGCCCGACTGGATGAGCCCGCGCATGGCCTGGCGGGCGATCAGCGCGGCGCTGCCGAAGGAGGCGATCATCTCCTCCGACATCGGCAACAACTGCGCCATCGGCAACGCCTATCCGTCCTTTGAAGCCGGACGGAAGTACCTCGCGCCGGGTCTCTTCGGCCCCTGCGGCTACGGTCTGCCCTCGGTCGTCGGCGCCAAGATCGGCTGCCCGGACGTGCCGGTCGTCGGCTTCTCGGGCGACGGCGCCTTCGGCATCGCGGTCACGGAATTGACCGCAATCGGGCGCAAGGAATGGCCGGCGGTCACCCAGATCGTCTTCCGCAACTACCAGTGGGGGGCGGAAAAGCGGAACTCGACGCTCTGGTATGACGACAACTTCGTCGGCACCGAGTTGAACGAGCAGGTTTCTTATGCCGGGATCGCCAAGGCCTGCGGGCTGCAAGGCGTCGTGGCGCGGACGATGGAGGAACTGACGGCGGCGCTCGCCAAGGCCATCGACGACCAGATGAACCATGGGCGAACCACGCTGATCGAAGCGATGATCAACCAGGAACTGGGCGAGCCCTTCCGCCGCGACGCGATGAAGAAGCCGGTCGAGGTGGCTGGGATCGATCCTGCTGACATGCGGCCGCAGATCGTCTGATGCCCTTCGACCTGGGCCCCGGCGCGGCGCTGTGGATGGCGGTGGTCATCCTCGTCGCGGGATTCGTCCGGGGCTATTCGGGCTTCGGCTATTCGGCGATCGTCATCGCCGCCTCGAGTGTGGTGATGAGCCCGCTGCATTTCGTGGCGGTGGTGGTGATCCTCGAATTTGTCATGTCGCTTCAGGCCTGGAAGGGCGCGGGGTCGTCGGTCGACTGGAAACGGGTGCTCTGCCTGCTGGCCGGGGCGGCCGTGGGGCTGCCGGCCGGACTCTGGGCGCTGACCGCGATTTCCGAGAACGCGGCGCGGGCGGTGATCTCGGGCTATGTGCTGGCGATGTGCGTCCTGCTGTTCCTGGGCCTCCGGATGCGGTCCGAGGCGCGTGGCGTACCGGTAAACCTCGGTGCGGGTCTGATCTCGGGTCTCGCCAATGCACCCGGCATGGGGGGCCTGCCGGTGGCCGCGTTCTTCGCGGCGCAGCCGATGCAGGCGAACGTGTTCCGCGCCACGCTGATCGCTTACTTCCCGCTGCTCGATATCTATTCGGCGCCTCTCTACTGGTGGCACGGGCTGGTGACCTGGGACACGCTCTGGGCCTCGCTCTATGCCTTGCCCCTGACGCTGGTCGGCAACTGGCTGGGAGGGCGGCATTTCTTCGGCACCGATCCGCAGGAGTTCCGCCGTTTTGCCATTCTGCTTCTGGCCGGGCTGGCGCTGCTCGGCCTTGGCCGGGCGCTGGTGTAAGGCGTTTCGCCCGGCGCCCCGGCCGATGCGCTGACAGATGGGAGCGCTTGGCCTGGGTCCGGATGCCGATGACACGGTCGGAATGCGGCTGGCGGTCCGATTGGCCCGAGGGTAGCTTTCCGGCACGATCGGCGCGGAAGGGGGGACGGATGGGCGAAGCCGTCCTGGACCAGTACAGGCAGGCGGCTCGGCATATCCGGCCGCTGCTTGCAGTCCATCTGGTGCTTCGGCTGGTCGGGGTTGCCCTGCTTGCGCCAGTCGCGGTCTTGGCCATCGCCGAAGCGATGCACGCGACAGGCCGGACAGGGATCACCGACAAGGACATCGTCTGGTTCTTTTACCTGCTGCCGGGCACGCTGACGCTCTTCGCGATTGGGGCTTTGGCGGTGTTGGCCGCGGTCCTTGACGTCGCATTGATGTCGGTGGTGCTGGCCGCTGGCGAAACCCGGGCCTCCGGTGCCGTTGCGCTGGCCCTTGGGACGTTACTGAAGAGGCCGGGGCGGGTGATCGGGGTTTGCGGCGGCTTGGCCTTGCGCCTGATCTGGGGGGCGCTGCCGTATGTTCTCGGCCTGCTTCTGGTTCGATGGATCGGGCTGCGTCGGCACGAGATGGACTATTACCTGGTGACCTGGCCGCCAGAGTTCCTGCTGGCCCTGCTGACCGGCGCGGCACTGGCTGCCGGTCTGGTCCGGAAAGCGATCAGGTGCCTGTCACAGAACGGGATCGCGCTGCACCTCGCACTGTCGCGGCAGACCACAGTCCGGGGAAGCCTCGTCGCCAGTGGACGGAGCCTCGACCCTTTGCAACCGGCACTGCGCCGCGAGATCGCGCTTTGGGCAGGCGTCAAGCTCATCCTTGCCCTTGTGCTTACGGGCGGCATGGCAGTCTTGACCGGTACGCTGCCAGGCTTGTTCGGTGCGGATTTGCGGCTGGCGGCCGTAACAGTGGCCGGGCTGCTTCTCCTCTGGGCGGTGCTTGCAGCGGCGGTCGCGGCACTGTCGAACGGGGCGCTGGCGGGGCTTTTGCTCAAGGCTTGGGAAAGGGCTGGAGGCGAACCTCTTCCGCAGGACCGGTTCGGGATGAAAACCGGCGTGATCCTCCTGTTTGGGGCGGGACTTGCCTGTGCCGTTTCTGCCGCGATGGCCCCGCGGCTGATCCCGACCTTCGTCCAGACGCCCGACATCCAGATCATCGCCCGACCTGCCGACGGGATTGCCGGCATCCGCGCTGCGATGGCGTCGGAGGCGGACTGGATCCTGATCGGGTTGCGTGCGGATATTGCGGGAGCGATCGTGCTTGCCAGTGGCGGGCAGGACGGCCAGGCGGACGTGCGGGATGTGCTGGAACTGGCGGATGCGGCGCAGGCGCCGCTGCTGTTCGATCTCGAGGCCGATGGCGACGGGGCCGGGCTTGTCGCGCAGTTGGCCGAGCTTGTGGATGAGACCGGGACAGGCGGGCAGGTCGCGGTGATGTCGTCCAGCATCGAGGTTCTGAACCGGATGCGGCTTCTGCGTCCTGGCTGGCGATCGGGGGCGCTGGTGCTTTGGCCGAGGGGTGATTTTTCGGGGCTTGATGTCGACTTCCTTGCGCTGAATTCCGGACAGGTGACGATGAAGCGGATCTGGCGGGCGAAATCGGCGGGGAAAGAGGTCTATGCTTGGCCGGCCGACCGGACGCTGGCGATCACGCGGGTCATCGAACAGGGGGTGAATGGCGTCATCACCGCCGATCCCGCCTTTGCCCGGCAAGTGGCCGAGGCCCATAACCGCCTGCCCTTGGCCGACCGGCTGCTGCTGTGGCTGGCAGGCAGGCTGAACCCGAACGGTCTGCGCCTTGCCGAGCCCGGTTCAACCGACTGATCCCTTGGCGGCAGCCCCAGAGCGCGGCTAGTGTCGCCTCACGCGAGGGAGACAGGCGATGTTCTACGTTCTGATCGATTTTGGTCTTTCGGTGCTCTTGTTCGCCTCGATGCTGGGCGCGATGCTGTTCGGCGTGCGCTTTGGCAAACGCAACCGGGCCAAGGCCGATGGCGAGGTTACGGGTTCGTCGGCGGTCGACGGGGCGGTCTATGCGCTACTGGGTCTTCTGGTCGCCTTCACCTTTTCGGGCGCGGCCAGCCGTTTCGACGAGCGGCGCGACCTGATCGTGGAAGAGGCGAACGACATCGGGACGGCCTGGTTGCGGCTTGACCTCTTGCCGCCCGAGGCGCAGCCCGATCTGCGCAGGTTGATGCGCGATTACACGCAAGCGCGGCTGCAGATCTACAAGATGCTCCCCGATCTTGAAGCGGCGCGTGAGCAGCTGCAGAAATCGCAAGGGTTGCAGGGCCAGATCTGGGACGCGGCTGTGACCGCCTCCCGCGAGCCTGGCCAGAGCACGGCGGCGGCCATGCTGTTGCTGCCGGCGTTGAACGCCATGTTCGACATCACGACGACGCGGACCATGGCAATGATGAAGCATCCGCCCACGGCGATCTTCGTGATGCTCTATGTGATCAGCGTCCTTGCCTCGCTTTTGGCCGGGCACAACATGGGGCTGAGCGGCAAGGTAAGCAGCCTGCATGTGATCGTCTTTCCGCTTGTCCTTTCGGCGGCGGTCAACCTGATCCTCGACCTCGAGCATCCAAGGCTCGGCGCAATCGCGGTCGATGATTTCGATCAGGTGATCGAGCAGTCGCTCGCCTCGATGGAGGCGCGGCTGCAATAGCGGTCAGAGCACGACGATGCCGGAATGCTTCGCCTTTTCCTCGGGCTCGACATGGATGGTGATGATGGCGCTGTCGATGACCGCCTTGATCGCGGCTTCGACCCGGTCGCACATCGCATGGGCGTCGCTGACGGTCAGGCTGCCAGGCACGACGAGGTGGAACTCGATGAAGGTCGCCTGACCGGCATGGCGGGTCCGCAGGTCATGCGCCTCGACCGCGCCTGCGGCTTCGGTCGAGATTGCCGCTCGGACCTTGCGCAAAGTGTCGTCGGCAACGGATTCGTCCATCAGGCCGCTGAGGGATTCCTCCATCACCTTCCAGCCGGACCACAGGATGTTCAGCGCCACGATCGCGGCCATGCCGGGGTCGAGCAGGGGCCAGCCCGTCTCGATCGCGAGCAGGACGCCGATGGTCACCCCGACCGAGGAGATGACGTCGGAAAGAAGATGCTTGCCGTCGGCGACCAGTGCGGGCGAGCGCAGGCGACGTCCCTGGCCGATCAGGATCCAGCACCACGCGGCATTTATGACGCTGGCCAGCATGTTGACCGCAATGCCGGACAGGGGCGCGTCGAGGACGCGCGGGGAGGTAAAACCGTGCCAGGCCTCGCGCAGGATCAGGAGGGCGGCCACGATAATCATCGCACCCTCGATGATCGCGCTGAAGAATTCTGCCTTGTGGTGGCCGTAGGGGTGGTTGGCATCCGCAGGCCGCGCGGCAACGCGGATCGCGATCAGCGCCGCGATGGCCGTGGCGACGTTGACCGTGCTTTCCAGCGCATCTGAAAACAGCGCGATCGAGCCGGTCATCTGCCAGGACAGCAGCTTCAGCCCCAATACGATCAGGCCCACGACAATGCTGCCGGTCGCAAGTTTCATCGTCCTGGTCATTGCGAGTCTCCGGCCGCGTTGCCGGAGCCTTTAGCGGTGGGAAAAAGCTGAATCAAGCTCTTGATAATGAATGATAATGCTTCGCACCCTCACCAATGGTGGGCTTGCTGCATCGCGGCGTCTAAGCCATTGATCTTTTGACCTAAGATCACGATGACGCCATCGACTGACATAGATCATGGAGACAGGATCTCATCTTGGCCCTAAGCTGCAGCAAGGCCGCCGCGAAACTTCGAACCCGCCCGGGAATCGGCCGGAGAGATGGGGGAGACAATGACCAGCGACATCAATCCGATTGCTCCACATGTCTTGCCCTTCTTCATCACCGCGCCGGGGCAGACCGACGGTCTGATGATCGCGGCGATCGTGTTCATGGTTTCCGTCGTCCTGAGCGTCGGTCTGCTTTACCTGCACCTGCATGCGATCCCCGAGCGGATGATGCATCGCAAGGCGAACAAGACCCAGTTCGAGATCGTCGCCGTGCTCGCACTTCTGGCGCTTTTCACGCACAACAACCTCTTCTGGGTGGCGGCGCTGCTGCTGGCGATGGTGACATTCCCCGACTATTCCTCGCCGATCCAGTCGATGGCGGAGTCGCTTGCACGCCTGGCGAAACGGGACGAACCCGCGCCCGCAGCCGGTCCGGAGCCCGCGGAAAGCGAGGCTCCGCCGCCAGACGCAGTCTTGGCCGAAAGCAAGGAGTCCTGAGAGATGCTGGAACTCCTCTTCTGTTCGGCGCTCACGATCCTGCCGGATTTCCTTTACCGCCGTTATCGGCAGGGCAAGCGCATCGGCTACGAGATCACCCTTTTCTCGGTCTGGTACGAACTGCGCTATGGCATCGTCACCTGCCTGTTCCTGACTGTCAGCCTCATCACCACGATCTTCTACTTCCACCCTGCCACATCGGCGGCAGTCGTGATGTATCGCGCGGTGCCGATCGTGCCCGAAGGCATCGGCCGGGTCTCGGAAGTCTATGTCGGCCTTAACGAAAAGGTCACGGCGGGCCAGCCGCTGTTCCGGCTGGATGACAGCGAACAGGTGGCGGCCGTGGCAACGGCGCAGGCCAAGATCGACGAGGTGACGGCGGCCGTCGCTGTCACCCAGACGGAAATCGCAACAGCCGAGGCCCGCATCATCGAGGCGCGCAGTGCCCTGAAACAGGCCGAGGACGAGCGCGACACCAAGGCCGAGATTCGCAGGCGCAATCCGGATGCAGTGTCGGTGCGCGAAGTGGAGCGACTGCAGAACCTCGTCGATGGCCGGGCCGGCGGTCTGAAGGCCGCCGAGGCCGAGAAGGCGACGCTGGCGGCGAAGATCGAAACCCAGCTTCCGGCAGAGTTGCGGACGGCCCAGGCGGAACTGGTGCAGGCACAGGCCGATCTTGCCAAGACGGTGGTACGGGCCGGTGTGCCGGGGGAATTGCAGCAATTCGCCCTGCGCGTCGGCGATCTGGTAAACCCGATGATGCGGCCTGCTGGCGTGCTAGTGCCCGAGGGGGCAGGCCGCGCCGCGATCCAGGCCGGGTTCGGCCAGATTGAAGCGGATATCATCAAGCCCGGTATGGCGGCGGAAATTGCCTGTATCGCCAGGCCGTTCACCATCATCCCGATGGTCGTTTCGGATGTGCAGTCGACCATTGCCAGCGGCCAGTTCCGGGCAACCGATCAGCTGTTTGATCCGGTGCAGGCGGCGCAGACCCCCGGAACGATCGTCGCCCATCTGGAACCCATGTTCCAGGGTGGGCTGGAGGGCGTCCCGCCGGGCAGCGTCTGCACGGCCAATGCCTATACGAGCTATCATGAGGAACTGAAGGATCCCAATCTCGGGACGTTCCAGCGCATCGGCATGCATGTGGTCGACACGGTCGGCCTTGTCCATGCGCTGATCCTGCGGATGCAGGCTGTCATCGCACCGGTAAAAGTTCTCGTGTTCTCGGGTGGCCATTGAGGAGTCCGTCGTGAGCGGCGGTGATCATCAGACTGGCGAGGCACCATCGCGGCGGCTTGACCTGCTGGCGAGCTTGCGCGGGTACAAGTCAGCTTGGCTGCCGACCGATATCGGCGCGGGCCTGGCCATCGCGGCGGTCGGCCTGCCTTCTGCCATTGCCTATCCCGCGATTGCCGGACTGCCGGCAGAAACCGGGATCTATGCCAGCATCGCCTCGGTTCTGGCCTATGCCGTCTTCGGTCCGTCGCGCCGGCTGATCGTCGGGCCGGATGCGGCCACGGTGACGCTGCTGGCCAGCGTGATGGGGGCGGCGCTTGGTGCAACTGGCGGCGGCGCCGATGCGCGTGTGGCCGTGGCCGCGGCTATCGCCATCATGGTTGGGGCAATTTGCTTGATCGCTCGGCTGCTCAGGCTCGGCAGCATCGCGAGTTTCCTGTCGCGCCCGATCCTCGTCGGCTTTTTCGCTGGTGTCGCCCTGTCGATCCTCGTCGGGCAACTTGGCAAGGTAACCGGGCTCAAGATTGACGCTCCCGGGCCGGTAACGGCGATTGTCGAGCTGTTCACCAAGGTTGATGCGATCCACTGGCCGTCGCTGATCCTGGCCGCGGCGATGTTCGTCATCCTGCTGGCGGCCCCGCGGCTGAAGTCCCCGGTGCCCGGGCCGGTCATCGTGGTGGTGCTGGCGACGCTCCTGTCCTGGATCTTCGGTTTCGAGGCGATGGGCATGCGCGTGGTCGGCGTTCTGCCGGAAGGATTGCCAAGCCTGAGCCTGCCGGATTTCCGCAGCCTGTCGATCCCGGATTTCCTGATGGGCACGGGCGCGGTCTTCCTGGTCAGCTTCGGTGCTGGGATCATCACCGCCCGCAGTTTCGGGGAGATTACCGGCGAAGAGGTCGATCCAAACCGCGAACTGGTGGGCTTCGGCGCCGCGAATGTTGCGTCGGGTCTTCTGGGCGGTTTTCCGGTGACGGCGTCGGACAGCCGGACGGCGGTGAACCTGTCGGTCGGGGGCCGGACGCAGATGGCCGGGCTTGCCTCGGCCGTCGCCCTGTCGGCGGCGATGCTTTACTTCAGCGACCTGTTGCGGCTTGTGCCGCTGCCGGCGCTTGGGGCGATCCTCGTCTCCGCGGCGCTTGGGTTGATCGACCTCAAGGACCTGCGCGAGATCTGGCGGATCAGCCCGATCGAATTCGTCTTCGCGATGGTCGCGATGGTGGGCGCGATCGGGTTCGGGGTGTTGCAGGGCGTCATCATCGCCATCTTCGGGACATTGGCGCATGTGGTGATGAACGGGATGCATCCGCGCGTGGTGCTGCTTGGCCGGCTGCCGAACCAGGCGGGGTTCTACAAGATGCACCGCTCGGATCGCGTTCAGGCGATCCCGGGTATGACCATCGTCCTGATCCAGGACAGCCTGCTTTTCTACAACGTCAACCATGTGAAAGAGCGCCTGACCGAGATCCGCGCGGCGCTTCCGGACGGCACGCGCTGGGTGGTGCTGGACGGCTCGGGCATTGCGCAGATCGACGTGACTGGCGCCGCTATGCTTCAGGAGTTCCATCGCGCGCTGGCCGGTGACGGTCTGCGGTTGGCCATGGCAGAGCTGTCGTCTGAGGCGACGGCGCTACTGCGGCGGGCGGAACTGATCGACGAGATCGGCGAGACGATGTTCTTCGATGATCTCGAGGACGCCGCGCGCAGCTTTGAGGCGTCGCGGAACGGCTGAACTGAGAGACGCCGGACATCCGGGGAAAGGGGAGGAAAATGGCCAAGAAACACAAGGACGAGCCAGAAAACGAGCCGGGCGCCAAGATGACGCGGAAAGCCTACGAGAAGGCGATCGCGGACATCCAGGTCGAGATCGCCCATCTTCAGGCCTGGGTGAAGGCCACCGGGGCGCGGATCGTCATTGTCTTCGAGGGTCGCGATGCTGCCGGCAAGGGCGGCATGATCCGCCGCCTGACCGAAAAGGTTAGCCCGCGTGTATTCCGGGTCGTGGCGATGCCGACACCGAGCGATCGCGAGAAGTCGCAGATCTTCATGCAGCGTTACATCGCCCAACTTCCGGCGGGCGGCGAGGTCCTGGTCTTTGACCGCAGCTGGTACAACCGGGCGGGGGGCGAGCGGGTGATGGGCTTCTGCACCGACGAGCAGGCCCGGCGGTTCCTGGAGACCGCGCCGCAATTCGAGGCATCGCTGATCGAATCCGGGCTGATACTTCTGAAGTACTTCCTCGATGTCAGCCCCGAAGAACAGCAACGCCGTTTCGAGCAGCGCATCCATGACCCGGTCCGGCAATGGAAGCTCAGCCCGATGGACATCGAATCCTACCGGCGCTGGTGGGACTATACCCGCGCCTATGACGAGATGATCCGGATGACCGATACGCGCCACGCGCCCTGGTACATCGTGGACTCGACGGACAAGAAGGCCGCGCGGATCAACTGCCTGACGCATCTGCTGTCGAAGATCCCCTACGAGCGGGTGCCGTTCGAGAAACCCAAGCTTGGCAAGCGCAAGAGCCGTCCAAAGGACTATGTCGAGGATCCGCATATCCGCACTTATGTCCCAAGCGCGTTCTGAGCCGGGCGGAGGCTTCCGCGGCTCCTTGTCGAGCGAACTGCCGCATCGGTTCAGTTCGGTCTGGCAAGACGGTCGTTCCCTGCGTAAGGCTGTGTCCGAACGGGGACTTCACCGCAGGAGGCAGGCGTGGCGGCGGCAAGCGGGGGCGCAGATCGTGCGGCGGTGCCGGCTGCCGTGATGCGCTTCACGCTGTTCCTGCTCCTCTGGCTTGTCCTGATCGGGTCGGGTTGGGGCAACCTTGCCGCCGGGGTTCCTGCCGCAGCCCTGGCCGCATGGGTCAGCCTGCGGCTGCTGCCGCAGACCGGTCGGCGGCTTTCGCTTTCCGCGCTGTCCGCCATGCTGGTGCGCCTGCCGGGCCAGTCGTTGATCGCCGGCATCGATGTCGCGCTTCGCGCGCTGTCACCCGCGATGCCGCTGCGGACCGGGATCGTCGCCTATCCAACACGCATCCCGCCGGGCCCGGAGCGCGAGGCATTCCGTGCCCTGATGAGCCTGCAGCCGGGTACTCTGCCGGTGGGCGAGGACGAGGCGGGCGCGATCCTGTTCCATTGCCTCGACCTCGACCAGCCGGTGGCGAACCAACTGGCGGCGGAAGAGGCGCGGTTCCTTCGGATCCTGGGGGGACACGCGCATGGCTGAGTTCCTGTTTGCTGCCGCCGCGATCGTCTTGGTCCTGACCGGGCTTGCCCTGGTGCGGATGCTCTGGGGGCCGTCGCCCGCCGACCGGATGATGGCCGCGCAACTTCTCGGCACCGGGGGCGGGGCGATTGCGATCCTCGTCGCCATCGCCAGCGGGATGACCGCTGTCTTGGACATCGCCCTGACGCTGGCCTTGCTCGCGGCCTTCGCCGCTGTTGCGCTCACGCTTGGCGAGCCGGGATCGAAGCGGCGCGGAGGCGGCGAATGAGCCTGCTTCTCGACCTTTTCACGATTGTCGCGGTTTCCTCCGGCCTGTTCTTCTTTCTGGCGGGAACGGTGGGTTTCTTGCGGTTTCCGGACACGCTGACGCGCCTGCATGCGCTGACCAAGGCCGACAATCTGGGGCTCGGGCTGATCGTCCTCGGCCTTTTGCCGCGATGCCCGGATCTGGTCTCGGCGCTGAAGCTGGTCGCCATCTGGGCGCTGGTGCAGCTCGGCGGCGCCACGGCAAGCCAGCTCATCGCCGAATTCGCCCGGCGGGGCGGAGGACGCTGATGAGCCTTGTCGTCGATCTTTTCATGGTTCTGCTGATCCTGACCTCGGCGGTCTGGACCGTGCTCGCCCGCGATCGGCGGGACGCGGTCATCGCCTTCATCGTGCTTGGCCTGCAACTTTCGCTGGTCTGGATGCGGCTGATGGCGGTGGACGTCGCCCTGACCGAGGCGGCCGTCGGTGGCGGGGCGACGGGCCTTGTCCTTTTGCGCGCTTGCGCCCGGCTTCAGCCTGTCGAAGCAGAGGGGCGCCTGCCGGGCCTGCGCGCGCAGATCGCGGCCGGGCTGCTCTGCGCGGGTGTGGGCGTCGCGCTGGCGGCGGTCATCCTCGCGCCGGCTGCACCCGCGCCGTCGCTTGCCCCGGCGGTTGCCGCCCATATGGACGAGGTCGGGTTGAAGAACCCCGTGACGGTGGTGCTGCTGGCCTATCGCGCGCTCGACACGCTTCTGGAGAAGGTGGTGCTGGTGCTGGGCCTGATCGGGGTCTGGGCGCTCGCGCCGGACCTGTTCTGGGGCGGGCGGCCGGCCTCGCTACGAGCCGCAAGCCCGAGCGGGACGCTGACCTTCCTCGCGCGCGTCCTGCCGCCGGTGGGCGTGTTGATCGGCGTCTATCTGGTGTGGAACGGGGCGGACCATCCAGGCGGCACCTTCCAGGGGGGGACGGTGCTGGCGGCGATGTGGCTTCTGGTGATGATGGCGGGTCTCGGTGAGTTGCCCGAGACGCGGGCCCTGCGCCTGCGCCGGCTGGTCGCGGTCGGGCCGGCACTGTTCATCGCCGTGGGCCTTGCCGGGTTCTGGATGGCCGACGGGTTCCTGTCCTATCCGCCCGAATATGCCAAGCCGATCATCGTCGCGGTCGAGGTGGCGCTGGCGCTGTCGATCGCCGTCATCCTTGGCCTGATGGTGGCCGGCCCTGCGGCGAAGGAGCCCGAGCGATGACGCCCGCAACGCTCTATGGTCTGTGCGCGGCGGCGCTGGTGGCGATTGGGCTTTTCGGCCTGATCCTGCATCCCACCCCCCTGCGCAAGGTGATCTCGTTCAACCTCATTGGCAGCGGCACCTTCCTGTTCTTCGGTATCGCGGCCCGACGCGGAGCGGCGGCCGGGTTCCTGGGCGATCCGGTGCCGCAGGCGATGGTCATCACCGGGATTGTCGTGGCCTTTGCCGCCACGGCACTGGCCGTGGCGCTGCTGCTGCGGATGCTCGAGGCCGGGGCACCGACCGTGGACGGGCCGCCGGAACAGCCGGATGACCTGTCGCCATGATGGCCGATGCGACGACGCCGGGCGGGGGGCTCCTGGTCCTTGCGCTGATGCTGCCCGCGGTGGGCATGCTCGCCATCTTCGCGCTCGGCCTTCGCCATGCCGAGCGTATTGCCCACGCGACGCTGCTGGCCGGGCTTGCAGTGGCGCTGGCCGTCGCGGTCAAGGTCGGGCAGAGCGGGCAGGCCATGACCTATCTGATCGGCGGTTGGCGCCCACCGCTTGGCATCGCACTTCAGGCCGACGGCCTGTCGGCCGTGCTCATGGTGATGACGGCGGTGATCCTTTGCGCGGTTGGCGTCTTTGCACGGGGTAGCTTCTCATCGCCGCGCGACGGGGCCGAGACGCGGCGGCCCTTCGTGTTCTGGTCGCTGTTTCTGGGACTGTGGAGCGCGCTGAACTGCGCCTGGCTGGCACGGGACCTCTTCAGCCTGTTCGTGGCGCTTGAGCTTCTGACCTTTTCGGCCGTGCCGCTGGTCTGTCTGGATGGCAGCCGCGAGACCCTGCGGGCCGCGCTGCGCTACCTGCTTTTCGCGCTTGCCGGATCGGTGCTGTACCTGATGGGCACCGGACTGATCTACGGCGCCTATGGCACTATGGACATTGCAACGCTGCACCATCTGACGCGCGCTGACTGGGCGACCTCGCTGGCGCTTGGGCTGATGATCGTGGGTCTGATGGCGAAGGCCGCGCTCTTTCCCCTGCATCTGTGGCTGCCGCCTGCCCATGCCGGTGCTCCTGCGGCGGCGAGCGCGGTCCTGTCGGCGCTGGTGGTGAAGGCACCTTTCGTCCTGATCCTGCGGCTCTGGTTCGAGGTCGCGCCGCAGCCCGCCTCCACGCCGGCGGGCGCGATGCTGGCGGGCCTCGGCGCGGCGAGCATCCTGTTCTGCAGCGTCATGGCGCTGCGCCAGGCGCGGCTGAAGCTGATGATCGCCTATTCGACGGTGGCGCAGGTGGGCTACCTGTTCCTCGTTTTCCCGCTGGTGATGGGCAGTGCGGCGGTGACGCCGTGGGAGTCGGTCGGCTGGACCGGCGGGGTGCTGCAACTGGTGTCGCATGCCTTCGCGAAGGCGGCCATGTTCCTTGCCGCCGGCCTGATTGCCGAGGCGCTTGGCCATGACCGCATCGCCGATCTGGGCGGAGCGGCGAAGGCGGTGCCGGTCACGGTCGCGGCCTTCGCGCTGGCTGGGCTGTCGCTGATGGGGTTGCCGCCCGCAGGCGGGTTCATCGCCAAGCTGATGCTGCTGACGGCGGCGGTCGAGACGGCGAACTGGTGGATTGCGGCGACGATCCTTGCCGGGGGCATCCTTGCCGCGACCTATGTCTTCCGGGTGGTGGGGAGCGCGCTGGCCGAGGCGCCCGAGGGCGCAGGGACGACCGCCATCGCGCGTTCCCGCGAACTGGCGGTCCTTGCGCTGGCGCTGATCGCCGTGGCGCTCGGGTTCCTGCCGCTGCAACCCTTCGACTATCTCGCCATCGGACGCGGGGGGATGCCATGACCGCCGCCGGCCTGCTGATCGCCGCCTCGGTGGCCCTGCCACTTCTGATGGCGCTGGCCTGCCTTTGGCCTGCCTTCCGCGATCGTGCCGCGGACTGGCTGGTGATCGCCCCGCTTCCGGCGCTTCTGGCGGCGCTGCTCGCGCGCGGGGGAAGCATCGTCGTGGCGCCGCCACCGCTGCGGCTGACGCTGGCGCTTGACGACGTGGGCGCGATGCTTCTGGGGGGCGCGGCGCTTCTCTGGGCGGCGGCGGGGGCCTATGCGGGCAGCTACTTGCGCGGGCAGCCGGGGCTGGCGCGCTTTGCGGTCTGGTGGCTTCTGACGCTGACGGGAAGCCTCGGCTGTTTCATCGTCGCCGACATGACGAGCTTCTACCTCGCCTTCTCGGTGGCGAGCCTTGCGGCCTATGGCCTTGTCTCCTTCGAAGGGTCGACGCGGGCGCAACGGGCAGGGCGGGTCTACATGGCGCTGGCGCTTCTGGGCGAGGCCTTCATCCTTCTGGGCTTCGTCATGCTGGCGATCGGCGCGCCGCAGGGCAATCCGCTGATCCGCGATGCCGTGGCGCTGTTCCCCGCAGCCCCCCTACGCGATCCGGCGCTGGCGCTGCTGATCCTGGGCTTCGGGCTGAAGATGGGGCTGGTGCCGCTGCATGTCTGGATGCCGTTGGCCCATCCGGTGGCGCCGATGCCGGCCTCTGCCGCCTTGAGCGGCATCATCGTCAAGGCGGGCGTCATCGGGCTGATCCGCTTCCTGCCGCTCGAGGCGGCGCTGCCGGGCTGGGGCGCGACGCTGGTTGGGGCCGGACTTTTCACCGCCTTCTACGCGGTTGCGGTCGGGGTCACGCAAACCCAGGTCAAGACCGTGCTGGCCTATTCGACGGTCAGCCAGATGGGCGTCGTGGCGGCGGTGCTGGGCGCGGGCCTGATGACCGCCGCGCCGGGGACAGCGCTGCTGGCGGGCTTCTATGCGCTGCACCACCTGCTGGTGAAGGGCGCGCTTTTCCTCGGGGTGGGCGTCGTGATGGCGACCGGGCCGCGCCACCGCAAGCTGGTGCTGGCGGTGATGGCGGTTCTGGCGTTGAGCCTCGCCGGTCTGCCGCTGACCAGCGGGGCGCTGGCAAAATACGCGGTGAAGCCGCTGTTCGGGGACGGGCTGGCCGCGACGTTCGCGACCCTGTCGGCGGCGGGCAGCACGGTGCTGATGCTGCATTTCCTGCGCCTGCTCGGCGGGGCCGCAAAGCCCGGCGCCGAAACACCGCCTGCGGGGATCGTCTGGCCCTGGGCCGTCGTTGCTCTGGCCGCCTTCGCCGGGCCCTGGGCGATCTTCGGAGGGGCGACGGCGCTGCCTCTGGCGGCGAGCCTTGGCGCCAAGGCGCTCTGGGCCGCGCTCTGGCCGATCGGGCTGGGTGCGGTGCTTTGGGCAGGGCTGCGGGTCCTTCGCCTTCCCGCGGTTCCCGAGGGCGATGTCATCGTGCTTGCTGACCGGCTTGCCCCTGTCGTGGCGCGGGCCGGCGACGCGGTCGAGCAGGCCGATGGCTGGCTGCGCCGCTGGCCGGTTGCAGGGATGATGCTCGCCGGGCTGGCGGCCGGGCTGTCAGTGCTGCTCTGGGCAGGGTCCTGAGCCGGCGGCGGGTTGCGGCGGATCACGCGCCGGTAAATGATCCCGGCAGACCCAAAGGAGCCCCGAGATGACCGACCCCAGCCCCGACGCGCTTCACCCCGTCGCCCGTGAGCAGCCCCCCTTCGCGCTGCATCTCGACATGCGGATCGTCTTCGCCGAGCCGCATCAGGTCGAGGCGGTGATGGAGGTGACACCCGCCCATATCAACCGCAACGGCGTGTTGCATGGCGGAGCGATCATGGCGCTGGCGGACAATGTGGGCGGGACGGGGGCCTTCATGAACCTGAAGCCGGGCGAGGGCACCACCACGATCGAAAGCAAGACGAACTTCTTCCGCGCGGTCCCGGCAGGGGACAAGGTGCGCGCGATTGCAGTGCCGCTACACCTCGGCCGCCGCACGCAGGTCTGGCAGACGACGATCCTGCGCGGCGATGGCAAGGTCGCGGCGCTGGTCACGCAGACGCAGATGGTGCTGCCGCCCGGCGACCGGAGCTAGGCCAGAGCCCGCTCGACCGCCACACCGGCGGCGGCGGCGATGGCGGTCAGCACGGTGCCCCAGGCCATGTCGACGGCGACCATGGTCGGGCTCCAGCCCTTCATGATCGTCCAGCTTGTCAGTTCGTAGGTCCCATAGGCCATCGCGCCGAGGATCGCCGCCGTCAGCAGGACCGACCCGCCGCCTCGCAGCGCAGGCAATGAGACCAGCGCCAGGATGCCCGCCGGGTAGAGCAGGTAAAACAGGATCGCCGGCACGAGTTGCAGGTCCGGCGCCATGAGATCGGCGATGTGGCGCTTGAACAGGGGCTGCATCACATAGGTCAGCATCGCCGCATCGAGGGCGACAAAGACGGCCAGCGTGACGAGGTAAAGGCGGACAAGGGACATGGGCGCTCTCCTGCGATCCGTGGCAGCTAGCGCGCCGGGCCGCTTCGGAAAGATGGCCCCGGCGCGAATGGGTCGCGCCGGGGCGTTTGGCCTAAAGCAGGCTGCCGAGCAGGACTATTCCGCCAAGTCCCACAGCCGTGATCAGCCAGTTGAGGATCAGTCGGGGCAGGGGAAGCGTTTCAGGCTCTCTGCCGGGATCGGGCGCGACGCCGCGGTCGCCCCGCGCGGGGTCGTTCGGTTCGTATGACATGCGTTTCTCCAGTCATGACAAGGGGATGCCGCAGGGCCCACGGGGCCGCGACGTTCAGATGTCGATGGCAGGGAGAGGCGAAGGCGGTGCGCGGGCGCGACGATGGGCCGTGAAGCGCGCGGGTTCGGGTGACCAGACCGGCACGGTGGCCGCCGCCTCGACCCGCGTCGGCGCGAGCGGAGGCGCCGGCCGGTCGGGCAGGATCGCGACGAAGGGCCAGCGCGCGGCGTCGGCGGCCGCGGGCTTGACCGCGATCAGGCTGGGCTGGGTCGCGTAAAGCGCCGTGACGGGCGCGCGCAACGCCTCGACCTGCGTCTGCACCGGCCGGATCGGCGCGGTCTGGACGAGGCCCAGCAGCAGCAACCCGACCAGCCAGAGGCCGAACCAGTTGCGGACAGGAAGGAGGCGGCGAGCGCTGGCCATGCGCCAGCCCTGCCGGATCACGGGGCCGGGGTCAAGTGTGGCGGGCAGGGTGGGCGATCAAGCCCCACGGTGGTTGGGCTCAGGTCGCGCGGGACCGCCGGGCGGGCGAAAGGCGCCGGCCCGACGGCTTGATGTTGAGGCCCGGCCAGGGGGCGCGGACCTGGCTGCTTCGAGATCTGCATCGGCAGGATGGTCAGCTGCCGTTCGCCTTGCTGCATTCGGTCGCAGGATTGAGGCCGGGATGAGCCGCGGCCCATTGGACGGCCTTGCTGTGGGTATTCACGTCACAGGCGCCGGTTG
Organism: uncultured Rhodobacter sp.; assembly: GCA_945952585.1. Lineage (GTDB taxonomy): Bacteria > Pseudomonadota > Alphaproteobacteria > Rhodobacterales > Rhodobacteraceae > Aliitabrizicola. Next base: position 19,897 of record CAMFII010000005.1, read on the forward strand.
GCCCGCCTGTACCGGTCATGGACCCGGCAAAGGCAATCGTGGCAACAACGAGAACGGTGGCGGCGATGCCGGGAAACGCGAGATTGCTGGTCTTGGACACAGGAGCCTCCTACTGATTAACATACCGTGGGATCACCATACCTCCCCGCGCCGCGCTGTTCCGAATGAAACATCGCTTCGGAGGCCGGGGTTGTGGGGCGTCCGGACCCGCACCACGCAAGCCGAGAGCGGGGAGACGGGTGACAGAGGACAGGCAGGAACCTTCCAACGGACGGTTTCCCGGTGCGATTGCCCGGAGGCGTAAGCCGCAGGGCAAAGGGGGTGAGGCCTGCTTTGACTGGGGTCAAATCAGGCGGGGTCCCCAAATCGGGCAGGGTCCGCAATGAATGCGCACCCTACGCATGTTAAATGTCCTTCATTTCTGGATGAAACCGCCGAAGGATAGAAAACAATTGACGAATTTGTCTGTCTGCGACTCCATCAGAGAAATCGCCATGAACGTATTTGTTCCTCAGATCTTTCAATTCTCTCAACGTGTCCGCCTCGGTAGGCGTAATTGTTCCGTCCATCGCGAGGAGTTCAATAATTCGCCCTGGAGTTTGCGCTAATCTAAACTCTTCTGGCATTAGTCGCCGGGCACTTGCCTCAAGGCAAGCCCATGCTACTAACAAGGCGGGCATCCCGTGCGATTTATTATACAACTCAATAGCGCGAAAAATCTCATCGACGATCTGACGGTCCTCCTGAGGCTTTATTCCGTCGCTCTCCAATGAATTCAGAATGAAGACCTTCCGCCCCCATTCTGGATTATGCTCAAGGAATTTAGATACTTTTTTATGATCTAGTGCGCGCGGTTCTCCTGATGTTTTCATCTCAACAAGAATTTTTTCTCCATCCTTGATCGCAATTGCGTCTGGAAAGTATCCGGCGAGTTCCAGAGGCAGAAGTTTTGCGCTTGGCTCTAAAATTACTTCGTAGCCATCTGCGACTAGCTCGTTTCTTACTATGGTCAACAGCTCACGCTCTGATTGTCGCGGCATCACACCATTCCTTGGTAAGGGTCATCGTAGATCGCAACATAAACTACAGGCGGGTGAAGGCTTAAGGCGCCGAGAACTTCGTCCGTTGGATCGGATAGTCTTGCGAGCATGTTTGGCCTGAATCGCCGAACAATCACGGATTCCACTTGAGAGTCATCTTGCATGATGCTCGGCACCATTGCATCGAGAATTAATTTAACGCAGTTATCTACATCTCCAGTCGCGTCTTCGGTTGCAAAATAGTATATGACAACAGTGAGAAGTTCGGAGGTAGCAAAACACGCGGGATCAACCTTTTCTCTACAGCCTGCGAGTACGCGTGCCTTCCATTCCTCACGGGCATTTGCATTCTTGGTTTGGATCGATACGGGAGTGCCCCTAACAACAAACTCAAGGGAAAATCGTATTTCAACAGTGTCAATCAGCAACGAGTCGACGTCATTCACACATCCAACTCCTCCACGAACCTCGCGTTCTCGGAGATATACTGGAACCGCAGTTCCGGCTTCTTGCCCATCAGCCGCTCGACGAGGTCGCCGGTCTCGCCCGGTTCGTCCTCGTGGACCGTCACCCGGATCAGCTTGCGGGTCGCGGGGTTCATGGTGGTGTCCTTCAGGTCCTTGGCGTCCATCTCGCCCAGGCCCTTGAAGCGCTGGACGTCGATCTTGCCCTTGCCGCCCAGACCCGTCTCCAGCATCCGCTCCTTCTCGGCGTCATCCTGCACATAAATGCGCTTGGCCCCTTGCGTCAGGCGATAGAGGGGCGGGCAGGCGAGGTAGAGGTGCCCCTTGTCGATCATCGGCCGCATCTGGGTGAAGAAGAACGTCATCAGGAGCGAGGCGATATGGGCGCCGTCCACGTCGGCGTCGGTCATGATGATGACCTTGTCATAGCGCAGGTCGTCGACGTTGAACTTCGTTCCCATCGACACGCCAAGCGCCTGGCAGAGATCGTTGATCTCCTGGTTGGCGCCCATCTTTCCGCTCGCCGCGCCGAGCACGTTCAGGATCTTGCCCCTGAGCGGCAGCAGCGCCTGGTTGGTCCGGTCGCGCGCCATCTTGGCGCTGCCGCCTGCGCTGTCGCCCTCGACGATGAAAAGCTCGGTCCCGTCGCGGTTGGTGGCCGAGCAATCGACCAGCTTGCCCGGCAGGCGCAGCTTCTTCGTCGCGGTCTTGCGCTGCGTCTCCTTCTCCTGCTTGCGGCGCAGGCGTTCCTCGGCCCTGAGCACGAGGAAGTCGAGGATCGCCCCGGCCGATTTGGTGTCGGACGCCAGCCAGTTGTCGAAATGGTCGCGCACAGCGTTCTCGACCCACCTTGCGGCTTCCTCGGTCGAAAGCCGGTCCTTGGTCTGGCCGACGAAGGACGGCTCGCGGATGAAGACCGAGATCAGCGCACAGCCGCCTGTCAGCATATCGTCGCGGGTGATGAGTTCGGCCTTGCGGTTCTTGGCGAGCTCGCCATAGGCGCGGATACCCTTCAGGATCGCCGCCCAGAACCCCGCCTCATGTGTGCCGCCCTCGGGCGTGGGAACCGTGTTGCAGTAGGACTGGATCGAGCCGTCGCGCACCGGCGACCAGTTGATCGCCCATTCGACCGAACCGGGGAGGTTGTATTTCTCCTGGAAGCTGACCTTCCCGGCGAAAGGACGGTCTGCATACGTCACGGCGCCAGTCAGCTGTTCGTTCAGGTAATCGGCCAGCCCGCCAGGGAAGTGGAACACCGCCTCTTGCGGCATGTCGCCATCGGGGATCGCCGATTTCCAGCGGATCTCGACGCCGGAGAACAGGTAGGCTTTCGACCGCGCCATCCGGAACAGCCGGGACGGCTTGAACTGGAGATGGCCGAAGATCTCGGGGTCGGGGTGGAAAGTGACGGTGGTGCCGCGGCGGTTCGGGGCCGGGCCGATCTTGACCAGCGGCGCCTTCGGCACGCCGCGGCTGAACTCCTGCATGTAAAGCTCGCGGTTGCGCGCCACCTCGATCCGCAGCAGGTCGGAGAGCGCGTTCACCACCGACGAGCCAACGCCGTTCAGGCCGCCGGATGTCGAATAGGCCTTGTTCGAGAACTTGCCGCCGGCATGGAGCGTACAGAGGATCACCTCGACCGCGGATTTGCCGGGAAACTTCGGATGCGGATCGATCGGCATGCCGCGGCCGTTGTCGCGAATGGTGACGGAGAAATCCGCCAGCAACTCCACCTCGATGCGGTTGGCGTGCCCCGCCACCGCCTCGTCCATCGCGTTGTCGAGGATCTCGGCCACGAGGTGATGCAGCGCCCGCTCATCGGTGCCGCCGATATACATGCCGGGGCGCTTGCGGACGGGTTCCAGCCCCTCGAGCACCTCGATCGAGGAGGCGTCGTAGCTTTCGGCCGCGCCGGACAGAAGATCGGCAGAGGTGTCTTGGGCCATGGGATGCTCGATTCTTTTTTCTTGGATTGGCGCAGGATTAGACCATCGCTCGGGGCCGGGACGCAAGATGTGGGGCTCAGCTGCGCTGCGGGGAAGAAGACAGGCGAAGAGGGAGCGGCGGACGTTCGCTCTGTCCGGGCTTCGGTCCGTGGGGCGGATTACGCGATTATCGGCGGACCGCTCAAAATTGGGGCGGTTTGAAAAAGTCTAGTTCTCAAATGGAAACAATCCGTTGCGGGCAATTGTGTTGAAACTGTGACAAAATCATGGAATTCCCACGCCTTGTTACGCAGGACGTTTTGGGGACGAATACGATGCGTGGAATGAAGACGATTGCCGGTGCGGTGGCGTTTGCCCTGCTGGGCTTTGGAGCCCAGGCAGCGACCGTTTCGGTCGATGTACATGACCTGAGCGAGTACGCCAGCCTGACAGCAGGCTGGAAGAACGCGATTTCCGAAGACTTCGAGACACTTGGCGCGGCCGGCGGCCGGCGCGAGGTCGGAGTGCTGGATACCGCTGTCGGGAGTTTCACGACCCTCGGCGGCAAGGGGACGGGAGGGACCGTCACCGACAAGAAGAACAACACCACCGTCAAGAACACCGGCACGAAGTTGGCGCTGCGGGATGGCACGGTCTACGGCCGGACCAACATCGCCCCGGCGGGCGGCAAGTGGTTCCTCGACAGCAACGATACCTTCGGCATGGTCTGGAACGTTGCGCTGGCTGGCGGTCACGCTTTCAACAAGCTGATCTTCGCGCTGACCGATGCCTCGGACGAGGGCGCCTATCTGCGCGTGACGGTCGACGGCGTGGTGCAGGAAATCCTGTCGAAGCTCAAGAACGGCACGACCAAGCTGTTCGTCATCGACTTCGGCGGCCCGGTCCACTCGGCCAAGATCGAACTTGGCAACTATACAAAGTCGACCGGCGGCAAGCAGAAGACGAATGACGGCTTCTCTGTCGACGCGATCCAGGTCGCCCCGGTTCCGCTGCCCGCAGGCCTCGTCCTGCTCGGTTCGGCGGTCGCTGGCTTTGGCGTTATCGGTCGCCGTCGGGCCCGGATGGCCTGATCGGCAAGATATCCAAATGCGAACGCCCCGGCTCAGCCCGGGGCGTTTGTCATTTCGGGCCGACGATCAGGCCGGTTCGGCCAACCGGGCCTCCCACATCGCCTTGAAGGCCGGGCGGGCCTGACAACGTGCGAGCCAGTCCGACACCTTCGGGAATTCCGCCATGAGGGCGGCGTGGGCGCTTGCATAGCGCACGCATTCGGCCACGCAGATATCTGTCGCGGTAAAGCGGTTTCCGATCAGCCAGTCCCGGTTGGCGAGATAGCTTTCGAGCCGCGCAAAGGGGCGGCGCAAGTCCGTCATCGCCTTCTCGATCTCTGCTTTGCCCTCGGGTGTCGTGGCCCGGTTCTGGGCATAGGCGTACGAGATCACCAGGGCTGGCGCCTCGATCGAGGTGGCAGCGAACAGCGCCCATTGCAGCGACAGGGAATCCTCCATCCCGTCGAGCGCCCCCAGATCGCCGCCGTAGCGGCGCGCAAGGTACAGGGTGATGGCCATCGACTCGGTCAGCAGGAAGCCGTCATCGTCCATCGCGGGGATCTGGCCTTGCGGATTGATGGCCAGGAACGCCTCGGACGCGGTGTTCACCGGCGCATCCGACGCCGCCGCATTGGGCAGCCGGTACGCCTGGATCACCGGAACGTGTCGGAAGGGTGTGCCGGTCTCGTGGAGCAGCCACAGAGGGCGGGTCGCGCGCGACCGGTAGCAGCCATAGATCGTTAGCATCGTGGAGGGCCTCCGGTGAATGTCGGCGCGACAGTAGCCAGCCCGGCCTGTTGCGAAAAGGCCCCAAACGTCCTGCCACATGAAGGTTTTTTGACATCGGTCAAAGTGGACATCTTTGCCATGCGAAAGACTCGGCAAATTCCAGTTCAAGGAGAATTGCCGCATGGAAGACATCGCTGCCAACACGACTGTCGCTGCCCCTGGGACAACTGCCGTTCTGCCCGACCACGACCCGGATGCCGCCGTCCCGGGCGCGCCGCGGAGTTTTCCGAAACTTGAAGCCGATACAGTGCGGACCGCCTTCGAGAGCGGTCATTATCCCTATCCCCGGCCGATGGGCGTCAAGGTCTATGAAGCCGAGAAGATGAAGCTCCAGGCCGAGCTTCTGAAGGTGCAGATCTGGGCGCAGGAAACCGGCCAGAAGTTCGTCATCCTGTTCGAGGGCCGCGATGCCGCTGGCAAGGGCGGCACGATCAAGCGCTACATGGAGCATCTGAACCCTCGCTATGCCCGCGTCGTCGCGCTGACCAAGCCGGGCGAGAAGGAAAAGGGCCAGTGGTTCTTCCAGCGCTACATCGAGCATCTGCCGACTTCGGGCGAAATGGTGTTCTACGACCGCTCCTGGTACAACCGCGCTGGCGTCGAGCGGGTCATGGGTTTCTGCTCGCCTTCCGAATATCTCGAATTCATGCGTCAGGCCCCCGAATTCGAGCGGATGCTCGTGCGGTCCGACATCCGACTTTACAAATACTGGTTCTCGGTCACCCGAGAGGAACAGCGCAAGCGCTTCCTCGCCCGCGAGACCGATCCGCTGAAGCGCTGGAAGCTGTCGCCGATCGACAAGGCCAGCCTTGACCGGTGGGATGCCTATACCGAGGCGAAAGAGGCGATGTTCTTCTACACCGATACCGCCGACGCGCCCTGGACCATTGTCAAGTCGAACGACAAGAAGCGCGCGCGGCTGAACTGCATGCGGCATTTCCTGTCCTCGCTCGACTATCCGGAAAAGGACCTGTCGGTCGTCCAGTCGCCCGATCCGTTGATTGTCGGCCGGGCCAGCCAGGTCATCGGCGGTGCGGCAGGCCACATCCTTCAGTCCGCGACCCCGCCGGATCTCCGTCGCGGCTGACACGAGGTCTTGATGAAGTCCGGGCCAGCGGTGGCTGGCCCGAAGGCCGCACCACGGCTAGTCTCCGCCGGCTACGACGGGGACTCACGGTGCGGTATCTTGCTTCGGCTCTCCTGATTTCTGTGGCAGGCCCGGCCTGTGCGCATCCGCATGTCTTTATCGACACGCGGGTCGAGGTGATCTTCGACAAGGCCGGCAAGGCGGCGCAGGTCCGGATCACCTGGACCTATGACGACTTCTATTCGCTCTCGATCCTGACCGACCAAGGTTATGATCCGGACGGCGATGGTAAATTGACCGATGACGAAAAGCGACGCCTGCCGGGTTTCGACATGCATTGGGAGGCCGGCTATCCCGGTGATACCTATGCGCTCTTCGGCGAGACGCCGCTGCAACTCGGCCCGCCGCACGGCTACACGGCTGAAATCGACAACGGCAAGCTTGTTTCAACCCATCTGCGCGATATCGAGCCAGCCGTCGATCCGGTGGAAAAGCCGCTGGTCATCCGCAGCTATGATCCAAGCTATTACGTCGAGTACACCATCACCGATCCGCCCAAGGTTACGGGGCGCGACGGCTGCGAGGTCGCATTGGTCGAGCCTGACCTGACAGCCGCCGACAAGCAGTTGCAGGATGCGCTGTCGAAGTACTCCGCCGACATGGATGTCGAGATGGACTATCCTGCGGTAGGTGCCGCCTTTGCCGATGAAGTCCGCGTCCAATGCGCAAGTCATTCCTGATCCTGGGCCTTTTCCTTGCTGTGGCGCTCGGCCTTCTGTGGGCCAGCGGGTCGCTTGCGGCGCTCGAGCGCACGATGGTGCTGGCGCAACGCGAGGCGCAGAACGCCCTCGCCGGGGCAGTGCGGCGGCTTCGGGCGGGCGAGCCGGGCGCTGTCCTTGGCTTTCTGGGCATTGCCTTTGCCTACGGTTTTTTCCACGCTGCCGGGCCGGGCCACGGCAAGATGCTGATTGGCGGCTATGGCATGGCCAGCCGTGTCCGCTTCGGCCGGCTCGCGCTGATTGCCGTGGCGGCGAGCCTTGCCCAGGCCGCAGCGGCTATCCTGCTTGTCTATGCGGGGCTCCTGATCCTTGGCTGGGGGCGCGACAAGCTGGTCGGTGTGACCGAGGGCGTGCTGACACCGATCAGCTATGCAGCCGTGGCCTCGATCGGTCTCTGGCTGGTCTGGCGCGGGCTGCGCAGCTTCCGCGCGTTCGAAGCCGAGTCCCATCCCCACCACGCCCATCCCCATGACCACTCCCATCACGACGACCACTCGCATCACGACCATGACCACGTCCACGACGCCCATTGCGGCCATTCGCACGGCCCGACCATCGAAGAAGTCGCCCGCGTTCATGGCCTGCGCGATGCCCTGGCCCTGATCGGAGGTGTCGCCATGCGTCCCTGCAGCGGCGCGCTGCTGGTTCTTGTGCTGACCTGGCAGTTGAGCCTTGCCCTGCTGGGCATCGCGGCAGCGATCGCCATGGGGGTCGGCACGGCGACCCTGACCCTGGTGGTGGCGGGTCTTTCCGTCTGGGCGCGCGAGGGGGCGCTGGCGACCCTCTCCGGGCCCGTCGCGCTCCGCGCCGCCGCGACAATCCAGATTCTCGCCGGTGCTGTCATTGCCCTGGCCGCCGGCCAGCTCCTTTTCGCGGCAGTCTGAGGCGGCTTGCCGCTTTCCGCGGCACTTGATAATCGGGTGGCATGACCTCCTCTCAGACCCAAACGTACGGCGCCCATGCGCGGGCGACGCTGGCGCTCGGCCTGCCTCTGATCGGCAGCCACCTCGCGCAGATGGCGCTGCATGTGACCGACACGATCATGCTCGGCTGGTATTCGGTCGAGGCCCTGGCGGCGGGTGTGCTGGGGGCCTCGTCCTTCTTCGTCATCTTCATTCTCGGGTCGGGGTTTGCCCAAGCGGTGATGCCGATGGTCGCGGCCGCGCTTGGCCGCGGGGACGAGGCGCAGGTGCGCCGCGACACGCGCATGGGCCTGTGGCTGTCGATCGCCTTTGGGGTCTTGTGCTACCCGGTCTTCTGGGCATCGGAGCCGATCCTGCTGGCCCTTGGCCAGAAGCCCGAAGTGGCGGCGGCGGGGGCGAGCTTCCTGCGGATTGCTGGCCTCGGCATGATCCCGGCGCTGCTGGTGATGGCGCTGAAAGGCTATCTCGCGGCGCTCGGCCGGACGCAGGTCGTCCTGTGGACTACCGTGGCGGCGGTCGGGCTGAACATCGCCGTCAACTGGGCACTGATCTTCGGCAACTGGGGCTTCCCCGAGCTCGGGGTGCGTGGCTCGGCCATCGCGTCGGTCGTGTCGCAGGGCGTTACGCTTCTGGTTCTGGCCGTCTATGCGGCGGTGCTGCCGGACTTGCGCCGGTTCCACCTTTTCCAGCGCTTCTGGCGCGCCGATTGGTCCGCCCTCCGGCAGGTCTGGCGCCTCGGCTGGCCGATCGGGTTGACCGGTCTGGCTGAAAGCGGGCTCTTCCAGGCCTCGGCGCTGATGATGGGCTGGATCGGCACGGTCCAGCTGGCCGCGCATGGCATCGCCATGGAGGCCTGCGCCCTCGCCTTCATGGTCCATCTCGGCCTGTCGAATGCGGTGACGATCCGGGTCGGCCGCGCGGATGGCGCGGGCGATGCGCCCGGCGTGCGCCGGGCCGCGCAAGTGGCGATCCTGCTTTCGCTCGGGTTCGGCTCGCTCGTCGTTGCGACCTTCCTGATTGCGCCGGTGCCGATCCTGTCGCTGTTCCTCGACACCGACCTGCCGGAGGCGCCCGGGATCATCGCGATCGGCGTGACGCTCTTGGCCCTCGGCGCGATGTTCCAACTGGCCGACGCCATGCAGGTCATTGCGCTTGGCCTTCTGCGCGGCATCCGCGATACCCGCGTCCCTATGGCCTATGCCGCCGCCAGTTACTGGGGGATCGGCATCCCTTCGGCCTACCTCCTGGCCTTCAAGTTCGGGCTGGGCGCTGTGGGATTGTGGCTTGGCCTCGTCATCGGCCTGGTGCTCGCGGCTTCCTCGCTGATGACCCGCTTCTGGCGCAAGGCGCCCCGACCGCTCTGAGGCCTTCAGGTTTCTTCTTGGTGCAAATACCCTCGGGGGGAGGTGCGGCCCACGGGGCCGCATCCGGGGGGCGGACAGCCCCCCGTCCGCCGCAAGTCAGGCTGCGCCGTCGGTCGCCAGACGCTCGGCCTTGCGCCGCACCAGGACCGACCGCAGGTCATGCATGGCGAGAAGCAGGGCATCGGTCACCAGCTCCAGCTCATCATCGTTGGCGCGCGCCTGCGCCCAATGCGCGGTCAGGTTCAGGTGGTCGACCGTCCGCAGGATGTCGTCGATGTCGCGTTCGGCCAGCACCCGGCGCCGCTCGGCCAGCCAGCGCTCGATCGCGGCCAGGTCTTCGGCCGAGAGCGTGCGGTCGCCCTGCGGCTTGACTTTGCCGTTGTCGACATTGACCGTGGCGATCGGGTCCATCTCGATGCGGCGCTGCCGGTTCTCCGTATCCACGCGAAAGACGGTCGCGCCGTTGTCGCGGATGCGGAAGTAGTAGTCCGGCAGGTCGTCCGCCATCGCGCCCCCTTACTTCAGCCCCTCGCAGAAGCGGATGATCCGCCCGCAGGCCTCGCGCAGCACCTCGTCCGAGGTAGCGTAGCTGACGCGGAAGTTCGGCGAAACCCCGAAGGCCGAGCCGAAGACGACCGCCACGCCCACCTCTTCCAGAAGGGCGGTCGCAAAGACCTCGTCATTGGTGATCTTCGTGCCGGCGGCGCTGGTCTTGCCGATGCAGCCCGAGATGTCGGGATAGACATAGAACGCGCCTTCCGGAACCGGGCAGTTCACGCCCGGCGCGCGATTCAGCATCTCGACCACGAGGTCGCGGCGGCGCTGGAAGATCGTCCGGTTGGTCTTGAGGAAGTCCTGCGGCCCGGTCAGCGCCTCGAGCGCCGCGTATTGCGCGATCGAGCAAGGGTTCGAGGTCGATTGCGACTGGATCGTGCCCATCGCCTTGATAAGCGCCACCGGACCCGCCGCATAGCCGATCCGCCAGCCGGTCATCGCATAGGATTTCGACACGCCGTTGCAGGTCAGTGTCCGGTCATAAAGGCCAGGTTCGACCTGCGCCGGGGTGGTGAATTCGAAATCATCGAAGACGAGGTGCTCATACATGTCGTCCGACATGATCCAGACCTGCGGATGGCGCATCAGCACGTCGCAGAGCGCCTTCAGTTCCGCGCGGGTATAGCCCGCGCCAGTCGGGTTCGACGGCGAGTTGAAGATGAACCATTTGGTCTTCGGCGTGATCGCGGCCTCGAGCTGTGCCGGTGTCAGCTTGAATTGCGTCTCGATCCCGGCCACGACCGGCACCGGGGTGCCGCCCGCCAGCAGCACCATGTCCGGGTAGCTGACCCAATAGGGTGCCGGGATGATGACCTCGTCGCCGGGGTTCAGCGTCGCCATCAGCGCGTTGTAGAGGATCTGCTTGCCGCCCGTCCCGACCGAGACCTGCGCCGGCGTGTATTTCAGGCCATTCTCGCGCTCGAACTTGGCGCAGATCGCGGCCTTGAGTTCCGGGATGCCATCGACGGCGGTGTATTTCGTCTTGCCCGCGTCGATCGCGCGCTTGGCTGCGTCCTTGATGTTCTGCGGCGTGTCGAAATCGGGCTCGCCGGCGCCAAGGCCGATGACGTCCATGCCGGCCGCCGCCAGTTCCCGCGCCTTGTTGGTCACGGCGATGGTGGCAGAGGGTTTCACGCGGGCGAGGGTATCGGACAGGAAGGCCATTTCGGGGGCTCCGGCTTGCATGTTTTCGGCGGCCCGTCTTAGGGTGCGCCCAAGGCGCGATCAAGCGCAAACGGGGAGACGGCGCATGGCGGAGACCGCGGAAGACCGGCTCAAGCGGCTGAGGATGCGGTCCTGGCGGCGAGGCACCAAGGAGATGGACCTGGTGCTTGGCCCCTATGCCGATGCCCGGCTCGGCGCGATGGACGAGCCGACGCTGGCCCTCTACGACCGGCTCCTGACCGAGAACGATCAGGACCTGCTGCCCTGGGTGCTGGGCCAGACGCCGCCGCCGCCGGACTATGGCGCGCTCCTGGCCGAGATCGCTGCCTTTGCCCGGACGCGGCTGTCGCCCGGTTGAGCGTTCGCCCTGTTCGGGCGTCGTTTACCGAATGTTCGATCTTTGCCCCGACTCTCTGCCGGACCCGGAACGTGTGCGGAGGCGGCGGATGCACGGAAGACCGATCGAGGCGGAGGAGGACAGCGGCCTGATCCTCGGCAATTACCTGGACACGCTCGCGCTGGTTGAACGGCTGCACCGGCTGCTGCTCGATGTCATCAAGGACGAGTTCGAACGGCTCGGCGTGCTCGAGATCAACGCGGTGCAGGCGCTGTTGCTGTTCAACATCGGCGAGCATGAGGTGACGGCGGGCGAGTTGCGCACGCGCGGCTACTACCAGGGCTCGAATGTCAGCTACAACCTGAAGAAGCTGGTCGATCTCGGCTACATGCACCACCAGCGGTCCGAGGCCGATCGCCGGTCCGTCCGCGTGCGGCTGACCGAGAAGGGGCGGCGGGTACGGGGGCTCCTGACCGACCTCTTCCTGCGTCACGCGGCGCTCCTTGACCGCCGCTCGCTCACCACGGTCCTGCCCGAGGTGAACGAGGCGCTGCGACGGACGGAACGCTTCTGGACCGAGCAGATCCGCTACATCTACTGATGGCCCGTTCCTGAAGGCCCGCGTCAGGCCTTCTTGACCACGCGGATCAGCACCAGCAGCAGCACCGCGCCGATGGTCGCATGGACCACGGTCGCGCCGGTGCCACCGCCGAAACTCAGGCCGATCAGCGGGAAGATCAGCGCGGCCACGACGGCGCCGGCAATGCCGACGGCGATGTTGCCGATCAGGCCAAGGCCCCGGCCCTTGACGATCAGCTCGGCCAGCCACCCGGCCAGCCCGCCGATCACCAGCATCGCGACGATGCTCATTCCGCTCATCTGATCCCCCTTACCAATGCCCGGTATTGCCCATGCTCAGCCAGGGCTCGGCCGGGGGCAGGGCGCCCCCCATCTGCAGAAGCTCGATCGAGATATTGTCGGGCGAGCGCACGAAGGCCATCCGGCCGTCGCGCGGCGGGCGGTTGATGGTCACGCCATTGGCCTGCAGATGCGCGCACATGTCGTAGATGTTCTCGACCTCGTAGGCGAGGTGGCCGAAATGGCGGCTGTCGCTCGGCAGGCCGGTGTCGCCGTCCCAGTTCCAGGTCAGCTCGACCGGGCAGTCGGGCTGGCCGGGCGGGGCCATGAAGACCAGCGTGAAGCGGCCCTGTTCGTAGTCATTGCGGCGGGTCTGCTCCAGCCCGAGCAGCTTGTAGAAGGCGATGGATTTGTCGAGGTCCAGCACGCGGACCATGGTGTGCAGGTAGCGGATCTTCATGGCGGTCTCCTGTCGCGGGTCGGGGTGAAGCTAGTCCTGGATTGCCGCAAAGGAAATGCCTTGCCCGCGCCCCCGCCGACATTCTATCGCAAACCCTTGCCATCCGCTCAACCCATCGTAGGATGGTCAGCCAGACACGCCACATCTTGTATCGCCCGACTCGGAGGCCCCCATGCCGCTTTCCCCTGACCAACTCGCCGAAATCGAGGCCGCCCGGGCCAATCCGCGCCCGACGCTCCGCGCGGTCAGCGAGGGGATGGAGGCGCATCTCTACACCGCCCACCCGGTGCTCGATCACGGCTTCGTCCGGGTGATCGACTACATGGGCGACGATTCCGCCATCGTGCAGGCCGCCCGCGTCTCCTACGGCGCCGGCACCAAGCATGTCAGCAATGACGAGGGGCTGATCCGCTACCTGATGCGGCACTGGCACTCGACCCCGTTCGAGATGTGCGAGGTCAAGTTCCACGTCAAGCTGCCGGTCTTCGTCGCCCGCCAGTGGATCCGCCACCGCACCGCGAACGTCAACGAATACTCGGCCCGCTACTCGATCCTCGACCGCGAGTTCTACATCCCCGAGCCGTCGCAACTCGCCGCGCAAAGCACCGTCAACAACCAGGGCCGGGGCGAGGTCCTGTCCGGCCCCGAGGCCGCCCGCGTGCTCGAGTTGCTCAAATCCGACGCCGCCCGGTCCTATGACCACTACGAGGCGATGCTGTCGCAGGAAGGTCAGCAGGGCCTTGCCCGCGAACTGGCGCGGATGAACCTGCCGGCCAACATCTACACCCAGTGGTACTGGAAATGCGACCTGCACAACCTCTTCCACTTCCTGCGCCTGCGCGCCGATGCCCATGCCCAGTACGAGATCCGCGTCTATGCCGAGACGATGGCCCGCCTCGTCGCCGACTGGGTCCCGCTCGCCTACCGCGCCTTCGAGGACTACCGCATGGGCGGCGTGACACTCTCCTCCAAGGCGATTGACTGCGTGCGCCGCATGCTCAAGGGTGAAACGGTGACGCAGGAGAATTCCGGCATGAGCAAGGGCGAATGGCGGGAGTTTGAGGGGGTCTTGGGGTGACATAGATGTATCATCCACTACCACGCTCTTTCCTGTACACAGCATTTAGGATATCTGTCGATTGGAGTGACTTCGGGAACTCAAAAAAAACCGCGGGAACTGGCTTCATCGTGATTGATGGTGCGGGTCGGAAGTTCCTTGTAACAAATCGCCACGTCGTTGATCCGGGATTTGCGGATCCGAGGCGAAGTCATCTTAATCTTGCTTCTATAAGATTGGGCGGATTTATCTCCGATAGCTATTTGCCTTTCGGGGCTGATATTGACGTCATTGGGATGAAGTACGCGCGCAGCGATCTGGAAGATGTTGCAATAGTCGAGTTTTCTAAGTTAAGGCACGATCTTCCAGCAGTAAAAGTCCAGAATATTCCCCGACTAATGTTTGCGTCAGATGCTGATTTGAGCGAGTTGATGCTAGCTGAAACCGTATACTTCCCGGGCTATCCAGCATGGAATAATTCAGGTGACGGAAGGCCAATCATGCGAAGGGGGACAATTGCAAGTGATCCGATGCATGACTATGGAGGTGGAAGTTTAAATATTAATGGGCGAGTTATTGCCTATGAGGGATTTTCTTTTTCTGGGTCATCCGGAAGCCCGATCTTCTTACCGCCATTCGGAGTAACTCTCGATGGCAGGTCTGGAGGAAACTTCAGGCCGCCTAAGCTTCTGGGCGTAAATGCCGGTCATTTGACGTCAAATGACACATACAAATCACATACTGGAATCTCATATTTCTATAGGTCAACGGTCGTTGATGAGATACTATCTGACTTTAGTGCGAGCTAAATTCCTTATGACACATACATTTACTCGACCAAAATGACCCGCCGCCTCGCCATCTGCCTCGCCCTGGTCCTGACGACCGCCGCCTGCGAACCGGCGGCGCTCTCCCCGTGGGGCGGCTACAAGATGCACTGACGGCGCGGGGCGTCACTCACCCCCGTGGTGATGGTCGAACTCCGAGACGCTGGTGATCGCCACCACGGCGAGGACGGTGAAGGAGGCGATGAACAGGGCCATCGCCAGGATGAACAGCACCGCCATGCCATGCGCGTGGTCATGGTCGAAGATCGCCATGACGAAGCCGGTCATGATGAGGAGCGCCGTCACCACCCCGGTGGCGAGCGTCAGGACGGCCGCCAGCCGCAGGAGGCGCAGGATGTGCCTCTGCCGGGGCAGGTCCTCGCGCAGCCAGGCGCGGGGGGAGTCCGTTTCGGGTATGGCGTTCAACTCGCGCAGCCGGTCCACCACCGCCGCCATCCGCCCGAAGACCAGCGTTACAAGCCCGATCACCGCGCCGAGCAGGAACGAGGGCGCGATCACATGGCTGATGACCTGTGTCAGGTGGTCGAGCGTATCGGCGTCAAAGGCCATGGAATCTCCTGCTTTTTGCGCAGACTGCCCGTCCGGTCCGGTGCCGTCCAGCCCCCGCCCGCTGTGCGTTCACGCGCGCCCTGCCTGTGCGGCAATGCGCAGGATGGCCCATCGTTCCGCTTGAATAGTAAGCATGCTTATATTATGTCGTGCTCATGACATTGGGACTCGACAGATTGGGCCTGCTTCTTCACGACGCCACGCGCGCCGTGCGCCGCCGTTTCGAACTGCGGACGCAGGATTGGGGCCTGTCCTCGGCGCAATGGCGGCTGCTTGTTTCGCTCAAGCGCGACGGGCGCGCCAACCAGGCGCGTCTGGCGGAACTGCTGGAAATCGAGCCGATCAGCGTCTCGCGCATGATCGACCGGATGGAGCAGACCGGCTGGGTGCGGCGCGAACCCGATCCCACGGACCGGCGGGCGCGGGTGATCGTGCCTACCGACCGCGCGCTGAAGGCGTTTGAGACCGTCAATGGCGTGGCGGGCGGGGTCTATGCCGAAGCGCTGGCTGGCCTGTCGGAGTCCGAGAAGGCGGCGCTGGTGAAGGCGCTGAACAAGATCATCGAGAACCTGACGGGCGCGGAGGCAGTCTGTGCGACCGAGCCCCGGCCCGAAACCGAAAGCAACTGAGATGAGCACGAGCGACACCACTGAAAACAAAACGGCCGAAGCCCCCGCCGCGCCGCCGAAGAAGCGTCGGCGCCTGGGCTTGATGCTGTCCGTCCCGGTGCTGATCCTGGCCGGCGTGGCCGGAGTCTGGCTGACCGGTGGGCGCTACGAGACGACCGAGAACGCCAACCTCAAGCAGGCCCGCATCTCCATCGCGTCGGATATCGGCGGGCGGGTGGTCGAGGTCTCGGTTGCCGACAACCAGCACGTCATGGCAGGCGATCTTCTGTTCAAGGTCGATGACCAGCCCTATCGCCTTGCGGTTTCGCAGGCCGAGGCGGCGCTGGCCTCGGCCCGGCTGCAGGTGGAACAGCTCAAGGTCGCGTACAAGCAGGCGGTGACGCGGGCAAAGCTCGCGTCCGAGACGCTCGATTACCAGCGTGGCGAACTGGCCCGCCAGCGGGCTCTGTCCGACAAGGGCGTGGCCGCGATCACGGCGCTGGATGACGCCCAGCACGAGGAACGGCTGGCCGAGGAAGAAACCATCGTCGCGCAGCAAGGGGTGGACAATGCCCTGGCCGCGCTTGGCGGCGCCCCCGACGCGCCGGTCGACAGCCACCCTGCGGTGCAGTCGGCGCAGGTCGCGCTGGACGAGGCGAAATACAAGCTCAGCCTGACGACGGTGCGCGCCCCGGCGGACGGAACCGTCTACCAGGCGGCGTCGTTCAAGACCGGGCAATATGTGAACGCCGGAACGTCGCTGTTCGCGCTGGTCGAAACCGGGGACACCTGGATCGACGCGAACTTCAAGGAGACCCAGCTTGGCCGCATCCGCGAAGGGCAGGAGGCCGAAGTGACCTTCGATCAGATGCCGAACCGCCCCTTCAAGGCGCGGGTCGAGGCAATCGGGGCGGGCACGGGGGCGGAGTTCTCGCTTTTGCCGGCGCAGAACGCGACGGGCAACTGGGTGAAGGTCACGCAGCGCGTACCGGTTCGGCTGGCGCTTGAGGATGTGCCGGACATGCCGGCCCTGGCCACCGGGGTCAGCGCCGAGGTCAAGGTCGATACCGGCGCGGGCAACAGCGTCTGGGACCTGTTCCCGGCCTTTGCCGGGACAAGGTAAGGGCCCGCTTCCATGTCCGCCGCCGCTCAGGCCGCATTCCCCGATCCGCATGCCGTCAAGCATCGGGGGCTGATCACGATCGGCATCATGCTGGCGACGATCATGCAGGTGCTCGACACCACGATCGCCAACGTCGCTTTGCCGTCGATGACAGGCGACCTCGGTGCGTCGCAGGACACGATCAACTGGGTGCTGACCTCTTACATCGTCGCCGCCGCGATCATGACGCCGGTCACCGGCTGGCTGTCGGACCGCATCGGCAAGCGCGAGCTTTTCCTCGTCTCGATCGTCGGTTTCGTCATCACCTCGATGGCCTGTGGCCTGGCCTGGAGCCTGCCCAGCATGGTGGCCTTCCGCCTGCTTCAGGGCGTCTTCGGCGCAGCGATCGTGCCCCTGTCGCAGACCATCCTCCTCGACATCAACCCGCGTGAGAAGGCGGGGCAGGCGATGGCCATGTGGGGGGCGGGCATCATGGTCGGCCCGATCATCGGCCCGACGCTCGGCGGCTGGCTGACCGAAAGCTACAACTGGCGGTGGGTGTTCTTCATCAACCTGCCGGTCGGCATCGTGGCCATGGCCGCCTGCGTGATCTTCCTTCCCCGGACGCCCCGCCGACTGCGCCGCTTCGACTTCTTCGGTTTCGCAATGATGTCGCTGGCGATCGGCGCGCTGCAACTCCTGCTGGACCGCGGCGGCGAGGTCGACTGGTTCAACTCGCCCGAGATCTGGGCCTACATGCTGATCTCGATTGCCGGGTTCTGGGTCTTCGCCGTGCATATCTTCGGGGTGGAGCATCCGTTCCTGGACCCGAAGATCTTTGCCGACCGCAATTTCACCATGGGTCTGGTCTTCATCTTCATCATCGGGATCGTGCTGCTGGCGAGCCTCGCGCTGCTGCCGCCGATGCTGTCGCGGATCTTCGGTTACCCGACGATCACCACCGGTCTCGTCATGGCGCCGCGCGGGGTAGGGACGATGATCTCGATGATCCTCGTCGGGCGCCTTGTCAGCCGCTTCGACCCGCGCCTTCTCGTCGTGCTTGGCCTTGGCCTGACAACGACCTCGCTGTGGATGATGACGGGCTTTTCCCCGCAGATGGACAAGACCCCGATCATCGTGTCGGGCGTGGTCCAGGGACTGGGCCTTGGCCTCGTCTTCGTTCCGCTCTCGACCGTGGCTTTCGCCACGCTCGACCAGAAGTTCCGGGCGGACGGCACGAGCCTTTTCAGTCTCGTGCGCAACATCGGATCGTCGATCGGCATTTCGGTGGTTTCAGCCGTGCTGACCCGTAACATCCAGATCAACCATGCCGAGCTTGGGGCGGCGATCTCGCCCTACAATCCTGTGCTTCAGCAGCTTTCGCCGTTCGCGGCACAGGGCAATTCGTCGGCGCTGTCGCAGATCGACCAGCTGGTGAACCAGCAGGCGCTGATGGTGTCCTATGTCGATGACTTCAAGCTGATGATGATGATCACGCTTGCCGCGATCCCGCTCGCCTTCCTGCTGAGCCGGCCGAAACCCCATGCTGGCGGCGGCGCGGCACATGCGGCCATCGCGGACTGATCGCACCTGACGCGACCCCGCTCCCGCATTCCCGGCAAGGCCGAACCTAAGGTGCGTTGGCCCCGATCTGGCAGGAATGACCCAATCCTGGCCACATCCACTTTGGGGGGAAGGTGTGCTTCTGGCTAGGCTTTGCTCCAGGCAGGCTGACGCGCAGCTCGACAGATTGCCAGGTTCACCTTCATGGGGGCAAAGATGGAAAACGGGAAATCGACGGTTTTCGGAAAGACCCTGTCTCTTGCAGCCGCTATCGCGCTTGCCACGGCGGGTCCGAGCTTTTCAGCTGTAACCGCATCAAGGGTATCCGGCGACAGCACGCCTTCAGAATGCGGGTCCGCCAAAAAAGCGGATTACGCGATCGAGCTGACAGGCAGCCTTGCAGGGTGCTGGTCCACCTTCGTCAGCCACTACAATTGCGAAGCGATGAATGGCTACTCTCTTTACACCGAAATCGGCAGAGAGGAATTCGAGGGCAAACTCGAGGGTGAGGCGGTCCGTTTTGACACCGTGTATTCCTTCACGGGGATCTTTCCGGAGGGATCATGTCCCAGCCCCGCAGCAGACAAAGAAATCACAGGCGGGTGCATCCACTACATCTCGGGCGATGGTTTGGTGGGAACGATCCGGTTTTACGATGTGATGCAGGGGGAAGGGGCGCCCCACTACTTCTACGAAGGATTTCTCAGCCGCAATTAGGGGGGGGCTTTCCAGACCTCTTCAGTCTGTCGAGGGTTGCTTCCGGTTTGCTCTCATCGTCACGGCGATCCCCTCTCGGGCAGAGGAGATGCAGAGCAAGCCGCGAAGTCCCTCACTGGCCGACAGTGCAAGCTGTGGGACACAGATGCAAAATCAAGCCATCCAGCCGTATTGGCTGGCGGTTTAACGCATTGAATTAACGATATTTTTGGCTCCGGCGGTAGGGGCGCAAGAACCGCAGATTCGCCTTGAAAAATCAAAGGCTTGCGGGCGGACTCTGACACGGAATCCGGCTTGTGTAGAGGACTATGCTCCACCCTGTGCCCGAATTCAAGCGCGAATTCAAGCGCGAATTGAAGTGCGCCAAGGGCAACGGCCACGGTTGTCGATCCGAGTGGGTCGCTCTTGCGCTGATCGCCACGATCAGCGGCAGTTCCAGGCGTCCGCACATGCTCCGCGAGATCCAACCCCGCGTAGCAGGACCAGGCCAGCCCACCGTGGATGTCACGGTGGCCGGTCGGGGGATCCGGCCAGCAGACCCGACGAGCGGCAATCGCGTATTCGGGCACCGGCTAAACCTGCAGGAAATGGCATTGCCGCCTCCATCCACTCCGTGGTCGCAGGAAACTACCACCTCCCATGTGTCGCGAGCGCCGTCTCAACCCAGGAGAAGATCTGTCTGACAGGCGCGGAGCGCCCACTCAGCAAGTAATAGATCGGCCTTGATAAGGCGCGCCGTTGCGAAAACGAGCATCAGGTTCGGCGGACTGTTCAGGCGAGAGTTGTCGAACACCATTCTCCTGTCGGCACGGAACACAGCTTGGCGGATCTGAGGCAGGCTGTGTTCCTAACGACCGCGAATCTTGTCTTCGGGCACATCATGACCGCGCTCGGGAATGGGAAAGCCAGCGCCGAAACATCAGGAAAGAGACGGACGACGTCGAATTTGGAAGGGGTCCCTACGGGGGACAGTATGTCGCTGGGCTGAGTTTTGGCTTTCGTCTGGTCCGGGATTACCAGCGCCCGCTTTTTGACGAGACTCTCCGGAAGGAAGCGGAAGAAAAGCAGCGCTGCGCGGGACGGCAGGGCATGAACGACCGGGATTGGAAGCCTTCGGGGCAGGGCGTCCGGTCGGCTGGATTCCTTTGCCGGCTTTTCGGCAAGAAGTCCAAGCCGTTCTGAACTCCGCAAGCCGGAGACAGCACCACCAGGAGAGCCTCTTGGCTCTCCTTTGTGTTTTGCCCGGTGTTTCCAGGACAGGGACGTTGCTGCAGGATGTCGGGAGGCGATTGCCTCACACGAAGCGGAACATCTTCCGGGCGCGTTCGGAAAGGTCTTCCGGGATGCCTGCCTGTGACGCATAGATGTCCCATTGCCGGGCCAGGCTCGCCACTTCCTCGAGTATGTCGAGTGTCCGCTTGGGCTTGAGGTCCGCCATCTTCCCGAACTGGACGAGGTCGTCCGGGGTGAAATTGTCGGCTTTCCCTGAAATGGTCATCTGGTGCTGCGACGTCCAGTTGCCCGCGGGGTTGTAGGCGTAAACGACGTCATAGGCCGGCGCGAGGCGCCAGGCGCCGGACTTGTCCATCAGGAAGGACAGGTTCCGGACGTGATCATCCTGGTTGCGGATGACAACGTTGACGATGGCGCGGCGGACTATCTGTTCCAGGGCAGCATTGCCGAGATCCAGCCGCCGTGCGGTGTCGAGGGCCTGTTCGTAGGAATAGGCCTGGGGGGCATTGAAGTCGAAATGGCGCATGCCGCCGAGAGACAGCATGTGCAGTTTCTCTCCGTCGCCGCCGTTTGCCGCGGGGACACGGTCGAACCGCCTGGTCATGAAATGCGCCCGGCCACCTTCGTGGTGCAACCTGGAGGGCATCATCTCCACGCCGGCCGCGGTCGCCAGCAGGTAGCAGGCATATTCGAGCCGGGTGAAGCCTTTCGGATCGGACAGGCCATGGTCACCGGAAGCCGATACGCCGTCGAACTTCATCAGCCATTGAGTGAAGCCAGGGCCGGCCAGGAGTTGGCCGGAATGGAACTCGCCGGTCGTTTCGTTCCAGGCGAGGACTGCCTTCGCCCGGGCCCCGCCTGCGGATGTTCCGACCCTCAGGAGTTCCGTCAGGGCAGCCTTGTCATCCTTGCCATCGATGACGCCCGCCAGGGATTGGCGTTCCGCAAGGACGCGATTGGCGAGCTCCACCAGGGGAGCGATGTCGACGGTCGTCCCCGGATCGCGCTGCGGCCCGTCTGCCGGTTCGAACTCGAGGGCGCCCATGCCGCGCTTGCCCGTGTAGAGGAGGCGTTCGACGGGATCCATGCTGTCGGGAGACCGACCCTGCTCGGCGAGCCAGCGGTTGATCAGGAGGTTCCCGAACCGGTCTGGAAGGCTGTCGGACAGCAGGCCGGGCAGGCCGTGGAATGTTTCCCGCGGCAGGCTGGGGAAGTCATAGACGCCGGCCGCCAGCGGCAGGGTGAAGGGGGCAAGCTCGATCCGGGACCGGATGAAGGGCTGGGTATATTCGAAGGTTCCCAGGCCACGCTCCGCCGACCACAGCACGGAAGCGACATGTCGTCCCCAGAGATGGATTTGGGCCAGGGAAGTCATTGGTCGTCACCCCAGGACCATGGCTCGTTTTCAGCTTCCCTGTTGGCCGGTCGGGCACGCTTTCTGGACTTGGAAGCGGGCCGCGGATCGAGCGGGCTCACGCGGGCGTCGGGCACGAGCGTTTCCAGGCGATCGTCCACACCGAGGGAGCGCAAGACCCTAATGAGGGTGTCGATCGTTCCGCCTTCGCCCGACTCGAGACGGTTGATCGTGCTTCTTGAAAGCCCGGTGTCGCTTGCCACGTCTTCCTGACGCATGTTCCTGGAAAGTCGGAATTTTTCGATCTGTTCGCCAAGTCTTTTCGCGGAGAGATGGACTGGTGTGGTGTGGTAACGCATCGATCTTCGCTCATTAAAGGGCGGACAAGCGATAATGTAGCGATAACGACACGCAAATACAAGCTGAGATATGTAGCGAAAACGAGACGCAAGGCGTCTACGGGGGAATAATGACGCCAAAACGATACATAGTGGTGTGACGTCAGCTTTCCCCTAAAGGAAAGGCCATGTCGACGACACGGCGATGGCCATCGCGCCGTTCGAGCTGAATGATACAACCAACTTGGCGTTTGATGCTGGCGATGTCCGTCGCGACTGTCGCGGTATCTGGAGATGCTCGCTCCAGCAATTTCTCAGCGCGCACTCTCGCCAGACGTCCGAAGGCCGCTCCTGCTCCTGGTGCTGTAGGGCGACGGCTTCGTTTTGCCGTGCCTCCGCAACCTCGGTCTCCGGCGCGGCGATGCGGACGCTGGCGTCCATGGCGGGAATGGCTTTGATCTTTTCCGTGTAGTCCTCGGGCAGTGGCCTCAGGGTTCCGTCATTCCAAGTGTAGTATCGCATCACCTGGACGGAAAGCGCATCCTCGCGCCGGATCAGGTCGTCTGAGCTTGTCACGTCTCGCTCCATGTCAAGGGTGCATATCGGGGAAGTCCGACCGGATGTCGCCGCATTTCCCCGGCAGCATGTGACGGGATGCCCGGGAGATTTGGACGTTGTCCTGATCACGGAAGGCGGTTTGGAGCTGGTCCGTCCGTCTCATCTCTCCAGCCGATCGCGAAGGCAGTCTCGCGATACGGCAGGCCATCCATCTCGACTCGAGGATGTTTCAGGAGTTCCGGTCCAGCTCGATCTCTCCGAGGATGTCTCCGGTGGGTCCGATGAAGTCGGCCCAGAAGTCGGTGCTGCGGTTGATGGCGCAAGAACCGCAGATTCGCCCTGAAAAATCAAAGACTTGCGGGCAGACTCTGACGCGGAATCCGGCTTGTGCCGAGGAATGTGCGCCAGCGTGTGCCTGAATTCAAGTGCAAAGTGAGGAACAGAAAGGTCGTGTCGACCGGTAGGTCGGTGTCACATGAGGCGACGACTTCGCAGCTGGCGCGAACGCCGTCTCAGTCCAGGAGAAGATCCTGCGCGTAGGCGCGGACCACCCATTCGGGGAGAAGGGCCTCGGCTTTGTTGATGCGTCCATTTGCGAAAACGACCATCAGTTGCGGCGGGGTGTTCAGGCGAGAGTTGTCGAATACCATTCCCCTGTCGGCACGAAGCACGGCTTGGCGGATCAGCGGCCGGCAGCGTTCGTAGCGATCGCGAATCTTGTCTTCGGGAACATCATGGCCGCCCTCTTCCGTGCGGGCCTTCACGCGAGCCACACTTAGATCTGGTGTCTCGACGCAGATGTGCATGACGAACACGATGTAGCCAAGTCGCTTCGCAGTCTCGATAATCTCAAGCTTTGAAGGGTGCGAGAAAACCGTCTCGGTCGCGAAGCTATTCCGAGCGGCAAAATGCTGTTGCCGTCGCTCTCCTGCTATCTTTGCGGCGGCATAAGATGCCGTCATCGAAGAATCCAGGAGTTCGTCGCGCTGGATGATGTCGGCATTAACGAAAGGACCCGCGAAGCTACCTGCTACGCGGGTCTGGTAGAGGGTGGTCTTGCCTGACCCGTTTGGGCCCGCAAGCAGAACGAGGGTTGGTTTCATGCGGTGACGTCAGCTTTCGCATAGACCAGTTTGCCACCGGCATCGACGCCGACACCACGACCAAGCATCTTCCTGTTGGCATAGAAGGAGCGTTCGCCGCCGGAGGATGTGGACATCTTTTCGGTGAAAGCCTCCAGCCAGACAGGTTCCTCCTCGGGCTGGAGCTCGGTGGTGTCGACCCGACCTTCCAATGCAGCGTTGATGCGCGCGTGATCGTAGCCGCCAAAACGTTCAATCGCGCGGCCGATCTTGAGCCAATGAGTGATTTGCCCAGCGACGGACCGGCTTTGAAGCTCTGCCTCATGGCGAACCAGGGCCATAACTTCGTCTGCGAGTTTCACGGACTGTGCCATCGGATTCTCCCTATCTCTGTGAAGGTAGCAAAATGCCACCTAAAGACAAGGATTTGCGGTGTGTGCGACCACGCGCGGCGTCGACTGAATCAGGGTGGGATTGTTCCGTCGTGGGACCAAGAGGCGCTGGCGAGCTCGATGCATTCATCCCTTTCGGTATCTGAACGGACAGCCGCGTAACGCATGGTCATCCAGCAACAGTCCATCATCCGACACGCCCGCTGTTCGCTCATCCCGTGGCCCACTTGAGATGCGCTTGCCGTTCGCCGTCGGACGTCACAGCTTGTTCCCCGACCGACCCTCGGCGCGGCATTGCCAAGCATCGCGTAGGCCACCAGCGGTTCAGACGGAAGATATTGTCCTCGAGACCTTTCAGGCAGCTGGCCTCACCGAGATCGATACCGGCATCTTTGGCCCTCCAACCATGGATGGTCGCATTAGGGTCGACGCGAGTGCGGCGCAAATCGGCGACCGAAACACACGCCTCGCGTTCCTTATGGAAGCCGATGATCCCGTCTTCGGTGAACCTGCCGCCCTTCCTCGCCGGTCCTGTCGGTAGGGTGGGCAATTGCCTAAAGATGGTCGGGCAGAGAAGGCATCGTCACGGTCTGCCCGAATTTGGCCGTTCTCCTCGGCTACTGCTGCTGCCTGCGAAGTCGTGGAGGCGAGTGAGATGGGTGTGTCGGATGTCCGCAGGTTTTCCGGAGGACTCTTGGTCCAAGAAACGTCCAGCGGACTTCTGGTCCGTCAGGGCGACGAGGCCTATGTCGCAAGAAACTGGCGACTTTCTCCCCAAGTGGAAGAACTGATTGAGACCGCAATCGGCGCTGGCCTTGGGTGCATGATCAGACAAGACCATCCGCGAAAGAATGCCCGTCTGCCCAACTCCCGCGGCGTCGTCTATCTCGCGTTTTCGCCTCACCCGAGCTTGCAATGGTCCCTCGCGATCGACACCGTAAATCAGAGGACTGGCGACTTCGGTTTTGGTGTTTTCAACGGAAAATACCGCGCGCAATTTTCGGCTGCACAAATCCCATTCGACTTTGAGGGGAGAAACAAAGGGGCTGGCCATCTTGTCGTTCAGCGCCATCTTGTCCTGCCGACTCTGCGGAAGCTGGCGGGGTTCGATCACTCCGTCCTGGCGATGAACCGGACAGAACACAGTGGCGAAGGTTTCACGAGCGAGTATGTCATCCAACGTTCGATCATCGTTAACTGGAAGCATACGCCATGGGGGGCAACACATCAGTTCATTCAGGATGAGTTTCCGGTCGACGGTGGCCTTACGTCGCGAAGAATAGACATTCTCGCTCGAGATCGCCGCACTGGAGATTGGCTGATCGTCGAACTCAAGCGCGCCGAGGCCAATATTTCGGCAGTCCACCAGGTCGAGAACTACCTCCTTGCACTCGGTCGCCGGGACGATTTCGCAAGCGGCACTCTGCACGGTGTGCTCGTAGCCGAACGGATTTCACCCGCTGCCAGGCAGCGAGCTGAAGATGCAGGCGTCGAACTTTTCGAGATTTCCTGGCCGATGACGCTGACACGTGTGTAAGGACCAATCTCCGGTCACAGCCGAGAAGTGTGAAAAATCAACAGGAACACCGTCGTCCGGAATCCGTTCTGTTACTGAAAAGTAAGGCCCCAATCTTGAATCGGGCGCTTCTTGACCGCGATCCGGGCGAGAGAGCCGGGTGGGGCAATCGGAAATATCTGGACCACGGTCACCTCGGTATTGAGGACTGCTCGAGCTCTCCAGGTGGGGCGACATGCAAGCCAGCCTGAAGCCACCCCGTCACATCCAGCGAATTTTTGGTCGTCCGACTTACCGGGATGGCCGCTGGCAGTCCGAGCACTTCCTCGCTTAGGGCCGCTTCACTTTCGTCCGACCCGTCGGAACACAAGTTCGGGCAGGACCGTCTCCCACTCGTCGTGCTTGACGTAAGTCTGGTAGCGCTCTTCGTTGTCAGATTTGCGCCAGCGCACGACGGCACCCACCTTGCCTGATACCAGATAAGTTCGCTCAGGAGGCGCCCAGTTCGCCGCCATACGGCCAAGCGGCCGGCCGCCGCGATCGAGGATCATCCATTTCCCCTCCCGCAATTCGAGCGACACCGGGTCATCGACCTGAGCCGCGGCGATCGCGGCATGGGTCGGGTTCGTCCTTGGCAGTCGGCCGGCATAGGATAGGTCGACAGACGTCAGATCAGGCACCTGATACTGGTCTGGATCGGGAAGATCGAGCCGCTGCGCCATCTCGACTTTGCGGAGCATCTCACTGTCGCTGTCAGCAACCACGAAGGCATGCTCCCCACTTGTCACGACCGCAAGGCTGCGGCGCGCGCGCGTCATCGCAACGTAGAACAAGCGTCGCGGGGCTTCACCGTCTTCGCCCTGCGAGATAACTTTCCAGCCGCCGTTCAGAATGACCACATGGTCGAATTCGAGCCCTTTGGAGCGATGCGCAGTCAGCAACAGTAGGCCCCTTTGCGCACTGCGGATATCCTGCGACCATTCCGCCAGCCATTCGATAACATCGGGCACGGGCATGGTCTTCTTGCCCAACTCGCGTGCAAGATCCGCGATCCCCTCCGCAATGAGATCGACCCAGCGGTTCGACGGCTGCTCGTTCAGTGAATCGAGAATATCTTGGATTGTGAGCATCGCTGCCGGGCGTTTGCGCAAGCTTGCAACAAGACGCTGCATCTCGCGCAAGCGCCAGACGCTCGGAAGCCGTTCATTGGCCATTTCGACGGGAAGTTCGAGCTTTTCGGCATAGGCGCGGACTGCGCCAAGCCGTCGCCAGTCGCGAGAGATGATCGCGCAGCGCGCCCAGCTAAAGCCGGGATCAAGTCGTGAAATCCGCACCAGTTCATCCACCGCCGCCATTGCTTGTGCAGTGTCGTCGGCGGGCACATCAAGAAATTGCACACGGCCGTGCCCGACTGGGTCGTAGCCCGCCATTACGCCTCCGCCTGGATCGAGGCGGCGCATCTTGTCTACGGTGATCGCGTGTCCGACCTTCAGCCGACCTCGCGCAGGTTCGATGACCTGGTTGGCGGCGTCGATGATGTAACGGGTCGAGCGATAGTTCTCGATCAGAAATTTGGGTTTGGCGCGGTAGTCTTCTTCGAATTGACGAATGAATGAGATCTTGGACCCTTTGAAGGCATAGATGTTCTGATCGTCGTCGCCCACGGCAAAAAGGCTCAGCCGCTGATCTGGATCTTCGAGCGAGCGCCCAGCCACGGCCGCGATCAGTGCGTATTCCACTTCGCCAATGTCCTGATATTCGTCCACCAGGATCCAACGATAGCCCTGAATAAGCGCCTCACGCTGAGCTTCCGCTTCGGATCGGCTTAGCCCATCGCCATTGATCTGGCGCACCGCCTCAGCCACGATTCCGTCGAAGTCCCGCTGCTCAGTCGTGTCGCCGGCAAAGCTTGCCCCCACCAGCCGCATCGCAAGCGCGTGACAGGTGGACACGGTGACGCGCGCGGCGTCCTCGCCAACCAGATTGCGGAGACGGGCGCGAATTTCTGCCGCCGCATGGCGGTTGTAGGTCAGCACAAGGATTCCGTGCGGATCCTCGCGCTTGACGCGCAGGAGATAGGCGATGCGATGCACAAGCACACGGGTCTTGCCTGAACCGGGCCCTGCCAACACCAGCACGTTCGTCTCTTCGCGGTCATCCGCGACGATCTCCTGTTGAGTTGGATTGCCCAAGTCATCAACGATCTGCTTCCACGCCTTGCCGGTTGTCTGGCGGCGGATCTCGGTGCTGCGGCCAGGCATCCAGCGTTGCAGGAAGCGGTCCTGATCGAGTTTGAAGTAGTCTTCGGACAGACGCACAGCCTCGTCGATGTGTGCCAGCCCTTTTTCGGCGTAGGTGGCCATGACATGGGTCTGCAGGGTCTGCTCGCGATAGTGTTCTTCGAGTGGAAGGAAATCCTTCTTGGTAAAGCCGGTGTGCCCCGGTTTCAGATAGATGGTCATGGCCGAACGGAACACGGTCAGCCCTTTGCCGAGCGTCAGCACCTGCTGCTCATGCAGCCACAGCAGGGCGCGCTCCATGAGCTTGTTCATATCCTTCACACCGGAGGCTCCGACAAGGGCGTCCGCTCTCAGCGTCCCAAGCAGATCGCCGATCGTGGTCTCCATCTGAACATCCTTGCCACGCGCCCCTGAGGGAGCCTTGCCAATCAGAAACTCAAGGAGTTTCTCGGCCGCCATCCACCGGACTGAGGCGGTTTGCTCCACAACCCGCCACGAGCGTTGCAACACCACCTCACGCACCTTGCTGGAAAGCTTGCGCAAACGGATGTTTCCGTGTCCGCCGTCGCTGTCGCGCCCATCTCGCTCGATGCTGCGCAAGAGGCGGTCGAGGATATGTGGACTCGCATCCGCATGTCCGTCGTCGCGCAAGAGTTGGCTTGCCGCCGCCAGATCAAGAGGCGTGCGATCATCCACCTCTGCCTCGGGCGCCAGTTCGCGCATCCGCGAAATAAGAGCCTTCTCCAACCGCATCGCTCGTGTCAGGCGCTGGCGCGACTGGTTTTCGACCCCGATATGCACGGCGACAGTGACAGCAATGTCGTTGCGCGCAATGCCAAGGGCCTCGAGATCTGCCATCGCCTTGGTCAATGACCGGTGCGAAAGCCCGCTAATTCCGGTCAGTTCATCCGTCGATATGCCCTTGTCTGCGGGGGTGTTCATCACGTGCCGCACGATGGTCAGAAGCTGATCGCGGCGCGCCTTGGTGATCTCGGCCGACTTCAGTCGCCCCTCCGCCTCATCCAGTGTGCGGACCAGAAGTGACGAGGGAAACACCTGAACCCGGTTTTCCTCACGAGATACCAGCGCGGCCTCCTCAAGCCATGAAACGGCCGTCTTGACGCGCGTGTCATCGGTGGCGCTGTCGCGCTCGAACTCACGATCCTTTTCTTCGCGCACAATCTCGCCCGGAGTCGCCACCACTACGCCGCTGTTGCGGGTATGCTCGTCCATTCGGCGAAGCGCCTTGAGAATGGCGCCGATTTCATGCCGTTCGAGGCGTGATCGCGCTGTCAGGCTAAACTGTCGCTCGACGTCGTCGGGATGGTAAAGCAAAACGCATTCGGCAGGGGCCCGGTCGCGTCCGGCCCGTCCTGCTTCTTGCAAGTAGTTTTCCAGGGATCCCGGTATGTCGGCATGGACCACGAGACGGATGTCTGGTTTGTCGATGCCCATGCCGAAGGCGTTCGTGGCCGCGATCACGCGCAAATCGCCCTGACGAAATCGCTCCTGCACGGCCTGCTTATCGTCAGCTGACAAGCCGGCGTGAAAATGTTCGGCGGCGAGGCCTTGGATCTTCAGAAAATCCGCGACGCGTTCGGTCTCCTTGCGGGTCGCGCAATAGATGACGGCTCCTGATCTGTCGTTTGGGGCCAGACGCTCGGTGACAGCCTGCAAGATATCCCCGAGCTTGCTTTCCTTCGACGTAGGCAGGACCGAGAAGGTCAGGTTGGTGCGCGTCGCGCCACCATCAAGCAGCTCCAACTCGATGCCAAGACGCTCGCGAAAATGTTCGGTGACGTCGCGGATGACCTCGGGTTTGGCCGTGGCCGTCAGGCACAGCACTGGTGCGGGCTTCGCGTCGCCGGAGAATTCACGGATGAAGCGCCCGACATAGCGATAGTCAGGTCGGAAGTCGTGCCCCCATTTCGAGACGCAATGCGCCTCATCCAACACCCAAAGCCCAATTTCGCGTTGTGCCAAGACCGAACGGACGGAGACGCTGCGCAACTGCTCGGGCGAGATCAGCACGATCGCCGCCTGGCCCATCCGAACCCGATCCAGTGCATCCTGACGTTCGGGCATCGAGAGCATACCATTAATGGTCACTGCAGAAGAAATCCCCGCGCGCTCCATCCCTTGCACCTGATCGGCCATCAAGGCCACCAAAGGCGAAATGACCACCGTCAGCGACCCGATTTTATCATAAAGGCTGAGTGCGGGCACCTGATAGCAAACGGACTTGCCGGTGCCAGTGGGCAAGATGCCAAGCACGTTTACTTGCCGCATTGCGTCGGCGACGATGACCTCCTGCAACGGCCTTCCATCGCTATGTGCCGGCTGAGGACGGTAGCCGTCGAAACCGAACCATCTCTGAAGCGTGCCTACAGGGTTGTTCATCTCCGAGCACCAGTCACATGAGCCATCGCCGCAGTTGATGTCCCGAAGGTCGCGCACGATCAGGGCAGCTTGGGGAAAGCTGGCCCGCACCCACGGCGGCATGACGGATTCTCCGCCCGAGACGGAAATCCAAGCAAGGGCGTAGGCCATCGGCCAACCCATCCTTGGGTCTGACAGTCCCTCGAGAATCTGAGACACCTGCGCGGCGCAGGCCCTACCAGTAAGTAGCGCCCGGATCGCCGAAAGCGCGGCGTTGCGATCCGGTTGAGCGGCCTTACGGATATGCTTGAAGAGCGCATCAAACCCTGCAGACCGGTCCGTGCGGGTAGCGAGGTAGTGATAGGCCACCAAGCTATCGGGCGACTGTGTCGCCATCTCGGCCAGAGCTTTGATCTGGTTCTCCAGCACTTCGAACACCAGCCGTGCATCTCGTTCGGGGTCGTTCACGTGTCCGGCCTGCAAACGCCCGTCCTGATAGTGCTTCACGAGGTGGTGGTAGGGGTTGCGTGGAAATGCCAGCGGATTGATCCAAAGCGTATCGATGGGCGCGGCCATTCGTGTTGCCAACCGCGGTCGCGCCGCCAGAAGATGCTCGATATCGTGCCGAAGGATATTGTGGCCAATGACATGTGGCGTCTTCGCAAGCGCTTTTTCCAATTGGTCGAGCGCCTGGTTGATCTTCCCTTTGGGCGCCACAACCGCCGGGCCATTTCCGAAACGCACAGCAGCCATGTCAAAGAGTTCGGCCGTCTTTGGGTTGACCTCAAGATCAACCGAAAGACACTGCTCGAGCAAAGGCCCTTTGTCCTCGCCCCTCGATCTTAGGAAGTTCAGAAAAGCCATAAAGCCCAAGGCAATAATGGATCACTATTTGACCTTAAGGTGCCAAAACCTGCACTGCAATAGAGCAACTCTGGCTCGGGAACCGGGGACAATCGCAACCGGAAGCGAATTCGGAATTGGTCAGATCAATCGCGCCGGGCGTGCTGGACGTTGACTTCAGTTGGCCCCGCGGCGATGCCTTCCGTTCCAGAGCCACATGGACGCTGCTCCTGTTTCTGGCGTAGCATGTTGGCTGTCCACCGGGCCGATCGTGCGCCAAGACTGAAATCGGATAATCCCAGAACTGGGCAGGCCAACTTGGAGTAGGAAATCCTCCTGCCAACACAAAACATTCAGCCGCGGGCTGGCAGGCAGGTATGATCCTGCAAGGAAGGGACTTCGGTGATTGACCTCGATTTGGAGACAGGTTGACCAAAGTGACTGGGATTTTTGGCTATCTGCCCGGCCCACAGCAAAATGAAATCCAAAGGCTGTATGGTCAGTGCCTGCTTCACCTCCAGGCCTACGAGCGGCTGATGAAGGCGATTGTCGCGGAGCATCGCCTCATTGGTGAGACTGACGAGCTGGAGGCTATTCGGGGCAACCAGGCTGCGGAGACGGGCCGGAAGACGCTCGGGATCTTGGCTGGCGAGATGACGAGCTCGTTTCTCTTGCCTGAAGGGTCCGAACCTGAGAGCTTCAGGCCGGAAAACCTGCCTTCATTTGGTCTCCATATGCGGCTCATCCTGCCGAGGGAGGCATTCGAGCAGGCTGAGATGGACCTTCGTGAAGTCGTGGCTCTGCGTAATCGACTGGTCCATCACTTCCTTGAGGAGCACGAACTCGTCACACCAGATGGCCGTCTCAAGGCGCAGGAGTGCCTCTTGAAAGCTCAGGATCGCGTGGAGCAGGCTTTTGAGGAATTGCGCGGCTGGGCCGTGGCCCTGAATGACAGCAAGAAGGCCCTTGCTGAACTTTTGTCCTCTCCCGACGTTCTCGACCTTGTCACGGAAGGGGAGTCTTCATGGGAGAACTCCGAGGCGGTGAAGGCTCTGCGTCAAGCGGCCGCGGAGCTTTCGGTCGGCGGCTGGACAGAAGTCAGCGCGGCGGTCGGCTGGATTGGGGCTCATTTCCCGAATGCACGGCCTGCAGCCTATGGCTGTAGGACCTGGCGCCAGGTAATTCATGAGTCAGGCTTGTTCGAGCTGAAGGCTCGGAGCATTCAAGCAGGCCGCCGCCGATTTTATCGACCGCGAACCCGCTTGGTCGCGGAGCCTTGAAGCGATCGACAATCCTCCCGCAACAAGCCGATGTCAGCATCCCCGGCTGACGGGCCTTCATGTCCGTCCGACCTTACATTGGCGAGGCGATCTGCCCCCCTGAAACGTCCGCACTTTGAGGTTAGCCTGTTCTCCAGCGAAGGAGACGGACATGAAGCGCAGCAGGTTCACGGAAGAACAGATCATCGGCATCCTGAAGGAGCACCAGGCTGGGCTGAGCGCTTCTGCGCCATGCCCGCCACTTGATCGCGGCATGGCGTGACGACTACAACCATCACCGCCCACATACGAGCCTCGAAAGGCTCATGCCGCGGGAGTTCTTCAACCGGTCACTAAACGACCAAACCCTGAACAGGACTAACTTCTGAACGAGGACAAAGCTCGGAGCGGGTCATTCAGGGGGGCAGGTCAGGGCACATAGGAGAAGTCCTCGTCTGGTCAGGACGGGGGACATGGGTTCATTTCCGGCGACTGTTCAGTCCGGGATTGCTGCCGCGAGACGGACTACGTCGTCAATCGACTGGCGAACGATTGCGAAGGGCAGACCCTTGCAGATCAGCAGTGTCGCGCATTGGTTCTTCGCCTCCAGCTCGTCATGAGAACTGGTGCCGTTCGGGCCGGGAACCCAAAGAGGGAGAGAAATGTCTTCGATCGCATTGCGGGTGTAAGCGCGGGCCGCGTTGTCGACGGCGTATCCTTCTCGGACCCACTCGCCCAGAAGGAATTGCAGGATCTTGGCAATGGCCCGGTATTTGAGAAATTCTTCCTCGAAGCAATCTTCGGGAGGCGCGCCCACCTGGATCCCGCCATTGCCGCGGAGAAGGATCGGGTCGGCTGAGGACTGCATGAAGGCAGTGCCGACAAGGCCGGCGAGATGACGGAGATGTGCCTGTTCCGTTTCGCTCCAGCTCTTGAGGTGGCGCAGCCCGGTGCGGGCATAGGTCTCGAGGATCTCCCAGGAACATGTGCCATCGACATCGGAGCTGTTCGCGTCGATCCAATGCTGCGTGGTCCTGATCCGGGCGGCTCGGTCGAGGCACCCGCGGGACACCACCACCACTTCCTTCCCTGGACCCTGTGTTGCGAAATCGGTCAGCCGGAGCGGGTTGCGGTATCCCTCCGGAAGCAGAAAGTTGTCCCCGCCAGCCCGAATGGTCGTGACCCCCTTCTCAACAAAAAGTTCGGGTTCCGGAAAAGCGTGCACCGGATTGCGCTCGAGTTCACGGCTCCAGAGCTGCTGGCTTCCCCCTCTGCCGGTCAGATGGGCGAAGTTGAGGCCTGATCTTTTCGGGAGGGCCTGTCCTTTTCCGATCTTGGCGACGACGGAATTCTCGAAAACCATCGCGATGACTGGCGGAAATTCCGGTCCCGCGTCACCGGTCCAGTGACGGACCACCAGGGCCGGATTGGCATGATCAACCACGAGCATGCACATGAGCGTCGTGATTGCGTCGTCGGACAGATGATAGGTCTCGACGGCTTTGGCAATCCCGGACGCGATCCAGTCATGGTCCTCCATGAGGCCGGACTCGAGATCGCACCAGTCATTCAGGTCTCCGATTTCCCGGGCAACTTCCAGAAGGCGATAGGGCTGCACCAAGGACCTCCGGGCAGGGATGTGCAAGGACTTGTAGGACAATTGTTTTTCAGCGGGAAGATGCAGGCTTCTGTTGCCAGGTGCCTGCGACCCCGCCTGCCCGGGCTCGACCGGTCAGGACGAGTGCCAAACATTTCGCGTGTGCAAATGCGCGCGCCGCTGTGCCCGGGGATTGCGGCCTCGTTGTGGACAATGCAATTTTGGCCCCAGAACGCTTCTCCAGCCTGCATAGAGGAGGAGCTTGGTTTCGCCTGTAGTGGACATGGACCAGTTCGCTTTCCAGCAACTCAATTCACAAACTACTGGAGGCCTCCCACCCATTTTTCAACAAGCGAGCGATGCCGACTACAAGACCTTCGTTCCCGCTTTAAAGTTCCATTATTGACAATCCACATCAACTACTTAAGGCACCTAATTGCGATGCTTTCCCGGCGGGTCGCCTACTTTCTCTCATTGGAATGCTGGCCCAGGCTGGGAGGGTTGGTCCGCTTGTAGAACTGCGCATCTACCTCAACCTGTCGCTTCCCGAGCTTGAGATCGCACGGGGCCTCACTCGCGGGCTCTTGGTCTTGGAGATCGCCGTGGCGCGGGCTGTAAGTATCACCATTAATCACAATTGGATACCGTTTCTTCTCGAAAAGCCTGGCGGAGTGAGCTGTGGCAAAACCATCACCTGTTCTCTGCCATGGTCGGGACTACGAGTTTGCATTGGCGGTCCGTGCCGGCCACACCGAGCCCGTCAATGCATGCTGGGCTTCGGTGCCAGGGACGATATCAGGCGCATGATCTCGCCCCGGCTGTGCGTGCCTGTTTTCGCCAGAATGGACTGAATCTGGTTTCTGACCGTGTTGATGGTGACGCCGCGCTGCTCGGCCAGCTGTCGCGTGCCGGTGCCCGACGCGATTGCCATGGCAATCTCGGCTTCGACCGCGGAGAGACCGAACCTGTCGCGCAAGCGAGCCTCCGGCGAGGATCGGGAGTCGGCGGGAAAAAGGACGAGAACGAGACAGGGTGATGCATATCCGGCAGGAAAGCCCAAACGGCTCGGGCCCTTTGACGGCTCCAATCCGTTCCGGCAGGGCACGGCACGAAGAAGCCAATCGGCTCCGATCAGGCGCGACCGCAGCTCGAGGCGCTGGGTCACCAGGTCGTCGTCACCGTCGATCAGGGTCATGACCCCCTCGAGCCAGTCCTGGGCAACGCTGTTGAGGAAAGACGCCCGGCCCGCTGCGTCGAGGTGAAGGATGCTGCCAAAGAGCCGCGGCGCCGCAGGGTCCATCCAGAGAACCCGGCGATTGCCATCGAGAAGCAGGGCGCCCTTCGGAGCTTGCGGAGGAGAGCCGCCTTGCGTCCGATCCAGCCCATTCAGCGAACGTTCCGCCATAAGGGTTGCCAGGGCCTCGTTGACGGCGAAGGCGTGCGACAGGTGGGGCTCGAGAACCTCCAGCCAACGGAGGGCGGCGGGTTGATATTTGTCGAGACTCCTGGCTCGCATGTTCACGCCGAAGAAGAGGGATTTGCCTCCAACAGACCGTGTTCTGAGGCCGCTGCCGCCACGCAGGTCATCCTGGGGCAGGACCCAGTCGTGATAGAATTCCGACTTGTAGAATTCACTGGGGAAGTCGTTCCCGAAATTTCTCGGTCTGCCGAAGGGGGTTTTCAGGATCTTGCTCGGCCAGGGGCTGAGCCCGACATAGTAGTCGACATACGAGCTGGAAAAATCGGGATCAAATCTTCCGATCCCGACAATCGACGTGCTTTTCATGCGCGTGTCGATGCAATGAAGCGCCATCGGGCTTTCGTCGAAAAGGTCCTCGAGGCTCCTCAGGACAACCGGCCAGGCCGTCGCATCGAGAGCTGCCCGGTGAATGGCTTTCACGATGTCGCGGGCGGGGCGCGTCTCTAACATCAGCAGCAGCACCTTTTTGCAAGGAGTTTGGCCACGTCGACATCAGGTCAAATATCCAATGACCGGTCAAGCATCTCACCCATTGCTCTCCACACAGCCTGTCAGCACGAAAGCTGCAAGAAGTGTGGTTGATAGATGCTTCATCCCCATTCTGTCCCCACATGTTTTAATGGGTGCAAGGTCGCGGCCTGTTCGGATGGATGACGGTCGACGGCGCCGACTGCGCTCGACCGCCAGGAGTTCACTGGACCAAGCGGGTGGACCCGCCTTGGCCGTTGTCGAGATCTCGTTGAAAATCCAACGCCATGAAGTTTATGGCGGCGCGCGGATCGGTGAAAAAACTGACCTCGACGCATTCCCGAAGATCGTCGTCGATGAAGTCGTCCAGGTCCTTGAATGAGCGATGGGTCAGGAACCACTGTCCGCACCATTCGATCCACGCTCTGGTCGCGTGGCTCGAGGCGAAGTTCCCGATCACGAGCCTGCTGCCTTCCCTGGCGAAGGACGCAAGCCGCCTGAGAAGGAACGCCCCCTGCTTCTGATTGAAATAGTCAAACAGTCCGGCGCTCCAGATCAGGTCGAACTTGACCTGGGACCTGAACCTCATCGCATTTCCGATGTGGAACATGAAGGACCGGTCGAACCGCGGCAGCTCTGCCTGGATCAGGCGCTTGGCGTAGGCAACGCTGGTCGGGTCGATGTCGACGCAGGTAATCGCGACGCCATCCGGGTCCAGGGCCAGGGCTTTCAGTCCATCGACAATCTCCCGGCAGGGGCCGCTGCCGACGCTGAGAATCCGGATCGGCTTTTGCCTTGCCTCGCGATCCTCGACGACAAGGCACAGCTCGTCGAAGAAACGATGTCGCCGCCAGTTCACCGCCAACGGTGCGTCCTGAACATGAAAGAACTCGTCCCAGAACCTGCCGCGATCCGTCGAGGCCGCGACCCGCTTGGCGTAAATCCAGTCGATGACTTCGAAATCGCCGGCATAGCCATACGGCTTGTCGAGAATATGCCGGACCATTTCCCCTTCGCGGAAATGAAGGCAGGCTGTTTCCACCATCTTCTTTCGAGCTTCGACGAGGGCCGCCGCATCGAGACTTCTCGCCGCATCATCAATCGATCTCAACCGCGCATGGAATTCCGGTGCAATCCCGATATCGGCCGCGTCGGAACAAAACCTGTCGAACTCTGAAATCATGCCGGAAACAACCTGGACCACCATGGTTTTACCCCTTCTCCTGCCAGCAATGGTTGATTGAAGCCGGGCACGCCCGAAATCTGCGCAAGCGGTCGGGTGGATCATTCGTGAACACTGACCCATTCACCCAAGGGCGCCCGGCTCGTTTTCAGATTTGCCGTGGGATGACATCGGTCGGCATAGCCGATTGCCATGCCACACAGCAGGCGTTCGCCTTCCGGAATTCCCGCGGCGCCCTTGACGACCGACGAAAAGGCGGCAAATGCGGCCTGTGGGCAAGTATCGAGGCCGCGGGACCTTGCAATCAGCATGATGTTCTGCATGAACATGCCGACATCGAGAACCGCACCCTCTTCCATGTTTCGGCTTACCGTGAAGAGAAGTCCGACGGGTGCACCGAAAAACGCGTAGTTCTGCAGAAAGTGCAGGCGTTTCGCCGCAATGTCGCGCCGGTCTATTCCGAGGCAGTCGTAAAGGGCATTGCCGACTTCGCGGCGGCGCGCCAGGAACGGATCGACAAAGCGGGACGGGTAATACTTGAACTCTTCCCAATTCGCCCGGTCCGGCGAGATTTTAGAGCCCTTTACCGCTTCAAATACACGAGCAATGGCCTTTTTTCCGAGGACGTGAACTTTCCATGGTTGCATA
Organism: uncultured Rhodobacter sp.; assembly: GCA_945952585.1. Lineage (GTDB taxonomy): Bacteria > Pseudomonadota > Alphaproteobacteria > Rhodobacterales > Rhodobacteraceae > Aliitabrizicola. Next base: position 57,726 of record CAMFII010000005.1, read on the forward strand.
TTGGCACCAGATGGTGCCCTGGCCGCCAATTCGAGTATGGAATGAAGCAGGTCCATATCCAGGGACCGATCAAGATAGGCCCGGACTGCCTGTCGCGATGCTATCGCTTCATCTACAGGAATGACCCGAACAGACAGATTCATGGGTAATCCTCCAGCCGTGCATCATGTCATCCCGGCGTTATCGCCGTTCGGGATTTCAAGGAGTGGTGCTTTTTGCGATGGGCGCGCCAGGCATGGCCCGACGGACGCTTTCACAGCCGGGATGAACGGATGCCGGGCCATTTGTCGGAATACCCGATCCGAACTCACTACCATCACCACTCGCACCCATTCTGGCCCAGCCTGCAGAAGATCCCCGAGATCTTCGCCATCCGCATGATGCATTTGCACTATGCCTGTAAATTTTTCCGCGGGCCCGGGGTGGCGCCGATCTGGTGGCGGATGGCGAGGATCGTCGTCTGCGGTCCGGTAGGCAAGGTAGCTTGGACATGAATGAAGAAGCCCGGACCATCCGGTCCGCGCTTGCCTGTCTCAGGTAGCCTTTTGCCCAGGCATCACGGACAGCTTTCCCGTCCGCAGATCCCCTGACCGGTTTGCGCAGTGCAAACGACGAACACGTGTTGGATTGCTGCGCGCAGCACCTCGTCCGGGCGAGTCTGTTCCGAAAGCCGGGCCGGGGTTGACCTGCTTCGCCAGATGATCGTGATCGGTGGACGGGACGATCTGTAAAACCATGAAGAGCGGCTCGACATCGCGCGGATCATGACCTTTGTCGCCAATGCCCCGCAGAAGGTCGATCATGTGCAGGACGCGCTTGCGAAACCTGCCCTCGACAGACCCGCCCTTCTGTCAGTTGGCCTCGTAGTCAAATCGTTCGGGTTCTGCCTTGATCGGGCCCAGCGCCGTTGCAAGGGCCAGCGCCTGACGGATCGGAAGGTCGCGTTCGGAATCGGCCAGATGATGTGGCTTGGGCGAGGCGTTTGCGGCCAGCGCGTGTTCGGTCATAAGCCGCAGGCCCAAGCCGTGAAGGGTCGAGAAATAGAGGCGTTCCGCGGCCATTGCCTCGACCACCAACCCCTTCGGCCATAAGGGCGCCGCGGTCACCACCCAAATCGTTCCAGCGGCGCATTCGCGAGGCTTTCCGCCCAGACCGGGTCGTGCGCCTCGGCAATGGCACGCGCGGGCGACCATTCGGCAGCGATTGGTGCCAGAAGCTTTCAGCAAGGCGGGTGGCGGTGAGACGATATTGCAGGTCGGACGCGGATCGGCGACGAGAAATGGGTAATGCATGAAGTGTCTGCCATCTTCTGTTCTGCAGATTGGAAACGAGGACAGTCAAGATATCAGGCCATTAGAGCAGACGTTTTTTGGTCAGACGCATCCGGGAGCACCAAAAGCAGGTCCGGTGAGTGTATAGGGCCATAGCCGCCGAAGCGTGGGCCAACACGCACGTCGGAAGAATGAAGAACCGATAGGTCATGCTGTTCAGCGACCAGAGATAGACGCTGCCCAGCTGCGGATTTCAGCCTGATGCGTGACGAACCATGCACGCAATGCGCGGGTTGCGGCAATGCCAGTCCTCACCGCTTCGATCTGGTCATCAAAGGGAATGAAATGATCCAGCGTCGGCGTATCAACCACCAGCATCAGACCCGAGCGTCCGGTTCTGCGCTTGTTGACATTGGGAATGGCGCGGATGGCGGTGCCAGCGAGACCTGCCGAGATCCGGGCCGCCAGTTCGTTGAAATGGTCACCCCAAGTGTAGAAATTGATGTTGGCATTTGCCTCGCGCAGTTGATGCACGATTCGCATCTGAGGCAGAAAGGGCCAGGCTGGGAGGCTTTCTGGGCCGAAGATCATCGTCACGCTGTCGGCAGCACTTTCGCGCAGCATCGATGGACCGGGGATCAGCTCGGGAGCCATCTCGCGCAAGAGATCGACATAGCGGGTTGTGAATTCCCGTTTTGCCGGGTGAATGACCTGAGTATAGCCTCGTCGCTGCTTTTCGATCGCCTGGCGCATCATCCGGGCACGGTGCGAAATGCGAGCAGACAACTCGCCCGTCTCATGCGCCGCTCGGGTCTCGAAAAAGCCCGCGAGGCTCTCATAGCTGATCACATGGTCGAAACCGGCGGCGAAAACGGTGTTCTCCGCGCGGTAGGATTGCGGGCAGGTCAGGATTGTGCGGACCAGATGATGGCTTGCGGCCTGTTCCTTTGCCTCGGCTCGGTATGATTCCGCCTGGCGCGGCTGCTCAGATGTGTCGAGCTTGTTCTCGATCAGCAAAAGCACTTCCCCGGCAGCGGTCCGCATGCGGACAGAGATGTCGATCTCGCGCCGGCTGTAGATGCGGCGCACCGAGTGCAGGACCGAGGCGCGCTGGAAGCCCAGTTCGGCAAGGCCAATGGATCTCAGGATCGCCGCCGCGAAGATGGGAGAAGCAGCAAACTCCTCAACCAACAGCAGGTCGATGTCTCGCTCGGTCGCATGGGTCAGGACAGGAATATCATTCATGGAAAGCGGGCCTCTGCAGGTAGCTTATGCAGAAAGGACATACGTTTGCGGCCTTGCACTGACAGAAATGTGGTTTTGGGAGGAGCAGTGGACATCACGACGCACCTGTCGGCAGAAGCCCGAGGAGGGTCCCGGCCAAGGTGAGCAGCCCCGACCAGCAAGAGTGACAGGAGCGCGGCGAGCTCGCCGAGAAACAGAACCACGCAGAATGGAAAGAGGATCACGCACAGGATGAGCGGTGCGATCCTGCCGCTCATGACCTTGGCATCCGCTCGAGGGATCCCGCCTCGCCGGATGGGGGCGGATCGTCTCAGCGCGGCGCATCCAGAATTGAGCCTTCATCGAGGCGACAGCCCGATCTGTCCTGCAACAGGATGTCAGGATGTGACAAACCCGTAGTGCCCGCCGGTCAATATCCGCTCAATCGTGGCCTCGGCAGCGGGCCATCTGATCGACCGCCGCGACTGGACAGCTCGCGACGCTGACGTAACGAGCGATCAGGCGTGATCGGCGCGACAGGGTAGAGTGGGCCTCAGGATGGCGCTCGACATGGTCAGGAGGCCAGGGCGATGTCCTTCTCTGCGCCGCCAAGCTCGAATCGTCCCCGCAGGTCGGCGTCGGCCTCGCGCCGATACGCCGAAGCCAGCCCGTTGACCGTGGCATTCTCAAGCACGGCCGTCTCGGGCACCAGCAGATAGGACCAGGGTTTCTCGTCAGGAAGCCCGGCCCGGGCCTGGGTGGCGATGAAGGCCCAAAGCGCGGCGGCCTCCGCCTTGCGCAGGACCACGGCATCGGCCATGTCGCTGGTGCGCTTCGTTTCGATGATCAGCTTCTCGGTCTCGGTCTCCACCACGAAATCGGGCTGGTAGGGATGCCCGTCCGTGTCGAAGATCTTGAACTGGTTCGGACCAGGTTTCATCCAAAGGCGAACCGTAGGATCCCGCTCCAGGAGCACCGCCATCTTTCGCTCGGTGTCGGAATCGAACTTGGCCATGGCGTAACAGCCCTTTTGGAACCCACTGAAGATGAAGCGCTTGATCTCGCTCAACCGTTCAGGCGCTTGCCGGAAGTCCCGCATAACGCCAGGACCGCTGCCGTCGTAGGTCTGGGGACGCAACTGATCGAATGCCGCATTGACCGTGACCCGATAGCCGGTTTGTCCGCGCCACATGTTCCCCTTCATGGACGCAAAGATGGCATCCGACATCTGCCGGGCATGACCTTGCAGGACGCTGCGTAGCTTTTCCTCCTCCGGAAACTTGCCCCGGAAATGCGTCACCACCTGACCCGCCAGATCGTAGAGGATGGCGGCATGCGCGTCATAGTCAATCTCGGGGAAGTCCACGAGCCGGGCGACGATATAGTCCTCGAGACGCGCGGGCATTTCTCCCCCCGCTTCGCCGCTGATCGCCCGACGATCCTCGGTTCGCAGGACCTGGATCAGCAGCTCCCGGGACAGCGGCTGATAGTTCCAGGTCTTCAGATCCAGTTGAAAGGACTTGAAGCCGAAGGCAACTTGCTCCTTCGGCGTGATGGTCAGGGTTGGGATGGCGATGGTCCGTTCGATCAACTGCTTGCAGACCTCCTCGACGACAGCGACGGCCTGCTCAGGCGTTACCGATGCGAACAACCCCTCCTGCATCTTTTGCGCTGTGAGCGCGACTTCGACAATGTGTTGCCTAACCTTCGGATCCTGCAGGTCCTTGATCGATGAGACCTGCTTGCTGACTTCGGGCAGAACCACGCCGAGGACCGTCTTTGCCAGTTTGACCTCTTCGGGCTTCTGGAAGCGGAAGGGCGGGGCAACAGGGGCAAGACCGGGCGCGGCCGTCATCGGAGGCTGGCCATGCGGCACCGGCGCGGAGCTGACGGCGGCCGACTGCGCCTCGGCCTGCTGAACCATCTGGTCGAGGATGGAGGGCGCCGTCACGATAATGGGCTTCGTTGCCGGCACATCTCCGCCGTCGCCGATCGTCACCGTCTTCAGCTTGCGGGTGACGCCATTGTCCTCCTTGGCGCGTTCGATCAGGTCGTTGAACCGGTCATGGGCGATGACGGTCAACTGATCCACCTCGGCGACGCCGGTGCGCTTACCGTAAGGCAGGCGCAACCCGCGACCCAGGGTCTGCTCGGTCAGGATGTCCGACGCCGAGGCGCGCAGAGGCACGATGGTGAAGAGGTTGGAGACATCCCATCCCTCCTTCAGCTTGTTGACATGGATAACGATGTCCGTGTCGCCGCCCTTTTCGATGTTGAGCAGGCGCTGCGCATTCTCGTCGCTTTCCTCCCCGGTAAGCTTCGAGTGGATCTCGATGACTCGACCCTTGTAGCGCCCCTCGAAGAACTGATCGGATTCGATGAAGTCGCGCACCTGCCGTGCGTGGGTGGTGTCCTGGGTCACGACCAGCATGAAGGGCCGAACCACGCGCACCCCGTTCTGTCGCGCATAGGTTTCCAGGGCGACCTTCACATGCTCGTGGTAGTTGATTCCATCCTCGAGCTTGATCCGTTCGAGCTTTGCCTCGTCCACAGATTTTGGGTCGAAGTTCGCCCTGGTGCCGACGGCAGGCTCCTTGACGTAATTGTCCTCCATGGCCTCGGGCAGGTCGTAGCGGTAGACGACGTTCCGGAACTCCTGCGACTTCGCGCCGACCGACTTGGGCGTGGCCGTGACCTCCAGCCCCAGGATCGGTTTCAGCTCGGCAATTGCCCGGGCGCCCGCTGAACCGCGGTAGCGGTGCGCTTCGTCCATGAGGAGCACGAGATCATCCAGTTCGGACAGGTAGCTGAAATAGCTGTCGCCAATATACTCCTGCAGGCGCTTGATCCGGGGGGCATTGCCGCCGCGGACCTCGGAATTGATCTTCGAGATGTTGAATATGTTGATGATCGCGCCCTCACGACCGAAGAAATCGGTGCCGCGCACGCCCCGTCCTTCCTCGTAGTTCTCGGCGTTGACGATGAGCGGCGGATTGTGGGCGAAGGCCTCGATGCCGCGGAAGACATATTTCGGACTGGTCGGCTGAAAGTCGGCAAGCAGCTTTTCGTAAATCGTCAGGTTCGGGGCCAGAACGAAGAAGTTACGGCTCTTGCCGATCATGTAGAGGTAGCTGATGAAGGCCCCCATCAGCCGGGTCTTGCCGACACCGGTGGCGAGCGCGAAGCAGATCGACGGGAAGTCGCGTTCGAAATCCTCGAACCTCGCATCATCAAGCTTGCCATAGACCTCACGCACGGCAGCGCGGGCGGCTTCGACATCGGTATCCTTGCTGGGAGCGATCAGGTCGACGATGTCATCGAGGCGCCGCAGCGCCTCGGTCTGCGGCTTGCGCAGGGACAGGCGCTGAGCGATCTGCGTGACGGCGCGCTTGGGGTCAATCTCCTTCATGCTCAAGACTCCGGCGTATCAGCAAAGAGGTCACCAGTGGAGGTGTCGATCTTGCCCTTACCCTCAGTTCGAGAGGGCGACACATCGTCATCGCCCTCATCCTCCGACATCATCGGCAGGGCCTCGATCTTCAGCGAGTAGTCGTCTTTGCCCCATTCGCAGCTGCTCAGAACCGCTTGCGGGATCTTCCGGAGGGTCAGATTTGCGAGCTTCTCTGCGCCGGACTCGTAAGCCGTGCAGCAGATGAGCAAGCTCCGGCCGTCACCGACTTCATCCGAGATGGCGCGAAGCTGGTCGAAAGTCAGGCTGTTCGTGGTGACGAAGATGAACGCACTTTCCGAGGAATGACCCTGCATCCAGTAGTGTTCGGGGGAGGGCGCGTAGGCATAATTGAAATGCTTGCACATCGCCTCGGTCAGCATGGCGGCGTTGTAGCCCTTGCTGATCACCCAGTTGCCCCACTGGTCCTTTTCCAGCAGCGAGGGCGCAAGGCGACAGAAGCGATAGCCGCCGCCGCCCTTCCAGTCAGTCGCCTCGGTCACGCCGCCCATGTCCTGCCCGTCGATGACCTTGTTCATCCGAGGCACGATATGGGTTTTGGCATGGTCCCCCAGTTCCACCATGATCCAGCGGCGGCCCATCTTTTGAGCCACGGCGCCTGTGGTGCCGGAGCCGGCGAAGGAGTCTAACACAAGTTCGCCGGGGTTGGTGGCGATCTCCAATACTCTCGAAATCAATCGCTCAGGCTTTGGCGTATCAAATGCATTTGTAGCGCCAAATAGCGCGATTATTTCCTTCTTCGCTTCCTGATTGTGTCCGACCTCGGAATTGCTCCACCAAGTCCAGGCACTAATTTTCTCCATCTCAGAAAGGAAATTCTTGATTCTGGGGCGTGCAGATCCATCTCTGCCAAACCAAAGTCGATTATCAGCGCGAAGTCGAATATACTCAGACTCAATGGTGCTCCAGCAGCGACCCGGCGGTGGGTCGAACTCGACACCTGTCGGAGAAACTATTTTATACATCTGATTGGGGCGCCAACCTTGGGCAGTAAAATCTGTCGATGTCCAAACGCCACGAGGATCGTTGTCTGGGTTCTTAAAATTCTTCTCCTGTTCCGCGCTGCGTCGAAGACGGTTTAACGTCAGCCTTGATTTGTCTTTGGCATACACCAGCATATCGTCGTGGGCGGCGCCGAGCGCAACCCGGGCTTCCGGAGAAGTTCGTTTTTGCCAAACGACGTTTGCAATAAAGTTGCGCCGCTGGAAGACTTCGTCGCAAAGAACCTTCAAATAATGCGCTTCATTGTCGTCAATTGTAATCCAAATCGATCCGTCATCCGATAAAAGATTCGAAAGTATTTCCAGTCTATCTCGCATCATCCCCATCCAAAGCGAGTGCTCGAGCCCATCATCTTAATGCTCAAACGCAGAACCAGTATTATATGGTGGGTCTATGAAAATGCATTTGATTTTGCCTCGCACACTCGGATCCGTCTCCAGAGCTTTAAGCGCCAGAAGGTTGTCGCCATGGATCAGGACGTTGTCGAAAATGTCCCCTTCACGTCGCGTCTCGGCGTGATGCGAAAACTCCGGGTCTTCAATCAGGATGCGAGGTTCGAGCCGGGGGCGAATGTCCTTGCCGATCCAGGTAAGTTCCAGCTTGGTCTTTCCGGCCATCAGATCAGGCTCCATCGTATCGTGAACAGGTCTTCGACCTGAGGTGTAAGGTTCAATTGCTCGGCGATGACGTCGAGCATGTGCTCGCGTTCGTCATCAATCTCTCGAAGCCGTGTATAGAGCTGGTGCTGCAGGTCATCGACCTGCCGCTTCAACGCCTTGGCCTCGCGTTGCAACTCGACCTTGACCTGCAGATTGGCTGTGGCACGGGCCAGTTTGTTCTTTTCGTTTGCATCCTTGGTCAAGGCTTTCATTTGCTGATCATAGGCGACCCGCGCATCATTGCGCCAAGCGTCCAGCCGATCTTCCTCTTCGTTGAGGAACTCGCCCAGCCGCTCCTGGGCGCGGCCCACAAGAGCGGTCTGCCGTTCTTCGACAATCGCTGCCAGATCGCTACCTGGTAGATCGTCGCAGATACCGCCCGCCACATGAGCCGGAACAAGCAGCATGCGTTCTGCCGTGCTGGGATCAAGGAGGGCCCCGTCGTCAGTAAACGCCGCGCAGATGATTTCGTCCCAGGCGCGTGCCGGCGTTTGCAGCGTCAACCTCGCTACGCGCATCCAGCCGGATCGCCCGCGAAGGGGTGCGACGTCGGCAAGGTTGCCGTCGTAGGCAGCATAGTCGAATTCCAGCGATGCCGACGCCAGGTCGCGCCCCTTGGCCCTGGCGACCAGCTGATCGGCGAGTCCCTCATCCGCCAGCCGGAAGAAGCGCCATCCCCGCTCATCGGCCTCTGGCCATTCGGTGGACCAGGTCTGGCTTGCATAGTCGAAGCGCTGCGCATGATCGTGATGAAACCGGGCCTCGGGCAGTTCAGCCCGGGCCAGGCCAAGGAGTGCGCGCTTGAACTCGCCGAGGGCAGAACTCACGCTCTCCTTGCGGCCGAGGAGCCGCTCGATGACCTTGTCGTCCATCTCGGCCAGGAGCTTGTTGCGCGCCTCCGTCTTGGCCTCGTCGATCTCGACGCTGAACTCCGCCTGGAGCCGGTCGAAGGCGGCATTGATCTCTTCATCCGTGCGGCTCTGCTGGACGATCTCGAGGATCCGGCGCTCGATATCCACACCGGATTCGATCGCGCCCAGAACCTCATCGGAGGATCCGAACACCCCCTCGAACAGCTTGAACTTCTGCTCGAGCAGCTGGTGGATGCGTTCCTCTGCCTGGTTCTTGCGGTTCAGGAAGTTGATGACTGTGACGTCGATCTTCTGGCCATAGCGATGGCAACGGCCGATCCGCTGTTCCACCCGTTGCGGGTTCCATGGCAGATCGTAGTTGATGAGCAGTGAACAGAACTGGAGGTTGATGCCCTCGGCCCCGGACTCGGTGGCGATCAGAATGCTGCGGTCGTGGCGGAAAGCATCGACGATGGCAGCCTTCATGTCCGCCGTTTTCGAGCCGGACACGGCCTCCGTGCCCCGATGCTCGGCAAGCCAAGCCTTATAGAGTCCCGCACTGTCCTTGTCCGAATTCGACCCGTTCAGGATGACAGTCTGCCCGGCGAAGCCGTTCGTCTCCAGCAGTTCGCGGAGATAGCCCTGGGTTCGGACCGACTCCGTGAAGATCACTGCCTTGCGCTGACCTCCCTTGGCCTCGATTTCCGTCATGACGCCGGGAAGACATTCCAGCAGCGCCTTGCCCTTTGCATTGCCGCTAATCGAACGGGCGAGGTCGCGGTAGTGGGTCAATTCCCTGATTTCGGCTTGGAGCTGTTTCGGATCGATATTCTCAACATCATCATCCGAATGATCCTCAACCGCATCGGCCTCGGCCCCTGATCCGGCGTCGCGCCAGTCATCGGCCTCCTCGGCAAACCCGTCGATGTCATCCAGGGTCGCGTCGTCGACAATCAGCTTCGCCTCGAGGCGTTGGACCATCTTGTCGAGCGTCTGTGCAATGGCGAAGGAGGAAGAACCCAGGATCTTGCGCAGCATCAAGGTAACGAGATGTCGACCGTTCCGGCCGAGTGCGATGGTGTCGGGATTCTGCAAGTAGGACGAGACCGAATTGTAGAGATCGACCTCGAGCCGGTCTGGCGTGAAATCGAAGGTTCTTGGCAGGCGATTGGTGTAGTTGATTAGGCCCGCCTTTTGCACCTGCCGGCGCAGGGTCCGCTTGCAAATTGGATCCAGCCGCCGGGCCAGCAAGGCCCGCGCCGTAACGTCCTCGCGCCCGCCGAACTCGGCCCGGAACGCCTGTTCTGACCCAAAGTAGGTCTCGTCGATGATGGTCACGAGCCCGTAGAGCTCCATGAGGTTGTTCTGAAGCGGCGTCGCCGTCAGCAGCAGTTTCTGGTGGCCGGCCAGCGCTTCCCGCAGGACCATGGCCCGGGAGCTTTCGGCCGCCTTGTAGACATTCCGCAGCTTGTGGGCTTCGTCAAAGACAACGAGGTCCCATCGCACCGCCCGCAGCACGTCCGCGATCCGGGCCGCGAACTCGTAAGACAGTATGATGACGCCGGAGCGTAGGCCGATCGGGTTCGGATGACCGGCCGCGTTGAGGTCCTTGAGCTTCTTGGCATCCAGAATGATCGAGGGAAGCGAGAACTTCTCGCGCAACTCGGTCGCCCATTGTTTTCGGAGCGAGGCGGGGACGACAAGCAGCAGGTTTCGGCGTTGCTCCCACCAGCGTTGGCTCAGGACCAAGGCTGCCTCGATGGTCTTGCCGAGGCCCACCTCGTCGGCCAGCAACACGCCTTTTGACAGTGGTGAGCGCAGCGCGAACATAGCGGCGTCGACCTGATGGGGATTGAGATCCACTCGTGCCGCGGAGAGCGACTGGGTGAGCGCCTCGCTCTCGCCAATGCCCTCCCGGGTCAGGAAATGCGCGAAATACTTGGACTGATACGCGGAATAGGATGCCGTTGCCATGCTCCGGTTCTATCAATGGCAGATTGGAGTTACAGCCGGAAAATGAACCGCGCCAAAGTTCAAGGCGTTATTGCGGGTCGGGGGAAGCATTTGTCGCTGGTAGAGCGCTGGGCTTTTTGTGACCACAATTCACCCGGTTTGGCCGCCAAACCGCAGGTTTCGGGAGGGTTTCACCTTGGCGCCTGCCTGCTTTCATGGCCTGAAAGCTGGCAAGCGGCCGGGTGAATTGACCGCTCTTTGGGTGGGTCGGTCGCAAAGCGCCGGCAGCACGGCCAGGGGCGGGTGAATTCCGAGACATTGCCGGTCGAAATTTTTCGCTGCCGACATCCAGGCCTATCTCCGCTCCAAGACCACGGAGGGAGAGGATGCAGCAGGCAGGAACAGCACGGGTTCGAGAAATCGGTGAACATTGGCGCGTTGATCCGGACACGGTGAGGGCGATCATCGCCGCGCATGCTGTCCCGCCTGTCGGGGTAGGGATGCACCGCTATCGCTGGTCGGACATTTGGCGGCTGGAAGGGATTTCCTTTGCTGCCCCGTGCGACTTCGCCGAGCTGCGCGCGCCATTGATGCTGACGTCCGAACTGGCGGCCCTGGACCCCGCCGGCCGCAGCGCCAGGACCTGGCGCCGGCTCCTTGCCGCGCGCCGGCTGCCATCCATCCGGCTTTCGCCTCGTCTGCGCCGGGTCCGACGGGCGGTGTTCGAACGCATGGTGAACGAGCTTTGAGAAGTGTCCTGCATCTGCGGTCGGAGCCGGGTCTGTGGCGGCCCCGACCGCAGATGCAGGACAGAAGACATGATGATGAACGCACCGCCACAAATTCCCTCGATGACGCCGATCCGCTCGATGCACGACCTGCTCGAGGCGCTGCCGACCCTCGGCTATAGCAAGGGGACGGCGAACCAGATCCGGCCGCAGATCAAGCGCTGCGCGCGGGTCTACAACACCGATCTCGCCCGCATTCCCGCCGATCCGGCGGCGTTCGAGGAGAAATGGGGCAGGGGCCGCGTCTCTGCCCTGTCGCTCGGATTTAGCGGCGAGGCGGAGTTTATCGAGTGGCGCAAGCGGGTCCGTGCCGCGCTGAACAGGGCCACGATGCCGGAGCCCGCGCCGCGAAGAGAACTGTTGCCCGCCTGGGTCGACCTTCTCGCGCTTGCGAAGGCCAACGGCGGGGTCAATCGACCGCTGCCGCCGCATCTCGATTTGAGCCTCGGCCTCGTCGCCCGCCTGGCGTCGCCGGCCGGGATTGCGCCGCAGGGCGTGACGGACGACTGGGCAGCAACGGCGATCGGGACGCTGACCGGGAAGGACCGGCGGACGTTCCGCCGCGGGCTGTTCGCGATCGCCACGTTGCTCGCGCATCACGACGATGTCCCGGGCCTTGCAGCTCTGCTTCCGCGCCACGCTCCCGCACTCCCGCCCGCAGCCCAGGTTCCGACCTCCCGCCTGCGCCGCGGCGCGCCAGCGGCCGGGCGGCTCTGGGCGGAGTTCGACGCCTTCGTTGCCGCCAAACGCGGGGGTCAGGGCCTGCAACTCCTGCGGCTGCCGGACGAAACTTCGTTTTCTGAGCGGACTGCACGAGGCTACGAGCATACGCTGACCGCGGCGCTCGGTCTTCTCGACAGAGCAGATGCGCTTCCCCCTCAGGCGGAACTTGGTCTCGACCTTTTTGCCGATCCGACGGTTCTCGAGACGGTCGAGTCAGTCTGGCTGGCCCGTCAGGCCTCGGGAGAGGTCGGGCGCAAGACCTCGACGCTGCATCACATGATCTGTCGGCTCGTCCATGTCGCGGAGTGGACCGGTGTCAGTGACGCGACCCGTGCCGCGCTTCACGAGATCCGCAGCCGCGTGCAGGAGGCGACCCCGTCCTACGCCTCGATGTCCCCCTCGCGGCTGGAGTGGATCAAGCGGTTCGCGAAGAGCCCGGCGCAACAACGCGCGGTGCATGACCTGCCCGAGCGGCTGCGCCGCGACGCCGACGAGCTGGCGGCGAACTGGCCGAAGCTCGCTCAGCGCGAACGCATGCGGGCCCTGACGCTCGGCATCGCCGCTCTGCAAGCCGGGCTGCTCTTCCGCTGTGTGCCCCTCCGGGCTGCGAACCTGGCCGGGCTGCGGTTCCGCGGCGAGAGCCCGCATCTCGACCTGCGCGAGGGACAGCTGCGCATCACGATTCCCGGCGAAGAGGTCAAGAACCGCAAGTCGATCGAAGCGGAAGCAGACTCTGATTTGTGCAACCTGCTCCTCTGGTATCTTCGTGTGGTCCGGACGCGGTTAATCGATGAACATCCCTACCGCCGGCATCTCGCGGACAGTGACTACCTGTTTCCGTCGGAGTCCCGCGATGCGCCGCTTGAGGAAACGAGTTTTGCCGCGCATTTCCGCGCAGGCTGCCGTCATGTCGGGCTCGACATGACGTTGCACCAGGCGCGCCATGTCTGCGCCTACCTCATCCTCTCCGTCGATCCCTCCGCCTGGGCCGAGGCGGCGGCGGTGCTCGGTGACAGCATCGACACCGTCCGCAAATACTACGCCTGGCTCGATCAGGCGAAGATCCAGAAACAGGGCCAGGACCTGCTCGCGGCGGCACGGCGCAGTGCCAAGCGCCACCAGCCGGCGAAGGGCGCCGCGCTGGCGCCGGCCGCATGACCTTCGACGCAAAGGCGCCCCCGATGCTCTCAGGAACCGACCAGGACCGCCTGGCCCGCTGGCGCCGCCATCTCGCCGCGCGCGGGGTAACCATTCCGACCGCCGAGGACTTTCTTGCATTCGGCCGTCTGTCGACGCTCGAGCGCCTGCGCCCGGTGCTCGCGATGTCTGCACCGGATGAGGTCGGCCCGCTGCGCCTCGCGATCCGGCAGTTGAAACGGGAGAAAAGCGAGAAGGCGCGGCGGGCCGGCCCTGCCCGACCGCGGGGGCCAAGACCGACGCTTACTGTCGGCCTCGAAGCGCTCCCGGCGGACTGGCTTGCCCGTCTCGAAGACTTGCGCGCCGAAAGCGCAAGCAGGCCCGCCGCCAGCCGCCGCTTTTCTCGCCGTCCCCTCGGGCCGTCGCGGCAAAAGCATCTCGAGCATGTCCTGCGCGTCATCGCGAAAGAGCGGATCGAGGCGGCAGCGCCGGTCGTTCTCGACGACGCCTCACTCCGCGGCTGGTTTGCCGCGGCGCGGGAGCGGGGCAGGGCGCTTGCCGGCCTATCCGCAGAACTCGAACTGCTCGCCCGCTTTGTCGAGCCGCTGGATGCGCCGCTGGCACGGCGCATCCGCACCGAACGGGTGGCGCTGATGCCGCTCCTCCGCCGCAAGCGCAAGAAGAAGGAGGACAAGCTCCTTGCGACCGGGCTGACACTCGGCCGGGCCTGGGCGATGGCCGAGGACCTCCTCACTCAGAGCCGGGCCGCTCCACGGGGCAGTCGCCGTGCGATGACACTGGCCCTCCATGCCACGGCGATCGCCCTGGCTGTCGTCGCGCCGCTCCGCGTTGGGGACCTGCACCGGCTGCAGGTCGGCCGGTCTCTGATTCGGGACGCGGCGGGCTGGCGGATCGAGATCGTCACGAGCAAGACCGGCGCCAGCTATGAGCGAAGCCTCTGGTCCGAGATCGATCCGTTTTTGGAGCGGCTGATGACGCTCGACGCCCCGGGCGGCGATTTTTTGCTGGGCTACGATCACCGGAACGGCACCTGGCTCTTCTCGGTCGACGCCGGAGCCACCCCGCTGTCGGCGGACTGGATCTCGGATGTCTGGTATCGGCACCTGGGCTGCGGCGCGCATATTGTCCGCAGTCTCTGGCACGATATCGGGCTGACATCGGAAGCGGACATGACCCATGTTGCACTCTACCTGTGCGGGCAATCTTCGGGTCAAACCGCACTTCACTATCAGACCGAGCGCGCCCATATCGATCTCCGGCGGCGCGGACAGGGGCTTCTGAGACGTGCCCGAGCCGAGGAGCAGAACGGTGCAATTGACCGGTGAAAAAAACTTCAGAAATCCCGAAAAAAATTGCTTCCAGCGTTTTGCGGATAGAGAGGACGGACCAATCTCCCGTTTGTGCGGCGAGGAATGGATCGCTCGCACGACGTTCGCCGCCTCATGGGCGGCTGAGAAGATAAAGGTGTGGGCTACGGCCGGATCACCGGAGTTCACCGCCCTATAGGCGGCTGAGGAAGGGGAAGAAAATGGATCAAACCCGGCTTCAATGAGCCCGACGAGATCCATATCTTTCTCGGACGGGGCGACAGAGGATTGCTCGCCCCGGATCGTTCACCGCCCATGGGCGGCTGAGAAAACAAAGGGTGGGGCCTTCGGGCAGAGCACCGCAGTTCGCCGCCTCATGGGCGGCTGACAGGAAGAGGGACGAAAGTGGATCAAACCCGGCTTCAATGAGCCCGACGAGATCCATATCTTTCCTGGACGGGGCGACAGAGGATTGCTCGCCCCGGATCGTTCACCGCCCCATGGGCGGCTGAGAAAACAAAGGGTGGAGCCCTCGGGCAGAGCACCCGCAGTTCGCCGCCTCATGGGAGGCTGAGAAGATAAAGGGTGGAGCCTTCGGGCAGAGCACCGCAGTTCGCCGCCTCATGGGCGGCAGGGAAGGGTCGAAGCGGGTGACTGCTTCGGCCCTTCGGCGTTTCTGTAGCCGTGTCGCGTATTCGGGACCGTGCAAGAGGCGGGCGTCCGGATCTGTGCGGGACCGGTTTTCGGGTGGACCGGCCCGCACAGAATCCCGACGCAGCGCCGGGTCAGGCCTGGTTCTCAAGTGTCAAACAGGAGCCAATATGCTACAGCCTCAACCACTTCCCGACCTCGTCGGCTTTCTCGAGAAGGAGGGTCCTGCGCTCCACGCGCTCGCCCGCCAGCTCGCCGGCCCCCGTGGGGCGGCGCTCGTCACCCGGACCTCGCTTGCCGCAAAGCGCGGCGCGCCTCTTCCACGTTTGCTCGCGGACCTCTGCGACCTGCATGCTATCCTGTCACTCGAAGAGGTCGGCGATCCGGACCGGCCCGAGACCGGGTTCTTCGCGGCACTGCCGCCACTGACCGAGCGTTTCGTCGACGAGGCCTGCAGACTCACCGACGCTGTCGAGAGCCACATTGCAGAGCTTCGGTCCGTTGTCCGCGCCCCCAAACCCGGTCTCGCGGCATAGCCCTCCGCCGCAGATCCGCGTCCGGTCCGCCGGGCGCGCTTGACCCAGGACAATCCCGTCCGTGATCGAAGGAGGGGTCACATGCACAGTCAAGGAATTGACATCGACCAGTTGGCCGTCGAAGCGATGCGTCTTGCAACCGAGGTGGTGACCGCGGCCAGGTCTTGCGGTTTGGACCTGCAGAAGGGTGGAACGCTGCAGCGCGCCCTGCGTGATCTCGCCGGCCCGCAGCTCTTTGCCGCGACGGGCGACTCCGCGATCGACCTGATCGAGGAGACGGTCTCAGGAGAGATCGAAGCCGAGTTTCTCGACCTCGTGCTCGAGCCGGTGGTGGTCCGCGCCTGCGGCGATGTCGAAGACTACGAGTGGATCGAATGGCCCCTTTACACCTCGCGGGGAGAGGAGCTTTTGCGCCTGCAGCAGAAGCTGGGGACGCTGAAGGACAGGCGTGCCACGGTCATCGCCTGGCATGACAGCCAGACAGCCCTTGCCCGGTTGAGACGCGCCTGAACGACAACTCGATGGATCCCTCGGGACCGCTTTGCGGCCCCGAGGGTTTTCTTGGTATTTGCTCAGGCGACGTTTGGTTTCCAGGGCGCGAGCTCGGTCTTCATCCGCGTCGCCAGATCCGGCTCGTCCTGCATCGCGGTGACAACCGCGTTGCGATACGCTTTGAAGAGCGTGAGCAGCCGCTTCACGGCAAGAGCGGGCTGACCGAACTCGCTGGCAACATGCTCCGCAGAACGCCCATGCCGCAGCTCCGATTCCGGATGACTGCGGCTGGGATCACGAATGGCCTCGCAGCAAGCGCAGCGGTGGCTCAGATAGAAGCGTCCGGCGCTGTCGAAGGTGCCCGGCACTCGAGCCTGTCGCCTTGCCCGGCGATACGCGATATCGGCCGCCTCCACCATTGCAGCACTGTATCCGCGCGACAGCGCGGCCTCGGTGATAAGTTGTTTCAATTGTGTCATTTGGATAGCTCCTCTTTCTGGCAAGAGGGAAATGGGTCCGAGCGAAAAAAAGGAGAAAATAAAGAGATCGGCCGGATTAGGTGCTTTTGCTCGGTGCAGTTGCTCCGCAGAATCTTGGTTTTCCCAAGGGTGGGCCACAATCGGAAATCAGGGCTTCAGTGAGATCTGAACTTCCGAAAGCGCGTTGTCGGCCATGCCGCCCTGAAGGTTTCTCAGCCACTCAAGGAAGTCGTCCTGTCTCGGTTGACCGAACGCCAGGCGATAAACGGCCACCGACCGCTTCAGCCAGCCCAGCCGTGCGGTTTCGCGACTGTAGGGGAATGACAGGACCCGTCTTTCAACTTTTGCGGGTCCGGGACAGATCCAATAGGGCTCCAGATCAGAATCGCCTTTCGCCGCGTCTCGCGCCGCCCTGAACATGGCGGCCCAAGGGTCTGACTCGGTGCTCTCGAAAAGCTTCGTTCTTTGTGCGGAGGCGACATTAAGTCGAATGGCGTGGCTCTTGTAGCGGTGCACACGCCCTTCCCTTTGCTCCAGATCAACCGGGTTCGACGGCAAGTTCCAGTGAACGAGGCGGTGGCAATATGGGTGAAAATCGAGGCCTTCCTGTCCGACCGAAGTTGACGCGAGCACAAAGGGTCGGAATGGAGAGTTGAACGCCTCGCGGACGAGGCCGGTGCGCTGTTCTCCGCTTTCATCTTCACCGCGGGGAGCGAGCCGCATTGCGAAGCGACCGCGCATCCTGAAGGGGATGTTGACGATCTTTCCCCGGCGAATGCTGACCTCGTCGACATCAATCTGTGCCGGACGCAGGGAAAGAGCGGCGACCATTGCCTCTGCAAGTTCAGGGATGGCTTTTTCGGTCGGATGCCCCTGCAACCCCTCAGCCTCGAGAAGCACGTGAACATATTCGTCAAGGACCGATTGCAGGTCATGTTCTGCACAGAACCGCAGGATTGATCGCCAGTAGTGGTCATCTTCCGACGCGCGCAGGAGGGCCTGACTTTCCGGTTGGTTGAACAGTGATCGGAATCCCATGCCGACTTTCGCCGCTGCCGTGAGCATCACTGGCGACGAAAGCCCCAGATCGGGAGCAATGCGGGAGAACGCCCGAAGGGCGCAGGTCGCCGGACTCCCCAAGGCGACATCTGCGAGATGAGACACCAGCTCAGCGAGATCAACAGAACCGAGAATTTCGTCTGCTTGCGCTGCCGAATGCAGAGCCCTTACATGGGCCGGCCAGGCCTCCTCGTCGCCACAGGCAATCAGGCCCCCGGATGCCTGAAGCCAATCCGCGAAGGATCTGGCATCACGGAGGTCAAGCCAGGCGCCGGATGCCCACTCCCAAGTGACTTCCCGATCAGGAGGCATCTGGGCGCGGTGCAACATTTGGGCGAGCGGCTCTACGGCCGACATCGCGGCGATCCGCTGCTGTTCCTGGTTTTCGACAAGCCTGTTCCTGCAAAGAATATGCAGCGGATCGACGGCCGCGGCGAGCGCCGGCGACGGACACACGAGCTGGAGGGCGCGCAATCCTGCCAGCCGTCCCTGGGCTTCCCTGAACTGGATTGGCCTGGTCGTCGGGCGATCGAAATAGCCGTGTTGCTTGTATCCCAGTCCCATTTGCCGCTCGGCCTCGTGTGAAAGCCGCTCGGCCTCGTGTGAAATCAGCGCGGCAATCGCATCTGGCACCATCGACCAGGAAGAAAACACCAGCGCCTTGGTCCCTTCGATCCGCTCACCGAAATATGGAAGAGAGGGCGGCATCCACAGACGGTTTGCCAGATCCGCTTCAAAGGCGAGCCGCTTGAGGGCACGCATCCGGCCATTGTTCAACGGGAGGGACCGATATTGGTCGACATCGGATCGGCGCAGCTGGAACGGTCGAACAGCCTTTAGGGCAGACAGCAGTTCGGGCGTCGGATGGTCAGCCAGGTCGTCCAGTCGCTCGCGAAGCTTGTAGTCCCGCATGAAGCTCATCAGGTAGGGCGCAGATTTCCAGTATTCGAGAGTTCCGGGTGCGCGGGCAGCCTCGGCTACCGCTGCAATGGTGCGCGCCTCGAGCAGGTCGCCGGGCGTGACGTCCACAGTCTCCGCGACTTCTCGAACCATGGAGTCACGCGCTTCCGTTTCGCCGACGCGTTCGGTTCTGGTGACGACACGGCGCAGACGGGCCTCGAGGTTGACCTTCGCCTGTCGCGCCGCATCGAAGCCGGAGGGCAGGGCGAGCATGCACTCGCGGTAGCGTTGAAGCTCACGCTCGAGTTCCACGACATTGCTCGTTCCCCGCTCCTTCCCGAACAGAAACCGCATCACCTCAAGAAAATCGCTGTAGTGGTTCCCGTCTTCCGGGCTGTCACCTGACAGGGTCAACATCCGATAGGGCGTCGCCGAGAGGAGCAGAGTGCGGGTTTCCTGCCCATTTTCGTCAGCATATTCGAACAGATGCTGGGCAAGCTCCGCCGCTTCCGTTCCCCCATGCAGCAACTCGTTGAATCTCTGGAACTCGTCGAGGACAATGAGATCCGGTTCGAGTGCGGCAACACAATCCTTTGCCAGAAGCCCTCTGAGCCGTGCGATCAGGGGGTCACGCCGGGCCCGCATGGAGCGTTCAAGACCGGATCCGGGCCTCCAGATGTCGGCGAGAGAGTTGATGTCGTCGAGCAGCCCCGGCTCGGCGGCCACTCTTGCGCGAAAATTTGTGGCAATCTCTTCATCTATCGGCTGCTGCCGAATGTCCGAGAGCGTCACTTGCCAGGGGCCTTCACCCGAACCGACGCGGAACAGGGTGAACTTCCCGTCTCCCGGCGCAAGCAGAGCTTCCAGCATCCGGACGATCAATGCGCGCTCCCTTGCGGTCCCCGTCGAAGATTTCAGATCGAACGTCGTTCCTGGGGTAAGGCTGATGAAGTTGACGCGGTTCCGGCGCAGCCCCTTGTCACCGCCGAGTTGCAGCGGAAGCAGTGTAAGCCGGGTGGGCAAATTGTGCGCCCGGTCGCCGAGCACATTGAGCCGGGCAAGGTTCTGCTGCGCGATCGCTCCGTTCGAGCAGATGTAGACGATGTCGATCCTGGGAATGCTGTCTTGCAAGAGCTCAATGGTCTTCGCGATGACACCCTTTGCCACCATCGTCTTTCCAAGCCCGACTTCGTCGGCGACGAGGAACTGGCGCGTTCTGTCCGGATCAGTGAACAGCCGCGCAAAGGCATAATCGACCGTCCTGCGCTGGAACAACTTCAGGGGGGCGAGTGCCGCCTCTGCAGAGAAGCGGTGATCAAGCATGCCCGGCTCCTTTCTTGTTTCGTCCCTGCCGCATGGCCTGCCTGAACACGTTCCAGAGGCTCAGGAAGTCAGCTGGAACAACACTCTCGCCTTCTGCGCCACGCGATGGACCAAGTCTTTCGATCAGGCGATCGATGTCGCCAAGACGCTGATCTGAGTTCGAAAAGGCGCGCACCATCTCTTCAAAGAGTGGCGCATCGTCACCTGAGGCATTTGTCCAGCCGCCACCTTTTCCCATCACTGCGGACCAGCCCATGCCCTCCTCGGAGCCGTCGAGAAGCAAGGCAAGGTATTTCAAGAAGGCGTCTCGGTTTTCGATGACTGATCGAAGGATTTCTGCGGTTCTGTCTGCTGGCAACCCGATGATTTCGGCTCCAATCGAGACCAGCTTTTCGATACCGATCTCTCGATCGACGAGCCGGAAGCCAAGCCATCGCGTGACATCCCGCAAGGCAAGAGTGCCAAGCCTTACCGTTCCTTCCGACAGACTTCCTGCGTCGACCGCGTGGTTAGGCCCTGCGACCAACGGCCAGACCTGTATGTCGAGTCCGTCCGGAAGGCGCAGGTTCTCGGCTGACAAGGTCAGTCCCACGACATCGTCATTGCGGCGACACCGGATTGTGAGTTTGCTTGCTGACAGGGCCATCACCCCGGCCTCGACCCTTTTCTCTGCCGCTTGGACCGGTGCATCGACGCGCAAAGGCCGCGGCTCGTAAGTCCGAAGAAACCGGCCCAGCTTCGCCAAGGAAAACTGGTCCTCGACAGACCCGATCCTTTCCGTCGGACCGGAAAGGGTCGCGAACACCTCGACATTTCGTCCGCTCATTAGCGCCGAAGTTGTCGCATTTCCCGAACCGACCGTGATGAGCGTCGTCGCTTTGCGCTCCGTCACGAACACCTTCGCGTGCAAGCCCGTTGCGGTTTGCAGAGAGTCATTTGCAGAGACATCCTCGCCCTCGCCCGTCTCTGCGAGGTCATCAAGAATGTCGATCCGTCCAAAGCGCGACAGGGTGTCTTCTGACAGCGTTGCCAACTCGTCTTCCCGCGAAAGAAGCCGTGCCTCGGGAGGTGAGAGCCCCCTGGTCAGCTGGACAAGGGCATCATCGGTTACGAAGGGAGAGATGAGGCCAAGATTGCGGCCGACTGGCGGCTTCCAGCATTTCTCAGCGAGACCGTTTACCGCGAACTTTGCGCGGGTGAATCCCGGCGGAAGGTCCCAGACCGTGTGTCGCAAATCCCGGGCAAAGGTATCCGCGATCCCGCGGCACGATCTCGGCGTGCTCCTGCCCGAAGTCAGGTCTGGAAGCCGCGATACCAACTCGATCAATGGTTGGTTTTCGCGATTCTCATCCAATCCGGGCACTCCATCAAGGGCCAGTGAAAGATCCCATGATGTATCCTTTGTGATGTTTCGGGACAGAAGGGCCAGACGCAGGCGAGGAGGTCTGTTTTCGGCCAAGAAGCGCAGCAACCAGATCTTTGGATGAAACGCGCCGCCTTTCGGCGCCCTGACCTCTGTGATCGTGTCCTCCAGGAGGGCGGTCAACCGGCTGGCCCCTTTCGGAACGCCCTGAATCCGGCCCGCTTCACAGAAGATGGCAATGCGCTTGGCGTTGCGCTCGAGTCCTTCGAGCAGCGCCAGGGGCGTATCGAGAACTTCACGTCGACTCTCAGCCGCCTGGAATGCCAGCGTCGCGGGAATGACGAGTGCCGTCTCGAAGTCGAGCGTATAGGTCGTGGCCAGGGCGCAATCAAAACGATAGCCGTTTGGCGCCCGCAAGATGTCGGTGTAGAGGGCGCGGTTCTGTGGATCGAGCGCCGCGTCATTCTGCATTCGCCAGATCCTTCAGATGCGAAGAAACCAATTCCCACCGGAAGCCAAGAACCTGGGTTCCGGACGATCCGCTCCAGCGCGACAGGGCCGCAGCATTGGCGAAGCGCGACTTTGCCCCTTTCAGCGCGCGCTCCCGCCGCTCGATGATGCGACGAGCATCCGGGTTGTCACAGACGGGCGACGGCGCCCGGGATGTCGTCTCAAGCCATTCCGTCATGAAGCGGCGGGTCAAGGGCGTCACACGGTGCGCCGTGGCGTCGACACGCCGCCAAAGGTCCTCGAGATGCCAGTCCTGCAGTGGAAGCTGCGCGAGCTCCCTCTGCCAGTCGCTGAGGCGGGTCCGGTATTCGTCGTAGCGGCCTATCCAGGCGGACGCCTCTCCGGCCCTTTCCGACATCAGTTCCGACAGCATCAGGTTGTAGAGAAGGTTCGCGCCGCGAACCATGTGCGCAAGAAACTGGGCATGTCGGACAAGCGTCTGGTTATCCTTTGTCCAGGTTGCCTGCATCGGATGGGTCCAGATCGAGGCGCACTGAACGCTCTCACCGGAGGCGACAAGCTCCCTAAAAAGGGAGTAGGGGGCAACCTGATGCAAGCGATCGATCAGGAATCCGGCTTCGTCCCGTGTCAGCCGGAAGGTCGTTGCGTCGAGGAAGCCTGGTTGTTCTTCGGGTAGCCCTGCCGACCAAAGACGGATGTTCTCTTCGGCTCCGTTTTGCAGCTCGAAGAAGGCGCTTCTGCTGCCATGGAAGCGGCGAATACCCAACACTCCAAGCCCCGCCCAGTAGACGTCACTTGGAAACCTCTTCAGCGCTCCCTTCGCGACCGATCCGATGACGCCCGTCTTTTCACCGCCGTCGATCAGGGCCTCGATCAGCCTGATCTCGAGTGCTCGCGCGACCTCCGCGCGTGCGAACCCGCTTCCCGCATGGCGATGTGCCTGGCGGTAGATCCACGGCACAAACAGCATGTAGCGCAGTCGTGTCTGGATCGTGCTTGTCCCGGGGAACATCAGGTCCGAGAGCCCGTCGCGCACGGCGCTGACCCCAAGTTCGTCGCGGGCGTCCTCCTCAGCGAACAGGTCCATGATACGATGGGTTCGTTCGCGGTCGGTTTGATCGAAGTCGATCCAGGCCAGAAAGGACATCAGGCGACCTCCGGAACAGCGCTGGCGCCGGTTAACTCGCAAAGGGTCATCATGCCCTCGTTCATCCAGTTGATGACGATACCGAGAACCGGTCGCTCGGGCTGGAGCCGCTGCAGGGCCGCTGCATAGCTCATCAGTTGCGCCCGGTAGTCTTCAAACCTCGCTGAGGGATCGGGAGCAGGGCCCGATTTGTGATCGAGAACGAGCGCGCCGGCAGGACCCGACGCAAGGCAGTCGATGACGCCGTTGATCTCCGATCCCCTTGCATCCCTGACCTGGATCGGCAGTTCGAAAGCCAATTCATCGAAGCCTTGCCGATGAAGCCAGTCGGTGACCGCTGCCACCTGTTCGGCGATCGCCCGGATCGTGTCGGCATCGAGGCCGGTCGAGTCAGGCAGTCGGGACGCAAGTTCGGGGCGTTGGGACAGCACCCGGAACGCCAGATGCCAGGCAGTCCCTCGATCCGTCGCGGTCGAGAAGCCGTCCGGGATCCCTCCGACCTTGCACCCCAAGGAGACGGTTTGCACGGGCGTTGCGGGCATGTTGAGCGCGAGTGAGGACGGTGTGACCCGTAGCGGGGTGTGGTCCGTCCCGAACTGTTCGCGTCTTTGGGCAAAGACCGTCGCGTCCCAACTGGCGGCCCGGCCTGCGTCGTCTTGCGAAGCAGGCTTCTGCGCCAACTCCGGAGTGACGCGCGCCGTAAACTGTGTTCCACCAAGCCAAAGGGCATCGTCCCTGACCTCCAGCCCGCATTCGTCGCGAAGGATGGTCGCGAAGTCCGTCTTGGGTTCCTTCGGTTCAGGCGGCAGGGCAAGGACCAGACGGTCACGGGCGCGGGTCAGCGCGACGTAGAGCAGACGATGTGCCTCGCTGCGACAGGCCGCTTCGCGGGCGGACTTGAAGGCGTGGGTCTGTTCCTTTGCAGCGAAGTGCGGCGTGAACTCCAGCTCTGCATGATCAAGCACGTTGTCGATGTCATCGAACCCGTCAAACTCGGCCCGAAGGGAGTTGCCCCGCTCACTCCAGTCGTATTCGAGCTCCGCAACCACGACCACTGGCCATTCCCGCCCTTTCGCCGCGTGCCAGGTAATGATCTCGATCCCGTCCGAAGACCAGCCGTCCGGATCGGGGCGACGGTTGAACGACCTTTCGGTCTGAACATCAAGCCAGCCCAGGAATGTCTTTGCGCCTCGTCCGTGGAACCCCGCTGCCGCCGTGATTTCGGGGGCAAGTTCGTCAAAAGCCTGGGCCTCGGCTATGAAGCGGCAGAGGTCTGCCCGCGCCGATCGGGGGTCCTCCAGGCCGGCGGCCCAGTCCCAGAGACCAGCGGCAGAGACGGCCTTTGTGGCGAGGTCCGGCAGCGAAAGCGTGCCCGTGTCAGTCGAGTGGAGGGAATGCAGCCCTGGATGCGCAAGCAGGCTGCCGGCCAAGGAATGTCGTAGCGCTTCATCAAGCGGCACGCGTTCCGGGCCAAGTGTGAGAAAGGCCAGAGCCGCGTGGGTGTCATGGGGGTCTTCAGCAAAGCTCAGAGCATGGCCGGCGACCCGGACGACAAGGGACTCGCGCCAACCGTCACCCTGGATGCGCACCGGCAGGCCAAGTGACCTCAGGACATCTGCCTGCGCCTGGGCTTTGTCATGACGGTAGCACAGGATCGCGATGTCTTCCGGTCTGACCGGGCGGATCTGTCTGGTCTTGTTGTCAACGACAGGCTCGCCGTCGGTAATCATCGCGGCAACGCGCGCTGCGATGGCATCCTGTGGCTTTGCGGTCTTCGACCTGCTTCCCGGGACATGGACGACTTCCAGCCAGGAAAGCCCGGGATCGGACCGGGTCGCGGCAAGAGGCACATAACTGTCCGCGAAGAGCGACGCGCCCAATGCATTGACGAGCTCCATCAGCGGAGGGGTCGATCGCCAGTTCTCGCGTTGCGGATCGACGCGGTCGGGTAGCGTTCGGTTCAGGGCGTCCGAAAGGCGGGGGTCCGCGCCCTGGAAGCCCATGATGGACTGCTTGGTATCGCCGACGATCAGGCAGCGCGGCGCATGCCGGGCGAGACGCCAAAGCATGGCGAACTGGACCGGGTTGGTGTCCTGGAACTCGTCGATCACCACGCAGTCGATCTCGCCGATGACGGCCTGCAGAAGATCGGGTTGGTCCCGCAGCATGGTTTCGGTGTCGGAGATCATGTCGGCATAGTCGATCAGTCCTGCCGCGGCCTTGGCACGCGCATAGGCGGCCATCGCGTCCTGAGCTCCGTGCACCAGTGCCCTGAGATGGGTGCAGGCGTCCTCGAGCGGACCAGGATGGCTGGGCAGGACCGCGGCAGCCGCCATCACCTCCTCGGCGAGGGCGTCATAGCCATCCGGGGTCGCGCATCCGCGCTTGGACAGCCGCAGGTTGCGCAGCTTCTGCCACAACTCCCAGTCCTGCGTCAGCAGATCGGGCGAGTGCGACGCCTTCCGGAGGTTGTCAAAGTTGGCGCGGAAGTCCTTGTTTGCGGTGTCGTTGTTGGACACCGTCAGGCATTTCGGAAAGGCGCGGATCAGTCCCTGGACAGCGTCCGAAAGTCGTGCCGTCGCAGCCTGCGGGTCAGCCAGGCATGGCCCATACCGCTTGCGAAGCTCGGTCTCGGCTTCGCACACGATCTCGGGATTAAGACCCCGGGGGCCGAGGCTGCGCAGCAGGTCGATGGTCGCGATGACCTTGGAGCGGAACTGTTCCTCGGCGGTCCTTCCGGTCTGGCGGTCCCAGGCATAGCCAAATCGTCCAAGGTTATCGCGGACGGCGCGCAATGCCTCGCCATGGCCAAGCTCCCGGCGAAGGAGAAGATCCCGTTCCGCCTCTGACAGCAGGCGGAGCGAAGGATTGCGGCCGGTGGCGAAGGCGTGCTCGGTCAACAGCCGCAGCCCAAGTCCGTGAATGGTTCCCACATAGGCGCGGTCGATCGCGAGCGCGTCCTCGATCCGACCGGCGGCCATCAGCGATCCGCGCAAACGCCCCTTCAGCTCATCGGCGGCGCTTTCGGTGAAGGTGACGGCGAGGATGCGTTCCGCCCTGATCTCGCCCGACGTCACGAGCGCGGTGAGTTCGGTTTCGATCCGATGCGTCTTGCCTGACCCGGCCCCGGCGGGAACGAGAGTAACTCCGTGTTTCACTCTGCATCCTCCGAAGATTCATCCGGCACGGGAAGGAGGAAGGTCGACACGAATGCGTCGTCGAGCGCATAGGCCTTCATTCCGCGCTCCTTGTCGAAGCGTTTGGCATCGTCGGCTCGTCCGAGCGGCACGAGCCCGGCGCCAAGCTTTGCGGCGAGGCGGACAAGCTCGGCGACCGCCATCTCCGAGATGTCGTTCTCGAAATCGTCGACGCCGGGGGCGTCGGCCAATCCGTTCGACAGCACGTGGTCATCAAGAAGGCAGTTGTAGGCGACGGCTACAGCCGAAGTGGTCGGCACCGGGGTAATGATGGTCGGCCTGGCCAGCATGGCCCGGTAAAGCTCAACCTGCAGGTCCCAGCCGCGCTGCATGCGTTTTTCGCGGTTGGAGGACCGGGATCGCTTGTGATCGACGACGACGAACCGTCCATCCGCGAGGCGCAGCAGGCAATCCGCCCGGCCGGTCAGCATGAGACCATGTCCTTCGCCGGCAAGAGCGATTTCGTTGGCAAGGACAGTTGCGCCGAACTGGGCCAGCCGTCGCCGCCAGGCCATTGCGATCGCGGTGATTTCCCGAACGAGACCCGCCTGTTCGGCTTCCCAGCCAGGCTGCACCAGCCACGGCGTGATGCGCGCCACGGCATCTTCGACAAGGCCCGGGCAGGCTGCTGCGAGCGTCGCCTCGCCCGGCAGGTCCCTCTCGGCGGGAAATGCGTGTTCAAGAACGTCATGTGCCAGCGAACCGAGTGTCAGGACGTCGAGACTTTCCGGCGTCCACGGCACGGCATGCAGATCGAGCTCGCCGAGCGTCCAGGCGAGAGGACTGACAAGGAGCGTATCGAGCCGGGACGGGGACTGGGGTTTGGCTCGACCATCTTCCGTCTTGCGTAGCGACAGGAGATCGACGCCAAGACGAAGTTCGCCGCTCTCGGGCAGGACCGGCCGGCCGTTCTCCTCAAGGCGCGGTGCGGCGCGCGAAAGCGATGGGACAGATCCTTTCGGAACCTTTCGAACCTCCGCAACGAGGTCGTCCGGCTTGGTGGCGCCAAGACATCTGGCCATCAACGCATGGGCGGTGGAGGTCGCAAGCCGTTGTCCGCCGGCATCGAGCGCCGGCACCAGAACGTCGACCGTCTCCGTCGCCGCGCATAGCTGGCGTCGGAAAAGCTCAATACGCCGCGCAAGGACTTCGCCGCGCGTGGGAAGCCAGAGGTTTGCCAGCCGGCGAATTTCAAGTTTCTCCCGGTCAAGAAAGACCGGATCGGTCGACGCCGGCGTCGGATAGGCGTCCCCGGCGGCTCCAAGGATGATCAGCCTCCTGCAGGGGCGCCAGGGCAGGGCGTCCGCCGTGAATAGGCTGACTCCCTCGATGAACCGTTCGGCGGGAGCGCGGTGCGGCGACGTCGCGACGACCGCGCGCGCGAGGGACCAGTCAAGGGCATCTGGCGTGAGTGTGGCTCTGAGCCTGCGAACAAGGTCGGCAAACGCGTCGCAGGACTCCGGCAGGTCTTCGGCAAGGGCGGTCTGGATGCCTCCCAGCCGCGCAAAGAGCTGGCGGACCGAAGTTACAGGGCCACGCAGCAGATCCAGCATCGGCGCCGATGAAGGATCCGGCCGGACGTGGCCACGATCCATCAGCTGCCGGGCCATCGCGCTTCCGCGCGCGGCAGACCAGGGCATCAGGGGCGACGTGAGCGCCGCGGCAAGTGCCATCCTCGTCCCGGGTCCCTCAAGGACGCGCAAGACATTCGCCATGAGATCCGCAGCAAGATCGCGAATGGCGGGCCCCTCTCCGCCGGACAGGGGAAGGCCCGCCGTCTCGAAAGCCTCGGCGACGAGCGGGGAGTAATTGGTCCCGGGGACGAGGATCGCGACCTCGGCGGGCGAGGACACCGTGCCGTCGTCAAGCAGCTTCTGGATCATGCCGGCGGCAAAGGCGGCTTCCTCGACCGGATCGCGAAGGCCCCAGAATGCGACGGTGTCGTCGGGCGACACACTCGCGTCAGAAGAAGAGAGCCCCGCCTGGATCGCGCCCAGGGCGCCCGGGGCAAACGGGGCCGCGCCGAAATGCGAAGTTCCTCCCGCAGCCAGGATCTCTGCGCTGACCGTGCCGTGCTGATGTCTCAACAACGATTCCAGCGCCCGTTCGGCGGGATTGGCAAAGCGGCAGGGCGAGTTGCCGACCAAGGGAAGAGGTTCCAGTGCGTCAGCTGAGCACGAGGACAGGACATGGCGACACGTGCCAAGATCGTCCGGCAACCTCCCGTCCATCCTTTCCCAAAGCCGCTTGAGGCCGGCGAGATGATCTCTTGCTCGACCCTCCGGCAGGGCCTCGGGCTTCAGGGACGACGGAACCATGTCTGGCGTCCCGACTGCCACGGCACGGAGCGCCGCCAGCAGCACCGCTTCGGTTTCCCGGGGCGCGGCCGCGTGGCTCGCCGCCCAGGGATCGTCGGCACGGACCACTGAGCCAAGGTCCAGCGGGTGCGCCTTCGGCACCAGATAGATTTCGGCCAGGAGCGACGGCGTCAAAGGCCGAATTGCACCGGTCGACGGATGTCGCGTGAGGAGCGGATCAATCCTCATTCTGTCTGCCAATCCCTTCCAAACTCGCCAATAGTGCACTCTTCATCCCGGACTGGAGTGGCTAAGGACCGGTCCTCGCCTTCCCTGCCTGCAGCTTCGCGGACCCGGACGCGCCTCTCCTGGGGTTGCCCACGACCGGGTAGAAGGGGCGACCCCAATCCTCGTCTGGGTTGTCCAGCATCAGGTCGATCATGGCTGGAAGGAACGTGCCGAGAATGGCCGCGCCGTCGCGCACCTGGTCGCGATTGACGTAGGAGCCCCAGGTGGTGCCGCCATGCACCATCTGACAGCGCAGCACGTAAAGCCGATCGAAGACGATCAGCAGGATCCGCGCGACGTCATTGTCGATCATGGATTGTCGCGCTTCCAGCGCGGAAGAGCGGAAGGCCCGCTGCCAGTCGGCATCGCTGCCCCGGTTCACGTTCAGCCAGAACGGGCGGAAGACGTAGCGGTTCTCGAGCAGTTTCCGGATGGGCCCCTGAAACCGTTGGGCAACGGCGCCTTGCAGGGTGCCGAAACTGTCCAACCGAACGATCTGTCGCAGGACGGCGGCAAAGCGCGTCCTTTCGGAAATCGGGGTATCCGCATCCTGATCATCGGCATAGGCCGCGTTGAAGGCGATCCAGTAGAACAGGAAGGCCGCATCGGGGTCGTCCGGTTCCGCCTGCGCACGGCCGATCCAGGAGATCGCCCGGTGCACCTTAACTGCCATCGTCTCCGGGAACCCATCCCGCAGCAGACGCTCCTTGGCCTTCAACTCTTCAAATGACAGGGCACGCTCGGCCAATGGGATCACCTTCCGGTTGTCTTTCGTCAAGCAGCCACTCGATTCCGG
The DNA here is from genome assembly GCA_945952585.1 of uncultured Rhodobacter sp. Lineage (GTDB taxonomy): Bacteria > Pseudomonadota > Alphaproteobacteria > Rhodobacterales > Rhodobacteraceae > Aliitabrizicola. Next base: position 87,130 of record CAMFII010000005.1, read on the forward strand.
CGAAGATAGGGCAGGTTCAGGAACATTGTTTGACCCAAGGAAACATTCCTGCCACCTGCGGGCAATTCTCCCATAGGCTCTGGTCTGGACCTACCCCTCTCTGTCGTCAGTCGAACCGTCTTCCTTTGGCCAAGGATAGAGGCTGTCCAAGGCCTCGTCAGACAATCCCAACTTTGCCGCTCTCCGTCTTGCTGTCGCGATTTCGTCGCGGGTCAAGGGCAGGTCGATGTCGGGATAGAGGCCATCATCCTCCTTCTGGCCGTCTCTCATGTAGAACATTTCGTTGCCCTCTCGGAGTCTGATCTCAGGCCCGAGGGATGTCGTGATGTCTGAAGCAGGCTGCTTCTCCAACTCCTCCAGGAGGGCCCGCATTCTGCGAAGTATGTTCAGCATGCCTCCGCTTTCCGTCATGTCGAGAAGCAGTCCCTCGCGGAATTTCTCGGCATAACTTGCCGCCGTCAGAAGTCGGGTGAGCTGCTCGGCAGTGGCTCGACCGATCAGATCCGGTTCATTCAGGAACCGCCTTATGTCCGCCGATCTGAACCACTCTCCAGCTGCAGGGGTTTGCATGATCCAGCCAAGTTCGCGGCTCATGCTGAGCAACTCGAGAAAGACAGGATCATAGCGGACATGGGGCAAATGGCGCTCGTCGATCGATGGTTTGGAGACAACCCATTGCCCTGCTTGGAATGCAGGCTCTTCCAGTTGCGCAAGGAACACCATCATTGCTTCCAGTGCCGCGCGAATGTTCGGAGGTTGGTCCATTCCAGACGCTCCTGAGGGTCAAGATTTCTGCGAGGCTCGTGTCGACCGGCGCCTCGCGAGGCGCCGGTCCGGAGATCAAAGGCGAGACACGCGGATCGTTCACTCCGCCGCATGGAGCCGGGTGACGCCCGATCCCGCCGCCACGGCAGATTCCCGATTCCGCAGCGCCTCTTCGCGTGCACCGATCTCGGGCACTTCGGGGCGCTGGATGCGGTCGCGCATCAGGGGCTCGGCGCGGAGGCTCACGATCAGCAGGAGCGCGATCAGTGGCAGGATGTCGATCGCGGCGGCGGCGATCCAGGCATGCAGGGCGGCACCGAGGGCCTGGGCGCGGACGGCTTCGCCAAGGCTCATCGGGGCAGGGATCGGGACGGCGACCGGGGCGTGGTTGTCCGACCAGGCCTGCGCCTGAGAGACCCAGCCCTGGGTCGGGGCGTCGAGACCGGCGATGTTGTCGCCCTCGACCCGGACGATGCCGGTCGTCTGCACCACCACGCTCGGATCGAGCGACTGCAGGTCGGTCACGGCGGCAGCGACATCCTGCGCGGCGCTCAGGAAGGCCGTCTGGTCCCCCAGGGCAGCGGCGCTGCGCAGCCCGGCGACCGCCTTGAGGCCCTGGGCATGGATCTCCCTCGCCTTGGCGTCGAGTGCTGTCAGGGTCTGTTGCGCCGTGTCAAAGCCCTGCGCGGCCATGGTCAGCGTGGCAAAGCGCGGCCCCTCGCCGGCCTTGCCGAAGGCGCCCTTGGCTTCCTGTCCGGCCATGGCGCGATAGCCTGCGGCGATGGAGGCGGCCGAGCCGATAAGCGGGCTCAGGTCAGATTGCGCCGCTGCCGTGGCCAGCGCATCGCTGATCGGCTCAACTCGCTCGATCAGCTCGGCCGAAAGCGCGCTCTTGCCGGCCATCGTCACGACGACGGCCTGGGCGCTGGCGCCTATGGCGACGGCGGTCAGGGCGAAGCCCGCGAGCACGAGGGCGGTGGTCCCGAGAGCCGTTCGCGCCCGGCTCGCCGCGCCGATCGCGATGTGCCAGCTCACGCCGAGGGCGCCGGCCAGCACCAGCCCCCCGGCGGCCGCCACGACCGGATGGCCGCCGGCGGCATAGTAGCCGAGCGCGGTGCCGAGGGCAGCGAAGGCCGAGCAGCCGATGGCCGCGGATTGCGCAAGGCGCGTGCCGCGCTCGTAATGGGTGGGAAGGTCTTTTGTCGTCATCTCAGGGTCCTTTCTGGCAAGCAGTCTCGGGGTCGCCGAGCGTCATCGGGGAATGCAGTAGGCCGGCATCAGGCCGGTGTAGGGGCCCGCATCCTGTTGCGGGATGCGGTAGAAGCCGTCCGGGTCGTAGCGGGCGCAGCGCCCGGCAAGGCGTGCGGCGATCAGCTTGATGCCGAAATCCTCGCCATCGATCGAGCAGCGTCCGACCTGGCGGTCATGCGTCGTCTCTCCAGTCAGGGCGCAGGTCACGACCTCGCCCCGCACCATGTCGCGCATGAACGCCGCGGCTGCCTCGCCCCGGGCGGTTCCCAGCTCGTCGGCGGTGACGCCGGACAGGCGCACGGGAATGCCCGCGACCTCGATCGTGTCCCCGTCCCGCACATGGGTGACCGGGCCCTGGAGGCCCAGACCGGAGGCCGGGGCGGGAGCGGAGGCGAGGAGGACGAGTGCAGCGGCAAGCAGGACTGTGCGCACTGGGATCCGGTCCGGGTGCTGGTTGGTCGCGGGGGCAGGGGGTGTGACCATCGGGATACTCTTCACCTTGAGTTACTCGTGAACCGAAGGAATCGCCCCGACGGCCACGAAAAACTTAATAAGTGGTGAAGGTGTCAGATCCTGTCAGGGATACCATGCGACCCTGTTCTCGCCCGCCTGGAGGATGCCGTATGGAAGGTGAGGCCACCGGGCCGCCCAAGTGATGACATGTTCGGAACCGACGATCGCGGCAAGGGCTGGCGGAGAAGGCGGACAGGGTGGCCGGATGGTGCAGTGCCGGAGCCGTCGGCTGGTTGTGTTGGGTATCTTTGCCGCGGGTGAGGTCCTTGTGGGCCGTCCTGATGCGGAAGGGTGGAGTGGGGAGGACGCATGTCCCTGAGCAAGGCGAAAGATCTTCTGCGGCTCGCGGAAATGGCCGCGGCACGTCATTGCGGTGTGTCGCTCGTCGAGATCGTCGAGGAATTCGAGGCCGATCACCGGACGGCACAGCGCATGACCAAGGCGCTGGAGGACGCCTTTCCGGGGGTGGAGGTCCACACCGACGTGGACCGCCGGCGGCGCTGGAAGCTGCGCGACACGAGCCTGCTACGGCTGCAGGGGATCCGCGACAGCGAGCTTGCCGCCCTGGAGATGAGCATCCGCCGCGCCGAACGTGAGGGAGCAACCCACGAGGTCCGGACGCTCACCTCGCTTCGGGATCGGCTGCTTGCCACGATGCCCAGCTCTCATGCCCGGCGGGCTGAAGCCGATGCCGAAGCCGTGCTGGAAGCCTATGGCTACGCCTCGCGCCCCGGGCCCCGGGTGAAAAGCGAGCCCCTGGTTCTCGAAACGATTGCCCAGGCGCTGAAAGGGCCGTTCCGCCTCGTCGTGAGCTACGCAGGGCCCAGAGAGAAGCATCCCCGCGAGCGGATCCTCGAGCCATACGGCCTGCTGATCGGCATCCGCCGCTACCTCGTCGCCCGAGAGGTCGGCAAGTCGGGCGGGTTCCAGCATTACCGGCTCGACCGGATGCGCGCCGCCCGCCTCGACATCCAGACCTTCGCCCGCGATGCCGATTTCGACCTGTCGGCGCACGCCGCCCGGGCCTTCGGGTCCTTCCACGCCGACAAGGAATATGGCGAAGTCGTCTGGAGGTTCCGGCCCGACGCCGCGGCGATCGCGAAGGAGTTCGAGTTCCATCCGGGCCAAGAGGTTGCGGAGGAAGAGGACGGGTCGCTGGTTGTCCGCTTCCAGGCCAGCGGCTGGCTCGAGATGGCCTGGCACCTTTACCAATGGGGCGACAAGGTCGAGGTCGTTCAGCCCCCAGAGCTTGCGGACCTCGTCGTGGCATACCGCCGTGCAGACTTCCCCGCGCTTCCCTGACGGGCTTGGTCAATCCCCACGGCGGCAATGCCAAAATCTCGTGGCTGCGGGAAATCGATCACCCGGATGCCGGAAACCCCCGAACTCGCTTGCTCGCTTTGCGCCGTTGGCCGTGCGACGCTGGAGCTGAGGGGAGCCGTCCGGGCGTCAAACGGGCCGGAAAGATCGGAACCCACGGCAGGAGTGGAATCGCTCTCGATCGACGCAAGATACGAGCGGCGCAGTTCAAGAAGGCGGCGTTTGTTGCGCTTCTGTTCGGAAGCCTTCAGGCGGACAAACAGGTCATTCATTTTGGCGCCGGTCGCGGCAATCTTTTCGCTGGTCAGCGGGAACTCTCCCCCGGACCACAAGTCAAAATGTTCGGCTTTCTTGCCGGCGGGCTGAGAAACAAGTGCTTCGAAGGCGTGGAGCATCTCCATCGTCACCCCGTCCCGAGCGCTTTTTGTCAGCCGCCGGTAGATGTCCCTCGGCTTTGGGTCGCGGCCCTCTGCCATCAGCGACGTGCGTGCGTCAACGATCTTGCGGAAGCGGTTTACTCCCGTAGCATCATAGGATTGCACGAGAAAAAGGGCGCATTCCAGGTGGAATTCCGCGTAGGTCGTCGCCAGTTTCGCCGTCTCGATATCGATCGGCCTGCGCGATTTTCCCAAGAGGAATTGCAGGACGATCATGTAGCGATGGACCGAGAAGCCAATGCGCCGAATGAATGATGCCGGCAGAGCGTAGTCGCCCCAGACATGCTCGAGGCTCTTCCACCAATCCCTGAGGAAGTCCATGGTTTCGGGAGCAAGCGAATAGTCTCCGCTGGCATTCTGCTGCGCGCATAGCGCCGCCCAGGTCAGCGAAAGCTCAGCCTCATCGCTCTCGACCTGTTCTCCGGCAAAGTAGGTGAAGTGGTCAAACATCGTCGTGTCCGGTCGCGGTCGCGCGATGTAGAAATTGATCCTCTGACACCACCCGTCGATCATGTTGTTGATTTCGACATCCCGCGCCCACGTCTGCAACACCGAAAGTCCGTGGAAAGTGAAGTGAGGATCCTCGACTTCATCCTTGATTTCATCGGACTTGATGCGGTTGGCGATAGCTTCGTGGTCGTAGGACAAGAGCATCCAGTGCTTCAGTTTCGTGAGATGTTTCGAGCCGGTCATGTTCCGCACGAAACTGCCGACTTCGTCTTGGAACCAATAGCCGCCATTGCAGTCCTTCAAATCCTTGATCCATTGCGCGTCGGTCGCCGGCTCGGGAATTCGACAGACCGGCGCCTGGGTCGTGGACATCAGGATCGACCAGACCCGCTTTGCCGCGAAGGTCTTCGAACTGCCAGAATCGGCGAGGCCGATCATCCACAGCGTGGGACGGATTCTCCCCACACCAAGGATGCTCAGGCTCGCGCCATTCTGGGTCAGCCAGGAGGCGGCGATCGTCATCAGATTGAAGAGCGGGATGGCATAGCTGATATCCGTCTGGTCGAAATGCCGGATAATCTGTTGCATGAACGATCCCGCCGGCACCAAGCGCTGGATGTCGAACGCTTCCTTGTTTAGTTCGCGTGCAAGCATCGCAATCAGCGCCTTGCGTCCGTCATCGGTCAGGGCCCGCTGCCGTCTGTCTTCCGAGCCGAACAGAATTTCGAGCAGAGGCGAGTGGTTCGGGGCAGATTTCTTGCCTGTCTTGTGTTTCATTTCCGTCTCGTTTCTTGGTCCTGCCCGGGAAATGGTTCGCGGTCTCTCAATCAAAAAGAAATCTGCCGCCTCTGCCGCCTCTACCGATTTCTCCGCTTCTGCCGGCCGCCGACAATTGTCGGCAAGCTGTTGAAAAAAAGCGAAAAAGGATCAGCTTTCTTCGCCGACATCGCGCCGACAATCGCACGTTGCAGGTTTGGTCTTGCCTGCGCCGATCGGCCGTCCCGGGCCATTGCGCGAGAAAGATTTTGTTCGGCGGCGTGCCGGAGCCATCTCCCTCCTGTCTTCATGCCGAAGGAGGGAACACCAAGATGACTCAGGTGCGGTCCGGAGCCGGACAGACGTATGACCGGGCACTGCACAGGCCCTATCTGACTCTTGCTGAAGTGGCGGCCCGGCTTGGCAGGAGTCCCAGGACCCTGCGGGAATGGATCGTTCACGGATGCCCGGGCAACGACGGGCCCATTCGGCTGGATGCCATTCGCCTGGGACGCTGCTGGATGGTCCGCGTGGAGTGGCTTGACGCCTTCGAGGAACGGCTGGGTGTCCGAAAGGAGGGTCAGAGCAAGGGCGCTGCTTGACCGCGAGCATTCGGATGGTGGGCCGAGGAGATCAATAGCGACCACGAAGCAATCAGGACCCCTGCCGTCGGCTTGCAACCCCTCGTGTTTGACAACAAGGTGGCCCTGCAAGCCGGGAGCCCCCATGCAGAACACCCATCCGATCGACGCCGCAGTCGAGATCCACCGCGGCGATCTCGAGGCGCTGGCCGACCAGGTCTGGGCGACGCCCGAGCTGCTCTATGGCGAGTTCGCCTCCTGCGCCGCGCATGCCGATGTTCTGCGCGCCAAGGGGTTCCACATCTCCGAGGCGGTGACCGGCATCCCGACCGCCGTGATGGGCGAGGCGGGGTCCGGCGGACCGGTGATCGCCATCCTCGGCGAATACGATGCGCTTCCCGGCCTCAGCCAGGTGGCAGGCATCGCCGAGCCGCGCCCGCTGGTCGAAGGCGGCAACGGGCATGGCTGCGGCCACAACCTGCTCGGGGCAGGGGCCCTGCTGGCCGCCTGCGCGCTGAAGGACTGGCTCGAGGCGACCGGGACACCGGGGCGGGTGCGCTATTACGGCTGCCCGGCAGAGGAGGGCGGGGCCGCCAAGGCCTTCATGGTGCGGGACGGCGCCTTTGCCGATGTCGACGCGGCGATCACCTGGCATCCCGACTGCTTCACCCGGGTCGACGATCCGGAAAGCCTTGCCAACACGCGGATGGATTTCGTCTTCACCGGGCGCGCCTCGCATGCCGCGGCGACGCCGCATCTGGGGCGCTCGGCGCTCGACGCCGTCGAACTGATGTCGGTCGGGGTCAACTACCTGCGCGAGCACATGGTGAACGGGGCGCGCATCCATTACGCCTATCTCGATGCCGGCGGGACGGCGCCGAACGTGGTGCAGGCAACGGCACGGGTGCGCTACTCGATCCGCGCGCCCGAGCTTGCCGACATGCTGGCGCTGGTCGAGCGGGTGAAGGACGTGGCGCGCGGCGCAGCGCTGATGACCGGAACCTCGGTCGAGTTCCGGGTCTTCTCGGCGGTGTCGAACAACCTGGTGAACGAGGTGATGGACGCGGCGATGCAGCGCGTGCTCGACGAGCTCGGCGGGGTGCCCTTCGACGCTGCCGACCGCGACTTCGCGCGGGCGATCCAGGCCACGCTTTCGCCCACGGATATCGAGGCGCCCTATCGCGGCATCGCCATGGAGCCTCGGCCCGGCGAGACGCTTTGCGACTATGTCGTGCCGCTGCGGCCCGGCGGGGAAAAGATGATCGGATCGACCGACGTCTCGGACGTCACCTGGGCCGTGCCGACGACCGAGGTCCTGGTCGCAACACACGCGATCGGAACGCCTGGCCACAGCTGGCAGATCACGGCCCAGGGCAAGTCCCCCGCGGCGCACAAGGGCATGACCCATGCCGCGACCGCGATGGCTCGACTGGGGCAGATGCTCATCACGGATGGGAAGCTCCTGTCCGAGGCGAAGGCGGAGCACGCCCGCCGCCTGACGCGCAGCCCCTATGTCAGCCCGCTGCCGGCAGACCTGGCCCCGCCACTGGTGCCGCGGGGCGCCTGATCCGCCGCTGAAGGCCGCCCCCCATGACCGGAGGAGGGACGCCGTCGGGCCCGGCTGTCCACGTGCCTTGGGTGCACTTCCGGGAGGACGGCGTCGCGGCTATGCACAGCCCTTCTTTGCACGCCGGGCCGGAAGACTTACCACATTTGTTTGCCCGTTCTCGAAGGGACTTTTGATCATCGAAATGTCGATGTTCACTTCCCGGATATTCTTGAGCAGGGTGGAGGATCGAAGTCCCTGGGCGTAGGATATTTCGCCCTCATCGACGGGTTTGTGACCCATCAGCCGTCGCCGTCGTGCGTCAGTGACCACATCACTGTTGAGCAGGAAGCCGTGGAAGGTCGTGCGCAGGGCATGGAAATCGAGACCCGGCCAATAGACCCCGTTAATTTGTCGGTAGTAGCCGAAGCTCTTGGTGAAGAGCTCGGACTGCGTGCCCTTGGTCTCGCCACGACCGATGTGGGGAAAAAGGCGCGGTTCCTTCTGTCTGCGCCGCAATTCAATCAGTTGGGGCAGGCCGAGCTCGATGAGGTTGGGATGGACCGGCACCTGACGCTCGGACGAGATCGCTTTCACCGAGTTGCCGGCCAGGTTGCGGACCCGCAGGTAGTGGTGTCCGCCCTCGGACCCGAAATCATCCGGTCCAAGTTGTAGAATCTCCTGCATCCTCAGCCCATTGTGGACCGCAATCAGGGGTGCCCAGAACAAGGGGTCGCCGGGATCCTTCAGGTTGCCCTGGAAGACTGGGGTGCGGAACAAGGCATAGAGCCGGTCGTCCCATTCGACGCGGGCGCGGGTTTCCTCCTGGGACTTGAGCTGCTTTTCCTCATTGGCAGTCCAGGCGCAGAGAGCGAATGGGTTTTTCGGGAGCAGGCCGAGCTGTTCGAGGAACCGGCCGATCCTTCCCATGGCGCGGCCATGCTTGAGATAGGTCTCGCTTCGAATCCTCGGGATGTTCGCGTTGTGCCTCAGGGCGTCGCATTGTGCTTCCGAGAGGTTGGGATCCGCTTCGATCACGGCAGCCGCCTCGGCCTGCTGTTCGATCTCCAACTCGTCGACCGAGCGGATCATGCCGTGGAATCCGGTTGCATTGTCGTAGGTTTTCCCATGGTGCTTCGGAAGGCGCCACAGTTGGGCAAGGGCGTGCTCGATCTTCGCGTCCGTCACCTCCCCAAGCCTGCAGTTTCCAAGAAGATCGACCCAGAAGCGGCGGGCCACCGTCAGTCCGGGACGGCTGTGCTGCACCCAGCTTTTCCCGGCGCCGGGAATGCGCTTCTGTGTTTGGGAAAACTGGTCGCTGTAGCCTGCGGTCTTGACCTGGAAGAAAACTTCGAAGGCCTGGTCGATGCTCATGTTGGGGGGATCGCGGAGCCAGGTCCTGGCCTCATCTGTCAGGACATCCAGATCGAACCGCAACATTCCGGTCCCTGATGGTGCAGTCACGGCCGGGCTCGCCGAGGCGTTGCCCAGAGCCGGATGGCCAGGTTGTGCCGCAGGACTGGCGGCGGACATCGGCATTGAGGCTGGCCCGGGAGGACTCGCGTGGGTCACGGGCGCGACCACCGGAGGCAGATCCGGCACAGGCGCCCCGAAGGCCCCTTGCAGCAAGGCACCGGCATCCTGGCATCGCTGGCTGCGGAAAGCCGGCAGGGAGCAGTGCGAGTCCCGATCCGAAGCGAACTCTGCAAGGACCGGGGCTCCGTCGTATCTGCCAGTTTCGCGCGCAGCGCGCTCTGCGCTGATCTCAAGCAGAAGGCGAAGGGTCTTGTGGGCGAGGACCGGAAGGTCTGGGTCCGCCTCGTCCAGCGCGAGGCCGAGTGCGGCGGCGGCATCGTTGATGAGGGGGAGAGCCACGTCACGTTGGCCACGCGCGATACAGTTGCGCAGGGCCGCCTGGATATCGGCCTCGCGGGTCACCGCGATGTCCACCTCGCGGGCACTCCGAACCGGTGCGCTGGCCCGGCTCCGTTCGTGCGCCTGGATCTCGCGATCCCGGACCGCGCCGAGGATTGCACCCATGATGTCCGCCGCAATAGGCATGTGCCTCTCCGTCCGTGCGGCGAAGAGGACATCGCTCGCGGCGGTGAGCCGGCGGGCGAGGATCTTCGCGTCGCGCAGGAAGTGGGTTCGCAGCGACAGACAGACGGAACCGGTTTGACGGGGGGTGCGAAGATTTTTTTCCGCGCCCGTTTCCGGGGGCGATTCTGCGGATTCGGCGGCGCCGCCTGCTGGAGGCGGCAGGTGCGGAAGGCGGCGGCGGAAGTAGTAGCCGCTGGGGCGGCGTTCGAGATGGGGCTGGTTCTGGCGCGGCAAGACAGGCGACTCCGGGCGGCAAGGTGCCGAGGTTGTGCCGAGGTCTGTGTCAGAGTCTGTGCCCAAGGGTCGATCTGGCGGATGCCGTTCGACCTTTTCCTTTGATCTCAAGCGGTTGCGAGATCTTTGGCTCCGGCGGTAGGGATCGAACCTACGACCAATTGATTAACAGTCAACTGCTCTACCGCTGAGCTACGCCGGAACACGGGGGGTCTATAGCAAGGCTCTTCGGGGGCGTCCAGAGCCAAATGCGGGAAAAATTTCAGAGGGCGGCAGGGGTGGAAATCAGGCTGAAGGGCGCGGCGGCCCCGGCTTCGGGATCGGCGCGGACGCGATTTCGTTCAAGCAGATCAACGAGATGAGCGATGACGTTGCGCTCTGCGGCTGGTAGCAGGGCCGCGGGGATGTCGGTGTAGATCCGGCGCGTCAGGGTTGCCGTGTCCGCCGGACCTTCCGCCAGGGCGGCAAGGATCTGTGCTTCGCGGGCTCGGCGATGCGACGTCAGTTCCGCAAGCCTCGCCGCAGGGTCCGCGACCACATCGCCATGGCCCGGCAGCATCTGTGTCCAGCGACCTGCCGAGAGCCGCGCGAGGCTGTCCATATAGGCACCCATGTCGCCCTCGGGCGGCGAGACGATCGAGGTCGACCAGCCCATCACATGATCGCCGGAAAACAGCACGTCGCCCCAGGCCAGGCAGATGTGGTTTGCCAGGTGACCGGGCGTGTGGATCGCCTCGAGTTCCCAGCCCGCGCCTGTCAGGCGGGCGCCGTCCGTCAGGCGTTCGTCCGGCACGAAGGTTTCGTCCACGCCCTCGCCGCCAGAGGCGAAAGGCAAGGCCAGGCGGGTCGTGACCTCGCGTTGCCCGTCCAGCGCCCGGCCGAAAGCGAAGACAGGGGCACCGGTGCGCGCGGCAAGGGCCGGCGCGAGGCCCGAATGGTCCCGGTGAGCATGGGTGACAAGGATCTGGCCGATGCGCTCGCCCGGGTCCAGCCGGGCAAGGATCGCATCCAGATGCGCGGGCAGGGCTGGGCCGGGGTCGATCACGGCCACGATCCCTTCGCCCAGAATCCAGGTATTGGTCCCGCCCGCCGTCAGGGGCGAGTGGTTGGGCGCCAGAACGTGACGCAGCCCGGCGGGCAGCTTTCCATCCGGGGACCCTGTCGCTAGGATCGGTTGCATGTTCGCCTTCATCAAACCCTTCCTTCCGCGTGGTCTTTATGGCCGCGCCGCGCTGATCCTCATCGTGCCGGTGGTAACGATTCAGATCGTCGTATCGCTCGCGATCATCCAGCGCCATTTCGAAGGTGTCACGCGCCAGATGACGGAAGGCGTCGTGAACGAGGTCAACCTCGTGCTGAAGGAAATCGACCGCGCCGGCAGCCTGGCTGCGGCCAAGGCCCGGGTCAGGCAGATCGCCGCCCCTTTGACCATGCAGATCGAGCTGCCGTCCGACTGGTCGTCGGCGCAGGATGATCGGGATACGTTCGACCTGTCGGGGCGGATCGTGATCGAGACCCTGCGCGCCGGTGTTCCGGGGCTTAAGGCGGTTCACCTGTCGACCGAGAATGACGATGTGGAGATTCTGGTCGAAACCAGCCGCGGGCCGGCTTCGGTCTCGGTGTCGCGGCGTCGGGTTTCTGCGTCGAACCCGCATCAGCTGCTGGTCTGGATGGTCCTGACTTCTTTTCTGATGACCATCATTTCTTATGTCTTCCTGCGCAACCAGCTCCGACCGATCAAGAAACTGGCCGAGGCCGCCGAGGCCTTCGGCAAGGGCCGCTCGGTGCCGTACCGTCCGCGCGGCGCGCTTGAGGTGCGGGCGGCGGGGGCGGCCTTCCTCGACATGCGGGCGCGGATCGAACGCCAGATCGAGCAGCGGACGCTGATGCTGTCGGGGGTAAGCCACGACCTGCGGACCCCTCTGACCCGGCTGAAGCTGTCGCTCGCGCTGATGCCGGAAGATACCGAGGTGAAAGATGCCTTGCGCGACGTGGCCGACATGGAGCGGCTGGTGGACGAATTCCTTTCCTTCGCGCGCGGCGATGCGATGGAAGAGCCGGTCAGCGCCGATCCGGTGGCCCTGGTGACGCGCGTCGTCGAAAACGCACAAAGGGCGGGTCGGGCCGTTTCGCTGATCGTGGAAGGGCGGGGCGATGCCCTGCTGCGTCCCGATGCGGTGGTGCGTGCGGTCGAGAACCTTGTCGGCAACGCCTTCCGCTTCGGCAAGCGGGTCGAGGTGTCTGTCTCGGTGACCGAACGCTCGGTGCGCATCTGCGTCGAGGATGACGGTCCCGGCATCCCCGAAGACCGCCGGGACGAGGCCCTCCGGCCCTTCACCCGTCTGGATGCGGCCCGCAATCCCAACAAGGGCGGCGGCGTGGGGCTCGGCCTTTCAATTGCCGCAGACATCGCCCGCAGCCACGGCGGGACCCTCAGCCTGACGGAAAGTCAAAGGCTTGGCGGGTTGAAGGCCGAGCTGATCCTGGCGCGCTAACGGGCGACGCGACCGCGCGGCCAAGGGGATCAAGGATGCGCCCACCGGTTGCCAGCGCGTCCTCGCGGTCATGGGTGACGAGGATGGCCGGTAGTCCCCGCGCGCGGATCTGGTCAAGGACGAAGGCGCGGATGCGGGTGCGCAGATCGGCGTCGAGACGCGAAAACGGCTCATCCAGCAACAGGGCATGGGGCTCAGCAAGCAAGGCCCGCATCAGCGCGACCCGCGCCCGCTGTCCGCCCGACAGGGTGGCGGGATCGCGGTCGGCGTAACCCGGCAGGCCGGCCTGGTCGAGCGCGGTCTCGACCACCTGCCGCCGGGCGGATCGCCCGCGAATCCGGGACGGCAGCGCGAAGGCCAGGTTCGAGCCGACCGACAGGTGCGGGAACAGGATGTCGTCCTGGAACAAAAGGCCGATCCGTCGGGCGCGGGTCGGCAGGGGGGTGACATCCTCGCCATCAAGCAGGATCCGGCCGGAAAGCCGGAACTCCGGCCCGAGCACGCCAAGGATCGCCGCCAGAGCCGTCGACTTGCCCGATCCCGACGGCCCCATGATCGTCACGACCTCTCCCGGCGCCACTGCCAGATCGAGGTTGACCAGCGCCGTGCCGTCCTTCGTCACCCGCAGGTGGTCCAGCAGCAACCCGGTCATGCAGCCCTCATCCCGCGGCGATGGCGAAAGGCCAGGGTCGGGACCGCCAGTGCAAGAAGGAAGCCGGCTGCCGGCAAGAGCATCTGCAACACGGCATAAGCGCCGATGATCCGCCGGTTCCCGCCCGAGGCCAGGGCGACGGCCTCTGACGTCAGCGTCGTGATCCGTCCGCCGCCGATCAGGAGTGTCGGAAGGTATTGGCCGACCGAAACCGCCATACCCACTGCCGCCGCCGTCAGGACCGGCCGCAGCAGCATCGGCAGCCGCAGGTGCCAGAAGGTCCGCGCCTCGCTTGCGCCAAGGGCCGCTGCGACCACGGCGATCCGCCTGTCCCAGGCGCGCCAGGGCGGGGCGAGCGACAGGAAGACATAGGGCAGGACAAAGACCAGATGCGCCGCCGCGACCGCCGGCACCGTATCCGCCGCCCCGACGGCAAGGACCATGACCTGCAACCCCGGAACGAACGCGGTCTGCGGCACGATGAGCGGAAGGTACAGCAACCCCATCGCCGCCGTGCCGGGCGCAAGGCCGAAGCGCGTCTCGGCCTCGAGGCAGCCGAGGCAAAGGGCCAGCGCCGCGCCCGTCGACAGGATCGCGATGGCCAGCGTCGCAGTCGCTGTCGCCGTCAGGCTTGGGGCGGCACGCGTCCAGGTCGCAAGGGTCAAGGGCGCGGGCAGGGCATCCGGAAAGGGCCAGAGGCCCGCGACCGACCACAGGACCATGCCGAGCATTCCACCGGCGACCAGGACGACGACGGCCAAAGCAGTTGCCGTCGCAAGCGGCGTCGCGATCCGGTCAAGTCCTTGCCTGCGCAGCCCGCTCTCGGCCCAATGCCGGCCGACCCGGGCGAGGGGGCGTTCGGCCAGGCGGGCAATCCCAAGCACGACTAAGACAAGTCCAAGCTGAAGCAGCGCCGCGGCCGCGGCAGGGCCGCGCCAGGACAGGTCGGGATGCATCATCCAGGCCGCCACCTGGACCGAAAGCGGCGGCGGCAGGCTCGGCCCCAGGATCACGCCCATGTCCACGCTGGTCATCGCATAGCCGAGCACGGCATAGACCGGCAGGCGGAGTTGCGGCCAGACCGCTGGCAGCACTGCCAGCAGCCAGCCGCTTACCCGCCCGTAGCCAAGGCTTTGCGTCAGCATCATCCGCCGTGTCGCGTCGGCCTGCGGCAAAGCCGCAAGCAGCATCAACAGCAGGAAAGGCACTTCCTTGACCACCAGTCCAAGCGTCAGGGCGATGCCGCCCGGGTCGTTCAGGATCAGCAGGTCAGGCGGCGTCGCCCACCCTGTCGCCCAAGGGGACAGCAGCCGCACGATCCAGCCCGAGGGCGCGATCAGGAAGGCAAGCCCCAGGGCTGCTGCCGCATGGGGCAAGGCCAGAAGCGGCGACAGCGCGTGCATCAACAGGCCAAATCGCCGTCCGCCTTGCAGCGCCGCCACGATCGCCAGGCTGATCGCGACCGCGCACAGCGTCGACACCACGCCGGTCACCACCGAAAGCCGAACTGCGCCGCCCAGGCCCGGCCAGGCGAGAAGCCGGCCAATGGCATCGGTCCCGATCAGCGGCAGCACGTTTCCTGCAAGTCCCGCGATGACCGGACCCGCCATGAGAAGCAGGGTCAGCCTCGGGGCCTGACGCAGGACAGATGCCTTTCTCAAGGGGCCACACCGTAGCGCTTCGTCCAGTCCGCTGCGATCCGGGTCATCCAGCTGGCATGGGGTTCAAGCAGCACCGGCCCGAGCGCCAGTGGCGGCAGCGTCGCAACCCCGAGCTTGAGCGCATCGAAGCGGGCGCGATCCGCTTCGGACAGGGCATCGAGGCTCAGCACCGTCTGGAAGCCCAGTACGTCGGGATCTTGCGCCTGCGCCTGGATCTCGGGGTCGAGAAGCAGGTTCGCCACGACCATCGCCCCGGCGCGGTGGGCGGCATTGAACGGGATCGCGACGAAGCTTGCATTGCCAATGGTTCCGCCCTGCCAGACCATGGTGCGGACTGTGTCCTGCAATTCGCCCGCGGCAATCGCAGCCGAGGCGCGACCGGGATTGAAGGCAAAGGACAGGTCGATCTCGCCATCGGCCAGAAGCTGTCCAAGCGCCGGCTCGTTGGCGGGATAGGCCTTGCCCTGCCGCCAGAGCGACGGCGTGATCGCGTCGAGCCAGGCCCAGAGCGGCGCGGTGACTGCGGCATAGTCGGCCGCGTCCACCGGCTTGAGCAGAACGGTGGGGTCGGGCGTCACGCCATACAGAACCTGTTTCAGAAAGGTCGTGCCCAGATAGTCGGGCGGCTGCGGATAGGTTAAGCGGCCGGGATTGCCCTTGGCCCAGTCGAGCAGGGCTGCAGCGGAGGCTGGCGGCTCTGGCAGGCGGGCGCTGTCATATTCGAAGACCAGTTGCGCCATGGCCCAAGGGCTTTCCAGCCCGCCGGTGGGCTCGGTGAAATCCATCACGGTCGCGGGCTTGCCGACGGTATCCACCAGCGGCCAGTTCGGCAGGCTTTCGGCGAAGGGTCCGAACAGCAGGCCCGCCGCCTTCATCGCCGCGAAGTTCTCGCCATTGATCCAGATGAGGTCGACCGCGCCGCCGTCTGTCTTGCCCGCCTGTTTCTCAGCCAGAACCCGCGCGACAGCATCAGCGGTATTGGCCAGTTTCACCTGCTCTATGCGGACGCCATACCGCGCCTCGGCCTGTTGTCCGACCCAGGCGATGAAGTCGTTGATCTTCGGATCGCCGCCCCAGGCATGCCAATAAACCGTCTGGCCGCGCGCCTTGGCCAGGACGGCATCCCAGTCCGACGGCCCGGACGCGGCCCAGGCGGGCAGGGCAAGGCATAGGGCGGTGGCGGTCAGCATCTCGCGGCGGGTGAGCATCGGCATCCTTCTCGGCAGGGGCAGGATCGTCCGGCCCGGGCATCGGAGCCACAACATGCCGCGCGAGGCGCCGGTGGCAAGGGCCGTGATGGTCACAGCCGGTTGCAGGCGCCCGCGCCATCTGGAAGGTTGGCCGGAACGGAGGCCCGGATGCTGGACGCGGCAATGCGGCGGGTGATCGACCCGCCCCTGAATGAAATGGGGCGCCGGCTTGCGGCGCGGGGGGTGGCGGCCGATGCGGTCACGCTGGCTGGCCTCTGCCTAGGCCTGGCGGCTGCGGTGATGATCGGCTTCGGCGCGCCTGCGATCGCGCTTCTGCCACTGGCGCTTTCGCGACTGGCCGATGGGCTGGACGGCGCGATCGCGCGGAGCGCGGGCAAGACCGATTTCGGTGGCTTTCTCGACATCACCTGCGACTTTCTCTTTTACGCTGCCGTGCCGCTTGGCTTCGTCGCCTTGGACCCCGCGGCCAACGCGCTTCCGGGGGCTGTGCTTCTGGCCAGTTTCTACGTCAATGGGGCAAGCTTTCTCGGCTTCGCCATCCTCGCCGCAAAGCGCGGCATCGAGACGCGGCAGCAGGGCGAGAAATCTCTCTACTACAGTTCCGGGCTCCTGGAAGGGACCGAGACGATCCTGTTCTTTGTCGTCCTTTGCCTGCTCCCCGGCTTGTTTCCGCTGTTTTCATGGGCATTTGCCGTGCTTTGCCTCTTCACGGCGACGTCGCGAGTTCTGCTGGCGTGGCGGCTCTTCCGCGGCTAGAGTTTCCGGGCATCCGGCCAAAAGAAAAACGGAAACGAGCGATTTCGGCGACGGGCCGCTCTTGCCGTGCGGGACCTCATGTGGCAAACCGGATTCAGCGAAAACTAGACGGAAGAGTTCAGTTATGACGGACTTCGCCACCCGCCGCACGATGATGGTCGATACGCAGGTCCGCCCATCGGATGTGACCAAGTTTCCCATCATCGAGGCCATGCTGACCATTCCGCGCGAGGCCTTCGTCCCGGCTGGCCTGCGGGAAGCCGCCTATGTCGGCGAAAACCTCGAGATCGCGCCCGGTCGGGTCGTGCTGGATCCCCGGACGCTGGCAAAGATTCTTGATGCCGTCGACATTTCGCCCAGTGACCTCGTGCTCGATGTCGGCTGCGGGCTTGGCTATTCCTCGGCGGTCGTCGCCCGGTTGGCCGAGGCGGTGATCGCGGTCGAGGAAGACGCCGCGCTTGTCTCCGAAGCCGAGCGCGCGCTGGCGGCTCACGGCGTGGACAATGTGGTTGTCATCACCGGCCCGCTTGCGGCGGGCGCGGCGAAGCACGGCCCCTACGACGCGATCCTTTTGCAGGGCGCGATCGAGACGGTTCCCGATACGCTGCTTGCGCAGCTCAAGGACGGTGGTCGGATCGCCGCGATCTTCATGTCGGGGGCGCTCGGAACCGTCCGCGTCGGCCTGAAGGCAGACGGCGTGGTGACCTGGCGGTCGCTGTTCAACGCCTCTGCTCCGGTGCTGCCGGGCTTCGCGGCGCAGCCGGCCTTCGCGTTGTAAGACAGGACTGGGCAGCATGATGGCCGCGCTTACCGTGAAACCCTTACGTTCGCTCCTTGCGGCGGCTCTCTTGGCCTGCACGTCGCTGACGCCGGCTTGGTCCGAGACACTTACGGATGCGCTGGTCTCGGCCTATCGCAACTCGAACCTGATCGAGCAGAACCGCGCTGTCCTGCGTGCCGCCGACGAAGACGTGGCGCAGGCTGTCGCCTCGCTGCGGCCGGTGATCCAGTTCGTCACCTCGGGCCAGTATGGCTACAACGAGACGCTGACCTCGCTTGGCCTGCCGGTCACGGTCGAGGGGACGACGGGCAACTATGGCCTGCAGGCATCGATGACGGTCTATGATTTCGGCCGGACGCAATTCGCCATCGAGGCGACGCGCCAGACGGTGCTCGCCACGCGCGAGGCACTCCTGCAGGTCGAGCAGCAGGTCCTGCTTGCGGCCATCAGCGCCTTTGTCGATGTCCGGCTCCAGCAGGAAATCGTGGCGCTGCGCGAGAACAACGTGCGGGTGCTTTCGGAAGAACTGAAAGCAACGCAGGACCGGTTCGATGTGGGCGAGGTGACCCGCACCGACGTGGCCCAGGCGCAGTCGAGCCTTGCGGCATCGCAGGCGAACCTCGTCGCGGCGCAGGGCGCCCTTGCCTCAGCCCGCGAACGCTACAAGGCGGCGACGGGCAACTACCCCGGCAACTTGACCGCTCCGCCGCCGCCGCCGCGGACTGCGGCGACGCTGGATGAAGCCAAGCAGATCGCCCTGCGGACCCATCCCGCCATCCGCCAGGCGCAGTACCAGGTGGCCGCCGCCGATCTGGGCATCCAGCGGGCGAAAGCCAACATGCGGCCCTCGGTCAGCGGCACCGCGCAATTGTCGGTCAATGACGGAGGCTTCCAGGAGAACGGCCTCGGTCTGCAACTGAGCCAGACCATCTATGCCGGCGGTCAGCTCGCCTCGATCGTGCGTCAGGCCATCGCCAACAGCGATGCGCAGAAGGCCAACCTTGCCCAGCAGGGGGTCGTCGTTGCGCAGGATGTCGGCATCACCTGGTCGGACCTCGACGCGGCCGAGGCTTCGCTCGCCTCGACCGAACAGCAGATCGCCGCGGCCGAGATCGCCTTCGAAGGTGTGCGGGAAGAGGCCAATCTGGGCGCCCGGACCACGCTTGACGTCCTGGATGCCGAACAGACGCTGCTCGACGCCCGGGCCTCGCGCCTGCAGGTGCTCGCCTCTCGTTATGTCAGCACCTACAGCCTGCTCGCCTCGATGGGGCTCCTGACCGTCGATCATCTGAAGCTCGGGATCCCGACTTACGATCCGGCCGCCTACTACAACGCGGTCCGGAACGCACCGGCCCACAGCGCCCAAAGCAAGAAGCTCGACCGGATCCTGAAGACCATCGGTCAGGACTGATCCGTCGCCTTCCGCGAAACGACGGATTTCCGCTCTGGCTGTTGTGTCAGGCGGAAAGCAGGACTACCATCCGTGCCAAGCTGCAAGAGGCGCGCATGTCGGAACCGATGACGAATGTCGAGATCGAGGATGTCCTGTCCTCCATTCGCCGGCTGGTGTCGGAGGATTTCCGGACGGCGCCTGCCAGCCAGCCCCGGTCGGCCGAAAAACTCGTGCTGACACCCGCCCTGCGCGTGGTGTCCGACAATGACGAGAATGACACGCCAGAGGATCTGGCCACGGTCATCACCAGCGAGGCGGCTGCGGCTGTTGTAGAAACTGCGCTGTCTTCGGCGCTGGACGAATGGGAACCGGACGGCAGCGAACCCGATGCCGCCGACTGGGCCGCGCAATGGAACCTCGAGCGTGACCGGCAGGCGCGCCTTCATCTTGGCCTGGTCGAAGGCGCGGACGCCTCCCAGCCCGAAGAAGAGGTGGGGTCTGTGGTCGACGCGCCTCAGCCCGATCTTGGGGCCGAAGCCGTGGAAGAAAGCGAATTCTTCGACGAGGACGATTTTGTGGCTGGTGAACAGAAGCTGATCCAGCAGGACCTCAGCGAAGACGGCCTGCGCGAGATGGTGCGGGAGATCATCCGCGAAGAGCTTCAGGGCGAACTTGGCGAAAAGATCACCCGGAGCGTTCGAAAGCTCGTCCGGGCCGAGATCAACCGGGCGCTGGCCCTGCACGACATCCGCTGAACACCTGTCAGCGAAATGCGAAAGGCGCGCCCTTGTGGCGCGCCTTTCGATGTCCGGGATTGCCGGTCGGGATCAGGCCGCTTCGGCTTCCAGCTCCAGCGCGTGACGGCGTTCGCTTTCCTCGCGCGACAGCGCGACCGAGGTGCGGACACCCTTCGCCACGAATTCCATCAGGCCCTTCACCACCCGCTCGTTCGGGTCGATGCCGGCGCAGGACAGCACTTCGCGTCCGTCGCGCGAGCGCGCCCAACGGGCGATCTGATCGGGGCCGTTCCCATATTTCTTGTCATCCGCGATCGCATCGTCGAGCGCGGCCAGCACCACGGCGGCAAACAGCTTCCGGGCCCGCTGACCCTGTTCGAAATTGAAAGCCGTGCCGTCAACGAAATCGACCATCTCGTCGTCCTTTTTCTTGCTCTTGCGTTTTGGGCGTGCCGCGGAATATGGCAATTGCGGCGCGATTCGGGTGTTCTGGTTTGGAATGACTGTCATGCACATACAGCATGGCTCGAAGTGCCCCACCACATGATCTGGTCGCATTGCCAGCCATCCGGACCCGAGATATAGGGGCGGGCGAACACAAATCAACCCTTTGTCAAGGTTTTGCCACAATGGCGAAGATCAACGGAAACGAAATTCGGCCCGGCTTCGTGCTGGATCATGACGGCGGCCTCTGGGCAGCGGTGAAGGTCAGCCACGTCAAGCCCGGCAAGGGCGGCGCCTTTGCCCAGGTCGAGATGAAGAACCTCCGCGACGGCCGGAAACTCAACGAGCGCTTCCGCTCCGAGGACAAGGTCGAGGAGGTCCGCCTCGACAACAAGGAACAGCAGTTCCTCTACGAAACCGACGGCCGCCTTGTGTTCATGGACGCCGAAACCTTCGAGCAGATCGAGATCGACGCCGAGCTTCTGGGGGACCGCCGGCCGTTCCTGCGGGATGGCATGACCGCCATCGTCGAGTATTTCGGCGACGAACCCCTGTCAGTGCGCCTGCCGCAAAAGGTCCGCTGCACTGTGGTCGAAACCGAACCGGTGGTGAAGGGCCAGACCGCCGCCAACAGCTACAAACCGGCGGTGCTCGACAACGGCGTGCGCCTGATGGTGCCCCCCTTCATCAGCCAGGATGAAGAAATCTGGGTGCATACCGAGCTGATGGAATATTCCGAGAGGGTGTAACTGCCCCACGATTTTTCTACGAAAAATCAGAAATTTCGTAGAAATTTCGTCTACGCGTCCAACCAGACCCGCGCCGACCCCGCCTGCATCGGTCCTTCGGCGCGATCAAACCGCAGATGCGCCAGCGCCCGGTCGCCTGACCGGGTGAAGAGCGTCCCGGCCTCCTTCCCGTCGGCCGTGATCGGCGTGCCCGGCGCGGCCTCGCCTTCGATCCGGACCCGCGCGAGGCCCTTGCGCAGCTCGGTCTTGTGCTTCATCCGCGCCGTCACTTCCTGCCCGACATAGCAGCCTTTGCGGAAGTCGACGCCGTGCAGGCGTTCAAACCCGGCCTCGAGGATGTAGCTGTCGTCGGGGATCAGCTCGATGCCGGTCTCGGGGATCAGGTGCTCGACCCGGATCGCATCCCAGTCGATCGCCGGCGCGCTGCCTGGCTCCGGCGAGTAGAGCCGCCAGCCGAGCGCCGCATGGCGCGGATCGGCCAGGGCACCGGCAGGGGCCTCGCCCAGCCCGCGCTGGACGTGGAGCGGCAGCACCTCCATCGCCACATCGGCGCGCAGGCGGTAGAGCGTCAGCCGCTTCAGCAGGCCCGGGGCGAGGTCCGATTTCACGTCGATCAGATATCGGTCACCCGTATTCACCACGAAGAAGTCAGCCAGGTACTTGCCCTGAGGCGTCAGGAGCGCGGCCCAGACGATTCCCGGCCCCTTTGCCAGCGGGCGCACCTCGTTCGACACGAGCCCGTGCAGGAAGTGGATCACATCCGCCCCCGCCAATCCGATCACCGTCCGGTCTGCCGCCGTCTCGCCCTGCATCGCCTGCTCCTGTCCTTGAGCAAAGGATAGGGAGCGGGCCGGGGAGGCACAATGCCTGCCCGTTGACCTTGACCGGTCTGCGGCCTAGGCAGGACGGACGCTCAGGAGATGCCGATGCCCAATCTCGCCCATGGACGCCCTTACCTGGCCATTCCCGGCCCCTCGACCATCCCGGAGCGGGTGCTTCAGGCGATGAACCGCGGCGCGCCGAACATCTATGCCGGCGCCCTTCACGAGATGGTGGCGGGCCTCTGGCCGGACCTGAAGGCGCTCGCCGGAACGACGGGCGATGTTGCGATCTACATCGGCAACGGCCATGCCCTTTGGGAGGCCGCCAACACCAACCTCTTCTCACGCGGTGACAAGGCGCTGGTGCTCGCCTCGGGCCTCTTCGGGCATGGCTGGGCCAACAGCGCGCGTGGCCTTGGCGTCGATGTGGCGCTTCTCGATTTTGGCCCGGCGCCGATGGACCTGAACCGGGTTGAGGACGCGCTTAGGGCCGACCGGACGCGCGAGATCCGCGCGGTGCTGATGACCCAGACCGACACGGCCAGCTCGGTGAAGAACGATGTCGCGGCGGTGCGCAGCGTTCTCGATGCGCTCGGGCATCCGGCGCTGCTCGCCGTCGACTGCATCGCCACGCTCGGCTGCGACGAATACCGGATGGACGACTGGGGAGTCGACCTGACCATCGCCGCCAGCCAGAAGGGGTTGATGACGCCGCCGGGGATCGGTTTCCTGTGGATGTCGCCGCGGGCCATGGCCGCGAGCGAGAAGGCGGGGCTCCGGACGCCCTACTGGGCCGTTGGACCCAGGGCGCGGCCGGACGAGTTCTGGCAGTATTTCTGCGGCACGGCGCCGACGCATCACCTCTTCGGCCTGCGCGCGGCGCTCGACATGATCGGCGAGGAAGGCCTGCCGAATGTCTGGGCGCGGCACCATCACCTCGCCCGCGCGGTCTGGGCCGCGGTCGAGGCCTGGGGGCGCGGCAATCCCGAGATCCGGCTGAACGTATCCGACCCCGCCTGCCGCGGCTGGTCGGTGACCTCGGTGCGCATGGGCGCGCCGCATGGGACGCGCCTGCGCGACTGGACCGAGACGCAGGCGGGCGTCACGCTCGGCATCGGGCTCGGCATGTCCGAGCCGGGCGATCCGAAGGGCGACGGCTTCCTGCGCATCGCCCATATGGGGCATGTGAACGCCCATATGACGCTCGGTGCGCTGGCGGTGGCCGAGGCCGGGATGCAGGCGCTCGGCATTCCGCATGGGGCCGGTGCGATCGAAGCAGCGGCGGCCGTGATCGCGAGCTGACGTCCGGGCGGGTTTACTGGCCCTGCTTGGCCAGCCAGTCCTTCATCCAGGCGATCTCGCCTTCCTGCGCGGCGATGATCGTCTCGGCGAGCTTCCGCACCTCGGGATCGGTGCCGTATTGCAGTTCGATCTTCGCCATGTCGATCGCGCCCTGATGGTGGCCGATCATCCCGCGAACGAAGTCGACATCGGTATTGCCGGTGAATTCGATCATCATGGCCTCGTGCATGGCCGAATTGGCCTCTTCGAAGGCCTTGGTCGAAGGGGCCTCTGCGCCGCTTGCCATGTGGTTCATGTCATGGCCGGACATGGTGGTGTCGGCCAAGGCGGGCACGGTCAGCAGAGCAAGAGTCAGGGGAAGAACGAAGGGATGCATCTGTTTCTCCATGTGAATTCAGGACACAGACTGTGCCGCATTCCAACCGTTGGAAGGCCAATCAGCTTTTCGTGATCCCGGCCGCAGCATCGAGAGCCGCGGGCAGGACCTCGGCCAGCCGGTCGAGGTCCTCGGGGCGTCCGGAGCTGATGCGGATGCAACGGTCCATCGGCGCGACGAAGGGCATGCGGATGAAGATGCCGCGCTCGACCAGTTGCGCTAGAACCGCGCGGGCAAATGCGCCGTCACGACCACAGTCGATGGTGACGAAGTTGGTGGCCGAGGGCAGGGGGGAAAGCTGGTTGGCGCGGGCGATTTCGGCGATCCGGTCGCGCGCGGCGGCGACCTCGGCCTGCACATGGGCGAGCCAGCCCTGATCTGCCAAGGCCGCGATGGCCCCGGCCTGCGCGATGCGGCCGAGGCCGAAATGGTTCCGCACCTTGTCGAAGGCCGCAATCACCCCCGGCGCGCCGATGGCATAGCCGACCCTGAGCCCCGCCATGCCAAAGCCCTTGGAGAAAGTCCGCATCCGGATCACCCGTGGATCGTCGGGATCGACCTTCGGTGCCGTCCCTTCGGGCGCAAATTCGACATAGGCCTCGTCAAGGATCAGGAGCGATCCCTCCGGCACCCCGTCGATCATGCGCTCGACCGTCGCGGCCTTGTGCCAGGTTCCCATCGGATTGTCGGGATTGGCGAAGTAGATGAGCTTCGGCCGCAGCTCTTTTGCCGCAGCGATGAGGGCGTCCGGATCCTCGCGGTCGTCGCGGTAGGGCACCTTGTGGAGCGTCCCGCCGAAGCCCGCGACATGGAAGTTGAAGGTCGGATAGGCACCGTCGGAGGTCAGGACCGCATCGCCCGGCCCGACCGTCAGCCGCACCAGGAGGCCCAGAAGCCCGTCGATGCCTTCGCCGGGCATGACATGGGCCGGCGTCACCCCCAGATGCGCGGCGAGCGCGGCGCGCAGGTGATGCGTCTCGGGGTCGCCATACATCCAGACGTCGCTTGCGGCCTCGGCCATCGCCGCGATGGCCTTGGGCGAGGGGCCGAAGACATTTTCATTGGCCCCCAACCGGGCCGCGAAGGCGCGGCCCATCCGCCGCTCCTGCGTCTCGGGGCCGACGAAGGGCACGGTGGCGGGAAGGCTGTCGACAAGGGGGGTGAAGCGGGGTCCGGTCATGCGGGCATGTCACCCGGACGGCGGCGGTTGCGCAAGCCCCGGCGGTGGAGGAGGGGGCTGTCTGCCCCCTCTTGGCCTATCGGCCAATTCACCCCCGAGGATATTTGAGAGCAGAAAATGCCATTCAGCCGATCTCGGCGAGACGCTTCAGCGCGGCCTCGATCTTGGCGGCTTCCTCTTCGCGGGCTTCGAGGTTGGCACGGGCCTCGTCGACCACCTCTTCCGGGGCGGAGGCGACGAAGTTGGGGTTGTTCAGCCGGCCCTTGAGCCCGCCGATTTCCTTCCCGAGCTTTTCCAGCGCCTTGGACAGGCGCGCCTTCTCCTCAGTGATGTCGATCACACCTTCCAGCGGCAGGGCGAAGGCGCCGCCCTCGACCGGGATCGTCACCGCGCCCTTCGGCGCCGCGGTGGCCGTGGAGATGGTGTCGATCCGGGCGAGGCGCTTGACGAGCGCCTCATTGCGGGCCAGCGCCGCGCTGCCGGCAGCGTCGAGGCCGAGATTGACCATGTCGAGCTTGAGGCCGACCGGCACATGCATCTCGGCGCGGGCCGAGCGGATCTCGTCGATCAGGCCGGTGACCCAGGTCAACTCGCGCATCGACGCGGCATCGACCAGTTCCTCGCCATAGGTCGGCCAGTCGGTATGGACGAGCATCTTGTGCCGCTCGCCGGTGGTCTGCCACAGCTCCTCGGTCACGAAGGGCATGATCGGGTGCAGAAGGATCATGCATTGGTCGAGGACCCAGGCCATGGTCTGGCGGGTTTCCTCGGCTTGGTCGCCATCGAACAGCGGCTTGGCGAATTCGACATACCAGTCGCAGACCTTGCCCCAGACGAAGGCGTAAAGCGCATTCGCCGCCTGGTCGAAGCGGAACTCGGCCAGCGCGGCATCGACCTCGGCCCGGACGCGCGCCGTCTCGCCGATGATCCAGCGGTTGACGGTGGCGGTGGCCGTGGGGGGCGAGCTTTGCGTCTCGTGCCCTTCCCAGACGTTGTTCATCTCGGCGAAGCGGCAGGCGTTCCAGAGTTTCGTGCCGAAATTGCGATATCCGGCAATGCGTTGCGTCGACAACTTGAGGTCGCGGCCCATGGCCGCCATGGCGGTCAGGGTAAAGCGGACGGCATCCGCGCCAAACTCGTCGATCAGCTCCAGCGGGTCGAGCACGTTGCCGAGCGACTTCGACATCTTCTTGCCCTTCTCGTCGCGGACGAGGGCATGGACATAGACGGTGCGGAAGGGAACCTCGCTTACCACGGCGAGCTGCATCATCATCATCCGGGCGACCCAGAAGAAGATGATGTCGAAGCCGGTCACGAGCACCGAGGTCGGGAAGTAGCGCTTCAGTTCCGGCGTCGGCTCGGGCCAGCCGAGCGTGCCGATCGGCCAGAGACCGGAGGAGAACCAGGTGTCGAGCACGTCGGGGTCGCGCCAGACGGGGTAGACGATATGCGTCGGGTCCTGGGACACGGCGTAGTCGGCCAGCCCCTGCGCCAGCGCGTCCATCGCCGCCTGACGGTCGGCAACCTCGATCACACGGGCGTGGTTCATCGGATGGGGCAGGGCGGCGAGGTCGTCCTTGAACTTCTCGCCCACGGCCTCGACCGAGGCCGCGCAGTGATAGACCGGCACGGCCGTCGAGGGCAGGTCGGTCAGGATCTCGGTCAGTTCGACCTCGTCCAGCGCCTCGTCGCCCTCATCGTCGCGGAAACCCGGGGCGACCAGCGGCAGGCCGTACCAGACCGGGATCTGGTGGCCCCACCAGAGTTGGCGGCTGATGCACCAGGGCTCGATGTTCTCCAGCCAGTGGAAATAGACCTTGGCATCGCGTTCAGGCAGGATCTGGGTGTCGCCGTTCCGCACCGCGTCGATGGCGGGCTGCACGATCTTCGCGGTATCGACGAACCACTGGTCGGTCAGCATGGGCTCGATGACCACCTTCGAGCGGTCGCCGAAGGGCTGCATGATCGGCTTGTTTTCGACGAAGGGCACCTTTTCCAGATGCTCGGAATTGGTCTCGGGGTCGATGGACTTGACCAGCACCGTCACCGCGAGGCCCTCGGCGGTGATCGCCTCGACCACGCGCTTGCGGGCCTCAAACCGGTCGAGGCCGCGGAGGTCGTCCGGGACGAGGTTGATCGCGTCAACTTCGCTTTCGGTAAAGGCCGCGCCGCGGGCGATGGCGAGCGCCTTGGCGGCTTCCTCGGCATAAGGCGCGCCGTCGTCGCGCATTGTGCCCTTGGTGTCCATCAGGCGGTAGAGCGGGATGCCGTTCCGCTGTGCGACGCCATAGTCGTTGAAGTCATGCGCCCCGGTGATTTTCACCGCGCCCGAACCGAAGGTCGGGTCGGGATATTCGTCGGTGATGATCGGGATCAGGCGACGGTGCTCCTTAGGCCCGACGGGGATTTCGCAGAGCATCCCCACGATCGGGGCATAGCGTTCGTCGGACGGGTGCACGGCCACGGCGCCGTCGCCCAGCATCGTCTCGGGCCGGGTCGTGGCGATCGAGATATAGTCGCGGACCTCATCGACCACGACCTTGCCGTCCGCGTCCTTCTCGACGTAGCGGTAGGTCGCCCCGTTCGCGAGCGGGTATTTGAAGTGCCACATATGGCCCTTCACCTCGATGTTCTCGACCTCGAGATCCGAGATCGCTGTCTCGAAATGCGGGTCCCAGTTCACCAGCCGCTTGCCGCGATAGATCAGGCCCTTCTCATAGAGATCGACAAAGACCTTGATGACCGCGTCGTGGAAGTTCCCGGTCTCGCCCTCGGGCGCATTCGGGGCGCCGGACATGGTGAAGGCGGTGCGGTCCCAGTCGCAGGAGGCGCCGAGACGCTTCAACTGTCCCAGGATCGCGGTTTCGGATTTCTTCTTCTGCTCCCAGACCTTTTCGAGGAAAGCGGGGCGGCCCAACTCGCGGCGCGAGGGCTGCTGGGTGCGGGCCAGTTCGCGCTCGACCACCATCTGGGTCGCGATGCCGGCATGGTCGGTCCCGGGTTGCCAGAGCGTGTCGTCGCCCCGCATCCGGTGCCAGCGGGTCAGGATGTCCTGCAGCGTGTTGTTGAAGGCGTGTCCCATATGGAGCGAGCCGGTCACGTTCGGCGGCGGGATCATGATGGAGAAGGGCGGCGCGCCCGGCTTGGCGTTGGCGCCGGCGCGGAAGGCGCCCCGGCTGTTCCACATCGCGTAGATCCGGTCTTCGGCCTCGGCGGCGTTGAAGGTCTTTTCCATCGGCATCGGTCTGGCCCCGCTTGTTCCGCGCAGGTGTCTAACGCGCGCGGGCGGGAAGGGGAAGCGGATTGCGGGCGAAGTCGCCTTCGCCCGCCTTCGCTTCGGTCAGAAGACCGGCCGTCCGGCGAGCGCCTGCGCCATCAGCCCGAAGATCAACAGCGCATAGGCGCCACACGCTAACCAGACGATGCCGCGCCCGCGTCCCGCTGGCAGGAGATAGGCCACCAAAAGTCCGACGAGAGGGAGGCCGTGCAGGGCGTGGGTCGCAAAGAAATGTGCCACGCGCAGATCGCCGACCGTGCGCGACCAGCCCATGATCGGAACTCGCGGATCGCCGGGCTGGGGCACACCCACGAAGTGCCCCGTGCCCTGGGCCAGCACGCTTGCGGCGATCACGGTCAGGATGAAGGTCAGCACGAGCCCAAGGGCGATCGACAAGTGCAGGGCCGGGTCAAGGCCGGTTGCGCCGTTCCGCCAGATCAGGATGCCCCAGACAAGGCTCGCCGACGTCAGCGTGATCGCGATGATCCCCATCAGCGGGTAGAGTACTGCCCAGGCGGGCGTCGAGACGTTGAAATGCGATCCGGTCCCGAGCGCCGCTGCACCCCCGATCCAGCTCATCTCGGCGAGGATGCAGGTGATGACCACCGCGGTGAAGGCGCGGAAGATCAGAGTGCTCCGCGTCGTCTCTGGGATCCATCGAGCGAAGAAGGCCAGCGTGCCGGCGTAGATGACCAGCGCGATCTCGAATTTCAAAGGCTTCAGCCAGATCGGCTCGCCCAGATAGCTGCGGTCGTCGAGCCAGAGCGCGGCCGAGGTCGGGACCGCCGCAATCAGAAGGAACAGCGCCAGTGTCGTCAGGGCAGGGGCATCGGTGCGCATCTGCTCAAGGAGGGTTGCCCGGGGCGGGGCAATGGCAAGGGCGGTCATGCGGAGAACTCCGTTTGGCTGGGGCTGCCGGCGCGGCGGGCGAGGCGCAGGGCAGAAAAGGTCAGGAAGCCGGCCGGCCCGAACAGGAAGGTCAGGGCAAGGCAAGGCAGGACGATGAGATGTGCGATGCCCTCGGCCCGGGCGGTCCGGGCGATCCAAGCGCCGACGAAGAGGTCGAAGGCAAGGTAATGAACCCAGCCGGCCAGGGCGATCTGCGGCTGGTCGAACAGGGCCATGACGTTTGGAAGCGTGTCGAAGCCGCCGGTCGCACGGGACCAGAAGGCAAGGATCAGCGCCGTGTAGCCTACCGACAGGACCAGCGGGATCGCCCAGCCGGAGATCCGGTCCGACCAGCGCGACGAAAGCGGCGACAGCGCAAGCACCACCCAGCCGGACAGCGCCAGCAGATTGGCCGTAGAGAAAAGGAGGTCGGTGTCGGGCATCATGCATTCCGATCTTGACAGTGGACAGATGTAAGGATGCCGCGCTTCTTGTCAGTGTCAAGATAAAAATTTGACAGTGACAAGATTGCGACGTAAGCAGGCGCAATGACCGAGACAGAACCCGACGACCGACCCCGATACCATCATGGCGACCTGCAGGCCGCGCTCCTGACCGCCGGCGAAGCCGAACTTGCCGAAGCCGGGATCGAGGCCTTTTCGCTCCGCAGTGTGGCCCGACGCGCGGGTGTCAGCCATGCCGCGCCGGCGCATCATTTCGGCGATGTGCAAGGGCTGCTTTCGGCTCTGGCGGCCGAAGGATTCCGCCTGTTCCTGGATGCGCAGATGGTGCGACAGGCGAAGGCGGCGCCAGATGCGCAAAGCCAGATGCTGGCGGCGGGGCTCGGCTATGTCGACTTTGCGCTCGCCCGTCCGGCGCTCTTCCGGCTGATGTTCGCCTCGAACCGGCCGCTTTTCGAAAGCGAGCCGCTCCGCCCGGCGTCAGAGGCCGCCTTCCGCCATCTTGAACAAGGGGTTGCGGCGCTTGGCAGCAACGATCCGCTGGACATCGCCGCGGTCTGGGCCACCGCGCACGGCATTTCCGATCTTCTGGCCTCCGGTCGCCTGAAGCCGATGTCAGCGCTTGCGCCAGAGGCACGCGATGCGGCGGTGACCGAGATCCTGCGTCGGGTCTTGCCCGATCGCGGCCGCTAGAACGGCCGGACCGAGTAAAGGACCGCGATCACCACGACGGCCAGAAGGACCAGCTCGCGCCGGTCTGGGCGACGGGTCAGCAGACGGCGCACGAAATCGGGTTCCGCAGCTGCGGGCGCCTGCTGCGCGCGGCCGGTCTGCGCAGCCGTCTGTGATAGGGGCTGCGGGTCCGGGGCAGGGATGGGCCGCTCAATCACCTGCGGCGGCGGATCGGACGGCGCCTGCGCCGCTGCTGCCGCGCCAGGTGGTCCGCTGAGCGACGGCGGCTGCACCTCGGCCTGCATCCGGCGATAGATCTCGGACGTCCGCGCCAGCCGTTGGGCTGGGGTTTCGGGCAGCTTGCTCATACCGCCATCCTACACCGCCCGGTCGATCCGCGTCGACAGGTGGATCAGGCTTTCCGACGATCTGACGCCGGTCATCGCGCCGATCTGGTCAAGGACGGTGTCGAGAATGGTCGTGGTCGGCGCGGCGATCTGCAACAGCAGGTCGAAGCGGCCGGACGTGGTGAAGACCCGCTCGACCTCGGGAATCGCCTTCAGCCGGGTCAGGATGTTGGCCTGCGCTCGCGGTTCCACCGTCAGCAGGACCGAGGCGCGCAGCCGGCCTTCCCGGGCCGCTTCCCCCAGCTTGATCGTGTAGCCGACGATCACGCCCGAGGTCTCGAGCCGCTCCAGGCGGGCCTGTATGGTCGATCGCGCAACCTTCAGCCGCCGCGCCAGAGTCGCGATCGACATCCGCGCATCGGCCCCCAGAAGCCCCAGAATGTTCCTGTCGAGTTCGTCCATGCAATTTGACCGGCGTTTTCGTCATAATAACGCCACTTCACCACAAATCTACTCTTTTGATCGGTGAAGTTGTCATACATATGCGGCATCCTTGATTACGGGTTACTGACGACAGGCACCGAACCCGTTTCGTTTTCAGGAAAAGGGCGGCTCATACGCACCTGGCCTGGTTGGATAGACCGCGTAAGCGTCTCCCGACCCGTCTAGCCGGGGCAAGAGGGCTTGCGTTCTGTTGGCTAAGAAGAAGGACAACGCCGATGGGACTCTCGAAAACGATCTGGACCAATCCGTCCGAATACATCCGCTCGAACCGGCCGGAGCATCCGGTCCTGTTCATGTCGCCCGCCGTGCTGCAGGCGACCGCCCGCCGTTTCCTCGACGGCTTTCCGGGCCTCGTGACCTATGCCGTCAAGTCGAACCCGGAAGAGGTGGTGATCGAGAACCTCGCCGCCGCCGGCATCCGCGGCTTCGACGTGGCCTCGCCCTTTGAAATCCGTCTCATCAAGCGCCTCTGCCCCGAAGCGGCGATGCATTACAACAACCCGGTGCGCTCGCGCTCCGAAATCGCCGTCGCGGTCGAGAATGGAGTCGTCTCCTACTCGGTCGATTCGGCCTCCGAGCTTGAGAAGCTGATCGAGCTGGTTCCGGCGCGCGGCACCGAGATCACCGTGCGCTTCAAGCTGCCGGTCGACGGTGCGGCCTACAATTTCGGGGCCAAGTTCGGCGCGACGGTGGAACTGGCGACCGTACTCCTGAAACGCGTGGCCGAGGCGGGCTTCATCCCCTCGCTGACCTTCCACCCGGGCACCCAGTGCACCGATCCGCATGCCTGGGATCATTACATCCGCGCGGCCGGCCGCATCGCCGAGGGTGCGCATGTCCGCATCGCCCGGCTGAATGTCGGTGGCGGCTTCCCGTCGCACCGGGTCGAGGCGGTATTGCCGCAGCTCGAAACCATCTTCCAACTGATCGACCGCGTGACCGGCGAAACCTTTGGCGACGACCGCCCTGCGCTGGTCTGCGAACCGGGCCGCGGCCTCGTGGCGGACGCCTTCACCGTGGCCTGCCCGGTCAAGGCCGTGCGCGACGGCGTCCATGTGTTCCTGAACGATGGCGTCTACGGCTCGCTGTTCGAATTGCCGATCACCGGCATGATCGACCGGCTGGCGGTGGTCACCCCCGAGGGAGTCGTGCGCGAAACGGCGAAGCGGGACTTCATCCTCTTCGGGCCGACCTGCGATTCGATCGACCGCCTGCCGGGCGATATCCCGCTGCCTGCGGACATCGCCGAGGGCGATTGCCTGCTCTTTGCCGGGGTCGGTGCCTACTCGACCGTCACCAATACCCGCTTCAACGGCTTCGGTGAACTCAGCATGGCAACGGTCCTGTCGCTGAAGGTCTGAAACCGGCATCTCCGGCTGGACAAACCCGGCCGGAGAGTTACCCTGTTCCTTGAGGATCAGGGTGCAAGCCCATGCCGTATTTGAGTGAATTCCTTTCCGGCCCGCAGTTCGCCCTTGGGTGGAATGCGGGCTGTTGTGTTTTTGCCTCCGACTATCCTTCAGGGGGTGCGTCATGCGCCTGACCGACCGGATCTCCCGCTGGCTTCGCCGTGAACCCGTTGCCCTGACCACGCCCGAGCCGCTTCGGGCGCGCGGTGGCGCTCGCCAGCCGGTCGATCATGTGGTGATCCTCGACGGCACCATGTCCTCGCTGCGGCCGGGACATGAAAGCAATGCCGGGCTGACCTTCCGCCTGCTGCGCGAGGGCGGGAAAAAGTCGACGCTGTCCCTCTATTACGAGCCGGGCATCCAGTGGACGAGTTGGGCCCAGTCGCGCGACGTGATCCAGGGCAAGGGCCTCAACCGCCAGATCCGCCGCGCCTATGGTTTCCTTGCGTCGCGGTGGCGCCCCGGCGACCGCATCTTCCTCTTCGGCTATTCCCGCGGCGCCTATGCCGTCCGCTCGCTGGCCGGCGTCATCGACCGCGTCGGCCTCCTGCGTCCCGAGGCCGCGACCGAGCGCGCGGTCACGCTGGCCTACCGCCACTACCAGACCGATCCCGACAGTCCGGCCGCCCGCGCCTTCGCGACCGCGCATTGCCATCCGGGGGTCGAAATCCAGATGATCGGCGTCTGGGATACGGTGAAGGCGCTCGGCCTGCGGCTGCCGCTCCTGTGGATGCTGACCGAAAAGGATCACGCCTTCCACACCACCCATCTGGGCCGCCATATCCGCCACGGATTCCACGCCCTGGCGCTCGACGAGACCCGCGAGGCCTATGCGCCGGTGCTGTGGTCGTCGCCGCCGGACTGGCCGGGTAATGTCGAACAGATGTGGTTTCCCGGTACGCATGGGGATGTCGGCGGCCAGCTCGAGGGGCACCTTGCGTCGCGCCCGCTCGCGAACATTCCGCTCGTCTGGATGCTGGACCGGGCCGAGAATTGCGGGCTGCCGCTGCCCCACCGCTGGCGCGCCCGCTTTCCCTGCGACCCGGACGCGCCGACCATCGGCACCTGGTCTGGCTGGGGGATGCTGTTCCTGCTGCGCCAGCGGCGGAGGGCGGGGCAGGATCGCTCGGAACACCTGCATCCCTCGGTTGGCCAGCGCGCGGCCGCTGGCTATCAGGCGCGCACCTCCTGATTTCTTCTTGGTTCAAATACCCTCCGCCGGAGGCATCGCCCGACAGGGCGATTTCCCGCGCTTTCCTTCCGACGCGCGGGCTGGCACCTTGCCGCCACGAGAGGAGTCCAAGATGCGCAACGTCACCGTCGCCGCCACCCAGTTCGCCTGTTCCTGGGATCTGCCGCTGAATGCCGACAAGGCCGAAGAACTGATCCGCGCCGCCGCCGCGAAGGGCGCGCAGGTCGTGCTGATCCAGGAGCTGTTCGAGGCACCCTATTTCTGCATTACCGAGCGGACCGAGTATTTCCGCCTTGCCCGCCCCATGCAGGGCCATCCGCTGATCGCCCGCTTCTCGGCTCTGGCGAAGGAGTTGGGCGTGGTGATCCCACTCTCCTTCTTCGAGCAGGCGGGACCGGCGCATTTCAACAGCCTCGCCATGATCGATGCGGATGGGGGCGTGCTGGGCCTCTACCGCAAGACCCATATCCCGCAGGGACCGGGCTACGAGGAGAAATACTACTTCTCCCCCGGTGATACCGGTTTCAAGGTCTGGCACACCGCCTTCGGCCGCATCGGTACCGGCATCTGCTGGGACCAGTGGTTCCCCGAGGCGGCGCGGGCCATGGCGCTGCAAGGGGCGGAGATGATCCTCTATCCCACCGCCATCGGGTCGGAGCCGCCCGCGCCCGGTTATGACAGCCAGCCGCATTGGGAAATGGTGATGCGCGGCCATGCCGCCGCCAATATCCTGCCCGTCATCGCCTCGAACCGCATCGGCACCGAAACCGCACCGGAAGGGACAGCGGTGACCTTCTACGGCTCGTCCTTCATCTGCGACCAGGCCGGACAGCTGGTGGCCAAGGCCTCGCGCGACGCGGAGCAGGTGCTCATTCACAGCTTCGACCTTGCCGCGATCGAGGACCTGCGCCGGACCTGGGGCCTGTTCCGCGACCGCCGTCCTGAATGCTACCGGGCGGTGGCGACGCTCGACGGCCGGACCTGATCGCCTCAGTCGGTCAGCTTGTGGCTGGCCATCACCACATATTCCGACCTTGGGGCAACCCCGTGACGCCCGGACATGCAGGACGCACCGACGAGGGTCACCTCCGGATGCGCCTGCGCCCAGGCCGACATCCGCTGACGACTGCCGATCAGGCAGCGTGCTTCAGTCTCGTAAGGCATCCATGCGATGACCTGATCTCCGCAGGCGGTCGGGTTCGAATTCAAGCAAGCCGTAACGACGAGAGCCAACATCTGCTCCTCCACCGATAAGTGAAATTCACAAGGCTGTTCAGAAAACGGGACGCAAAAGGCCGAAATAGCGACCTATGTTTCTGATCTTATCACAATTCCTGCCACCCGGCTTGTGAAATTTTCTTGTCGCAACGGCGAGACGGGGCGCTCGCTGTTCGGCGAAAGAAAAAGGCCCGCGACCTTGCGGTCACGGGCCGGTCCGATGCGGGGTCGTATCAGCGCTTCGCGACGTCGACGTAGTCGCGCTGCTTCGGCCCGATATAGAGCTGGCGCGGGCGGCCAATCTTCTGGGTCGGGTCCGCGATCATCTCTTTCCACTGGCTGATCCAGCCGACGGTCCGCGACAGGGCGAAGATCGGCGTGAACATCGAGGTGGGGAAGCCCATCGCCTCGAGGATGATGCCCGAGTAGAAGTCGACGTTCGGGTAGAGCTTCTTCGAGATGAAGTATTCGTCCTCAAGCGCGATGCGCTCCAGTTCCTTGGCCACCTGCAGCAGCGGGTTGTTGTGGACGCCGAGCAGGTCCAGCACCTCGTCGGCGCTTTCCTTCATCACCTTCGCCCGCGGGTCGAAGTTCTTGTAGACGCGGTGGCCGAAGCCCATCAGGCGGAAGCCCGAGTTCTTGTCCTTGGCTTTGGCGACATACTCCGGGATGCGGTCGACTGTGCCGATCTCGCGCAGCATCTCGAGGCAGGCCTGGTTGGCGCCGCCATGCGCCGGGCCCCAGAGGCAGGCGATGCCGGCGGCGATGCAGGCGAAGGGGTTGGCGCCCGAGGAACCCGCCAGACGCACGGTCGAGGTCGAGGCGTTCTGCTCGTGGTCGGCATGCAGCGTCATGATCCGGTCCATCGCCTTGGACAGGATCGGGTTCACCACATACTCCTCGCAGGGAACCGAGAAGCACATGTGCAGGAAGTTGCCGGCGTAATCGAGGCTGTTCTTCGGGTACACGAAGGGCTGGCCGATCGAATACTTGTAGGCCATTGCCGCGATGGTCGGGAGCTTGGCGATCATGCGGATCGCGGCGACCTCGCGCTGCCAGGGATCGTTGACGTCGGTCGAGTCGTGGTAGAAGGCGCTCATTGCGCCGACCACGGCCACCATGGTCGCCATCGGGTGCGCGTCCCGGCGGAAGCCGCGGAAGAACAGGTGCATCTGTTCATGCACCATCGTGTGGCGGGTCACGCGATTCTCGAAGTCGCGCATCTGGGCTTCGGTCGGCAGCTCTCCGTAGAGGAGGAGGTAGCAGACCTCGAGGTAATGCGATTTCTCGGCCAGCTGCTCGATCGGGTAGCCGCGATAAAGAAGCTCGCCCTTGTCGCCGTCGATATAGGTGATCGCGCTTTCGCAGGCGGCGGTCGAGGTGAAGCCGGGGTCGTAGGTGAACACGTCCGCCTCGCCGTAAAGCTTGCGAATATCGACGACATCCGGGCCAAGCGACGGCGAATGGATGGGGAGGGCGTAGGACTTGTCTCCGATTGAGAGCGTCGCGGATTTGTTCGGTTCAGCCATCATGCATCCCTATCTGGCGTGGCCGCCGGCAGCCGGCGGTAGTCGGCCCGGTCGTGCAGCAGGGAGGCGATGGCCGATCAGGCCGAGGCATCCTCCAGCCGCCCGATCGTCTCGTCCCGACCGATGACAAGCATCATGTCATAGACACTCGGCGTTACCGTCCGCCCGGCCAATGCGGCCCGTAGCGGCGCGGCCATCTTGCCGAAGCTGAGACCCTGGGCCGAGGCCTCCTCCGACAGGATTGCTTCCAGATCGCCCTTTGTCCAGCTAGCATTTCGCAGGCGCGGCGTCAACGATTTCAGTATACCACGGGATACCGAGTCCAGTGCGGCCTGTGCCGAGGCATCCGCGACAACTGGGCGGGAAATCAGTGCGAAGTGAGCCTTTTCAATAAGTTCCGGGAAAGTCTTCGCACGGTCTTTCAGGGCATACATCGCCCGGGACACCCTGTCGCGCTGCAGATCGTCAAGCGCAGGTTGGCCGATCGAGGCCAGATAGGCCTCGAGTTCGTGCAGCAATGCAGCATCCGCCGTAGCAGCCATGTGCTGGCCGCAGATGTTCTCGAGCTTCTTGAAGTCGAGTCGCGCCGGTGACCGACCGATTCCCTCCAGATCGAACCATTCCTTGGCCTGCTCCGAGGTGAAGAACTCGGCATCGCCATGGGCCCAGCCGAGACGGGTCAGGTAGTTGCGCATCCCTGCCGCGGGGTAGCCCATGCGCTGGTATTCCTCGACCCCGACCGCGCCATGGCGTTTCGACAGCTTCTTGCCGTCCGGCCCGTGGATCAGCGGGATATGCGCCCAGACCGGCACCGGCCAGCCCATCGCGTCATAGACCATCTGCTGGCGCGCGGCGTTGGTCAGGTGATCGTCACCGCGGATCACATGGGTCACGCCCATGTCGTGATCGTCGACCACCACCGCAAGCATGTAGGTGGGCGTCCCGTCCGAGCGCAGCACGACCATGTCGTCAAGCTGGTCGTTGCGGAATTTGACCGTGCCCTGAACGACGTCCTGCACAAGCGTCTCGCCCTCGCGCGGGGCCTTCATGCGGATGGCATAGGGTCCATCTGGCCAGGTCGCGGGACCCGCGTCGCGCCAGGGGCTCTGGAACAGGGTCGAGCGGCCCTCGGCGCGGGCCGCCTCGCGGAAGGCCTCGATTTCCTCGGGCGTCGAATAGCAGCGATAGGCCGAGCCGCGCGCCAGCATCTCGCGCGCGACCTCGGCATGGCGGTCGCGGCGCTCGAACTGGCTGACGACCTCGCCATCCCAGTCGAGGCCGAGCCAAGTCAGGCCGCGCAAGATCGCCGCCGTCGCCTCGGGGGTGGACCGCTCACGGTCGGTGTCCTCGATCCGGAGCAGGAAGGTGCCGCCATGACCGCGGGCGAAAAGCCAGTTGAACAGCGCCGTGCGGCCGCCGCCGATATGCAGGTAGCCGGTTGGCGAGGGCGCAAAGCGGGTGACGATACCGGATTTGGGCTTTGCGCCGGCGGCGCGTGCGGAATTGGCGTCGGTCATGACCGGGTTAACCTTTCGGAAACCATGAACGGGGCAGATTTGCCGCCTGTCTAGGCAATCACGCCTGAAGTGACAAGCGCGGGAACCAGCGGGGCATGTGGCGTCTCGGCCATCCTTTCGCGGCGCTGGCGGCCGCGCGCGGCACGCTGTTCCCCTTTGTCCCGGTGCTGATCGCCTGCGGGATCGGGATCTGGTTCGGTCTTGTGGCCGAGCCGGGCCTTCCGTTCTACGGCGGCATCGCGCTGGCGGCGCTTGGCCTGCTGGCGGCGTCCGTTCGGGCGCCGGACCTGGTTCAGGTGCCCGCCTGGGCCGCGTTCTGCCTCTGTCTAGGGATGCTCGCCTGCGGGCTGCGCCTGTCGCTCGTCGCCGCCCCGGTGCTGGAGTTCCGCTATTACGGCCCGGTGCAGGGCCGCGTGGTCGAAATCGACAGGTCCGAGTCCGATTTTCCGCGCATCACCCTCGACCGGGTGGTGCTCTCGCGGGTCGATCCTGTCCGCACCCCTCGCACCGTCCGCGTCACACTGCACTGGGACGGCCCCCAGACCGAGCCGAAGCCGGGCCTGACCGTGATCCTGACGGCAAATCTCGCCCCGCCGCCCGGCCCGGCCGAGCCGGGCGGCTTCGACTTCCGGCGGATGGCCTATTTCGAGGGGCTGGGCGCGGTCGGGTCCAGCCGCTCGCCCCTGCTGACGCTGGAGCCCGCCGCGCCGGGAGAGGAATGGGTGAACCGCCTGCGCGCCCATCTGTCCGGGGCGATCATGGCGCGCATTCCCGGGCAGGCCGGAGCCTTTGCCTCGGGCGCGGTCACCGGCGACCGGTCCCAGATCGCGCAGGCGACGGTTCAGGACCTGCGCGCCTCGAACCTGTCGCATCTGCTGGCGATTTCGGGGATGAACATGGCCTTCCTGACCGGCTTCGTCTTCGCGCTGGTCCGTTATGGCATCGCACTGGTGCCGCCGGTGGCGCTTCGGCTGAACTCGAAGAAGGTTGCGGCGGCGGTGGCGCTGGTCGTCTCGGCCTTTTACCTCGCGCTGTCGGGGGCCAATGTCGCGACCGAGCGCGCGTTCGTCATGGTGGCGGTGATGCTGGTCGCGGTGCTGGCCGACCGGCGGGCCTTTACCCTGCGCGGCGTGGCGCTGGCCGGGACAGCGCTGCTCCTCTGGCAGCCCGACAGCCTGTTCGGGCCGGGTTTCCAGATGTCCTTTGCCGCGACCATTGCGCTGGTCGCCGGATTCGATGCCTTGCGGCGCTGGCCTCGTGCCCAGGGATTGCCCTGGTGGGGCAGGGGCGTGATGGTCGCGGTCCTGTCCACGGTCATAGCCGGGGCGGCCACGGCTCCGCTTGGCGCCGCGCATTTCAACCGCTTCACCGATTACGGCATGATCGCCAACCTGCTGACCGTTCCTGCAATGGGGATGCTGATCATGCCAGGTGCGGTGATCGCGGTTCTGCTCGCGCCCCTGGGACTGGCCGCGCCGGGCTTCTGGGCGATGGAGCTGGGTGCGCGCTGGATCCTGGCGGTCGCGCATCTGGTGGCAGGGTGGAAGGGGGCGGTGACGGGCATTCCCGCGCCGGTGCCTGCGGTCCTGCCGCTTCTGGCGCTCGGGGCGCTGTGGGTGGTGATCTGGCAGGGGCGTGCCCGCTGGCTGGGGGTCGCGCCGCTTGTGGCCGGGTTTGTCCTGTGGGCCATCCTGCCGCGCCCGGACCTTCTCATCAGTACCGATGGCGGGTTGGCCGGCGTGATGGGGCCAGAGGGGCGGGCGCTGTCTGCCGCGAAGGGGGCCGGCTTCGCTGCATCGGACTGGCTGGCGAACGATGGTGATCTGGCGGATCAGAAGGAAGCCGCCAATCGCAAGGGGTTCACCGGTCCTGCCATGGCCCGAGGCTTTCAGCTTGGCGGGTGGCGCGGGGTCGTGCTGAAGGGCAAAGGGGCGGCCGCGCAGCTCGACCGGGCCTGCAAGGAAAACGATCTGGTGGTCCTGGCCGCGGACCTGGCAGCCTTGCCCGAGGGGTGCATCGTGATCGACCGGACCGAACTGGCGCTCAGCGGCGCGGTCGCGGGCTGGCTGGAACCGGATGGCGGATTGCGCCTTATTCCGACAAACCGTGCCGCACGCGTCTGGATGGGGCAGGTCAGCGCGCAGCCGGTGATCGTGCTGCCGCCGCCTCAGTAGTTGCGGATCAGGCCGACAAGGCGGCCCTGCACCCGCACCATGTGGTCGGGGAACATCCGCGTTTCATAGGCGGGGTTCGCGGCTTCCAGCGCGATCATGTTGCCCTTGCGGCGGAAGCGCTTCAGGGTCGCTTCCTGTTCCTCGACCAACGCCACGACGATATCGCCGTTTTCGGCTGTCCCCTGTTCGCGGATGATGACGATATCGCCGTCATTGATCCCGGCCTCGATCATCGAGTCGCCCTTGACCTCGAGCGCGTAGTGCTGGCCGCGGCCCGAGAGCATCGACCCCGGCACGGCGACATGGTGCGAGATATGCTGGATCGCCTCGATCGGCACGCCGGCGGCGATGCGCCCCATGACCGGCAGTTCCAGCGCATTGATCGCTTCGACCGCAATGGCGTTCCGGGGCGGGGCTGGCGGCGGCGTGGCGGGCCGGTCCCCCTGGATGACCTTGGGCGAGAAACCGGGGCGTTCCATCGCTTCTGGCAGCTTCAGGATTTCCAGCGCCCGGGCCCGGTGCGGCAGGCGGCGGATGAAGCCCCGCTCCTCAAGTGCCGTGATGAGCCGGTGGATGCCGGATTTCGATTTCAGGTCCAGCGCCTCCTTCATCTCGTCGAACGAGGGCGGGACGCCGTCGGCATCCATGCGGGTGCGGATGAAATCCAGAAGTTCCAGTTGCTTGCGGGTCAGCATCGGGCGCAATCCTCGGTCTGGCGACGCGGATGGGTTCCCGACATGTTCTGCCCGTGTTCCCGGTTTGTGTCAACACATTCCGTAATTCTCAGATCGGCAGGTAGTCCACCTCGGTCCCCGGGCTGCGAGGGCCATCGCCAATCGGGCGGACGAGCAGGGCATCTGCCTGCGACAGGATCGACAGGAGGGCAGAGTCCTGCCGGTCGAACGGAGTGATCGCCGGCAGGCCGGGACCGGGCGACAGGCGGGCGCGCATGTAATGCGTCCGGTTGCCGTTCGCATCGACCCCGGCACCGAGTGTGGCGCGTCGCAGGGGATGGGCGGGCGAAAGGCCCAGCATCGCCCGGATCAGGGGCAGCAGGAACAGATGCCCGCAGACGATCGCCGAAACCGGGTTGCCGGGCAGGCCCAGCATCGCCGCCCCCATCATCCGCCCTGCCATCAGCGGTTTGCCCGGCCGCATCGCCACCTTGTAGAAGGCGCGCTCCAGCCCGAGGTCACCGGCCACCTTGCCGACAAGGTCGTGGTCGCCGACCGAGGCGCCGCCGATGGTGACGATCAGGTCCGCGCCATCGGCAAGCCCGAAGACGGTGGCGAGTTCAGCCTCGGTGTCGCGGGCGATGGGCAGCATCCGCACCTCGGCGCCCTCCGCCTCGGCCATCGCCTTCAGCGCGAAGCCGTTCGAGGCGATGATCTGGTCGGGGCGCGGGGTCTCGCCCGGCATGACCAGCTCGTCGCCGGTGGCGATCAGGGCCACGACCGGGCGGCGGCGGACCGTGACCCGGTCGATGTTCATCGCGGCAAGAAGGGCGAGGTCGGCAGGGCGCAGCCGCCGGGGTGGCAGGCTGTCGCCGGCGCGGAAATCCTGGCCCATCGGGCGGATGTTGGTTGCGCCGTCCAGACCCGCGCCAAGCAGGATCGTCTGCCCCTCGGCGGTCACATCTTCCTGGATCACGACGCGGGTCGCGCCTTCCGGCACCGGGGCGCCCGTGAAGATGCGCACCGCCTCGCCCGGACCGACCCGGCCCGGGAAGGCATGGCCCGCGGCTGAAATGCCGGTGACGACAAGGCGGTCCCCCGGGCGCACCGGCTCGGCGACCGCGTAGCCGTCCATGGCCGAGGCGGCGAAAGGCGGCTGGGTCAGGCGGGCGTTGGCGGGCTCGGCCATGACCCGGCCGGACGCGGCTGCGAGCGACACGGTTTCGCAAGGCAGCGTCGGGGCGAGGGCGGTGACCCGCGCCTGCGCCTCTTCGACCGATATCATCGCTTCGCCTCGTAACGCCCGGATTTTCCACCGTCTTTCAGGACGACCTCGATGCCGAGGATCTCCATACCACGGTCCACGGCCTTGACCATGTCATAGACGGTCAGCGCAGCCACGCTGACGGCGGTCAGCGCCTCCATCTCGACCCCGGTCTGGCAGGTGGTCTTGACGGTGGCCTCGATGCGGATGCCGGGAAGATCGGCGTCCGGGGTTAGGTCTATGGCAACCTTGGCGATCGGCAGGGGATGGCAGAGCGGGATCAGGTCGGCGGTCTTCTTGGCCCCCATGATCCCGGCAAGCCGGGCGACACCCAGCACATCGCCCTTCTTCGCCCGGCCTTCGATGATGAGGGCCAGCGTTGCGGGCAGCATCCGCACCGCGCCGCGGGCGACGGCGATACGGTCGGTGACGGCCTTGTCCGAGACATCGACCATGTGGGCGTGACCTTCGGCATCGAAATGGGTGAGGGGATTGCCGGCCATCACAGCCCGCCCTGGGCCGTGCGCGGATTGGCAAGGATTGCCCGCGTCGCCGCCTCGACATCGGGCTGGCGCATCAGGCTTTCGCCGATCAGGAAGCAGCGCGCGCCATAGCGCGCCATGTCGGCCAGATCCGCCGGCGTATAGAGGCCACTTTCCGAGACGATCATCCGGTCCTCGGGCACACGCCGCGCCAGTTTCCGGGTGGTGTCGAGCGTGACTTCGAATGTGTGGAGATTGCGATTGTTGATGCCGATCAGCGGAGAACGCAGGCGCGAGGCACGGTCGAGTTCGGCCTCGTCATGGACCTCGATCAGCACGTCCATCTTCCAGTGGAAGGCCGCATCCTCCAGCTCGGCGGCCTGCGTATCGGACAGCGAGGCCATGATGATGAGGATGCAATCGGCACCAAGCGCGCGCGACTCCGCCACCTGCCAGGGATCGTAAAGGAAATCCTTGCGCAGGCAGGGCAGGCTGGTGGCCGCGCGGGCGGCGACGAGGTAGCTGTCATCACCCTGGAAGGAAGGGCCATCGGTCAGGATGGACAGGCAGGCAGCGCCGCCGCGTTCATAGGCACGGGCAAGCTCGGGCGGGTCGAAATCGGCGCGGATCAGGCCCTTCGAAGGGCTGGCCTTCTTGACCTCGGCGATAAGCCCATAGCCCGAACTGGCCGCTTCGCGCAGCGCCACGGCAAAGCCACGGGGGGCATCCGCATCACGCGCCGCCTCTTCGATCTCGGCCAGGGGCCGGGCGGCCTTGCGCCGAGCGACATCCTCGAGCTTGTAGGCCTTGATCCTGTCCAGAATGGTCGCCATGCGATTGTCTTGTCCCAGAACGATTTTTCTACGAAAAATCGGCGTTTCCTTCAGTGGGGCGATTTTTCTGCGAAAAATCGGGCTCCCGGCTTTGCGCTGATTTTTCGCAGAAAAATCGTGGGCGCAAGGGTCAGGCTGCCGTGGTGATCCGCGCCACTGCTGCCACTTTCGCCCACGCCGCTCCGCTATCGAGGCTTTCCCGCGCCAGTTCGACCCCTTCAGGCAGGCTCGCCACCTTTTCCGCCACGACCAGGGCTGCCGCCGCGTTCAGCAGGACCGCGTCGCGATAGGCCCCGGCTGCACCGTCAAGCAGGGCGCGCAGGGCCGCGGCATTCTCGGCAGGCGTGCCGCCCAGGATCGCCTCGAAGGG
Source organism: uncultured Rhodobacter sp. (assembly GCA_945952585.1). GTDB lineage: Bacteria > Pseudomonadota > Alphaproteobacteria > Rhodobacterales > Rhodobacteraceae > Aliitabrizicola. The sequence goes on from CAMFII010000005.1 coordinate 130,452, forward strand.
ATGGGCGGGCAGTCCCGCATCCTCGGGGTGCAGGTCGAACTCGCGGATGGTGCCGCCTTCCAGCGCCGCGACCTTCGTCGGCAGCGCGATCGAGATTTCATCCGTGCCATCGCCGCCATGAACAAGCCAGGCGCGCTCGGCACCAAGCGCCAACAGGGTTTCGGCCATCGGACGGATCAGCGTGGGCGAGAAGGTGCCGGTCAGCTGGCGCTTCACCCCGGCTGGATTGGTCAGCGGACCGAGGATGTTGAAGATCGTCCGCGTCCCAAGCTCGGCCCGGACCGGGCCGACATGGCGCATCGCCGGATGATGCATCGGGGCCATCATGAAGCCGATGCCGGCTTCGGAAAGGGCGCGCTCGACCACATCCGGCCCGACCATGACGTTGACGCCCAATTCGGTCAGCGCATCCGCCGCACCGGATTTCGACGAGAGGTTTCGGTTGCCGTGCTTGGCGACCGGCACGCCGGCGCCAGCCACGACGAAGGCCGTCGCGGTCGAGATATTGAGCGTGCCCTTGCCGTCACCGCCCGTGCCAACGATGTCCATGGCGCCGGCGGGGGCGGTGACCTTGTGGCATTTGGCGCGCATGACCGTGGCGGCGGCGGCATATTCCTCGACCGTCTCGCCGCGGGCGCGCAGGGCCATCAGGAAGCCGCCGGTCTGGGCCGGGGTCGCCTCGCCCTCGAACAGCGCCTCGAAGGCGGTCTCGGCCTCGGCGCGGGTCAGGGGCCGGGTCGCCGCCAGCCCGATCAGCGGTTTCAGGCGGTCGCTCATGCCGGAACCGCGTCCCGCGCCATCTCGAGGAAGTTCCGCAGAAGCTGGTGGCCATGCTCCGAAGCGATGCTTTCGGGATGGAACTGCACGCCTTCGATCGGGCGCTCCTTGTGGCGCAGGCCCATGATCGTGCCATCCTCGAGCCAGGCGGTGACTTCCAGGCAATCTGGCAGCGTCTCGCGTTCGACGATCAGCGAGTGGTAGCGGGTGGCGAGGAAGGGCGAGGGCAGGCCGCGGAAGATGCCTTTGCCTTCGTGATGCATGACGCCCATCTTGCCGTGGACGATCTCGTGGCAGCGGATGACATGGCCGCCGAAGGCCTCGCCGATGGTCTGGTGGCCAAGGCAAACGCCCAGAAGCGGGATCCGGGCCTCGGCGGCGGCGGCGGTGAGCGGCAGACAGATCCCGGCCTGGGCCGGATCGCAGGGGCCGGGCGACAGAACGATCGACGAGGGGCGCAGCGCCATGGCCTGCTGCACATCAAGGGCGTCGTTGCGCACGACCTTCACCTCGGCCCCGAGTTCGCCCAGGTAATGGACGAGGTTGTAGGTGAAACTGTCGTAGTTATCGATCAATAGCAGCATGGCCGCAGGCACTTTCGGCTTTTTCGGATGATCCCCGCGCAGGGTCGCGCTATACATGGGCCGAGCCGCCAAGGGGCGTCAAGGCAAAGATGCCGGCCGAAGATGCCGGATCGGCGCCTCCGGGGCGGACGGGGCAGGGTGGCAAGACAGGGGGTAGCAGTTGCGCGGTTTCGCATCAGGTGTGATCTGGGGCGCCGTCGTCGGTGCTCTCGGACTGGTGGTTTCGTCCGAAATGGCGCCGATGCCGGGGACGCCCGTCGCGGCCAACATGCCAGCGCCCGCCGAACCGCCCGCCGCCGAACCCTCTGCCGTGAGCCCGGCGGAGCCGCCTGTTTCCGAACAGGCCCCTGAACCGGTCGCGACCGAGACCGCGGCTTCGGGAACGGAAGCGCCGGCCACCGCGCCGAAGACCACGGCGGCGGAAACCGAGACGGCCGCAGCGCAGGACAGCCTTGATGTGCCGTCGGGGTCGGAATTCAACCGGCCGCCGGCCGAGATCAACGCGGAACTCCCCGGGCAATCTGCCGCGCCCGCTCAGGAAAGCGTGCCGGCCGTCGTCGGGGCCACCGATGTTCCCGCCCCGCCGGCCGCGGATACCGCGAGCGCGGGCCTGCCCGAACCTTCACTGGAAGGGCCAGCGGCGCCGTCTGCCCCCGTGGCCGAGGACAGCGCCCCGCAACTGGCCCTCGCGACGGCCCCCGCGGCCCCGGGGGCGAGCCCAGATCTGGCCGCCCCGGCCGGCGAGACGAGCCCGGAGGCGGCCGAGTTGCCGCCCCCGCCGCCGCTGACGCCCGAGGAAGAGGCATTGGCCCGGACGGCCCCGGCGGCAGAAGCCCCGGTCGAGGAGGGCGCCTCACTTCCCCGTGTCATCTCGCCCGGCCAGGATGGCGCCGAGGCGGGGACGGCCAAGGTCGAGACCACCGGCGAGGCGACGCTGCCGGAGAAGCCGAAGACCGGGTTCGAAACCGAAGTGCCCGGGGTAAAGGTGGGCGCCCTGCCGCAGATCGGGGTCGAACCGAAGGCGGATGAAGAAACCGACATGGCCGCTGCGCCCGAAACGGCGCTGACCCGCAACGCGGTGAGCTTCAGCAATCCCGAGGGCAAACCTGCCTTTGCCATCATCCTGATCGATGACGGCAGCCCGACGCTGGATCGGGCTGCACTGGCGGCCCTGCCGATCCCGGTGACCTTTGCGCTGGATCCGATGCTTCCCGACATCGGCAAAGTTGCCGAGACCTACCGGAAGGGCGGGCACGAGGTGGTGATGCTGGCCACCGGGATTCCGAAGGGGGCGACCGCCTCCGACCTGGAGGTGACCTTCGCCGCCCATGACGCGGCGCTGCCGCAGGCTGTCGCGGTGCTCGACCTGCCTGAAGGCGGCTTCCAGTCGGATCGCAAGCTGTCAGCCGATGTCGTGGGCTTAGTCGGCGCCGGCGGGCGCGGGATCCTGACCTATGATGCGGGCCTCGATTCCGCAGCGCAGGTGGCAAGCCGCGATCAGGTGCCCTCGGCGCGCATCTTCCGCAAGCTCGATGCCGAGGGGGAATCCGCGCCGACCATCCGCCGCTACCTTGACCGCGCGGCGTTCAAGGCGGCGCAGGAGGGCGCGGTGACGGTGATCGGCTCGGCCCGTCCGGAGACGGTGGCGACGATCCTGTCCTGGACGGTCGAGGGGCGCGCGTCGCAAGTGGCGCTGGCCCCGGTTTCGGCGGTTCTGACGGCCAAATAGGTCCGGCCGGCCGGACCTCGGGAGGAGGGAAGGCGATGGCGGACATCGACAGCCTGCGGGCATTGCTGCAGTCGAAGGCCCGGCCCACGGACTGGGCCGAACGGCGGGCTCGCATGGACGAGGTTTGCACCGCCGACGGATTGCCAGAGGGTGTGACCTTCTCGACCGTGATGGTGGCGGGGCGACCGGCGGAGTGGTCCTCGGGACCGGAAAGCCGGCAGGACCGGGTCGTTCTTTACCTGCATGGCGGGGGCTATTGCTCGGGGTCGATCGCGAGCCATCGCACAGTTGCGGGCGGCATCGCCAGGGCGGCGCGGCTGCGGACCCTGGCGCTCGGCTTCCGGCTCGCGCCCGAGCATCCCTATCCGGCCGCGCTGGAGGATGCTCTTGGGGCCTGGGGCTGGCTCAGGGGGCAGGGGATCGCGGCGGAGCGGATCTGCGTGGCGGGCGACAGCGCGGGCGGCGGACTGTCGCTGGCGCTGGCGATGACGCTGCGGGCGCGGGGCGAGACGCTGCCAGGCTGCCTTTGGCTCCTTTCGCCCTGGACGGACCTGACGATGAGCGGCGAGAGCATCACTGACGAGGATGCGGTCGATCCGCTGATCCACAAGGGCTATCTCGAAAGCCTGGCCGGGGCCTATCTGGCCGGGCATGATCCGCGCGATCCGATGGTGTCGCCCCTGTTCGGGGAAATGGCCGGCCTGCCGCCGGCGCTGATCCAGGTCGGATCGGACGAGACGCTCCTCGACGACTCGTTCAGGCTCGCCCGAAAGATGGGTGTCGCCCATGTGGCGGTGACGCTGCAGGTCTATCCGCGCATGATCCACGCCTTCCCGGTCTGGCAGAAGCGGCTGGCCGAGGGGCGGCGGGCGATCGCGCAGGCGGCGGCGTTCCTGGAGGAAAGACTGGGGTAGGACCGGTCCGTTGCCGCAGGGTGCAAGCCCGCAGGGAAGGGGTATGTCAGCTGGAGTGGGGTCTGAAATCCGGTCGCGACTGCCTGAGCGGGTGTGGAACGCGCCTGCCCAGGAACAGGCAGGCGCGGCCGGATCTGTCGCGGAACAAATCCGGCGGATGATCGTCAGTTCCCCAGGATGCCCGGCAGGCGCAGGCCGTGTTCGCGGGCGCAGTCCTTGGCGATGTCGTAGCCCGCATCGGCATGGCGCATGACACCGGTCGCCGGGTCGTTCCAGAGGACGTTCGACAGCCGCCGCGCCGCGTCGTCGGTGCCGTCGGCGACCACGACCATGCCGGAATGCTGGCTGAAGCCCATGCCCACGCCGCCGCCGTGATGGAGCGACACCCAGGTCGCGCCAGAGGCGGTGTTAAGTAGCGCGTTCAGGAGCGGCCAGTCCGACACCGCATCCGAGCCGTCCTTCATCGCCTCGGTCTCGCGGTTGGGCGAAGCAACGGAGCCTGAATCGAGGTGGTCCCGGCCGATGACGATCGGGGCCTTCAGTTCGCCCGACTTCACCATCTCGTTGAACATCAGCCCCGCCCGGTGCCGGTCACCGAGGCCGATCCAGCAGATGCGCGCGGGCAGACCCTGGAAGGCGATCCGCTCCTGCGCCATGTCGAGCCAGCGGTGCAGGTGATGGTTCTCGGGGAAGAGCTTCTTCATGGCCGCGTCGGTCTTGTGGATGTCGGACGGATCGCCCGACAGCGCGCACCAGCGGAAGGGACCGATGCCCTTGCAGAAGAGCGGGCGGATATAGGCCGGCACGAAGCCCGGGAAGGCGAAGGCATTCTCCAGCCCCTCGTCCTGCGCGACCTGGCGGATGTTGTTGCCGTAGTCGAGCGTCGGCACGCCCGCGTTCCAGAAATCGACCATCGCCGCGACATGGGTCTTCATGCTGGCGCGGGAGGCTTTCTCGACCGCGTGGGGATCGCTTTCCTGCTTGGCCCGCCATTCGGCGACCGTCCAGCCCGCCGGGCAATAGCCGTGCAGCGGGTCATGGGCCGAGGTCTGGTCGGTGACGATGTCGGGGCGATGGCCGCCCGCCTTCATCCGTTTCACCAGTTCCGGGAAGATCTCCGCGGCGTTGCCGAGAAGGCCGACCGATTTCGCCTCGCCCTTCGCCGTCCAGTCGTCGATCAGCGCCAGCGCCTCGTCGAGCGTTTTCGCCTTGGCGTCGAGGTAGCGGGTGCGGATGCGGAAATCGATGCGGGTCTCGTCCACCTCGACCGCGAGGCAGCAGGCCCCGGCCATGACCGCGGCGAGCGGCTGCGCGCCGCCCATGCCGCCAAGGCCGCCGGTCAGGATCCACTTGCCCTTGAGGTTGCCGTCATAGTGCTGGCGGCCGGCCTCGGCGAAGGTCTCGTAGGTGCCCTGCACGATGCCCTGGGTGCCGATGTAGATCCAGGACCCGGCGGTCATCTGGCCGTACATGGCAAGGCCCTTCTTGTCGAGCTCGTTGAAATGGTCCCAGGTCGCCCAGTGCGGTACGAGGTTCGAGTTGGCGATCAGCACGCGCGGCGCGTCCTTATGAGTGCGGAAGACGCCGACGGGCTTGCCGGACTGGACGAGCAGCGTCTCGTCCTCGTTCAGCGTCTTCAGCGTCGCGACGATGCGGTCGAAATCCTCCCAGGTGCGGGCGGCGCGGCCGATGCCGCCATAGACGACCAACTCATGCGGGTTCTCGGCGACATCCGGGTGCAGGTTGTTCATCAGCATCCGCATCGGCGCCTCGGTCAGCCAGCTTTTCGCGGTGATCTCGGTGCCGGTCGGGGGGAAGACGTCGCGCAGGTTGTGACGGGGATTGGTCATGATCAGGCTCCGGGTTTGGCGGAGGCCGCCGGGGGCTTTGCGCCCCCGGACCCCCGCAGGATATTTCAGAACGAAAGAAGGGGCAGGTCGGTCTTCGCGGCCCCGGCCAGCGCGCCGCTGGCGATGAGCGTTGCGGCGGCCTCGAGATCGGGGGCGAGATAGCGGTCTTCGCCGAGCGTCGCCACGTCCTGGCGCAGGCGGGCGACGACGCGGGCGAGGGGGGCCGAGGTGGTCAGCGGTGCGCGGAATTCGACGCCTTGCGCGGCGCAAAGGGCTTCGACGCCGAGGATGCGGGCGAGGTTCTCGTTCATCCTTGTCAAGCGGCGCGCGCCGTGGGCGGCCATGCTGACGTGATCCTCCTGGTTGGCGCTGGTGGGCGTCGAGTCGATCACGGTCGGATGGGCGAGGTGTTTGTTTTCGCTCATCAGCGCGGCGGTCGTGACCTCGGCGATCATCAGGCCGGAGTTGAGGCCGGGGTTTGGTGTCAGGAACGGCGGCAGGTCGAAGCTGAGCGTCGGATCGACCATCAGCGCCACGCGGCGCTGGGCGATCGCGCCGATCTCGCTGATCGCGAGCGCGATCATGTCGGCGGCGAAGCCCACCGGCTCTGCATGGAAGTTGCCGCCCGAGACGATGCCGCCCGATGTCAGCACCAGCGGGTTGTCGGTCGCGGCATTGGCCTCGGTCTGAAGGGTGCGGGCGGCGAGGCGAAGGACATCCATCGCAGCGCCGGTCACCTGCGGCTGGCAGCGGATGCAATAGGGGTCCTGCACGCGGGTGTCGCCGGTGCGGTGGCTTTCGCGGATGACCGAGCCTGCGAGAAGGGCGCGCATCGTCGCTGCAGCTTCGATCTGGCCGGCATGGCCGCGCAGGTCGTGGATCTCGGGTTCCAATGGGGCGGTCGAGCCCATGATAGCGTCGGTCGAAAGCGCCGAGACGACGAGGGCCGATTGTGCGGCGGTCCAGGCGTCGAACAGGCCCGCGAGCGCATAGGCAGTCGAGAATTGCGTGCCGTTGATCAGGGCGAGGCCTTCCTTCGGCCCGAGGACGATCGGTGACAGGCCAGCCATCGCCAGCGCCTCGCCGCCGGGCAGGCGGGAGCCGTCAACATCCGCCTCACCATGCCCGATCATGACGGCGGCCATATGGGCGAGGGGGGCGAGGTCGCCGGAGGCGCCGACCGAGCCTTGTGCGGGGACGACCGGCGTAACGCCGCGCGCCAGCATCCCTTCCAGAAGTTCTATCAGTTCCCACCGGACGCCGGAAGCGCCGCGGCCGAGCGAGAGGAGCTTCAGCACCATCATCAGCCGGGCGACGGCGCGCGGCATCGGCTCGCCCACGCCGCAGCAATGGGAAAGGATCAGGTTGCGCTGGAGCGTGGCGGTGTCCTTTGACGCGATCTTCAGCGAGGCGAGCTTGCCGAAGCCGGTGTTGACCCCATAGACCGGCTCGGTCCCGGCGGCGGCGGCGGCGATGCGGGCGGCGGCGGCCTCGACCGGGCCGCGGGCGCTGGCGTCGAGACGGGCCGGCGCCTCCTGCCGGTAGATGCGTTCCAACTGGGCGAGCGTCGTCGCGCCGGGGATCAAGGTTTCAGCGGTCAATCTGGCCTCCGAAGATGCGGGCGTGAAGGGGCGTGGGGCCGATGCGCCAGGAAAGCTCGGCGGGGGTCTTCGCCTCCCACACGGCGAGGTCGGCGCGCAGGCCCGGGGCGAGGCGACCGCGGTCGGCGAGGCCAAGGGCGCGGGCGGCATGGGCGGTGGCGCCGAGAAGCGCCTCCTCGGGCGTCATGCGGAAGAGCGTGCAGGCCATGTTCATGGCGAGCGTCAGCGAGGTCATCGGCGCTGTGCCGGGGTTGCAGTCGGTCGCGACTGCCATCGGCACGCCGTGCTGGCGCAGGAGGCCGATTGGCGGCAGTTGCGTCTCGCGGAGCGTGTAGAAGGCGCCGGGCAGGATCACCGCGACGGTGCCGTGGGCGGCCATGGCGCGGGCGCCGTCCTCGTCGAGATATTCGAGATGGTCGGCGGAGAGGGCGCCGTGGCGGGCCGCCAGCGCCGCGCCGCCGAGGTTCGACAGCTGCTCGGCATGGAGTTTTACCGGCAGGCCAAGGGCTTGGGCTGCGGTGAAGAGGCGCTCGACCTGCGCGGGCGAGAAGGCGATGCCCTCGCAGAAGGCGTCGACGGCGTCGATCAGGCCTTCCTCGTGGGCAAGCCGCATGGTCGGGATCGCGACCTCGTCGAGATAGGCGTCGGCACGGCCCTTGTAGTCGGGCGGCACCGCATGGGCGCCGAGATAGGTCGTGATGATGGTGACCGGGCGCACTTGCCCGAGGCGGCGGGCGGCGCGGAGCATCTTGAGTTCGGTTTCGGTGTCGAGACCATAGCCCGACTTGATCTCGACCGTCGTGACGCCCTCGGCCAGCATCTGGTTTAGGCGGGGCAGGGCGGCTGCGACGAGCTCGTCCTCCGAGGCGGCGCGGGTGGCCTTGACGGTCGACAGGATGCCGCCGCCGGCGCGGGCGATGTCTTCGTAGGAGGCGCCGTTCAGCCGCATCTCGAATTCGGTCGCGCGGGTGCCGCCGAAGACGATGTGGGTGTGGCAGTCGATCAGCGCGGGCGTCACGAGGCGGCCGCCCAGATCCCGGGCAGGCAGGCCGGCATAGTCGTCGGGCAGGTCGGACTGCGGGCCGATCCACTCGATCCGGTCGACCTCGAGCACCAGCGCGGCGTCGGGGATCAGGCCGTAGCTGCCCTGCATGGTCGCTGCTGTCGCCCCGATCAGGAGAATCGCCATTCCGCTTGCCTTATGTCTGAGATTGACGCTATTATGTCTGCACATAATAAGCCATGTCAAGCGAGGATGCCGATGACCCTGATCCATGCGAGGACCGCCCTTCTGCCGCAGGGATGGGCGCGGGACGTGACCGTGGCGCTGGACGGCGGGCGGATCGCCTCGGTCGTGGCGGGAGCGGCCCCGGGGGGCGTGCAGGTCGATTGCCTGCTGCCCGCGCCGGTGAACCTGCATTCCCATGCCTTTCAGCGGGCGATGGCAGGGCTGACCGAGACGCGGACGGCGGGGCAGGACAGCTTCTGGACCTGGCGCAGCCTGATGTACCGCTTCCTCGAGCGGCTGACGCCCGAGGATGTCGAGGCGATCGCGGCCTTTGTACAGATGGAAATGGCCGAGGCGGGCTATGCGGCGGTGGCCGAGTTCCATTACCTGCACCACGCGCCGGGCGGGGCGGCCTATGCCGACCGGGCGGAGATGTCGGCGCGGATCGCGATTGCGGCGGCCGAGTCCGGGCTGGGCCTGACGCTGCTGCCGGTGCTTTACGAGCAGGGAGGTTGTGACGGACGGGCGCTGGCCGGGGGGCAGCTGCGCTTCGGCAATGACCGGGACGGCTATGCGGCGCTGTGGGAAGGCGCGGCGAAGGCGCTGGCGCATCTGCCGGGCGACACGCGACTGGGCGTCGCGCCGCATTCGCTGCGGGCGGTGTCGCGCGGGTCGCTGGACTGGGTGGCGGGGATCGCGCCGCTGGCGCCGGTGCACCTGCATCTGGCCGAACAGGTGGCCGAGGTCGATGAGGTGAAGGCGGCCTATGGCGCGCGGCCGGTGGAGTGGCTTCTGGCGAACGCTCAGGTCGATCCGCGCTGGTGCCTGATCCATGCGACGCAGATGGAGCCGCAGGAGACGGAGGGGCTGGCGGCGACCGGGGCGGTGGCGGGGCTGTGCCCGATCACCGAGGCGAACCTCGGCGACGGCATCTTCGACGGGGTCCGCTACACCCAAGCCGGGGGCAGGTGGGGCGTGGGGTCGGACAGCAACGTGGACATCACGCTGTCGGGCGAGTTGCGGCTCTTCGAGTATTCACAGCGTCTGCGCGACCGGGGACGGGCGGTGCTGGCGGTGCCCGGCCGCTCGACGGGCCGGGTGCTGTGGGAGGGGGTCGCACAGGGTGGCGCTCAGGCAGCGGGGCGCGACGCGGGGGAAATCCGTGAGGGGCTCTGGGCCGATCTGGTGGCGCTGGACCTTTCGGCGCCCGATCTTGCGGGGCGCGAGGGCGACACGATCCTCGACGCGTTCATCTTCGGCAAGGGACGGGTGGCCGAGCTTTGGTCGGCGGGCCGGCATCTGGTCGCAGCCGGACGCCACCACCAGCGCGACGCCATCGCCAACACCTATGCCCGCGTCATGGCGCGCCTGAAGGACGCGCTCTGATGCAGGCGCCGGGATGGGAAGCAATCCGCGACGAGGTGGCGGCGCGCATTCGCGCCCGGCTCTGGGCGCCGGGTGAGACCATTCCGGGCGAAGAGACGCTGGCAGGCGAATTCGGCGTGGCGCGGGCAACGGTGAACCGGGCGCTCAGGGAACTGGCCGCGACGGGCGTGATCGAGCGACGGCGCAAGGCGGGCACGCGCGTCGCGCTCTTGCCGGCGCGGCGGGCGACGCTGGAAATCGCGGTGATCCGGCTGGAAGTCGAGGGTAGGGGCCAGGCCTACAGCCATCAGGTCCTTGCGGACCGGCTCGAGGCCGCGCCGCCGCCAGTGGCGGCCCGTCTAGGGCTTCCGCCCGGTGCCGTCCTGCGCCGCCTGCGCACCCTCCACCTCGCCGATGGACGGCCCTGGGCCTATGAGGATCGCTGGCTGAACCCGGCGGCGCTTGGTCAGGAGAAGCCCGATTTCACCACGGTAAGCGCCAATGAATGGCTGGTGAGCCATGTGCCCTATGCCACCGGCGATATTGCCTTTTCCGCCGAAAGCGCGGGCCCGGATGAAGCAGCGGCGCTTGGCGTTGCCGAAGGGGCGGCGCTGTTCGTCACCGACCGGGCGACCTGGACCGAGGACATGCCGATCACTGCCGTCCGGCTTTTCCACATCCCCGGATACCGGATGCGCAGCGGGCTTTGACGCGCCTTCGGCCGGGGGGCGAAGGGGGCTTAGGCGATCTCCCGGCCGAGCTTTGTCGGCAGGCGGTTCTCCAACGCAACTCCGGCCTGAGTGAACGGCGGTCCCGGTCCCGGCCACGATGCCATGCATGGCCCGGGATGCTCTGGACTGGAAGCTACAGTGTCGCGACCAGCGGATAGGCCAGTCCCGCCAGGGCGATCGAGATGCCCATCGGAAAGCCGCGCTGCTCGGACAGGCCCAGCCATCCGATCTCGCGCAGGGGACGGATGGTGCGCAGAAGGGTGAGGCCAGCGATGCCGATGGCCAGCGACAGGGCAAAGAGGCGCGCGAAGCCGATCAGTCCTGGCACCGGAATGAACAGGATCAGGCAGGCCAGGATCTTGACGTCCCCCCCGCCGATCAGCCCCAGGGCAAAGGCCGCGAATCCGAGCAGGAACACAGCGCCGGCGGCAATCAGGCGCGGGCCGAGGTCGACTGGCGGGGCGATCAGGCAGGCGAGGGCGAAGGCCGCCAGTGCAAGAAGGCTCAGCCAGTTCGGGATCCGCATGTAGCGCAGGTCGAAATAGGCCACGGCGCAAAGCAGCGGCGCCAGCAGGACCAGCGGGGCAAGTGTGGCCATCGGGATGGGCTCAGGCATAGTGCAGCTGCGGGCTGCCGGCGTCTGGCGTCCGCGGACCGATCAGCCGGAACAGCAGTTCCGCCTGGCTTGCGGTCTGGGTCTTGGCGTAGATGCTGCGCAGATGCGAGCGCACGGTGGTTTCGGTGATGCCAAGCTCGGCCGCCGCGCCGCGCACCGACAGGCCGCGGCTGAGGCACAGGCAGATGCGGTATTCGCAACGGCTCAGCCGGGCAGGATTCGTCGAACCGAGGATCGATGCCGCAACGGCGGTCCCCCGCGCCTCGGAATCCGGCCGGCGAAAGGCAACGTCGCGCGAAACGATGCCGAGTTGCCGCGTGGCCCAGGTCCGCGCGACCGTCGGCAAGACGGCGGCAAGCGTGGCAAGAGCCCGCTCCGACCGCTGATCGCGGAAATGGAGTTCGATGACATCCCGCTCCGTTGCGCCCGAAGACAGGACCAGTACGCAGAAGTCGTGAAAGCCCCGCGCGGACTGGAATTCGCTCAGGAACGGGTTCGACGGCTCGGGCGCATCGGCCTCGTGCCAGATCGTCCCGGCCCGCGCGCCGTCAAGCGCGTTGCCAAAGACCGAGTCGGCGAGGCTGAGCCGCAGCGGGCGACCAAAGCTTTGTTCTGCACCCGGGTCGTGCTGCGCGATGCGGGTTTGATGGCCGTCGCTCCGGCGCGTGCGGATCAGCAGACCCGCTTCAGCGCCCAGGCCTTCGCAAAGATCCGCGAAAGCCGCACCGATCGAGGCCGATCCATGGAGCGCTTCGCACCAGGTGGCAATTGCATCGACAATTTGCGCTTGCTGCAATCCGGCGGCAACTTCGCCGCGGGCCGAGGGGCCGAATTCACTGTTACTGACCATGCCGTCACCATTTGGCTGGCAAAGGTCAAAAGCCAGCCCTGAAGATGTCGCCGCCACACCTTGACGCCGAAACGTCATATTCATGAACGGTTATTGACCGGATTAAGTCAAGATTTTGCCGCATTCTCAGGTTGTTGCGATTGATATTTCAATCAGGGCGCGAATTTTTGATATCGGGCCCCAATCAATCCTCGATCAGTTCGCATGATTGTCCAGATTTTAACGAGGCCGCCTTGGTGAATTAGCCGGCAAAGAATCGGATATATCGCAGGGCGACAGGTCCGATGGTGAGAATCAGCAGGGCAGGCAGCATCAGGAACGCCATCACCGCCGACATCTGGACGGGAAGGCGATTGGCTTTTTCCTGCGCCCGCAATTCGCGATGCAGCCGCATTTCGCTGGCATAGGTAATAAGGACGCCCGAGATGTCGGCGCCAAACTGGATCGATTGCAGCACGACGTTGACAAATGACCCGACCTCTTCGACCTGGGTCCGCGCCGCCATGTCGAGGAGCGCCTTGTCGCGGTTGCGGCCGGCCTGGATTTCGCGCTGCGTCAGCAGGAATTCCTGCGACAGCTCGGGCGCCGCCTCGGCCAGTTCATTGCCGACACGGATCATCGCGGCGTCGATGCCCAACCCCGCTTCGACCGAGATCTGCAACAGGTCGAGGGCATTTGGAAAGGCCAGCCGGATCGCCTCGCGCCGGGCATTGGCCCTTGAGCGCAGCCAGTAAGCCGGGCCGAAGAACCCGCTCCAGACAAGGACGGCGGTGATCTGGACCAGGTTGAACCTTGTCAGCTGGTTGACACGGGTCGCGACCGGTTCCGGCAGGGACAGGAGCCCCGCCTGCGCCGCTGCTATCGTGCTCATAAGCAGCAAGGGAAGAACGATGCCGAGTCCGAGACGCAGCAGGTAGTAATTGCGGACCGCATGGGCGCCGTGGCGTCCTGCCAAGGCCAGTTGGCGCTGGACCTGGGTGCGTTCCTTTTCATCGGACGGGATCAGCGACTTCATCAGGCCGCTCGGCGCTGCCGACATCGGGCGCAGGATGCCGGCCTCGAAACCGCCGTCGCGTGCGCGGGGGCCTTGCGCGGCCATCCGGCGCAGGACCCGGTCGCGGGGCGAAAGCGCGGCCGCGACGCCGAGAAACGCAACAAGAACGCCGAGGCCGACACCGTACATGCCGAAATCTGCTGCGGTGACCTGAGAAAGGTCGGGCACGAAGGGAAGATTTTCAAACATGGCAGGTCCCTTCAGAAGCGGAAGTTGACGAGACGGCGCATCACCACGGCATTCGCGAGGACGAGGCCCAGCACGACGATCGCCGTCGGACGGAACAGGGGGTCGCCGCTGATGTCGCCGTAGTAGCTGGGCACGAGGATCGACATCGCGGCGATGATGATCAGCGGGATCATTGACAGGATCACGGCAGAGAGCCGGCCTTCGGCAGAGATGGCCTTGATCTTGCGGCGCATCATGAGGCGGTCGCGGATCACCCGCGCCAGGGTCGACAGCATCCGCGCCAGATCGCCGCCGGTTCCGTGCTGGATCGCGATGCTGACCGAAAGGAAGCGGGCGTCCTCGGTGCCGATCCGGTCGGCCAGATCATGGAACGCGTCGACCAGATCGTCTCCATAGGCGATCTGGTCGACCATCACTCCGAACTCCGATGCGACCGGATCGGCCATTTCGCGCGCGACCGAGGTCATCGTGGTGTTCAGCGGATGCCCGACACGCAGCCCCCTCGCCATCAGTTCCAGCGCATCGGGCAGTTGCCGCGTCAGCTCGTCGAGACGGCGGGTTGCAGCGATCTGCAGGGCGATGCGCGGCAGGACGATGAACAGCAGGATCGCGACCGGCAACGAAAAGGCGAAGGGGACGAAACGCGACGCTGCCCCGGCGAAGATCAGGGTCGCGCCGAAGGCGATCAGCGACAGCCGGCCGGCGCCATAGCTGATGCCGGCCTGGCGCAGTTCAAGGGGAAGGGACGCGAGCCCCGGCACACGCGACAGCGCCCAGCTTTCGGCGCGCGGCTTGAGCAGGCGGAGGACGTCATCCCCCGTGGCCCCTTTGGCGATCATCCGCATGCGCCGGCTGCGGGCGTCGTGCGGGGTTTCCTGACGGGACAGGGCCTGCCGGATCCCCTCGAATGCCACAAGGGCGCCCAGGAAGGTCGTTGCGATCAGCAGCAGGTCGAGACCGAAGATCGAACCGTTTGCCATCACAGGGCTCCGTCGCCGCGGAACAGCTCGGTGGGAAGTTCGATCCCGGCCGCAATGATCTGGTTCGCCAGCTTCGGCCGGATCCCGGTCGCGATGAGTTCGCCCTGCACATCGCCGGTTTCGTTGCGGCCACGTTTGCGGAACAGGAAGATATCCTGCATCGTCACGATCTGGCCTTCCATCCCGGTGATTTCCGAGATGCTCATAACCTTGCGCTTGCCATCGCCGAGGCGGCTGAGCTGCACGACAAAGTGGATCCCCGAGGCGATCTGGGCGCGCAGGGCGGCCAGAGGGAATTCGAAACCGATCATCGAGACCATCTGCTCGATCCGACCAAGGGCATCGCGCGCGGTATTGGCGTGGATGGTCGTCATCGACCCGTCATGGCCGGTGTTCATGGCTTGAAGCATGTCGAAGGTCTCGGCTCCGCGGACCTCGCCGACCACGATGCGATCGGGCCGCATGCGCAGGGCGTTCCTGACGAGATCCCGCTGCGTGACGGGTACTGCGCCGCCCGGCGTGCCGGGGCGGGTTTCGAGCCGCACGACGTGTTCCTGCTGAAGCTGGAGTTCCGCCGCGTCCTCGATCGTCACGATGCGCTCGTTTTCCCCGATATAGGACGAAAGCGCGTTCAGCATCGTCGTCTTGCCCGACCCTGTTCCGCCCGAGATCAGGACGTTCATCCGTGCCTGGACCAGGCATTTCAGGAACCGCGCGGAGGGCGGCGTCAGGGCGCCGACCTCGACAAGGCGCTCGAAGGTCAGGGGATTGCGGGCGAACTTCCGGATCGACAGGGACGGGCCGTCGATCGAGCAGGGGCGGATGATGGCGTTCACCCGGCTGCCGTCGGGCAGGCGGGCATCGACCCAGGGCTGGCTTTCGTCGATCCGCCGGCCGACCTGGGAGACGATCTTGTCGATGATGCGCAAGAGGTGGCGTTCGTCGCGGAAGCGCACGCGGGTCTTTTCAAGGAGGCCGAAGCGTTCGACATAGACGGTGCGGTGAGAGTTCACGAGGATGTCGTTCACCGTCGGATCGGCCAGCAGCGGCTCAAGGGGGCCAAAGCCAAGGACCTCGTCGAGGATCTCGTCGATCAGCTCGCGGAACTCTTCCGATCGCATCGCCCGTCCCTCGTCGGTCAGGACCTTCGAGACCAGCCCGGCCACTTCGCGGCGAAGGTCATCGGGCTGGACCTTGTCGATGACCGACAGGTTCAGCCGGTCAAGAAGCACCTCATGCAAATGGCTTTTCAGTTCGAGGCGGGCTTGCAGCGCCGCATCCTGCGGCGGTGGGGCAAGCGGCGCCGGGCTTTCCGCTGTGGGGGTGCCGAAGGCCACGATGTTGTTCGGGCGTTGGGACGAGATCGAGGTGAAGGTCTTGAACATGGATCAGGTCCTTTCTGAAGCGGCAGCAGCGGCGAGTTCGCTCTGGAGAAGGGCGGCCATCTTGCCGACGGCACTTGCCAGCGCCCCGCCGACCGCATGAAGGGGGCGGCCCTGGTCGATCGCGGCGCGGGCATGTTTGGGATCGGGGGGCAGCCAGGCCCAGACCTTGCGCTCAAGCGCCTTTTCAGCCTCCCGGCGCGTGGCAGAACCGAAGAGGGGCTTGCGCTCGCGGTTGACGATGACCTTGACCGGAACAGTCAGCCGGTCGGCGGACAGAAGGTCGATCAGCCGCCGCGCCTGGCGGACGGATGGCACCGCCGTATCCATGAGCAGAAGCAGCGCATCCGCCCGCGCTACGACGGGTTCCATCCAGCCGACGACGGTATGCGGCAGGTCGATCACGATGTAGTCGTAGTCGGCCCGCAGGCTGTCGAGCATCGCGGCGACCTGTTCGGCACGCAGGGCATCGGGCGGTACGAAGGTGACGGGGGCGGGCAGCACGCGAAGGCCCGAGTCATGGTCGAGCATCGACTGGCGCAGCAGGGTGTCGTCCGGTTCTGTGCCTTCGCTCGCCAACCGGGCGATGGCGTCGCTTTCGGCCAGATCGAGCATGGAGCCGACCGACCCGAACTGCAGGTCCAGATCGATCAGCGCGACACGGGCGCGCGTCGCGTTCTTGCCCCGGCCCCGGGGGGCGGCAAGACGTTCGGCCAGGTTGACCGAAAGCGTGGTGCCGCCGATCCCGCCGCGCGCGGGAACGGTCGCGATGATCTGGCCGCGATGGGTCTCGACCGGCTTCAGGGTCAGACGCCGCTGTCGGCGCGCCGGCCCCAGCCTGTCGAGCTCGTCCAGCAGTTCCTCGGCCGAGGCGGGCACGGGCAGGACCCGCCCGATCCCGGCCTGGTTCAGGGCAAGGACGTCGGACAGCGAGGCCGAGCCGTCGGCAAGGGCGACGACCTCCGCTGTCTCCGATACCGCGCCGGTCAGGGTCCGGATGGCCGCAAGCTCTTCGGGGTCGCGACCGTCGGTCTGCACCACGATCAGGTCCTTGCCCGTCGCCATCCGGATCGCCTGGCCGTTCAGTTGCGACAGGCTTCCCAGTTCGGCCTGGACAGACAGGCCGTCGCGCGGCTGGCGCGACGCGTCGAGTTCGCCGACCAGGACGGCATCGCGGCTGATGACGAGCATGGAAACAGGATTGGTCATCACGAAAATCCTTTGTCGGAGCTGTTGGTCATCCGGCCTCTCCTTGGGCGAGATCCTCGCCCGGCAGGGAAACGCTGATGGTTGGAAACGGGATGCTGGCCGCAAATCCCTCCCAGCCGCCGCCGGCAAGGGTCGCCAAGGCACCGAGGGGCGAGGCAAAGTGGAAGTTCAGCGCGGCAATCTCGACAGTCACGACCGGAACATAGGGCCCACCGAGGAAGCCCAGCTTTGCATCGTAGCTGTAGGAAAACTTGAGGTTTTCGGGCCCGGCGTAGCTGGGCATCAGCTGCTCGACCCGGGTCCAGATTTCGGTCGCGGTCGCGCTTCCGACAGCGGCTGTGCAGGTCACCGTTGCCGGTGCCGCGCAGATGCTGGCGCCCGAGGCGCAGCCCGTGCCGAAACGCGGCGGGGCCGTCCCGACCGCGACGACGCCGGGCGCATTCTCGGTGGCGACGCCAGTGCAGGCCGGGGGAAGGGTCACGGCGAGGCGGGCGGCCAGATCGGTCGCCTTGTTTGCCATCACGAACTCATAGCCCATCCGCCCGAAGTCGATCAGCCCGAACAAAAGCAGCAGGAAAAGCGGCAGGACAAATGCCAGCTCGGGCAGTGCGGTCCCGCTTTCGTCGCCGATCAGCGAACTGGCCGGGCGACGATGCGCCATCCTTTTCGCGATCCCGGTCATGCGCCGAATACCCTCGACTGGTCGCTGACGGTCGTCGTCAACGCGTCGCCAGAGCCGCCGAAGAAGGTCAGGAGCGGCCCCATCGGCAGGGTCATGGTGACGGTCGCCGTGACCTTGGCCACCGCGACATTGCCGCCGCGATAGCTTCCGGAATAGCACTGAAGGGCTGGCGTCACGCTGTCGACGCTGACCCCGGCGACCATCACCGGCAGGCCTGACAGGCTGCTGTCGACGATCGCGGTCACGGTGCTTTCATAGGCGGTGACGGTCCCGCCGGTGGCGCAGATGTTGGCCGGAAGGATGCGGGCAAGATAGCGCGTTGCATCGCGGACCCCGCTGATGGCCGCCTGATAGGACCACATGATCCGGCTGCCTTCGACGATCAGCGCGAAGACCAGAAGCAGCATCGGCAGGACCAGCGCGAATTCGACGAGGATCGCCCCGTCCTCGGCCCGGGTAAATCCGCCTCCGGCGCGGCCTTTGCGCCCCCGGTCAGCGGAACAGTTGGACGACGTCATGGACGATCCCCCCTGTTCCGCCTGCGCCGCCATTGCCGCCTGCCGAACCGATAACCTCGACCCAAAGATCGACCTTCGGCGGCGAGCTGCCGTCCTGGCCGACCGGTTCGGTCAGGAAGAGGCGGAAGAATTCCTCGACGGGAACGTTGCTCGTCTTGCCGCTGATCGGATGGGCGGTGCAGTCGATCCCGGCGGCGATGACCACGCGGCGTTCCGGATCGGGCGAGGCGGCGGGGGCGCAGATCGCGCGGCCGGTTTCGGCCCGACCGGTCAGGATCGGCGTGGTCGATGCCGCGCCGCCGGCCTTGGCGATCTCGGCCAGGTAGTAGGCGTAGCGGGTCGCGCCGGCCGGCACGGTTGGCGGTGTCGAGCCGTAATTCTTCGTCTCGTAGGCCGCGCGGCCGGTCGACCAGACGCCATTGCCGAAACGCGTGCAGGTGCCGGTGGTGAAGCAGTCGTCGCGCGGCAGGCCCAGGGTGTTGGGCGAAACCTTCTCGCTGTTGCCGATGCAGGAGCCGCCGCCCTTGGGCACGATCCCCTTGATGACGTTCGGCGCCGGACGGTAGTTCGCATCGGTGCGCTTGCCGTTCATGGTCGACTTGTAGATGTCGAAACGCACGTTGAAGACCGCGTCCTCGATCCCGGTCTTCTGGCCGGGTTCGGTATCGACGCCGCGCTGCGCGAAGCAGCGGGTGATGCCCCGCTCGGCCCCGATCAGGCAGCGGTCGAGATTGCCGCCGCTCAGCCCCTTGCAGGGGCCGTTGGGGTCGACCTCTTTCTTGTCGGGATCGAGGAAGCCGAAATCGCCCGGTCCCCAGGCCGCGCCGTTGCCGCCCGATCGGAGCCGGATCAGGCTGCCTATGTTCTTGTCCGCCTTGTAGCCCGGGCTGGGCAGGCAGAACATCAAGGGTGTGATGTCGCAGGCATATTGGGTGAAGCCGGCAACGGCGGTCGCCCCGACGCTGGCATCGGGGGCGACGCCGCCCTGCAGGCCGAACAGTGCATCGGCAAAGGGCGTTTCGACAGCGCGGGGCGCGACGGTCGCCTTGACATAGATCGCCTTGGCCGGATCCGTGGTGACCGCCGTCGGCGCCGTTCCGTCGCTGGCCGGAAGGGCCGACAGGAAGGTCAGGGTGTAGTTGACGGAATTGAGTTCGTGACTGCCGTCGCCGAAAGTCTGGCGGTCGGTAATCATGGTCGCCGCAGCTGCGGTCGCCCGGGTGATCGCGTCGCTTTTCCCGTCAAGTTCGCCAGCCGCGGCCAGCGCGACGTGATCGGCAAAGCTCTGCAGTTCGGATTTCGTCGCGGAGATCCGTCCAAAATCAAAGGAGAGCGCGATGAAACCCAGCAGCACCGCCAGCGCCAGGGCCCAGAAGACAAGGATGGCTCCCTGGTCCTCTCTGGCAAATCTGGCGGGATGCAACGCAGGCATGAACGGAACCCGTTGGAGAATGACTGAAATGAAATCGACGTCGGGACGGCGATGGGGTCAGTCGAGGCTGACGATCTCGACCTCGTTCGCGCGCCTGACCTTGATCCGGGTGACGGCCTTCACCGGCTCGGGCGCCGCGACCGGTGCGGCGGCGACGGGCGCGGGCGGCGGGGGTTCCTGCAGGATGTCGCTGAGGTTGACGGCGGGAAGCTCGCTGTCCCGCGCGCCGTTGAGGGTCCGGAGCGACAGGCTGAGCTTTCCGGCATTCTGGGCCAGCGCCAGCACCTGTCCCTGTTCGGCCGTGACTTCGACCGTGACGGTGCGCGCGACCTCGGGCTGGTCCCGCTTCATGTCGGCATCCTGATCGACGCCAAGGATGCGGATGTTCTGCAGGATCGTGATCGCCCGCATGTTCTTGTCGCCGCCCTGGGTCAGGACAATGTCGACATTGTCGCCAGGGGTAACGAAGCCACCCACGGCGGTTTCGGCGCTGACGCTGATCGCGACGGCCCGCAGGTTGGGGCCAAGCGCCTGGACGATGGTGACCTTCTCGCCGAAGTTCGACACCTTGGACGCAAGCAGGATATCGCCCTTGGCGATCTCGTGGGTCGCGCGGCGGGGCTGCTGGCCCGATGCGGGAAGCAGGCTTGCCAGATCGACATAGGCGCCGGGCGGCAGCGCCTCGCGCGGCCAGGCGATGGTGGTGACGGACTGGGGCAGGATCGGCTGGCCATAGCCGATGTCGGCGCTGGCGATGACCACGCTGGCCAGTTGCGGCTTTGTTTCCGGGGCAGCGGTCGCGGCTGCCGGCATGAGATATTCGCGCGTTGCATAGGCCGACCCGCTCGCGATCGCGACCCCGGCGACTGCGACCATAAGAGAACGTAAGCCCATAGCGACGACTCCAATCGTTTCTGGCGCGGCTCGCGACGTATCGCGAACCGGCCAATTCCAAAGCTTGAGCAGATTCAGGGAGTGCAGGTCGTGTCGGTGCCGTCCATGCAGTCCGTAGCGGCATTCATCTTGTCGTTTACGGCGCCGCCAAGCCCCGTCAGGGCCGTGGTTCCAACCGCGATCGCGAGGATCAGGGCGATGCCGTATTCGACGAGGGTCACGCCCTTTTCGTCGCGCGAGAAGCGGGCGAAGAGCGAAGTGAGTTTGGAAAGCATCAGATAACTCCTTGTTACAGTGCACGATGGACCGGGCGCGCCGGTGGGAATGACGAACCTCTGCCCTTGCTTCGGTTCCCCTTCAGTGTCGCTTCTTGCCGGTGCGGCCGCTTCCTCTGGACGGATGAAGTTTTCGCGCGGCGATTGTATTTTCATCCGGCGCGTGGCGGAGACGGCATCCACGCCGCATGTCCGGCGTCGTTTCCTCGCCTCGACTGCGGCCTTTCCAATCGGCCGGTCCTCTGCAAGACTCCGGCCGGCAGCCGCAGGGTGAGGGAGGACGGCGCTTGGACATGGGTCTTTCCGGCAAGGTCGTCGTGGTCACCGGGGCCGCCGCCGGGATCGGTCGCGCCGTCGCGCACGAGGCGGCGCGCGAGGGGGTGGGCGCGCTTGTCCTGACCGACCGCGATCCGGATCTTGGCGGCAAGTTCGGTGCGCTGCCGCGCGGGGTCGACGTTGCCTTCGTCCAGGCCGATCTGGGGGATGCCGCTGCGGCGGACAGGATCGCCGAGGCCGCGCTGGAGCGGTTCGGACAAATCGACGGGCTGGTGAACGCGGCCGGATTGACGACGCGGGGCTCGTTCATCGACGGCACGGTCGGGGTCTGGGACCAGCTGTTCGACGTGAATGCCCGGGCCGCGTTCCTGCTGATGCAGGCGGCCATCGCCGATATGCGTCGACGCAGGGCAGGTGGCTCGATCGTCAATATCCTGTCGATGAACGCCTATTGTGGCATCCCAGAGCTAGCGATCTACGCGGCTACCAAGGGGGCGCTGGCGACCCTGACCCGCAACGCCGCCAATGCCCACATGGCGGACCGCATCCGGGTCAACGGCATCAACCTTGGCTGGGTCGCGACCGAAAGCGAGCGGCGGATGCAGGCCGAGGTGCTGGGCCGCGGCCCGGACTGGGAGAAAGCGGAGGCGGCGCGTCTGCCGCTTGGTCGGCTGGTCACGGCAGAGGAGACCGCCCGACTAGTCGTCTTTTTGCTTGGGGGCGCGTCCGTCCCGATGAGTGGGGCGATCGTCGATTTCGAACAGAAGGTCGCCGGAGCAATCGGCTAGGGGGCAGGATGGAACAGGCCACGACGGCAACAGGACAGCGCCCGCCCCGGGACTACGAGGCCCTGCGCGCCGAGCTTGCCTCCCGATCCGGTAGCCTGAGCCGCCGGCTAGCGCAGGTGGCGCAGTTCTTCCTGAACCACCCTGAGGAAGTCGCGATCAACACGCTCGTCCAGTTGGCGGCCCAGGCGCAGGTGCCGCCCGCGACGATCACCCGCTTTGCCAAGGAACTGGGCTTTGCCGGCTTTGCCGAGCTGCAGGCCGTGTTCCGGGAACGCCTGCTCGGGCCGCGCCTACCTTACGTCTCGCGGATCGAAAGCCGACGTCCTTCGGGCGAGCCAACGCTGGCGGATGGCGATCTGGATCACCCGGACCTCGTCTTCGGCGGCATGGTGCAGGCCGCGATGCAGTCGCTGCTGCGCATCGACGAGGCGCTGGACCGGCAGGCGCTGGCCCGCTTCGTCGAGGTGCTGGACGCTGCAGAGATGATCCACATCGCCGCGGCACGGGGGGCCTTCGGGCTCGGGTCCTACGCCTTCTACGGCATGGCCAAGATCGGACGGCGGGTGAGCCTGATCGACAATCTCGGCGCGATGCGGGCTGAACAGGTCGCTGCGATCGGGTCGTCGGACGTGTTGTTGGCGATGACCTTCGACGACTACACCCCCGAGACGGTCGAGATCGCCCGGATGGCCGCGCGAAATGGCCGGCAGGTGCTCGTCATCACCGACAACGAGCTAAGCCCCGTCGCCGGGTTGGCGCGGCATGTCCTTTACGTCAACGAGGCGCGGCTGGGGCACCTGAGGTCTCAGGTGCCGGCGATGATCGTCTGCCAGGCGATCATCGTGAGCCTTGCACGGCGGTCGCGTACCGCCTCCACGCCGAATTGAAATGAAATTTCCATCATTGGGAAAATGAAAATTTCGTTGCATTGAAGCCTCCGCCGCCGAATGATCGGGAGGGGGAGAATCTGCGATGACCAGCGCCAGCTTCGACTTTTCGGAGACGTCGGTTCTTGTGGTGGGTGCCAGCCGCGCCGGGATCGGGGCAGCCATCGCGCGGTCGTTCCAGGAGGCAGGCGCCGACGTGACGATCACCGGCGCCGAGCCGGAACCCGCGGAAGAGGATAGCGCACGCTTTCCCTACATCCAGCTTGACGTGACCGATCTGGAGGCCGTCCGGGCCCTCGCGACGGCGACGCCGAAACTGGATGTGCTGGTCAATTGTGCGGCCATCACCTCTCGCGGGGAGGAGATGGCGCCGGCCTTCTTCCAGCGCGTCGTGGACGTGAACCTGCACGGCACCTTCCGCACCGCCGAGGCCTTCCACGGTCATCTCAAGGCCAGCCGCGGTTCGCTCATCAACATCGCGTCGATGTATGCGACCTTTGGCAGCCCCAGAAACCCAGCCTACGGTGCGAGCAAGGCGGCGGTGCAGCAGCTGACCAAGTCGCTGGCGATCGCCTGGGCGCCGGACGGCATCCGGGTGAACGCGGTGGCGCCCGGCTTCATCGTGACGCAGCAGTCGGCGCGGAGCCGGACCGATCCGGCCCATGTCGCCGCGGTGAACCTGCGCACGCCGATGGGCAGGTGGGGCCAGCCCGAGGACATTGCCGGGCCGGTCCTGTTCCTCGCGTCGCCCGCCGCCGCCTTCATGACCGGCACCTGCCTTGCCATCGACGGAGGGTATTCGGTTGCGTGATCAGCGGAACAGGGAACGCGTGGCATGACGGGGTTTTCGCAGATTGGGGCTGCCGTCATCGGCACGGGCTTCATCGGCACCGTGCATCTCGAGGCGCTGCGGCGGCTTGGCGTTCCGGTGCGGGGTGTCCTCGGGTCGAGTCCCGAGCGCAGCGCGGCGCGGGCCGAGGCGCTTGGCGTCGCGCGGGCCTATCGGTCGCTTGATGAACTGCTTGAGGATCCGTCGGTCGACGTGGTCCATGTGACCTCCCCCAATGTCGCGCATTTCGAGCAGGTCATGCAGATCCTTGCCGCGGGCCGCCACGTGGTCTGCGAAAAGCCGCTGGCGATGACCTCGGCGCAGTCGGCCGAGATGGTCGCAGCGGCGCGGGCAAGCGGCAAGGTTGCCGCCGTCTGCTACAACACCCGCTTCTATCCGCTGAACCAGCATGCGCAGCGCATGGTGGCGGACGGCGCGCTTGGCGAGGTGCAGCTTGTCACCGGGCATTACCATCAGGACTGGCTGGTCAAGCCTACCGACTGGAATTGGCGGCTCGAGACCGAAGAGGGGGGCGAGCTGCGCTCGGTCGGCGACATCGGCACGCACTGGATGGACCTGACGAGTTTCATCACCGGGCAGAAGGTCGTGTCGGTCATGGCCGATCTCGCGACCTTCCTGCCAGAGAGGCAGAAGCCGGTCGGTCCGGTCGAGACCTTTGCTTCGGCCACAGGGGCGACCGAGACGCGGCAGGTCAGGACCGACGATGCTGCGACCATCCTGCTTCGCTTCGCGAATGGTGCCCGGGGGGCGGTCTCGACCAGCCAGGTCAGCCCTGGACGCAAGAATTCGCTGGTCTGGGACATCGCCGGGTCGGCTGCTTCGGCAGCCTGGAATTCGGAGACACCGGACCATCTGTGGATTGGCCATCGCGACGCCCCTAACCAGATCCTGCAGCGGGATGGCGGCCTGATGAATGCCACGGGGGCCGCCGCCGCTGCCCTTCCCGGCGGGCATGTCGAGGGCTTCGCCGACACGTTCCGCGCGCTGTTCCGGCAGGTCTACACCGATGTGGCACGGGGCAGGCGCGGACCTGAATCGACTTATGCCGGGTTCGAGGATGGTCATCGGGAAATGCTGTTCTGTGACGCGGTTCTGAAAAGTGGTCGCAGCGGCCAATGGGTCGATCTGGACTAGGAGAAAGGAGCGAGGGCGATGAAACTTGGGATCCTGACGGCGCCTTTCCCGGACCTGCCACTGCAGCAAGTGGCTGACTGGGCCAGCGGCGCCGGGTTCGCGGCGCTCGAGATTGCCTGCTGGCCTTCCGGCGGCGGCGAAAAGCGCCGCTATGCCGGCACCGCCCACCTGCCGGTCGAGGACATGACTCCGGGCCGGGCAAGCGAAATCGTCGGGCAGATCACCGGCAAAGGACTCGCGATCTCGGGCCTCGGCTATTATCCGAACCCGCTCCATGCCGATGCGGCGCACCGGGATGCCGTCATCGGCCACCTGAAGAAGGTGATCTCGGCGGCAGCGATGATGAAGGTGGGCGTGGTGAACACCTTTGTCGGCGGCGATCGGACCCTGACAGTCGACCAGAACTGGGAGCGGGCCGCGCAGATATTCCCGGCCATCATCGCCCACGCCCGCGAGAACGGCGTGACGCTCGCCTTCGAGAACTGTCCGATGATCTTTTCCCATGACGAATGGCCGGGCGGGCACAACATCGCCTATTCGCCGAAAGTCTGGCGGCGCATATTCGAGACTTGGGGTGACGCGGTCGGGATGAATTTCGATCCAAGCCATCTTGTCTGGCAGATGATCGACCCGCTACGCTTCATCAGGGAGTTCGGCAGCCGGATGGTCCACGTCCATGCCAAGGATCTGATGATCGACAGGGAGGGCCTGTACGAGAACGGGATCATGTCGCTCGGCATGGGATGGCAGGTTCCGCGCATGCCTGGCCTTGGCGACGTGAATTGGGCTGGCATATTTTCGAGTCTCTACCGTGCCGGATATGATGGCCCGGTCATCATCGAGCATGAGGACCGCGACTTTGAAGGGACCCGCGAGAAAGTCCAGCGCGGCTTCCTGCTCGCCCGAGACGTCCTTCGCCCCTACGTCAGGTAAGTGAAGGAAGAACGACTAGACATCAATGTGTTAACGGGAGGAAGACACATGAAGGGACTGCTTTTGCGGAGTGCTTCGCTGGCGCTGGCGCTTGGCTTTGCCAGCGCAGCCATGGCGGACGGCTACAAGATCGGGATTTCCAACACGGTCCAGGGCAACGGCTGGCGCGAAGAGATGATCTGCGCGATGAAGGCCGAGGCGCTGGCTTCGGGCAAGGTGGAATCCCTCAACATCGCGCATCGCAACACCGATGCGGCCGGCCAGCTTGAGGATATCCGCAACCTGATCCAGGCCGGGGTCAACGCCATCGTCGTCAACCCGACGAACGCCGACGGCATCAATGCCGCGATCAAGGAAGCGACCGACAAGGGCATCGTCGTCGTTGCCGTCGACCAGGCGGTGACCGAACCCTCGGCCTACATCCTGTCGAACAACCAGGAGCAATACGCCTATCTTGGCGCGAAGTGGCTGTTCGAGCAGATGGGTGGCAAGGGGGCCGTCGTCTACATGCGCGGCGCGGCCGGCGCGGGCGCGGACAATGACCGCGACAAGGGCTTCAAGCGCGCGATGGCGGAATACCCGGACATCACCGTTGCGCAGGAAGTCTTCACCGGCTGGCAGCAGGACCAAGCCAAGCAGCAGATCAACGACATCCTCGCTGCGGGCGTGCCGTTCCAGGGCGTCTGGACCTCGGGGATCGACAACGTGATCGTCGATGCCTTCACCGAGGCCGGTGCGCCGCTGGTGCCGATCGTCGGCGCGGACAACGCGGGCTTCGTCAGCCAGCTGTCGAGTGTCGAGGGGCTGAAGGGCGCGGCGGTGACGAACCCCGGTTCGGTCGGCGGCGCGGGCGTGGCGCTGGCCATCCAGATCCTCGATGGCAAGGCTCCGGCCGAAAAGACCGTTCTGGTCGATCCGGTCCTGTGGGACAACACCACCGACGATGGCAAGGCGCAGATCAAGGCGGCGCAAAACCCGAACCTCAGCCCCGAATGGCCGGTCAGCGTCTCGATCCCCGGATGGACGACCTACACGATGGACCAGATCATCGCCTGCAAAGGCCCTGGCGAGTGACGACGACGGGTCTCCGGCTTTGGCCGGAGACCCGCTTTCCGCCCCCGAAGGACCAGATGCAGCCGATCCATGACCGAGAGTGAGAAGACGGCGCCCGTTCTGGATGCCGAAGGCGTGTCGAAGCGGTTCGGCGCGGTTCAGGCCCTGCGCGATGCTTCGCTGCAACTGGGCAAGGGCGAGATCGTCGCCCTGATGGGCGCTAACGGCGCCGGGAAATCGACGCTGGTCAAGATCCTGACCGGGGCGCTGCGGCGCGACGGCGGCCATATCCACATCAGGGGGGCCGAGGCCCGCCTGAATTCCCCCGCGGCGGCGCGGCGGTCCGGGTTGGTCTCGGTCTATCAGGAACCCTCGCTGATCCCCGATCTCGACGTGGCCGACAACTTGCGCCTCGGGCGGACGCCGGTCGAGGCCTTCCGCCATTGGGTGGCGGAGATGGGCATTCCCGACCTGCGGCTGGATGACGTGATCGGGGACCTGCCGCTGGCGACCCTGCGCATCCTCGACCTTGCCCGGGCGCTGGCCGCGGAACCCGATGTGCTGATGCTGGACGAGATGACCGCGGCGCTGCCGACCGACCTCGTCGAGAAGGTGCTGCGGGTGGTGCGGCAGCAGGCCGATGGCGGGCGGTCGATCATCTACATCTCGCACCGCTTTGCCGAGATTGCGGCGATCTGCGACCGGGCCACCGTGCTGCGGGACGGGGCGACGGTGGGCAACCTGAAGATCGAGCCGGGGATCGAGGAGCGGGTGGTCGAACTGATGCTCGGGGGCAAGGTCGCGCCCGTGGCCGGCGAAGCCCGGCATGCGGCCGCCGCGGTCGGCGCCGCGGTTCCCCGGCTGCGGCTGCGCGGTCTCAAGGCCGGAACGCGGCTGGCCGATGTCTCCTTCGAGCTGAACCGGGGCGAGGTCCTTGGCGTCGTGGCGCTTGAAGGGCAGGGGCAGGACGAACTGTTCGATGTTCTGGCGGGCAACCGGCGACCCGCCGCGGGCAGCGTCGAGGTGGATGGCGCGCCGGTCTCGTTCAGCCATCCCGCAGATGCGATCGCCGCAGGCCTCACCCTCGTGCCGGGCGACCGGGCCCATGCGCTTCTGATGTCGCGCTCCGTGCGCGAGAACATTGCCCTGCCTCTGCTGGCGCGCTTTCGCGACTGGGGCGCGATCCGCATGGAGGACGAGGCCGCGCGGGTGACCTCTGCCATTGAGCGGCTCCAGATCGACACCCGCGCGCAGGGCGAGGTGCGGCGCCTGTCGGGCGGCAACCAGCAGAAGGTCACCATCGCGCGCTGGATCGCCAAGGGCGTGAACACGCTCCTGCTGTTCGATCCGACGCGCGGCATCGACGTGCGCACCAAGCGGCAGATCTACGGGCTGGTCCGCGAACTGGCGGGGCAGGGGGCGGCCGTGCTGTTCTACACCTCCGAACTGTCCGAGGTGCCGCAGGCCTGCGACCGGGTCGTGGTGATCTTCAATGGCCGGGTCGTCGACGTCATTCCCGCCGCCGAGGCCGACGAGGCCACCCTGATGCGCGCGGCCTATGGCCTGAGCCGGGCCGGGACGGAACCGGCATGATGCGGCTTCTGTCGAAGAACAGCCGCACCGTCGGCCTTGCCGCGCTGCTGGCGCTGCTTCTGGTCGCGACCAAGCTGATCCAGCCGGATTTCGGCGCCTCGGGTCTCGAGTCGCTGGCGCGCGCTGTGCTGCCCTTTGCCTTTGCGACGGTCGGGATGACCATCGTCGTCATCGCTGGCGGGATCGACCTGTCGATGGCGGCGATGATGGCCGTGGCGAGCGTGACCGCCGCCGTGCTGATGGAGGGCGCGAGCGACGGACAGGCGGCGCTTGCGGTGCTGGGCGTGCTCGCGCTCGGCCTCGCCATGGGCACGATCAACGGCATGCTGATCGTGCTGACCCGGGTGCCGGACATCGTCGTGACCCTCGCCATGCTGTTCGTGTGGCAGGGCGTGGCGCTGCTGATCCTCAATGCCCCGGGGGGCGGGGCGGCCCAGTGGCTCAGGGATCTGGTCGTGGGCGGGGTCACGCTGCCGGGATTGCCGACCGCTCTCACAGGGTGGCTGCCAAAGGCGGTCGTGTTCCTGGTGCTGGCGGTCGCGGTGATCTGGGTGCCGATCCGCCGGTCTCGCCTTGGGCTGATGCTCTACGCCATCGGCAGCGATCAGTTGGCCGCCTATCGCTCGGGCATTCCGGTCGGTCAGACGCGGATCGTGGCCTATGCGCTGGCGGGCCTGTTCGCCGCGCTTGGCGGGCTGTCGGTGACCATGGGCACCGGGATCGGCGAGCCGATCCCCGGCCCCTACCTGATGGCCTCGGTCGCTGCAGTGGTTCTGGGCGGGGTGGTTCTGGGGGGCGGTCGCGGTGGCATCATCGGGCCGGTGCTGGCGGTGTTCATCCTGCGGCTGGTGCGGATGGACCTGACGCTGCTCTCGGTCGATCCGAACGTGACCGCGATCATCGAGGGAACGATCACCGTAGCCGTGGTGATGTTCGGTGGCCTTCTTGCCGTGAGGGGGATGCAGAAATGACCGCAGTGACTGTCGGCCCCACCCCGCTGGCGCGCCTCGGGCGGTTCATGGCGGACAATCCGCTGGTGCCCCTGATCCTGCTCCTGATCGGGCTGGTCGTGGTCCTGCAGATCCTGCAACCGGGTGTGGTCAATTCCCGATGGCTGGCCAATACGATCAAGGTGGCCATTCCGCTGGCGATGTTGGCGGCCTGCCAGACGCTGACGATGCTGACGGGCGGGATCGACCTGTCCGCCGGGACGGTGGCCACCATCAGCGCCTTTGCGACGGCGACGCTGACGCCGCTCGTCGGCGCGCCGGCTGCGATCCTGATCGCGCTGTCGGTCGCGCTGGTGATCGGCCTTGTCAACGGCTTTGGTGTGGCGATCTGCCGGGTCCATCCGCTGATCATGACGCTTGGCACGGCGCTGATCGCCAGCGGCTGCCTGCTGGTCTACCAGCGCTATGTCATCGCCACCGGGACGAAGATCCCCGATTTCCTCGTCTGGCTTGGAACCGGGCGGACCCTTGGCCTGCCCAATGGGCTCGTGCTGTTCCTGCCCTTCGCCGCGCTGGTGATCTGGATGCAGCGGCGCACCGGCTTCGGGCGGCTTCTTTACGCGCTCGGCTCGAACGAGGCGGCAGCGCGGCTGTCCGGGGTGCGGAGCTGGCAGGTGCTCCTGTCGCTTTACGCGCTGTCCGGGGCGATCGCGGGGCTGACGGGGCTCCTCTATCTCGGCGTGGTCAAGACACCGTCCCTGTCGCTGGCCCTGCCGCTCGACCTGCCCTCGGTTGCGGCGGCGGTCGTCGGCGGAACCTCGATCTTCGGCGGGC
The DNA here is from genome assembly GCA_945952585.1 of uncultured Rhodobacter sp. GTDB lineage: Bacteria > Pseudomonadota > Alphaproteobacteria > Rhodobacterales > Rhodobacteraceae > Aliitabrizicola. The sequence continues at coordinate 160,610 of CAMFII010000005.1, forward strand.
GGGGCGGCTTCGGCGGGACGATCATCGGGGCGCTGATCCTGACGGTGCTCGGCACGATGCTGACGCTGATGCAGATCCCCGAAGGCGGGCGGCGCATCCTGTTCGGGCTTATCATCCTCGCGGTGACCGCCCTTTACATCCGCCTGACCGAGCAGCGCTGACCAGGAAAGGAAGAGGGAAATGGCAAGGCACAAGGTCGTCGGCATCAGTTTCGACCACATGCATATGGGTGACCTGCTGCGGAAGGTGGCCGAGCACCCGGATGCCGAGATCGCCGGCATCTTCGACCCCGATCCTGCCCGGATGGCCGGGGCCATCGCGAATTTCTCGATCCCGCCGGACCGGGTCTTTACCGATTTCGACGCCTGCATGGCGTCGACGGCGCCCGATCTGGCGATCCTCTGCGCGGCCACCGCCGATCATGCGCGTTACACGGAACGGCTCGCCGCCTATCGCACCAACGTCTTCGTCGAGAAGCCGTTTGCCGCCTCGGTCGCCGATGCCCGCCGCATGATCGCGGCAATGCAGCCGACCGGCAAGCTTCTGGCGATCAACTGGCCGCTCGCCTGGGTCGAAAGCCATGTCACCGCCAAGCGCCTGATCGACGCGGGCACGATCGGCGATCTGATCGAGGTCCATTTCTACGATGGCAACCGCGGCCCGCTCTATCACCTCGCCGACAAGGTCGAGGTCTCGCCGGAAGAGGTCGAGCGGCAAAAGCCCGGCTCGTGGTGGTACAAGAAGGCCTCGGGCGGGGGCAGCCTGCTCGATTACCTCGGCTATGGGGCGACGCTTGGTACCTGGTTCATGGACGGCAAGGCGCCGCTCGAGGTCACCTGCACGGTGGACCAGACGCCGGGCATCGAGGTGGACCAGCACGCGATCGCCGTCTGCCGCTATGACCGTGGACTGTCCAAGATGGAGACGCGGTGGGGCACCTTCACCGATCCCTGGACGATCCAGCCGCAGCCGCATTGCGGCTTTGTCTTCGTGGGCACTGACGGCACGATCAAGAGCGACGACTACGCCGACCATGTGACGATCCAGACCCGCGCCCAGCCGAAACCGACGGCCGTTCCGGCCGAGCCGCTGCCGGTCGGGCGGCGGAACGCCATCGAATATGTGCTGGGCTGCATCGAGCGGGGCGAGGCGCTGTCCGGGCCACTCGATCCCGCCGTGTCGCTGCTCGGTCAGCGCATCGTCGATACGGCGGCGCGCTCGGCGCAGGAGAAACGGACGCTGGAGCTTTTGCCGTGAGCGAGACCGATCCCGACACCTATGCGCTGAAGTCGGCCGCGCTCCAGACAGTCGCCGCGCCCGATCTGCTCTATCGCCCGCCCATGCCGCGCAACTACCGCCCGCGCATCGGGGTCATCGGCGCCGGGGGGATCGTTGCGAGCCATCTCGACGCCTATCGCGCCGCCGGTTGGGAGGTCGCCACGATCTGCAACCGCACGCTCGCGCGGGCCGAGGCGCGGGCGCGGGAGTTCTACCCCGAGGCGCGCGTCACCGACCGCTTCCAGGAGGTACTCGACGACCCCGCCATCGACGTGGTCGACATCACGCCCCATCCCGAGGACCGGGTGCCGATCATCGAGGCGGCGCTGAAGGCCGGGAAGCATGTCCTGTCGCAGAAGCCCTTCGTCCTCGACCTCGCCGATGGCGAGCGGCTGGTGCGGCTCGCGCGGGAGCGCGGGGTGAAACTTGCGGTGAACCAGAACGGGCGATGGGCGCCCCACCTGGCCTGGATGCGCGAGGCGGTGCGGTCGGGCCTGATCGGCGAGGTGCAGAGCGTCCATGTCTCGATCCACTGGAACCACGGCTGGATCGCGGGCACGCCCTTCGAGCGGATCGAGGACCTGATCCTTTACGACTTCGGCATCCACTGGTTTGACTTCCTGTCCAGCGTCGCGGCCGACCGGGCGAAGAGCGTCTTTGCGACCTCGGCCAGGGCGGCGGGCCAGACGGCGGCAGTTCCGCTGATGGCGCAGGCGCTGGTGCGGATGGAGGGCGGGCAGGCCTCGCTGCTCTTCGACGGCGGGGCGGCCTTCGGGCCGCGCGATACCACCTACATCTCGGGCACGAAGGGCAGCCTGATGAGCGACGGCCCCGACCTTGGCAGCCAACAGGTGACGCTGACCACCGCCGAGGGGCGGGCGCAGCCGCTGCTGGAGGGGACTTGGTTCAACGACGGCTTCCGGGGCGCGATGGGCGCGCTTCTGGTCGCCATCGAGGACGGCACCGAACCCGCCAACGGGGCGGAGGAGAACCTGCGCGGGCTGGCGCTCGCCTTCGCGGCAATCCGGTCGCGGCGAATCGGCCAGGAGGTGCGGATTGGCGACAGCACCCGGCTCGAACTGGATTGAGGATCAGACCCCGAGGAAATCGCCCCGGATCGGTACACTCCGCCGCGCGCCGCCCTCGCCACTGACGGTCAGGATGTCGCCTTCAAGCGTCACGGAAGAAACGGGCTCGCCCGAGGGCCAATGGATCGCGCCGATCACGTGCCGGGTCTCGGCGGTGCCGTCGGGCGAGAGCGTGAGCGTCCCCGGACCAGACAGGTCGGCCTCGGTCGAGAAGCCCAGCATGTGATCCGCCGCGCCTTCCTCGACGCCGAGGCAGCCGAAATGCCGTCCCGACCACGGCGCGTAATCCCGCCCGCCGTTGGAATGCCAGAGCATCGTCATCGGCAACCGCCTTGCATCGCGGAGCGAGAGGTAAAGGTCCTTTTCCGCCGGCCGGGTGACCGCCGTCCAGCCAAGGGCATGGCCCCTTGCCTCGACCCCGACGACGAAATCCTCGTGGCGCGGGTTCCAGGGGTAGCGCGTCAGGTCCACCGGCCCCGCGACCCCCGGAAAGGCGCGGGGGTCGGTGGCGCGGGCGGGGTAGGCCAGCGCCGACCGGCCGCGTGCCGGATCGCTTTCCTGCGGGGTCCGTGGCGTTTCCCAGTGCGACTTGGCCGAGCTGCGGATCAGCCCGCCGGATTTCAGCGAGATGTTGGCGTGGTTCGCGACCGGCAGTCGTCCTGACCCGCCGATGAAGATGTGGCGCTGGTAGACGAAAGGCTGGCCGCCCGTGACCGACAATTCCTTGACCAGCGTCGCGCCCCTGACCGGATGGTCGAGCACCGCCCGTACGAGACCGGTCGCGGTGGTCACCACCGTCCAGGGCGTGTTCGCGGGCCAACCGTGAAGAGGCGAGCCGTCGTCACTGGCGGCGAAAGGCGCGCAGAAGAAATCGCCGCCGAGCGTCGCCATCAGGGGGGCGGCGTCGGGCGGCATGACTTCCTCCGTCCCGACCCAGGGCGCCCGATGCAACGGCGCGATCCTTGCCCCCTGGTCCTCGACCGTGAAGCCGTCGAGAAGCCCGGTCCGGGCGTCGAAGCCGAAGCTGATCCCCGCCGCCGCGATCCGCATCAGGCCGCGTGCTCGCCGGTGATGATGTCCTCGACATCCTGGATCGACGAGGTCCGGGGGCTGATGTCATCGGCCACCACCGACCCGCGCCGCATCACCACCATCCGGTCCACCACCTGGAAGACGTGGTGGATGTTATGGGCGATGAAGATGCAGGAATGCCCGGTATCCCGCGCCTCGCGGACGAAGCGCAGCACGCCTTGGGTTTCCGCCACGCCGAGGTTGTTCGTCGGCTCGTCGAGGATGATGAGGTCACTGTCGAAATACATCGCGCGGGCGATGGCCACGGCCTGCCGCTCGCCGCCGGAAAGTGAACCGATGGCCGTGGTCGGTGGGATGTTCTTCGAGATGCCGACGCGCTTGAGCAGGCTCGCCGCCACCTCGTTCATCCGGTCGAGGTCGAGCCGGTCCATGAAACCCGGCCCTTTGCGCAGTTCGCGTCCGAGGAACAGGTTTCGCGCGATCGACAGCTGCGGGATCAGGGCTGAGTCCTGGTAGATCGTCTCGATCCCCGCCGCGATCGCGTCGTTGGTCGAGCGCAGGTTGACCGCCTGCCCGTTGATGAAGATCTGGCCCGAGGTATAGGGCACCGCGCCGGACAGCACCTTGATGAGGGTCGACTTGCCCGCGCCGTTGTCGCCCAGAAGGCCGACGATTTCGCCGCGCTTGATCTTCAGGTTCACGTCGCGCAGGGCATGGACGCGGCCGTAATACTTCTGGATGTTCCGCATCTCGACGAGCGGAGCTTCGGTTCCGGCCATGTCAGTCCCCTGCATTGTGCCGCCGCTCAAGCGCGGCGTGAAGCGCCATCATCCCCAGGATGATCGCTCCGATGAAGATGTTGTAGGCGAGCCCCGGCACCCCGATCAGGACGATGCCATTGCGCATTAGCCGCAGGATCAGCACGCCCAGGACGGTGCCGATGATCGTGCCGCGCCCGCCCGCCAGCGCCGTGCCGCCGATGACGACCATGGCGATCACCTCAAGCTCATAGCCGGTGCCCGAGTTCGGGTTGGCGGCCGAAACGCGGATCGACGAGATGATCCCGGCAAAGGCTGACATCACGGCCGACAGCATGAAGAGGGCGTTCTTCACCCGCGCTGTAGGCACGCCGCGGTTCCGGGCGGCGACAGGATTGCCGCCGGTGGCCTGGATCCAGTTGCCGAAGCGGGTGCGGGTCAGGACGTAGTGGAACATCACTGCGAGCAGGATGAACCAGATCAGGCTCATGTAGACGCGCAGGCTGCCGATGTAGAAGTCGCCAACCAGCACCTTGGACAGCCATTGATCGTCGGCCTTCCAGGTGCGCTGCGGGAAGCCGTCGGTCAGCCACAGCGCCGTGCCGCGCACCACCAAGAGCATGCCGAGCGTCACGAGGAAGGAGGGGATGCGCAGGCGGGTCACGAAGAGGCCGTTGACCAGCCCGATGACCAGCGCGACGAGGATCGCCGCGAGGAACGCGACCGGCAGCGGAAGCGCCGCCTCGTTGAAGAGCGTCCACATCACCACCGGCGAAAAGCCGAAGACCGAGCCGACCGACAGGTCGAACTCTCCGGCGGTCATCAGGAGCGTCATCGCCAGCGCGATGAGGCCCAGCTCGACCGTGAAGGTCAGCGCGTTGCCGATATTGGTGATCGAGACGAAGGCCGGGTTGATGGCGGTAAAGACCACCAGCATGACGACCAGAAGGACCAGCGGCCCGACCTCGGGCTTGTTGATGAGTGTTCGCGTCAGGCCCGCAGCCGTAACCGGCTCGGGCGGTGCCATTGTGGGGCTGGGTTCGGTCATCCCGATCTATCCTAACAGGGAAAGGTCCGTCCGCGGTGCAGGGACACCGCGGACGGCAGGCAGGGAGTTAATTGCCGCCCATGATCTTGTGATAGACCGGGGCCGTGTCCTTCTCGTAGAGCGCACCGGTGATGATGTTGAAGCCGATCGGGATACCGTTCGTCTCCATCAGCAGCGCCGAGAGGCACATGTAGGAGGTGGCCTGCGGGTCCTGCCACATGCCGGCGGCGACGTAGCCGTCCATCACCTCCTGGGTGGTGTCGAGCGAGTTGCCCCAGCCGACGACGGGAATGTCGCCCGGTTTGAGCCCGGCCTGATCCCAGACACGCTTGACCGAACCCGTGACCATGTCGCCGAGACCGATCATCGCCTTGATCTTGTCGCGGTTCGCCGTGACGTAATCGGTCATGCGGTTGATGACCTCGGCCTGGTCGAGCGTGGCATCGGTCACTTCCCAGGTGATCCCGAGCGGCTCGAAGACCGACTTGATGCCCTTTTCCTCTTCCACGCCATACGACGCTCCGGGAACCTCAACGGGCATCCAGACGAAGTCGCCCGACTTCACCAGCCCCTTGTCGACAAGGTACTGCGCCCAGGTCTTGCCGACATGGATCAGGTCGCCGCCGACATAGGCGTTCCAGTCCGCCTGCGGGTCAGGCGTGTTGAAGTTCACGATCGGGATGCCCGCCGCCCGGGCTTCCTTCACCACGTCCACCATCGAGCCGGGGTCGGGGCTGGTCGAGCAGATGCCGGAAGCACCCGCCGCGATGGCGGCGCGGACGGCTTCCTGCTGGCTCGGCACGTCGCCCGAGTGGAACGAGGTGTTGACCGTGTTGCCCGTTTCCTTGGCCCAGGCTTCGGCGCCTTGCAGGAAATAGGTCCAGACCGGGTCAGCGGGTCCGCCATGCGAGATCCAGTAGAAGGTCTTGCCTTCGGCCAGCGCGGTGCCGGCACTCAGCGCGAGCACTGGTGCTGTCAGACAAATGCGGACTCGTCTCAGTTAGGGCAGGGGGGCTATCCCTATTCAGCGCAGAGCCCGCGCCACTCGGTGAGAGCGGCGGCGCGGGTCTGCTTGAAAAGAGAGCGGGAAGAGAGGCTGCGTTCGTGGTTAAAATGGTTGAAGATCGAGGCGTGAATGGATGCGAATTTCTGCAGACTTCGCATCTTGCGGAATCGCAGCATCGCTCGCTCTCGTCGCCGGAACGGCAGGTGCGAATTCTCCGCGCGATTGTTGGTCCAACGTCCCATTTCGCGATCATCGCCACGACCAAGGTCCTTGAGGGCCGCGCCATAGGACCTTAGTCGATCGGTGACGAGGCGTTCCGGCCGACCATGCCGGCGCATCGATTTCTTGAGGAATTTCAATGCCGCCTTGCGATCTCGGGCTTTCGTCACGAAGCTTTCCAGGATCTCGCCCTCGTGATCGACGGCACGCCACAGGTAGTGCATCTCGCCGTTGATCTTCACGTACATCTCATCGAGATGCCAACGCCAGTGGCGGCAGTTGCGCATCCGGTCGACCCGCCGCCGGCGGATTTCGGCGGCGAACATAGGGCCGAACCGGTTCCACCAGAACCGCACGGTTTCATGGCTGATTTCGATGCCACGCTCATGCAACAGGTCCTCGACGTTGCGCAACGAAAGCGGGTAACGGACGTACATCATCACGGCCAGCCGGATGATCTCCGGACTCGTCTTGAAATACCGGAACGGGGAACGTTGGGTCATTGGCGCAGGGTAGGGCCGTCACTTCCCCGTCTCAAGCCGAGTTCCTCTGACAGAACCAGCGCGAGGTCACGGCCGAGCGGATCCGGGACAAGATCGCGGCCTCGAAGAAGAAAGGACTCTGGATGGGCGGCGTGCCGCCCCTGGGTTACGATCCCCATCCGGACCCGAAAACCCGCGGTCTCGTCGTCAACGCCGACGAGGCAGAGACGGTCCGGACGATCTTCGCGCTCTACGACGACCTTGGGTGCCTGAACGCGGTCATGCGCCGGGCCAACGATCTGGGCCTGCGCTCCAAGCGGCACAGCTTCAAGTCCGGGCGGGTTCATGGTGGCAATCCGTTCTCGCGGGGCCAGATCTACGCTCTGCTGCGCAACCCGATCTACATCGGCAAGATCCGCCACAAGGCCCGGGTCTGGGACGGCCAGCATGCGCCGATCTTGGACGAGGCCCTGTGGGACAGGGTCCAGTCGAAGCTCCAGGCCGCAAGCGCCCGCCCGCGCGGCCAAAAAGGCGCCGGAGATCATCCGGGCAAGAGCCGCGTCGCCCTTTTGACCGGCAAGCTCCGCGACGACACCGGCGATCGGCTGACGCCGACCCACACCCGACGGCATGGCCGGCAGATCCGCTACTATGTCTCGAACCGGCTGATCTCGGGCGGGACGGATCCCGGCGGATGGCGCCTGCCCGCAGCCGCTCTCGAAGAGGCCGTTGCCAATACCATCGCGGGGCACCTGATCACCCTTGCCCGCGACCACCGGCTCTGCGCGGAAGCGGACCTGCAGCAGTCCGAGACCGTGAAGGACAAGGTGCGCCACCTCGCCGGTCAGTTCACGGACGGCGCGCCCGATCGGATTGCCGCGCTTCTGTCCGACGGGACCATCGGCAGGAACCGCATCGCCCTGCGGCTGCAGGCCAAGGCGCTTGGCGAGGCGCTGGATCTACAGCCCGAAGCGATTGATCCAGCGGCCGTCACGATCGACGCGCCCTTCGCCCTGCGCCGACGGGGCGTCGAGGGCAAGATCATCGTCGGGGACCGCGAGCCGCAGTCTGATCGTACCCTGCTGCGCGCCCTCGCCAAGGCTCATGACTGGGTGGCCGATCTTCGCAAGGGCAAGGCCCTGGGCGACATCGCGGCCTCAATCGGGCATTCCGAGTCCTACATCCGTACTAGGGCGCAACTCGCCTACCTCGCGCCCGCGATCCAGGGCGCCATCCTCGACGGGCGCCAGCCGACCGACCTGACGCTCGAACGGATCATCCGGAAACCCGTGCCGCTGGACTGGGATGCACAGGCCAGATTGTATGGGTTCGCGCAAGGACCGGGACAACCCTGATCCAGGCGCAGCGATACCTGTTTGCGAAGAAAACGTCTCTGATACGGACGAAAATGTTCCCTGTTATTGTGCGCAGGGAATTCGGCTGTAAGTCTCTGATAACACTCGCTGAGTCATGGCAGAACTCGGGGTGAGAGGCTGGATTCCGGGAGAATTCCCTGCAAATTCCCTGTTAGCAGGGAAATCCCGGCCCAACCGAAGCGCGTGATGGCGCCTCCGGAGACGGTGCCGTGAAATCAGGGGGAAGAAGGGATTGTTGGTTGTCTCCGCTCCGGAAGGCACTAGCCAAGCCCCTGAAAAACCGGGGAAAAACAGGGAAGAAGCGACTGCGAGGGGAGAGACAGGGGTGGGTGGCGGACAGAGAGGGATTCGAACCCTCGAGACGGTTCCCCGCCTACACACTTTCCAGGCGTGCGCCTTCGACCACTCGGCCATCTGTCCTTGCGCGGCTGTGTAGCCGGGAAAGGCGGGCAGGTGCAAGGGTTGACCTGCATCATTGGGAACGGACATGCCACGCCTTGTCTGCCAGAGCCAATCGGCTAAACCGGAGCGGAACCAGGCCGATGCGGCGGCAGGCCACAGGGGGACAGGATGGCGGACGCAGGGAAAGGGGCAGGGCGCGCGCGGCCGGTGCTCGATCCGATTGACCGCCTGTCAGAAATCAGCTTCGGCCTCCTGATGGCGCTGACCTTTACCGGAACCATGAGCGTCACGCTCGGCGAGGGCGGGCAGGTGCGCGACGTGCTTCTTGCAGCGCTCGGCTGCAACATCGCCTGGGGCATCGTCGATGCGATGGTCTACCTGCTGTCCACCTACACAGATCGCGGGCGAGGGCGGGCTGCGGCCGATGCGATCCGCGCGGCCTCTCGCGCCGAGGCGCGGGCGCTCCTGCGCGAGGAACTGCCGGAAGGCGCGGGCGAGGTGCTGAGCGAACAGGAACTCGACCAGATGATCGCAATGATGCGCGCCCATCCGCGCTCTGCGCCACAGCGGGAACTCACGCGGGGCGACCTGCGGGCGGCGCTGGCGGTCTTTGCGCTGGTCACGCTGGCGACGCTGCCGCCGACCTTGCCGTTCCTGATCTTTGATCATCTGCCGCTGGCGATGCGGGTGTCGAACGCGGCGTCGCTTGCCATGCTGGCGCTGATCGGCTGGCGGCTCGACCGGCTGATGGGCGGAGAGGCCAGGCATCTCGTCTGGATCGTGCCGGTCTTTGGCAGCATCCTTGTCGTCGTCACCATCGCGCTTGGAGGGTAAATGTTCATTCCGGTAATCGGCGCGGGCTCGATCGGGCGTCGCCACCATGACAACCTCGGGGCGCTTGGAGTCCGGACGGCGCTTCTGCCCTGGCGGGCCTTTGCTCCGGAGCAGCTTGATGGCGCCGATGCCGTGGTGATTGCTACGGCGACGCAGGTCCGGCTGGAGCTGGTGCAGCTGGCGGCGGAGCGGGGACTGCCGTTTTATGTCGAGAAGCCGCTTTCGCATGATCTTGTGACGGTCGATGCGATCCTGGCGGCTGCCGGACCGCTGGCGCGGCGGTCGATGGTGGGCTTCATGATGCGCTACCATCCTGCGTTCCGGGCGTTGGCGCGGCTGGATCTGTCCAGGGTGTATGAGGCATCCTTCGGCATCGGCCATGACGTGCGGCTGTGGCGCAAGAACTGGTCCTTTGCGGCCAGTTACGCGGCACTGCCGGAAGGGGGCGGCGTGTTGCTCGACCTCTGCCACGAGCTCGACATGGCGTTGACGTTGCTGCCGCAGGCGCAGGTGGCCGGGGTGGCGAGCCTGGGTCATGTGCGGTTTCCGGGCGTGGATTTCGCCTCGCGGATCAGCCTCGAAGGCGCGGGGCTCATCGGCTCGGTGGCGATGGATTACCTTTCGCCGGTGAGCTTTCGTCGGATCGTGCTGCGCGGGTCGGACCTCGTTGCGGATTTCGACCTGATCGCCGGGCGGTATCGGCTGGACGAGGGCGGGCGGACGCGCGAACTGGAGCTTCCGTTCGAGAGAAATGACATGTTTCTTGCGGCCTTGCGGGATTTCCTTCATCTGGCGCGCGAAGAGCCGGTCTCGGATGTCGAGCACCTTCCAAGACTGGACCTTGCCAGCGAAAATTGCCGCGCCATTGCCCGGGCCTGGGGGGCGCGGCGGTTCACCGGGAGTGTGATGGGAGACTACGCATGATCATCGGTCATATCGGCGCCCGGAAGGGATCGAAGGGCGTGCCGGGCAAGAACTTTCGCCCGATCTGCGGCAAGCCGTTGATCGACTGGTCGCTCGACCAGCTGTTCGACAGCCCGACCGTGGATGCCGTCGTCGTCTCGACCGACGACGAGCGCATTTACGAGCATGCCGTGCGCCGGGGCGCGCTGGAGATCGGGCTCCGGCCCGCGCATCTGGCGACGGATACCGCCGGGAAATGGGGTGTCTGGCAGCATGCGCTCGAGGCGAGCGAGAAGATCACCGGGCCGGCGACGGCCTTTCTCGACCTCGACTGCACCTCGCCGCTGCGGCTGCCCGAGGATATCGAGAATGCGCTGGTGCTCTTTGCCGAGGAACGGCCGGACATGGTGATGTCCTGCTGCGAGGCGCGGAAGAACCCATATTTCAACCTTGTGGAACCCGATGCCTCGGGCGCTTTGCACGTCTCCAAACCCCTGCCGGGCGGGGTCGTGGCGCGGCAGCAGGCGCCGGTCGTCTATGAGCACGCGGCTTCGACCTATGTCGTGGCGCCGGACTACCTCAAGCGTTCCAAGGGGCTGTGGGAGGGGCGGGTGATCCCCTATCTCATGCTGCCCGAGCGCTGTGTCGACATCGATTCCCCCTTCGATTTCAAATGGGTGGAGTTTCTCTTGCGCGAACGGATCGAAGGAGCCGCACATGGCTGATCAACTCAAAGGGCGGACCATCTTCATCACCGGATCGGGCGGCGTTCTGGGCTCGACCTATGTGCGGAGGATGCTGGATCAGGGCGCGCGGGTGGTGGCTTCGGACTTGCCGGGTCCTCGGGCCGAGGCGCTGAAGGAGAAACACGGCGGCAACCCGGACTTCCGCTTCTACGATCTCGATGTGGGTGTGGAAGATCAGGTGATCGAGATCTTCCAGCGCATCCTCAAGGATGGCTGGGAGCCGAACGTGGTCCTGAACAATGCGGCCATCACCGGCGAGATGCTGATGGGGGCGGGAAAGCCCTTTCCCGATTTCGCGGATACGACGGTCGCCGATTTCGAGCGGACGCTGCGCACCAACCTGACGGGTGCCTTCATGATCGCCCGGCAGATGGACCGCGACATCGTCGGCAAATGGCCGGCAACGTTGGTCAATGTCGCCTCGATGTATGCGTTGAACGGGGCGCATCACCCGATCTACGAGGGGATGCCGTTCAAGAACTTCTCGGCCTATGGGGTGACCAAGGCGGGCATCCACGGGTTGACAGTCTGGCTCGCCGGCTACTGGGCGCCGCGCAAGGCGACCGTCAATACCATCGCGCCGGGGGCGGTGTTCAACGGCCATTCGGACGAGTTCCAGCGGCGGGTCAGCGAACTCATCATGGCGGGGCGGATGGCGCAGCCAGACGAGATCGCGGATGCGATGCTGTTCCTGTGCAGCGCGCAGGCGGGCTACATGACCGGGCAGCTGGTCAATGTCGATGGCGGGTTCAGCGCCTGGTAGTCGATATGCGATTTTTCTGCGAAAAATCAGGCCCCGCTTTGGGATTTTTCGTAGAAAAATCGGGGTAGTTGGTTAGCGCGCCGCCAGAAGTACTGGCAGGGCGGCAAGCGTTTTTTCCACCGCTCCGGTATGATCCGCGAGGAACTTGTCGATCTGCGCCCGGGTCGGCTGTGGGGAGTCGGGGCCGAGAGCCTCGCACAGGTCGCCTGGCGAAGTGAGGTGGCGGCAGACGCGGGCGGCGATGGCCTCGGTCGCGGGATACTCGATGGTGTGGATGTCAGGGCCGACCATCACCGGTTTGTGCAGCACGAGCGGCTCGGAGATGTTGTGCGAGCCTTTCGGGGTGAAGCCGCCGCCGACCGCGACCCGGTCGGCCATGGCAAGCCACGCATACATCTCGCCGAGCGAGTCGCAGAGAAGCACGTCGATCGTCGGCGGGGTGCCGGTAGGCTGCAGGCCGGGGCCAAGGATTTCTGAACGACGGGCGAAGATCAGGCCATCGGCGCGGAGCAGCTCTGCCACCACGCCGAAGCGTTCGGGTTTGCGCGGAATGTAGAGGACGAGGGGCGAAGGCTGTCCGGCCGCATGGTATTCCGCCCGCGCGGCGTGGATCGCGGCAAGAAAGATCGCGTCCTCTCCTTCGACCACGCTGGCAAAGGCGAAGACCGGGCGATGTTCGGCCCGGAACCAGTGGCGCAGCGCAAGGCCCTTGTCGACCAGCGCCTGTGGCACCGGCTGTTCAAAGCGCAATTCCCCGGTGACCGCGATGTTGGTGACGCCGACGCTTTCGAAGCGCTCGCGCTGCAGGTCGGATTTCACCAGCGCCCCGGCGAAGCCGGTCATCATCGCCGCGCGGATCGGCAGGTGGCGGGCGTCGCGGGCGAGGCTTTTCGACGGATACTGGGCGTTGCACATGAAGAGAGGAACGCGATGGCGATGGGCAGAGGCGATCATCCGCGGCCAGATCTCGATTTCCATGACCAGGCCGTAGCGCGGGCGGTAGGCGCGGAAGAAGCGGCGATAGGCGAAGTCGAACTCGAAGGGCACCCAGACCGGGACGAGACGCCCTTCGGCGATCTCGCGGGCAAAGACCGAGGCCGCCTCGCGCCGGCCGGCGGGGGTGAAATGGGTGGTCACCACGCGCTCGCCCCGGTCGAGAAGCGCGCGCACCAGGGGCACGGCCGAGCGCATTTCGCCAAGCGAGACGGCATGGACCCAGACCGAGTCCGGAAGGCGGGTGCTGGCATGTCCGAAACGTTCGCCAAGATGGGTGCCGTAATCGGCATCCTTGCGGGCGCGGCGGCGGATGTAGAGCAGGATCGCGGGCAGGGCGAGGGTCCACAGCAGCGCATAGCCCAGGAGAAACAGGCGGATGCGCAGGGTGGGGTAAGGGGCCTTGGTCATCGCGGCATCAGGTCCAGCAGGCGGTCGCGCAGGGTGATGATCCCCCCGGCGGCACTTTCCTGCAAGGCCGATGCCCGCGCCGCGATGTCGCGCAGGTCGGGGGCGTCGAGGGCCGCATCGAGCGAGGCCGCGTCGGTGACCAGCCGCGTCCCTCCCGCGCTTTCCAGTTGCGCATAGTCGGCGGCGAAATTCGCGGTGTTCGGCCCGTGCAGGACGGTGGAGCTGAGGCGTACGGCCTCCCATGGGTTGTGCCCCTGTACCGGGCCGAAGCTGCCGCCGATCAGCGAGACCGGGCAGAGGCGATACCACAGGCCCATCTCGCCAAAGGTATCGGCGATCCAGACGACGGTGGTGGGCGCAGGCACCTGGCCCTCGGAGCGGAAGGCGTAGCTGAGGCCTTGCTCCTCGCAGGCCTGGGCGATCTCGGCGGCACGGGCGGGCAGACGGGGGGCGAGGATCAGGAGGCTTGCCGGGGCGCGCCGGTGGCGCATTGCCTGAGCCGCGAGTGCGACCGCTTCATCCTCGGCATGGGTGGAGGCGGCGCACCATACGGCGCGGCCGGCAAGAAGGGTCTCGATGGTCGGGCGGTCGGGGCTGTCGGCAAGTGGCGAACAGGCGGCCTTGAGCGAGCCGGTCACGGCGACCTCAAGGCCGGGGGCAAGGGCGCGAAGATGGTCGGCGGTGACGCTGTCCTGCGCCGCGAGATAGGCGAAACGGCGGTAGAGGTCGGCGTAGAGCGAGCGGACGTTCTGCCTCGAGGTGAAGGAGCGCGCGTTCATGCGGGCGTTGATCATCGCGAGCGGGATGCCGCGCCGGGCCGTAGCGACGACGAAGCCCGGCCAGAGGTCCTGTTCGGCCCAGACGGCAAGGTCGGGGCGCCAGTGGTCGAGGAAGCGTTTGCGGAAGACCGGCACGTCGAGCGGCAGGTACTGGTGGATCGTCCGGGGCGGGCGGTTGCGGTCGAAGACCTCGCCAGAAGCGCGGGCCGAGGAAGTGACGAGGAAATTGAGGTCGGGGCGCGCCTCGGCCATCGCCTCGATCAAGCCACGGAGCGCCAGAACCTCGCCCAGGCCCACGGCATGCATCCAGATGAGCGGGCCGTCGGGGCGGGGTGCCATGGCGTCGGCGCCCTTCTCGCGCCAGCGTTCTGGATGCTCCTTGCCCCGCTTGCGGCGGCTTTCGATGTGTTTCCAGGCCCTGACGCCAAGAAGGCGGGTTGCGGCGAGATAGAGCCGCAGCAGGGGGCCGGTCGATTTTTTGGGGGTCGGCTGCTCAGCCAAGGTCGCTGAACTGCTTCTGCAGTCCCCGCTCCCAGAAGGCCGGATCTTTCAGCACCGCGACGAACCGGTCGGCCGCGCAGCCCTCGCCAAAGGCGGTGTGGCTGTCATGGGGCTTGCCCCATTCCGAGGCGAGGAAGGACAGGATCGCCTCGCGGTCGAAAGCCTTGGCGCTGGCAATCGACGGGGCCGAGCCGCGATTGGTCTGGCGGGTGCCGATGTCAAGCGAAGGCAGGCCCAGGAAAGGAGCCTCGCGCACGCCGGCGCTTGAATTGCCGATCATGCAGGCGGCGTTCTTCATCAGCTCGCTGAAATGGGCGAAGCGCATTGAAGGAAGGATGCGGAAACGATCCTTGGGCAATGTTTCCAGAACGCGGAAAATCGCCTCGGAGCCCGGATCGTTGTTCGGGGCGATCACGACGAAGGGCTTGCCAGACGCCGCGAGCGTGCCGAACAGCGCTTCGGCCTGCGCGCCCATGGTCGCGGCCTCGGAGGTGACAGGGTGGAAGGTGACGATGCCGAAATCCGGGAAGGGGATTTCATAGTGCTTCCGCACCTCGTCGATGGAGACGCCCGAGGACCGGGAGTGGAAATCAAGCTCGGGCGAGCCGATGACATGGATCGACTCGGGCGGCTCGCCAAGCGACATCACCCGGCGGGCGGCGTCGTCGCTCGAGACGAAATGATGGGTGGCGAGCTTGGAATTGCAGTGGCGGAAGATCTCGTCGATGGTGCCCGACACCTCGCCGCCCTCGATATGGGCTGAACGGACATAGTTCGTCGCGCAGACGAGGGCGCAGGCCAGCGCCTCGATCCGGTCGCCGTGGACCACGGCGAGGTCCGGGCGGTGCTCGGTCAGGAAATCGGAAAAACCGACGACGGTCTTGGCCAGGATCATGTCCTGCGGATCGCCTTCGCGCTGGTTCTGGAACTCGAACATCTCGGCGTCGGGGAACCGGGCGACTTCCAGCTTGGTGCGGCCGTAGCGCTCCATCAGGTGCATGCCGGTGACGAAGAACGACACGGCAAAGCCGGCATCGCGGGCGGCGACGGCCAAAGGTTCCAGCTTGCCGAAATCGGCGCGGGTGCCGGTGATGAAAAGGATGCGTCGGGTCATCGGGCCAGGTTCGGGTGGATCGCGCGAGGATAGGCGGGGCAGGGGCAGGGCGGCAAGCGGGGGGTCAGGCGCTGTTGCGCCGCTCGGCGCCGCCGAACTGCTGGTCGTAGAGCGCACGGAAGGTGCCCTCGCGGGCGAGAAGGGCATCGACTGTGCCTTCCTCGGACAGGTGTCCGCCTTCGATCACGCAGATCTTGTCGGCGTTCAGCACAGTCGACAGCCGGTGCGCGATCACGACGGTGGTGCGGCCCTTGGTAAGGTGCTGGAGCGCCTCCTGCACCAGCGCCTCGGACCGGCTGTCGAGCGCGCTCGTGGCTTCGTCCAACAGCAGGATCGGGGCGTTGCGCAGCATGGCGCGGGCGATGGCCAGACGCTGTTTCTGTCCGCCCGACAGGAACGCGCCGTTTTCGCCAACCTGCGTGTCATAGCCTTGCGACAGCTTTTCGATGAATTCGTGGGCGTTGGCGGATTTGCAGGCCTGGACGACCTCCTCATCGGTGGCGCCGGGGCGGCCGAAGCGGATGTTCTCGGCGACCGAGGCTGAGAATAGGAAGGTGTCCTGCCCGACATAGCTGATGAGGTCGCGGAGCGAAGCGAAGGTGGCGAGGCGGATGTCATGCCCGTCGATCCGGACCGCCCCCTGTTGCGGATCGTAAAGCCGAAGGATCAGGTTGAGGATGGTCGACTTGCCGCCGCCCGAAGGGCCGACCAGCGCCGTCGTCTTGCCCGCCTCGAAGGACAGGGAAATGCCGTTCAGGACCGAACGGCCATTCCCGTAGTCGAAGGACACCTGATCGAAGGTGATGCGGCCCTCGCCCTTGGCCAGATGCAGCGCCGCGGGGTGCTGGGTCAGCGTTTCCGGTTGGTCGAGCAGGCCGAACATCATCCGGACGCCCACCATGCCGGATTCGATCGACACCCGCATCCGCGACAGGCGCTTGGCCGGTTCGTAGGCCATCAGCAGGGCGGTCACGAAAGACATCAGCTGACCGGGCGAGGAGTTGGTCTGGCCAAAGGCCTGCACCGCGGACAGCGCGACGACGGCGGCGATGGCGAAGCCGGAAAGCGTGTCCATCAAGGGGCTGGTGATGGCCTCGAGCCGGGCGATGGCGTTCGAGCGTTTCTCGACCTCGCGCACGGCCTTGTTCATGCGGAAGGCCATGCGGTCTTCCAGCGCGAAGGCCTTGATGATGCGGATGCCGGTCGAGGTTTCCTGGATCACCTTGATGATCTCGGCAAGCGAGGCCATCTCCTGCTCCATGATCGCGCGGACCTTGCCGAGCAGGATGCGGATTCCGTAGATCGCCAGCGGCCCGAAGACCAGCGAGACCAGCGACAGAAGCGGCTGCTGCCAGAACATCACCGCGACGAGGCCGATCAGCGTCAACAGGTCGCGGACAAAGGAGGTCACGATCAGGTCGATGATCCCGCGCGCGGCGTTCGCCGATTGCGTGACCCGCATCAGCAGGTCCGAGGATTCGGTCAGGTTGAAGAACGACACACCTTGGCGCAGCAGCTTGTCGTAAAGCTTGATCTGCTGGATCGCGACGATGCGGTTGCCCGCCCGGGTCAGCGCGACCTGCTGGACATAGGTCGCCAGCCCCTTGAGCGTGAAGATCAGGGCGACCGCACCAGCGACGACGAAGACCATGCCGCGGTTGTCAGGGATCGTCATGGCATCGACGATGTAGCGCATGATCCAGGCAGTGGCCGAAGTACTGGCGGCCACGACGATCATTGCGACTATGGCAATGGCATAGAGTCGACGCTGATCCCGCACGTTTTCGCGCAGAAGCCGCCAGAGCTGCTCTTCCCGGATGATCGGGAAGAGATAGGCCAGTTTCTCGGTCAGTTTCAGCGCCATTCGACGGCAGGTCCCGATCTCGTTCGCAGGGCTCGGACCGGATCCGCGCCCTGGCATGGTGGCGCCCTACATAGTGGATCGCCTGCTGCCGCGCCACACCCCTGCGGCAAAACCCGCCCATTGCGGCGGCGGTGTAACGCAGATCGGGCAACCGACGTATTGGACAATGCCAGGGCAAGTGCCATTTACTGGCAGAGACAACGACAAGGGGATGCAATGTCTGACAAGCGCGAAACGGCTATCCTGGCAGGCGGATGCTTCTGGGGGATGCAGGACCTGATCCGCAGGATTCCCGGGGTGGTGACGACCCGGGTCGGTTACACTGGTGGCGATGTGGCCAATGCCACCTACCGCGATCACGGCACCCATGCCGAGGGGATCGAGATCGTGTTCGACCCGGACGTGCTGAGCTACCGTGAGCTTCTGGAGTTCTTCTTCCAGATCCACGACCCGACCACGATGAATCGGCAGGGCAACGATATCGGGACGTCCTACCGGTCCGGCATCTACTGGCTGACGGAAGAGCAGAAAGACGAGGCCCTGCGCACGATCGCCGATGTGGATGCGTCGGGGATCTGGCCGGGCAAGGTCGTCACCGAGGTCAAGCAGGCCGGGGATTTCTGGGAGGCGGAACCCTTCCATCAGGATTACCTCGTCCGCAACCCGAACGGCTATACCTGCCACTTTGCCCGGCCGAACTGGAAACTGCCGCGCCGCGCCAGCGACGCAGCCTGAGGAGGCGGAATGCCCGACGGAGCGCCCCATACCGCGCCGGTCTTCGGATTCGACAACAGCTATGCGCGCGATCTGCCGGGCACCTTCGTCGCCTGGCGGGCCGCGCGGGTGGCCGCGCCACGGCTTCTGAAACTGAACCGCGCGCTTGCCGAGGAGCTGGGGCTGGAGGCCGGGGCGCTGGACGGGGCGCTTGGGGCTGAGGTGTTTTCGGGAAACCTCGCCCCCGCCGATGCCGAGCCGCTCGCCCAGGCTTATGCCGGGCACCAGTTCGGCGGCTTCTCGCCGCAGCTGGGCGACGGGCGGGCGCTGCTTCTGGGCGAGGTCATCGACCGTGAGGGGCGGCGGCGCGATATCGCGCTCAAGGGTTCGGGGCAGACGCCGTTCTCGCGCCGGGGCGATGGCAAGGCCGCCATCGGCCCGGTCCTGCGCGAATACCTGATCGGCGAGGCGATGCATGCGTTGGGTATCCCGACAACCCGGGCGCTGGCGGCGGTGGCGACGGGCGAGCAGATCCTGCGCGACACCGGGCTGCCCGGGGCCGTGCTGACGCGGGTGGCTGCCAGCCATATCCGCGTCGGCACATTCCAGTTCTTCGCCACCCGCGGAGACACGGACAACCTGCGCAAGCTGACGAATTATACATTGGCGCGCCACTATCCTGGGCTTGCCGGGGCGGCGTCTCCGGCGCTGGCCCTGCTTGCCGCCGTGACCGAGGCGCAGGCGCGGCTCATCGCGGACTGGATGGCGGTGGGTTTCATCCACGGGGTGATGAACACCGACAACATGACGCTTTCGGGCGAGACCATCGACTATGGCCCCTGCGCCTTCATGGACGCCTATGCGCCGGGAACGGTGTTTTCCTCGATCGACCACCAGGGGCGCTATGCCTATGGCAACCAGCCGGGCATCGCCCAATGGAACCTCGCCCGGCTGGCCGAGGCGCTGCTGCCGCTGGTCGATGCGCAGGAGGATCGCGCGGTCGAGCGCGCGACCGAAGTGCTTATGGCCTATGCTCCGGCCTATGACGCGGCCTGGCTGGCCCGGATGCGCGCCAAGCTGGGCTTGTCGACAGCCGAAGAGGGGGACCGGGACCTGGCACTTGGCCTTCTTTCGGTCATGGAGGCCGAGAAGGCCGACTGGACGCTGACCTTCCGCCGCCTGTCGCAGGTACTCCGGGGCGATGCCTCGGCCTTACGCCTGCAATTCGGCAATCCAGGCGCGATCGACGGCTGGCTGGAGGACTGGAAGCGGCGACTGGCCCGCGAGGGCGGGGCGGCCGAAGCGCGCGCCGCGGCGATGGACCGGGTCAATCCACTGGTCATTCCCCGCAACCACAAAGTCGAAGACGCGATCCGGGCAGCGGTCTGGGAGGCCGACCTGGCACCTTTCGAGGCCTTGCTCGACCAGATCACGCGGCCTTTCGACGAGGCTCCGGGGCGAGACGCCTTCGCTCTGCCGCCGCCGCAGTCCTTTACCGACAGCTTCCGCACCTTCTGCGGGACGTGACCCCCCGAACCTGCCCGCGTTTTTCCGGGGTGCCCTTGCAGCCCCCGGAACGCGCAACTAAGACTCTGGCAAGACCACTGGCGATAGTCATCGCGAGAACATGAGGCAGGACCGATGAAAGATCCGATCGACCTTTACATGAACACGCTCGTGCCGATGGTGGTCGAACAGACCAGCCGGGGCGAACGGGCCTATGACATCTATTCGCGCCTCTTGAAGGAGCGGATCATCTTCCTCGCGGGCCCGGTGCATGACGGCATGTCGTCGCTCATCTGCGCGCAGCTCCTCTTCCTTGAGTCGGAGAACCCGTCCAAGGAAATCGCCATGTATATCAACAGCCCCGGCGGCGTTGTGACCTCGGGCCTGTCGATCTACGACACGATGCAGTACATCCGGCCCAAGGTTTCGACGCTGGTCATCGGGCAGGCGGCGTCGATGGGCTCGCTCCTGCTGACGGCGGGCGAGAAGGGGATGCGCTTCTCGCTTCCGAACAGCCGGGTCATGGTCCACCAGCCCTCGGGCGGCTACCAGGGGCAGGCCACGGATATCATGATCCACGCCCGCGAGACCGAAAAGCTGAAGCGCCGGCTGAACGAGATCTATGTGAAACACACTGGCCAGAACCTGGAAACAGTGGAAGCCGCGCTGGAGCGCGACAACTTCATGTCGGCAGAGGATGCCAAGGCCTGGGGCCTGATCGACGAGATCCTCGAAGCGCGCGGCAAGATGGACGACACGGCGAAGTGACGTCGGCGCCCTGTGGCCGAACGGCCACGGGGCATGATTTGCGATTGTGAAGGTCGGGGGTCTGTCCTAGACTTTTTACATTACGGGCAAGGCCAGCCTTCGGGCCGGGCGGCCGCCAGGCAGAGGACGACGATGGCGAACAATTCCGGCTCCGACAGCAAGAACACGCTTTACT
This sequence comes from uncultured Rhodobacter sp., assembly GCA_945952585.1. Classification (GTDB taxonomy): domain Bacteria; phylum Pseudomonadota; class Alphaproteobacteria; order Rhodobacterales; family Rhodobacteraceae; genus Aliitabrizicola. The sequence continues at coordinate 181,370 of CAMFII010000005.1, forward strand.
GCTCGTTCTGCGGCAAGAGCCAGCATGAGGTCCGCAAGCTGATCGCCGGACCGACGGTGTTCATCTGCGACGAATGCGTCGAGCTGTGCATGGACATCATCCGCGAGGAAACGAAATCCTCCGGCCTGAAATCCTCGGACGGGGTTCCGACCCCGCGCGAGATCTGCAAGGTGCTGGACGACTATGTGATCGGCCAGATCCATGCCAAGCGCGTGCTCTCGGTCGCGGTCCACAACCACTACAAGCGGCTGAACCACTCGTCAAAGACCGACATCGAGCTGTCGAAGTCGAACATCCTGCTGATCGGCCCGACCGGCTGCGGCAAGACGCTGCTCGCGCAGACGCTGGCCCGCATCCTGGACGTGCCGTTCACCATGGCGGATGCGACGACGCTGACCGAGGCCGGCTACGTCGGTGAGGATGTCGAGAACATCATCCTGAAGCTCTTGCAGGCGTCTGAATACAACGTCGAGCGGGCGCAGCGCGGCATCGTCTATATCGACGAGGTCGACAAGATCACGCGGAAGTCCGACAACCCCTCGATCACCCGCGACGTGTCGGGCGAGGGCGTGCAGCAGGCGCTTCTGAAGATCATGGAAGGCACCATCGCTTCTGTTCCGCCCCAGGGCGGGCGCAAGCACCCGCAGCAGGAATTCCTGCAGGTGGACACGACGAACATCCTGTTCATCTGTGGCGGCGCCTTTGCGGGGCTCGAAAAGATCATCGCGCAGCGCAACAAGGGATCGGGCATCGGCTTTGGTGCCGAGGTGAAGGATCCGGACGCGCGCGGCGTGGGCGAGCTTTTCATGGAGCTCGAACCGGAAGACTTGCTGAAATTCGGCCTCATCCCCGAATTCGTCGGCCGTCTGCCGGTGATCGCCACGCTGACCGACCTGGACGAAGCCGCGCTGGTCACCATCCTGACCGAGCCGAAGAACGCGCTGGTGAAACAGTACCAGCGCCTGTTCGAGATCGAGGGCGTGAAGCTGACCTTCACCCCGGATGCCCTTGTCGCCATCGCCAAGCGCGCCATCAAGCGCAAGACCGGCGCACGTGGCCTGCGGTCGATCATGGAGGACATCCTTCTCGACACGATGTTCGAACTGCCGGGCATGGAAGGGGTGGAAGAGGTCGTGGTGAACGAGGAAGCCGTGAAGAGCGGCGCGAAGCCGCTTCTGATCTTCACCGAGCCGAAGAAGAAGAAGGAGCCCGCATCGGCGGGCTGAGCCGCGTCCGGAAAACCTGACTGATGCAAGGGCGGGCGAAAGTCCGCCCTTTCGATTTTTCTACGAAAAATCAGGGCCCCGGCCTGGGATTATTCGCAGAAAAATCGGGGGGTGCGCGCCGTTGCGGCGGATGCGGTCCTCTCGCCTCTGGACCTTGCCCGCGCCTTCGGCCATAGAGGAGCAAACGACCCGCGGAGGCCACGATGGAATTCCTCAAGCGCCTTGTTACCTGGTGGAACGGCCAGACGCTCGGCACACAGCTCTTCACCGCCCGCCGGGGCGTCAAGGTGGGCGAGGACGACCAGGGCAACATCTATTACGAGACCCGCGACGGCAAGCGGCGTTGGGTCATCTACAACGGCGAGGCCGAAGCCTCGCGCGTTTCGCCGGAATGGCACGGCTGGCTCCACCACACCTGGAACGACCCGCCGACCAAGACGCCGCTCAAGCACAAGGCCTGGGAAAAGCCGCATCAGGAAAACCTGACCGGCACGCTGGCCGCCTATGCCCCGCCCGGTTCGATCCGCCGGCCCGCGCCCGTGGCGCGTGCCGACTACGAGGCCTGGCAGCCGGAATAATGGCCGAGAACGTCACAGAGGTTGTTGCTGGCGCAGCCGTTCTGGCGGTGGCGATCGGATTTCTGGTCTATGCCGGCCAGCATACCGGCTACGCCACCACCGACAGCGGCAGCTACTCGCTCAAGGCCAGCTTCCGCTCGGTCGAAGGGGTGAAGGTGGGCACGGATGTGCGGCTGGCCGGGGTCAAGGTCGGGACCGTCACCGACCTGACGCTCAATCCGCAGACCTTCTATGCCGACGCGACAGTCAGCGTGAAGAACGGAATCGAATTGCCCGACGACAGTGCCATCGTGATCTCGTCCGAGGGGCTGCTCGGGGGCAATTTCGTCGAGATCCAGCCGGGCGGCTCGCCCGACATGCTGGCTCCGGGAGCGGAGATCGAGGATACGCAGGGCGCCGTCAGCCTGATCTCGCTGTTGATGAAATTCGTCAGCGGCTCGAACGGGGACAAGACGTGATCCGAGCCGGGCTGCTCGCGGCTCTCGTTGCCTTTCCCGCAATGGCCGAAGAGGTGGGAGAGGCTCCGGGCGGCGTGGTGCGCCTGCTCGACCGCCTGACCGGCCAGCTCGAGGATATCGACCTTAGCCGTGGCCAGAGCGCCAGCCATGACCGGCTGACGATTCAGCTGGACGATTGCCGCTACCCGGTCGCCGATCCCGCCTCGAACGCCTATGCCCATCTGACGATCATGGACGCGATGACGCCGGGTGCGCCGGTCTTCGCCGGGTGGATGGTCGCGTCCAGCCCGGCGCTGAACGCGCTGGATCATCCGCGCTACGACGTCTGGATCCTGCGCTGCGATACGCCCTCCCGCGACGGCGAGTAGCCGGGCGGGTCGAAGCTGGCCTGATGGGTCAGGGCATCGGCGAGGCGGCGGCGATACTCCCCCCGCGAGATTTCCTGCCCGCCAAGCGAAGCAAGATGCGGCGTCAGGAACTGCGTGTCGAACAGCCGGAACCCGCCCGCCCGCAGGCGATGCACGAGCCAGGCCAACGCCACCTTCGAGGCATCGGTCCGGCGCGAGAACATGCTTTCGCCGAAGAAGGCCGCCCCGAGCGTGACGCCATAGACGCCGCCGACCAGATCGCTGCCTGCCCAGACCTCCAGGGAATGGGCTTGGCCCTGTTGGAACAGATCGATGTAGAGGTCGTGGATCGCCGGATTGATCCAGGTCTCTGGCCGGTCGGCGCAGCCCTGCAAGACGGCCTCAAATGCGCTGTCTGTTCGAATTGTATAATTCCATCCGCGTATTCGGCGTGAAAGTGAACGTGAAATGTGAAATCCGTCCAAGGGGAAGATGCCCCTGCGCCGCGGATCAACCCAATGTATGGTGGGATCGTCTCGGCTTTCCGCCATCGGGAAGATCCCGGCGGCATAGGCCCGCAGCAGAAGGTCGGCCGTCAGGGTCATGAAAAAAGGCGGCCCAGGACGGGCCGCCCCTTTCCGCGGGCAGGGCAGGTCAGCCGAACTGCTTGGCCAGCCATTTTTCCAGCCAGTGGATGTTGTAGTCGCCCGTCTGGATGTCGGGGTCCTGAAGCAGCGCATGGAACAGCGGGATCGTCGTTTCGATCCCGTCGATCACCAACTCGCCAAGCGCGCGGTTAAGGCGCGCCAGCGCCTCGGGCCGGTCGCGGCCGTGGACGATCAGCTTGCCGATCAGGCTGTCGTAATAGGGCGGGATCGAATAGCCGCCGTACAGCGCCGAATCCATCCGCACGCCAAGGCCGCCGGGGGCATGGAACACCTTCACCTTGCCCGGGCGGGGGGCGAATTCGGGGATCTTCTCGGCGTTGATCCGGACCTCGATCGCATGGCCGTTGATGACGAGATCGTCCTGGGTGAAGGACATCTCCATCCCCGAGGCGACACGGATCTGTTCGCGCACGAGGTCGACGCCAAAGATCGCCTCGGTCACTGGATGCTCGACCTGCAGGCGGGTGTTCATCTCGATGAAGTAGAACTCGCCGTCCTCGTAAAGGAACTCGATCGTGCCCGCACCGATATAGGCGATCTTGGCGACCGCCTCGGCGCAGATGCGGCCGATCTTGGCGCGCATGGCCGGGGTGATGACCGGGCCCGGCGCCTCTTCGAAGACCTTCTGGTGTCGGCGCTGCAGGGAGCAGTCGCGTTCGCCCAGATGCACCGCCTTGCCGCGCCCGTCGCCGAAGACCTGGATCTCGATATGGCGCGGTTTCTGGAGGTACTTCTCGATATAGACCTCGTCATTGCCGAAGGCGGCCTTTGCCTCGGACCGGGCGGTGCGGAAGGCGATTTCCAGCTCGTTCGCGGATTTCGCGACCTTCATCCCCCGGCCGCCGCCGCCGGCGGTGGCCTTGATGATGACCGGATAGCCAATGCCCTCGGCCACGCTCAGCGCGGATTCGAGGTCGGGCACACCACCGTCGGAGCCGGGCACCACCGGGATGCCAAGCGACTTGGCGGTTTCCTTGGCGGTGATCTTGTCGCCCATGATGCGGATATGTTCCGCCGAGGGGCCGATGAAGGTGATGCCGTGGTCTTCCAGCGCCTGCGCGAAAGCCGCGTTTTCCGACAGGAAGCCATAGCCGGGATGCACGGCCTCGGCGCCGGTGATTTCGCAGGCCGAGATGATCGCGGCCTTGTTGAGATAGCTTTCCGAGGACGGGGCCGGCCCAATGCAGATGCTTTCGTCCGCCATGCGCACATGCATCGCGTCGGCATCCGCTGTCGAATGCACCGCGACCGAGGTAATCCCCATCTCGCGGCAGGCGCGGATGACGCGCAGCGCGATCTCGCCGCGGTTGGCGATCAGGATCTTGTTGAACATGGGTCGCGCCCCCTGATCCGAACTCATTCGATGATCATCAGCGGCGCGCCATATTCCACCGGCGAGCCGTCCTCGATCAGGATGCGCTTCACCGTGCCGGCGCGCGGGGCCGGGATGTGGTTCATGGTCTTCATCGCCTCGATGATGAGCACCGTCTGCCCCTCGGTCACCGTGGCGCCGACCGCGACAAAGGGGGCCGCGCCCGGTTCGGCGGCAAGATAGGCCGTGCCGACCATGGGCGAGGTCACCGCGCCCGGATGCTGGGCCGGGTCTTCGGCCGGAGCCGCGGCCGCGGCGGCCGGGGCAGCGGCAGAGGGCGCGGCGTGGGCCGCGACCTGCATGACCGGGGCGGCGGCCGCAACGGCAGTGGTGACGATGTTTGATTGTTTCACGACGCGGACTTCAAGGCTGTCGTCCGCGCCATATTCCCGTTTCACCGACAGTTCGGTCAGGTCGTTCTTGTTCAGAAGCTCCGCGAGCGCCTGGATGAAGGCCACGTCCGCGTCGGTGGATTGTTTGCTCATGCCGTCCTCTGTGGGATGTTCTTCTGGTTCTTTGATGGCGGACCCCAGGGCCGCCTCATGGCCCGCCCGTTATATGCGAGGCATACGGGGGTGAAAAGCGCCTACCTTTATCAACGCCGCAAGGGAAATGCCTGAATTTCAGGCGAAGCCGATCCCTCTGCCATGCCGTGTCCCCGGCAGAAAATTTACCATTTGATAAAAAAATCGGCCTGTGGCAGCCTTTCACAAAAGAACAACATCAACGGGAGGGTCCGACGTGACCAACAGCCAGCTGACGCCCGGCGTGGTGCCGGGACGTTTGCCCGCCGCCGCTTATCGCGACCATTTTGCCGACAAGGAGCCGGCATTCGACCGGCACGAGGCGCAGGTGGCCGCCGACCGCTGCTATTTCTGTCATGACGCGCCCTGCATGACCGCCTGCCCGACCTCGATCGACATTCCGCTGTTCATCCGCCAGATCTCGACCGGCACGCCCGAAGCGGCGGCGGTCACGATCTGGAGCCAGAACATTCTGGGTGGCATGTGTGGCCGCGTCTGCCCGACCGAGCAGCTGTGCGAAGAGGTCTGCGTGCGCGAAGTGGCCGAGGGCAAACCGGTCGAGATCGGCCGGCTCCAGCGCTATGCCACCGACTCCGTGATGGCCAAGGGTGTCCATCCCTTTGCCCGCGCGGCCCGGACCGGCAAGACGGTTGCAGTTGTGGGCGCGGGGCCGGCAGGCCTGTCTGCGGCGCACCGGCTGGCGATGCATGGCCATGACGTCACGATCTACGACGCCCGGCGCAAGGCTGGTGGCCTCAACGAGTACGGGATCGCTGCCTACAAGGCGCCGAACGACTTTGCCCAGGCCGAGATCGACTGGCTGATGAAGATCGGCGGCATCACCGTCAAGACCGGCAAGTCGCTTGGCCGGGACATCTCGCTCGACGAGCTGCGCAAGGCGCATGACGCGGTCTTCTTGGGCATCGGCCTCGCAGGGGTCAACGCGCTCCGGGCCGAGGGCGAGGAAAAGGCGATGGTCCGCGATGCCGTGGATTTCATTGCCGAACTGCGTCAGGCTGCGGACAAGTCCGTGCTGCCCATCGGGCGCGACGTGGTCGTGATCGGCGGGGGCATGACGGCGGTCGATGCGGCCGTGCAGTCCAAGCTCCTTGGCGCCGAGAACGTGACCATCGTCTACCGCCGGACGCAGGACAAGATGTCGGCCTCGGACTACGAACAAAACCACGCCGCGTCGAAAGGCGTGCGCATTATCACCGGCGCGGCGCCCCTGCGCGTTCATGGCGACGGCGCGGTGCGCGAGATCGAGTTCGCCTACACGATCGAGGGGCCGGACGGGCTGGCGCTGTCGTCAGAGACCTTCGTGCTGAAGGCCGATCAGGTGTTCAAGGCCATCGGCCAGTCGCTTGAAGGCCAGCCCGACGCGCTGAAGCTGGAAGGGCGAAAGATCGCCGTGACCGGGGCAGGGCGCACCTCGCTGCCCGGTGTCTGGGCGGGCGGCGACTGTGCGGCGGGCGGCAATGACCTGACGGTGACGGCCGTGGCCGAGGGGCGCGATGCGGCCGAGGACATCCATGCCAGCCTCATGGCCAAGGCATGATCCGCACCGGTTGCATCCCTTCCCCCACCGGGCTAGGCAGGCCCCGCGGCCTGGCCGGAGCGAATGATGGAAGCGGCGATCGACGGATTGGTGAAGTTCATGGCCGCGCATTCGGCCTGGGCCTTCTGGATTGCCATGGCCTTCGCCTTTGCCGAGAACCTCGCCTTCCTGTCGCTCGCGATCCCCTCGACGGCGGTCCTCGTCGCCGTTGGCGCGCTGGTGGCGACAGGGGAGCTCAGCTTCACGCCGATCTTCATCGGGGCCTCGATCGGTGCGGTCCTGGGATCGACGGTTTCGTGGTTCCTGGGCCTGATCTACGGCGACTACATGCTGAACTTCTGGCCGATCAACAAGCACCCGGAACTGGTGCAGCGCGGCAAGGAGGCCTTCAACAAGTTCGGCCCCTTCGCGATCATCATCGGGCACTTCTTCGGGCCGATCCGGCCCGTGGCCTTCCTTCTGTGCGGCATCGCCTTGATGCCCTTCGGCAAGTTCATGCTGTTCAACCTTGTCGGGGCGATCGGCTGGGCCTTTGTCGTGCCGAAATCCGGCGAGGTGGGCGGACTCATCATCGGATGGGTCTGGAACCTCTTCTCCGGCCACTGATCCCCGCCTTTTCTGCTATCCTCAGCCCGGACGCGGGCGGCCAAGGGGCCGCCTTGCGCCCCTTGCCATAGGAGCCCGCCATGGCCGACCTCACCTCAAACTTCATCGGCATCAAGTCCCCGAACCCGTTCTGGCTGGCCTCGGCGCCGCCAACGGACAAGGAATACAACGTCCGCCGCGCCTTCGAGGCCGGTTGGGGCGGCGTCGTCTGGAAGACGCTCGGCTCCGAAGGGCCGCCGATCGTCAACGTCTCGGGCCCGCGCTATGGCGCGATCTGGGGCTCGGACCGCCGGCTGATGGGCCTGAACAACATCGAGCTCATCACCGACCGCCCGCTCGAGGTGAACCTGCGCGAGATCAAGTCGGTCAAGCGCGACTATCCCGACCGGGCGCTGGTGATCTCGCTCATGGTGCCCTGCGACGAGGAAAGCTGGAAGGATATCCTCAAGCGCATCGAGGACACCGAGGCGGACGGGGTCGAGCTGAACTTCGGCTGCCCGCATGGCATGGCCGAACGCGGCATGGGCTCGGCCGTGGGGCAGGTGCCGGAATACATCGAGATGGTCACGCGGTGGGTGAAGCAATATTCCCGCATGCCCTGCATCGTGAAGCTGACGCCGAACGTCACCTCGATCCTGCCGCCGGCGATGGCTGCCAAGCGCGGCGGGGCGGATGCGGTCTCGCTCATCAACACGGTGAAATCGATCACCAATGTCGATCTCGACTCCTTCTCGCCCTTCCCGATGATCGACGGCAAGGGCAGCCACGGCGGCTATTGCGGCCCGGCGGTAAAGCCGATCGCGCTGAACATGGTGGGCGAGATCGCGCGCCATCATGAAACACACGGCCTGCCGATCTCGGGCATTGGCGGGGTCACCACCTGGCGCGACGCGGCAGAGTTCCTGGCGATGGGATCGGGCAATGTGCAGGTCTGCACGGCGGCAATGACCTACGGCTTCAAGGTCGTGCAGGAGATGATTTCGGGCCTGTCCCAATATCTCGACAGCAAGGACATGGCGCTCGACGACCTGATCGGCCGCGCGGTGCCGAATTTCGTCGAATGGCAGGACCTGAACCTGAACTATGTCACCAAGGCACGGATCGACCAGGACGCCTGCATCAAGTGCGGCCGCTGCTATGCCGCCTGCGAGGATACCAGCCACCAGGCCATCGCGATGAAGCCGGGCCGGGTGTTTGAGGTGAAGGACGACGAATGCGTCGCCTGCAACCTCTGCGTCAACGTCTGCCCGGTCGAGAACTGCATCACGATGGAGAAGCTGCCGCTCGGGGCACTGGATGAACGCACCGGCCGCAAGGTCGAACCCTATGCCAACTGGACGACCCATCCGAACAACCCGATGGCCGTGAAGGCGGCGGAGTGATCCCAAGGACCGGCCTGCCGTAAACGGCGGGCCGGTCCAAAAGCCTTCGAAGGCTTTTGGCAGATTTCTTCAAAGAAATTTGCGCCGCCCCTCAGCGACCGCTCAGAAGAACCCGCGCGGGATCAGGCGGTGGTGATAGGCCTCGCGCTCCAGCTCCTCGCGGAAATCCGGGTGCGCGATGCCGATCAGCGCCTTCGCCCGTTCCGGCACCGACAGGCCCTTGAGGCAGACGATCCCGTATTCGGTCACCACATACATCACGTCCGTCCGCGGCGTGGTGACGGTGTTGCCATGGGTCAGGTGCAGGTTGATCCGGCTCTTGCGGTCGCCCTTCTTATCATAGGTCGAGGACAGGCACAGGAAGGACCGTCCGCCCGGCGAGGCATAGGCGCCCCGCAGGAACTGGAGCTGCCCGCCGGTGCCGCTGATATGGCGCAGCCCGTCCGACTCCGACGCGGCCTGCCCGGTCAGGTCGATCTGCGTGGTGTTGTTGATAGACACCATGTTGTGGTTCCGCATGATGTTGTGCGGCAAGTTGGTGTAGTCCACTGGGCAGCCGTGGAAGTCCGGGTTGTCGTTCACCGCGTCGTAAAGCTGCTTCGAGCCGAGGCCGAAGCTGTAGACGATCTTGCCGCGGTCGATCTGTTTGCGCGCGCCCGTCAGGAACCCGGCCTTGTACAGGTCGATGATCCCGTCGGTCAGCATCTCGGTGTGGATGCCTAGGTCCTTCACCTTGCTTTCGGCCAGAAGCGAGCAGACGGCGTTCGGCATGCCGCCGATACCGATCTGCAGGCAGTCGCCGTCGTCGATCTTTTCCATGATCTGCCGGGCCACGGCACGGTCAACGTCAGTGGGCGGCGGGTTCGGAAGTTCGGTCAGCGGGTGGTCGTCGCCGCGGATGATGAAGTCGACTTCCGAGACATGCAGGTGGTTCTCGACCCCGTGGCACAGCGGCACCGCCTCACTTTCCTCGACGATGACCACGCGCGCCCGCTCGGCCACCGCCCGGTGCCAGAGATTGGCGAGGCCGAGGTTGAAGTTGCCGTCCTTGTCCATCGGCCGGGTCTTGAACACGGCAACGTCGACCGGAGGAACGAAGCGGCGGTAGTAGTCGGGGATCTCGCCAAGGTTGACGGGCAGGTAATGAACGATGCCCGCATCGTGCTTGCGCCGGTCATAGCCCGAGAAATGCAGGTTCAAGACGAAGAAATGCTGCGCGTTGGGGTCCTGTTCAAGCACGGCGCGGGGGCGGGTGGACAGGCAGGTGCGGATCTTGACCCGCTCCAGTTCGCCCCGTCGGTCCGCCAGTGCCGCATCGAACAGGTCCGGCTGGGCCAGCACCGCGCCGTAATCCACCCACATGCCCGAACGGACCAGCCCGGCCGCCTCGGCCGCCGAAATCCGCCGCGCCGGCGCCGCAGCCTGTCGCATCGTCATCCTCGCCTCCCCCCCTGCAACTCTCTCCGCCGTCAGAATCCGCGAATTGTGGCCCCGCACAAGCGCTTTGTTGTCACGGTCAGACTGCCAGCAGGCGGCGGAAGAGCGTTTCGAGATAGCGGCCCGCCTCCGGATAGGGATCGGGCTCGCCCGGGCCGAGAACGGCATGCACCTGCACGTCAAAATCGGCGTAATGCTGGGTCAGGGCCCAGATCGAGAAGATCAGATGCACCGGGTGGACCCGGGCGATCCGCCCCTCGTCCATCCAGCGGGTCAGGACCGCCGCCTTCTCCTGCACCAGCGCATGAAGGTCGCCTTCGATCACGGCCCGGATGCGTGGCGCGCCCTGCAGGATCTCGTTGGCGAAAAGCCGGCTTTCGCGCGGGAAATCGCGACTGAGCTCCAGCTTGCGACGGACATAGGCCAGAAGCTCCTCGACCGGGTCACCCTCGGGGTCCATCGCGCGCAGCGGGTCAAGCCAGGTGTCAAGCAACCCGCTCAAGAGCGCCACATGGATCGCTTCCTTGGACGGATAGTAGTACAGGAGGTTCGGCTTCGACAGGCCCGCGACCTCGGCGATCTGGTCCAGCGTCGCCCCCCGGAACCCGTGCTGCGAAAACACCTCGAGCGCGGCATCGAGGATCGTCTCCGAGTTCCGCTGCTGGATCTTCGTCCGCGGTTTGCTCATTCCGTCGCCACCCTGCCTTGTCCCAAGCTCAACGTCCCGCCTTTCGCGCCGCTTACCTCCTTGCTAGCCTGCGATTGACCGACCGGTCAAATCTTGATCGCCCTGAAAGCCGCAACCATGCCTGTGCCGTCCTGGACCATCCGCCCCATGCGCCCCGGCGACATCCCCGCGACCATGGAGATGCGCGGCCGCACCCGCGAGAACGCGGTCACGCGCGAGGAGATGGAGCGCGACTATGGCATCACCCCCGAGGGCGTGGCCGCCGACATGGAGAAAGGCCTGTTCGGCTGGGTCGTCGAAACGGGGGGCGGCATCGTGGGCTTTGCGATGGGCGACGAACGGTCGGGCGAGGTGGGTGTCGTGGCCCTTTTGCCCGACTGGGAGGGACGGGGCATCGGCCGCAACCTGCTTCACCGCGTGACGACGCACCTGCTGGCCGCCGGGCACGATCGGCTTTGGCTCTACGCCAACCCCGATCCCGATGTCCGGGCAAGCGGCTTCTACGAAAGACTTGGCTGGCGGGCGTCGGGTGAACGACACGGCGAGGATGTCGTTCTGGAATGGCGGCGCTCCCGCGGCCGCGATCACCCAACATGATCGGGCGGGTCCGGACAATCTTTGCGGTCTGCTGATCTTTGAACTCTCCCCGTCATGCGCTAGCCTTCTGACAAAACAGAATGGCGAGGCAAATCATGCAGGCGACGCGACGGGCAATCTTGATCGGCATTTCCGCATTGGGCTTGTCGGCTTGCGTGGGGGGCGGTGGACGCGTGGCGAGCGCAGGACCGGAGCCGATCATGCAGCCGGTGCCCAATCCCGACTACGACCGGTGGGTTGCCGCCTTCCGTCCGCGCGCCGAGGCGCGGGGCATCTCGGCCGCGACCTATGACCGGGCCTTTGCCCATGGTGGCTACATGCCGCAGGTGATCGAAAAGGCGAACAATCAGACCGAGTTCAAGCGCTCGCTCCAGGACTATCTGGCCATCACCGCCTCGGATGAAAAAGTGGCGAATGGGAAGGCGGCGCTGGCACAGTACCGCGGTGTGATCGACTCGATTTCTGCCACCTACGGGGTCGAGCCCGAGGTGATCGTCGCTGTCTGGGGGGTAGAGAGCAACTTCGGGACCCGGACCGGCAACATCCCCGTCGTGGGGGCGCTGTCAACGCTGGTCTACAGCGGCTATCGCGCCGATTTCTTCGAGGATCAGCTGATCGCGGCGCTGAAAATCCTGCAGAACGGTGATGTCTCGCCCGAGCGGATGACCGGCAGTTGGGCCGGGGCGATGGGGCAGACCCAGTTTATCCCGACGACCTATCTCGCCTATGCGGTCGACTACAACGGCGACGGTCGGCGCGACATCTGGGCTGCGGATCCGACAGACGCGCTGGCTTCGACCGCAGCCTATCTGCAGAAATCCGGCTGGCAGAAGGGCCAGCCCTGGGGCGTGGAGGTCACCTTGCCTGCCGGCTTTGACACCAGTGTCGCGGGACGTGGCAAGGGCCGGTCCACCGCCGCATGGGCCGCCATGGGAGTGCGCGACATGAACGGGCGGGTTGTGCCCGACTACGGTGCGGCCTCGCTTCTGCTGCCGGCCGGGACGAGTGGGCCGGCCTTCCTGATCTTCAACAATTTCAACGCGATTGCCCGCTACAACAACGCGGTCAACTATGTCATCGGCGTTGGCCACCTGTCCGACCGCATCGCCGGCGGCCCCGCGATCCAAGGGAATTTTCCGCCCGACGCGCAGGGCCTGACGCTCGCCGACCGCCAGGAAATCCAGCGTCGGCTGACGGCGGCGGGCTATGACACGCAGGGGACGGATGGTGTCATCGGCAAGAAAAGCGAACAGGCGATCCGCGACTACCAGGCCGCGCATGGCATGGCGGTGACCGGGGTGGCGACGCAGGAGCTATTGCAGGCCCTGCGGTGACTACTGGCCCGGAAAATCAAGCCGAGGCAAGATTGCAGCGGCGAGTATTTTGGCGCCGCCCAAGCTTAGATGAAATCGATCGTAGTAGTAAGATAGGCCTTTGGTCCCCGCGATGCAGTCTTTAGCATCGCAGAAAAGGTCCGAGGTGTCGACGAAATCAGTATTCGCGAGGAGAAATCCCTCTAGTTCGCGATCAAATGCTTTTCTCTCGTCTTCCCAATATTGGCGTGAAAGACCTGGCAGTCGACCGTCAAGCCGCTCATCTTCCAGCATAGCGAGTTGAACCGGCGCCTTTCGGAGAGGTGGCGGTTGCATGACAAATATCACATGGTGATTATTGGATATTTCGATTATAATTTTGCGAAGTGACTTTGTGATGGCCTCTGCATCGGGGCCATTTAGATCGGTAGCTATTCTATAGATTACAATCAGATCATCAATGTTTTCCATATGGTCGAGGTATGTAAGTGCTTCTTTTGTCCATCTGGCGCAACTGTTCGCTGAGTTATCTGAATAGGTCGGGGGGCATCCAAGCATGCTCAGATCCCTGACAGATACCCCTTTTCCTTGAAGCTGGTTTGCCAGTTCATACGATAGTTCTGAGGCCAAGCTATCTCCAAGAACGACGATCGACCGATCTCCAGCCAAGTAAACGCACGAGTTCTCTGGCCGTCGATAGGTGCTTTCCGAGATGTGGCTGTGGCAATAGTCCCGAAGCGGGCTGTGTTGCGCGGACTCTTCGTAGGCCCAGGCGCGCGATCCCAACCGCAGTCGATCCAGATCGTCAGGAAGCGCAAGCATTGCCCATCCACCGAAAGCAATGGAGACGCAGCCGAAAAGGGCTGCGACGAGAACCGAATGCTGTGTCCAAGCTCCGAAACGACCACTGCTGCGGAATGGGCGTTCGACATATCGCCAACTTAGCCAAGCGAAACCGAGTGAAACCATCGTCAGCCCCGCCATCAATCCTTCTGATGGCGTCGTCAGCGACCGAATGCGGGCAAAGGCGAATAATGGCTGGTGCCAGAGATAGGCGCTATAACTCATCAGTCCGATTGCCACCATTGGACGCCATGACAGGACTCGACCGACGAGGCTGTCCGCACTGGCAAAGAGGATGATCAGACAGGCACCGAACACCGGCACCAGAGAAAATAGACTTGGGAATGGAGTATGTTCGTCATAGATGAAGTTCGCTGCTACTATCATGGCTAGGCCAGCGAGCGATAACCCTTCGTTGCGTCGGACACCTTTCGCACGCACTAGCAATGCACAAATCGATCCGGCAAGTAGTTCCCAAGCCCGAGTCGGAAGCAGATAGAAATTGGCGTCAGGCTTGTGACGCCATCCCCATTCGCTCAAGAGAAGACTGAACGCGGCCAGGATAACTATCCACAGTAGCGTTTTCCTTTGACCATGTCGCCAAAGCAGGAACAACAAAATCGGAAAGAAGAGATAGTATTGCTCTTCAACGGCGAGGCTCCATGTGTGCAGTAAAGGTTTCTCTGCTGCACTGCTGTCAAAATAGCCCGCCTCACGCCAGAAAAGGATATTGGACGAAAATAGGCTGACGGCTACCATGCTTTTGGCAAATCCCGACAACTGATCGGGAGTCATCCAGCTCCAGGCAAAGGGAAGACAACAGAAGAGGACAACGAAGAGGGCTGGAAGTATGCGCCGGGCTCGCCGTTCGTAGAAGGAAAGGATCGAGAATCTGTTGCTATCGAGGTCATCCGCAAGGATCGTCGTTATCAGATAACCGGAAATAACGAAAAAGACGTCGACCCCGACAAAGCCCCCTGAAAGCCAAGAAAAGCCAGCGTGGAAGAGGATGACGGGGAGGACTGCAATCGTTCGCAGGCCATCGATCTCGCCTCGATACTTCACTCGAACACCTGCACCCAAAACGCTCGATCGGAGGCTGGTGCAATCGCTTCTCACTGTCAATGCTGCAATTGCACTATCCCGCTGCTGCGGACGCATAGATGAGGTGGTTTGTGAGCGAATAGAACCGCCTCGGCTCCTCTCTGTTGGACGGAAGTCATGCCGTAAGCAGTAGCGCTCGACTTCATGTCAGGCCGCGGCGGGCTATGACACGCAAGGCACGGATGGTGTCATCGGCAAGAAAAGCGAACAGGCGATCCGCGACTACCAGGCCGCGCATGGCATGGCGGCGACTGGCGTGGCGACGCAGGAGCTCCTCCAGGCTCTGCGGTGAGCGACTGAACGCCGCGTTAAGCAAATCGTTGCCCGGCGGGCAGGACGGATGCTAGGCTCGGGCCAGAGACCGCCGGCAACAGGCGGTCCAGACCAGGGAGTGCACCATGAAACTGACCCGCCGGGCCGCGCTCGGGGCTGGGGCCGCTGCCCTTGCCACGCCGTTCCTTTCGCGTCTTGCCCATGCCCAAGGCCGGACCGTGAACGTCTACAACTGGGCCGATTACATCGGCGAGACCACGCTGGCCGATTTCGAGGCCGCCACCGGCATCACGCCGGTCTACGACGTCTATGACAGCGCCGAGGCCGCCGAGGCCAAGCTGATGGCCGGCCAGTCAGGATATGACGTCGTGGTGACCGCGGGCCGCAACCTGCCGCGGTTCAAGGCGGCGGGCATCATGGCGCCGCTCGACAAGTCTAAGCTGCCGAACCTGTCCCATATGGACCCGGCGATCATGAAGATCCTCGACCCGCTCGACCCCGGCAATGCCTACGCGCTGCCCTACATGTGGGGAACGACCGGTATCTCGGTGAACCGCAAGTTGCTGGAGGAATATGCGCCTGGCACCGATCCCTCGACGATGGATTTCCTCTTCGACCCGGTGGTGATGGAGAAACTCTCGGCCTGTGGCGTCAACATGCTCGACAGCCCGGGTACGGTGATGCCGATGGTGCTGGCCTGGCTCGGCAAGAACCCGATGTCGCAGGACCCGGCTGACCTCGACGCGGCAATCGCCGCTTTCGACAAGGTCCGGCCCTTCATCCGCTCCTTCGACAACAACGCCTATATCGCCAACATGGCCAACCAGGAGCTCTGCGTCACGATGAACTGGGCGGGCGACTATGCCATCTCGGTCACGCGGGCGAAGGAGGCAGGCCTCGATCTCGACCTGCAGTACTTCGTGCCGAAGACGGGGGGAACGATGTGGGTCGATGCCCTCATCATCCCGGCCGACGCCGCCAACAAGGAAGAGGCGCACGCCTTCCTCGACTTCCTGATGAAGCCCGAGGTGATTGCCGCGGCGACGAACTACACGGCTTACGCCAATGCCAACAAGGATGCCGATCCGCTGGTCGATCCCGCGATCCGCGACAACCCGGCCGTCTATCCCGATGCCGAGGTCAAGGCGCGCATCTGGCTGCCCGAGGCGGTAAGCCCCGAATACGACAGCGCCCGCACCCGTGCCTGGCAGCGGATCATGACAGGCGGGTGAGCTTCGCGCCAAAAGTCTTTGAAGACTTTTGGCAATTTCCTTTCAAGGAAATTGCGCCGCTCAGGTCTGACCGTGAAGCTGCCGCAGGCCGCGGATCACCAGCGCGTGGTCCTCGAGCTGCGGCAGACCGGAGACTGTGGCGACGGCCACGACGCCGACACCCTTGACCCGGATCGGCACCGCGCCGCCATGGTCGGCATGGTCCGCCCGGTCGAGGCCATGCAGCTCAAGCGTCTCGCCCTTGGCCCTGTTCTGCAGGCCCACGACCAGCGAGGCCTTCTGGAACTTGAGCGCGGTATTGCTCTTGCGCCGCGCCCAGACGTCGTTCAACGCGGCGGAGCCGGGCAGGGCTGCGTGGAACAGGGTCCGGTCCGCGGTGCGGATGTCGATCACCACCGGCAGGCCGCCCTCTTGCGCAAGCGCCACGAGCACCATCCCGAGCGTGATCGCCGTGGTCTCGTCGAAGCGGGCAAAGGCCAGACCGCGCTCCTCGGCGTCGTAGTGGTCGAAATCCATGGGCAGCCCCTGTCGCGTTTGGGAAGGTCGCCCGGCAGACTGCTGCATTGCTTCTGTGCGGGCAAGACGTGGCGCGGGGTTTGGGGCGTTGAGAACGAAACGGCCGCCGCGGCCTGTTTGCCGGGCGGCCGTCCGAGGCAGGGAAGAGTCCTCAGCCTGCGGATTTTTGCAGCTGGACCTGATAGGTATTTCCGTTCGACATGATGACCTTCACGTCGGTCGGCTGGGTGTAGGTCGAGGCGTCGACTTCCTTCACGGCCTTGCAGACCTCGTGGCCAAACTCGATCTCGCCGGTCTGTTCCTTGATCTGGTTCGCAAGCGCGCCCGGCATGAGCACATCGGTATTGCCGCATTTGACCCGGACGGTCGAGGTCGGCGCAGCGCAGGCCGTCACCAACAGCAGTGCCGTGAAACCGGCGATCATTGATCCCTTCATCTTCTTGGCCCTCCCAGTGAATGTTAATGGTGCTTGAGGACGAATCACTGTCATCCCACCCCGAGAGTAGAGCGGATTCACCCGTCACCCTGCAGAAAATTGCATGGCGTGCTCGCTGGACAAGGCACCCGACCAGGCGGCGGAGGCTAGACCGCCCCGATCCCTCTCAGGATGATGGTTTTCACGCTGTCCTTGGCCGCCTTCCACTGCCGGTCGGACAGGGGACGGCCGCCGTTCAGCGTTTCGATCTGGTGGCCGAAATCGGCGTAATGCTGGGTCGTGGCCCAGAGCATGTAGAGGAGGTGGCGCGGATCGACCGGCGCCATCAGCCCGGCGTCGATCCAGCGCTGGATGACGGCAATGCGCCCCTCGGTCCAGTCGCGGAGCGTGGTCTCGAGGTAGTCCTGGATCACCGGGGCGCCGTGCATGACCTCGGACGCCCAGACCTTGGAGCCGTCGGGGTGGCGCCGGCTGATCTCCATCTTGGCGTCGATATAGGCGCCGATCCCCTCGACCGGGCCGGGGGCGTTGTCAAAGGTTTCGGCCGCCTTCAGCCAGATCTCGAAGATGTCGCGCACGACCCGGCGGTAGAGGTCTTCCTTGGTTGCGAAATAATAGTGCAGGTTCGCCTTGGGCAGGCCGGCCATATCGGCGATGAGCTGCATCGTCGCGCCGCCAAACCCCGCCTCGGCAAACACTTTTTCTGCTGCCGAAAGAATGATCTTTTCATTCTCGCGGCGGATTTCGGTTCGGCGCAGCGGTCGTGGAGCCTCGGTCATCCTGTCAGCTGTCCCAAGATATTCGTTGACCGGATGGTCAGGTTGTGGTGCCTTCTTTCCTGACCATATGGTCAGACATGGATTCGTCGCAAGAGGCGCGAAAGACGCCCCGCGACCAGGGAGAGCAAGCTGATGCCAGCACCCGGAGCCAACCTGCGGATCAACGGCCCGCGCCTGTGGGACAGCCTGATGGAGATGGCGAAGATCGGTCCGGGCGTCGCGGGCGGCAACAACCGCCAGACGCTGACCGACGCCGATAACGAGGGGCGGCACCTGTTCAAGTCCTGGTGCGAGGCGGCAGGCATGACCATGGGCGTCGACAGCATGGGCAACATGTTCTTCACGCGGCCGGGCACGGACCCGGAGGCGCTGCCGGTCTACATGGGCTCGCACCTTGATACCCAGCCCACGGGCGGGAAGTTCGACGGGGTGCTGGGGGTTCTGGGCGCGCTCGAGGTCGTGCGCTCGATGAACGACCTCGGGGTGAAGACGAAGCACCCGATCGTGGTGACGAACTGGACGAACGAGGAAGGGGCGCGGTTTGCCCCCGCCATGCTCGCCTCGGGCGTCTTCGCGGGGCTGCACACGGAAGAGTACGCCAAGGCGCGGACCGACCTCGACGGCAAGATCTTTGGCGAGGAACTGGAGCGGATTGGCTGGGTCGGCGACGAGAAGGTCGGCGCGCGCAAGATGCACGCCATGTTCGAGCTCCACATCGAGCAGGGCCCGATCCTCGAGGCCGAGGGCAAGGATATCGGCGTCGTCACCCACGGGCAGGGCCTGTGGTGGCTCGAGATCACGCTCACGGGCAAGGATGCCCATACCGGCTCGACGCCGATGAACATGCGGGTGAATGCGGGCCTCGGCATGGCGCGGATCACCGAACGGGTGCACCAGATCGCCATGAGCCACCTGCCGAACGCGGTGGGGGCTGTCGGGCAGGTGAAGGTCTTCCCGAACTCGCGCAACGTCATCCCCGGCAAGGTGATCTTCACCGTCGATATCCGCTCGCCCGAGCAGGCCAAGCTCGACGCGATGAAGGCCGAGGTGATCCGCCACGCCCATGCGGTGGCGGCGGAGCTGGGCCTTGGCATCGGCATAGAGGAGGTCGGGCATTTCGACCCCGTGACCTTCAACCCGGGTCTGGTGAAGACCGTTCGCGCCGCCGCCGAGCGGCTGGGCTACAGCCACATGGACATCGTGAGCGGGGCCGGGCACGACGCCTGCTGGATCAATCGGGTGGCGCCGACGGTGATGGTGATGTGTCCCTGCGTCGACGGGCTGTCGCACAACGAGGCCGAGGAGATCAGCCCTGAATGGGCGGCGGCAGGGACGGATGTGCTGCTGCACGCGGTGCTGGAAACGGCGGTGATCGTGGACTGAGAGCGGACCGGGGCGCTGCCCCGGACCCCGGGATATTTGTGAGCAGAAAATACGGGTTGGAGGGAAGACCTCACCCGGTTTCGCAAGGAGGATGCGGCGATGAGCACGGTTATCAAGAACGGCACGATCGTCACGGCCGACCTGACCTACAAGGCGGATGTGCTGGTCGATCGGGGCGTCATCATCCATATCGGCGACAACCTCGTGGGGACCGAGGTGCTGGACGCGACCGGCTGCTATGTGATGCCGGGCGGGATCGATCCGCATACCCATCTCGAGATGCCGTTCATGGGCACCTATTCGGCCGATGACTTCGAGTCCGGCACGCGGGCGGCGTTGGCGGGCGGCACGACGATGGTCGTCGACTTCATCCTGCCGGGGCAGGGTCAGGGCCTGATGGATGCCGCGCAGATGTGGCACAACAAGTCGGGGCGCGCGCATTGCGACTATTCCTACCACATGGCGATCACCTGGTGGGGCGAGAAGGTCTGGCAGGACATGGAGGACTCGGTGAAGGCCGGGATCACCTCGTTCAAGCACTTCATGGCCTACAAGGGCGCGCTGATGGTGAACGACGACGAGATGTTCGCCTCGTTCCGCCGGGTGGGCGAGCTGGGCGGTGTCGCGCTGGTCCATGCCGAGAACGGCGACGTGGTGGCGGAACTGACGGCGAAGCTTCTGGCCGAGGGCAATACCGGGCCCGAGGCCCATGCCTATTCCCGCCCGCCGCAGGTCGAGGGCGAGGCCACGAACCGCGCCATCATGATCGCCGACATTGCGGGTGTGCCGCTTTATGTCGTCCACACCTCCTGCGAGGAGGCGCATGAGGCGATCCGCCGGGCGCGTCAGCAGGGCAAGCGCGTCTGGGGCGAGCCGCTGATCCAGCACCTGACGCTGGATGAAAGCGAGTATTTCCACCCCGACTGGGACCATGCGGCGCGGCGGGTCATGTCGCCGCCCTTCCGCGACAAGAAACATCAGGACAGTCTCTGGGCCGGTTTGCAGTCGGGGTCCCTGTCCTGCGTGGCGACCGACCATTGTGCCTTCACCACCGAGCAGAAGCGCTTCGGCGTCGGCAACTTCGCCAAGATCCCGAACGGGACGGGGGGGCTGGAGGACCGGATGCCGATGCTCTGGACCGCCGGGGTGAATACCGGGCGGTTGACGCCGAACGAATTCGTCGCCGTCACCTCGACCAATATCGCCAAGATCCTGAACTGCTATCCGAAGAAGGGCGCGGTTCTGGTCGGGGCGGATGCGGACCTCGTGGTCTGGGACCCGGAAAAGACCAAGACGATCTCGGCCAAGAGCCAGCAGTCCTCAATCGACTACAACGTCTTCGAGGGCAAAGAGGTGAAGGGCCTGCCGCGCTACACCCT
Source organism: uncultured Rhodobacter sp. (assembly GCA_945952585.1). GTDB lineage: Bacteria > Pseudomonadota > Alphaproteobacteria > Rhodobacterales > Rhodobacteraceae > Aliitabrizicola. The sequence continues at coordinate 202,069 of CAMFII010000005.1, forward strand.
GACCCGGGGCCGCGTGGCGGTCATGGATGGCGCGTTCAAGGGGCAGGAAGGGCACGGCCAGTTCGTGGCCCGCGAGCCGCGTCCGGCGATCAACCGCGCCCTCAGCCAGTGGAAGGACCTGACCGCGCCCCGGCCGGTGGTACGGACCGGCATCCCGGCGACGGGGGTGTGATTGGAGGGCGACATGCCTTTCGGTCCGTCAGACCGGGCTGCCCCTGGCTGGCGGCAGCGAGTTGGTCGCTCGCTGGCGGGATGGGCTGCTGCTTCCGCGGTCGCCTACTTTCTGAGCGCTGCTGGAATGAGTTATGTGCAGGGACATTTTGGACAGGAAACCGGGATAGCAGCGGCATACCCGATCGTTCTGATCTTGACCGCCCCAACATTGCTGATCCGCGCTTTCATGATTCACAAGTGGGGAGTCTGGGCCGCGATGGTCGCCGGAGGCGTTGCCGGGGTTCCATACTATTATTGGTTAAATCAGGTGTTTCGCCCACCGACTTTCCATCCGGGGCAGGAGGGGCAGTGGGATATGGCGACATTTGTCTTCGCTGGAGTTGCAGCCGGGGCCGCTTGGTGGTGGGTCGAATGGAAGCTGCGCTAGGGAATCAATTCGTCCAGCTCGGGCAGGAGCACGACGCTCTCCTGCTCGTGAGGGTCGGTGCGCGCGATGACGGCGCGTGCGACGCCGGGGCCGGGATTGAAGGGCAGGTGCGGCATGTCGGCGGGAATGTAGAGCAACTCGCCCGCCTCGACCTCCATGCGGTTTTCCAGCCGCGGTCCCCAATACATCACCGTCCGCCCCTCGAGCGCGTAGATCGCGGTTTCGTGGGTGGCATGCTTGTGGGCCTTGGCGCGGCCGCCGGGCGGGATGGTCAGGAGATGCATGCAGATCGCCTGCGATCCAGCGGTCTCGCGGGCGATGCCCTCGAAATAGGAGAAGCCCTGCTTGCCGTCATAGGTGGAGCCGGGGCGGAGCTTGATGCAGTCGGTCATGTCCCTAGGGTCCGGTCGCCGTCGTCCGGACGACTGTCGCGCGGTTCGGGCCGGCTGGCCAAGGGATTTGCCTGGGGTTCGGGCCGCGGCGGAGCAAAGGTGATGACCGGCGCATCGAAAAAGCGCTCTTCGAGGTCTTCGGGTTCGGGGGCGAAAGCGAGTGTCGTGGGCATGGGTCTCCTCCTTTGCCGGGCAGATGGGGATTGCGGCCGGCCTGTGCAACAGTGCCGGCGGCAGGCGTAGGATTGATGACGAATTGGTGAAGACCAGTCGCGGGGACGGGGGCGGATGGCGGAAAAGGCAGTGATCGAGGCCAAGGGAGTCAATCTCGTCTTCGAGACGAATGACGGCCCGGTGCAGGCGCTCAAGGACGTGAACCTGACGGTCGGGAAGGGCGAATTCGTCAGCTTCATCGGACCTTCGGGCTGCGGCAAGACCACGCTCCTGCGTGCCATCGCGGCGCTGGAGACGCCCACGGGGGGCACGCTGACGGTGAACGGGATGAGCCCGGACGCCGCGCGCAAGGCGCGCGCCTATGGCTACGTCTTCCAGGCGGCTGGTCTGTATCCTTGGCGGACGATTGCAGGAAATGTGAAACTGCCGCTTGAGATCATGGGATTTTCCAAGGCCGAGCAGGATGAGCGTGTTCGAAAAGTGCTAGCGTTGGTCGAGCTCGACGGCTTCGGCGCCAAGTTTCCCTGGCAGCTTTCGGGGGGCATGCAGCAGCGGGCAAGCATCGCGCGGGCCCTGGCCTTCGATGCCGATATCCTGCTGATGGACGAACCCTTTGGCGCCTTGGACGAGATCGTGCGCGACCGGCTGAACGAGGAGTTGCTCAAGCTCTGGGCGCGGACGGACAAGACCATCTGCTTTGTTACCCATTCGATCCCGGAGGCGGTGTATCTCTCGACCAAGATCGTGGTGATGTCGCCGCGCCCCGGGCGGATCACCGACATCATCGAAAGCACCCTGCCGCGCGAGCGCCCGCTCGACATCCGCGACACGCCGGAATTCCTGGCCATCTCGCACCGGGTGCGCGACGGGCTGCGGGCGGGGCATTCCTATGATGTCTGAGCACGCTCCTGCCCCAGCCGTGGACAGGGGGCTGTCTGCCCCCTGCGGCCTTGCGCGACCCTTGCGGATCGGGCGTTCGGCGCTGGCAATCTTCCACGGGAAGATCGCCCGAGCGCGCCTCACCCCCGAGGATGTTTCCAACCAGAAGATGCAGGGGGGAGCGCGATGAGGGCGGCGCTTCCCATTCTTGCGGTGCTCGCGGTGATCGTGGCGCTCTGGTATGCGGCGACGGTGTGGATGAATGCGCCCTGGGTGCGCGATCAGGCGGCGCGGGCCGGGCAGGAGGTCACCACCTCTCAACTCGTCCGCGAGACGATGAGCCAGGAACGCCCGGTGCTGCCGGCGCCGCATCAGGTGATCGCCGAGCTGTGGAAAGGCGTGACGGGGCAGGCCGTGACCTCGAAACGCAGCCTCGTCTACCATGCCTGGGTCACGGTTTCGGCGACGCTGCTCGGGTTCGCCATCGGTACGGGGCTGGGCATCCTGCTGGCGGTGGGGATCGTTCACAACCGGGCGATGGACCTGAGCGTGATGCCCTGGGCCATTGCCAGCCAGACGATCCCGATCCTCGCCATCGCGCCGATGATCATCGTGGTATTGAACTCGGTGGGCGTGCAGGGGCTGATCCCCAAGGCGATTATCAGCGCCTATCTGAGCTTCTTTCCGGTGGTCGTGGGCATGGTGAAGGGCTTCCGCAGCCCGGACCGGATGCAGCTGGACCTCTTGAAGACCTATAATGCGAGCCAAGGGCAGACCTTCTGGAAGCTGCGCTGGCCATCCTCGGCGCCCTACCTCTTCGCCTCGCTGAAGGTCGCGGTCGCGGCCTCGCTGGTGGGCGCGATCGTGGGCGAGATGCCGACGGGAGCGGTTGCGGGCCTTGGCGCGCGGCTGTTGTCGGGCAGCTATTACGGCCAGACAATCCAGATCTGGGCGGCGCTGTTCATGGCGGCGATCGTGGCGGCGGGTCTTGTCTTCATCGTCGGCGGCATCGAGCGGGCGACGCTCAAGCGGATGGGGCTGGTGCGATGAGGCAGGGCTGGCCGGACTGGGCGAAGAGCCCGCTGATCGGTTTCGGGGCGATGATCGTCCTGATGGCCGTCATTCCGCTGCTGTCGGGGCAATCCCCCGCCGCGACCCTTGGCGATGGCCGCCTGTGGCTGGTGCTGCTCGTCTGGGCCGGGGCGTGGCTGGTCAATGCCTGGCTGGCCGAGCGCGCGCGCGGTCGGCTGTCCAAGGCTGTCGTCGCCGCGTTCTTCGGGCTGACGCTGCTCTTGATCTGGGAGCTGGTGGCGCGGCTCTACGCGGTGCCCGAGGTGATCCTGCCCTCGCCGTCGCGCATCGCGGCGACCTTCGCCGCCAACCTCGGTACGCTGTGGATCGACTTCGTCCAGACCTTCGTCAAGGGTGCGCTGACCGGCTATGTCATCGGTTGTGCCGCAGCCTTCCTGACCGCGGTGCTGATCGACCGGTCGCCCTTCCTGCAGCGGGGGTTGCTGCCGATCGGCAATTTCGTGGCCGCGCTGCCGATCGTGGGCATCGCGCCGATCCTCGTGATGTGGTTCGGCTTTGACTGGCAGTCGAAGGCGGCGGTCGTGGTGGTGATGGTGTTCTTCCCGGTGCTGGTAAACACCGTGGCCGGGCTTTCGGCCAGCGAACAGATGCAGCGCGACCTGATGGCGACCTGGAATGCGAGCTACTGGCAGACGCTGTTCAAGCTGCGGCTGCCGGCGGCGATGCCGTTTATCTTCAACGGCTTGAAGATCGCGACGACACTCGCGCTGATCGGCGCCATCGTGGCAGAGTTTTTCGGCAGTCCGATCAAGGGCATGGGGTTCCGCATCTCGACCGAGGTCGGGCGGCTGGGGCTGGACATGGTCTGGGCCGAGATTGCCGTTGCGGCATTGGCGGGTTCGGCCTTTTATGGGCTGGTCGCGCTGATCGAGCGGCGGGTGACCTTCTGGCATCCCTCGCAACGACATTGAGAAACCAAGAACAGGGCGGAAGTCGCCCGCAACACGGAGGTTGAGAGATGAAAGGTCTAGTGACGGGTCTGGTGACCGGGCTGGTGACGGGGGCCTTCGCGGCCAGCGGCGCCTGGGCGGCGGACGAGGTCAAGCTCCAGCTGAAATGGGTGACCCAGGCCCAGTTCGCCGGCTATTACGTCGCCAAGGACAAGGGCTTCTTCGAGGAAGAGGGTCTTGACGTCACCATCCTTCCCGGCGGTCCCGACATCGCGCCCGAGCAGGTGATCGCCGGCGGTGGCGCCGACGTGATCGTCGACTGGATGCCGGCGGCCCTTGCGGCGCGCGAGCGCGGTCTGCCCCTGGTCAACATCGCCCAGCCCTTCAAGCATGGCGGCCTGGAATTGACCTGCCTGAAAGAGAACGGCATTTCCTCGCCGGCCGATTTCAAGGGCAAGACGCTTGGCGTCTGGTTCTATGGCAACGAATATCCGTTCTACGGCTGGATGGCCAAGCTGGGCCTCTCGACCGAGGGCGGACCTGATGGCGTGACGGTCCTGAAACAGGGCTTCAACGTCGATCCGCTGCTGCAGAAGCAGGCCGACTGCATCTCGGTCATGACCTACAACGAATACGGCCAGGTGATCGACGCCGGGATCAAGCCGGAACAGCTGGTGACCTTCAACTACCTCGAGCAGGGCGCGGGCGTCATGGAAGACGGCCTCTATGTGCTTGAGCCGAACCTCAAGGACGCGGCCTTCGAAGACAAGATGGTGCGCTTTGTCCGTGCCGCGATGAAGGGCTGGAAATACGCCGAGGCCAACCCGGATGAAGCCGCGCAGATCGTCATCGACAACGATGCGAGCGGCGCGCAGACGCTCGAGCATCAGAAATACATGATGAGCGAGGTCGCCAAGCTGACGGCCGGCTCGAACGGCGCGCTTGATCCGGAAGATTACAAGGAAACCGTCGCCACGCTGCTGGCCGCCGTGTCCAAGGAAAACCCGGCGATCACCAAGGAGCCTGATGCGGGCGCCTATACGCTGGCGATCACCGACAAGGCGCTGAAGTGACCTGACGGCTGCGGAAGGGCCCCGCGCCCTTCGCCCGGAGAAAGGAAGGAGGAGGCCCCGGCCTCCTCCTTTGCATTTGGGGGAGGGGGGAGTCGGTTTACCATTTCTTGTAAATCGGGGGCACGGTTGTAAACTGCCGGCGACGGAGGGAGTTCAGCCATGCCGATGACGGCCCTGACCGGAAGCCGCGTCCGCGAACGGCGCCTGCTTCTGGGGATGCGCCAGGGGGAACTGGCCGAGGCCGCGGGCATCTCTGCCTCCTATCTCAACCTCATCGAACACAATCGCCGCCGGGTGGCGGGCGAGGTTCTGCTGCGCCTGGCGGCGGCGCTGGATGTCAAGCCCGACATCCTGGCCGAAGGGGCCGAGGGCGTGCTGGTGGCCGACCTGCGCGATGCCGCCGCCGGTGCCGCCGCCCCCATCCCCGAGGTTGACCGGATCGAGGATTTCATCGGCCGCTTTCCCGGCTGGGCCGCGTTGCTTTCGGCCCAGCACCGGCGGCTTGGCACCCTGGAACGCTCGGTCGCGGCCCTGTCCGACCGGATGGCCCATGACCCGCACCTGTCTGCGGCCCTGCACGAGCTGTTGTCGGCCCTGAGTTCGGTGCGGTCCACGGCCGCGATCCTTGCCGAAAGCGAAGACATCGAACCCGACTGGCGGGCCAGGTTCCACGCCAACCTTCATGCCGATAGCGAGCGTCTTGCGGTCGGGGCCGAGACACTGGTGGCCTATCTCGACTCGGCCGGCGAGGCCGAGGAGGCGGGCATCGCGGCCCCGCAGGAAGAGCTTGAAGCCTGGCTTTCCGCCCGCGACTGGCAGGTTCCGGAACTGGAGCAGGGCGGCGCGGGCCTGGCTCGGCTGCAAGACGAGGCCGGACAACTCCCCTCGAGCGTGGCCCGGGCCTTGGCCACGGATTGGCTGCGAATTGCTGCCGAGGATGCGGCGCGCCTGCCGATGGAGCGTTTCAAGGCGGCGATCGGCGCGGGCTTGCCCGATCCAGGCCAACTCGCGCAGCGTTTCGGGACCGACATCGTCGCCGTTTTCCGCCGCCTGGCACTGGTTCCCGGTGCGCGGTGGGGGGTTGTCGGCTGCGACGCCTCGGGCACACTCACCTTCCGCCGCCCGGTCGAAGGGTTTCCGCTGCCGCGCTTCGCCGCGGCCTGTCCGCTCTGGCCGCTTTATCGCGCGCTCGGTCGGCCGATGACCCCGATCTCGGCGCTGGTCGAGATGGCATCGCGCCGGACGTGGCGGTTCCGCGCGCTTGCCTTCGCCGCCCCGCGCCTGACCGGCGGATTCGGCGGCCCGGAGGTTGTCGAGGCGGCAATGCTGCTGATGCCTGTCGAAGCCACGGCCGAGCCGGCGCTGCCGGTCGGAACCACTTGCCGGATCTGTCCCCGCAGCGGTTGCGCGGCGCGGCGGGAACCCTCGCTCATGGACGAAGGTCGGAGCGAGTGACAATTCCCTTTGCAGGCAGCGGCTTTGCGATGATAGTCGGTCTCACTGAAACGGCCGGGGGAGGGCCGATGGGGCGGCATGTGTTGCTCGTCGAAGACGAGCCGAACATTACCGAAGCGATCCGGTTCATCCTGGCCCGCGACGGCTGGCAGGTGACCACGATGACCGATGGCGCCGCGGCGGAAACGGCGATCCGAACGGCGCAACCCGATGTGGTGATTCTGGACGTCATGCTGCCCGGTCGCAGCGGGCTTGACGTGCTTGCGGCCCTGCGGGCGGATGAGGCCACGCGCAGCCTGCCGGTGCTGATGCTGACGGCCCGGGGCCAGGGACGCGACCGCGCCGAGGCCGAGCGGATCGGGGCCAGCCGCTTCATGACCAAGCCCTTCTCGAACAGCGAGATGCTCGCCACGGTGCGCGAGCTGGCCAGCGCGTGAGGCGCCCCGGCCTTCCCCTGTTCCTGAAACGGCAGCCCTACCGGCGGCGGAGGGCGATGGATGCGGCACGGCTTCTGCCGGTTCTGGGGGCGCTGCTGTTCCTCTTGCCGATGCTCTGGTCGCCGCTGCCGGGCGAGGAACCCGGCCGCAGCACCGCGTCGGACGGGTTGTACCTGTTTGCGGCCTGGGCCGTGCTGATCGTGGTGGCCGCGGTTCTTGGCCCGCGCCTTGTGTCGATCGAACAGGGAAAACGCAGGCCGGGCGACGTTTCGGAGACGGATGATGCAGGGGATTGAACCGATGGTTCCCTTCAACATCCTTGTGCTCGTCTGCTTGGCCTATGTGCTGGTCCTGTTCACCGTGGCCTTCGTCGTCGAACACGCGGCCGTGCGCCGGCGGGCGCGCTGGTTGCACTCGCCCCTGGTCTATACCCTGTCCCTGTCGATCTACTGCACCGCCTGGACCTTCTTCGGCGCGGTCGGCTACGCGGCGCGATCGGGCCTTGAATTCCTGACGATCTATCTTGGACCGACGCTCGTCTTCGTCGGCTGGTGGTGGGTCTTGCGAAAGCTCGTGCGGATCGGCAAGGCGCAACGCGTGACCTCGGTCGCCGACCTGATCTCGTCGCGCTACGGCAAGTCGAACCTGCTTGGCGTGCTGGTCACCCTGATCGCCGTTACGGCGGCGACCCCCTACATCGCGTTGCAGCTCCAGTCCGTCACCCTGTCCTTTGGCGTCTTCGCCAGCCCCGTGGACACCTTCGGCGCGCCCCCCGGCAAGGAGGCGACGGCACTTTGGGTTGCGGTGGGGCTGGCGCTTTTCACCGTTCTGTTCGGCACTCGCAACCTTGATGCCAACGAACGCCACCACGGTGTCGTGACCGCCATTGCCGTTGAAGCCGTGGTCAAGCTTGCGGCGCTGCTCGGCGTCGGGATCTTCGTCGTCTGGGGGCTGGCCGATGGCCCGGGCGAGATCTTCGCCCGGATCGAGGCGAGCCCCGTCGCGCACTGGACGCTGGATCCGGGCCGCTGGATCGGGCTGATCTTTCTGTCGGGCGCCGCCGTCCTGTGTCTGCCGCGGATGTTCCAGGTGACCGTGGTCGAGAATGTCGAGGAAAGCCACCTGGCGACCGCCAGCTGGGCCTTTCCGCTGTATCTGGCGCTGATGAGCCTGTTCGTCGTGCCGATCGCGGTGACCGGCCTGATGCTTCTGCCGGAGGGGGCTAACCCTGACCTGTTCGTGCTGACCCTGCCCTTGGCGGGCGGGCAGGGGGCACTGGCGATGCTGGCCTTTCTCGGCGGTTTTTCCTCGGCCACCTCCATGGTGATCGTTGCGGCGATTGCGCTGGCGACGATGGTGTCGAACCATATCGTCATGCCCTTCTGGCTGCGGATGCAGCCCTCGCGCGCCGTGACGGGCGATGTGCGCCGCATCGTGCTGCTGTCGCGGCGGGTGTCGATCGCAGCGATTGTCGCGCTTGGCTATGCCTATTACCGGCTTTCGGGTGGGTCCGCGGCGCTGGCGGCCATCGGCCTGATCTCTTTCGTCGGCGTGGCGCAGATCCTGCCGGCGATGATCGGCGGCATCTTCTGGCGCGGCGCGACGCGGGCAGGCGCGGCGACGGGCATGATCCTGGGGGCAGCGATTTGGGCCTATTCGCTCTATCTGCCTTCGTTCGGCCCCGAGGGGATCATTTCGGCCGCGGTGATGGAGCAGGGGCCCTGGGGAATAGGCTGGCTTCGCCCGCAGGCGCTCTTCGGGATCGAGGGGATGGACCCGCTGATCCATGCGCTGTTCTGGTCGCTGACCCTGAACGCGATGACCTATTGCCTCGTGTCGATCCTCGGCTTTCCCTCACCGATCGAACGGGTGCAGGGCGCGGCCTTCGTCAATGTCTTCGAAGGGGGGTTGACGACCGGCGGCTGGGCCGGGGGCAAGGCCGAGGCCGAAGACCTGCTGATCCTCAGTGGCCGCATCCTGGGCGAGGACGAGGCGCTCGCCTTCTTCCAGGCCGAGGCGCGAGCACAGGGCAAAGAGGGCTTCCTCCCCGATCCGACGCCCGAATTCCTGGATGGGCTCGAGCTGCGCCTGGCCGGTTCGGTCGGCGCGGCAGCGGCCCATGCGATGCTGTCGCAGGTCATGGGCGGCGAAACCGTCTCGGTCGAGGATCTCGTCGCCGTGGCCAACGAGACTGCCCAGGTCATGGAATATTCGGCCCAGCTCGAGGAACAGTCCGAGGAACTGTCGCGCGTCGCCCGCCAGTTGCGCGAAGCCAACGAGAAGCTGACCCAGCTCTCCGAGCAGAAGGACGCGTTCCTGAGCCAGATCAGCCACGAGCTGCGGACGCCCATGACCTCGATCCGCGCCTTCTCGGAAATCCTCATGGAAGGCGGCGTTCCCGCTGAACTGTCCGCGCGCCATGCCGCGATCATCCATAGCGAGGCGATCCGGCTGACGCGGCTGCTGGACGATCTGCTGGATCTGAGCGTGCTCGAGAATGGCTCGGTCCGGCTCGACCTGGCGCTGGTCACGGTGCAGGAACTGCTCGACCGCGCGCTTCTGGCTGCCAGCGAAACCCGGCCCGAACGGCGGTTCATTGTGCGCCGCGACCTGCCGTCGGAATCGATCTATGTCACCACAGACCCGGACCGGCTGACCCAGGTCTTCATCAACCTGATCTCCAACGCCCGGAAGTATTGCGACGCGGACCAGCCGGAAGTGCGGATTGTCGTGCGCCAGCGTGCGGGCCGGATGATCGTTGACATCATCGACAACGGCACCGGGATTCCCGAGGAAAGCCAGGCGCTGATCTTCGAGAAATTCTCTCGCCTCACCGACCAGAACCGGGCCGGCGGCGCGGGCCTTGGCCTTGCCATCTGCCGCGAGGTGATGACGAATCTGGGCGGGACGATCACCTACCTGCCCGGGCAAGGGGGCGCCGCCTTCCGGGTCATCTTCCCTTTGCGCCTGCAGAAAGCCGCCTGAGCCCAAGTCAGGCTCAACCTTCGGTTTACCGACCCGGGTTTAGCCTGCGCCTGATCGGCAGAAGGACGATGGCGTGGCAGACGATGTGATCCGGCGGAAAGTGGCGGCGGCGCGGGCGATGGCGCTGGAAGGTGGCCCCGGGGCAGATCGCGGCTGGCGGCTGGCACTTGCGCGGGCGGCGAATGACGACATCGGCCTGGCGCTGGAGGTGACGCGGCTGGCGATCGAACGCCGGTCATTGGCCGATCTTCTGGAACTCGTGCCGGAACGCGCCTTGATCGCGGTGCTTGAAGGCCCGGCCGAGGGGCTGGGGCTGATCGCCCTGTCGCCGCCGGTCCTTGCCGCGATGATCGAGCAGCAAACCATCGGTCGCGTTTCCAGCAATCCGCCGGCGCCGCGCCGGCCAACGCGGACGGATGCTGCGATGGTGGCCGGGCTGATCGACCGCGCCTTGGCCGATCTGGAGACCGGCCTTGAACAGGACATGGACCGGGTCTGGGCGGCGGGATTCCGCTATGCCTCGTTCCTTGACGATCCGCGTCCCCTCGGCCTTCTACTGGAGGAAGAGGCCTATCGCGTGCTGCGGGCCGAGGTCTCGCTTGCCGGTGGAGTGCGCGCGGGGGCGGTCTTGCTGGCCTTGCCGGCCGACGGTCGCGCCAGCCCGCCGGTCGCGCCGCCGGATCCGGCCCTGGCCTCGCCGCTGTCGGCCGCGCATTTCGCCCAGGCGCTGTCCGATCAGGTCATGCAGACCGAGGCCGAACTCGGCGCGATCCTGCACCGCGTGACGCTGCCGCTTGGCGCGGTGATGGCGCTTCAGCCGGGCGAGGTCGTGCCATTGCCTATGGCCGCGATCGGCCATGTCGTCGTCGAGGGCATCGACGGCCGCCCGTTGGCGACGGGCAAGCTTGGCCAGAACCGCGGGATGCGGGCGGTGCGCCTTGTTCCAGAAACACAGAATGGAACCCTCGCGGCTCCGGTCATCGACCTGCCCGCAGACCGGCGGATGGCTGCGGGCGGATGACGTGGCTGATGTGAGCGCTGAAGTTTGGCGCGGAACAGACTGACTTTCAGGAGAAAACAGATCCAACCAGGCCGCACGTCAGCTTCCGCCTAGCGCCTCGAGTTGCGGGCGCAGGTGGTCGAGCTTGTATCCGAATTTCGCCGGTATCGCGATCAGCTCCTCGGCCGGACGCTGGCCGGCATGGGCCAGCGCCCAGACGATCGACGAGCGGTTGCCCGAGGCGCAATAGGCGAAGACCGGACCGGGGGATGACGCTAACGTTTCGCGCTGCAGCTCTACATTGGCCAGCGTGATTGCCCCGCCGATTACCGGGTTTGCGACGAAGTTCAGGCCAAGCGCCTCGGCCGCCGCGCGCATTGTCTCGGTGTGAAGCTCGACAGGGATCTCGGCATCCGGGCGGTTGTCGATCACAGTGAGATAGCCTGCCGCCTTTATCGCAGGTAGGTCCTCGGGCGAGATCTGGGGCGAGACGGCGTAGCTCTCGGTCAGGTCGCGGATGTCCATGCTGGCTCCTTAGGGTCGAATGGGTCGCGTCAGGCGGCAGCAAGCCAGGCCTTGAGCGGGGGCGCGGCCAGCATACCCGCCGTCATTGCCACAAGGAAGAGCAGCCCGTCCCATCCCCCATAACTGAGCGAGGCGATGGCCGGCCCCGGGCAAAGCCCCGCCATGGCCCAGCCTGCACCGAAGATCACCGAGCCCGCAACGAGTGGAGCGTCTACATGGGCCTTTGAGCGGCCAGGCAGGGGCGAGCCGAGAAGCGATGTTCTGCGACCTGCCGCGATCCTCCAGGCTATGGTCATGGGGATGATCGCGCCGCCCATCACAAAGGCAAGGGTCGGGTCCCAGTCGCCGAACACATCGAGCCAGCCCTGGACCTTGGTCGTATCGGTCATGCCGGACAGGAAAAGTCCCGCGCCGAAAAGGCCGCCGGACAGGAAGGCGAACAGGAGGCGACGCATCAGACGATCCCCAGGAGGTGGCGCATGACCGCCATCACGAGGCCACCAGACAGGACGTAGAACACTGTTGCCACAATTCCGCGCAGGGACAGGCGTGAAATCCCGCAGACTCCGTGGCCAGAGGTGCAGCCGTTGGCGATCCGCGTGCCAATCCCAACCAGAAGGCGGGCCAAGACCACGACCGCGACGTTGCCGGTCAGGTGCGTGCTGATGCCGGGGGTGAACAGGGCCAGGACAGCGGGAATCGTGACTGTGCCGGCAAGGAAGGCCAGCCGCTCGTTCGCCGTGTCGCGACCTTGCCCGTCGATCAACTCTCCCAGAATTCCGGAAGCGCCCATGATCCGCCCGTTCCACAAAAGGTAGACCGATCCTGCCAGCCCGATCATGAGCCCGCCAAACATCCCCCAGATCCAGTCGGTTTGCATATGCTTACCCGAGATTTTCGCCGGGACTTTAGCCGCCCGAAGAGCGCCTGCAAGCTTCCAGTGGGGTTTTGACCTGAATCAAGGTAGGATGCCGTCCAGGCCTTCAAGAAGGATGCAGACAAAAGGAGGAAGTGTCATGCGGTCCATTCAGGAAAGGCGCGCGCAACTTGAGGCGCGGCTTGCCGATCTGAACACCCGTCTCGCCGGGATCGAGATGGAACTCGACTCGCATGACGCGAAGGATTGGGAAGAGCTTGCGACCGAGCGCGAGGATGACGAAGTGCTGGAAGGCATGGGGCATTCGGCTCAGAACGAGATCCGCCAGATCCAGGCGGCGCTCGAGCGGGTCGCGATCGGCGAATACGGCTTTTGCGCCAAATGCGGCGAACAGATCAGCGACGAGCGGCTCGATGCGCTGCCCTACACGCCGTTCTGCCGCAACTGCGCGCCGTAAGACAAAGGGGAGGACATCATGGCGAGTGATCCGAAGGAACCGACCACACCCACCGATGTGGCCGAGCAACTGGCACATGATCTGGTCGAAAGCGCAGATCGGACGGCGACCTTTGTCCTGAGCGAAATGCAGGCGCTCGCCTCGGCCCTGCCCGGGGCACACAAGCCGCTGACGGAGGAAGAGCGTCGCGCCATGGACGCCGAGATCGAGGCCGGCTTCGACAACATGCCGATCTGACAGCCGGCGGGCGATGCGGCGCAGCGTCGCCTCGCCCCGTCACTCTTGCCGTTGCCAAGTTCGCCTGAGCCCTTACAAAGAGGGGAAAGCACAAAGGCGGGACGGCGGGGAATGACGATGAACGGGCCTGCACAAGGGTCGAAAGATCTGGGGCCGGAAACGGAAGGGGTGCGGGTCACGCGCGACGGCGGGGTTGCGGTTCTGGCAATCCATGCGCCGCCGGTCAATGCGATGGGGCGCCTTCTGCGCGCTGCGCTTGACGCCAGCCTGAAGCAGGCGCTGGCCGATCCGGCAATTCAGGCGATCGTGATCGCTGCCGAGGGGCGGCATTTCTCAGGCGGCGCCGATATCCGGGAGTTCGACCAGCCCGCCGATCCCGCCGTGCCGCTCATGCCCGCGATCTGTGACCGGGTCGAGCTGGCGGACAAGCCGGTTATCGCGGCCATCCAGGGCAGCGCGCTTGGCGCGGGGCTGGAGCTGGCGCTGTCCTGCCATCTGCGCATCGCCGGTCCGCAAGCAAAGTTCGGTCTGCCCGAAGTCGGTCTGGGCCTGTGTCCGGGGGCCGGAGGAACGCAGCGCCTGCCACGGCTGATCGGGGCGCAGGCGGCGTTGCGCCTGATGCTGTCCGGTCGCACCGTCGGCCCTGCCGAGGCGCAGTCGCTCGGGCTGATCGACGGTCTGGTCGAGGACGGGCTGCGCGAGGCCGCCATCACCCTTGCCGCCGAAATCGCCGCCGAGGTTGCCGCGGGCCGCCGCACCCTGTCGAGAACGCGCGATCGGATGGACGGCATGCGCGACGCTGCAGCCTATCAGGGCGCCGTCGCCGCCTCGCGCGCGGCCCATGCCAAGGACCGGCTTCCTGCCGCCGGCCGGATCGTCGAATGCGTCGAGGCAGCCCAGCTTCTTCCCTTCGATCAGGGCATGGCCTTCGAGCGCGCGGCCTTCGACGACCTGCGCGCCAGCCCTGAAAGCGCGGGTCTGCGGCATGCCTTTCTTGCCGAGCGGCGGGTCGCGACCTTCCCCGAAGCCGGTGCTGCCGCTCGTCTGGTGCAGACGGTGGGCGTGGTCGGGCTTGGGCGCTCCGGTGCCAGGATCGCGCTCCAGATGGCCGCGAACGGCTACCGTGTCATCACAGCGGAACGGGATGCCGAGGCGCTGGTCGCGGGGTTGGAACGGGTTTCGGACCTGCAGGAACAGGCCGTCGCCTCTGGCCGGCTGACCAGCGAGGCGCGCGATCGCGAATGGGAACGGCTGACCCCGGCCATCGACCTGGCGGCGCTGTCGCAATGCGATCTGGTGATCGAGGCCGTGACGGATGACTTCGGCTCCAAGTCCGAGGTCATGGCTGCGCTGGCCGCAGCGCTGAACCCGCGCGCGGTGCTTGCGACCTCGGCGACCTTCCTGACCGGCGAGGGGCTTGGCCGGCTGACCGACCGGCCCGCCGATACGGTGATCCTGCGCCAGCCCGCCCTGGCGGACCGCAGCCGCCTGGCCGAGATCGGGGTGAGCCCGGGAACCGCGCCCGAGGCAGTCGCGACTGCGGTCGCCGTGGCGCGCAAGTCGGGGCGGCTGGCGGTGCGGGTTGCTGCGGCGCCGGGCCTGGTCGGCCCGCGGATGCAAGCCGCCCTGCGCACGGCGGCGGATTTCCTGATCGAGGATGGGGCGACGCCGCTTCAGGTCGACATGGCCTTGCGGGCCTGGGGCTTCGCGATGGGGCCCTACCAGGTGTCCGACATGGACGGGCTCGACAAGGACTGGGCCGAACGCCAGCGCGCGGCACCGGGACGCGATCCGGCGGCCCGCTATGTCGAACTCGGCGACCTGTTGGTCGAGTCGGGGCGGCTGGGGCAGGAAACCGGGCGCGGCTATTACATCTACGACCAGGGCCCCGGCGGGCGCGAGGACCCCGAGGTGCTGGCGCTGCTGGCCGAGTTGCGCGCCGCGAAAGGCATCGTGGCCCGCCCGATCGGCAGCGACGAGATCCGCGATCGTTGCCTTGCCGCACTGGCGAACGAAGGCGCGCGGATCCTGAGCGAAGGGGTCGTGCCACGTGCGTCGGACATCGACGTGGTGATGGTCGCGGGGCAGGGCTTCCCGCGCTGGCAGGGCGGGCCGATGTTCCGGGCCGAGACGCGCGGGCTTCTGGTGCTGAGGGCCGAGCTGCGGCGCTTCGCCGACCAGGCACCGGAATTCTGGACCGTGGCGCCTCTGATCGATCAGCTCATCCGCGACGGGCGGAAACTGTCCGACTTCGGGGCCTGATCACTTCAGCAGGATGCCGGCCACGACCATGCCAAGGCCGAGCGCCGAAGACCCGAGCGCGGCCATGTTGACGGTTACCACTGTCTGAAGGCGCTGGCGCAGCTGATCCTCTGGCAGGTTGGCCCGGCGGGCGCGCAGGGCCACGAGCACGCACCACACGAGTGCGCCGACGCCTGCCAGCGTGAACAGCGTTCCGATCGAGATCAGCCAGTCCATAGGTGCTGTGCCCCCGCAGTCATTCCGCCGCCGCCCGTAGCGGGTTCGCGCCTGCCTGGCAAGGGTCGTCCACCCAATGGGCGAAGCGACCTTGAACCGGGTCCCGCCGCCGGGGTAGGGAAGGCCGACCCATTCGCGAGAGGCAGGCATGAGCAGCAATCCCGATCCCTACAACGTCACCGCCGACGAGCTTCGCCAGTTCATCGAGCGCGCCGAACAGCTGGCCGCCGAGAAGAAGGACATCGCCGAGCAGGAAAAGGAGCTTTTCGCCGAGGCGAAAGGCCGGGGCTATGACACCAAGGTGATGCGCAAGGTCATCGCGCTCCGCAAACGCAAGCCCGACGAGATCGCCGAGGAAGAGGCGGTGCTCGAGATGTACAAGGCTGCCCTTGGCATGAACTGACGCGTTCCGGGCGTCAGGCGGTGATGAGCCGGACGCCCGGGATGTCCGCGATACGCTCCATGTCGCGGTCGTAGCCTTCGGTCAGGCGTTCCACATAGGCCTCAGTCCAGCCCGGAAGGTCGACTTCGGTCTCGACCTGCTCGGGCAGGGCAAAGCGTTGCAGATAGCCGGCGACCGCGCGCCGCCGCGCCTCGACATCGGCGGGCGGGATCGTCCCGAGATGGGCCTTGAGGCGGGTAAAGCCGCGCGGGGTCATGATCGTCGCCAGGAAATCATCGGCGCCTTCCAGGACCGTGCCTGGCGCGTGGCCAGAGATCACCTGCAAGAGTTCCGGCCAGATCAGGGGCGAATCCTCGTCGCACCAGACGGTCAGCGGCACCTCGGGATTGACCGAGCGGATGCGGGCGATCAGCTCTGACCAGCGCAGCGCCAGGGGATCGGTGCCCTCGACGACATCCTCGTAGCTGCGGTCCTTCTGCCGGGCGACCATGGCGGGCAGGAAGCCTGCGGGGTTGCGGATGGCCAGAAAGAACTCTGTCTCGATCTGCGGGAAGATGCGGGTCAGGGCGCGCAGCCGCTCGGGGCCGTTGGGATAAAGGCTGCGGCGCAGCGCCCATTGCGGAAAGGCCATGAAGCTGTCCCAGGAGAGGACCATGCGTTTGGCCGCATCCGCTTCCATGATCTGCTCAAGCAGGCTGGCCTGCATCGCTTCGTCGGCGAATTCGCCCTTCAACTGCACCATGGCGTCCCGCAGGGCGACCCGATAGCGCGAGGGGCCGGGCACGAGGATCCCCTGTTCGGACAGGGGGCCGCGGTTCTTCAGCAGGCAGCGGAGAAGCTTTTCCTCGTCGGTGCAATGGGCGCCGATGTGGTAGGCGATGCGCATCGGTTGTCTGCTCGTCCTGCTGTCGGTCTTCGGGGTCTCGTCTGCGGCCGCGTCCTTGGCCCGGCCCCGCTAAACCTGACTATAGGGGCTTTTGTGAAGGGGGAAACGCCTTTCCTGAACCGCCGCTTTCCGCCGCCGAGGCGTTTCAGACCTCCGATCCGGGCCGCAGCCCGACTTCAGCCACTTGCGCGGCGCTGCCCCGGACGCTATCCAATCCCCGCGTGCGCCCCTATAGCTCAGCTGGTAGAGCATCTGATTTGTAATCAGGGGGTCGGGGGTTCAAGTCCCTCTGGGGGCACCATAACTCATAGTAAAATTTGTCCAAATCACTGCGTTAGGTGCGGGGTTCGTTCAGCGTTCCATCCCGCAATCCACGCTTTGGCAAATACTCTGCATACCCGCCCAAGTGTGAGCCACGCATTTTGAAGTTCTCCCACTGCCCTGTCCGGAGTTCCGAACGTCGCACCCGACCGAAACTTCATACCTCGATCGAACACCGCCTGTTGCCCGTCGAGGCAAAAGGGTCAGCTTGCTTCGGGCGAGAGAAGGGAGAAGAAACACAAGCACTCCCAGCCTGGATCATCGCCAAACAACTGTTCGAAGACATAATAAGTTCCAAGATCGCAATGCGAAGACCTGAACGAGACTTGGAAGACGCTCTGGTTTGCGGCTTCGCGGAACTGACAACCTCTTTGTCGTCTACTCCTCGGTTCTGCCTGGGCTGACTGCCGGTCCGATCCATGCCGCCGTCATGCCTTCCGTCGCCCGGGCGATAAATGGAGCGCCTTGGCCGCGATGCTGGCGGCGTCGATGCCGAAATGCCGATAGAGATCCCCGATCGTGCCGGTCTGGCCGAAATGCTCGCCCCCCAGAGACACAGTCCGGTGTCCATGCACACCGCCAAGCCAGGCAAGGGTGGCCGGATGGCCGTCGATCACGGTCACGATCTGGCAATGAGCCGGCAGGCCTTCCAGAAGGGTTTCGACCTGCGCCCGGGCATCGGAGCTGCCGCTGGCGCGTGCTCTCTGCGCTGCAGTCCAGCCGGCATTGAGCCGGTCGGCCGATGTGACCGCGAGGACCCCCACATCGCGCCGGGCCTCGGCGATCAGGCCGGCGGCGGCCATGACCTCTGGCGCGACGACACCCTGATAGGCCAGCACGATCTCGCAATTCGGCCCCGGCGGGCGCAGCCAGTATCCGCCGCCGATCACGCCCGCGCGGAACGCCTCATCCGATCGCACGCCGACCTGTTCGATGGGGTTGGTGGACAGCCGCAAATAGACCGCGCCGCCAGTGCTGTCCCGCAGCCAGGTCCGCGGGTCTTCGGCCTTGTCGCCATCCCGTTGCAGATAGTCGAAGGCCCAGGACAGGATCGCGGCCAGTTCATCGGCGAAGGCCGGCTCGAAGGCGGCCAGACCGTCCTGGCTCATCCCGATGAGCGGCGCGGCTATCGACTGGTGCGCGCCCCCCTCGGGCGCCAGCGTCACGCCAGAGGGTGTGCCGACGATGATGAACCGGGCATCCTGGTAGCAGGCGTAGTTCAGCGCATCGAGGCCGCGCGATACGAAAGGGTCGTAGACGGTGCCGATCGGGATCAGGCGACGGCCGAACAGGGAATGGGCCAGTCCCGCCGCGCCGAGCCACAGGAACAGGTTCATCTCGGCGATGCCCAGTTCCATATGCTGACCCTCGGGGGCGAAGTCCCATTTCGCGGTCGAGGAGATCTTTTCGGTCCGGAACACATCCTCGATCACCTCGCGCGCAAAGAGCTTCCGGCGGTTCACCCAGGGACCGAGGCTGGTCGTTCCGGTCACATCCGGCGAGGCGGTGACGATCCTGTCGACCATGTCCCCGCCTGCACGGGCCAGATTGTCGAGGATCTTGCCGAACGCGGCCTGCGTCGAGATCTCGCGTTCGGTCTCGACGGAAATCATGGGCGCCCGAAGGACTTGGTCGTTCCGGCGTCGCGGGCCCCGCGCGAAGAAGGGCACCCGGGCGAGATAGGCCTCAAAATCCGCGACATCCTCGACCGTGGCGAAGCGGTCCCATTCCTCGCCCGGCGGAACGCCCATGTGCTGCTGCCACTCTGCCATCTGCGCCTTGGTCATCAGGCCGCCATGGTTGTCCTTGTGCCCGGCAATGGGCGTGCCCCAGCCCTTGATCGTGTAGGCGAGGAAACAGGTCGGCCGGTCCGAGGTCACAGAAGCGAAGGCTTCGGCCATCGAAGCGACGCAGTTGCCGCCGAGGTTCTCCATCAGTTCGGCAATCTCGGCATCGGAGCGGCGGTCGAGCAGAGCGGTGACCGCGCCCTGATCGCCAAGGTCTTCCATCAGCCGCTTGCGCCAGACCGCGCCACCCATGAAAGTCAGCGCCGCATAGTCCTGGTTCGGGCAGGCGTCGATCCAGTGACGCAGCGCCTCGCCCCCGGCTTCGGCGAAGGCGGCGCGTTGCAGGATGCCGTATTTGACCTTCACCACATCCCAGCCGAAGGCGTCGAAGATCTTCTCGATGCGTTGCCACAGCCCTTCGCGCACGACGCCGTCCAGCGACTGCCGGTTATAGTCGATCACCCACCAGACGTTGCGCACATTGTGCTTCCAGCCTTCCTGCAGCGCCTCGTAGATATTACCTTCGTCCAGTTCGGCATCGCCCATCAGGGCCACCATGCGCCCCGGAACAACGTCCTGCCCCCAGTCCTTGGCCCGGATGTAATCCTGCACCAACGAGGCGAAGGCAGTGATCGCGACCCCGAGGCCAACCGAGCCGGTCGAGAAATCGACGTCATCCACGTCCTTGGTCCGCGACGGGTAGGATTGCGCGCCGCCAAATCCGCGAAAGTTTTCAATCTTTGCCCGGTCGAGATTGCCCATCAGATAGTGCATGGCATGGAAGAGCGGCGCGGCATGCGGCTTGACCGCGACGCGGTCCTCGGGCCGGAGCGCCGAGAAATAAAGCGCCGTCATGATCGACACCATCGAGGCGGACGAGGCCTGATGCCCGCCGATCTTGATCTGGTCGACCTTGGGACGCAGGTGGTTCGCAAAATGGATCATCCAATGCGACAGCCACAGCAGCCGCTGTTCGACGGTTTTCAGGTGATCGGACATTCCAGCCTCCCCGGTCTGAAGGGTGACTCTAGCTTCGATCTGAGGGTGAAGCTTGCCAAAGACCTCTCAACTGCGTCTCATGTTGAAGGATTCGACTAAGCTCATGGGGACTGATTGCAGAAAATCACCAATCTGGATGGGATCGACCGGCGGATCGTGCGCGCCCTGCGGGAAGACGGGCGAATCTCGCTTCTCGACCTTGCGGCATCGGTGGGCCTTAGTCCGACGCCGATCGCGCGCCGCGTCCGTCGGCTTGAAGAGGCCGGAATCATCACAGGCTATGCCGCGCTGATCGACGAGACGGCCCTGGGGTTTGGCGTGTCGGTCTTCGTGTCGATCAAGCTCGACCGTCAGGTGGACGACGCCCTGGTGACCTTCGAGAAGGCCATCGCCGAATTTCCGGAGGTCGTGGATTGCTGGCTGATGACGGGCAACCGCGACTACCTGCTGCGGGTCGCGACCGAGGGGCTGGCCCAGTTCGAGCAGTTCCTGGTTGGCCGGATGAGCAAGGTGCCGGGCATTGCCTCGATGGAAAGCTCGATCCCGTTGCGCCGGGTCAAGGGCGGGATCGCCCGGACGGAGTAGGGAGGGCGCCCAAACCGGGCGTCGGAGACCGGTTCAGGCGACTGTCGGCTGCGCCGCATCCTCGGGCGCGCTATACATTTGGGCGATCTTCGGGCCGAATCGCCGGGCAGTGAAGCCAATATCCAGGGCGATGTTGGCCCCGGCTCGTTGCGCGTTTCCTGCTTCCAGCGCCTGGATCACACGGGCATGGACACGTGTCCCATCCAGGAAATGGCGCTCGGCTCCGGGCACGCTGCGATAGGCCGCGCGCAGATAGGGGCCGGTGCGCAGCCAGAGACCCTGGATGATTTCGAACAACTGCGGCATCTCGGCAGCCGCGTAGATCGTGAAGTGGAAGGTCTTGTTGGAATCGAGCAGCGCCTCGACATCCTTGTCATGGACGGCCGCCTTCATCCGCTCGTTCACCTCGGTAAGGCGCGAGATCAGGGCAGGCGTAACCTTTTGCGCGGCATAGCGTGTTGCCATCGACTCGATCGCCATGCGGATGCGGATCAACTCGCCGAACATCACCAGGTTGAAGGGCGCGACGGCAATGCTGCGGTTGGCCTGCTGGACCAGCGCCTTCTCGGCGACCAGCCGGCGCAGAGCCTCGCGCACGGGCATCGAGCTTGTCCCGAGCGAAGCGGCGACCGTCCGGATCGTCAGTACCTCGCCGGGTACGAAGTCCCCTTGCGAGATCGCCTCGCGCAGCCGGGAATAGACCCGCTCGTGAAGGGTACTCAGATCGACTGGCGAAAGCTTGTCCATGGCACCGGCTCAATTCTCTACTCTCGATCTCGCGGAATACACCCGGACGACCGTTCGGGCAAACTAGCGTCCCTTGGGGCGGTTTGGAATAGTTTTATGTGTGATCACGCATCACAGATAAAACTTGACAGGTCAGAGGCTGACCGCTGTATTGAACCTGCTGTTAGGAGGCAGCATGGGAGCCGGCCACCAGCCGGTTACCGGGAGAAACGCTTGATAGCGCTGGCGGAACGACCTCTCTGAGGTCGCAGGGTGCGGCTTGTCCGCGCTCCTGGAGCCTTCGTCGCTGCACTCCGGGTGACTGCAAACGGCCGAACGGAGGAAACCGGTCTGCGACCGACAAATAGGGAGCGAGGAATGAAGCAAATTCTGAAGAATGCCAGCAAGGCGTTGGGGCTAGCCCTTGCCGTTGGTGCCGTCGCCGCCCCGGCCGTGGCCGAGGGCAAGCACAAGATCTTCCTGAGCATGAGCTATATCGGGAACGACTGGCAGGCCGAGGCCGCCAACATGTTGAAGGCAATGGCTGAATCGCCCGCCTATGCCGACAAGGTCGATCTTCAGGTGCAGGTTGCCGGCCCGAACGCCCAGAAGCAGATCCAGCAGATCAACTCGATGGTGCAGGCCGGGGCAGAGGCGATCATCGTCTATCCGATCTCGCCCACCGCGCTGAACGCCGCGGTGAAGAACGCCTGCGCCAAGGGCGTGACGGTCATCGCCTATGACTCCATCATCGAAGAGCCCTGCGCCTACAACGTCCATATCGACCAGAAAGCCTGGGGCGAGAAATCCGCTCAGTGGCTGGTGGACCAGCTTGGTGGCAAGGGCCGCGTGGTGATGATCACAGGCGTGCCCGGCACGACAGTGGACTCGCTGCGCAACGAAGGCGCCAAGGCGGTCTTCGCAGCAAACCCGGGCATCGAGGTTGTCGCCGAAGCCAACGGCATGTGGAGCCAGGCCGTCGCGCGCACCGAACTGTCGAAGATCGTGGCCACCCGTCCGTGGGACGAAATCGATGGCGTCTGGATGCAGGCCGGCTGCTATACGGCGAACTCGATGCAGTCCGAGGCAGGCATCCCGGATGACAAGCTCCGTCCCTGCGCCGGCGAGGCATCGAACGGTGGCCGTATCCAGATGCTGCCGGTCGGCACCGAGGTCGACGGCGCGAACGGCACCTATCGTCCGATGGGCGCCAAACGCTGGTCGTCCGGCTCGCAGAACTTCACGGGTGCCCTGGCGCTGAAACTCGCCGTGAAGAAGCTCGAAGGCGGCGAGATCCCGGCGCTGACCGACGTGCCGCAGAACATCGTCACCAACGAGACCGTCAAGCTTTGCCAGGAAGGCAGCTGGAAGGAGATGTCGGAAGGCTGCAATGTGTTCCAGCCCTCGATCATCCCGAACCCCGGCTGGTTCGCGTCGATCTACTCGGAACTGACGCCCGAGGTCGGTCTGCAGGCAGCCCTGATCGGCCAACCCGAATAATCAAGACCGCCGGTCGGCCCCTTTCGGGCGGACCGGCGCATGATGCAGGCAGGGAAATTCCATGACACAGGCATCTGCCATTTCGGTCGCGGGCGTCCGCAAGGCCTATGGGCCGACCGTCGCGCTTGACGACGTGACGGTCGAGATCCGGCAGGGCACCGTCCATGCGCTTCTGGGCGAGAACGGCGCGGGCAAGTCGACCCTGGTCAAGATGCTGTCCGGTCTTGTCACACCCGACCACGGCGAGATCGCAATCCTCGGCCAGAAGGTCGACCTGCATTCGCCGCTCGCGGCGCAGCGGCTGGGCGTTCAGACGGCCTTTCAGGAAATGACGCTGCTGCGGAACCTGACGGTGCTGGACAACATGCTGATCCCGCGTTCCCCGGTGGGGCCGGTCGGCATGATCCGCCGTGCCAGCGCCCGCCGCGATGTTGTCCGCCATTTCGACGAGCTTGGCCTGCACGGCTTCGACCTGGACGACGAGATCGGCGAGCTTGACCTTGCGGTGCGCCAGAAGATCGAGATCGCGCGCGCCGTCTATCGCAAGCCGAAGGTGCTTCTGCTTGATGAGCCGACTTCGGCGCTCTCCGGCCCCGATGTCGACTGGATGGGCGAGGTGATCCGCCGCGAACGCGACCGCGGCACGACCGTCATCTTCATCTCGCACCGCCTGCGCGAGGTACGCGACTATTGCGACGAACTGACCATCCTGCGCGGCGGCAAGCACATCGCGACCGGCCATGTGAAGGACTATGCCGACGAGGACGTGGTTCGCATGATCGCCGGGCGGTCGCTGATCCATTCCTTCCCGCCGCGCACCGCCGTGACGCATCAGGTCGGGGCCGAGGTGCTCGGCGCCCGCAATGCCGGCACCGACGGGAAGCTGCGGGATGCCAGTTTCTCCTTGCGCGCGGGAGAGATCCTCGGGGTTGCCGGGTTGCAGGGCATGGGCCAGCTCGACCTGTTCCTGGCGGTTTTCGGCGACCGTCCGCTGAAGCGCGGCCATCTCGTCGTCAATGGCGAGAAGGTGGTCTTCACCAGCTCGCGCGATGCGATCTCTGCCCGGATCGGCATCAGCCTTGTCCCGGAAGAGCGCAAGACCGAAGGCCTGTTCCTGCGCCTGAGCGGAACGCACAACGCCACCATCCCGATCGTCGACCGCTTCACGCGCTTCGGCCTGATCGACCGCGAGGTTGAATCAGATGCCGTGCGCCGGGTTTTCCGGCAGGTGAACGTCGCCGAACGCGCCGAATGGATGCCAGCCGAGTCCTTCTCTGGCGGGAACCAGCAAAAGATCGCCATCGCCAAATGGTTGCTGACCGAGGCGCGGGTGCTCTTGGTGTACGACCCGACCCGCGGCATCGACGTGGGAACCAAGAACGAGATCTACCAGCTTCTGCGCAGCTATGCCGAGGCGGGGGGGGCGGTCCTGTTCTACTCGACCGAGATCCCCGAACTCGTTCACCTCTCCGACAGGACACTGGTCTTCTATTCCGGGGCCATCGCGGCGGAATTGTCGGGCGACGAGCTGACCGAAGAGAACATCTTGGCCGCAGCCCTGGGTTCGACGCCGTCGCGCGCGGCGGAAAGACTGGCGGTCTGAAATGACCATGGACATCACTCAGCCCACCGGGAAGACCATGCCCTCCATTCCGGCCAACAAGCTGCGCCTCGGGCGCCATCGCGGGCTTGTCACCGCCATCGTGACGCTCGCCCTCCTGGTCGCCTTCATCCTGAAGGTCAGCGCGACGCCGCTTGGCTATTACGACGTTTCGCAACTGGTCTCGGGCGGAACCACGCTGGCCATCGCGGCGATGGGGCAGACGCTCGTCATCCTCAGCGGCGGGTTCGACCTGTCGGCGGCGGCGGTCGTCTCGCTGGTGAACGTGTCCCTCGCCTCGTTCCCGATGGGGTCGATCACTTCGCCCGCGCTGCTGTTCGCGATCGGGATCGGCATCGGCGCTGCTGTGGGGGCAGTCAACGGCTTCTTCATCGCCTTCCTGCGGCTGCAACCCATTGTGGTCACGTTGGCGACAATGTTCATCCTGCAGGGGATTACCCTGCTCGTCATGGACAATCCCGGCGGTTATATCGACGGATCTCTGTACGAGTTCATGGCCTCCGACCTGATCCCGAACGTCCTGCCGATGTCGGGGGCGCTGATCCTGCTGTGCCTCGTCCTGTGGTACTGGCTGAAGCGGACGCCCTATGGCGTGGCCCTTTATGCTGCAGGCGGCGATCCGGAAAGCGCCCGGTCTGCCGGTGTCCCGGTCGCCTGGGTGCGGTTCCTCACCTACGTCCTTGCCGGCGGCATGTACGGCCTGGCGGGTGTCAGCATCAGCGCGCAGACCGGCGCGGGCGACCCGCTTGTCGGCAACCCGATGCTCTTGCAGATGTTTGCCGCGGTCGTTGTCGGCGGGACGCTGCTGGGTGGCGGGCGCGGTGGCCTGACCGGATCGGCCATTGGCGCGTTCGTCCTGATCCTGATGGTCAACATCCTGCTGATCCTCAACGTATCGGCCTATTACTCGACCATCGCCGAAAGCTCGATCCTGCTGATCGCGGTCTTGATCGGGGCGATCCATGGCAAGTCGGTGCTGGCCAACAACCTGCGGCGCTTCACCATGCGTCTTGGCGCCTGGCGCGAGGGCGTCCTGCCGGCGCAGCGCAACTTCGTGAGCGAGCGCCTGTCCTTGCCCGGCGAAGTCTCGCGGGTTCCGGCCTTGCCGGTTGGCTGGCGCGAGTGGATCCAGCGCAACCGGTCGTCGATCATGATCGCGCTGCCTGCCTTCGTCTGCTTCCTGATCGTGCTGGCCGCGACGGAAATCATCCTCGGTAACGCCGTACTGAACGGGCGCTACTACAACACGTTGCTCGTCCTGTCGTCTTTCCTGGCGATCCTCGCTTTGGGGCAGGGGTCGGTCATCCTGACCGGCGGGCTTGACCTGTCGATCCCCTGGACCATCGCACTGGCCGGCATCGTGGTCAGCAAGATGGCCGCCGGGTCCAATGCCGAACTGATCTATGCCATCCCCTTCGTGCTGCTGATGGGGGCCTTCATCGGCCTGCTGAACGGCTCGGGCATCGTGATCCTGGGCTTGTCGCCGATCGTGATGACGCTGGCGATGAACGGGATGTTGCAGGGGGTGTCGCTGCTCTATTCCGGCGGCACGCCGGACGGCTTCGCCGCGCCGCTGCTCAGAACCTTCATGACGCAGCGGTTCCTCGGGATCACGCCCGTGGTGATCTTCCTGATCCTGTTCGCGATCTTCGCCGTCCTCCTGCTGACCCGAACCCCCTTCGGCCGGCGCATCTATTCCATCGGCAATTCGGTCCGTGCCGCCGAGCTTTCGGGCATCGGCGTCAAGCGCACGGTCGTAATGGTCTACATGTTGTCGGGCCTCTGCGCGGCTCTGGTTGGCATCCTGTTGTCGGGTCTCTCCGGTCAGGCGAGCCTCGGCATGGGCGACGAATACCTGCTGCCCTCGATCGCGGCGGTGGTGGTTGGTGGCACGCTCATCACCGGGGGCAGGGGCAACTACATCGGCATGATCGGCGGTGTGCTGCTCCTGACCGCGCTTCAGACTTTGCTGGCGGGAACAACCTTCCCGATGTCCACCCGCCAGATCGTGTTCGGCTTCGTCATCCTCAGCGCCGTCATCGCGCTGCGCGAACGCCGCTGAACAAAATACGGGCGCCTGTCTGGCGCCCCCAACGGAGGAAAACATGGCAGAGATTGCCATTATTGGAACAGGCTTCATCGGTCGGGCCTGGGCGATCAGTCACGCCCGCGCCGGAAACAACGTCCGGCTCTGGGATCAGGATCTCGCCGCAACCGGCAAGGCCAAGGACTACATCACCGAACTGCTGCCCGACCTGCAGAAGAATGACCTGCTGAACGGCAGGACCCCGGACCAGGTGCTGGCACGGCTTACCCCGGTCACGACGCTCGACGAGGCTGTGGCGGACGTCGACTATGTCCAGGAAAGCACCTTCGAGCGGATCGACGTGAAGATCGAGGTCTTCCGAATGCTCGACGCCGCGACGCCGCGCTCGGCCGTGCTGGCGAGCTCCACCTCTGCGCTTCTGCCTTCTGCCTTCACGGCCGATCTGCCGGGACGTGACCGTTGTGTGGTCGCCCATCCGATCAATCCCCCTTACCTTGTCCCCGCGGCCGAGCTTGTTCCCGCGCCCTGGACCTCGCCCGAGGTGATGGAACGCGCGGCCACGATCCTGCGCGGCATCGGCCAGCAGCCGATCGTCATGAAGCGCGAGATCGACGGCTTCGTGATGAACCGCTTGCAAGGTGCGCTTCTGGAAGAGGCGTTCCGGCTGGTCGCCGACGGCTATGCCTCGGTCGAGGATATCGACATCGGCATCCGCGACGGGCTCGCCCTGCGCTGGTCGTTCATGGGGCCGTTCGAGACGATCGACCTGAATGCGCCAGCCGGGGTGCGCGACTACTGCCAGCGATATGACGGACTCTACGCCAATCTCTGGAGCAGTACGCAGCGCCGCATCGATTGGAACGGTCCCGTCATCGACACGATCGAGGCGGATCGCCGGAAACTGCTCGCCGCCGACCAGCTCCAGGCGCGTCAGGCCTGGCGCGACCGCCGGCTGATGGCGCTGATCGCCCACAAGCGACATGCCGCCCGTGACCTCGGCAACTGATCCTCACCAACACTGTTCAAGGACCCAGACCATGGCGAAACCCGGTTCTCGCAAAGTCATCATCACCTGCGCCGTAACGGGTGCGATCCATACGCCGTCGATGTCGGAATATCTGCCCATCACCCCGCAGCAGATCATCGACGATGCGCTGGCGGCGGCCGATGCCGGTGCCGCGATCCTTCACCTTCACGCCCGCGACCCCGAGACCGGAAAGCCGGACCAGACGGTAGAGGGGTTCATGCGGTTCCTGCCGCAGATCAAGCAGCGCACCAACGCGGCCCTGAACCTGACCAGCGGCGGCAGCCCCTTCATGAAGGTCGAAGAGCGGGTCCTGCCTGCCCAGAAGCTGAAGCCCGAGGTCGCCTCGCTGAACATGGGGTCGATCAACTTCGGGCTGTTTCACCTGCTCGACAAGTACAAGGACTTCAAGTTCGAGTGGGAGCGCCAGCATCTCGAGGCGACTCGGGATCTGGTTTTCCGCAACTCATTCAAGGACATCGAGTTCATTCTTAACACCTGCTACGAGAACAACACCCGCTTCGAGTTCGAGTGCTACGACATCGGCCACCTCTACAACCTTGCGCATTTCGCCGACCGCGGACTGGTCAAGCCGCCGTTCTTCGTCCAGTCCGTCTTCGGTATCCTCGGCGGCATCGGCACCGATCCCGAGGACGTCCAGCACATGAAGCGTACCGCCGACCGGCTGTTCGGCGACAGCTATCGCTGGTCGGTCCTTGGAGCGGGGGCGAGCCAGCTCCGCATCGCCGCCCAGGCGGCCGCGCTTGGCGGCAACGTCCGGGTGGGGCTCGAGGATTCGCTCTGGGCGGGCCGGGGCAAGCTTGCCACCTCGTCGGCTGACCAGGTCCGGTTGGTGCGCAAGATGATCGAGGGGCTTGGCCTGGAGATCGCCTCGCCCGATGAAGCGCGCGAGATCCTGGAGCTGAAGGGGCCGGACAAGGTGAATTTCTAAGTCCGTCACCGGGTGAAAAGGCACGATCGCCCGCAGGCCCTGCGGGCGATTTTTGTTTGTCTGAGGGGGCGGGTGCTGCTGAAAACAAGACGGCGCCTGCAGATGTGCAGGCGCCGCAAGTTGGGGAGCATGACTTGAAGGGCGTTGGAGCCGGCCGTATCAGGCCAGCATCTTGGTGTCGCCGCAGACGGAAAGCGCCTGACCTGAGACGAAACGCCCCAAAGGCGAGGCCAGGAACAGGATCTGGTCGGCGATGGCTTCGGGCGGGACGTATTCCTTGATCGAGGTATAGCGGAACGCTTCCGCCTCGACCTCCTTGTAGGAAATGCCGCGCTGCTGGGCCTTGGCCTCGAGCACGCGCCGCTGTCGGTCGCCGGCGACAAGGCCCGGCAGGATCGCGTTGACACGGATGTTGTCGGGCCCGAGTTCCACGGCAAGCGACTTCGACAACCCGATCACCCCCCATTTCGCCGCGGCGTAGGGCGTGCGCAGGGCGAAGCCCAGCCGCCCCGCGACCGAGGACAGGTTGGCGATCGAGGGATTTTTGCTTTTCCGCAGGGCAGCAACGGCATGCGAAACGGCAAGGAACTGGCTGGTCAGCACCACGTCGATGGTGCGGCGCCAGTCGGCAAGGTCGACCTTGTCCACCGGCGCGGTCGGCCCGGCGATCCCGGCGTTGTTCACCAGACAGTCGAGCCCCCCGAGCCTGTCGATGGCCCGGTCGATGAAGCCGGTGAAGGCCGTCTCGTCCGCCACGTCGACCCGTTCCGAATAGACATGGCCGGGCAGGGTCTTCAGCGCTTCGGCGTCGATGTCGCAGGTGGCGACCACGGCCCCTTCCGCCAGGAACCGCTCAAGAATGGCCCGGCCGATCCCGGCTGCCCCCGCCGTCACGATGACCTTCGCGCCTTTCAGTTCCAGATTCATCTTCCTCTCCTGGGCATCGTCGTGCCCCCTGTCCCTAAGCCCGGCATCCGGGCAACAAACCACCAAGGCCATCGCCGACGGCGATGGTCCGTGTCAGGCCTTCTCGTCTCTTGATCGTCTCAGGTCGGGCAGTAGGCGAAGGGCCGGATCGGCGAGCCGGAGCCTTCGTGGATATTCAGCGGCATCGCCACGAACAGCGATCGCGGCGTCACCTGTTCAAGATTGCGCAGCATCTCGATGATCAGGATGTCGTTCGGCAGCCAGCTTTTCATGTGGCCTGGGTTGTTCTGGGGCACGCCGTCGATGATCGCCGTCTCGGCGGCGACCGTATCTGTGGCAACGGCCTTGACCTGCCGTTCGTGGAAGAACTCGCAGGCATCTTCGGACATGCCGGGTGCGTTCAGCACATACCATTGCGCCTTCGAGTCCGTCCGCCAGTAGCGCGCCATCCAGCCGTAATTGACCATGGCAATCTCGCCCGCGCCGACCTTTACCCCGCTCTCGGCTTCGGCCTTGCGCAGGTCATCCGCCGTGATGAGGTCCCCCGGTTTGAGATCCCGCTTGCTGAAGTCATACAGGACCGCCGCGGAAATCAGGTGATCGGCGGGGAAAGTGTCGATCGTGCGGTCCATCCGGTCGGGCAGCATGTGGGCCGGGGCATCAACATGGGCGGCCGTGTGTTCGGCCATCATGATCGCCTGACAGTAATAGCCGTCATGGTCGTGGGTGACGGCCTTGTCGATGGTCAGGTGGGGATGCGTCGGCCAGCGCGGGATGCCACGCTCCAGCAAAGGGGCCAGATCGACCACCCGCATCCGTTTCAATCCGGCCAGAATCCGGTCGATGCCAGCCAAATCCGCAGTATCCATGCTCTCCTCCAAAGCAAGATCGCGATCCGCTCCCCCTCCGAAAGCGGTGCGGCGAGGCCGCTATCACAGGGTAAGTGAAGCATGCGGCACTTTACAGCGTCAATACATAATAGGTGATCCGTGATCACAGATATTGACACCTTGGCATCGACTGCACGATTGTCGGTGCATGCCGGACGGGCTGCGGGAGAGCGGGCGTTGGTCTGGTCGCCGATGGGGAGGATTTTCGATGGTGGCGAGCGGCCCTTCGCGGAACGTGCGGCTTGACCCGCCGCGGCAAGCCATGGCGGCTTCGCTGGCGGGAGGAGGGGCCGCGCATCATTCGCGACCCCGCGCGAGCCGCGACGTCGCATTTCCTCGGGTCGGAAAGGGCGGATCGGCTTCAGACTGAGATGCAAGGATTTGCCGGGGCGGGCCGACCCGCCTCGGGACAGGGAGAGGGTCCGCAAGGGCCTCAGGATATGGCAGAGGAGGCCAGACAGATGCCTGAACAGGGTGGATTTTCCAAGGCGCAGGACCTGCGCATGAGCCAGCTTCTGGCGGGTTCGCCGAAGAACTGGGGGCGGTGGGGGCCGGATGACGAGGTTGGTTCGCTCAACTTCCTGACCCAGTCCGAGGTCCTGCGCGGCGTCCGCGCGGTGAAACAGGGCAAGGTCATCACCTGTGGCGAGCTGATCGGCAACCCCAAGGGCGACCCGATGTTCCCCGGCCGCAAGCCGACCGTGCGCGAGATGGTGCAGGACAAGAACGACTATGTCTCGGGCAAGGCGACGCCGCTGCCGGGCGGGGTCGAATATGCCGACGACAAAATCACCATGTTCCTGCAGGGCTCGACGCAGATCGATGCGCTTGGCCACGTCTGGTATGACGACCACGTCTGGAACGGCTATCCGGCCGTCGAGGCGACGACGGGCGGCGGCATGAAGAAGACCTCGATCCTGCCGATCGCCGAGCGGGGCATCGTCGGGCGCGGTGTGCTCCTCGACATGGCCGCCCATTTCGGCAAGTTCGCCCTCGAAAAGGGCGACACCTTCGGGCTGGACGAGATGCTCGACTGCGCCCAGAAGCAGGGTGTCACCATTGAGAAGCATGACATCCTGTGCCTGCGGATCGGCTTCCTGCAATTGCTCTATGTCCAGGGCCCGGACGTGTTCTACAAGGATTTCAACGAACCCGGCCTGACTTATTCCACCGAGGTGGTGGACTGGTTCCACAAGATGGAAATCCCCTGCCTCGCCACGGACACGATCTCGAACGAGATCGACGTCGACCCTGAACTGGGCGTGCAGATCCCGCTGCACTGCGCTTTGATGCGCAACCTCGGCATCATCTTCAACGAGATCTGCAACTTCGAGGCGCTGGCCAAGGATTGCCACGAGGACGGGCAATGGGACTTCCTGTTCACTGCGGCCCCGCTCAAGGTGCGTGAGGCGACGGGAGCGCCGCTGAACGTGATGGTGGTCAAGTAACACGGGAGAGGGCGGCATGTGCCGGTTCTGCGAACAGGCGTCTCTGGGGGAACAGGCGCCCTACGACCCGCAACTGGGTCGCGGTGGCTTCATCCCCGGGTCCAACATGCCGCCCGACCTCATCCTGTGTGACGGACCGATCCTGACCATGGATGACGCCCAGCCCGAGGCCACGGCCGTTGCCATTGGACAAGGCGTGATCCGGGCCGTCGGACGAACGGACGAGGTGATGGCTCGCCGCGGACGGGCAACGCGGGTGGTGAACCTCGACGGGCGCGCTCTGTTGCCCGGTTTCATCGGCAATGGCCTTCGCCTGCCGGAGACGCGCGATCGCGCCGCGCTCGATCGTTGGATCGAGGGACGCGCGCGGGCAGGATACACGACCGTCAATGTGACCACGCTCGGCCGGAACTGGCGCGAATACGAAACCCTGACCGGACTGATCGACCGGCGCCACCGGCTCCGCCTGCGCGGGGCGGTGGAAGAGGGATTGCGGCGCGACTGGCGGGGGGAAGAACTCTCTCCTGGTCACGGCAACGATCTGGTCCGCATCGAAGCCCTGAACTTCGCGTCGCCGGCTCGTGCGGAGGCGATTGACGAGGCCCTGTCGATGCACCGGCAGGGCTGGGGCGCCGTTTTCGACTGTCCTTCAGAGGACGATCTGGCAGTCGCCCTGAAACTGGCCGCGGCTATGCCCAGTCGCAGCCTTGCTGGCCTCTGCCTGCATCCCACCCGTAAGATCGGCGAGGATGAGGACCGCGTCCTGACCGCCGCCGGGATCTCGGTAGCGACCGAGGCAGAGGGTGCGCCGATCGAGACGTTGTCCGGCAGCAGGGATGCGATCCTTGCGAAGATCGACCGCCTGACGCGCCGGGCGGCGTGCGGCTCGGGGGTTTCAGGTATCGCCGGGCAGATCAGGCCCGGACTTTACGCGGATTTCACCGTGCTCGACCGGTCGCCGCTTTGGCCGGGAAACGAGGCGCCGAAGGTGGTCGGCACCTGGATCGAAGGCGTGCCGGTCCGGCCCGAGGCCGAGGGCGCCGCCTGAACCGGCAGGTGTCCTGTCAGGCGTCCGAGGCGGCCAGAAGCTGGCCTTGCGTGGCGGGCGAGCGGGTCAGGTCCTCCAGCGTGAGGCTTTCGATGAGGACGAGGTAGGACCAGAACACCTCGGCAAAGACCTTGCGGATGCGGCAGGTGGTCTCGTCGGCGCAATCTTCGCAGCGCTGGTAGGACCGGCGCGACAGGCATTGCAGCGGCGCGATGGGGCCGTCGATCATCCGCAGCAGCTCGCTCAGCGGAATTTCCGACGGTTCGCGGACCAGCAGGTAGCCGCCATTGCGGCCGCGGATGCTGGCGATGTAGCCCGCATTGCGAATCTCAAGCAGGATATGTTCGAGAAAGCGCTTCGGCGTGTCGGCGCGCCGCGCGATCTCTTCGATGCGCAGGGCTTGCGCTTCGCCGGCCTTTTCGTCGGCCAGGACCAGAAGCGCCTTCAACGCGTATTTCATCTTCTGCGTGATCATGCCCCTTGGTACGGCACAGAACGGCGCCGCTCAATCCCGAACTGCCATTTCGGCAGGGGAACAGACTGAATTGTTGGGCAGAATCCGCGCGGTAACTGCTGGCCGCGGACCAAGGCAGCGGTCCGCGGCCGGAAGGTTTACTGCAACACGCCGGAGGTCTGAAGTTCCGGCGCGGCCACGAAATAGCTCTTCGGCATGAAAAGCAGTGCCATGGCAGCCACATAGACGGCGGCGAAGACAGCGATCGCCGCCAGGCTACGCGACTTTTGCGAGGTTCTGATGGTCATGACTCCCCCAGTTTCGCTGAGTCGTGGGATTAATCTACCAAATCCATCGTGATTCTTCCTCCCTTTTTCCGGGGCATGAGCGGATTCTTGTTCCGGCACCGTCGGGCAGTTTGGAAATTCGACCCGCCGCAGTGCAGCACGGGATGAAATGGGCGCTTCGTCACGGCGGAATCGGCGCCACACTGCGTATATAGGAAAAGTGAACGCCCGCCGGCATCGGCCGGCGCAAGACGAGGCAGAGATGAGTGACGAAAAACCGGGGGTCGACAAGCTGCTGGCCCAGGGGCGCAGGCGGCAGGGGCGGTGGTTGTGGCTGGCGATACCGGTCCTGCTGCTGCTTCTGACCGGGGGCTGGTATCTGGCCGGAGGCGGAAGCGGATCGAGCGCCGTTGCCTATGTGACCGAACCCGTCACCCGCGGCCCGCTCTCGGTCACCGTCACCGCGACCGGCACGATCGAGCCGATCACCCAGGTCGAGGTTTCGTCCGAGCTGTCTGGCACGATCACCGCGGTCGAGGTCAACTACAACGACCGGGTCGAGGTCGGGCAGGTTCTGGCCCGGCTCGACGATACCAAGCTCCGGGCCGAGGTCGACACCGCCGAAGCGACGCTTCTGGCGGCGGAAGCCACGGTCGAGCGGTCGCAGGCGACGCTGGACGAGGCCGAGGAAAACTTGCGCTCGATCGCGGCGCTGGACGAGCGCGGCGTGACCAAGCGGCTGGACCTTGTCGCCAACCAGGCAACGCGCAACCGGGCCAAGGCCGACCTCGCCATCGGCGAGGCGGATCGCAAGACCGCCGAGGCGAAACTCGAGATGATGCGGGCCGACCTGGAAAAGTCGGTGATCCGCTCGCCCATCAAGGGGGTGGTGCTGTCGCGTGCCGCCGAGCCGGGCCAGATCGTCGCCTCGTCGCTGTCGGCACCGACGCTGTTCACGCTTGCCGAGGACCTGAGCCGGATGGAGCTGCGCGTCGACGTCGACGAGGCCGATATCGGGCAGGTGGCGGAGGGGAATTCGGCGACCTTCACCGTCGACGCCTTCCCCGGGCGCAGTTTTCCGGCGGTCATCACCCAGGTGCGTTATGCCCCGGAAACGACCGATGGCGTCGTGACTTACAAGGCGATCCTGTCGGTGGACAATGCCGAGCTGCTGCTGCGGCCCGGAATGACGGCGACGGCGGTCATCACAGTGAAGAACTTGCCGGATGTGCTGCTCGTCCCCAACGCCGCGCTGCGCTTCAGCCCGCCCCAGACGGCGACCTCTGGCAGCGGAAGCAGCGGCAACGGCCTGCTCGGGCTTATTTTGCCGCGTCCGACCTCGGGTTCGGCAAACCGGGCCTCCGGCGAAGGGCCTGCCGTCTGGCTTCTGAAGGACGGAACGCCGCAGCGCCTTCCGATCACCAAGGGCGACAGCGATGGTCGCCAAACTGCCGTCAGCGGCGAGGGCCTGAAGGAAGGCGACCCCGTGATCGTCGACAGCCGCGGGGGCGCATGATGGCCGAGACAAGGCTGGCCGCGATCGCCCCCCCGGTGATCGAGCTTCACGACATCACGCGCCGCTACGGCAGCGGCGAGGCCGAGGTCGTGGCCCTGGGCGGGGTCAGCCTGACCATCCATCCCGGCGAGTTCGTCGCGATCATGGGGCCGTCAGGATCGGGGAAATCGACGGCGATGAACATCATCGGGCTGCTCGACCGCCCGACCAGTGGTCACTACCGGTTTCAGGGCCACGAAGTTGGCCAACTGGACCAGGACCAGCGCGCTCTGCTGCGCCGCCACTACCTCGGCTTCATCTTCCAGGGGTTCAACCTGCTGCCCCGGACAACGGCGCTTGAGAATGTCGAGTTGCCGCTGGTCTACAAGGGCGTCCCGGGGCCGGAACGGATCGAACTGGCCCGTGCCGCGCTGGCGAAGGTCGGGCTGGCGGGGCGCGAGGGGCATGATCCGTCACAGCTTTCCGGCGGCCAGCAGCAGCGCGTCGCCATTGCCCGGGCGCTGGCCGGATCGCCCACGGTGATCCTCGCCGACGAGCCGACCGGGAACCTCGACACGCAGCGCTCGCATGAGATCATGCAGCTTCTCACCCAACTCAACCGGGACGAAGGACTGACCATCGTCATGGTGACCCATGAAGAGGACATGGCGCATTACGCCAGCCGCCTGGTCGTCTTCGTCGATGGCAAGGTGCAAAGCGACGGCCCGGTCCATGGCGACGGCCTGCGCGTGGCACGGGGGGACTGACCGATGCTCTGGGAAACCCTGCGCCTGGCCGTCCGCACCATCCGCCGCAACGTGCTTCGGTCGTTCCTGACCGTGCTTGGCGTGGTGATCGGGGTTGCGGCGGTGATCGCGATGCTCACGGTCGGGCAGGGGTCGTCGCAACAAGTGTCGTCGAGCGTCCAGAGCCTAGGCTCGAACGTGCTGGTCCTGCGCCCCGGCAAGCGGGTCATGGGTCCTCCCACGCAAGGCGAGACGACCCGCGCCTTCACCCTGCGCGATGCCGACGCCCTGGCGGAACTGCCGGCGGTGGCGGAAATCGCGCCCAGCACCAGCGCCTCGGTGACAGCGGTGGCCGGCAATGCCAACGTCTCGACGACCGTCACCGGCACCACTGACGGCTATGTGCCGGTTGGCGGCTGGACGATAGCGACCGGGCGCAACTTCTCGGAAACCGAGGGGCGCAGCGGGGTTCTTTACTGCATCATCGGCGAGACGGTGCGCGAAAAGCTGTTCGGCCGCACCGACCCGGTTGGCCAGTCGATCCGCGTCAAGGGCCTGTCCTGCGAGGTGATCGGGCTTCTCACGCCCAAGGGGGCCACGTCCTTCGGGCGGGACCAGGACGACACGATCCTGATGCCCATCCGGGCGGTGCAACGCCGGATCGTCGGCAATGACGATGTCGGCAGCATTAGTCTGACGCTGGCCGAGGGGGTCAGCAGCACCTCGGCGCAGCGCGAGATCGAGGCCCTGATGCGCGAACGGCGGCGGATCGCCGAGGGGCAGGACGACAATTTCAGCATCACCGACATGAAGGAAATCGCCTCGATGCTCACGGGCATCAACGCCGTGCTGACGGGGCTGCTGTCCTCGGTGGCGGCGGTCAGCCTGCTGGTGGGCGGGATCGGCATCATGAACATCATGCTGGTCTCGGTGACCGAGCGCACGCGCGAGATCGGTATCCGCCTGGCGATCGGGGCGCAGTCGGGGCAGGTGCTGATGCAGTTCCTCGTCGAGGCGGTGGTTCTGTCGATCCTTGGGGGCGTGATCGGCATCGTCACCGGCCTGGCCATGGCCTATGTGGCCTCGCGGGTGATGGTCATTCCCTTTTCGCCGCAGATCGGGGTCGTCGCGCTGGCCTTCGGTTTCTCGGCGCTGGTGGGCGTGGTCTTCGGCTACTTCCCCGCGCGGCGGGCCGCTCGGCTCGACCCGATCGAGGCGCTGCGCCACCAGTAGGGTCCGGCAAAGCGAAACGGCCCCCGAAAACCGGGGGCCGCTCTTGTGTTCCCTTGAAGCCAGATCGCGCGCGATCAGAAGCTGTAGGTCATCCCGAAGACCGGGCCGCTCAGGTCGAGGTCGGCATTGGCATTGGTATCGCCCACGTCCTTGTTGACGTTCATGTAGCGCCAGCCCGCCTGGGTCGACCAGTTGTCGTTGATCTTGTAGGTCACGCCCGCATAGATCTGCCAGGTCTCGCTGTCGCCGGTGCCGCCCCAGTCGGCGAACCCGTTGACCAGCCACTTGTCGTTGAGCGGAATGGCCAGCCGCGCGGCGATCAGGGGATCGACCCAGCTGGTGCTGGTCGAGCGTTCCCAGGTCGAGGCGATATTGCCGGTCAGGGTCGTGTCAAACTGCAAGTCGAAGTAGCGGAAACCGACCCCGGCATCGAACTGGATCTTCGGATCGTCGGCCAAGCGGTACAGCGCATAGCCGCTGACGGCCGTGAGTTTGGTTCCGAATGTCGCTTCGGAGAAAAGCTTGCCAAACGGGCTTGCCTTGGAAGCCGAGAGATCGGCATACATCAGGTCACCGACCAGCCCAAGCTTGCCGTTCTGTGCGCCAATGTGGCCCATGAACGCCATGTCGAGTGCGCTGAGCGTGTCGCTCGGGCTCTTGTCGCTCGAAACCGACCCGTAGTCCGTGTCGGTGGTCACGCTAAGGCCGGGGACCCAGGCGTAGAGGGTGAGGTCATAGTGCCAGTCCTGAGCGCTGGCCGCCCCCGTACCGGCGACAAGCGCGACCGTGGCAAGCAGAAATGCAGGCTTCATCTGGGTCTCCGTCATCTGATGGGCCCGGTGGACCCTTGGGGCGTATTTTCCGCTGTTCCAGCTCGCTTGTCGAGCGGACTGCCGCTACCACGACACGGGAATTTCGCTCCGCACGCCAAAATATTGAACTGCGCCCGCAGGGGGCGGGCGCAGCAATCGGTTTTCGGTCGCTTACTTCACGCCAGCTTCGCAGGCGGTGGCCATCGCGATCGCGTCGGCGCTGCCGTCAAGCGACTGCTGAACGACGGTGTTGCCATTGGCGATGAAGGTGAGGACCTTGCCGGTCACCAGCGTGCCGAACAGGTCGCCCGTGTCGAATTGCATCTCGACGCCCGGCATGGTGTCGACCTGGATGCCCTTCGCTGGAGCGATGATGGCCGCGGCGTCGTCGACCTGGTAGGCGACTTCGTATTTGTGATCCAGCTTGAACTCCTTCCAAGCCGGCGAGAAGCTCACGATCGAGGTCCGGGTTCCCTTGTCGAGGAAGCCGAGCCGCAGGAAGCTGCCGTCGTCATACTGCACCTGAGCGACGCAGTTGTTGTCATGGTTGGGGTCGGAGAAAACCTGCCAGGCGCCCGAGGTCCCGAAAGGCACCAGATCCAGCGCGTAAAGCGGGGACGAAAGGGCCAAAGTGGCCAGCAGGGGGGCGATAATGCGTTTCATATCTCTGTCTCCAGACGTTTCGGTCGTCGCGGGCCGGGAATCGGCGCAGGCGACGTCCGGCTTCTAGCAGCAGGCCGTGACGGAGACTTGACTTCATGTGCCATACCGCACGGGCCCCGAGGCCGGCGGCCGCAAGTCCCGCCTTCGCCTCTAGCCTCCTTGTCCCAGATCAACGACTGCGCACCTGGGACCGCCCACCTTCACCACAGGGGGAGGATCGATGGGGCGTCTCGCCACAGTCTCGATCGCGGCTGCAGTAGCGTGTTCGGCGGCATGGTCGGCGGACCTCGGAACCAATGCGAAGTCGGAGGCGGTCGAATCCGGTCTTTCATCGGCACGGTGGAGCCCAGCATCCCCGCCTGCTCTGCCGCACGAGGCAGGATCTGGCGGAACCGTGGAACTCGTTGACGCCACCGAGGACGCAGATTCCGTCGTGGCGGCTTATGTCGGACTCTCCCTGAGGTTCATGGAAGGCCCCGAGGAGGAACGGCCGGAGGTTCTGGCCGTGCGCAGGTGGGTTGCCGGCGCCATGACACGGGACGAGATCCTGCAGGCCGAAGACGAAATCGCTCTCAGGGTGCTCTCCTCGTGGGGAGGCGAGCTC
The DNA here is from genome assembly GCA_945952585.1 of uncultured Rhodobacter sp. Classification (GTDB taxonomy): domain Bacteria; phylum Pseudomonadota; class Alphaproteobacteria; order Rhodobacterales; family Rhodobacteraceae; genus Aliitabrizicola. Next base: position 241,079 of record CAMFII010000005.1, read on the forward strand.
GCCTGGGAGAAAGACCGCCTGATGAAGCTTATGAAAAACTGCTCCGGGCACGATTGCGACAGTGCCGGGCCGGACATCATCAAACTGGGTCCAGCCTTTCCGGCGGCGATCGGGGGGCTTGAACACCTGATGACAGCCAATCCCTACTGGCTGCCGCGCGAGGACTATGCCTGGGCGCTCGCCATGATCGGGACAAGTTCGATGCCGGCATTCTGCCGGATCCTCCTGGATGGCGAGGAGCTGGAAACCGAAGGCACCTGGAACATCCAAGTCGCCTCGTTCGTCCTCGGCGAGATCGGGGCAGTCGCCCGCGAGGCGATGCCTTGCGTCGTCGATGCGCTGACCGCGGACATGTCGCCCGAGAGGCTGAAGAACGCCGACGAGCTCACATTGGGGCGCGCCAGTGCCGAAGTCATCGCACTGGAAGCGCGCGCGGACCTGGCCATTGCCGCGGTCAAGATCGGGGATCCGGAAGGCCGGGAACGCATGCAGCTTCTGGCCATGACGTTCTCCGGCCTGCCGGCCCGGGAAAACCTCGCTGTCTGCTGGGCCTATGCGATGATCTACAAGGATCCCGGCCCCGCAATGTGGCACATCCCCACAGTACTTGACGGAAAGGATGAAGAGGCCCGGGTGGATGCGCTGTGGATTCTTGTCGACATCGCCGAGCTGCCGAACGGCGCGGACGCAGTCGCGCTCCTCAAGCCGCGCGTTGCGAAGTTCAAGGATCAGGGGAGCCCGGCCGAAGTCGAAGCCGCCACGGCCTTGCTGGAAACGCTCGGGGAATGACCGCCGTCAGCCGCCGGTATGGCTCATGTGGCGGGACATCTGCCCGGTGACCGACTGGCGCGAATAGTCAAAATCGTGGCCCTTGGGCTTGCGGGCGATGGCGGCGCGGATCGCGGTCTCAAGCGCCGCATCGTCTGGGCTGGCGCGCAGCGGCGCGCGCAGGTCGGCCATGTCTTCCTGCCCGAGGCACATGAAAAGCTCGCCGGTGCAGGTCAGTCGCACCCGGTTGCAGCTTTCGCAGAAATTGTGGGTCAGGGGCGTGATGAAGCCGATCTTCTGGCCGGTCTCCTCGAGCCGCACATAGCGCGCCGGGCCACCGCTGCGCTCGGCCAGATCGGTCAGGGTGAAGCAGTCGGCCAGCCGCCGCCGCAGGTCGCTCAGAGGCCAATATTGGTCCAGCCGGTCCTCGCCGCCGATGTCGCCCATCGGCATGACCTCGATGAAGGTCAGGTCGTGTCCCTCGCGCGCGCACCAGTCGACGATCGGGAACAGCTCGTCCTCGTTCACGCCCTTCAGCGCGACGACGTTGATCTTGACCCGCAGCCCTGCGGCCTTCGCGGCGTCGATCCCGTCCAGCACCTGCGCCAGCCGGCCCCACCGGGTGATCCGGGCGAATTTCTCGGCCTCGAGCGTGTCGAGCGAGACGTTGATGCGCCGGACCCCGGCCGCAGCAAGCTCGCCTGCGTAGCGGCGCAGTTGCGAGCCATTGGTGGTGACGGTCAGTTCCCGCAGCGCACCGCTGTCCAGATGCCGGGACATGGCGTTGAAGAAGGTCATGATGCCCTTGCGCACCAGCGGCTCGCCCCCGGTGATGCGCAGCTTCTCGACCCCGAGCCGGACGAAGGCCGAGCACAGGCGGTCCAGCTCCTCGAGCGTCAGCAGGTCGGCCTTGGGCAGGAACGTCATGTTTTCCGACATGCAGTAGACGCAGCGGAAATCGCAGCGGTCCGTGACCGAGACGCGCAGATAACTGATCGGGCGCTGGAACGGGTCGATGAGGGGAACGGAAACGGCCATGCTCAGGATTTAGGCCGCCAACGCGCCAGCGGCAAGCGGCCAAGGCGTCGCGTCTCAGTCCGCCAGCGGCACCTCGGCCGGCAGGTCGAGCGGTGCACCCTGTCCGACCGCCAGCACCTCCTCGCGCAGGATGCGGGCGATCTGGGCCGCGTCTGCAGGGGTGAAGGTCAGCGGCAGGCGCATGTCGATCAGGCCGGCCAGCACCCGATCGGTGCGTGGCAGGGGCGCGGGATTGGCATAGCGCCAATGCTCGTAGCGCGACGTGAAGGCCACGGGTTCGGGCGCGCCGAACCATTTCATCTCGACCCCGCGCGCCGCAGACCGGGCGATCAGCGCGCGGATCTGCTCAGGCGTCCAGTCGGGCAGGAGGAACTGGAACGAGGAGCCGACGAAGTGTTCTTCCTCCGGCCGGGGGATGAGGCGCAGGCCGGGCGTGTCCTTCAGCCCGGTCTCAAACGTCCGATAAAGCTCGGCCCACCGGGCGACGCGGTCGGCCAGCGTCTTCAGCTGCGGCCGCAGGATCGCCGCGCGCAGGTTGTCCATGCGCGACGAGATGTTCGGCGTGTCGAGGCGCACCCCCTCGAAGGCCTCGGCTGGTGGCGCGGCGCGGTGACGGGCGTAAAGCATGTAGCTGCCTGACAGCAGGATCGCCCGCGCCATGGCCTGCGCATCGTCCGAGATGAGCAGGCCGCCCTCGCCGGAATTGGCGTGCTTGTAGGTCTGCGTGGAATAGCAGCCCATCAGCCCATGCCTGCCCGACGGCACCCCGCGCCAGGTCGCGCCCATCGTATGGGCGCAGTCCTCGATCACCGTCAGGCCTTCGGCCCGCGCGATCTCCATCAGCCGATCCATGTCGCAGAGATGCCCGCGCATGTGCGACAGGAGCAACACCTTGGCCCCGCTGGCGCGCGCCTTCGGGGCGATGTCATCGAGGTCTATCGTCAGGTCTTCCGTCACCTCAACGAAGACCGGCTTGCCCCCGACCGCCGCGATGGCGCCGGGCACGGGCGCCAGCGTGAAGCCGTTCGACAGGACCGCATCGCCGGGCTTCACCCCGGCCGCCCTGAGCGCCGTCGTCATCGCCGAACCGCCCGAGGCAACCGCGAGGCAGTATTTGGCCCCGGTCAGCGCCGCGAACTCCTCCTCCAGCAGCGCCGCCTCGGCGATCTCGCCCGGGGCGGTGTTGTAGCGGTGGAGCCGTCCGTGGCGCAGCACGGCCAGCGCCGCTTCGATGCCCTCTTCGGGGATCGGTTCCTGCTGGGTGAAACTGCCGGTAAACACCTCGGGCATGGATCAGGCCTCCCTGGCCTCCGCAGCCGGACGCCGGACGATGGCCAGGAACAGGCCGAGGGTCACGACAAGCAGGACCGCGGCAAGGCTGAAGGCGACATCGGGCGACCGGTAGGATGAGTCGTCAGCCATGAACCGACCGAAGACCTGCGCAAAGGTCAAGGTCCCGCCGAGCATGGCAAGGTTCGTCACCGCCGAAATCCCGCCCTGCAACTCTCCCTGCGCGTCGTCCGGCACGGCCTTCGACATGAGCGCCGTCAGCATCGGATGGACGAAGCCTTCGGGCCCGTGGATCATGAGAAGCACCAGCACCCCGGCCAGCGAGGTGACAAGGCCGTACCCGGCTGCCGCCGCCACTGCGGCGAAAAGCCCGATCAGCGCCACCCGCCATTCGCCGAACCGTGCCACCGCCGGTCCGGTCAGCACGCCCTGGAACACCGCCGTCACGATGCCGAAGGCGGCTAGCGTCAACCCGACCATCGCCGCGCTCCAGCCGAACTTGGCGATGCCCCAGAAGGCCCAGACCGCCGGATAGACCGAGGAGGCAAAGAAGAAGACCGTCAGAACGCCCAGCAAGGGCAGGACCCCGGCGTAGCGGCGAAAGATAAGCAATGCGCCGAAGGGATTGGCGCGGCGCCATTCGAAATCGCGGCGTTTGTCCGGCGTCAGCGTCTCGGGCAGGACGAACCAGCCATAAAGGAAGTTGATGCCCGAAATCGCCGCGGCGACGAAGAAAGGCACCCGCGCGCCGAACTCGCCCAAGAGGCCGCCGATTGCCGGACCCAGGACGAAGCCCACGCCGAAGGCCGCGCCCATCAGACCGAAGGCGCGCGCCCTCCCCTCGGGCGGGGTGACGTCGGCGATATAGGCGTTGGCGATGACATAGGACGACCCGCACACCCCGGCCAGAACCCGCCCGACGAACAGCCAGGTGAGGTCCGGCGCCAGTGCGCAGAACAGGAAGTCCAGACCCAGCCCGAAGATCGCCAGCAGTAAGAGCGGCCGCCGCCCGTAGCGGTCGGACAGGTTGCCCATCAGCGGGCTGAAGACGAACTGCGCCAGCGAGAAGGCCACGAACATCCAGCCGCCGATGATCGAGGCGGCGGCAAGGTCCATGTGGCCGACCTCTTCGATCAGGCGCGGCAGGATGGGCATGATGATGCCGAAACCGACCATGTCGAGAAAGACGGTGAAAAGGGCAAAGGCCACGGCGTGGCGGGAGGACACGGAATTCATTGGGCTGCTCTGTCGGGGAAGGCGTAAGCTAGGGTCAGGGTTTGAGACTGTCAAACTCCGATCACACAGGGGCGAGGATCATAGATGACCGATGCTGATGCAAGGATCGCGCGGCTTGCTGCGGACTACACGGCGGCCTGGAACTCTGGCTCTGCCGCCCGCGTGGCGTCCTTCTACGCGCCCGATGGGCAGATCGTCATCAACCGGGGAACCCCTTGGATTGGCCGGGCCGGGATTCAGGCCATGGCCGAGGGCTTCTTCGCCGACGTGCCGGACTTGAGCCTCGCCTGCGACGGGACCCGCATCGCCGGCGATCATGTGGTCTATCTGTGGACCTTCACCGGCCATCATGCACAGACCAAACGGCCGCTCAGCATCTCGGGGCTGGAGGAATGGGACCTGTCTGGCGATGGGTTGGTCCGGTCGTCACGTGGGTGGTATGACGCGGCCGACTATGCCCGCCAGGTCGAGGGCCGCCCGGTCAGCCGATAAGCCGCGCCGTCAGCTCGGGCAGTTCATCGAAATGGTCCAGCAGCGCCTCGGGCTCCATCCGCGCCACTTCGCGCCCCTCGGGTCCGAAGGTCACCAGCGCCACCGGAACCCCGGCATTGCGCCCGGTCTGGCGGTCGGTGTCGGTGTCGCCGATCAGGATGGCGCGGTCGGCGCGGCCGCCCACCCGCGACAGGGCAAGGTGCAAGGGGGCCGGATCGGGCTTGCGCACCGGCAGCGTGTCGGCGCCGACGAGCGAGCCGAACAGGCCGCGCACGCCCAGGCGTTGCATCAGCGTCTCGGCCAGGCCTTCGGGCTTGTTGGTGCAGATCGCGGTGGCGTAACCGTCCGCGCGCAGACGTTCCACCGCCTCGGCGGCGCCGGGATAGAGGCGGGTATGGGTGTCGATCGCATCGGCATAGGCGGACAGGAGCCGGGGATATTGCGCATCGACCAGCGCCTCGTCCGGGGTGCCCAGCCGCTTGAACCCCAGCCGCAGCATCGCCCGCCCGCCGTGAAACGCGGTCAGCGCATCGCGCGCGTCCAGCATGTCGCCGTGTCCAAGGTCGCGGAAGCAGGCATTGGCGGCGGCCAGGAGGTCGCCGCTGGTATCGGCCAGCGTTCCGTCCAGATCGAAGACCACGGTGCGCATCATGTAACCTTGCGTGAAGTCAGGGGCCTTGCGGCCCGGCCCGACCCGGATAAAACGGGGGCCGATCGAAGGAAAGGGGTTCCATGCCCAACTCATCAAGCGTTTCGTTGATCGTGCTGGCGGCGGGGCAGGGTACCCGGATGAACTCCGACCTGCCCAAGGTCCTGCACAAGGTCGCCGCCGCGCCGCTTCTGCATCACGCGCTTCGCGCCGGCATGGCGCTGGAGCCCGCGCAGGTCGTGGTCGTCACTGGCCATGGCGGCGAGGCTGTTGCCGCCTCGGCCCGCGACTTCGACGACACCGTCGCGGTCGTCGTGCAGGAGCCGCAGCTTGGCACCGCCCATGCGGTGGCCCAGGCCGCGCCGATCCTGTCCGAAGCTCCCGGCGACGCGATCGTGCTTTACGGTGATACCCCCTTCATCCGCGAAGAGACACTTCGGACGATGCTGGAGGCGCGCGGCCGCCACGCGGTCGTCGTCCTCGGCTTCGAGGCGCGCGATCCGGGGCGATACGGGCGGCTCGTGACCCGGGGCGAGGATCTGGACCGCATCGTCGAGTTCAAGGATGCGACCGCTGCCGAACGCGAAATCCGCCTGTGCAATTCCGGTGTCATCTGCGCCGAGGCGAGGCTGCTGTTCCAGCTGGTGTCCGAGGTCGGCAATGCCAATGCCGCCGGCGAATACTACCTGACCGACATCGTTGAGCTGGCCCGCAAGCGAGGCCTGTCGGCGGGCGTGGTGGTCTGCGACGAGGCCGAGACGATGGGCGTCAACACCCGCGCTCAGCTGGCCGAGGCCGAGGCCGCCTTCCAGTCCCGCGCCCGTGCCGAGGCGCTCGACAACGGCGTGACCCTGACCGCGCCTGAAACGGTGTTCTTCGCGCTGGATACGGTGGTTGGACGTGACGCAATCCTTGGGCCGAACGTCCTGTTCGGGCCGGGCGTGACCATCGAAAGCGGGGCCGAGGTCAAGGGCTTCTGCCATCTCGAGGGCTGCCACATCTCGCGCGGCGCGCAGGTCGGTCCCTTCGCCCGGCTGCGGCCCGGTGCGGAACTGGCCGAGGATGTGCATGTCGGCAACTTCGTCGAGGTCAAGAACGCCATCCTCGACGAGGGCGTGAAGGTCGGCCACCTGACCTATCTGGGGGACGCGGAAATAGGCGAAGGCACGAATATCGGCGCGGGCACGGTGACCTGCAACTACGACGGGGTGATGAAGCACCGCACCGTGATCGGCAAGCGCGTCTTCATCGGGTCCGACACGATGCTCGTTGCGCCGGTGAATGTCGGGGACGAGGCGATGACGGCCAGCGGCTCGGTCATCACGGAAAACGTCCCCGCAGGTGCGCTGGCCGTGGCGCGGACGAGGCAGGTGAACAAGGACGGATTTGCCGTTCGCCTGATGGAGAAACTCCGCGCCGTGAAGGCCGCGAAGAAGGACAAGACCTGATGTGCGGGATCATTGGCATTCTGGGCCATCACGAGGCAGCGCCGCTTCTGGTCGAGGCGCTGAAGCGTCTGGAATATCGCGGCTATGACTCCGCCGGCATCGCCACCGTGAACAAGGGCCGGCTGGACCGGCGGCGGGCGGTGGGCAAGCTCGTGAACCTGTCGGACCTC
>CAMFII010000006.1 GCA_945952585.1 uncultured Rhodobacter sp.
CCTATGACGAACGCCACTACGTTACCTATCTGCGCCTTCTCGATGCGAAGGCCGAGGGCGCGGACTGGAAGGAAGTCGCGCGGATCGTGCTGCACCGCGATCCGGCAGCCGAGGAACTTCGGACCTATCGTTGCTGGCAAAGCCACCTCGAACGCGCGCAATGGCTATCGCGAGAGGGCTATCGTAAGATTCTGGAACAGGCGGCAGCTAACAAGGCGTGAGCATCGGCGGTTTTCAGTTTACTTCACCTCGGAAGCTTTGGAATTTCACGATATCCGGCCGGCAGGAATCGACCTCATCGCTGACGTTTCGCGTGGCTTTGTCACGTCCTAAAAGCTGATATGCCTCTCAATTGTTGGCCCATTCTGAACAGGTCAACTCATACGTTACCTCGCCGTGCTCCGTGCCGGGTATGGGGTCGGGAAAATCCAAGAAATCCGTCCGCGTGTGTTTCATACCAACCTTCTCCATTACACGGCGCGACCCTTGGTTGACCGCCATTGTATTGGCCACAATCTTGTCATATCCCGCGACCTCGAAGCCCCAACCGATAAGAGCCAAAGCTCCTTCAGTTGCCAGCCCCTGACCCCAAGCCTCCCGGCGCAGTCGATATCCGATCTGAGCTAACGCCCTCCCTTTCGGCAACAAGCAGAACCAGCCGACAAACTCGTCATCCGCATTGCGTCGCGCTGTCCAGACGTTCGGCTCGGTTCCTCGTGGCATGAGAAACGGCGCGGTCGTCGAATCGATCCTGTCATGATCAACCGCACCATTGTTAAGAAACCGCATCACTTCTGGGTCAAGCTCTAGCTGGATGAAGTTAACACGATCCACCGGAGTGCAAGGACTGAGAATCAAACGCAGCGTCTTTAGTAAGGTCATGGAAAATTTCCTCAAAATACATTTCAGGCATGGTCGTGCGAAAACATAGATTAAGCAACGAGTTATTCAGTTGAGAAGCCGCCTTGCCGTTCTTGACACATGAAGCAGTTTGTTAGATCCACTCCATTCCTGCTGAAGTTCTCGTAGGAATTCTAAAGTCCGCAACATTTCCCCGAGGGCTGGCTTTCCGGTTCTTTTCGTATCGCACCTCTTTGTTGCAACGGGCAGTAAGCTTGCGACTTGCAACAAGACGGTGCTCGCTAACGATCAACGCTTGCCGGGCTTGATAGGGTAGTGGAGCAGCAGGCGATAGCCGCCCCGCATCATCTTGATACCGTGCGCGACCAAGCGGCGAGCTTTGTTCTTGCGCGGATCGTTCTCGAAATCCTCCTTAGTGCCTCGAAAGCCGAGCAGGACTTCGGCGATGGTGCGATAGCTCTCGCCATGCAGCCGAGCGTCAAGCGCGCGCAGCGACAGGATATGCCATTGCCGGAGCTGGGCAGGGACCGCGCGGAAATCGGGACCGGGTGCCCGGCCGTTGAGGGACCGCCAGAAACGGCGGGCAGCGTGAGCGCGAAGCTCCAGAAAGGAATCCATCGGCAGGGTGACGGCATAGAAGGCGGCGGCGTCGGGAGTCGCCTCGGGAAGCCAGAATTGATGTGTGACGCCATCAACCTGCCAGATACCATGCCAGCCATCGGCAGCGCGGCGCAGATCAAGGCCGGCGAGATGAGCCAGCGTCAATATCGGTTCGGTGTCGCCGTCCTTATGCTCGACCGGCGACAGCATCACCGCTTGCGGTTGAAGGTTCGGACTCCAGATTGGCGTCGGCCAGTCATGCGGCGCGTCGGGATCGCACGGGAAATCGCAACCCCCAGCGATCCGCGAACGCTGCAAGGTCACGGCCGGACGGTCCTCCGGTTAGTGCGATGGTCTGGAACTCCTGACGATAATCGTCATTCCGGCGCAGATATTCCCAAGCGAAACCGGCGGCCGAAATGTGCTTCGCGTGCCTGTATGCCACCGGCGAACGCCAGTCGATGCTAAGCATGGCGTCACCTCCCAAAGCCGGGGCGCGCAAGGCAGCGCCCAGCCCTTAGAGGTTCAAAGATCGCTAGAAATATAGAAGCCGCTCAAAGCAGATACCTTGAGCGGCCAGTCCGATCATTCTTGGTTATTTTTTGCTTAACACTATTTCGATGATTCCGCGATACGCCCGCCCGCAAAATGCGGGCAAGGTGCTCCGGTTTTCATTGACTGGAAAACACATGCACCTCGTTGTGTGAGGTTTCGACTGTGAAAAACTCACCGTTCATTTCAGCATCACGGGCCATTGCTTTCCAATCAATGTAGTAGCGCAGCGCCTCGGGGATCGTGGTGCCGCTTTCAGCGGTCAAGTCCTCCATGAAGTCGGCAAGGCTAGCGAACTGGCCGTGATAGCAGTCCTGCAAGGCGGTTTCGGCTTGGTCCATGTCGCCGACGAACTGCTCCAACAAGCCAGCGCCTAACGCGCCATGCTCTGCGATGAACGCGCCGATGCGCGCCACGGTGTCGATGCCGGCATATTCCTTGATGGTGACGCCCTCGAAGCCCTCGTAGTCATGGATGGCATATTCCTCCGCGTGCTCGATGGGGGACCGTGCGAGCATGGCCGCAATTTCGTCCCTGATTTCATCCGCGTCCTGATCCGCGTCGATCCAAGCCCCATGCAGATAGCCGTTATTGTAGGCAGCAAGGCAGGCGACATAGATGCGGGGATTGCTGTCGGAAAGGTTGGTCATGTCTCTGATCCTCGGGTTTGGGGTTCAGAGCAGCGAAGCGCCGCTCCTGAACCCTTGCCGGGCGGCGAGCCACGGGTAGCAAGGCGCAGGAGAAGTCTTTGGCACCGTGGAATAAATGGAGGGGACCCGCTTGCGGGGAGCGGGCCGTTTATGCCGCGAAAGGCCGGAGAGTTTTCTTGCGCCGCGCGAGGGCAACGCCCTTAGCAATCTTCTTCGTAGCGATCAGATAAGACGCGGCGGCAGCCGCGCCGGCCCGGAGGCGAACGCGCTTCCACATTGCGCCGTAGAGAGCCGGAGGGCCGCCAGTGACAAAGCCCCGGCGCGCAAGCGTCGGGACCGCATTTCTAACTGGCGACAGTCATGCGTTAGGGGATTGAAGCCGAGTGGCGGAAACGCGCCGCTGCCGTGGGTCCGGCGTAGCCGAAGGCCCGGCCCGAAGGGCGACGCCCATACCTTCCTTACCTTCTTCCGTATTGACAGTGTGGATACAAACGCCCATATTCCGGTCATGGCAAAAACACGTCTCGCCCCCTCCGAATCTTCCCGCTCTGCGGCCGCTGCCGTCGCGGCGCGCGCCTCTGCGGCTGACGCCAAGGGCAGCATCAACCTGCGTATCGAAACCGGCACCCGCCAGCTCATTGACGATGCGGCGGCAGTCCTCGGCAAGACGCGCACCGAGTTCATGGTCGAAAGCGCACGGCGGCAAGCGGTGGATGTGCTGCTCGACCAGCGTTTGTTCACGCTAGACTCCGAACGCTACGACGCCTTCATGCAGGCGCTCGACAACCCGCCTGCGCCGGGACCGAAGCTCAAGGCGTTGCTGCGCCGGACCCCGGCATGGCAGAAATAGACGACACGCGGGACCATCCTGAATCGGGACTGTCTGCCCCGGCCCCTCTAACGGCGGAACATGATCTTTCGACGTTCGACTGCGGCGAGCCTGCCCTGAACGACTGGCTGCGCCATCGGGCCTTGAAGAACGAAAGCCGGTTTTCGCGCACCTATGTCGTGTGCGCGGGCAATCGGGTTGTCGGCTATTTCTGTATCTCGGCCGGATCGGTTGAGCGGGGTGCGGCTCCCGGCAGGGTGCGGCGTAACGCGCCCGACCTGATTCCGGTTTCGATTATCGGGCGGCTCGCCGTTAGCCTCGACCATGCGGGCAAGGGCCTCGGCGCGGACCTTTTGGCGGATGCGCTACGGCGGATTGCAGTCGCCTCGCAAAGCATCGGCATCGGGGCCGTGCTTGTCCAAGCGAAGGATGAAGCGGCCAAACGCTTCTATCTGCGCTGTGCGGAGTTCATAGAGTATCCCGAGGACAGCCGGACGCTGTTCCTGCCCATCGAAACGGTGGTCGCAGGCTTTGGCTAAGAAAAGCAACATTCGAAAGGCGATGCGTCACTGGCGCGCTTAGCATGGGGCCGAATTTGCATGAGCAGAGCTGTAGATACTTCTGGGCAAGCGCAACCGGCCATTCTACAGTAATGACAGTTAGAGATCGATCGGATGGCTACTGCCGATGATTTGATCCTCAGTTGCGCTTGTGGGGGGCAAGCAACGTGTTCAGACGGATTAGCAGTGTAAAGAACTTTGGCGTCTTCCATGATTATTCCGGGGGGCAACTACCGGAGTTTGCCAATTTCAATCTGCTATATGGATGGAACTACTCAGGCAAGACAACCTTGTCTCGCCTCTTTAGGTGCTTGGAGAAAGGGGAACTCCATCCGGATTATTCCGGTGCGAAGTTCAGCCTGTCGCACCATGATGGAAACCTATATGAGCAGGATTTCCGTATCCCATGTAATGTCCGCGTTTTCAACGAAGATTTCCGGAAGGAGAATCTTCGGTGGGACGATACCAGCGGTTTCACACCGATTCTTCTACTTGGATCAGAAAACATCGAGAAGCAGGATGATCTTACCAAGAAGGAGGAGCAACGCGAGAAACTCAACACAGAACTGACGGACGGAGAAAAAGAAGCTGCCAAACTGGATAAAATCATCTCCGAAGCGGAAACGGAATGTGCAGGGCAAATCGCAAGGGAACTAGGGATTGCCAGATTTGACCGACGCCATGTGAGGCCGATTATTGAGGGTTGGAACGGAGCAATACCAGAACCCCTCGATGATGAAAGTTTCCAGAATGAGAAGCGTAGGGCTGTTGCGACGGAGGAAAAGCCGGTCCTTCCAGACCTTGAACTTAACATTAGAGCGCTGGAGGAGATTTGGTCGAGGGCATCGGCGTTGGTGGCAGAGCAACTTGGCATGTCTGGAACGATTTCGCGTCTTGTAGAGCATCCAGACATCGGTAGTTGGGTCGAGCAGGGTTTGCATCTTCATGTTGGTGCTACCCATTGCGAGTTCTGTGAGAATCCTCTGAAGCACGACCGCATTGAGGCGCTTAATGCGCATTTCTCAGACGCATTTGATGATCTGAAAAGGCGTATTTCTAAGTCGATACAAGAAATTCGGGAGCGCATGCTTCACATCGACGGTGCATCCTATGTGCGCAGTGCATTCTACCCGGACCTTGAAAAAGAACACAACGAGGCGGGAGCGGCGCTGAAAGCTGCGCGAGATAAGTTCAATAACGATATACAGGCCCTTATCGAATTACTTGAAAGCAGGTATGAGAATCCGTTTCGCGCACTCACGGCCCCGGAACAGCAACTAGAAATCGCTAAGCTGGAAGGCGCAGTTGAACGATTTAATCGGCTGATTGAGAAAAACAACGAGCGGACTCGCGACTTCGTTCAAGCTCGTAGCGTAGCGATAGAGAAGCTAAAAGTCCACTACGCAGCTGCTACGATGCGCAGGATAGATCGCTTTAAAACTCAAGCTAAAATTACCGAACTGGAGGAATCCGCCAATAAGGCGAAGAAAGACCTTTCAGTGTTGGATCAGGAAATTGCGACTTTGCAATCGGAACTCTCCAATGCGGCGAAAGGTGCAGAAGCAATAAATGAGACCTTACTGAGGTTTTTCGGGAAAGCCGATATCCAAGTGAAAGTCACAGCTGAGGGCAATTTTCTCCTGATGCGCGGAGAACATCCCGCACGCAACCTTAGCGAAGGGGAGAGAACCGCTATCGCCTTTTGCTATTTCGTCACGAAACTCTTTGAGAATGGCAACGTCCTAGACGATACAATCGTCTATATCGATGATCCGATTTCGAGTTTAGACGCTCACCATCTGCTCCATATAAACGCATTCATCAAGGAGACGTTCTATAAATTCGATAGCGACGCTGATCCAAGACATAAATGTCTCGCCAAGCAGATTTTTATATCAACGCATAGCTACGAGTTTTTCCACCTCACTTGGGAGTGGATGTCTGAGCGCACACCAAAAGGCTTTGGGAAAGCATATCTTGTCGAGAGAATAGACAGTAATGGCCTGATTTGCTCGCGCGTTGTAGAGTGTCCTGAATCAATAAAAAAAATACCGATCAGAATATCTATTTCTATTTATACAACTTATCGAATATTCGGAGAATCCATCAAGTGATCCTCAGATCATTTTTAATTTAGGGAATATGGCCCGCCGTTTTGTAGAGGGCTACCTATCTTTTAAGTTCCTTGAGCACAGCAAAATTGACATCAGTATTCCCAAACTCATTCCCGAGCCATTGAAGGCAGAGCGCGCGCGCAAGTTCATGCACTTCTATTCCCACGCTTTGAAACGCGCAGGGGGGATGCAACTCCCGGATATGAGCGAGGCCCAAGCTGTTGTGAACATCATCCTTGAGGCGATCAGGGCGCATGATCCGGTGCACTACGGGGCACTACAGGCCACCCGTCAACAATCTTGAGTTGCCTTTGAACTTGTTGGTTGCCGCTTGTTGTACCGGAAGATGGTAGTATGAATCGAGTAGCCGCCCCTTCACCTAAAACACTTGAAAAATCTATTGCCGCTTGCATTGCAAACGGCGCAAGATTGCTTGACGATGCGGTGACGCTTGAGTTTGTAGAGCCGCCGTCAAGCCGGTTATATTTAATACTCATCGCACAGGAAGAGTTCGCCAAGGCGTTTATGTTGCGTTTGGTGGCTATGGGGATTTTCCCGCTTTCACGTCCGATCCTTCGCGCGATAAATGATCATACTTGCAAGCAGTTGGTAGGCATGTTGATGGACTACATGATTATGCACTGGAATGAACTGGAGGAGCTTCATCGCATGATTGATGAAGACCTTGATATGGGGGAGGATCATTTTCCGTTTGAGATCGCCAGTGCACTCGATCTGCTTCGTTATGAGAAAATTGCGCGCTGGGAGAGTGGAAACGGGATCTATGTGGGGACCTCTAAGCCGAACCCAGCGGCACTTAAGATCGCAGGAGGGGAGAAAGATCGTCGGAAGCAGGACGCCCTCTATGTTCGGATAAATCCGGATGGATCGGTGAAAAGCACGCCAAGTATCGTGTCGGATGATGAAGTGAGCGAAGAAAACGAACGCGCTGGTCGGTATCTATGTTTTGTCAAAGATGCGATGACAGGCGGGCCGGCAACGCATCGGCAGGAAAAGACAATGGCGGCGCTCAGACTGCTTTTCACCCATCATCCTCCAGTCTAGTTGGTGGGGATAACTAGTGGATGCCGCAACTCGCGGGTGAGAAGATAGCAAACGAAGGCGCAGGAGGGTATGATCGAGATAATCGAGCACATTTGGCGGGTTGGTGTTGATATGCCGAAATTTGCCGTCCTCACCGATAGATGTCGAAATGTCGAGCCTCGTCACCAGCCCGAAAAGTTCAATAATTTCAAGACTGAACTTTTCTGACGGTAAGCTCGACGGTATCTTGATGTATGAAAAAATATTTTCGCATTATTTTTCAACGCACTAGGTTATCTCAAAATAATCGAGTGGGAATAACGGTCTCGGGGATCGCCAGACGATTGCAGCCTTCGGGATCTGCTCGGTCCACCTTGCAGGGGTCGTCCGACCTTGGCCTATCCTCTGCAATGCCGTGACGTTCAATCACTAACTTGAACGCTTCGTGCCCCGAATTGCGCGAGGCGATCTTTGGCCTAGGCTGAGCCCCGTGAAGAATCGCCATCGGGGGATAGCGAGTTGGATGTCAGACCGGATCGGCAAACAGGATTGTTTCTGCGGCTTCTGCGGTTTCCACTGGTCTTCCTGGCACTGCTCTATGCAGTTCTGACCTATCTCTATCTCTCGGCCTTTTTCTTCCGGACCTCATTCACGTCTGGTCCGATCGAGGCGATCGGCGCCACCCTTATGGCCTGTGCGATGATGTTGATCGTCTATGTGAGCCTCGGGACTCTCGTGGAAGAGCGCAGCGTCACCGAGCTTGCCGTGCCACGGATGGGCCGCGAGTTCGGGCTGGGGCTGCTGTTGGGCTTCGGCCTTTACAGCCTTTGCATCCTGATCCTGATGGTTTTGGGGGCATACCGGGTCGAAGGGCTGAATGCCTGGCATATCCTGTTACCCGGAATGGCCGCCCCCATGGC
The DNA here is from genome assembly GCA_945952585.1 of uncultured Rhodobacter sp. GTDB lineage: Bacteria > Pseudomonadota > Alphaproteobacteria > Rhodobacterales > Rhodobacteraceae > Aliitabrizicola. The sequence goes on from CAMFII010000006.1 coordinate 8,131, forward strand.
AACCGGCGTCTTTGAAGAACTGCTGTTTCGCGGTGGCGTGTTCCGCATCGCGGAGAAATGGCTTGGCAGTTGGATCGCGCTTATCTTGTCATCGCTGATCTTCGGCTTCATCCACATGGAGAACGACGCGGCAACCCTGCAAGGCTTGACGTCGATCTCGATCTGGGCGGGGCTCCTGCTGACAGGGACCTACATGCTGACCCGCCGGCTATGGCTCGGCATGGGTCTTCATGCCGCCTGGAACTATACACAAGGCACTGTCTATTCTGGTATCGTGTCCGGCAACGAGCCCGCCACGCCCGGCCTGATACGTTCCAGCATGCAGGGTCCGGCTTGGCTGACCGGCGGAAGCTTTGGCGTCGAAGCTTCGCTGGTTGCCCTCTTGGTCTGTTCGACGGCCGGGATCGGCTTGTTGGTGGCGGCAGCGCGACGCGGCAATGTCATTCGCCCGTCCTGGGACCGACAGATGTAAGTTCAGATCAGACCGATGGGTAAACTGCCTGACCAAAGGGGGCCTGCGAGGTTTTGGTCTCCGATGGCTCGGACAAAACAATCTCTGTCCGATCGCAATCAGCGAAAGGAGTCGATTGTTCTTTGATCCGAAACGGCTCGTTGGTCTTATACGCGTTGCAAAAAACCCAAGTATGAAGTTTATGTAAACATTATATGACAGCTATTCACTGTCTTTGTGTAAAAGGTATCTGGCGTGACGAATTCCCTTTTTCGAAGCCTTTGTTTTGCATTCTTGTTCCTTTGGCTCATCAGCGTAGGACAGGACATCATCGTCTGGATTTCACCGGATATCATCGGTCCTGTCAGAAAGGCCCGCTTCGACGTAAACTCTGAACGCTCCTTCTATACTTGGCTGTCGAGTTGCATGCTGTTCGTCGCTGCGATCCTCAGCTTCCTGCAAACCCAGTTGCATCAGGATGACCGCAAGATGCGAGTTTATTGGTGCGCCCTGGGGGTTATCTTCGTCCTGTTGTCGGCCGATGAAGCCATGTCGTTCCACGAAAAGCTTGGCAAGTTCGTTCCGCATTCGCACAATACCGGCCTCTTGAACTACGCTTGGGTCATTCCCGGCCTGGCCTTTGTCCTTGTTGTCGGCCTGTCGTTTGTGCGCTTTCTGCTGAACCTCCCCACGCGGGAGCGGCTGCTCCTGATCTTCTCGGGTGCAATCTTCGTGTCGGGTGCGATCGGAATGGAGATGATTGCAGGGGATCTGGAGGATCACGGCATGCTGGATACCTTCACCTACCGGATCGCCTCCAACACGGAGGAAGCCCTGGAAGTGCTTGGCGTCCTGCTGTTCATTCGCGTTCTCCTGACGCGCCTTCAGCGTCGCACGGCCGGTCAATTCGCCTAGCGAACGTCGATGAATTTCCGGGCAACCGCCTGATTTTGCGCCCATCTCGCCCAGTAGACCCGGATAGGGCCGACTTGACGTGGCGGCACCAACCGAAGGCGCAGCCCGCAACGGCCATAGCTTTGCCGCCAAGGTTGACGCACCCGTTCCTGTTCGACATACCGAAAGAAAATGACGCCTGCTTTCGGGGCGTGAACGATCAGGGGAGGAGCGATGAACGTCCTTTTGGGACTGTCCCGGGCCATTGACCGGTTCAACGAGATTGTCGGCAAGGCCATGGGTTGGCTGATCCTGCTGGCTATCATCATCAGCGCAACCAATGCGGTCGTCCGCAAGGTTTTCAGCACCTCGTCCAACGCCTGGCTCGAGGCACAGTGGTATCTGTTCGGCGCCGCCTTCCTGCTAGCCTCGGCCTATACCCTGAAGCAGAACGAACATATCCGTATCGACATCGTCTATGGCATGTGGTCGCGCCGGACCCAGCACTGGATCGACCTGTTCGGGCACGTCGTCTTCCTCATGCCTTTCTGCCTGCTGATGATCTATTACCTCACCCCTTGGGTGGCTTCGTCCTATCGGTCCGGCGAGGTTTCGACCAATGCCGGCGGCCTGACGATCTGGCCGGCCAAGGGACTGCTGCTGGTCGGCTTCGTGCTGCTGGCTCTTCAGGGCCTCTCCGAGATCATCAAGAAGATCGCGGTCATGCGCGGTCTGATCCCCGATCCCACCCCCTTCGTTTCGGCGCATGAGGCAGCCGAACTGGAAGGCAAGGCGCTGGTCGAGGAGATCGCGAAATGATGGAATTCATCGCGCTGAACATGGCGCCGATCATGTTCGCCTCGCTGGTGATCTTCCTGCTGCTCGGCTACCCGGTGGCATTTTCGCTGGCTGCGAACGGCTTGCTGTTCTTCATCATCGGGGTCGAGCTTGCGCCCCTGTCCGGCGGGTCGATCACCCTTGACTGGCCGCTTTTGAACACGCTTCCCAGCCGGTTCTGGGGGGTACTGTCGAACGAGACGCTGCTGGCCATTCCTTTCTTCACCTTCATGGGGATCGTCCTTGAACGATCCGGCATGGCCGAGGACCTGCTTGATACCATCGGGCAACTCTTCGGACCGGTGCGCGGTGGCCTTGCCTACGCGGTCATCATCGTCGGCGCGCTGCTGGCGGCGACGACCGGCGTGGTGGCCGCGAGCGTGATCGCGATGGGCCTGATCTCGCTGCCGATCATGCTGCGCTACGGCTATGACCGGCGCGTGGCCTCGGGCGTGATCGCGGCTTCGGGCACCCTCGCGCAGATCATCCCGCCGTCGCTCGTGCTGATCGTGCTGGCCGACCAGTTGGGCCGGTCGGTGGGCGACATGTACACGGCGGCAATGATACCGGGTCTCGTCCTGACCGGGCTCTACATGGTCTATATCTTCCTGACCTCGATCTTCCGCCCATCCTATGTGCCGGCCCTGCCGCCCGAGGCGCGGACGCTCGGGTCGGGCGTGGCATCGCTCGTGGTGGCGATCCTGTTCTGCGTCGCGGTCAGCTACGCCGCGCACAAGATGCTTTACGCCAACTACGGCCCCGACGCCGATATCCTAGGCGCGACAATCGGGGTGGCGATCATCTATGTCGTGGCGCTGCTGGACAAGACGCTGAAGCTTGGCCTGATGTCGCGCCTCGCGCAGCAGGTCATCATCGTGCTGATCCCGCCGCTGGCGCTGATCTTCCTGGTTCTCGGCACCATCTTCCTCGGCATCGCCACGCCGACCGAGGGCGGCGCGATGGGGGCCGTTGGCGCATTGATCCTCGCGGCGCTGAAGGGGCGGCTGAACCTTGGCGTCGTCACCCAGGCGCTGGCGGCGACGACGCGGCTTTCGGCCTTCGTCATGTTCATCCTGCTGGGTGCGCGGGTCTTCTCGCTGACCTTCTACGGCGTGAACGGGCATCTCTGGGTCGAACACCTGCTGGTGTCCCTGCCCGGCGGCGAGATCGGCTTTCTTATCGTCGTGTCGCTCCTGGTGTTCTTTCTGGCCTTCTTCCTCGACTTCTTCGAGCTGGCCTTCATCATCGTGCCTCTGCTTGCCCCTGCGGCCGAGCGGCTGGGGATCGACCTGGTCTGGTTCGGGGTGATCCTGGGCGTGAACATGCAGACCTCGTTCATGCACCCGCCCTTCGGCTTCGCGCTGTTCTACCTGCGCTCGGTCGCGCCGCGGTCGTCCTTCATCGACAAGGTGACGGGCAAGCGGACCGACGGGGTGACGACTGGGCAGATCTACTGGGGGGCAGTGCCGTTCGTCATCATCCAGATCATCATGGTCGGCCTGGTGATCGCCTTCCCGCAGATGGTGATGCACTACAAGGGCAAGCCGGTCGACACGTCGAACGTGACGATCACCCTGCCGCAGATGCCGACGCTTGGCGGCGGTCTTGGCCAGCCCGGGGCCTTGCAACCCGGTGGTCTCGGCCAACCCGGGGCGCTGCAGCCCGGCGGCCTTGGTCAGCCCGGCGCGTTGCAACCCGGTGGGCTGGGCCAGCCTCCGGGCCTTCAGCCGGGCGCAGTCCAGCCGGGCCAGCTTGGCCAACCTCCGGCGGCCCTGCAGCCCGGAGCGTCATCGACCCCTTGACGGAGGCGCGGATCGCGCCCCTTCTTCCTCGCCGACAGCAAAAAAACCCCGGAGCCAGCGCTCCGGGGTTTTCCTTTTTCGGCCCGGGATCCGGGATCAGAGTTTGCCGGCGTTGGCCTGCAGCATCATGAACGTGTCGTAGTTGTATTCGGCGATCTGCGTCCAGGTGAAGTAGTCCTTGCGGAACGCCTTGATCGATCCCCAGAGCTTGGCGAAGTTGGCGTTCGACGCCTCCATCTCGGCATAGACTTCGTTGGCGGCGTTGAAGCAGGCCTCGAGGATCTGCGGGCTGAAGGGCCGCAACTGCACCCCGTTGCCGACCAGGCTCTTGATCGCGGTCGGGTTCTTCCAGTCGTACATCTGCAGCATGTTCGCATCGACACCCTGGCAGATCGAGCGCAGGAGCGACTGGTAGGCCGGGGGCAGCCCCTCGTAGGCGGCCTTGTTGAACATGAAGTGGACTGTCGGGCCACCTTCCCACCAGCCGGGATAGTAGTAGTAGGGCGCGACCTTGTAGAAGCCGAGCTTCTCGTCGTCATAGGGGCCGACCCACTCGGCAGCGTCGATGGTGCCCTTTTCCAGCGCCGGATAGATGTCGCCGCCGGCAATCTGCTGTGGCACGACGCCCAGCTTCTCCATCACCTTGCCGGCAAAGCCGCCGATCCGGTACTTGAGGCCCTTCAAGTCCTCGACCGTGTTCACTTCCTTGCGGAACCAGCCGCCCATCTGCACGCCGGTGTTGCCGCCGGGATAGGCGACGATGTTCGAGCCGGCGAGGAACTCGTTGTAAAGGTCGATGCCGCCGCCCTGGTATTGCCAGGCATTGATCCCGCGCGCGTTGAGCGAGAACGGGATCGCAGCGGCGACGGCCCAGGTGGGATCCTTGCCCCAGTAGTAGTAGCCGACCGTGTGGCAGGCCTCGATGTTGCCCGCGGAAACTTCGTCGGCGGCCTGCAGACCGGGCACCAGTTCACCTGCGGCAAAAACCTGGATGGTGAAATTGCCATCGGTTGCTTCCGACACGCGCTTGGCCAGAACCTCGGCCGCCCCGAAGATGGTGTCGAGCGATTTCGGGAAGGACGACGTCAGACGCCAGGTCACCTTCGGGGTGCTTTGTGCAACCGCTGGTGCGGCCAGGGCAGAAGCAGCCGCCGCAGCGGCTCCGCCCACAGTCGCCTTGGTCAGGAAAGAACGACGATCCATACGGTACTCCCTTTGCGTTGGATGGAACTGGAAGCCCGCAATCCCCCTCAACACGGGCAACCTGACGCAAACCCTTGCACGGAATGACGAATCTGTCCAGCGCCTCGGTCGACAAGTTACGCAGGGTCCGCGACGGAAAGCGGTCGCCCAACCGCCCGGAAAACAGGCAAATGCCCAACAGCAGGGCGTTGTCGCCCCGCCACCCGATGGCAGAACGGGATATGAACGCCCCACAACCTGCCGCATAGGCTGCCGCCCCCTACTGGACAATCCCGACCCGCGCGGGGCAGATGGGGCGGAAAGGTCCCTGCCCCAATGTCCGATACCTACCGCCCGCTCGCCGCCGCAGCCTGGATGTCGGGCTCGATCCTGTCCTTCTCTTCCATGGCGATCGCCGGCAGGTCGCTGGCGCGCACCCTCGACACGTTCGAGATCATGACCTGGCGGTCGCTGATCGGCTTCGTGCTGGTCCTGACGGTCGGCGGGCTGGCGGGACGGCTGGGCGAGGTGCGGGCCAACCGCATCGGCACGCACCTGATCCGCAATCTTTTCCACTTCGCCGGGCAGAACCTGTGGTTCTGGTCGCTGACGATGATCCCGCTGGCGCAGGTCTTCGCGCTGGAATTCACTTCGCCGCTGTGGGTCATCCTGCTGTCGCCCCTGTTCCTGGGCGAGCGGCTTACACCGGCGCGGGCGGCATCGGCCACTCTCGGATTTGTCGGGGTGCTGATCGTCGCCCGGCCCGATATCGCCCATATCAACCCTGGCATCCTGGCCGCTGCAGCCTCGGCCATCGGCTTTGCCGGGTCCGCGATCTTCACCAAGCGCCTGACGTTCCACGAGCAGGTCATCTCGATCCTGTTCTGGCTGACCGTCATGCAAGGCCTCTTCGGCCTGGCCCTGTCTGCCGCGGATGGCGATGTCACCCTTCCCGGCCTGGCCGAAGCGCCGGCGCTTCTTGTCGTCGGAGCGGCGGGGGTCATTGCGCATTTCTGCCTCACCAAGGCGCTGACCCTCGCCCCTGCCTCGATCGTGATCCCGATCGACTTCGTCCGGCTTCCGATGATCGCAATCGTCGCCATGTTCCTTTATGGCGAGCCGCTGGACCCTGCGGTTTTTCTGGGCGCCGCCATCATCTGCCTTGCGAACTGGTGGAACATCCGGTCGGAAGACCGTCGCCAGAAAGTCGCGTCGTAACGTCACGATTGCGTTACGTCAGGTCAATCGTTGACGGGAATCCAGGGCTTTTCGTAGCGTCCCGTCTGAACCTGGTCCACGGTCAGGATCGCTTGGGGAGGAAACATGAAAAACAAACGGGTGGCGTTCGGCGCCACAGCGGCAGCGTTCACTTTGCCCGCAATCGCCATGGCAGGCGGTGTCGACCGCTCACCGCAATCGGCCTTCTTGCTGTATGAAGGCAAGAACTACGCTGAATTCACGCTTGGCAACCTGAATCCCGACGTGTCCGGCGTCGCGTCACCGTTGCTTGGCGGCAGGTCTTCGGGCGAAGTCCTGACCAATTACACCCTGGTCAATTCGGGTGTAAACTGGGTCATCAACGACAACCTGAACCTGGCCTTCATCATCGACAAGCCCTTCGGTGCGAATGTCGATTACCCGCTCGGCACCGGCTACTTCGCCCAAGGCACGCTGGCGGAACTCGACACGGTTTCGTACACCGCGCTGGCCCGCTACAAGTTCGCCTCGCAGTTCAGCATTTTCGGCGGTCTGCGCTACCAGACGCTGAAGGCGAATGCGACCATCCCCTTCGTCCGGGGTTACAACATCGACGCGCCGGAAGAAGGCGCCTGGGGCTATGTGCTTGGTATCGGCTGGGAAAAACCCGAGATCGCGGCCAAGGTGGCGCTGACCTACAACTCGGCCATCGACTATGACCTGACCACGAACGAGTCCTCGGCGCTCGGCACCCTGAGCAGCAGCGCACCGGTCAAGACTCCCCAGTCGGTCAACCTCGAGTTCCAGACCGGCATCGCCACCAACACGCTGCTGTTCGGTTCGGTGCGGTGGGTGGACTGGGAACAGTTCGGCATCGACCCGGCAATGTATGGCGCGATGACGGGGCAGCCGCTGGTGTCCTACAATGGTCCGACGACGACCTACACCATCGGTCTTGGCTACAAGTTCAACGACAAATGGTCGGGGGCAATCAGCTACGCCTATGACACCCCGCTGGACGGCTACACTTCGAACCTGAACCCGGTCAACGGCTACAATTCGATCGGTGCGGCGGCGACCTATACGTGGAACCAGCTCAAGATCACGGCCGCCATCCGCTATTATGATGTCGGGGATGCCGAGACTGCGGCGGGCAAGATCGCCCCTGCCGGCATCTTCACTGGCAACAGCGCCATCGGCGCGGCCGTCCGGATCGGCTATTACTTCTGATCCCATGGGTTCCGCCTGTCTGCCGGGCGGAACCCGCAGTTTCCGGGTCGCGACACCTGTCCTGCGCTGCTAGATCAGTTGCATGACACCTCAGAAGCATATCAGCGCCCGCGCCTGGGGCGAACTCCTTCTCCTCGCGATGATCTGGGGCGGGTCCTTCATCGCCAACCGCCTTGCCATCAACGAGATCGGCGTCCTGGGGACCGTGGCCTTCCGCGTGTGCGGGGCCTGCCTGCTCCTCTGGATGTATGTCGCGCTGCGGGGCCTCCCCGTGCCGCGGTCGCCGCGCATCTGGGGCGCGTTCCTGGTCATGGGGGCGCTGAACAATGCCATCCCCTTCTCGCTCATCACCTGGGCGCAGCTGACCGTCCCCTCGGGGCTGGCGGCGATCCTCAACGCTTCGACCGCGCTGATGGGGGTCGTGGTCGCGTCGATCGTGTTCCGGGACGAGCGGCTGACTGGGCGGCGGCTGGGGGGCGTGCTGCTCGGCCTTTCGGGGGTGACGGTCGTGATCGGGCTGCAGGCGCTGACCGCGCTCGACCTGACCTCGCTCGCGCAGGTCACGCTGCTGGTCGCCGCGCTCTCTTATGCCTGTGCTGCGGTTTGGGGGCGGCTGAACCTGTCGGGCCTGCCGCCGCAGGTGGCGGCGGCCGGGATGCTGACCGGTTCGACGCTGCTGATGGTTCCGGCCGCGCTGGCGGTCGAGGGCTTGCCCCCGGCCCCGGCCGCCGGCACCTGGCTGGCGCTGGCCTACCTTGCCGTGGTGTCCACCGCCGGGGCCTACCTTCTCTACTATCGCGTCCTTGCCCTTGCCGGGGCCGGGAACCTGAGCCTTGTCACACTGCTGACCGCCCCCTTCGCGGTGATCCTTGGCGCGGTCGTCCTGGGCGAAAGCCTGCCGCTCCGCGACTACCTCGGCTTTGCCCTGATCGCGGCGGGGCTGGTGGCCATCGACGGGCGCATCCTGCAACTGGCGAAGATTCCGCGTGAAATCCGGCCGCCGGTTCGCTAGGACACGGGCGGAACCGGAGAGGCAGGCATGATCTACCAGACGGCGGCAGAGTGGCGCGCGGCGGGCGCGAAGCGCGTGCTGATGTTCGGCATGTCGGGGTTGGGCAAGACCTACCTCGCCAACATGCTGCGCGATCAGGCGCACTGGTTCCACTATTCGATCGATTACCGCATCGGCACCCGCTACATGGGCGAGTTCATCGCTGACAACTTCAAGCGCGAGGCGATGAAGGTGCCGCTGCTGCGCGAGCTGCTGATGACGGACTCGGTCTACATCGCGTCCAACATCACCTTCGACAACCTCGCCCCGCTGTCGACCTATCTCGGCAAGCCTGGCGATCCGGCCAAGGGCGGCGTCCCGTTCGAGGAATACTGCCGCCGGCAGGAACAGCACAGGGTGGCCGAGATCGCGGCGCTTCTCGACACGCCGCGCTTCATCGCGCGGGCCAAGGACCTCTACGGCTACGACAACTTCGTCTGCGATTCCGGCGGGTCGATCTGCGAAGTGGTGGATGCCGACAATCCGGCCGACCCGGTGATGAAAGTCCTGTCCGAGAACCTGCTGATGGTCTGGCTCAAGGGCTCGGAGGCGCATCGGGCCGAGTTGATCCGTCGCTTTGACCGGGCGCCGAAGCCCATCTACTACCAGCCCGAATTCCTGCGCGAGGTCTGGGACAACTATCTGATGGAACAGGGACTTCCGGCCGATCGCGTTGATCCTGACGCCTTCCTGCGCCATGCCTATGCCCGCCTTCTCGACCATCGCCAGCCCCGCTATGCCGCGATGGCCAAGTGGGGCGTCACCGTCACCGCCGAAGAGGTGGCAAGCGTCCGCGACGCCGCCGGCTTCACCGACCTCATCGCCCATGCCCTTGAGCGGCGCGGCGAACCCGCCTAAGTAACCGGCTTTCCCAGGAGAGGACCAATGCCGATCACCCTGCCCCAGACCCTTCCCGCCTTCGACGTTCTGCGGAACGAGGGCGTGATGGTCATGACGCCCGAACGGGCGGCGCGGCAGGACATCCGGCCGCTGAAGATCGCGCTCCTGAACCTCATGCCGAAGAAGATCCAGACCGAGAACCAGTTCGCGCGTCTGATCGGGGCGACGCCGCTGCAGATCGACTTCCACCTGATCCGCATGACCGAACACGAGACGAAGAATACCGCCGCCGAACACATGGCGACCTTCTACCACCCCTTCCAGGAGGTGAAGGACCAGAAGTTCGACGGCCTCATCATCACCGGCGCGCCGATCGAGCATCTGGAATTCGAGCAGGTCACCTACTGGGACGAGCTGCAGGAGGTGATGAACTGGACCCAGACCAACGTCCAATCCACCTTCGGCGTCTGCTGGGGCGGGATGGCGATGATCAACCATTTCCACGGCGTGCAGAAGCACATGCTGAAACACAAGGCCTTCGGCTGCTTCCGCCACCAGAGCATCGTGCCGAACTCGCCCTACCTGCGCGGTTTCGCGGACGAGTTCGTGATCCCGGTCAGTCGCTGGACCGAGATGAAGCAGGACGAGATCGACCGCGCCGCGGGTCTGGTGACACTGCTCGGTTCGGACGAGGTCGGGCCCTGCCTGGTCGAGGATGAAGCACATCGCGCGCTCTACATCTTCAACCACTTCGAATACGACAGCGACACGCTGAAGCAGGAATACGATCGCGACGTGGCGAACGGCACGCCCATCAACGTGCCGGCGAACTACTATCCCGATGACAATCCCGCGAAGCCGCCCTTGAACCGCTGGCGCAGCCACGCACATCTGCTCTACGGCAACTGGATCAACGAGATCTACCAGACCACGCCTTACGAGCTGGATGCGATTGGGACCTGAACTCATACTGGCCGGCGCCCTTGTGGGCGCGGCCGCCCTGCTGATCCATCGCCGCGCGCTCCGGCGCGAGCGTCAGGCCGAGCGGGCCTTTCCCCCGACCGGGCAGCTGATCGGCCCCCCCGGACAGCGCATCCACGCCCATGTCGAGGGCACGGGTCGCGACGTCGTGCTGATCCACGGGGCAAGCGGCAATACCCGCGACTTCACCCATGGCCTTGTCGGCCGTCTGGCAGGTGAGTTCCGCGTGACGGCCTTCGATCGGCCGGGCCTTGGCTGGTCGGACGACCTTGGGCCCGAGGGCGGCAGCCCCGCGGCGCAGGCCCGTGCCCTGCGCGCAGCGGCGCGCGAGCTTGGTCTGGTACGCCCGATCGTGGTTGGCCACAGCTATGGCGGGGCCGTCGCGATGGCTTGGGCGCTTGACGACCCGGACTCTGTCGATGCGGTCGTGCTTCTGGGCGGCGCAACGATGCCCTGGCCGGGCGGTCTCGGCCTCTGGTATGCGCTGACTTCGTCGCGGCTTGGCCGGGCGCTGATCGTTCCGCTCGTCACCGCCTTCGCACCAAGGCGGAAGATCGACGAGGCGATGCGCGTGGTGTTCGAGCCCGATCCGGTGCCCGCGGATTACGGGCGGAACTTCGCCGCCGGCCTGACGCTTCGCCGCAAGGTGCTGTCCGAAAATGCCCGGCAGGTGAACGAACTCCGCCCGCATGTCGTGGACATGTCGGCCCGCTACGGCAGCCTCAACTTGCCGGTCGAGATCGTGCATGGCACCGCCGACACCATCGTGCCGGCCGAGATCCATGCCCTGCCCCTTGCCCGCCTTCTGCCGGGCGCCGTCCTGACCCTGATCGAGGGCGTCGGCCATATGCCCCACCATGCCGCGCCCGATGATGTCGTTGCTGCGATCCATCGCGCGGCCGAGCGCGCGGACTCGCAGCGGCAAACACGGACTTGATGTCACTACAAATGACATGAATTGACGAAGCCGGATTTTCATGGCACATACAGTGTCACGAAATGAAGAGCTGAGTCGCCCATGTCCACACAGTCCCGAAGCTATCGCTCGCCCCTGCGGGAAGAGCAGGCGCAACAGACCAGAGAGCGCATCCTGGCTGCCCTCGGCGCGCTGATGCAGGAGGTCGAGGATGGCGACGACATCTCGATGGACGCCATCGCCGCGGCGGCCGGGGTCGAGCGCCGCACCGTCTTTCGCCACTTTGCCACGCGCGACGCCCTGTACCTTGCCTTCTTCGCCTGGCTGAACGCCCGCCTCGGCGTCGTGTCCGCGCCACAGACGCCCGCGGGAATGCAGGACGCGATCCGTGATGGCTTCGACAGCTTCGACGATCAGGCCGCGGCAATCCGGGCGGCGATCCACAGCAAGCCCGGACGCGAGATGCGTGCCGCGACCATTCCTGCCCGGCGCGAGGCCTTCGCCCGCTGCCTGGCCCCGGCCACTGCCGGCCTGCCCCCCGGGAAACGGGCACAGGTCGAGGCGCTGGCCCACCTGCTTTACAGCGCTCCCGCCTGGGAAGTGCTGAAGGAATACGGCGGTCTCACTGGTCCCCAGGCCGGTGAGGCAGCTGCCTGGGCGCTGGAGCTGATCCTGTCCGCGATCAGCCCCGGCGGAACCGCAAGCGCGGATACTCAAACCCCAAAGGACCGAAAGAAATGAACTTCCAGTTCACCCCTGCCGAAAACATCGAAACGCTCTGGGTCGTCGCCGACCGCCTGCGCGTCGTCGGCCACTTTCCCGAAACGGATGTCTACCTGATCGAAGTCGAGGTGCCGCCCGGCTCGGGCACCCCGCCCCATACCCACGCCTCGCCCGAACTGTTCTGGGTGCTGGAAGGCGAGGTCGTCTTCCGCCGCTTCGGTGCCGGCGCGCCCGATGTCGTGACCGGGCGTCCGGGCGCATCGGTGCGGATCGAAGGACAGGTCCCGCACAACTATGCGAACGAAAGCGCCGCCCCTGCCCGCTTTGCCGTGCTGGTCGAGGCCGAGATGCTAGCCTTCTTCCGCGAGATCGCCCGCAGCGAACCATTGCAGCCCGGCGAGGCACCGGATTTTGCCGCGATCGGCGCCGCCATGGGACGGCACGGCATCGGCATGGTCCAGAAGGCCGCATGATCGACGTCGCTTCCTTCTGGCGGAAAGTCTTACTAGACTTCCCGCCAGGAGGACCGCGCAATGACCGATCTGCCCTTTGACGGCGCCATCAGCCGCTATTTCCAGAAGGACGCGCCCAAGAGCATCCGCAAGGCAATCGAGCAGGCCGACAAGGACGATATCCTGTCCAAGTCCTACCCCTATCGCGAAGAGATGAAGACGAAGGAGTACGAGGCGCGGATGGACGAGTTGCAGCTGCAGCTCGTGCGGATGCATGCAGACGTGCGCGACACCGGCAAGCGGCTGATCGTGGTGTTCGAGGGGCGCGACGCCGCCGGCAAGGGCGGCACGATCGACGTGGTGCGGATGAACCTCAACCCGCGCGTCGCCCAGGTCGTGGCACTGGCGAAACCGTCGGACCGCGAGGCGCGGCAATGGTACTTCCAGCGCTATATCGACTGGCTGCCGGCCTGTGGCGAAATCGCCCTTTTCGACCGCAGCTGGTACAACCGGGGCATCGTCGAGCGGGTCTTCAAGTTCTCGACAGAAACGCAGCGTGAACGCTTCTTCGCTCAGCTTCCCGCCTTCGAGGACATGATCGTCGATGAAGGCATGGTGCTGGTGAAGCTCTGGCTGCATGTCGACCGCGCCGAACAGCTGAAGCGCTTCCTCGACCGCGAGCGGGACGAACTGAAGCAATGGAAGCTCAGTCAGATCGACATCGATGGCCTGAGCAAGTGGGACGACTACACCGTCGCCATCAACGACACGATCGGCCGCAGCCACACGGCGAGCGCCCCCTGGACCGTGATCCGGTCCGACGACAAGAAGCGCGCGCGGATCGCGGCGATCCAGACGATCCTCAGGGCGGTCGATTATTCCGGCAAGGACCGCAAGGTGATCGGCGATCCCGATCCCGCGATCTGCGGCGGCCCCGAGATGCTCCGGTCGGGCGACGACGCGGGCGCATGACCAAACGCGGCTACCACCACGGCAACCTGCGTCAGGCGCTGGTGGAAGCCGCCCTCGACCTGATCCGCGAGAAGGGTCCGCAAGGTTTCACCCTGTCCGAGGCGGCGAAGGCGGTGGACGTGACCCCCGCCGCCGTCTACCGCCATTTCGCCGGTCGTGACGACCTGATCGCCGAGGCCGCACGGCAGGGCTACGAGATCTTCGCGGCGCTGATGGACTACGCCTATGACAACGGCAAGCCGACCGCGCTTGCCGCCTTCGAGGCGACAGGCCGCGCCTACCTCGCCTTCGCCCGCAAGTATCCCGGCCATTACATGGCGATGTTCGAAAGCGGCCTCTCCATGCAGGCCAACCCCGAACTCGCCGCCGCCGCCGCCCGCGCAAGCGCCGTCCTTGAAAAGGCCGCCGCAGCTTTGTCGGCGCATATTCCGCCCGAGAAGCGGCCGCCCGCCTCGATGTTCAGCGCCCATATCTGGGCCTTCTGCCACGGCATCGTCGAACTCTATACCCGCGGCGCCCCCGGCTCGCGTTCACCTTTTCCGCCCGAGCAGTTGCTCGAGGCCGGGATCGGCATCTACCTGAGGGGACTTGGACTGTTGCCCCCCGACGCGTGACGGGCGGTCACCCGGCCTCGCGGACTTGCGTCTTTCTGACCCATGCAATTTTTGTTATATATAGACCACATTCCCTGAAACGATCGGGAATGGAGGACAGCATATGCGGGTCATCATCATTGGCGGCGTGGCGGCAGGGGCCTCGGCGGCGGCCCGGCTGCGGCGGTTGGACGAAAAAGCCGAGATCATCGTGCTGGAGCGCGATCCCTACGTCTCTTTCGCCAGTTGCGGCATGCCCTATCACATCGGCGGCACGATCAAGGATCGCGGTATCCTGCTTGTGCAGACGCCGCAAAGCCTTGCGGCGAACCTTGCGCTTGACGTGCGCATCAATCACGAGGTCACAGCGGTGGATCGCAAGGCCCGGCGCGTCTCGGTGGTGGACCGCACGACCGGCAGCGCCTTCACGCTCGACTATGACTGGCTGGTGATCTGCTCGGGCGCGGCGCCGATCCTGCCGCCGATCGAGGGGCTTGATAATCCGCGGGTTCATAGCCTGCGCAACATCCCCGACATGGACGCGATCATCGCCGACCTCGACAAGGGCGCGAAGCACGGGCTGGTCATCGGCGGCAGCTATATCGGACTTGAACTGGTCGAGGCCTTCCGCGAACGGGGCATGGAGACGGTCGTGGTCGAGATGGCCGACCGGCTGATGCCATGGCTCGACCCCGAGATGACGCGCATCCTGCATTACCACGTTGTCGAGCATGGCGCGGAGGTGCGGCTGGGCACGGCGGTCAAGGCGATACGGAACGCAGCCAGGGGCCTTGCGGTCGAGCTGTCGGATGGCAGCACCATCGAGACCGACATCGTCGCGCTGGCCACGGGCGTTCGCCCCATCGCCACGCTCGCCAAGGAGATCGGCCTGCAGCTTGGCCCGCGTGGCGGGATCGCGGTGGATGCCCGGATGCGCACTTCGGATCCGCATATCCTTGCCGCGGGCGACGTGATCGAGACGCAAAGCATCGTCACCGGAGAGCCGGTCCTGTCGATGCTGGCGGGACCCGCGAACCGGCAGGGGCGGCTGGTGGCCGACACGATCCATGCGCTTTCGACTGGAGCGGAGTTGACCGCAGCCTATCGCGGCACCCAAGGCACCGGCATCGTCAAGGTCTTCGACATGACCGCCGGGGGCACCGGGTTGACCGAGACGCAGCTGAAGGCGGCGGACCGGCCCTATCGCAAGATCCACCTGCTGCCGAACAGCCGTTCGGGGTATTATCCCGGCGCCAAGCCCATGCTGATGAAGGTGCTGTTCGCGCCCGAGGACGGCAAGCTTCTTGGCGCACAGATGGTCGGCTGGGACGGGATCGACAAGCGTCTGGACGTTCTGGCGGTGGCGCTTCGGGCGGGCATGACCGTCTACGACCTGGAGCATCTGGAACTGGCCTATGCACCGCCCTATTCGCCGGCGAAGGATGCCATCAACATGGCGGGCTTCATCGGCTCGAACCTGCTGCGCGGTCAGCTCGACCTGTGGTACTCCGAGCAATATCCCGAAATCGCCAAGACCGGCACCATCCTTGACGTGCGGACAACGGCCGAATGGGATCGCTGGCACATTCCCGGTGCCGTCCATATCCCGCTTCAGCAGCTCCGCTCGCGCATCGACAGGCTGCCAAAGGGCGAGACGATCCATACCTATTGCCGGTCAGGCTTCCGCAGCTATCTCGCCTCGACCATCCTCCGCCATAACGGGTTCCGGTCGCCCTTCCTGTCCGGCGGGGTCCTTGTCTTCCATGCCTGCCACAAGACACCGCTTGCCTTGGGGGATGGCGGGATGCCGGTTCTGAGCCATGCCGAGGACGTACTGGCGCAGCGGTCGAACGCCCGGTCGATGCTATAGCGTTTCAAACGGAACGGGCCGGCGCATCGCTGCGCCGGCCCGTTCTGTTATTCCTGCCTGCCGCGCTCAGCGGAACAGGACAAGCGCGCTCGGGCTCCACGCCACGCGGGTGCGCGTGCCGATGTCCAGCACCGGGCGACCCGGCACGTTGCGCATCGACAGGCGCACCGGCTCGCCGACGCCGTCTAGCTTCACGTCGTAGTAGGTCATGTCGCCATAGTAGACGACTTCCTCGATGGTGCCGGGCGTCTCACGGTCCGACGCGGTCTGCCCTTCATAGAGGATGGTCAGCGTCTCGGGCCGGAAGCCGACGCTGACGCCGTTTCCGGTCGCCGCGCCCGGCGCCTGTTCGGCCGGGATGTGACATTGGCCAAGGCCCGCCACGTCGACATCGAAACCACCGTCGCCCGTCGAATGCGCGGTCGCCGGCAGGAAGTTCATCGTGCCGATGAAGTCCGCCACCTGCCGCGACTTCGGACGGCGATAGAGCGTTTCCGGATCGTCGAGCTGGGCGATCTGGCCCTCGAACATGACCGCGATCCGGTCGGACATGACCAGCGCTTCTTCCTGGTCATGGGTGACGAGGATGAAGGTAATGCCGACTTGGCGTTGCAGCTTGATCAGCTCGACCTGCATGTTCTCGCGCAGCTTTTTGTCGAGCGCCGAGAGCGGTTCGTCGAGCAGCAGCACCTTCGGCTTCAGGATCAGGGCGCGCGCCAGCGCGACGCGCTGCCGCTGGCCGCCGGACAGGGCATGCGCCGCACGTTTGCCATAGCCCTTGAGGCCCACCATCTCCAGCGCCTCGCCGACGCGGCGGCCAAGCTCGTCCTTCGACAGGTTTTCGCGGCGCAGACCGAAGCCCACGTTCTGCTCGACCGTCAGGTGCGGGAAGATCGCGTAGGACTGGAACACCATGTTGGTCGGACGCTTGTTTGGCGGGATATGCGCCGCGTCCTTGCCGTCGATCAGGATCGCGCCCGAGGAAATCTCCTCGAAGCCGGCGATTGTGCGCAAGAGAGTGGTCTTGCCGCAGCCCGAAGGCCCGAGCAGCGAAAAGAACTCACCAGCCTTGATCGTCGCGTTGATGCCCCTCAGCGCATGGTAGTCGCCGTAGTATTTCTGGACATCCCTGAACTCGATCATCGTGGGTTTGTCGGACACGGTCACAGGAAGCCTCCGGTATCTTTGGCGCCAGTCCGGGCGATGCCGCGGCGGCGATAGAATTCAGCGATGGACAGCAGGCAGATCGACAGGCAGACGAGCACCGTGCCGAGCGCCATGATGGCGGGAACCCGGGCGGGGAAGCGGAACTGGCCATAGATATAGACCGACAGCACCGTCTGGTTGCCCCCCAGGAAGTAGGCGATGATGAATTCGTCCAGGCTGATGGTGAAGCAGATCAGCAGGGACGAGATGATGCCGGGCATGACGAGCGGCAGCACGATCAGCCGGAAGGTCGAAGCCGGCGTTTCGCCCAGGTCATAGGCCGCCTCTTCCAGCGACCGGTCCAGCGATTGGAAGGCCGAGGACAGGATCGCCGTGGCGAAGGGCGTGCAGATCAGCAGGTGACCCATGATGATCGTCAGGATCGACAGCGGCACGTTCAGCGTGAGCAGCACGACGAGGAGCGACATCGAGACGATCATCTCGGGAAGCACCATCGGCAGCATGATGAGGCCAAGGATCCCCGCCTTGCCCGGGAAGTTGAACCGGGTCGTGGCGCGGGCCGCGAAGATGCCGAGGCAGGTCGACAGGATCGAGGACGACACCGCGATGATGAGCGAGTTCTTCACCGCCTTGAACAGCTGCGTATCGTTCCACATCATCTGGAACCACTCGGTGGTGAACCCGGACAGCGGGAAGGCGATGACCTTGCTGTTGTTGAACGCGAAGAGCGGCAGAAGCACGATCGGCGCGTAGAGGAAGATCAGGTAGACGACCGCGTAGGTCTTGAGGGCCGGGAACTTCATTTGTTGCCCCTCAGGAAGCGACGGTTCAGAGCCAGGAAGATCAGCGTCACGCCGGCCACGATCAGCATCGCTGACACAGCGATGGCGGACCCCATGGCCTTGTGGTTCTGCTTGAGCATCTCGACCTGGATCATGTTGGCGATCATCGGAAGCTTGCCGCCGCCGATCAGGTCGGGGGTGACGTAGTCGCCGATGGTCGGGATGAACACGATCAGGATTGCCGCGATCACGCCCGGCATCGACAAGGGCAGCGTCACCCGCCAGAAGGTACGCAGGCGGCTTTCGCCAAGGTCCTGACCGGCCTCGAGCAGCGAGCGGTCGATCTTTTCAAGCGCGACATAGATCGGAAGGATCGCGAAGGGCGCATAGGCATGGGCCAGCGTGATGACGAAGGCCTGGACGTTGTAGTTGAGCGAGGTCAGCGGCTCATTGATGATGCCAAGCGACATCAGTCCCGAGTTGATGACGCCGTTGTAGCCAAGGATCACCTTCCACAGGAAAACGCGGATCAGGTAGCTGGTCCAGAACGGGATGGTGATGAGGAAGAGCCAGAGCGACTTCTTGTTCGGGGGGACGTTGAAGCTGACGAAATAGGCGACCGGATAGGCCAGGATCACGGTCACGGCAGTCACCGCCATCGACACCCAGAGCGACCGCAGCATGATCGCGCGGTAGATCGGGCCGGTCCAGATCTTGATGTAGTTGGCAAGGCTGAAATCGGCGATCAGCGACCCGGCGGGACCATCTGCCATAAAAGAGTAGACAAAGACCGTGACCAGCGGCGCCGCAAGCAGCAAAATCGCGTAGATCGCGGTCGGGCTGATCATCGTGAGGCCGTTGGCAGCCTCCGACCGACCGATCCTTTGCAGGAATCCCCCTGAACTCATCATGCCCCCTGTAAGCACGCCCGGCTGTCATGCCGATGCTGTTGTCAGGCGGTTTCTGGCACGGAAAAACAGGTCTGAAAAGGGGTCAGACGATGATTTGATCAAATTTTGGCAGTCGCCAGCGCACAAAAGTCGACGCACACAGCAGCAAACGCCCGAAAAACGGGCGCAGGCAGGCGACTCAGGGCAGCCGGGTGATCAGCGGATGACCGCTTCGACTGCGATCGCGCGCTTCTTCAGTTCCGAATAGAGCGCCGGAAGGACACGGGTCTGACGCACGGCACGCGACAGGGCGTCGGAAAGACGGCCCTCATCCGCGAGGGCTTCGGTCACCCGCCAGATCAGCCGACGCGCCACGCCATCGTCATAGACGATCTCGGTCGCACCCGTGCGGTTCTTGCGAATGCCAAGGAAAACACTGCCCCCGTGGGGGGCATGAAAAGCGGCTTGTCCCATTTGCGGGTCTTTCTTTTGTCTGCTCGATACAAACAAATTGCGAAGCACCGCCCATCCGGTCAAGCGACGGATGCGAAAATTTCTCATCAAATCCATGGGATGAGTCGTCGCTGCAACAGCATTCACAGGGACAGCTCCTGCGGCGGGCTGGCCAGAAGCCGGCTGAGACGAGCGATCGCATCATCGAAATCGCTGCGTGAGGATTGCCCGGAAATCGCGATGCGCACCGCATTCGGTGCCCGCCCGGTGTTCAGCGCATAGATATCGGCGGACCGCACGAGCACGCCCTCGGCCTCGGCCCGCACGGTGAAGCTGGTTGTCCGCCATCCCCGGGGCAGCCTCAACCAGACGAAGGACACGCCCGGCTGCCAGGACAGATCATAGGCGCCAAGCGCGTTCACGACGGTCTGGAGGCGCGGCTCAAGCTCCTGCCGCACCGCCTGACGGATTCGCTCGCCCGCGCCCGAGGTCATGATGTCGAGGCACAGAAGGTGAACCGGCAACCCCAGACCGAAGAAGGCGTTCTTCGCCGCCGCCCGCGCCTCGTCGCCACGCCCGGGCGGACAGACGACCCAGCCGAAGCGCAACGCGGCCGAAACCGATTTCGACAGGCTGCCGACATACCAGGTGCGATCGGGCGCCAGCGCCCGGAACGACGGCAGGTCGCTTTCCGCGACCGAATAGCAATCGTCCTCGAGGATCTGCAGGTCGTGCCGTCGCGCCACCTCGACGATCGCCGCCCGGCGCTCTGCGCTCATGCAGGCGGTGGTCGGGTTCTGCGCCTGGGGGGTCAGGCAGACGAACTGGGCGCGCTGACGGCGACAGGCCAGATCGAGCGACTCCGGGCGCATTCCCTCGGCGTCCATCTCGACCGCAACCGGATCGCCGCGCAGCTGCATCACCGCCTGGCGCAGCCCGGGATAAGCCAGGTCCTCGAGCATGACCACCGGTCGGTCCCCACGCAGGCTGGCTTGCAGCACCGTCAGGATGCCGTTCTGTCCGCCATGGGTCAGCGCGATGTCGTCCGCAGCGACAGCCCCCAGGACCCGGTCCGACAACCAGGCCAGCACGGCTTGCCGCAAATCGGCTTCGGAGGGCTGATCTGGATAGTAGAGCCAGTCGCGCCCCACCCCTTCGGCCATCCGGTGAAGCGACTGGCGGAAGGCGGCAAGCTGTCCGACATCGGGCAGCGCCGGCCAGCGCAGGTCGACCTGACCCTTGGGTGGAGGCTGCTCGATCAGCGGCGAGAATCTTTGCCTTGATACACCGGTCACGAATGTACCCCGACCAACCTCGCCGGACAGGAGCCCTTCCTGCGTGGCAAGCTGGTAGGCCCGAGCGACAGTGCCCGGTGTCATTCCCAGCCGCCAGGCCATGTCTCTGACAGGAGGGAGTTTTTCGCCCGGCAGCAGGTCACCCTCTCGAATGGCGCGGCGCAGGGCGCCGGTGAGGGCAAGATACTTCGGCCCATCGGATTGACTCAGATCGGGAGACCAAATTGTATCGGTCACAATGTTTTTCTTCCCTTTTGTGCCGCCCATTTGTATCAAATCACTACGCTAAACTGAACATTGTATCAATACAAAAGGTGCTCCCATGTCCGCGCTCCGCGCGAAAGATCCGACCTTCGCCCAGCTGACCGGCCTTC
Organism: uncultured Rhodobacter sp.; assembly: GCA_945952585.1. Taxonomy (GTDB): domain Bacteria; phylum Pseudomonadota; class Alphaproteobacteria; order Rhodobacterales; family Rhodobacteraceae; genus Aliitabrizicola. The sequence goes on from CAMFII010000006.1 coordinate 29,083, forward strand.
CGTCGGGGATGGCCTTGCCGCCCCTGTCGCGCGCTGTCGTCACCCTGGCCCGACAGGTTGTGATCTGGGAGACCCGCCTGCGCGCGCGACGCAGCCTGTCGCGCCTCGACCGCCATATGCTGGTCGATATCGGTCTGAGCCCGGACGAGGCGCGGACCGAATGCGCAAAGCCCTTTTGGCGCGACTGATCCGCGCCATCCGAGACCGATTCCCTGATCGGTAACCCCAGACTGGGCCGGAGACATCCGGCCCATTTTTTGTTGTCTGAGTAGCGGTACCCGTCCGATAAAAATGCAACGGGCCGCTCCATAGGAGCGGCCCGGCGGAACGACCGGCAATCGGTCGATCGGATCAGCGCTTCGAGAACTGGAAGCTGCGGCGGGCTTTGCGCTTGCCGTACTTCTTGCGTTCGACCACGCGGCTGTCGCGGGTCAGGAAGCCGGCAGCCTTCAGCGGCGCGCGCAGCGACGGCTCGTAAAGTTGCAGCGCTTTCGAGACACCGTGCTTCACCGCACCGGCCTGGCCGGACAGGCCGCCGCCGACAACGGTCGCGACCACGTCGAACTGGCCTTCGACATTGGCGATGGTGAAGGGCTGGCGCAGGATCATCTGCAGCACCGGGCGAGCGAAGTAGACCGCCATTTCCTTGCCGTTCACGGTGACCTTGCCGGAACCCGGCTTGATCCACACGCGGGCGACGGCGTTTTTCCGCTTGCCCGTTGCGTAGGAGCGGCCCTGCGCGTCACGCACCGGGGTACGCGGAGCAGCGGCGGCAGCGGCCGGCTCGGAGGTCGTCACGGCGGCTTTCAGGTCGTCGAGGGATTTGATGTCAGCCATGATCAGGCGCTCCGGGTGTTCTTCGGGTTCATCGACTTGACGTCGAGAACGGTGGGCTGCTGCGCTTCATGCGGATGCGCGGCGCCGGCATAGACGCGCAGGTTCGACATCTGCTGGCGGCCCAGGCGGTTGCGGGTGATCATCCGCTCGACGGCCTTCTCGACCACGCGCTCGGGGTGGTTGCCGCTCAGCACCTGCTCGGCGGTGCGGAACTTGATGCCGCCCGGATGGCCGGTGTGCCAGTAGTAGCGCTTGTCGGCACGCTTGTTGCCGGTCATCTGGATCTTGTCGGCGTTGATGACGATCACGTTGTCGCCCATGTCCATGTGCGGGGTGAAGGTCGGCTTGTTCTTGCCGCGCAGGATGTTGGCGACGATCGTGGCGAGGCGGCCCAGAACAACGCCCTCGGCGTCGATCAGGATCCACTTCTTCTCGATATCCGCCGGGGTAGCGGTGAAGGTTTTCATGGTCTGACTCTCGGTCTTAAAGCGGGGGCGAGCCCCCGGAATCTCGGATGGGGGTGTATCGCCGAATGCGGCAAGCAGGTCAAGCGCCCCGATAAACATATAACTGTTCAATATCAGATGGTTGCATATAGGGTATTATAATACCCCAATAGAAATACGAGACTTCAACGATTTTTCAGCGAAGAATCCGAGTTGGACAGTCGTGGTGAAAGCAGATTTTTCGGAGAAAGATCGTCTGCTCACCGCAGGATCGGCGGCCGTGCCGGATCGCTTCCCGGGGCGGCAGGCCTGCCACGCTCCGGCGCCACCGGTTCGGGCAGATCGAAGCGCAGGGCGACGGGGGCCAGTTGTCCCAGCACGGGATCGCCCGCGTCGAGGAACATCACGTCAAGCTCCCCGGCATCGAGGCCCGAAAAGGTCAGCGCCTCGCTCACCGCATTGGCGAGCGCTGGCTGCGCTCCCTCCGCCGCCCCGACGATGGCCAGGACATGACCGCGATGGCCGCTGTCATAGACGACCCCGGCCAGAAGTGCCGCCCCAGCAAGGCCTGCCGCGCGCGCCAGCTTCTGGTCGAGCGCCCGCAGCAGGATCTCGGGCAGGTCGCCCGGGGGAAGGAAGCGTTCCGGCCGGGCCTCGAAGGTCGCAGGGGCGCGATCGAGAAGTGCCGTGAGCCAGTCCACGGCCCCGGCCGGAACGACAAAGGCCGAGGGGGCGACACCCAGGTTGAGGCCGATCCCGATCCCCTGCCCCGCCAGTTGTCGCAGGACGACCCGTCCCGGCAGCGCCGCGTAGGGCACGATGGTGCCGGCGAACTCTGCGAGCCGTTCCTCACGGTCGAAAACCAGAACCACCGGCCCATCCTCAAGAGGAAAGACGCGGGGCGTGATGGCGTCGTCGACCGGCTCCTGATCGAGAAGCAGGAACAACTCGCCATCGGCAAGCCGCTCGTAGAAGCGCAGTCGCGCGGCGTCCTCGCCGGTCTCCACCATCTCGGCATGGGCCTGGTCCAGCGGCGTCATCGGGCAGCACCTCTCCTGTTCCTGCAGCGAGCACTAGAGATTGCGGGACCGGCCCGCAACCGTGCAGGCTGCGTCATCGGGCCCCGGCCCCATCCAGGACCTGCCGCACCGCCTGCTGGAGGTCGGGCACCAGTTCGGCCTCGAACCAGGGATTGCGCGTCAACCAGCCGGTGTTGCGCCAGGACGGATGCGGCAGCGGGTAGAGGCTTGGCGCGAAGGCGCGCCAGTTGGCCACCGTCGCCGTCACGCCGCCTGTCGCGGCCGCGCCGAGATGCCAGCGCTGCGCAGCACCGCCAACGGCAAGGATCAGCCGCAGGTCGGGCAGCGCCGCCATGACCCGCGCCCGCCAGGTCGCGGCGCAGACGGGCGGAGGCGGCAGGTCGGAACCCTTTGCATCATATCCCGGAAAGCAGAAGGCCATGGGAACGACAGCGACCCGGTCCAGGTCATAGAACTCGGCTTCCGTCACGCCCATCCAGTTGCGCAGTCGCGCGCCGCTCGCGTCGCGGAACGGTTCCTGCACCTCGTGCACCCGCAAACCGGGGGCCTGACCCGCGACCAGCATCCGCGCCCCGGGCCGGAACCAGACGACCGGGCGCGGTTCATGCGCCGTCGCTGTCGCGGCAAAGCGGTCGGCACAAAGCCGGCAGGCGCGGATTTCAGCCGACAGATCCCCGGTTGCCATCGTTGACCCAGATGCCAAAGTCGTGATTTTAATTGTCTCTTTGTCCCGTCTTCCGACATAATGACGCCCGAAAGCCGGCATAAGGCATGACGTTAAGAAAGTTCCCCTATGCGGGACAGAGGCAATGGCCATAGGCAGCGGCGCAGGCGGAACGCGGCGTCGGCAGGGCGTGGATGATCGAGTTCGATACAGTCAGCAAGTCCTTCTGGACCGGCCAGCGACGCAAGGTCATCCTCGACCGGGCGTCGTTCCGCATTGAACTGGGCAATTCGCTTGGCATCCTGGCCCCGAACGGCACCGGAAAGACCACGATCATCAACATGATGGCGGGGCTTGAAAAACCGGACGAAGGCCGCGTCACCCGCACCTCGCGCATCTCCTTCCCGCTTGGTTTCATGGGTGGGGTGATCGGCAAGCATACCGGGACCGAGAATGCCCGCTACATCGCCCGCCTCTACGGGCTTGACCCCGATTACGTCGAAAGCTTCTGCCGCTGGCTTTGCGGGATCGAGGAATATTTCGACATGCCGGTGGCGACCTATTCCTCGGGGATGCGGTCGCGGTTTTCCTTTGCGCTGCTGCTGGCTCTGGAATTCGACATCTACCTGATCGACGAAGGCATGCCGGCCACCACAGACGCCGAGTTCAACCGCAAGGCCGGCAACCTGCTGCGCGACCGGCTCCAGAGCTCCACGGTAGTGATCGTGTCGCATTCGGCCGACATCATCTCGAAATTCTGCCGCTCCGCAGCGGTGCTGCGCAACGGCCAGCTCTACATGTTCGACACCCTGGAAGAAGCGAAACGGCTCTATGACTACGAAGCCTAAGGTTCAGCGGTTCCGGTTCCGGAAGGCCGAGGCGGCCGCGGCAGAAGCAACTTCCGCCGAGGCAATGCCCCCGGTGCAGGACCCCACCCCTGCCCCGGCGCCGCCTCCTGCCCGTCGGACCGTCACCGAAGTCGCGGTGGCCGACCCCGAACTCGGACCGGAGATGGAGATCGACGCGATCCGGCGCGAAGGGCTGACCGGTCGTCAGTTGCGGATGGCGCGGCGGATGGCGCAGCGCCATGACCTGCCCGCCACGTCGGATTTCGACGCCGTGCGGCTCTTGCGCAAGGCCGGAATCGATCCGTTCGAACGATCGAACCTGCTGGAATTGGTCTCCGCCACGGACGATGCGAGCGGGGCGATGCTGCCCAACCGGTCGCTGACCGAATTCGCCGACCCGAAACTGCCGCAGACCTATCGCAACCCACCGCCGCCCTCGACCGAACGGCGGGCCGATGACGTGCTTGCCGACAATGTCATGCGCATCCAGCAGGACATTGCGGCACGGCGTCGGCGCAAGTCGATCATGCTGGCGGTGCGACTGGCGTTCCTGGTGCTCCTGCCGACGATGGTCGCGTCCTGGTACTTCTATTTCGTCGCCACGCCGCTTTATCAGACCGAAAGCCAGATGGTGATCCAGCAGGCCGATGGAGCCGTGCGGGCCGGGGCTGGATCGGGCTTTGCCGGCCTGTTCGGCGGCGCGATCGACGCCAACAAGGATTCGATCGCCGTGCAGGGCTACCTGCAATCGCGAGACGCGATGCTGCGGCTCGACAAGGATCTGGATTTCCGCGGCCAATTCTCGGGACCTGGGATCGACCCGCTGCTGCGACTGCCGCCCGACGCGACCAACGAGGCGATGTACGACATCTACAAGCGCATGGTGAAGGTGTCCTACGATCCGACCGAGGGCCTTATCAACATGTCGGTCCTCGCCCCGGAACCGAAGACCTCGGAAGCGTTCAGCAAGGCGCTGATCCATTATGCCGAAGAGCAGATCGACCATCTGACGCAGCGCAAGCGTGAAGATCAGATGCGGGATGCCAAGGCCAGTTTCGAGGACGCGCAGGCCAAGCTGCTCGAGGCGCAGCGCGACGTGGTGGACCTTCAGGAAAAGCACAAGCTGATGTCGAGCCAGGCCGAGGCCACGCTCATCACCGGCCAGATCGCGTCGCTCAACACGCTCATCAACGCCGACAAGCTGTCGCTTGAACAGATGAAGGCCAACCCCCAGCCCAACAAGGCGCGGATGGAACCGATCGAGCGGCGCATCGCGACGATGGAAAAACAGGTCGCCGACCTGCGCGACCAGATGACCGAGGCCAATACCGACGGCGTCTCGCTGCCCGAGGTGCAAAGCGAGCTTCTGATCGCCGAGGCCAATGTGCAGACCCGCCAGTTGATGCTGTCTGCGACGCTGGAACAGCTGGAAGGCGCCCGGCTCGAGGCGAACCGTCAGGTGCGCTACCTGTCGGTCTCGACCCCGCCAGTCGCGCCGGACAGCCCCACCTTCCCGCGCGCCTTCGAGAATACGCTCGTGACACTGCTGATCTTTCTCGGCATCTACCTGATGATCTCGATGACCGCCGCGATCCTGCGGGAACAGGTCAGCGCCTGAAGGACATGCCCATGACCGAGGTGAAGATCGGCGGCCTGACCGCCGGAAACGACCGTCCGCTCCTGGTGATCGCCGGGCCCTGCCAACTGGAAAGCCTGGACCACGCCCAGATGATCGCGGGCCGCATGGCCGAGGCCTGCGCGGCTGCCGGGGCGCAGTATGTTTTCAAGGCAAGCTACGACAAGGCCAACCGCACCTCGCTCTCGGGCCGCCGCGGCCTGGGGATGGAGGCGGGGCTGAAGGTGCTGGAGGCGATCCGCGCGATGGGACTGCCGGTCCTGACCGACATCCACGACATCGCCCAGGCGCGCGAGGCGGCCAAGGTAGTGGATGTGATCCAGATCCCGGCCTTCCTCTGCCGCCAGACCGACCTTCTGCTTGCCGCCGGCGAGACCGGCGCGGTGGTGAACATCAAGAAGGGCCAGTTCCTTGCCCCGTGGGACATGGCCAATGTCGCCGCCAAGGTGGCGAGCACCGGGAACGACCGGATCCTCCTGACCGAGCGCGGCGTGAGTTTCGGCTACAACACGCTGGTGGCCGACATGCGGTCGCTGCCAATCATGGCGCGGACCAGCTATCCGGTCATCATGGACGCGACCCATTCGGTCCAGCAGCCGGGCGGACAAGGCAACTCCAGCGGCGGCCAGCGCGAATTCGCGCCGGTCATGGCCCGGGCCGCCGTCAGCCTCGGCATCGCCGGGGTCTTCATCGAGACGCATGAGGATCCGGACAACGCGCCCTCAGACGGGCCGAACATGATCCCCCTGGCCCAGATGCCCGCCCTTGTCGCAAGCCTGATGGACTTCGACCGGCTGGCAAAGGCCAACCCGCTGCGGGTCTGACGCCCCTCAGGGCGTCAGCGGATTCTCGAACTCGATGCTCGACTGGCCCTTGCCCTCGAAGGCATTCTCGAAGGCCACGAGGCGCTTGCGGATCGACATCAGCTCGATGATCGTGGTCCAGGAGTTCACCAGATACTGGAACGACCCCGAGACCTGTCCGAAGGCGGTCAGGATCTGCTGCAGGATGCCGAAGGTGATGGTCCCGGCGGCGATCGTCGGCACGAGGATCAGGTAGGCGAAGATGTTGTCCGCCTGGATGTACATGCCGCGGAAGATGTTGAAATAGGCGTAGTGGAAGTAGAGCCGGAAGTAGTTCGCCCGGACCTGCCGGAACAGCTCCTTCGTCGTCATCGGGCCGGCCCGCATGTGGTCATCCTCGCCATAGACGAGTTCCTTGCGATAAGCCGCCTCGATCCGCTGGTTGCGGAAGTTAAGCCCCGGCAGCTTGATCCCGGCGACCGCCAGCAGCAGCGTCCCGAAGACCGACCAGAAGATCGAGGCGTAAAGCAGCGGATGGGGAATGGCGCCCACCACCGGAAGCTCGGTGACATGCGCCGACAGTTGCGCGAGCACCGGCAGGAAGGCGAAGAGAGTCATCACCGAATCCACGATCGAGACACCCAGATCCTCCATGATCGAGGCGAAGCGCATCGTGTCTTCCTGGATCCGCTGCGAGGCGCCCTCGATCTGGCGCACCTCGGGCCAGCGGCTCATGTAGTAGTCGTTCATCGCCTGCCGCCAGCGGAAGACGTAATGGCTGACGAAGAAGCGGGTGACGACGAAGACCGCGATCCACAGGAAGGCGATCTTGGCGAAGATCAGGATCAGCCCGTAAAGCTGCGCCGAGGTTACCTCGCCCGACCCCGACAGCGCACTTTGCACATCGTCGAAGAACGGCCCGCGCCAGTTGTTGATCGCGACCGAGACCTGCACCGAGAAATAGGTGGAAAAGATGATCGCCGCCGATCCGACGACCGACCACCATTGGTAGGGATGCGGCGACAGGATCATCCAGGCGGCGGCAAAGACCGCGAATAGCACCCCGCAGAACAGGTAGAACCACAGGAACTGCGGCGTGACGAAATGGCCAAGGCCGAGGATCGGCGGAGCGTTCGGGTCCTCTGGCGGGAAACCAAGCGCCGCGCCCAGGCTGTCGCCCACCGTGTACCAAAGGGTGACCGCCACGGCGAGCCACAGCAGCGAGGTCAGCAGGAACAGCTTCGGACGCGGAAAGAACGACTGATACACTTTGGACAACCTCTGCGCTGCGACGGACGTGGACAGTCATAGACAGGAAATCGGGACGGATGCCACTGCAGCTTTTCGTGAGCTGCGCGCGAGACTTGTGTCAGACCGCCTGCCCCGCGGCCCAGCCGCTCGACCAGGCCCACTGGAAATTGTAGCCGCCCAGCCAGCCGGTGACATCCACGACCTCCCCGATGAAATGCAGACCCGGCACCGACTTCGCCTCCAACGTCCTCGCGTCGAGCGCATCGGTATCGACGCCACCAAGCGTCACCTCGGCGGTGCGGTACCCTTCCGTTCCGACCGGCTTCAGCTCCCAGTCGCGGACGGCGGAAGCCAGCGTCTCGACCGCCACATTGGACAGCGCACCGATGGGCTGCGTCACGCCCACCCCGGCCTCGACATGCCGCGCCAGCTTCTCAGGCAGGTGCCGCGCCAGAACCGTGCGCGCAGCAACCTTCGGCTCAGCGCCACGAGCCGCGCGAAGCTCCGCCGCAACGTCCTGCCCCGGTGCAAGGTCAAGGCGGATCGGTTCCCCCTCGCGCCAGTAGGAGGAGATCTGCAGGATCGCCGGCCCGGACAGACCGCGATGGGTGAAGAGCACAGCCTCGTCGAAACTCCGACGTGCCGCCGTGACCCGCCCCTGAACAGCGACCCCAGCCAGCGGGGCCAGCTTTGCCAACTCCTGCTCGGCAAAGGTCAGGGGCACCAGGGCCGGCCGCGTCTCGGTCACGGCCAAGCCGAAGCTCTCGGCCAGATGATAGCCGTAGGCGCTGGCGCCCATCTTCGGAATCGACTTGCCGCCGGTGGCGACGACGACCTTTTCGGCCAGCACCGGCCCGCGATCCGTCGCGACCGAGAACCCGCCCTTCACCGCCCTGACCTCGCCCGGGGCAGAGCCGAGCCACAGCTGCACTCCGGCCCGCTCCATGTCGCGCAGGAGCATCTGCACGACCTGCGTCGCCGGTCCGTCGCAAAAGAGCTGCCCAAGCGTCTTTTCGTGCCAGGCGATCCCCTCGGCATCGAGGCGCGCGATGAAATCCCACTGGGTGTAGCGTTTCAGGGCTGAGAGCGCGAAACGGGAATTCCTCGACAGGAACCGGTCGGCTGCGATGCCGAGGTTGGTGAAGTTGCACCGCCCGCCGCCCGAGATGCGGATCTTCTCGCCCGCGGCCCGTGCATGGTCGATCACAAGCACCCGCCGTCCGCGCCGCCCGGCTTCGATGGCGCAGAACATGCCGGCTGCACCGGCGCCCAGGATGACCACTTCGACCCGTTCCATCCCGCCGTCCTAACGTCGCCCCGCCCCGACGGCAACCGTCGGAAAAAATGCGACAAGCCCCTTGCAGCCCCCCAGCCCCTTCGCTAAACACCCGCGCAGTTGGGGCGTCGCCAAGTGGTAAGGCAGCGGTTTTTGGTACCGCCATACCTAGGTTCGAATCCTAGCGCCCCAGCCAACTTCCTCCCGACGACGCAGAGATGAACCAAACCAGGGGTTTGGATGACGCTTGTGGTGTTGCAGCTCCGGCGAATGCCCCAAGCGGTGCCCCAGGTCGGTGGTGCGACGTCTTGCGGACAGCAGTTCATCTCTGCGTGGGAAAGTCCTGCCACGCGATCAAGAGGGTGCGTCCCGCCTGCTTCGGATCGTCTGCCTCGGCGACACGGGTTAAGTCGGAAATCAGGTACCCAGCTCGAGACATCTAGGAAAACATCGACTGAAGCTCAGACCAGGAGATGTCCTTTCTTTTGCCCTTGAGCCTGACGGTCAGATGGGCTTCAGGATCGCGAAAGTTTACCTGTCCCGTTATGCCGATCAATCCGCGGAAGACTTTGTACGCGACGTTTATAGCCTGACGGCGGTGGACTCTCCCGCAGGGAATGATCCTATCGATCCCATGCTGTTTCTAGCCGTACGTCTCGACATTTCGTTCTAGGCGGCAATCACACCTTCATTCTCGAAAACCTCGACATCAGTCAGGATGCGATCGCCACAGCAGAAACGGAGGATGTCACTTCGTCCTTCGACCGAGTTCAGCTTATCAATCGAGAATACTCGAACATTCTCCGGATAACGGCGCTCCAGGTCATTAACATGCAGATAATACTCGTCGTAGAATCGAGCAATGTGAGCTTCGAGGCTTGTCGAACCAAGATCATCGTAGGTTGGAAAACACTTATCCCACCGGCGATCTGACACCCAACGACTGTCAGCTGAGCCGGACCAGTGGTTACGGCTATTATGTCTGACTGGCGTCACCGAGCTTGGACGCAGGAGACTGCGCAGAGCGGCCTTCACACTCTCAACCTTGGTCTGTGGTCGACGCGAAACGCTGAGTTTCCGGACGTAGCTCTCAATCACCTCGGCCCTGTCCCTACGAAGACAAGGAAACCTTGCCTCGGGAAACCGGCTCAATATCTGGTTGACATAGGGCAGGTAGTAGATCCCCACATCGCCGATGAGTTCAACTCGCGGAAGCGTATGCAACCGCTCCAGGGGCTCGGTCCGGCCCGGAGACGCCCGATCGACCGTCACCGCGCGCTCGCCACCATCAAGGATGGCCTGGAAATCCCGAAGCAGCGAAACAACCGTATCCTCGGCACCAGTCCAAGCCATCGCCGATGGATTGGCCTCGTGGAAACAGACCGCGTTTGACTGTGCATTGAGCAAAGCCGAAAGCGACTTGGTCCCGCAACGCCCGGAACCAAGGCCGAAAACCATCGACATCAGATGTTCCGTTCGGTCTGCATTGACCCGACCTGCGGCAAAGGCACCGGCGCCGCCTGACGCTGCATGCGCAGTTCGTCCAGCGCCTTGGCTTGGCCCAGATACTTTGCCGCGACCAGCATGGCCTCTGCCGCTTCGCAAGTGCGTCCGCGCGCGACCTTGATGGCGGCGCTTGCCAGCTTGCGCCCTGCCCTAGCCCGATATCGCAAGGTCGTGGCCAGAGCAATTTGCTTCCGAGAAACAGGCGACGGCTCGTAATCCCGGTAGGCCACGGACATGCCGATGCGCATGTATCGGCGGAAGACTGCCCCAAGCGTCATCTCGCTCGGCTGGATGATGTGATAGACACAAGCCGACGGCAGATAAACGATGGCGTGCCCCAGTGTACTGATTTCCTTGGCCAGCGCTGTATCTTCACTCCCGCCCTGCCGCCGAGTTGCCGTGAAATTCAGGCGATCGACGTCGAAGCGGAGCCCTCCCAAGGCGACTCGCCTAACCATTAAATTGGCGCCTTTGATCTGGTGAAAAGCTACTTCCTGTTCGGACATGCTGACCGGCGTGCAGCCCCAAGATCGTCCAGCATCGGTCAGATACTGAAGCCAAGCTGGCGGCGTGCCAGTCCAAGCGGGGCGAATCTGGCCGGCGAACACCCCCGCCTTAGGATGACGCTCGGCCGCGGCTACATAATGGAGTAGGCATTCCTGGGCTGGCAAGACATCATCGTCCAGAAACAGCAGAAGTTCGCCTTTGGCAGCGGCGATCCCGGTGTTCAGTGCAAATGACTTGCCGCGGCGGGCTTCGCAAATCACAGATGCGTCTAGGCTGTCACTAGCCGACCGCATCAACTCGATTGTCCTGTCGGTGCTGCCATTATCAACAAGGATGAACTCTGCGCCCCCGGGAGGGATTGCCAGCGACCGCAATTCGGAAAGTGTTCGCTCTAAAGTGTCGGCGCCATTGAATGATGGAAGAATAATCGAGATCTTAGGTCTGTTTTGGCTACCCATTCTTCCTCCCCATTCACTCGATTGGCCGATACATCACGCAGGCCCGCTTTAGGCGTCGCGACCGAAACCCGATTGGCCATCCCTCCAATGCCCAGTATGACCGCATTGTGGCCAAAGCATGACCAATTTCTTAGCACAAAGGGTATCTGGCACCGAAAACGCGCGGATCGCCACCGAGCGCTTGGCGAAAGCAGCCTGCCGCCTATCGGGCGGATTGTGCGGCCGTAGAGTAGGACTGGTGGCGAACGGGAGCTTCGGGAGCACCCAAACCCATTCGCCGCCAGCTCTGCCACGGGCTAGAGCAGACTGAAGTCCACCCCGCCAGCCTCCTAGTGGTATCCCTGTGGCATGGGTTCCAATACCTTGGCGGCCGCTCTTTCATGTCTCTGAAAAATCGACAGATTTGCGTCTGCCAGTTAACCGTTGCCAATCGGTAAACGGTCCCATTCCATGGTCGTGCGACCGCCGTATTCCCGTCCAATTTAGACGGCCTTGTTGACCTCTAGGGAACGGGCGCGTGATCCAGCGTGAGGCTTTTGCAAAGAGGCCGAAGCCGGATCCATCCGCCGAAAACACAAGGACGGATCGAGAAATGCAAAGCAGGAACGGCCTGTCGCGTCTGGCGGTTATTGGCCTGGTTGCCGGAGCCTTGGCAACGTCTATCCCGACGCAGACGCGTGCAGGCGAAGACCAGTTGGCGCCAACTCAGGCGGTCGTTCGGGTAATCAAGGCACCGCAGAGCAAACCGATGAAATTCGACTGGCTGGCAGATCGAGGCAGGTCCCTGCGCCCGACACTTGTGTCTGACGAGAAACCGGCACGACAGATCGGAACGGGAAGCTGGATCTGCTCACCGGCGGGGTTCGGGAAGAAGTCGCGCTGCTATTCCAACTGACCTAGGGCGTGACGCGCTTGTTGATCCGCCAGTCCGGCAGTCCAAGCCCGTTCGGCCAGGGATGCACCTCACGCTGATTGTAGTACACCACCCCGACGATATTGGGGAATTCGGGGCGAGCGACGCGCACGCTGTTCTCCCAGGCATCGACATAGGCCTGGTCGCCTGAATAGCCAAGTTCTGCAATGACAACAGGCTTGCCGAAGGCAGCCGCCCGGGCATAGCGCGGCCCCATAACATCGGCGTAACTCTGATCGCGATCAAAGTTCAACTCATCGTAAGCCTGTAGCCCGAAGACAGAAATACCGACAAGATCGACGTAATCGTCGCCCGGATAGTAAGCCTCCATTCCGGGTTCGCCACGTGGCGACCACATGACAGTGATCTGAGGTGCTGCCTTGCGACAGATCGTTACCATGCGCTGATAAGCAGCGATGTAGTCTTTTGGCTGCCAATTCGACCAGATGAAGACGCCGTCCTTGGCCTCCATCTCGTGGCCCCAACGGATGGTCACCGGGCTCTTCAGCCCTGCAATAGTTCCGCAGATCGCTTCCATGTTCTTGTCGAAACTGCCATCCGCAATGCCTTTGCGCAGGTCATCCGGCGTGTTCCGCTCGCTCTTGGTCCAAGTCCAAGGTTCGATCGTGATGAGCAAAGCGCGATTGCGGGCGAGCGCATAGGCATCGGCCTCGTTCAGCGACGGCAAATAGACATCCTGCCAGGGCAGAAACAAATGTTCGATCACGGGTACCGGATCGTTGGCGAAGTCCCCGCCGGGGTCATAGGCGCCGAATGGCAGAGTGCCGGGCGGCGCCGCTACTGCCGGGCCGCCAGCAAAGGCAAGCGCGACGAGCGCCGCATGCGCTGTCGTTCGAAGGAATGCGTCTTTCAACCTAGTTTTTCCCCATCCTCGGGTGCCGAATACCAGTTCAGGTCGAACTTGTAGTAAATCTGCCCCTGTCCGCTGCCAGCACCGGCTACAACGTAGAGGGGTTTCACGACCTGAACGTGGCCCAGTCCCACGGCCAGCGAGTTTACGCCTTCCGGTATCCGCTCGACAAAAGTAAATCCAGTCAGTCCAACGAGCGACATCGCGAGAGCGAACTGCTGGGCGGCGACAGATCGAGTGACTGACCACCCGTTCTCGATGTAGTGACGCATGATAGTTACAACGATTGCCGCCACGTAGAACAGGCCGTTGATCATCGCAAGGAGGTAAAATCCGCCTGCCGTCTGAACTCCCCCGACAAACAGGACTGTGAGGAGGCAACTCGCGGCAAGAACCGCATAGACAGCCAGAACCTTCACTGGAATGCTGCCTGTAGCGGCCTCGCCCTTGGGCGTAATCCGGAAATCGACAAAGCGGCCCGAAATCCGGTCTCTGACTGCCATGAGGCATCCCCACAGCGCCCACGGCCATTGCAGAGGCACGAACAATGTCTTTTCCCAGCTAAGGACGGGCGCGTCGACAGGGCGGAAAAACCCGTCGGCCCTCATCGCGTAAGCCATAGCGATCACGACGAGCACCGACGGAGCCGCATGCAGGGCATATCCGGGAAATGTTACGTTTGCGAATGTGGTATCGGTCAGAAGCGCAATCAGCGGCATCAGGAACATGGCCGCCAGCGTGATGGTCGCCAGCGGATAGTAGAGTTGACAGAACAGGAACTGGGCCTTCAACCGTCCAGGCAATCTGGGAAGGTATCTGGGCGTGTACATCAAGAGCAGCGTCATCAAGCTGCGCGACCACTGGAATTCCTGGGTCACCATATCGGCCACAGTCGCCGGTCCGTCACCGATTGCAATTGCATCGATCGCATGGACACCGCGCCATCCGCCGGCGTTAAGGATCATCGTCGTGGAATGGTCCTCTGCCAGTTCCGGACCAAGGCCGCCAACGTCCTTCAGCGCTTTTGTCCGGACAGCATAATGAGATCCGATGCACATCGGTGCAAAGCCATTGGCATAGCCGGATTGGAGGACGCCATGGAACGGGCTCTCCATCTGCAAACGGGTTCGCGCCGCCCAATTGCCTCGCGCGTTTGAAGAACAAATGCTAGGCGCACTGACATAGCCAACGGCCGGGTCCGCAAAGGGGCGCAGCATTTCAATCAGGTAGCCCGGCTGCGGAACATGATCGGCGTCAAGCTGAACGACGATGTCGTAGTTCTCGTAACCCCAATTGTCATAGAAGAAGGCGAGATTGCCCTCTTTGCAGCGTGTCCGACGCGGCCAGACCTTGCGGTGATAGTCATCACGCCCTTGTCTGGTTGAGATCATGACCCCGCGGCTTTCACACCAGGCGCGGGTCGTGGGCGACGGGTCTTCGTCCGCGAGCCAGACATCGTGCGGATAGTCCTGCGCGAGCATTGCTTCAAGCGTCTTGCGCACCACAGCAAAGGGTTCGGAAGGAGTCTTGGTGACGACCATCGCCACACGCCAAGCGCCCGGCACGGGATCGGGCGCGACCGAACGTACCGCCCGAATGAAGAAAACGACAAAGTAGATTTCCAGCAGCGTCAACCACACGAGTATCACGCTGACCGGACCATAGCGCCACAAGCTTCCAACATGCTCGGGCTGAAGCCACCACTGCCAGAAGAAGACAAGCGCCACGGCCCACAAGACCAGCAGGATCTGGTACTTCAGTTTGGCCTTGCCGGTGATGATCCGCTCAAGGAACAGGCGAGGCGCTTCAGGCTTGGATTGCATCGGAAATCTTAAGTCCCAAGAAGGAGCGCAGGACGATCGATCGGTTCGTTGCGGAAAAGGCGGATTGCACCGCCCCGAACCAGGTCGGTCTGCTCAGCACGGACAAGTGCGATTTAACCCGGTGCGCATAGCGCATCGATCGGGCTCGAAGCCGCGACGAGGGTTGCTCCATCAGTGGCAGGCCACCAAACAGCGAAATCCTCAGCAGATTCCTGAAGTCCGGCGCCAACACCTGCACCAAGCGCAAGGCCGTCATATCAAGCAACCTCGGCCACCGGCACGCGATGCATTCCCAGCTCACGCCGGAAATGCTCGATGGTTAGGTCAAGACCTTCGGAAAGCGCAATCTTCGGCAGCCAGTCAAGACACATCCGCGCGCGGGTGATATCCGGCTTGCGCTGCTTCGGATCGTCTTTCGGAAGCGGGCCGAAGATCATCCGCGATCGCGATCCGGTCTTGGCAAGCACGATCTCCGCGAGTTCAATGATCGTGAACTCGCCCGGATTGCCCAGGTTGACCGGCTCAGTGACGTCAGAAGCCATCAGACGGATCAGCCCTTCTACCAGATCATCAACGTAGCCGAACGAGCGGGTCTGCTTGCCGTCGCCGTAGAGGGTGATATCGGCGCCTGTCAGTGCCTGCACAACGAAGTTTGACACGACACGCCCGTCATCAGGGCTCATGCGCGGTCCGTAGGTGTTGAAGATACGGGCGATCCGAGTTTCAACACCCTGGTGCGCGCCAAACTCCCAAAACAGCGTCTCGGCCGAACGCTTGCCTTCATCGTAGCAGGCCCGGGGACCGACGGTATTGACGTTGCCCCGATAGCTTTCCGGCTGGGGCGAGATTTCCGGATCGCCGTACACCTCTGACGTCGAGGCCAACAGGATGCGCGCACCCTTTTGCTTCGCCAGGTCCAGCAGATTCAGGGATCCGACCACGCAGGTTCGAAACGTATGGATGGGATCGGCCTGATACAAATCCGGCGACGCCGCGCATGCGAGGTTGTAGATTTCGTCGATTGGCCCGTCGAACTGCAGCGGATCGACGATGTCCGCCTCGATGAACCGAAACTGCGGATTGTGCTGCAACTCAGCAAGGTTTGACCGCCGGCCAGTCAAGAGGTTGTCCAGCGCGATCACATGATGACCCGTCCGAACAAGTCTCTCGCAAAGATGCGACCCGACAAATCCTGCTCCGCCTGCGACAAGAATGGTCTTGGCCTTGGGGTTATGCAGAGAGAAGTCAAAATTATCAGTGAGGTTAAAATTTCCGTCCACGTTACTCTCCAGCCCGGCCGTGCTCACCAGCCTCGGGCTGATGGCCTCCGGACGGCACATTTCACCATGCACGGCGTCCGGCCGCATGATGCGAAGCCGAATTCATACTAACCCCCGCTGCGTAATATGTGGGCAGTCTTGAAAGTGTCAATTCCATGACCGCATCACATTTCGCGCACAATCTGTTTACGAGGCGTTCAGGGTGAGTGGCCCCCCGGGAAAATCCCCGTCATACTTGGCGGAAGAAGCCTCAAGACCGGGCATTTCGCGCGACCTTCAATCCATCGCAGCATGTAGGTAACGCCCAACTCATTGCTTTAGCTTTATTTTTTCGTCCTTTCGTCCGACGAGCCACCGGATGGAAAGATCGGGAACACTGTTGTTTAGAATTGGCAACGATCAACGCAGCCCTTGATGTTGTGGCCGGCGGTGCAAGCGTGCTATCGCTCGGGGCGTTGATTGTGGCGAAATTCAGCCATCTAGGGGTCAAGACTATGAAATCGGCTTATACGGTTGCTGTTGTTTCGATGCTCGCTCTGCCGACGGCAGGTTCTGCCGCAACCATTTCGATGACCGAGGTGTCGGGCGGACAATACTCCGCATCCCTCGTGGCGACCGGTTCGGCAGCATGGTCCGCAGTTGACCAGACCAAGAGCACCCAGCTACCAAACGGCTCCTCCTGGTCGGTCACCGCCGAAACTCTACCGAACGCCAAGTATGGAATCGCCCCTGGTGAGGTTTCCGATCCCTGCCTCTATGCATGCTCGCCATTCTATGGCGGCGTATATGGAACCCCTTCGGCCATTGGCGCTCCAGGTTGGGAGACGACCTCGTTCTTCACCGTCTTCGCTCCTCTGGTAGGGGAATCGACCTGGATGCACGAGGCAGTTCTGAACTTCACGAAGGTTCAAAACTCGCTTTCGCTGCTTTGGGGCTCCCCCGATCAGTCAAACCTCCTAGAGCTCCTGCTGGGGGGTAAAGTTGTCGCAAGCTTCTGGGGAGCGGATTTCGACTGGTTCGGCAGCGGCATCGTGAACACCCCGGGCAGCGGGGCAGCGCTGCTCAAGCTGTCGGGCTTGAACTTCGACGGCCTCCGCTTCGCGGCCTGGACGAACGAAGGATCGTTCGAGTTCAGCAACGTGACAACCAGCCCTGTCCCCCTGCCGCCAGCCATGCTGATCCTTTCAGGCGGACTCGCAGCGTTGATGGCCGTATCGCGGAAGTCTCGCCGCAAGGACGCGTGACAGTTCTAAATAGGTAGCTTCTTCGACCATCCCTGACCTGCATCAGGAATGCGAGCTGCCTTGTCTGGCTGCGCGGACCTCCAAGTTCGATTTCTTCCCTCAGGTGACCGGCAATCCGGTTCGATGCTGCGCGCCTCGGCGTTCTATTGATGACAGAGGTCGTCTGCGGAGCCATGACTGAAGCAATGTTCGCAGGCGAACGTTTTGTGATCAGCGGGTTGTTCGGCAGCGCGCCTGTCATCCTTTGTGGAGTGGTTGATGTCTGGCCGACTAAGCCAGGATCAACACTCGGGTCGGATGAAGAGAGGGCTTAGCCGGTAACGTTGCGGTTCGGTGGTGCAAAGGGCACGCGTCCTAACGAGGGGACCACTGCACTGACTGGTGGCGAACGGGAGCTTCGGGAGTACCCAAACCCATTCGCCGCCAGCTCTGCCACAGGCTAGAGCAGACTGAAGTCCACCCCGTAAGCAGCCGCTTCCCAGTCATCGTGCTTGTTATCGGCACGAGACCCCGCTTCCAGATGCTCGGGGTTGATGCAGAGCGCGGTATGGCACCGATGACGAACGACCGTGTCAAACCCGATCGCCGTCTCGTTCGCCACGCAGAAGATGAAGCGGTACCCTCAGCCCAAAATCTGTCCAAAGATCGGGGAGTAGCTCAGATTGATGGTCCACCGAGACTAGTTATGAGCAACGGACTGACCGGCCATTCGTTGAGCTAGAGCAAGGCTTTCATCCAAGCGAATGATCAGGCTGTCCGTCAATTGCCAGGTCGCCCAGAAAGCTCGCGGATCTTGTGCAAGGAGGACCGATTCCGATGTGGCGTCCGTGAACGCTTTCTGTGCCTCGTCCCACTTGCCGAGGTCGGCTGCAGCGACCGCCAGCATAGCCTTGCCTAGCCCGCAACAGAAATCCTTGCCGCGCACCGCCGCATCATAGGCGAGCTGTTTTTCACCGAGGTCGAAGTAGGCAATCGACATGGTCATGTAGTACCACGCCGGGCTGTGCAAGCTTAGGTCGATTGCCCGGCTTAGAAGGTCGATCGCCTCCTGCGGTCTGCTCCGCGCCATCATCCTCCAGCCAAGCTGCGCCAGCGACTCCGGATCATTGGGATTGCGCGCAATCGCGCGGCGCTGCATTGCCTCAGCTTCCGCATAATCTCCCCGCATGAACTCCGCCGCCGACAGTGCCTGCAGCGGGCGCACACGTTCGGGCGCGAGTTCGACGCTCCGTCGGGCCGCAACCAGCGCCGCATCCAGTTCTTCCGGCGCCTTTTCCGGCGGTACAATGTGGTAGCGCGCCGCGTCGAGATGAGCGAAGGCCAGCATGGCCCAAGCATCCGCATATCCGGGGTCGCGGGCAACGGCAGTCTCCAGGCAGGCCCGCATCGGCGCGTAGAGTTCGGCATCAAAGGTCTGCCGGTACGCAAAAGCGCGCTGCACGCAGTCATACGCGAAGAGCGTTGCCGGAAGCTCTCCCCGGAACCTGCGGCCTACGTCGAGGTTGATAAGGCTGTAGACTTGGGCGAGATGCGCAGAAATCGCCGCCGAAAGCTCGTCCTGCGCGGAAAGAAGTCCCTCGGGCGTCAACGGGCGTTGGTAACTCTGGCTCCAGATCACCCGTCCCGATGGAAACTCGACCAGCGTCGCCGCGGCGCGGAAGGAGTCCGGCATTCGCTCGACCGTGCCCTTGACAAGGTAAAGTGGCACATCCTTAAGCGCAGCTGGCAGATCCGGCCCGATCGTACCCGAGAAGACCTGGAGCCCGTCGAAGGGAACGAGGTCCGCGACGAGGTCGTTGGTGAGGCCGATGGCGAGAAAACGCCCATCCTCTCCCCCAGACAGGGATACGAAAGGCTCGACCACCACCGCCGGATCGGCGGACTGCACTGGGGTTTGGCTTACCCACCACGATGCACCTCTCGCGGAAGCGGCGACGAGCAAGAGGACCGCCACAACAACAGTGGCTCGACGCGAGAACAAACGGCTCAGGCGCGCCCGCATGCCCCGTGTTACCGAAATCCCAGGCTGCGGGACGAACACCGGTGCATTGCCACCCTTCGGGATCTCGATCCGGAGGGGCAGCGCCACCCCCTTGCCCAGGTAATACCGCTACAGATCTCCACGCAGCTTGCCAACCTCAATCCGCACGATTGGGTCGGTCTGCGGGTCGAAGTGCTCGTCCCGGCCAAGCACTGCGACGGCAATGTCGAAGCCTTTCAGTCGGTCACTACGACCTCCAAGCGCCTGTCCGACAATATACGAGAGGATCTTCCTGCGCCGCTCCGTCGTCGAGAAGTCAGGGTCGTTCAGGACGCGTTCGAGATGCATTCTAACTTGGTTCGGATCGACCTTGGCAGTCGGACTGGACACCGGTTCGGCCACTCTGGCATCCGCAGAGCCAAGTCTTTCCGTCGAAAACATGCCTGTCATTCTGAGCGCTCTTTCAAGACTTGTGCGGCCCAATCTAGGTTTAATTTACCTGCAGAACGGGCGCCCGGTAATTGATCCTTGTCATGTCGTCGAACGGCCTCGTGGCTGTTCTGCCGGTCGTCGAGGCAGGGGATTTACCGGTAAAGCACCCAGAAATTCCGGTAAACAACTTCGTTCCGGCCGCAAAGAGCGCAACACTTATTGTGTAAGAGAAACGCAGATCTGCTCTAGGCCGGTCGCGGTTCAGGATGTGGCGATGGCTTTGGTCCGGCATTTCAAGACACTCGCGCGGCGCGACATTTCGCAGCCATGGCGCGGCGCCCCTGCAGCACCGTCCTTCTCATCCCTGTCACAAGAAACTGGCGGGGCGCCGCGTCCCATAGCCCAGCGTTCCATCGTCGTGACACCGAGCCAGGACGCAAGGCGCGGACTTGCTCACCGAAAAAACAGGAGGAAGTAAGACATGATCAATCGAAAACGGCCCAAGGCATTGGCGGTACAGGATGGCGTTTTCCGCAAGGGCTTGATTGCGTCAGGATCGTTCGCCGTTGGAGTTTTGGCGGCCGTAGCACTTCATGCAGAGGAGAAGCGCCCCAACGTCGTTATGCTGATGGCCGATGACGTCGGCTGGACCGATTTCGGCCCATATCTCGGCGGGGCGGCCCTTGGCCATCCGACGCCGAATATAGACCAGGTCGCCAAGGAAGGCGCTATGTTTACCAACTGGTATGGTCAGGCCAGTTGCACGGCCGGCCGCGCCTCGTTCATGACCGGGCGCATCCCGATCCGGTCGGCCCTGTCGGTCGTCGTGGTGCCGGGCGATGCCAACGGCCTTCGCCCCGAAACCCCGACCATCGCGGAATTCTACCACAACAACGGCTACACGACTTATTTTTCCGGAAAATGGCACCTCGGCGATCAACCGAAATTCTATCCCATCGAACATGGCTTCGACGAGATGAAGGAATTCGCCGCCTACTATCCGGGGGTCTATGGCTATAGCGACACCGACCCCGGGGCACATCCCTGGTTCCCGAAGGAAAATGCCGATTTCTGGAAGATGTATACGGGGATCGTCAATCTGTACGAATGGGAAGGCGAGGCCGGGAAACCGGCGGTGAAAGGCAACGGCGGGGCGGTCATCACTCTGCAGAACTTGGCCGATTTCGACATGCGCCAGACCGACTCGGCGATCGACTACATCCACGCGCATGCCAATTCCGACAAGCCCTTCTTCATGGATGTGAACTTCATGAAGATGCACCAGCCGACCAGCCCCAACAAGATGTTCGCCGGCAAGTCGCATCTCGGCAAT
Organism: uncultured Rhodobacter sp.; assembly: GCA_945952585.1. GTDB lineage: Bacteria > Pseudomonadota > Alphaproteobacteria > Rhodobacterales > Rhodobacteraceae > Aliitabrizicola. The sequence goes on from CAMFII010000006.1 coordinate 50,232, forward strand.
TACTCGGATTCGGTGATGGAGCTTGACTACAACATCGGCCGGATCATGGACACGATCCGGAAGGAAGCGCCCAACACCATCGTCATCGTCACCGCCGACAACGGCGCCTGGCAGGACGCTTGGCCCGATGCGGGCACCACCCCGTTCCGAGGCGAGAAGGGGTCCGCCTTCGAAGCAGGCTGGCGCGTTCCGGGATTCATGTGGTGGCCGGGGCATATTCCTGCCGGCGCGGTCCTGTCCGAGATGATGTCGCACATGGACGTCTGGCCGACGACCGCTGCCATGGTTGGCCTGACCCCGCCGGCGAAGGGTGAAATCAAGGACAACAACGGCAAACCGATCTACTTCGACGGCATCGACAACTCGGCCTATGTTGAAGGCAAGTCCAAGCACTCGGCCCGCAACGACTGGATCTACATCGACGGTGAAAACTTCCAGGGCGCCCGGCAGGACATCGACTTGTCGCCAAGCGAACCTGACGTGAAGATGGCCTGGAAGATGCTCTACACCTCCAAGGATACCTGGATGGGGCCAGAGCTGAACATGGGCGCGGTGCCCTCGGTCTACAACCTGACCATGGACCCGTACGAGAAGTACGACATGATGTTCAACGGCGCGGTGGCCACTCGAAATCCGACCTCCTCGCCGGGACGCTACAGTGGCATGGACAACGGCTGGGCGATCTCGCTGGTGGACCTCGCGATCAACGCCTTCAACAAGTCGATCGTGCAGTATCCAAACATCGAGCGCTTCCCGGGCGGGGCCTCGAACGACATGGTCCCCAACCTGCAGAACCCCAAAAATCCCCTTCCCTATGACCCGCAGACACTGCCGAAGACGTTTGGCAGCAGTTCAGGCGGCTAAGCGCCAACGTGATGATCACCCCGGGGCGTCTTCCTCCGCCCCGGGGCCAGGTCAAGTGATGCCAAGTTGAAGGTAGACCCAAGTTCACGGATAGGCGGCGAGCCGCCCTGCGCGCTTTCATGCGCGCTGTCAGCTGATGGATGTCAAGGCGCAGACATCTCGCGCTGCGCAGCATGTTCGACAAGCCATGAGTGGAAAAAAGCCGTGGCAGGGGAATTCTCGAGAGACCAAGACCGGCTGGGGAGCGCCCAAGAAAATGAAAGATTTGCTGTCCGGGCAAGGACGCGCCCAACCGGGCGTGACGATCAGGGACCGCCGGGCCGCAGGCAAGGCGCTGCGAGACCGGGTCCCGCGAAACTCTCTCGGCAAATGGAAACCACGGTCGGACCGGACAGAAGCGCTCGATATTCTGAAAGCGGCGGACGCCACGCGCCGTTCCGATCTGCTGCCGCTTCGCTATGGCCGAATGCTGGCATCGCCATTTGCCTTTTATCGCGGATCCGCGGGCGTCATGGCTGCCGATATCGCAAGGGGACCCCAGTCGCGGCTGCTTGTTCAGGCATGTGGCGACTGCCATCTCCTCAACTTCGGTGGCTTCGCCTCGCCCGAGCGGCGCATCCTCATGGACATCAACGATCTCGACGAGACACTTCCCGCCCCTTGGGAATGGGATGTCCAGCGGCTGGCAGCCTCCGTCGTCCTTGCCGCGCGCAGTCTTGGCCAAAGCGAACATGCGGCCCGCGAGGCGGCGGAGGCGTCGGTCCGCAGCTACCGCACCCGGGTGCGGGCCTTTTCGGAAACCGATGTTCTCGACATCTGGTATGCCCGCGTTGACGACAAGATGGTGGCGCAGATGTTGCCGGCCGCGCGTCGAAACGCTTTCGAGAAGCGCATCGAAGACGCCACTCGCCGCAGCAGTTCGGAGTTGGTCTTTCCGAAACTCGTCAATGTCGAAGGTGGCAGTCTACGCATCCACGATACGCCGCCTACGATCTTTCACATTGGGGAAGTAGAAAGCGGGGATCATATCCGCCGCATGCAGCAACCCCTCGCCGGATATCGCGAGACATTGGCCGAGGATCGCCGCACCCTGTTCGACCGCTATGAGCTTGTCGACGTCGCGATCAAGGTCGTGGGCATCGGATCCGTCGGCACCACCTGTCTTGTCGGCCTTTTCATGTCCATGGCCGGCAAGCCGCTGTTCTTGCAGATCAAAGAGGCAAATGCCTCTGTCCTGGAGCCTTATGCTGGCCGTAGCCGCTTTGCTCATCACGGGGAGCGGGTCGTTCAGGGTCAGCGGATGGTACAGCCGGCGACGGATATCTTCCTCGGCTGGACGACGGGCGAAACCGGACGCCACTTCTACATTCGGCAGTTGCGCGACGTAAAACTGCGCCCGCTGATCGAAACCTTCGATGTCGAAGTGCTGCGGATCTACGCAGAGCTATGCGGCTGGGCGTTGGCGCGGGCCCATGCGAAGTCGGGCGATCCCTGGATGATCTCGGGCTACCTCGGCAAGAGCGATGAGTTCGATCAAGCCGTCGCCAAATTCGCGGTTAGCTACGCCGACCTTGCAGAGAGAGATCACGAAAAACTCAAGGCCGCCGTCAAGTCAGGACGGGTGGCAGTGGAGCTTGAGGTATAGGCAGAAGCCAAGCCTAAGCCATTGCGTCCAAGGGCCTTTCCGGAGATACGCCAAGTCGTGCCCCAGCAATTAGTCCAACGCCTCGCGGGCAGCAGTTCGTTTCAGCGTTGCTAAGTTCTGCCGCGCGATTAGCTGACGGGCGATGGCTCGGTCCGGCGGGGCGGCAACGAAGCTGACTGACAAACGGGCCGCTTCATTGAACCGCAGCAAACGCGAGTTCCGGGCGTAGCGCTTTGTCCAACTTTCCTTTGAACCTGAACGGCGCTTTTGCAGGCGCGCCAAGCCTTTGTCGAAAGCGGCGCCATCCGCGCGGATCGATTTCGGGCGGTGCGTCGCGGGCCTCAGTTATCGAAGGGTGTGTGGATTTCCACCTTGGGCAGGGTTGTCGCCTTCGTCGCGTCCGGCTGCATCGAGCTGGGGACCGGCGCCTTGACTCCAGCCACGCCAACCCATCCGCCCCCCATGGCCTTGTAGATCGCAACAAGGCTGGCCAGCGCGTCGAAGCGCGCCTGAATCGCGCTCAACCGCGCGCTCAGCAGGTCGTTCTGGGCGATCAGCACGGTGGTGTAGCTATCAGCCCCTTCCTGGAAGCTGAGATAGGCCAGACGGGCGGTTGTCGCCTGAGCTTCGACCAGGCGGTTCTCGGCCGCGAGCCTGGCCTTGGACTGGCTGTAGCCCACGAGGCCGTCGGACACTTCGCGAAAGGCGTTCAGGATCGCCTGCTGGTATTGCGCGACAGCCGCCTCCTTCTGCGCCTTGCTGACTAGCACCTGCCCGGTAATGCGGCCGCCATTGAAGATCGGCCCCGCCAGATCCGCCGCGACGGACCATTCGGAGGCAGGCTTGGTCAGTAGCGAATTCAGGGCGTTGCTGGTCGACCCGCCCTGCGCGGTCAGCGAGACGCGGGGGAAATACAGGGCCTCCGCCGCACCGATATTGGCGTTTGCGGCGATGAGGTTCTGTTCGGCCTGCGCGACATCCGGGCGCTGGGTCAGGACGTCCGAGGGCACGCCCGCCGGCACCCCGATCATGCGGATCGAGGCGAAGTCACGACCGCGCGGAATGGCGCGCGGGGCGGTTCCGGTCAGAAGCGACAGCGCGTTTTCGGTCCTGCCGATCTGGAGACGGATCTGCGGGATCAGCGCTGCCGCCGTCTCGTATTGCGCCTTCATCTGGTTCAGCGTCACGTCCGAGATCTGGCCGTAGCTGAACCGCTCTTCGAAGAGCTTCACCTGATCGGCATAGTTCTGTTCGGTTTCCTGCGCGACGGCAAGCTGGGCATCGAGCGAGCGGAGCTGCAGGTAGGTCGTCGCCACCGCCGCAACGAGGGTCAGCACCACGCCGCGCCGCGCCTCTTCCGCGCCGACGAGATTGGCGCGCGCAGCCTCGGATTCGCGGGCGATGCGGCCCCAGAGGTCCAGCTGCCAGCCCGCGCCGACATAGGGGTTCAGAGCCGACGACGGGTTGCTGCCGACGGCGGCCGGATCCTCGATCTCGGACACGCGGGCGCGTTCCGCCGTGGCGCCGTAGCCGACCTGCGGCGCGAATTGCGAGTTGGTCCGCATCATCACGGCGGCCGCCTGATCGACCTGGGCCGCAGCAAGCTTCAGGTCCCAGTTGTTGGCCAGCGCCTGGTCGATCAGGCTGACCAGCGTCTTGTCGCCGAACTGCGACCACCAGGCGACATTGGCGTTGCCGCTTTCCTCGGCCAAGGCGAAGCGGAAGGCGGCGGGCGTGTTCACGTCCGGGCGCGTGTAGTTTGGCCCGACGGTGCATCCGTTCAGAAGGGCGACGATCAGCCCTGCAGTCATCCAGCGCGCTGTCATTCGCTTTTTCCTTCCGTCGCCGCCGTTTCGGTTGCCGCCGGCGCGGCTGTCGCTGGTTCCGCGTCCCCTGCCCCCGCCGGCACGGCTTTCTCGCCCCGCATCGACTCGAACAACCAGAAGAACATCGGCACGAACAGGAGCGCGAGGCTCGACGCCCCGACCATGCCGCCGATGATGCCGGTCCCGATCGAGTGGCGCGCATTGGCCCCTGCCCCGGTGGCGACGGCAAGCGGCATGACGCCGAAGATGAAGGCGAGCGAGGTCATGATGATCGGGCGCAGGCGCAATTCCCCCGCCTGTGCCGCGGCCTCCTTGAGGCTGAGGCCCGACTTCCACTTCGTCACCGCGAATTCGACGATCAGGATGCCGTTCTTCGCTGCCAGGCCGACCATCAGCAGAAGCCCGATCTGGAAGTAGACGTCATTGTCGAGCCCCCGCAGCCAGGTCGCGAGCAGTGCCCCGAAGACGCCGAACGGCACTGCCGTCATCACCGCCGCGGGCAGCGACCAGGATTCGTATTGCGCGGCGAGGATCAGGAAGACCAGCAGCATCCCCAGGCCAAAGGCGATGGCCGAGGTATTGCCCGCCGTGGTCTGAGAATAGGCCAGCCCCGACCAGCCATAGCTGTAGCCCTGCGGCAGGATCTTCGCCGCCAGCTGTTCCATGACGGTGATCGCCTGACCCGAGCTGTATCCGGGCGCGTTCTGGCCGGTCACCTGCGTGGCCGGGAAGCCGTTGAAATGCGGCACCAGCGACGGGCCCGCCTCGTACCGGGTGGTGACGAGCGCGGTCAGCGGGATCATGTCGCCCTTGGCATTGCGGACATAGAGGTTGTCCAGCGCGTCCGGGGTCGCGCGATAGGGCGCGTCGGCCTGGACGATCACGTTCCAGACCCGGCTCATCTCGGTGAACTGGCTGACGGCGGAAGAGCCGAACTGCACCTGAAGCGTCGTGTAGACGTCTTTCAGGCTCACGCCGAGGAGCGCGGCCTTGTTGCGGTCGATGTCGATCTTCAGCTGCTGCCCGGTGGCGCGGAAGGTCGAGGAGGTGCCAAGGAGTTCCGGCCGCTTCGCCGCCTCTGCGACCAGCTGGTCCGTGACCTTCTGCAGGTCGGCGGGCGTCTGGGTGCCGGTGGCCTGGATCCAGAAGTTGAAGCCGGCCTGCGTGCCAAGGCCGGGGATCGCCGGCGGGCTGATGGCAACGGCGAAGGCCTTGGTGAACTTGCGGGACTGTTCGATGAAGCGACCGATCACGGAGTCCGCCGACAGGTCGGGCGCGGTGCGGTCCTTGAAGTCCTTCAGCTTGACCCAGAAGGTCCCGTAGTTCTGCAGATACTGGCTGTCGATCAGGCTGTAGCCGGCCACACCGATCCGGTACTGCACCGCCGGGTCCTTGGAATAGATCTGGTCGATGTCATTGGCGATGGCATTGGTCCGCGCCGGGCTTGCCGCATCGGGCAGCGCGAAGGCCGTCAGGACAAAGCCCTGATCCTCGAGCGGGACGAAGCTGGTCGGCAGCACCTGGAACAGGCTGTAGGTGGCATAGACGATCCCGGCAAAGGCGGGCAACGCCACGAGCCAACCCTTGATGACCCAGCCGATGACCTTGCCGTAGCCTTGCTCCAGCTTCTGGAAGCCGCGGTTGAAGGCGGCGAAGGGCCCCTTCGTCGGCGTCTCGCCCGGCCGCAGCAGCAGCGCCGCCATCGACGGCGTGATGCTGAGCGCGACGATACCCGAGATCGTGACCGAAACGGCGATGGTGATGGCGAACTGCTTGTAGAGCGCGCCCGTCGGCCCGCTGATGAAGGCCGCCGGGATGAAGACCGAACAGAGCACCAGAACGGTCGCGATCACCGGCCCCGTCACCTCGCCCATCGCCTTCAGGACCGAGCCCTGCGGCGTGGAACCTCCTTCCTCGATGTTCCGGGTCGCGTTCTCGATCACGACGATCGCATCGTCGACGACAAGGCCGATGGCCAGCACCAGCCCGAACAGGGTCAGCAGGTTGATCGAGAAGCCGAGCGCCAGCATCCCGGCAAAGGTGCCGATGATCGAGATAAGGATCGCCGTAACCGCCACCGCGGTGGCCCGAAAACTTTGCAGGAACAGGTACATCACGACCATGACGAGGAGCAGCGCCTCGAACAGGGTCTTGACCACCTCGGTGATCGACAGGCGCACGAAGTCCGTCGTGTCGAGCGCGATGACGTAGTCGAGCCCCGCCGGGAAGCCGGCTTTCAGCTGTTCCAGCGTCGACCGCACTTGGTCGGAGACCTGGATACCGTTCGCGCCTGGCTGCTGATAGACGACGATCAGCGCCGTCGGCTGGCCGTTGAGCGTGTTGGTCGACAGGTATTGCTCGAAACCAAGCTCCGTCCGCGCCACGTCGCCAAGGCGGACGATGGCCGCGCCATTCTGCGAATCCGCGCGCAGGATCAGCTGGTCATAGGCCGAAGGCTCGGTCAGCTGCTGTGCCACGGTCAGCGGGAAGCTTTGCTCCAGATCGTCCCCGCCCGGAGGCGAGCCAAGCTGCCCGGCGCCGACGAGTTCGTTCTGGGCACTGATCGCCTCGCCCACATCCGTTGCGGTCACCCCGAGCGAGGCCATTCGCGCCGGGTTCAGCCAGACCCGCATGGCCTGGTTCGGATCGCCGAACATCGAGGCCTGACCGGCCCCGTTGATCTTCTGGATCGCGTTCAGGACGATGACGTTGGCGTAATCGGTGACATAGGTCAGCGGGAAGCGCCCCGGCTCGGCCGTGACGGCCACCAGCATCATCACGCTCGACGACACCTGCTGCACCGTCACGCCATAGCTGACCACCGGTTGCGGCAGCTTCGGGACGGCAAGGTTGACGCGGTTCTGGACAAGGACCTGCGCGATGTCGGGGTCCATCGTCGCATCGAAATAGACCGAGATCGTCATCTGCCCCGACGAGGAACTGGTCGAGGTCATGTAGAGCATGTTCTCGACGCCGTTGATCTGCGCCTCGATCGGTGCGGCCACGGATTGCGCCACCGTCTCGGCATCGGCGCCGTAGTAGACGGTCGAGACGTTGATCTGCACCGGCGCGATTGTCGGGTATTGCGCGACCGGCAGCGCGGTGATGCTGAGCCCGCCGATCAGGATGACGATGATGCCGACAACGGCCGAGAAGATGGGCCGGCGGATGAAGAATTCCGAAAGCATCAGTCGCTTGCCCCGGCAGGCGCGGCGTCATCCTTGAGCGGCGTCGGGTTCAGGATCTGGCCCGGCTGGCGCACAAGCCCGTCGACGATCACCTTCTCTCCGCCCTTCAGACCCGAGGTGATGATCCAGTCGTTGCCCTGCCAGTCGCCGACCTCGACGGGCCGCAGCTCGGATTTGCCCGAGGCGTCGATCACCCAGACGACATGCCCCGTCTGCGATTGGTGCACCGCGCGCTGCGGCACGAGGATCGCATTCGGCCGGGTGAAGTCCGACACGACCGCCGTCAGGTACTGGTTCGGGCGGATCTCGCCCTTCGGGTTGTCGAAGGTGCCGCGAACTAGAAAGGTGCCCGTGTTCGGGTCATAGGCCGGCGAGGTGAAAGTAACCTTGCCGCCGTTCGGATAGGGTGTCGAATCCGGCAGCAGCAGCTTGAAGGTAAAGACGCCATCCTTCGGCGCGACCAACTCGCCCGACTGCGTTTTCTTCCTCCAGTCGATCAGCTGGTTTTCCGAGACCGAGAAGTTTACCCACATCGGCGACACCAGATATACAGTCGTCAGCGCCGAATTGCTGAAGCTGATATAGCTGCCGTCCTGCTGGAGCGCCGCGTCGGTCACGCCAGTCACGGGCGAGCGGATCGTGGTGTAGGACAGGTTGAGTTGGGCCAGCTCGACGCTCGCCTTGGCCTGCGCCACCCCGGCCTCGGCCCGGTCGACCGCGCCGCGGGCATCGTCGAGGTCCTTTTGCGACAGGGCGCCCGCCGCCGCCAGCGGCTGCACCCGCGCCAGCGTTTCCTGTGCGACGGTCAGCGCGGCCTGCTGCCCCGCCAGCGCCGCGTTGGCCTGGTCGAGGCTCGCCTGGAACGGCTTGGGGTCCATCTGGAACAGGATGTCCCCGGCATTCACCAGCTGCCCCTCGGTGTAGTTGCGGCTGTCGAGAAAGCCTTCGACGCGCGCATTGATCTGCACGGCTTGCGAGCTTTGCGTCTGGGCGACGAAGTTGATCTCCTGATCGAGATCGCGCGGCGCCGTCTCGATATAGGTGACGTCCGTCGGTTTCGGCACGACCTCTGGCGGCTGGGCCTTCCGATCGAAGTGTTCGTATCCCAAAAGCGCCGCACCGATCAGAAGACCCAGAACAAGCAGTCGAAAGATCCAGCGCAAGATTGGGAAACCCCTCGGAACGACAGGCAGTCATTTGTTTCCTGCCAAGAAGTCGGTCTCCATGCAATCCTATTCGGCAAGAGGGCGGTCGCCCGTGGAAGCATGCGAAGGTTGGACGGCGCCCACCACAGCTTCTGCCTCCTTGTCGTTGAATTTACGCTAAATCTTGGATTCGGGATTTTGAACAGGGAAAGGCCGGTGGGCTTGTTCCGACGCGGCCTCGCCCGCGGTCCGTTCGTCCCCCGCCGATCTGAACCGGCGTTTGAAGGCGCGCCGCGAAATCCAGACCTATCCAGGGCATGGCCGGGCCCGGAGGCCCTGCGCAGAAACAGAAATCAGCCGGTTACCATGCGTGCAAAGCGGTCCAGGCAGAGGCCCCGGGCGACATCGAGGCGGGGAATAGCCATGACCTTGTCGCTGCGCCGGAAGCGGCGGGATTCGGTCGTGAAGGCCAGCCGGTATCCCGAACCGAAAACCTCCCACTCCACGGCCTGATCGACGCTGCCATAGGGATAGGCGAGCGCGTAAGTTTCGAGACCAAGCTCACGGCGCAGGATCTCCCTCGGGGGATCCAGTTCCTGCGAGAGCGCGACGTGTCCAAGTGCGGCCATCGGGAAATGGTTGTGGCTATGCGCTGCGAGCGAGAAACCGAGATCACGCACCTGGCGTAGCTGGTCCCAGGTCATCAGCGGCGCGACTGGCCCGAACCCGGCATCCCAGGCCGACGTTCCGCCGACATGGGCGGTCGGGATGAAGATCGTGGCCGTCATGCCCGCCCGCTTCATCGTGGGGATGGCCTCGGTCAATGTGTCGACATAGGCGTCGTCGAACGTGATCAGCACCGCCCGTTCGGGAAGCGGTTTCCCTTCCCAGAGGGCCGCCTCGAACTGCTCGAGCGTCAGCGCGGTCGCCCCCATGTTCGCCAGACAGTCCATCTGGCGGGCGAATTCGGCGGGGGTGACAGCATATCGCTCCAGTCCCGGAACCGGGTCCGTCGCGACGCGGTGATACATGAGGACAGGAACGCCGTCGGGGTTCCACTGCCGGACCGGCAGGGTCAGGTACGGCGCGGAAGCGGGCTCTTCCCCCTGCCGGCTTCGTTCCGCGACAAGGAGGCAAGACGCTCCCACCCGGCGCAATTCTGGGACAAGGGCAAACTGTTCGCGCAGAAGCAGCCGGATGGCGTCCGCATCTGGATCAAGATGCTCCTGGCCGTTTTCCGACGCGACCACGGCGATCCGTCCTCCCGGCGCGACAACCTTCCAGAGCCGGTCGAGGAGGATTTTGCGGGTTCCGTCGCCATAATAGCCTCGCAATCCCGTCGGCAGTACAACCAGATCGTATTGGCCCTCCAACGGATCGCGAAGTGGATCGAGCGTCATGACCCTGATGCGACGCTCGTGCAGCAGACGCAGGCGCAACACCCGCATCTGCGCCGCATCGGCCGTTTTCGCATGCACCTGAGCGCCGGTCGCGGCAAGAGCCTCCGCCAGGCGCCCATCTCCCGCCGAAAGCAAAAGCACCCGCAACGGCACAGGTCTTGCCGGCTTGGACAAGGCGGAGGCCAGGTCGTTGGCTTCTGCTTCGGTGCTGAGGCTTTCCGTCAGCTGTTCAACTGTTGTGGGACCGTCGCTCAGCGCTTTCCAGCGGGCAACATCCGCGGGATCGAGCGGTGGAGCATCGCGGAATGTCTTGCCGATCAGTTCGAAGCGCTCAGGCGACGAAAGCCGAAACGCGAAGACATCCACTGCTCCAAGGGAGGCGCCCGCTCGGTCGACATGGACCCGGGCGAACTCCACTCCGTCAGGTATGGACGGAAGCTGCGGATTGGCCAGATCAACACGCGCCAGCATCCATTTTCCGACCCGCACCACCTCGCCCGGTCCCAGAAGGAGGGGATCAAACTGGTCGATCGCGAGTTCTTCGATCCCTTTCAGCGCAGACTCCGCAAAACACGGCATGATCGTTTGTGGCGCGGCGCGATGAAGCATGGCCGCAACCCGCGGCCGCATCTCCGGCCAGATCGCCGGCCAGTCGGGACGCGGATCTGCCAGCCCCTGCACCAAGGCTCGAAAGATCGTCGTCGTGGCCCCCGGTCCGGAAATCGGAGCCTTGTAGCGAGACACAAGTTCGTCAAGAACGTCGTCCGGGTTGCCTCCGAGGCCAAGGTTCCGTGAAGCAGACCAAAGAACGTTGTGAATGCCCATCACGTCGAGCTCTTCGGCTTCATACGGAGGAACCTCGAGCCTCGACTGGACCCTGGGATCCTCCGAAGCGGCGATCCGCACGACATTTTCCACACCGCGCACCAGCTTCAGCCCGTTCGAGCAAGCGCTGCCCGGCCGCATGGTGTATCGTGCGACAACGTCGGCGCGCGCGGGCCGGAACCGCGCGCCAATTCGTGCCATTCGCAGCCAGAGGTCCCAGTCCTCCGCAGTCGGCATGCCCGGCTGAAAGCGCCCCGCGCGCTCGAGCAGGTCCCGCCGGAACATAAGGCCATGCACGACCACATTGACCGAGCGCGACAGCTGCCGGATCGGCGGACCGTCAAACGTCACCCGCTGGCGCACACCTTCTAGGCCAGTCGCGCTGACGATGCGCCAGTCGCTATAGACGACATCGGCGGTGGCATCATCACGGGCGGTCGCCATCATCCCTTCCAGATGCCAGGGCTGAAGCTGATCGTCGGCGTCCAGAATCATGATCCACGGGGCTCGCGTTGCGTCGATGCCCGCATTTCGCGCGGCGCTTACGCCGCCATGGCTGGCATTCAGGACCCGCAGACGGGCGTCCCGCTACGCGTATTCCTCGGCCACGAGGCCGGTGTCGTCGGTGGAGCCATCGTTCACCACGACGGCTTCGCAATCGGTAAAGGACTGACCGAACAGGCTGTCGAGCGTGTCCCTGATCGTATCGGCGGCATTGCGCGCCGCAGTGATGACCGCGACCGATGCGGTGTGCCGCCTGGCGTGAGAGGGCACGCGATCCGGTCCGCCAAAGTAATTCTTGTCAAGCATGTTCCACTCGTCCTTGCACTCTCGCCCTGCGGATGCCGGACCGCACCCCGGCAGGCAAATTGGCAGCGGATCGGTCTGCGGTTGCGGCATCAACGGGGCAATATGGTGGCCGGCCGAACAGGCTTGGCCTTCACACTTTCTTGGAACCTCCGCAGCAAGACTGAGCCGATGTCTCGGTTGGATTGATTTGGGATGCGGGCGTCAGCGACACAGATGTTCATTCGGCTCCTGACCAGCTCTGGTCGGGCCCTGTTATGGCAGGCCCTGTTTTCCTGCGCTGTGAACCTGCTGCTCTTCACCGGGCCGCTCTATCTGCTGCTTGTCTATGACAGGGTTCTTATCGCCCGGTCCGGTGTCATGTTGATCTCGCTGTCCCTCGCGGTCGCAGGCGCCAGTCTCGCCTTCGGGCTGCTCGATCTGGCCCGGACGCGCCTTGCGGGCGTCATCGCCGCTGAGACGGCCCTGGCCGCCATCCGTCGTGGTGCTTCGCCAGCCGAGGCGGCAGCCCTTCGTGCCGCGCTGGCGTCTCCGGCAGCACTTGCGCTGGTCGACCTGCCGTGGAGCCTCATGTTTCTGGGCGGGCTCGCTGTCCTGCATCCGCTGCTCGGCGTCGCGGGTTTGTCGGCGCTGGTTCTGCTTGTGGCCCTGCAGGCCGTTCGCGGCCAGCGGCCGGACAGGCTGGCGGCAGTGCAGCGGGCGCTCCGGATGGCGGTGTTCTCCGGTCTTGTCGGGCTAGGCGCCTGGCTGGTGATGGAAGGCGCGCTGTCGGGCGGGGCGATTTTCGCCGCCTCGCTTCTGTTCGGCCGCGCGCTCGCGCCCTTTGACGTGGTAACGGCGCACGGGCCGCTCTTGGCCGCTGCCGGTCGGGCACTGACGGCGATGTCGGCGCGGCCGGTTCCGCAGGAAAAGGGGCGTGCGCGCGAACCTGCGACACTGCCTGCCGGATCGACGCTACAGGTGCGACAGATGTCCTCTGGTCCGCCAGGTGCTCGGACGCCGGTTCTGCAGGATATCAGCTTCGACCTGCCGCCAAGTCGGATTCTCGGGCTCGCGGGGGATGCGGGTGCGGGAAAGACGGCGGTCATCCGGACCCTGGCCGGGGACTGGCCCGTGTTGCGGGGCGGCCTGGCCTTTCACGCGGGACAGGCCGGTTCCTCTGTCGCGCTCCGGTCGTTGTCGCCGATCGGGCTGCTCGCCCAATCCCCCTCCGCTGAAGGGGCGGGCCTCGCCGGGTTCATCGCCGGCGGGTCGGAATCGCCGGACGCCGAGGCGGTCCTGCGTGCGGCCCGGCGTGCGGGCGTGCATGACCGCATCCTGGCCCTGCCCGACGGCTATCGGACCCGGCTGATGCCGGACGGGGCGCCGCTTTCGCGGGCACAGTTCGCCGAGATCGCGCTTGCCCGCGCAGTTTACGGCGATCCACAGCTGCTTCTGCTTGACGAGCCGGATGCGGCGCTGGACGCAGAAGGCCTTGCCCGGCTCCATCGGCTTTTGCGACAGCATCGCGCCGACGGCGGATCTGCCATAGTGGCGACCAAACGCGCCTCGACTCTGCTCTGCTGTGACGACCTGCTTGTCCTGTCTGGAGGACGGGCCGTGGCCCAAGGGCCGCGCCCGCAGGTCCTCGGCCGGACAACCGGACAGTCGCGACAGGCCGTCCACGACAAGGCCCGGGGATAATGACCGCCTCCCCCCCGCTTGCCCGCGCGGCCGATGATCCCATCCGGCTTGGGCAAGTCACACTCGTGGCTATCGCCCTGGCCGTCATCCTTATGGCAAGCCTCGCCCCAATCGCCCAGGGCGTCTCGGGCACCGGCCGGACTGGCGCGCTGGCAGAGGCGGTGGCCCTTGGCCTGCCCGAGGGCGGTCGGCTTGATGCGGTCTTCGTGCGCGAAGGGCAGACCGTCGCGGCGGGAACGGCCCTCGCCCGCATCGACAGCCGGGCCGAATTGGCGGAGCTTGCACGGATCGACCTCCGCCTGAATGCGCTCGGCCTGCGCCGCGCGGTGCTTGAGGCGACGCGCGACAACCGTCGCGTCCTGATCGCTGATCCCGCGTTGATCCGCCTCGCCCGCCATGACCCTGGGATGGCGCGCCAGCTGATGTCAGCTGCCGTCGAGCTGACCCGGGCCCAGGCCTTTCGCGACCGCCAGATCGCCGTCTTGCGGCGCCAGGCGGCTCAGGCCGGAAGCGAGATCGCCGGCCTGGACGCCCAGCTTGCCGCCACGGCCCTGCAATCGGCGCTGATTGCCACCGAACGCGCGCGCCAGCAAAGGCTGCGCGACCGCGGCCTGACAGAAGAGTCCCGGGTTTTGGCGCTCGACCGCGAGGCGGCGCGGCTCGACGGGGAAGCGGGTGCAATCAGGGCGGCGCGGGCGGCGGCAGAAGGCCGCCGGCAAGAGGCGGGGGCGCAGGTGCTGGCGCTGACCACGGGCGCCGCAGCCGCAGCCGCGCGGGATCTGGCCGCGCTGGCAGAGACCGAGGCCGAATTGCGGGCCGAGCGCCACCGGTTGCGCGACCAGATCGCCACCATGACGCTGACCAGCCCTGTCGCCGGACAGGTTCTGGGCCTGCGCAGCCGGACCCCGGGACAGATCCTGCGCCCGGCCGAACCGGTTCTGAGCATTCTCCCGACGGCGAACTCCAACCGCATAACCGCCGAACTGCGCCCGGATGACCGGATACGCATCGCTCCCGGCCAGAAGGTCGACATCCGCCTGCCCGGACCGGGCGGGCACAGCCTGGCCGGCCAGGTCGCCTGGATCTCGGCCGACGCGGTCGAAGGCGTCTCCGGGACGTCCCCACATTTTGTTGCCGAGGTTACGCTCGATCCCGCCGCCCTGCCCGGACCGCTGCCCCGCGGCATCCCCGTGAGCCTGTTCATCGAAACCGGCGAAGAGCCGCTTCTGGCCTGGCTGATCTCGCCATTGGCCGAACGGCTGGGCGGGACGGAAGACTAGGAACCCCGGTTTCCCTTGCGATCGCGCGACGCTACACTCGGCCCGCGCGCCGGGCCACAGGACCGGCGGAAGGAGGATCCCTGGACAGGTTGGTCGCCGACCGGATGTTTGCCGCCGTCATGGACACGGGCAGCTTCGCCGCAGCCGCGGCGCGGCTTGGCACCAGCCCGGGCCAGGCGTCAAAGCTGGTATCCCGCCTCGAAAGCGCGCTTGGCGTCCGCCTTCTGAACCGCACGACCCGCGCGCTGTCACCGACCGAGGCCGGGCAAGCCTATTACGACCGCATCAGGATCGTGCTGGACGAGATCGAGGCAATCGACCAGTCGATCCGCCAGGAAAGCGAACGCCCGCGCGGGCGTCTGAGAATTTCCGCGCCGCTGACCTTGGGCGTTCATCAGTTGCGCTTTGCCTTGGCGGAATTCGCCAGCCTCTACCCCGAAATCGCGCTGGACGTGAACTTCACCGACCGGCTGGTGAACCTCGTCGACGAAGGCTTCGACATCGCGGTTCGGGTTGGCCGGCCAGTCGACAGCAGCCTGATCGCGCGACGCCTTTGCGATTCCCGCCTGCGGCTCGTCGCTGCCCCGTCCTATCTCGACCGCGCCGGACTGCCGCAGAGCCCGGCTGACCTGGCCCGCCATGACTGCATCATCGACACGAATTTCCGCGAACCCGGCACCTGGCCCTTCCAGACGGCCGAGGGGCTAAAGACAATCCAGGTCACCGGCCGTCTGCGCTTTTCCAACGCCGAGGTCTGCCTCGCCGCCGCTGAGCGCGGGCTTGGCCTGGCCTACCTGCCTGATTTCGTTGCCGCCGATGCCCTTGCCGCCGGCCGCATCCTGCCTGTCCTGGCCGACCTCGAGATCCCGCCCTACGGTATCTTCACGGTCTATCCGCCGGGCCGGCACCTGGCCGCCAAGGTCCGGGCGCTGGTCGACTTCCTTTCGACGCGCTATCGGGGCGAAGTCGACTGGACACGGCCCGGCCAGGGTTGATCCATTCCATTATGGAAGGAATGTTCTTCCGGGCGGGCGGATTATAATCCATCCCAGCATGAGGCATTTAAGCGGCATGCCCGTGAACCTTCGGGGCAGTATCGAAACAAAGGGATCTGATCCATGACCGCTTCCATCGCTTCCACCTCGGGCAGCAACTCGGCTGATCTTGCCGCCTTCGTCCTGCGGGTTACCTCGGGCGTCCTCTTCCTGCTTCATGCCGGGCTGAAGATCTTTGTCTTTACCCCTGCCGGAACCGCCGGCTTCTTCCAGTCGATCGGCCTGCCTGGCCCGCTCGCCTATCTGGTGATCCTGATCGAAGTCCTTGGCGCCATCGCGCTGATCGTCGGCTACAAGGTGCGCATCGTCGCGCCGGTCCTCGCCGTCCTGCTGGTTGGCACCATCGTCACGGTTCACGGTGCTGCCGGTTTCTTCTTCTCGAACCAGAACGGCGGCTGGGAATATCCGGCATTCTGGGCGATCACCCTGATCGCGACCGCGCTGCTTGGTGACGGCGCCTACAGCATCGGCAAGAAGTAAGCCTCACCGCATCTGCCCCCTGAAAGGAGCCCATCATGTCCACCAGCAGCGCCCCCGTCGAAATCGGCCGCGTCGCCCTGACGGTGAACGATCTTGGCCGGGTCGCCGACTTCTATCGCGCGCTTCTCGGGTTCGAGACAATCAGCGCCGACGGCGAAGTGGTCGTGCTGGGTGCCGGAGGCAAACCGCTTCTCGAGCTGCGCGGCGATCGCGCGGCTCGGGTCCGCTCGCGCCGCGAGGCCGGGCTGTTCCATACCGCCTTCCTCTTGCCCTCGCGCGAGGATCTGGGGGCCTGGCTGCGCCATGTCGCCGAAAAGCGGCTTCCGGTTTCCGGCGCGTCGGACCATTTGGTCAGCGAGGCGATCTACCTGGACGATCCGGAGGGCAACGGGATCGAAGTCTATTCCGACCGCCCCCGCCAAAGCTGGGCGGTCGACAACGGCCAGATCCGCATGTCGACCGAGCATCTCGACCTCGACAGCCTGTTCGCGGCCGCCCGTTCCCCCTGGACCGGGGCGCCAGAAGGCACCGTGGTCGGCCATGTCCACCTTCAGGTCGGCAATGTCGACGAAGCCGAATCCTTCTACCACGACACGCTCGGCTTCGACATCAAGGCCCATTACCCCGGCGCCTCGTTCATGAGCAGCGGCGGCTATCATCACCACCTCGGCGCCAATGTCTGGCAGTCGCGCGGGGCCGGGCAACGGGCCTATCCTTCGACCGGCCTTGCCGACGTCGAGCTTCTGGCCGATGCCCCGTCTTACGACAGGCTGGTTGCCCGGACCGGCTCGGCGACCCCGGCCGATCCCTGGGGGACGCAGATCACCCTGACCCGGAAGGCCGCCTGAGATGCTGGTTCAAGGCAAATGGACCGAGGACTGGCAGCCGGTCCAGGCGAAGGACGAGAAGGGCGGCTTCGTCCGCCAGATCTCGTCCTTCCGCAACTGGGTCACCCCCGACGGCAGCGCCGGCCCCACCGGGACCGGCGGCTTCAAGGCCGAGGCGGGGCGCTATCACCTCTATGTTGCGCTGATCTGCCCCTGGGCGTCACGGACGCTGATCGCGCGCAAGCTGAAGGGCCTTGAAGGCGCCGTCTCGCTGTCGATCGTCGAGCCGGCGCTCAGTGACCAGGGCTGGCAGTTCGGTGACTATCCCGGTTCAACCCGGGACGAGGTGAACGGCGCCACCTATCTGCACGAGCTCTATACCCGGGCCGAACCCAGCTTCACCGGCCGCGCCACGGTTCCGGTCCTTTGGGACAAACATCTGGGCACGATCGTCAGCAATGAATCCGCCGATATCCTGCGCATGTTCGACAAGGGGTTCGGCCCCCTCGCCCGTCCTGATGTCGACCTGCGGCCTACCGACCTGGCGGACGCGATCGACGCGCTGAACGACCGGATCTATCCGCGCCTGAACAACGGCGTCTATCGCGCCGGTTTTGCCACCACTCAGATTGCCTATGACGAGGCCTTTGCCGAGGTCTTCGCCATGCTCGACGAGCTGGAAGACCGCTTGGTGGACGGACGGCGTTTCCTCTTCGGCGACCGCTTCACCGAGACCGACATTCGCCTGGTCGTGACGCTGGTGCGGTTCGACGCGGCCTATCACGGCCTCTTCAAGTGCAACCTGCGCCGGATCGTCGACTACCAGCAGCTGAACGCCTACCTGCACCGGGTCCTGGCGATCCCCGGCATCCGCGAGACGGTCAATCTCGACCACATCAAGCGCGGTTACTACTCGGTCAAGGCCCTCAATCCGTTGCGGATTGTTCCAAATGGGCCATTGCTCGACTGGGCCTGAAGCCAGACTCCAGTAGCCTTCAATGGCGCGAATTCAGGCGTCCCGGGACCCTGACCGTGCTAGGCTTCACCTCTGAACACTGTTTCCCGAGTCGGAACAGGCTGTTCGGAGATTGTGAAACCGATCATCGGCGGGACGGGGCTGTTTTCGGCTTCCTGCGATGCAGATGTATTTGACTGGAGTCTGATATGTTGAACTTGCCTCGCTTTCTTTCTCTAGCCCTGGTGGCGTCCGGCGCGACGGCCTTCGGCCTGGCGGCGGAAGCCCAGGACAAGAAACCCAATATCCTGTTCATCGTCTCCGATGATACCGGTTATGGCGACCTCGGCCCTTACGGCGGCGGCGAAGGTCGCGGCATGCAGACGCCGACCTTCGACAAGATGGCGAAGGAAGGCATGACCTTCTTCTCGTTCTACGCCCAGCCGAGCTGTACGCCCGGCCGCGCCGCGATGCAGACCGGGCGCATTCCGAACCGCTCCGGCATGACCACCGTCGCCTTCCAGGGCGAGGGCGGCGGCCTGCCGGCGGCGGAATGGACGCTTGCGTCAGTCCTGAAGCAGGGCGGATACGAGACCTATTTTACCGGCAAATGGCACCTGGGCGAGGCGGACTTTGCGCTGCCGAACGCGCAGGGTTATGACGAGATGAAGTATGTCGGGCTCTACCATCTGAACGCCTACACCTACGGCGATCCGACCTGGTTCCCGGACATGGACCCGGCGCTCCGTGACATGTTCAACAAGGTGACCAAGGGGTCCTTGTCCGGCAAGGCTGGTGAGCCCGCGAAGGAAGACTTCAAGATCAACGGCCAGTACATCGACAAGCCGGGCGAGAACATCACGATCGACGGGGTGAACTATCCCGACGGTGTCGTCGGCATCCCCTTCTTCGATGGCTATGTGGAGAAGGCCGCCGTCGAGTTCATCGACGAAGCCGCCAAGACCCCCGACACGCCCTTCTTCATCAACGTCAACTTCATGAAGGTCCACCAGCCGAACCTGCCGGCGCCGGAGTTCCAGCACAAGTCGATGGCAAAGTCGAAATATGCGGACTCCATCGTCGAGCTCGACACGCGCATCGGCCGTATCCTCGACGAGCTGAAGAAGACCGGCCAGGACCAGAACACCCTGATCTTCTACACCACCGACAACGGCGCCTGGCAGGATGTCTATCCTGACGCGGGCTATACCCCGTTCCGCGGCACCAAGGGGACCGTGCGCGAAGGCGGCAACCGCGTGCCGGCCATCGCCATCTGGCCGGGCCACACGCCGGCGGATACCAAGAACCACGAGATCATCGGCGGGCTGGACCTGATGGCCACCTTCGCTTCGGTCGCGGGCGTGCCGCTGCCGACGAAGGATCGCGAAGGCCAGCCGATCATTTTCGACAGCTACGACATGACCCCGGTGCTGACCGGCTCGGGCCCGTCGCCGCGGAACGAGTGGTTCTACTTTACCGAAAACGAGCTGACGCCCGGGGCCGCCCGTGTCGGCCACCTGAAGGCGGTCTTCAACCTGCGCGGTGACGACGGCGCCCAGACCGGCGGGCTGGCGGTGGACAGCAATCTCGGCTGGAAGGGTCCGGAAAGCTATGTCGCAACCGTTCCCCAGGTCTTTGATCTCTGGGCCGATCCGCAGGAACGCTACGACATCTTCATGAACAACTTCACCGAGCACACCTGGGCGATGGTCTCGATCAGCGATGCCATCAACAAGCTGATGAAAACCTATATCGAATATCCGCCGCGCAAGCTGCAGAGCGCCAGCTACAGCGGTCCGATCACGATCACCAACTACCAGAAATTCCAGTGGGTGCGTGACGCGCTGGCCAAGGGCGGGATCGATCTGGCCCTGCCGACCGGCAACTGAGACCCGACATCGAAACCAAAAGGGCCCCGTCTTGCGGGGCCCTTTCCATTTCCCTTCGCAGCGACGGTCAGTCGGCCTGTTTCTGCATCGCCGCCTCGAGCTTCGCCTTGTCGGCGTCGCTCAATTCCGGGCGGCTGATCTTGAGCGTGAGCTTATCGAGCTTGGCGGTCAGCGGGAACGGCGGCTGGTAGTCCGCGTCGTTCACGCCAGTCAGCGTGTCCGAGCCGATGTCAAACGCTTCGTCCCATTGCAGGATCAGGGGCAGCGTGTGCTCCATCTTCTGCGTGGCGACCTCCTTGCCATCGACCTTGAGCACACCGGTTCCGCTCTGCCCGATGCCTTCGAAGCTGTTGAAGGCAAGTGTTGCTGCGCCCAGACCGTCATAGGTGAAGTCGAACTCAACCGTATGCTTGCCGGGCGTCAGTGCATCGGGCCCGTTCCAAGCGATCCGCTTCAGATCGACCAGGTTCCACAGGAAGACCGGCTTGCCGTCCTTCAGGTAGAAGCCGTAGCCGCCGAACCGTCCGCCCGAAGTGAGGATCATGCCCTGAGCCGGGGCGCCCTCCGGCACCTCGAGATCGGCCGTGATCGTGTAGGACGAGTTCAGGATCGACGGAGAGTCGCCCTGTGGCAGGCCCGTCATCGGCCGTGTATAGACGAACTCTGTCCGGCCCGCGGTGATGTTCGGCCGCGGAGCGGCAATGCGGGCGGCCACCGAAGCGTCCATCGGGAACACCTGGTATTTCTTCGCTTCCTCGATGAACTCTGCCTTCATCGCCTTGACCTTGTCGGGATGCTCGGCCGCAATGTCCTTGGTCTGGTTCATGTCGGTGTTCAGATCATAAAGCTGGAACACCTGGTTGTTGAGCGGATCGGGGTTTGCCGGTCCGGTCGCCTCCCAGGGCGCGCGGTTGACCTTGGTCGACAGCAGCCAGCCATCATCATACATCGCCCACTGGCCCATCATCTCGAAGTACTGCTTCTTGTGGTGGCTGGGTTCCTTGGCGTTCTTGGCGTCAAAGGTATAGGCAAAGCTCGTGCCCTCGATCGGCGCCTGCTTGATGCCGTCGACCTCTTCCGGGGCCTTGATCCCGGTCACCTCGAGGATGGTCGGCACCACGTCGATCACATGCATGAACTGGTCACGGCGCGAGCCCACATCGGTGATGTGCCCGGGCCAGGACACGACCATGTTCTGCCGGATGCCGCCCAGCCGCGAGGCATTCTGCTTGAACCAGTCGAACGGCGTGTCGAAGGCCCAGGACCAGCCCGCCGACATGTGGTTGTAGGTCTGGTCGGTGCCCCAGACATCGTACCACTTCATCTGCACATCGGCCGGGATCTCGTTCAGGCCGTTGAAGAAGGCGACCTCGTTCGGAGTGCCGAGCGGCCCGCCTTCGGCAGAAGTACCGTTGTCGCCGTTGATGTAGATGATGATCGTGTTGTCGAGCTCGCCGATGTTCTTGACTGCGTCGATCACCCGGCCGATCTCATGGTCGGAATAGGCGGAATAGGCCGCAAAGACGTTGACCTGCCTGATAAAGAGCTTCTTCTCGACATCGGTCAGCTTGTCCCAGGGCTTGATGTAATCCGCGGGCCAGGGCGACAGCGTCGCATCCTGCGGTACGAGACCCATCTTCTTCTGGTTCTCGAAAATGCGCTGGCGCAGCGCCTCGTAGCCGTCGTCGAAGAGGTGCATCGCCTCGATCTTGTCCACCCATTCCTTGGTCGGGTGGTGCGGGGCGTGGGTCGCGCCGGGTGCATATTCGATCATGAACGGCTTGGACGGATCGATCTGGTGCATGTCAGTGATCCAGTCGATCGCGTCATCCGCCATGCCCGTGATAAGGTTCCAGTTCGGATTGTCCTTGAACGGGTAGATCTGGGTTGTGTCGTTGAACAGGTTCGGCTGCCACTGGTTGGCGTCGCCGCCGACGAAGCCGTAGAAGTGCTGGAAGCCCATGCCGGTCGGCCATTGGTCGAAGGGACCGGCCTGAGAGGCCTCGAAGGCCGGGGTGTTGTGATCCTTGCCGTACCAGGCTGTGTTATAGCCGTTGTCGAGCAGGATCCGCCCGATCGTCGCCTTGTCCTTCGAGATGACCGAGTTGTAGCCGGGGAAGCCGGTCGACTGTTCGGAGATTACGCCGAAGCCGACGGAATGGTGGTTGCGACCGGTGATGAGCGCTGCCCGGGTGGGCGAGCAGAGCGCGGTCGAGTGGATATTGGTGTAGCTGATGCCGGTCTTGGCCAGCGCGTCCATCGTCTCGGTCGGGATCACCCCGCCGAAGGTCGAGGGCACGCCAAAGCCGGCGTCATCGGTGATGATGAGCAGCACGTTCGGCGCCTTCTTCGGCGGCACGACGCGCGGCTCCCACCACGGAGTGGACTGGAGCGCTTCCTGCTTGATCACCCCGCCGAACTTCATCGGCGGCGGCGGAAGCTGGTTGCCCTCCAACACGCGGGTCGCTGCCGGCGAGCCGACCGGCGCCTCTGACTGCGCCAGCCCTGCGGTCGCGCCCATCGCACCAAAGGCGATCGCAGCGACGACGGCGGACGCCATTCGCCCGCTCCATCGCGTCTTGTTTGTCGTCATGGAAAGTCCCCCAAATAACTGTAGGGCGCATAACCGGCCCACACCTGCAAGTTCCTTGGACCCTGGCACCGGTCAGCGAAATGCCCATTCGGCGCCGGAATCACATCATGACACATTCGCGCGCGTCGATGTTGGAAGTTTGTGCGGCGAGCACTTTACTTTGCGCGCCAGCAACGGAGTCTTCGGTGGCGATGGACCTCCGGTCGGCGCGGGGGCGTGAGCGGACGCGAATTCATAAAACTGTTACAAAACTATTACAAATGGTTTGCCATAGGCCCTTACGCCCCCGGACCAAGGTCGCCTCGGGGCGTCCTGACGCGAATCCATCAGGAGATCACAATGACCATCATGAAGCTCACGGCCTCGGCGCTCGCGATTGCCGCCGTGTCGGCCACCGCGGCCGCCGCGCGCGATCAGGTTCAGGTGTCCGGTTCCTCGACCGTTCTGCCCTATGCCACCATCGTGGCCGAAGCCTTCGGCGAAAACACCGACTTCAAGACCCCCGTGGTCGAAGGCGGCGGCTCTTCGGCGGGCCTGAAGAAATTCTGCGAAGGCGTGGGCGAGAACACGGTCGATGTTGCGAACTCCTCGCGCAAGATCAAGGACTCGGAACTCGAGACCTGCAAGCAGAACGGCGTGACCGACATCATGGAAGTCCGCATCGGCTATGACGGCATCGTCTTCGCCTCGGACATCAAGGGCGCCGATTTCACCTTCACCCCGGAAGACTGGTACAAGGCGCTGGCCGCCGAGGTTCTGGTTGACGGCAAACTGGTTCCGAACACCGCCAAGAACTGGAAAGACGTGAACCCGGCCCTGCCGGACCAGGAAATCCTGGCTTTCGTCCCGGGCACCAAGCACGGCACCCGCGAAGTGTTCGAACAGAAGGTCCTGGAAGCCGGCTGCAAGGCCTCGGGCGCCGAGGAAGTCATCACCGGCCTGAAGGGCGGCGATGCCAAGGCTGCGACCGAGACCTGCGTCAAGATGCGGACCGACGGCAAGTCGGTGGACATCGACGGCGACTATACCGAAACCCTGTCGCGCCTGGCCTCGGCCCCGCATGGCATCGGCGTGTTCGGCCTCGCCTTCTATGAAAACAACACCGACAAGCTGAAGGTTGCCCCGATGGGCGGGATCGTTCCCTCGGTCGAAACCATCGCCGACGGCACCTACCCGGTGTCGCGTCCGCTCTTCTTCTATGTGAAGAAAGCGCATATCGGCGTCGTTCCGGGCCTGCAGGAATATGCCGAGTTCTTCGTGTCCGACGACATTGCCGGCCCTGACGGCCCGCTGGCCGCCTATGGCCTGGTTCCCGATCCGGAACTCGCCAAGACCCAGGCTGCGGTCGCAGCCCAGGAAACCATGAAGTAAGATCGCGTGGCCCGGCTCAGCCGGGTCGCCGCATCTTCCGCGCGGGCGGGTTCGCCCGCGCGTCTCCTTCCCTCCCGGACTCCCTTCCGCATCGGAGTGCACATGTCCGTCTTCTGGACCATCCTGATTGTCCTGGCCCTGGCTGCCCTGGGGTACATCCTCGGGCGCCAGAAGGCGCTGAATTCCGTCGGCGGCGATTCCCGCCGGATGC
This sequence comes from uncultured Rhodobacter sp., assembly GCA_945952585.1. Taxonomy (GTDB): domain Bacteria; phylum Pseudomonadota; class Alphaproteobacteria; order Rhodobacterales; family Rhodobacteraceae; genus Aliitabrizicola. The sequence continues at coordinate 74,276 of CAMFII010000006.1, forward strand.
ATTCCCTGCCCCGCTATTACGGCTGGAACGTCGCCATCTTCACGATGGTTCCGGCCTTCCTCGTGCTGATCGCCTGGATGTTCGCCCAGGCCGAATATGTCGAACGCCACGTCACCTCGATGATCGAGCCGGCCGACATCGGCGAGGGATCGAACCTGAGCCTCGTCATGGCCGATGTGCGCCGCCTCGCGAGCGGCCTCGAAACCGCGATCAGCACGGGCGCGATGACCGCCGATCAGGTCATGGCCCTCGACGCGAGCAAGGACGACATCCGCGGGATGCTCGGCAAGGTCGGCGTCGCCTTCGGATCGGATGTCACGCCGCATATCCTCGCCGCGGCCCAGAATTACCGCGAGATCGTCAGCGCCGCCTCGGTCTACCGCGCAATCGCGGTACTGGCCGTGGCGCTGATCGGCTTTGCCTATGCCTATGCGCAGACGAACGGCAGCTTCTGGGCCCGCAACCGGGTCGAACAGGTGACGCTCGGCCTGCTTATCCTGTGTTCGATGATCGCCATCGCCACGACGGTCGGCATCATCCTGTCGATGGTGTTCGAGACCGGCCACTTCTTCGGCCAGTATTCCTGGACCGAGTTCTTCTTCGGCACCACCTGGTCGCCGAACTTCCACGGCAACTCGCAGCTCGGGATGCTGCCGCTCCTCTGGGGCACGCTCTATGTCTCGGCGATCGCGCTGGCGGTGGCAGTGCCGATCGGACTCTTCGCCGCTATCTACATGTCGGAATATGCCTCGCCGCGCTTCCGCTCGATCGCCAAGCCGGCCATCGAGGTTTTGGCCGGCATCCCGACCATCGTCTACGGCCTGTTCGCACTCATCACCGTCGGTCCGCTCCTGCGCGACTGGCTGGCCCAGCCGCTCGGTCTTGGCAATTCCGGCTCCTCGGTGATGACGGCAGGCCTCGTCATGGGCGTGATGATCATCCCCTTCGTCTCGTCCCTGTCCGACGATATCATCAACGCCGTGCCGCAAAGCCTGCGCGACGGCTCGCTCGGTCTGGGCGCCACCCCGTCAGAGACGATCCGCCAGGTGGTGCTGCCCGCCGCCCTGCCCGGCATCGTCGGCGCGGTGCTGCTGGCCGCTTCGCGCGCCATCGGGGAAACCATGATCGTGGTCCTCGGCGCCGGCGCCGCCGCCAAGCTCAGCCTCAACCCGTTCGAGGCGATGACGACGATCACCGTCAAGATCGTGAGCCAGTTGACCGGCGACACCGATTTCGCCGCACCGGAAACTCTTGTCGCCTTCGCCCTTGGCCTGACGCTCTTCGTCATCACGCTCGGGCTGAACATCCTTGCCCTCTACATCGTCCGCAAATACCGGGAGCAATACGAATGACCGACGCCACCGCCAACGCTTCGGCCCGGCGCACGGGCTCGCTTCTTGTCCCGGACGCGCGCACCCGCCGCCGCAACGCCGCCGAGGCCCGGTTCAAGATCTACGGCCTTGCCGCGACGCTGGTCGGGATGGTCGCGCTGGTCATGCTCCTCATCTCGATCTTTTCCAGCGGCACCGGCGCCTTCTTCCAGACCTTCCTGCATATACCAGTCACGCTCGATGCGGCGGTGCTCGACAAATCCGGCAACCGCGATCCCGCGGAAATGCAGAAGGTCACGACCATCGGCTATGCAAAGGTTCTCAACGCATCGCTCCAGAAGGTCCTCGACGACAAGGGGATGGCGGTCGCGGGCCTGACGGACAAGGACGTGGCCGACATGATCTCGAAAGAGGCGCCGGCGCAAATCCGCAACATGGTCCTCGCCAATCCGGCGCTGATCGGCCAGACCGTGGACATGACCATCCTCGCGAATGGCCGGATCGACGGATATTTCAAGGGTCGCGTCTCGATGGAGAGCGCCCAACTCGACAAGAACGTGAGCCCGCGCCAACTGGAGCTGGCCGACAAGATGCGCGCCGCCGGCATGCTGACCACCGATTTCAACTGGGGCTTCCTGACCTCGGGCGACAGCTCGGACCAGCGGCCGGAATCGGCTGGCCTTGGCGTGGCCATCATCGGCTCGCTCTACATGATGATCGTGGTGCTGGTCCTGTCGCTGCCCATCGGGGTAGCGGCTTCGATCTATCTCGAGGAATTCGCCCCCAAGAACCGCTGGACCGACCTGATCGAGGTGAACATCGCCAACCTCGCGGCGGTGCCGTCCATCGTCTTCGGCATCCTCGGCCTTGCCGTGTTCATCAACTTCGCCGGCCTGCCGCAATCGGCGCCGATCGTCGGCGGTCTCGTGCTCACGCTGATGACCCTGCCGCGGATCATCATCCCGGCCCGCGCCGCGCTGAAGGCGGTCCCGCCCTCGATCCGCGACGCCGCGCTTGGCGTGGGCGCGTCAAAGATGCAGTCCGTCTTCGACCACGTCCTGCCGCTCGCCGCGCCGGGGATCCTGACCGGGATGATCATCGGCCTTGCGCAAGCGCTTGGCGAAACCGCGCCGCTCCTGCTGATCGGCATGGTCGCCTTCGTGCGGGAGTTTCCGGGCGCGCCGCCGCAGGGCTTTTTCGATCCGGCTTCCGCCCTGCCCGTGCAGGTCTATAACTGGACGCAGCGGTCGGACCCGGCCTTTGTCGAACGGGCCTCGGGCGCGGTGATCGTGCTGCTCGTCTTCCTGCTCATCATGAATGCGGTCGCCATCATCCTGCGCCGCCGCTTCGAACGCCGCTGGTAAGGGGGCAACCAAATGAATGACATGCGTATCGCGGAGCGTGACGTGGAAACCAACGAAAGCAAGATCTCGGCCCGGAAGGTTCAGGTCTATTACGGCACGAACCACGCGCTCAAGGACGTCGACGTCGATATCCTCGACAAGACCGTGACGGCCTTCATCGGCCCGTCGGGCTGCGGCAAGTCCACCTTCCTGCGCTGCCTGAACCGGATGAATGACACGGTGGCCAGCGCGCGCGTCGAAGGCACGATCAAGCTCGACGGTGAGAACATTTACGACGCCAAGGTGGACCCGGTGCAGCTGCGCGCCAAGGTCGGCATGGTGTTCCAGAAGCCGAACCCCTTCCCCAAGTCGATCTACGACAACATCGCCTACGGCCCGAAGATCCACGGCCTGACCCGCTCGAAAAGCGAGCTTGACGGCATCGTCGAGACCTCGCTGAAGAAAGCCGCGCTCTGGAACGAGGTGAAGGACCGGCTCGACTCGCCTGGCACTGGCCTGTCGGGCGGCCAGCAGCAGCGCCTCTGCATCGCGCGGGCCATCGCCACCCAGCCGGAAGTCCTGTTGATGGACGAGCCCTGCTCGGCGCTGGACCCGATCGCGACCGCGCAGGTCGAGGAACTGATCGACGAACTCCGCAGCCAATTCTCGGTGGTGATCGTCACCCACTCGATGCAGCAGGCCGCCCGCGTCAGCCAGCGCACGGCCTTCTTCCACCTTGGCAACCTTGTCGAATACGGCGAGACGGGCCAGATCTTTACCAACCCCAAGGATCCCCGCACGGAGTCCTACATTACCGGCCGGATCGGCTGAGGGAGCATCCATGAACAGCGATCCCCATATCGTCACGTCCTTCGACCGCGATCTCGAGGCCATCCAGGCCATGATCATGAAAATGGGCGGGCTGGTCGAGGCCGCCATCCTCGACGCCGCCCAGGCGCTCGAGACCCGCGACGACGAACTGGCCGAGCGGGTGCGCCTTGCCGACAGGGCGATTGACGCGCTCGAGGACCAGATCCAATCGGAAGCCGCTCGGGTCCTGGCGCTGCGTTCGCCCACCGCGACAGACCTGCGGACCGTGCTGTCGGTGATGAAGATCGCAGGCACGCTGGAACGCTGCGGTGACTATGCCAAGAACCTGGCCAAGCGGTCCTCGGTCCTGAACCAGCTTCCCCCGGTGGGCGACACAGCCGGCACCATCCGCCGCATGGCCAAGGCGGTCGAGCAGCTTCTGAAGGACGCGCTCGACGCCTATATCCGCCGCGATGCGGAACTGGCCGAGGATGTGCGCCGCCGCGACCGCGATGTCGACCAGATGTACAACTCGCTCTTCCGCGTTTTCCTCACCCACATGATGGAAGACCCGCGCAACATCACCGCCTGCATGCACCTGCATTTCATCGCCAAGAACCTGGAACGGATGGGCGACCATGCGACCGGCGTGGCCGAGCAGGTAATCTACCTCGTGCGCGGCGCCCTGCCGGAAGATGCGCGCCCGAAGGAGGACACGACCTCGCTTTCCGGTCTTGACGGGATGAAGTGATGGCAGCCGCCGAACAACCCACAGTGCTGGTCGTCGAGGACGAACCGGCACAGCGTGAAGTCCTGTCCTACAACTTCGAGGCCGAGGGCTTTCGCGTGTCGCAGGCCGGCAACGGCGAAGAGGCGCTGATCCTGGTCGAAGAGGTCGCGCCCGACGTGATCGTTCTCGACTGGATGCTGCCCAATGTCTCGGGGATCGAGGTCTGCCGGCGGCTGAAGTCGCGTCCCGAAACCCGCGGCGTGCCGATCATCATGCTCTCGGCCCGGTCCGAGGAAGTGGACCGGGTGCGCGGGCTTGAAACCGGGGCCGACGACTATGTGACCAAGCCCTATTCGATCGTGGAGCTTCTGGCCCGTGTCCGCGCCCAGCTGCGTCGCTCTCGCCCGTCTTCGGTCGGACTGACGCTGGCCTATGACGACATCCGGCTCGACCCCGAGACGCACCGCGTCTATCGCGCCGACAAGGTGCTCAAGCTCGGCCCGACCGAGTTCCGCCTGCTGTCGACCTTCATGGAAAAACCGGGCCGGGTCTGGAGCCGCGAGCAGCTTCTCGACCGCGTCTGGGGCCGCGACATCTATGTCGATACCCGCACGGTCGACGTCCATATCGGCCGGCTGCGGAAGGCGCTCTGCGCCTTTGGCGGCGATGATCCGCTGCGCACCGTGCGCGGCGCCGGATACGCGCTCGGCTGATCTGCCAACGGCTTCCGACAACGCCTCCGTGCGCCCCGCGCCGGAGGCGTTTTCATCACGAAAACGCGATCGACCCCGCCCCCTGTCACCTGGGGAACAGCGGCCCCGGCCAGGCCGTGGCAGGTTCGCGTCATGGCCCGATGAGGCGCCAAGAAAAAAGCCGGAAGACCAAGGCAAGGCCTGCCCCCAACTGGCCGTCACCTCGCACAAGGGACCGTCCCTTTCCCCTGATGCCCCGCCTGCGAGTGCCAAGGTCGACCAGCTTTTCGAATGCCCCCAGTAGGCATCGGGCCGCCGCGTTCCCCAAGCGTGGCGGCCCGCTTCGCTTTGGGCGAGATAGGTTGGAATGGCAGAACCCTGACCGGCGGGGGTGTCCCGGATCACCAGCGCAACAGGCGCCGCCCCAGGACCGCACCGATCCCCGCCACGATCACGATGGCAAGCCCATACCAGGTCACGAAGAACAACGGATTGTCCTCGTTGCAATGGAGGGCATAGATCGCGGTCGCAAGCGCGCCACAGGCCAGCCCGGTCAGCGCCCCGCTCCGCCCGGGGTCGGTGCTGGCGCCGGACCGCATCGCCCGCATCGCCGCCGCAAGCGGCAGAAGCGCGGTCAGCACGATTGCCGGCACGCAGAAGGCCGCCGACTGGCCCATCAGCCCACGCCCCCAGTCTGCCATCGGCATCTGGCTCAGCCCGTAGACAAAGAGCGCCAGCGCCACCAGCGGAAAGACGATCAACCCCGCGACCGGCGCCGTCGCGTCAGGCCGGGTCAGGCGGACGGCCAGAGCCAGCGCGGCAAGGCCCAGGGCCAGGGGAAGCAGGTTCTTCAACGCGGTAACCGGTGCCACCAGCGCCGCCGCCAGATCGGGCCGGATCCCGATGATCCCAAGAAGCGCGCCCCCCGCCAGCAAAAGCGCCAGTGGCAGCCACGCAAGCCGGGCACCGACCGAGGCGGGTTTCACCTCGTCGGCGGCAAGGGCGCGGATCAGATCGTCGGTCCTCATGGCATCTGCCTTTCGCGCAACTCGGCCAGGCGTTTCAAGGCCCGGTGCAGCGCCACCCGCATCGCGCCTTCCGACATGCCCAGCCGCCGCCCGGTCTCGGCCGGATCTGCCCCGTCAAGGCTTACGGCCTTCAGCAATTCGGCCGAGCGCGGATCAAGCTGGCCCAGGATCTTGAGCGCGTCGCTGCGTTCGGTCGGATCGGCCTGCGGCTCGGCAGGAAGGACATCGGCGAAATCCTCGATCGGCACCTGGACATGCTGGCCGCGCGCGCGGAACGCGTCGATCACCTTGTAGCGCGCGATGGCGTAGAGCCAGGGCTTCACCGGGCTATCCTCGCGCCAGGTGTGGCGCTTGAGATGGATGGCAAGCAGAACGTCCTGCACGATGTCCTCCTGCGCCTCGGGAGAAAAGGCGCGTCCGCGCGCGCGGACGATCCCGCGCAAGACCGGGGTGACCAGATGCAGCAGACGGCCATAGGCGCGCGTATCGCCGCCATTGGCCGCACGCATCAGCGCGGACCAGTCTGCATCCGTCTCGGTCATGTCCGTTCGTCCATTCGCGGCCGCGCGGGAATTGTTACAGGCTTTCCCTCGATACAGGGAAAAGCGCCGGTTTCGAACACCAAACCGTGAGCGGCGTAACAGCGGGCCGGACGCCCTCGAACGGTCCATGCAGGAACCGGTGGTCGGTTCCCCTGACACAAAGGATCTGGAGACAGAGATGACCCACATGCCCACCGCCCTTGGCCTGACCGCCTCGCTCGCCGCCGCCCTGACCGCGGCCGCCGGCGCCGCCCATGCCGACGACATGAAGATGGAGAAATGCTACGGCATCGCGCTGGCCGGCCAGAACGACTGCGCCGCGGGCGCCGGCACCACCTGCGCGGGCACCTCGAAGGTCGATTATGACGGTGCGCATTGGAAGTATGTCCCCGCCGGTACCTGCGTGACCATGAAGACGCCGACCGGCATGGGGTCGCTCGAGCCGATGAAGTCCTGATCCGGACCCCCGCGGGCGATCCACCGGTCGCCCGCGCCCACCCCCTCCAGCGCGAGAGTTCCGATGCCAAGCCCCCTGCCCGCCGCCGCCGGCCTCGGCTTCAAGCCCGAGCATTTCGCCGCGATCCACCAGACGCGTCCCACCCTCGGCTTCTTCGAGGTCCATGCCGAGAACTACATGGGCGACGGCGGACGCCCCCATGCCCAGCTCACCGCGCTCCGCGCCGATTACGCGCTGTCGCTGCACGGCGTGGGCCTCTCGATCGGCGGGTCGGACCCGCTCGACCGCGACCACCTCGCCCGCCTGCGCCGCCTGATCGACCGCTACCAGCCCGAGAGCTTTTCCGAACACCTCGCCTGGTCGAGCCATGGCGGCGAGTTCCTGTACGACCTCCTGCCGCTCCCCTACACCGACGAGACGCTTGGCATCGTCTGTGCCCATATCGACGAGGTGCAGCAGGCGCTCGGCCGCCGGATCCTGCTGGAAAACCCCTCGACCTACCTCCAATTCGCCCAGTCGACCTGGGCCGAGACCGATTTCCTGCGCGAGATCGCGCGGCGCACCGGCTGCGGCCTGCTTCTCGATGTGAACAACGTCTTCGTCGCCTGCACCAACCGCCGCGAGGATCCCCGCGCTTGGCTCGCCGATTTCCCGCTGCATCTGGTGGGCGAGATCCACCTCGGCGGCCACGACGCCGAAACCCTGCCGACCGGCCCCCTGCTGATCGACGCCCACGGCTCGCCCGTCGCCGACCCGGTCTGGGCGCTCTTCGCGGAGGTCCTGGACCGCACCGGCCCGCTGCCGGTCCTCATCGAATGGGACAACGACGTGCCCGAGTTCCCCGTGCTCCTTGCAGAGGCCCGCGCCGCGCAATCCTTCATCAACCGGAGCGGCCATGCACTCGCATCCTGACCTGATCGGCGCCTTCCGCGACGGACTCGTGACCAGCACTCTCCCGCCCGGTTCCGCCGCCGACCCGGCCGAGATCGACCGCCGCTTCGGCGTCTACCGCAACAACGTCGCCCACAGCCTCACCGAGGCGCTGGCCGCACGCTTTCCGGTGGTCAAGGCGCTGGTCGGCGACGACTTCTTCCGCGCCACGGCCCGCCTCTTCATCGCCCAGCACGGGCCGAAAACCCCGATCCTGATGCTCTGGGGGGACGAGTTCCCCGGCTTCCTGCGCAGCTTTCCCCCGGCCGCCGGCCTTCCCTACCTCGCCGATGTCGCGCGCCTCGAATATGCGCGCGGCCTGGCTTACCACGCCGCCGACACGCCACCCCTGACGGCCGAGGCGCTGGCCCTCGCCGCCGCCGGGGCTGACACCGCCCGCCTCGCCCTCCACCCTTCGGTGCAGCTCCTGCGCGCCCGCCATGCCTTCGTGACGATCTGGGCCGCGCATCAGCCGGGCGCCGCCACGAGCGAGATCGACCCGTCGCAAGAAGAGATCGCGCTCGTCCTGCGCAACCGCCACCTCGATGTCGAGGTCTGGCGGATGACCCGGGCCGAGTCGCTCTTCATCGCCAGCCTCGTCAAGACAGGACACCTCCTCGGCGCCGCCGGGGCCGCCCGCGTCGTCGATCCCCGCTTCGACCCGACCCACCTCATCCTGCGCCTCTCCGCAGCGGGCGCCCTTATCTCCCGGGAGACGACCGATGTCTGACTTGACCATGACCGCCGCACCGGCCCCGATCCTGCGCCGGATCAACACGCTTCTCGGCCGCCTGCCCTGGGAGGTTCCGGCGCTTTTCGCCCGCCTGATCCCCGCCTCGATCTTCTGGGCCTCGGGCCGGACCAAGGTCGACGGCTGGTGGATCGCCGACAGCACCTGGTATCTCTTCGAGAACGACTACGCCCTGCCGCTGGTCCCGCCGCCGGTCGCCGCCGTAATGGCGACTTTCGCCGAGCATTTCTTCCCGATCCTTCTGGCCCTCGGCCTCTGCACCCGCCTCTCGGCGCTGGCGCTTCTCGGCATGACCACGGTGATCGAGGTCTTCGTCTATCCCGACGCCTGGCCCACCCACGGCCTCTGGGCCGCCTGCTTCCTCGCCCTCATCGCCAAAGGTCCGGGCCGGCTGTCACTGGACTGGTGGTTCGGATGGGACGGCAAACACGATATGTGAACCGAAAAAAGGAAAAGGCCCCCGCCGAACCTTGGCGGGAGCCTTTCGCTCGGGTTAACCCCATCGGTTCCGATCAGCTGCAGCCGCTCGTGCCGCCGCAGGTGTTGCACTTCATGCAGGTGCCGTTGCGGACCAGCGTGTAGTTGCCGCATTCGCCGCAAGGATCGCCTTCGTAGCCCTGCATCTTGGCCTTGGTCCGGGCGTCCATCGACACCGTACCCGTCGCCAGCGCCGTCGCGCCGATCGTCGTCTCGGTGAAGCTCAGCGATCCATCCGAACCGAAAGCCGTCGCGGCGATCCCGCCCTGCAGCACCACCAGTTCCTGCGGCAGGCGCTTGCGGAGGTAGCCGGTCGAACTGATCGATTTCAGCAGTTCCACCGACTTCGACGCCTGCGACTCGCTCACCTCACCGATGTTGCGCTTGCCTTCCTCGTCGCCCCGGCCGAGGTCGTCGAAAGCCGCACCCTGAGGTTTCACATGCGCCAGGTCCGTGCGGTCGAGGTAGGAGACCGCCAGTTCCCGGAAGATGTAGTCGAGGATCGAGGTCGCGTTCTTGATGGAGTCGTTGCCCTGCACCATGCCCGCCGGCTCGAACCGGGTGAAGGTGAAGGCTTCGACGAATTCCTCCAGCGGAACACCGTATTGCAGGCCGACGCTCACGGCGATTGCGAAGTTGTTCATCATCGCCCGGAAGCCCGCGCCTTCCTTGTGCATGTCGATGAAAATCTCGCCGAGCGAGCCATCACCGTATTCGCCGGTGCGCAGGTAGACCTTGTGCCCGCCGACGATCGCCTTCTGGGTATAGCCCTTGCGGCGTTCCGGAAGCTTCTCGCGGTGGCTGCGGACGATCTCCTTGACGATCACCTTCTCGATGATCTTCTCGGCCACGACCTGGGCCTTCTCCGCCGGGGTGCCGGTGGCGAGGATTTCCTCGGCTTCCTCGTCATCCTCGACCAGGGCCGAGGCGAGAGGCTGGCTGAGTTTCGAGCCGTCGCGATAGAGCGCGTTGGCCTTCACACCCAACTTCCACGACAGTTCGTAAGCCGCGAGAGTATCGGCGATAGTCGCCGAGTTCGGCATGTTGATCGTCTTCGAGATCGCGCCCGAGATGAAGCTCTGCGCCGCCGCCATCATGTGGATGTGGCTCTCGACCGAGAGATAGCGCGTGCCCTTCTTGCCGCAGATATTGGCGCAGTCGAAGACCGGGTAATGCGCGACCTTCAGGTGCGGCGCACCTTCCAGAGTCATCGTCCCGCAGACATGGTCGTTGGCGGCCGCGACCTGCGCCTTGGAGAAGCCCAGATGCGCAAGCAGGTCGAAGGTCGGATCTGCCAGCTTTTCCGCGGGGATACCGAGCGTTCCTGCACAGAACTCTTCACCGAGCGTCCACTGGTTGAAGACAAAGCGGATGTCGAAGGCCGTCGGCAGCGCCGCCTCGATCTTGGCGATCTCCGCCGCGCCGAAGCCGTGCCCGATCAGCGCGGTATGGTTGATCCCGGGCGCCTGGCCAAGGCTGCCGTGACCCACGGCATAGGCCACGATCTCGGCAATCTGGGCCGGGGTGTAACCCAGGGTTTCCAGAGCCGCCGGAACACTTTGGTTGATGATCTTGAAGTAACCGCCCCCGGCCAGCTTCTTGAACTTCACCAACGCGAAGTCCGGCTCGATCCCGGTCGTGTCGCAGTCCATCACAAGGCCGATCGTGCCGGTCGGCGCGATCACCGTGGTCTGGGCGTTGCGGTAGCCGTGGATTTCGCCCAGGCGCAGCGCCTCGTTCCAGGACTGCCGGGCCAGCGTGACCAGCGTCACGTCCGGGCAACCTTCAGCGTCGAGGGCAACCGGGGCGACGTTGACCGATTCATAACCGGTCGTTTCGGAAAACGCCGCGCGGCGATGGTTGCGGATGACGCGCAGCATGTGCTGGGCGTTGCGGGCATAGCCGGGGAACGGACCCAGCTCGCCCGCCATCTCGGCCGAGGTCGCATAGGTCACGCCGGTCATGATCGCGGTCAGCGCACCGCAAAGCGCACGGCCCTCACGCGAGTCGTAGCCGAGCCCCATGTTCATCAAGAGGCCGCCGATATTGGCGTAACCGAGACCCAGGGTGCGGAAATCATAGGACAATTGCGCGATTTCCTTCGACGGGAACTGCGCCATCATCACCGAGATTTCCAGCGTCACCGTCCAGAGCCGGGTCGCGTGGACATAGCCTTCGGCGTCAAACTTGCCGTCCTTGTAGAAGGTCAGCAGGTTCATCGAGGCCAGGTTGCAGGCCGTGTCATCGAGGAACATGTATTCCGAGCAAGGGTTGGACCCCCGGATCGGCCCGTCTTCCGGGCAGGTGTGCCAGGCGTTGACGGTGTCATGGAACTGGATGCCGGGGTCGGCGCAGGCCCAGGCGGCGTGGCCGATCTGGTCCCACAGCTCGCGCGCCTTGATGGTCTTCGCGACCTTGCCATCGGTGCGGCGGATCAGCTCCCAGTCGGCATCCTCGCGGACGGCCTTCAGGAAGGCGTCGGTGACGCGGACCGAGTTGTTGGAGTTCTGGCCGGACACCGTGATGTAGGCTTCCGAATCCCAGTCGGTGTCATAGGTCGGAAACTCAATGCTGCCAAAGCCTTGCGCGGCGTATTGAAGAACTCGGTTGATGTAGGTTTCCGGGATCATCGCCTTCTTGGCCGAACGGATCGCCGACTTCAGCGCCCCGTTCACCGCCGGATCGGTCGCCCCGGCTTCGCTGCCGTCGAAACCACGGATCGCCGCGAAGATCTCGTTCAGCTTCTGCTCGTGCATCTTGGAGCCGGCCACAAGCGAGGCGACCTTCTGTTCCTCGATGACCTTCCAGTTGATGAACTGCTCGATATCGGGGTGATCCATGTCGCAGATCACCATCTTGGCCGCCCGGCGGGTGGTGCCGCCCGACTTGATCGCGCCCGCCGCCCGGTCGCCGATCTTCAGGAAGCCCATCAGGCCCGAGGATTTGCCGCCGCCGGACAATTTCTCGCCCTCGCCGCGCAGCGACGAGAAGTTGGTGCCGGTGCCCGAGCCGTACTTGAACAGCCGCGCCTCGCGGACCCAGAGGTCCATGATCCCGCCCTCGTTCACGAGGTCGTCCGAGACCGACTGGATGAAGCAGGCATGGGGCTGCGGATGCTCGTAGGCGCTGTCCGATTTGGTCAGTTTGCCGGTCTTGTAGTCGACGTAGAAGTGCCCCTGCGACGGGCCGTCGATGCCGTAAGCCCAGTGCAGACCGGTGTTAAACCATTGAGGAGAATTGGGTGCCGCCATCTGGCATGCTAGCATGTAACGCATTTCGTCGTGGTAGGCGCGGGCATCCGCCTCGGTCGAGAAGTAGCCGCCCTTCCAGCCCCAATAGGCCCAGGCGCCGGCCAGACGGTCGAAGACCTGGCGGGCCGAGGTCTCGCCCACGAAGCGCTCATTCGCGGGCAGCGCGGCCAGCGCCTCCTCGTCGGGGACCGAGCGCCACAGGAATTCGGGCACGCCCTTTTCCTTCACGCGCTTCCTGCGGGCGGGCACACCGGCCTTGCGGAAATACTTCTGGGCAAGCACGTCGGACGCGACCTGGCTCCAGCCCTCGGGCACCTCGACCGCCTCGTTGCGGAAGACGATCTTGCCGTCCGGATTGCGGATCTCGGAGGTGGTGGTGGTGAAGGCCAGCGCGCCATAGGCGCCGGTCTCGGAGTTGGTGAATCTGCGCTCGATCTTCATGCTGCCCCGTGCTCCCGTTTTGTGGCCGGCAGGGTGTCTCCCCCGTCCGGCAGTTGTCCCTTTTCCGGCTGCGAAAGAGACATGGAAACCGGGCCCGGGATGCGCCTGCACCCCAGCCATGCGCATCCTTTCGGAGGCGTCTTCGCGGTTATTCTTCTGTCCCTCCCGGCCAACACTATATCTAGTGTCTCGTCCGGCTACCGCGTCAATCTGCGGTAAGGACGGGGGCTCTGCAACGGATTTTTTACTGCCCGAGAGCAAAGATTGGCCTTGACGGCAACTCTGCCACATCTTGGCCGCAGTTGGCCGATTCATACCAGATGTGGGAAACCCTGTGCAGAAGTCGGGGGCCCGGTCCCAAGTGGCCAGGGTTTCTTGCGGTTTCCCCGCCGTTTGGCCGAATTGGCTCAGAAATCCGTCGAATTCTGCCGCAGGGTGGCATCGCGCAGCCTGCCCTGCCGGCGGCAAGAAGGCGCCGATGCGGTTGCCTAGTTATCGGGCAAGGGCCGACGCCGGTTGATGAGGATGATTCCCCCCGCGACCAGGACGGCGGCGCCGAGAATCCCCGGCCCGATCGGCTCTCCAAGCAGAAGCCAGCCCAGGAACATCCCGATGACCGGGGTCAGGAAGGAAAAGCTCGCCACAGTCGAGGCGGGATAGACCGACAGCACCCAGAGCCAGGCCACAAAGCCGCCGGTCACCACGACGACGGCCTGAAACAGCAGTCCCCAGATGTGCAGCGGCTGCAGTTCGCGCACCAGCGGTCCGAAAAAGGGGGCGACCGCGACCAGAATCGGCCCGGACACCAGGACCATCCAGAAGAGTTGCGTTTCGGGCCGCTGCCGCGCCATGGCTGACCCACGGGCCAGAAAGGCCGTCAACGCCCAGCCAAAGGCGCCGGCAACCGCGCAGATATCGCCGGTGAAGCTCGCCTGTCCAGTCGCGGCGCTGCCCTTGTCGAGAATCGCCCAGGCGGTGCCTGCGAAGGAAAAGACGAGGCCGAGCGCCTTCACCCGCGTCAGCCGCTCGCCCGGAAGGAAGAAATGCGCCAGAAGCGAGAACCAGAACGGCATGGTGTAGAACAGGATCGCGGCACGAACGACCGTTGTCAGGTCAAGCGCGATGAACAGGCACAGGAACTCGCCCGCGAAGGCCAGTCCCATCGCCAGCGCTGCCGGCAGCGCGTCGCGCGGGATGCGGGGAGAGATGCCGCGGAACCTCATCCAGCATAGCACCGACAGCACGGCAATCAGAGACCGCAACCCGGCGAAGAAGACCGGCTGCAACCCGGCATTAACCAGCTTCACCACGATCTGGTTCAGCGCCAGGAGCGCGGAAATCGCCAGCAGCGCCGCCAGTCCGCGCGCATCCAACCTGTCCTTGCGCGGCATTCTCACCTTCTCCCGACGCGGCGCGGCAACCCTTTGCGCTGCCTCCCCGACTGTCAAGCCGGCGCGCGCTTGCCACTGGCGAGGCCCGCGCGAATCCCCTAAAGCCGAAGTCAGGAGCGGCTGACAGCCCGGAGACGCCGATGACGGCCGACATCATTGCCCGCTGCGAGGCCAAGGGCCTGCGCATGACCGACCAGCGCCGCATCGTGGCGCGGGTGATCGAACAGGCCGAGGATCACCCCGATGTCGAAGAACTGTACCATCGCGCCAGCCGGCTCGACCCGAAGATCTCGATCGCGACGGTCTACCGGACGGTGAAGCTGTTCGAGGAATCGGGGATTCTCGACAAGCTGGAATTCGGCGACGGCCGCGCCCGCTACGAGGATGCCGAGCGCGACCACCACGATCACCTGATCGACATGAACTCGGGCGAGGTGATCGAGTTCGTCGACCCCGAGATCGAGGCCCTGCAGGAAAAGATCGCCGAGCGCCTGGGCTACAAGCTGATCGGGCACCGGCTGGAACTTTACGGCGTGCCGCGGAAGAAAGTCTGACCTTGTCCCATTCCCCCGCTTCCGCCGCGGAGAACCTGCGCGGCATCGCCCTGATGACGGGCTCGATGGCGCTGTTCGCGGTCGAGGACATGTTCCTCAAGCTGGCCGCGACCGATCTGCCGGCCGGCGAGGTGATCTTCTTCGCCGGTCTCGCCGGCGCGCTGATCTTTGCCGTGGTCACCCGGATCGAGGGGCGACGGGTGCTGACGCCGCTGGCGCTGAACCGGGCCGTGACGGCGCGGAACCTCGGCGAAATGGTCGCGACGCTTGGTTACATCATCGGTCTTGCCACCCTGCCCCTGGCCACCGTTTCGGCGGTGCTGCAGGCGATGCCGCTGGCGGTCACGCTTGGCGCTGTGCTGTTCATGGGGGAAAAGGTCGGCTGGCGGCGCTGGATGGCGATCTCGGTGGGCTTTGCCGGAGTGCTGCTGGTGATCCGCCCGGGATTCGAAGGCTTCCAGCCGCAGGCGCTGCTGGTGCTGGCCTCGATCGCGGGGCTGGCGCTTCGCGACCTTGCCACGCGCCGCGTCCCAGCCGAGGCGAGCACGGCACAGATCTCGGCCTGGGGCCTGATCGCGGTCGCGGTGCTGGGCATCCTGATGATCGCCTGGGACCAGCGGGTGGTCGTGCCCGACGGGCCGCAGGCAGGCTACATGCTGGGCGGCGTCTTGTTCGGGACGGCCGGCTACTGGGCGATCACGGCCGCCACGCGCCATGGCGATATCTCGGTCATCGCGCCCTTCCGCTATTCGCGTCTCCTCTTCGCGCTGATCTTTGCCGTTACCGTCTTCTCGGAACGGCCGGATGTCATCACCCTGTCGGGTGCCGCGCTCATCATCGGGTCGGGGCTCTATGCCTTCGCGCGCGAAAGAGCGCGGCAACGCGCTCTTTCCTTGAACGTTCCCGCGCTGTAAGACCCCGGCGAGAGCCCGAGTTTCAAACCCCGAGGGGAGCCTTTTCATGTCAACGATCATCGACATTCACGCCCGCGAAATCCTCGACAGCCGCGGCAACCCCACCGTCGAGGTGGACGTGGTGCTGGAAAGCGGCGCGACGGGCCGCGCGGCGGTGCCCTCGGGCGCCTCGACCGGTGCGCATGAAGCGAACGAGAAGCGCGACGGCGACAAGTCGCGCTACATGGGCAAGGGCGTGCTCGAGGCGGTCGCCAACGTGAACGGCGAGATCGCGGAAGAGATCGTCGGCTTCGACGCACTGGAGCAGGTCGGCATCGACCGCACCATGATCGAGCTGGACGGCACGCCGAACAAGTCGCGGCTCGGCGCCAACGCGATCCTCGGTGTCTCGCTTGCAGTCGCCAAGGCGGCGGCGGCCTATACCGATCAGCCGCTCTACCGTTATGTCGGCGGCACCTCGGCCCGGGTCCTGCCGGTGCCGATGATGAACATCATCAACGGCGGCCAGCATGCTGACAACCCGATCGACATCCAAGAATTCATGATCATGCCGGTCGCCGCCGCGAATATCCGCGAGGCGGTGCGCATGGGCGCCGAAGTGTTCCACACCCTGAAGAAGGAACTTCACGCCGCGGGCCACAACACCGGGATCGGCGACGAAGGCGGCTTCGCGCCGAACCTGCGCTCCACCACGGAAGCCCTTGATTTCGTGATGAAGTCCATCGAGAAGGCGGGCTACAAGCCGGGTCAGGACATCTATCTGGCGCTCGACTGCGCCTCGACCGAGTACTTCAAGGACGGCAAGTATCACTTTGAAGGCGAAGGCAAAGTCCTGTCGGCCGTCGAAAACGTCGAATACCTCGCCGGCCTGTGCGGCGACTATCCGATCATCTCGATCGAGGATGGCTGCTCGGAAGACGACTGGGACGGCTGGAAGATGCTGACCGAGGTCCTGGGTTCCAAGATCCAGCTCGTCGGCGACGACCTGTTCGTCACCAACCCGAAACGTCTGGCCGAGGGCATCGCTCGCGGATGCGCCAACTCGATGCTGGTGAAGGTCAACCAGATCGGCACCCTGACCGAGACGCTGGCCGCCGTCGACATGGCCCACCGCGCCCGCTACACGAACGTCATGTCGCATCGCTCTGGCGAGACTGAGGATTCCACGATTGCCGACCTCGCCGTCGCGACCAATTGCGGGCAGATCAAGACCGGGTCGCTGTCGCGTTCGGACCGTCTGGCGAAATACAACCAGCTGATCCGCATCGAAGAGATGCTGGGCGAGACCGCCGAATATGCAGGCCGTTCGATCCTGAAGGCCTAAGGACATCGACGAGGCCGAGCGGATCATCGCTGCGCTCGGCCTCGCCCCATCGGATTTCCGCATTCCCGAATGACCCATCACGTTTCGTGAAGGCGCGACGCGGAATTGGTGATTGGCACTCCCCGCCCGAACCGGATAGACCCCGGCTTCGGAGGATCCCATGGCCCAGACGACCGACCCGCAGCCTTCCGGCGACACGCTGCCGGGATTCCTGTATGCGCTTGCGGCCTATTTCCTGTGGGGCTTCCTGCCCATCTTCATGAAGGCGCTGTCGCATATCACGCCGCAGGAGGTCATTGCCCATCGCGTGCTCTGGTCGGTCCCGATTGCGGGGGCGGTGCTCTTGCTGACCGGCCGTACGGCAGATCTGAAGCGCGCCCTCACGACACCCAAGATGCTGGCGATGGGCGCGGTGACGGCCGCGCTGATCTCGGTCAACTGGGGGATCTATGTCTGGGCCATCGGATCCGGTCATGCGCTGGATGCGGCCCTTGGCTATTACATCAATCCGCTCTTCAGCGTCTTTCTGGGCGCCGTGCTTCTAGGCGAGAAGCTGACGAAGCCGCAGCTCGTCGCCATCACGCTGGCCGGCCTGGCCGTCGCCATTCTGACCATCGAGAACGGCCGCCTGCCCTGGGTGGCGCTGGCGCTGACCGGCACCTGGGGGTTCTACGCCTATTTCAAGCGCTCGTTGCCGATCGGGCCCAACCAGGGCATCATGCTGGAAGTGCTGCTGCTGATGATCCCCGCCGTGACCTACATCGCCTGGTTGCAGATCCAGGGTACCGGCCATTTCCTGCAGGGCAGCACTTTCGACACGGTGATGCTTCTGTCCTGCGGGATCGTCACCGCCGTACCGCTGATGCTTTATGCCAATGGGGCCAAGCTCTTGCGGCTGTCGACCATCGCCATGATGCAATACATCGCGCCGACGATGATCTTCCTGACCGCCGTCCTGGTCTTTCATGAGCCGATGGGGACGGCGCGGATGATCGCCTTCCCGATGATCTGGGCCGCGCTGGCGATCTATACCGGATCGCTGCTGACGAAGCTTCGGGTCAGCCGCCCGGCCGGCTGATCTGCCCGCCACCGACCAGCCCCGCGACCCCTGTGGTCGAGGGGCCGGAGGTCGGCATCCCCCGCGCCACGCGCACCGCGAGGAAGGCGAAGGCTTGCGCCTCGAGCATGTCGCCGTCCAGACCGACCGCTTCCACGGGCAGAACCTCGGCGGCGAGAGCCCGGTCGAGCATCTCCATCAGCGTGGCGTTGTGCCGTCCGCCGCCGGTCACGAGGACACGGGCGACCGGGGTCGGGAAATGCTCGACCCCGCGCGCCACGGCGCGGGCGGCCGCGGCGGTCAGCGTCGTGGCTGCATCGGCGTCGTTCAATGCGCCGACCGTCTGGACAAGAGTGATGAAATCGTTTCGGTCCAGTGACTTGGGCGGCATCCTGTGGAAATAGGGATGGCGCAGGAAGGCCTCAAGGATGGCCTCGTCCGCCTTCCCGGTCGCGGCCAGTGCCCCGCCCTCGTCCTGCGCCTTGCCGAGCCGCGCCTGCATCAGGTCGTTGACCGGGGCATTGGCAGGACCGGTATCGAAGGCCATCACTGCGCCGGGCTGCTCCGGCCCCGACTGGCGCGGATCGGTCCAGGTCAGGTTGCCGACGCCACCAAGGTTGAGGAAGGCCACCGGCAGGGTCGCGCCGATATGGCGGGCCAGTGCGAAATGGTAATAGGGCGCAAGCGGCGCCCCCTGCCCGCCGAGCGCCACGTCGGCCGAGCGGAAATCCCACACGACCGGCACGCCCAGCACCTCGGCCAGGATCGGGCCGGACCCGGCCTGATGCGTGCGCCGGTTCGCCGGATCATGGGCCAGCGTCTGGCCGTGAAAGCCGATGATCTCGGCCCCCGAGAAGCGCGACAGAAGCTCGGCATGGGCGGTCTCGACCACCTCGGCCGCCGACTCGACCGCCGGATCGCCCGGCCAGAGGCCAAGCGCGGCTTTCAGCACGGCTCGCTCGGTCGGGGAATAGGGGCGGTATTCAGAGGGGCCGAACTCGAGGATGCGCTCGCCATCGGTCAGGATCATCGCCGCATCCACCCCGTCGAGCGAGGTGCCCGACATGGTGCCCAAAGCCCAGACGGCGCGCGATGTCAGCATGGTCTTTCCCTTGCCCCCCTTGCCCGGTATATCCCACCCGTTCCTTCAAGCACGAGACGGCGATGACCTACCACCCGAAATCGGACTTTCTGCGCGTGATGATCGAGCGCGGCTTCCTGGCCGACTGCACCGATTATCAGGGGCTGGACGAGGCTTTGGTCAAGGGGGTGGTGCCGGGCTATATCGGTTTCGACGCGACGGCGACCTCGCTGCATGTCGGATCGCTGATCCAGATCATGATGCTGCGCTGGCTGCAGAAGACCGGGCACAAGCCGATCGTCCTGATGGGTGGCGGCACGACCAAGGTCGGCGACCCGTCGTTCCGCGCCGAGGAGCGGCCGCTGCTGACCAACGAGCAGATCGACGGCAACATCGCCGGGATCAAGCGCGCCTTCGCGCCCTATGTCAGCTTCGGCGAGGGCCCAAGCGACGCGATCATGGTCAACAACGCCGAATGGCTGGATGGGCTGAACTACCTCGGCTTCCTGCGCGACATCGGCCGGCATTTCAGCGTCAACCGGATGCTTAGCTTCGACTCAGTGAAGTCGCGGCTCGACCGCGAGCAGTCGCTCAGCTTCCTCGAATTCAACTACATGATCCTACAGGCCTATGACTTCCTCGAGCTGCGCCGCCGCTACGGCTGCCTGATCCAGATGGGCGGGTCGGACCAGTGGGGCAACATCGTCAATGGCGTCGACCTGACGCGCCGGGTGATCGACGCCGAGGTGTTCGGCCTGACTTCGCCGCTGCTGACGACCTCGGACGGGCGGAAGATGGGCAAGTCGGCGTCGGGCGCGATCTGGCTGAACGCGGAGCTGCTGTCGCCTTACGAGTTCTGGCAGTTCTGGCGCAACACCACCGACGCCGATGTCGGGCGGTTCCTGAAGCTCTACACTGAACTGCCGATCGCGGAATGCGAGCGGCTGGGGGCGCTGCAAGGCTCCGAGATCAACGGCGCGAAGATCGTGCTGGCCAATGCGGTGACGACGCTCCTCCACGGGGCTGAGGCGGCGGCGGCGGCGGAAGCGACGGCGCGCGAGGTCTTCGAGAAGGGCGGCGTGGGCGATGACCTGCCGACGCTGGTTCTTGGCCCCGGCGACGTGGCCGAGGGCATTTCGGTGGCTCAGCTGTTTGTCCGCGCCGGCCTCGCCAAATCGGGCAAGGACGCGAAGCGGCTGATCGCCGAGGGCGGCGCGCGGCTGAACGACGACCTCGTGACCGATGCCGGGCTGATGCTGGGCGCGGGCGAACTGGTCGAGCCGGTAAAGCTGACCGCGGGGCGGAAGCGCCATGCGCTGGTGACGCTAGGCTGACAAAGAAAAAGGGGGCCTTGGCCCCCTTTTTTGCGGTATTTTCAGCGACTTGAAACGGCTTACTGGACCGTGACCTTGACCATGTAGTCGGGATCGTCGACCGCACCATTCGCGGCCTGGTCACCCTTCTTGATCGCATCGACCACGTCCATCCCCTCGATCACCTTGCCGACGACCGTGTACTGGCCGTCGAGATGCGGGGCGGGCGCGAACATGATGAAGAACTGGCTGTTGGCCGAGTTCGGGTCCATGGCGCGTGCCATGCCGACCGTGCCACGGTCGAAGGGCATCGACGAGAATTCGGCCGGAAGGTCGGGACGGGACGAACCGCCAGTCCCCGCCAGCGACAGATCGCCGCCCTTCTTGCCGTATTGCACATCGCCGGTCTGGGCCATGAAGCCATCGATGACCCGGTGGAAGACCACGCCGTCATAGGCGCCTTCCTTGGCCAGCGCGGTGATCTGCTCGACATGTTTCGGCGCGAGGTCGGGCATCAGGTCGATGACGATCTTGCCCTGCACCGATCCGCCGACCTCGATCACCAGGTTCGGGCCGGGGCCATCCTCGGCGGCCATGGCCGCGCCGGGGGTGGCGGCCAAGTGCAGCCCCCATCCCCCAAGGACGGCAAGGCCAAGACCGAGGACGCTTCCCAGAAAGACGCGGCGATCAGACATCGGCAGCAACCTTCACCGAGATCATCTTGTCGGGATTCGCCGGCGGCTCGCCCCGGGTGATCTTGTCGACGTGCTCCATCCCCTCGATCACCTGCCCGTAGACGGTGTACTGGCCGTTGAGGAAGCCGTTGTCCTTGAAATTGATGAAGAACTGGCTGTTGGCCGAGTTCGGGTTCTGCGACCGGGCCGCGCCGAGCGAGCCGCGCTGGTGCGGCAGGCGCGAGAATTCCGCCGGCAGGTCCGGCAGGTCCGAGCCACCGGTTCCGGCGCGGCGCGGGTTGTAGTTCTTGGTGGTATTGCCGTGCTCGACATCGCCCGACTGGGCCATGAAGCCTTCGATCACCCGGTGGAAGATCACGCCGTCATAGGCGCCGGCGCGGGCAAGCGCCTTCATGCGTTCGACATGTTTCGGTGCCACGTCGGGCAGCAGTTCGATCACCACGCGGCCGTCTTTCAGCTCCATGATGATGGTGTTTTCGGGGTCCTTGATCTCGGCCATTTGCCCAGCCTCTCCTCTTCGGTTCGGGCCGCAACCTAATGTCGCGGCCTTCCAAGGGGAAGGGCAAAGCGCGCCCCGGTTGACGTGAGCAAGCGGATGGGGTCGAAAGGAAGCGGAAATGCGCTGGAGGAACACCGATGAGCTGGAAGACGATTGACGACCTCGACCTGAATGGAAAGGTGGTCCTGGTGCGCGTGGACGTGAACGTGCCGATGGAGAACGGCGTCGTGACCGACACGACCCGCATCGACAAGATCGTGCCGACCATCGAGGACATCCTGTCGAAGGGCGGCAAGCCGGTCCTGCTGGCGCATTTCGGCCGCCCGAAGGGCGAGGTCGTGCCGGAGATGAGCCTGAAGCTGATCGTCCCGGCGCTGCAGGCCGCCCTGCCCGGCCGCAAGGTGATCTTCGGCGAGGATTGCATCGGCGCCCCAGCCAAGACGGCAGTCGGCGCGATGGGTCCGGGCGACGTGGTGCTGCTGGAGAATACCCGCTTCCACAAGGGCGAGGAAAAGAACGACCCGCAACTCGCCGCCGGCATGGCCGCGCTTGGCGATGTCTATGTCAACGACGCCTTTTCCGCCGCGCACCGGGCGCATTCCTCGACCGAGGGGATCGCGAAGCTGCTGCCGCATGCCGCAGGCCGCCTGATGGAGGCGGAGCTCAAGGCCCTGGAGGCCGCGCTTGGCAAGCCGCAGCGGCCGGTGGTGGCGGTCGTCGGCGGGGCCAAGGTTTCGACCAAGCTCGACCTCCTCGGCAACCTCGTGTCTAAGGTCGATCATCTGGTCATCGGCGGCGGGATGGCCAATACCTTCCTCGTGGCGCAGGGGGTCGAGGTCGGCAAGTCGCTGGCCGAGCGCGACATGGCGCCCACGGCGCTTGAGATCATCGAGAAGGCCAAGACGGCGGGCTGCCAGATCCACCTGCCGGTCGATGTCGTCGTCGCGCGCGAGTTCAAGGCGGGCGCGGCGAACGAGACGGTGGCCGCGGGCGATTGCCCGGCGGATGCGATGATCCTCGATGCCGGCCCGAAGACGGTCGACGAACTGACCAAGGTCTTCGCCGCCAGCAAGACGCTGATCTGGAATGGCCCGCTCGGCGCCTTCGAGATCCCGCCTTTCGATGCGGCGACGGTTGCGGCAGCGCGGGCTGTGGCAGAGCTGACCCGGGCCGGAAAGCTGGTCTCGGTCGCGGGCGGCGGCGACACGGTGGCGGCTCTGAACCAGGCGGGCGTGGCCGACGATTTCAGCTACATCTCGACGGCGGGCGGCGCCTTCCTGGAATGGATGGAAGGCAAGGAACTGCCCGGGGTGGTCGCGCTGACCCAATAAAGGCATTGATGACGGCGGAAAAACGCGCTGTTGCAGCCTGTTAGCGCCAACAGTGATTGCAGGGATGTCACGGGGCTTCTAGACGCTTCCGTCAGGGGCCAAATGATTTCGAAAGGACCGAACGGATGCGTGCGACCAGGACAGTGCAGAAGATCCTCGCGAATTACGAGGGCGAAACTCCCGGCGTGAAGGCGAACCTTTGCCGTATCCTCATGGAAGGCAAGCTGGGCGGGACGGGCAAGCTCATCATCCTGCCGGTGGACCAGGGTTTCGAACATGGGCCCGCGCGCAGCTTTGCGCCGAACCCGGCGGGTTATGACCCCCACTATCACTACCAGCTGGCGATCGACGCGGGCCTGTCGGCCTATGCCGCGCCGCTCGGCCCGCTGGAAGCCGGCGCCGACACCTTCGCCGGGCAGATCCCGACCATCCTGAAGGTGAACTCGGCCAACTCGCTGATGTCGGACACTGCGGGCAAGAACCAGGCGGTCACCGCCTCGGTCGACGACGCGCTGCGGCTTGGCTGCTCGGCCATCGGCTTTACCATCTATCCGGGGTCGGACATGGCGCTCGACATGTTCGAGGAGATCGTCGAGATGCGGCGCGAGGCCGCCTCGAAGGGCATCGCCACAGTGATCTGGTCCTATCCGCGCGGCGAGGCGGTGACCAAGGACGGCGAAACAGCGATCGACGTGGGCGCCTATGCGGCCCATATCGCGGCCCTGCTCGGCGCCCACATCATCAAGATCAAGCTGTCGACCGACCACCTGATGCAGCCGGAGGCCAAGAAGGTCTACGACAAGGAAAAGATCGACATCGGCACGCTGGCGGCCCGCGTGAAGCACTGCGTTCAGGCCTCGTTCAATGGCCGGCGCATCATCGTGTTCTCGGGCGGCGCGGCCAAGGGTGCCGACGCGGTCTATGACGATGCCCGCGCGATCCGCGACGGCGGCGGCAACGGCTCGATCATCGGGCGCAACAGCTTCCAGCGCAGCCGCGAGGACGCGCTGGCGATGCTGGGCAAGCTCGTGGACATCTACAAGGGCAAGGCCTGATGCGGTTTGCGGCGGCCATTGGCATCCTGCTTCTGGCCGCTGCCCCCACCACGGCGCAGGTGGTGGTGGACGGCGGGGAAGACCTTCCCGCAAACTACCCACCGAAAATGGGTGACATCACCGGCACGCTGGACGGCAAGCCGGTGGCCTGGGCGACCTACGACTTCTCGATCGGTGCTTTCGACGCATCGGCCGGCGCGACGAGTGACTGGGACACCAAGGTCGTCAACCTGCAGATCATTGGCTACACGCCCGGCGACCCGCAGAACGACAGGATGAGGGTCCGGCTCAAGGGCGATTTCGGCACCGTCCTGCGCCCCGGCCCGGCGACCGCTGCTGTCGAGATCGCCATTCTCCGGACCAGGGATTGGGATGGGGCGCGGCTGACCTCGGAGGGCAACCACGCGGAACTGGTGATCGACAGCATCGGCCCGAAAGTACCGGACAGCTATTCCCGTCACATGACCGGCCATGCCTCGGCCGAACTTTGCCCGAAGAAATGGCTTTTCAAATCCTGCAAGACGATCGAACTCCGCTTCGACACCGATGTGCAGGTCGGCAGCGAGCTGACCATCGAGACGAAGTGACCGCAAGAGGCCGGGATTCCTGACGAATTGGGATTCACAAGGTCATGCTTCTGTGACATGATTCGTTTCGACCACCCCCGCAGAACGAGGGGTGGCAGACTAGGCAGGACATGAGCAGACAACGCCCCGCCATCGGCGCAGCGATCTATTTCCTGATCGTTTTCACGCTTGGGTGCTATTTCACCTTCGCCGCCGTCCAGGGCGATTACGGCGTCTTCCGCCGCGTCCAGATCAATGCCGAGGCGCAAGAACTGACCAAGGAACGCGACAAGCTGAAGACTGAACTCGCGGTCCTGCAGAATAAGACCAAGCGCCTCTCGGACGGCTATCTTGATGTCGACCTTCTGGATGAACAGGCCCGCGACGTCCTGGGCCTGCTCCGCGCCGACGAAGTCGTCATTCGCTGACCCGGATTTTCCGAACCCCCTCCGCCTTTCGCACCGTTTTCTGACGTTGCGGAACGATGATGTTTGTCAGGCCCAACGATTTCCGTTATCCTTTCGATAGTTTAATGTTGAACCATTAAAGGCAACAACGGGAGGAGGCGCCGATGGCTACCAAGAAATCGCCCGAAAAATCAAACGTATCGAAGGATGAACTGCTCTCCTACTACCGGGAGATGCTGCTGATCCGTCGATTCGAGGAAAAGGCCGGCCAGCTCTATGGTATGGGCCTGATCGGCGGCTTCTGCCACCTCTATATCGGGCAGGAAGCGGTCGTCGTCGGTCTCGAGGCCGCGACCAAGGAAGGCGACAAGCGCATCACCTCCTACCGCGACCACGGCCACATGCTGGCCTGCGGCATGGACCCGAAGGGCGTGATGGCGGAACTGACCGGACGCATCGGCGGCTATTCCAAGGGCAAGGGCGGCTCGATGCACATGTTCAGCCGCGAGAAGCATTTCTACGGCGGTCACGGCATCGTCGGCGCGCAGGTGCCGCTTGGGGCGGGTCTGTCCTTTGCCGACAAGTACCTTGGCAATGACAACGTGACCTTCACCTATTTCGGCGACGGCGCCGCCAACCAGGGCCAGGTCTACGAGACCTACAACATGGCCGAACTCTGGGGCCTGCCGGTGATTTTCGTCATCGAGAACAACCAGTACGCGATGGGGACGAGCGTCAAGCGCTCGACCAAGTCGACCACGCTCTTCGGCCGCGGCCTCGCCTACGGCATCCCGGGCGAGCAGGTTGACGGGATGGACGTGCTGGCGGTCAAGGCCGCCGGCGAGAAGGCCGTGGCGCACTGCCGCGCGGGCAACGGCCCCTACATCCTCGAGATGATGACCTACCGCTACCGTGGCCACTCGATGTCGGACCCGGCGAAATACCGGACCCGCGAGGAGGTCGAGAAGATGCGGTCGGAGAAGGACGCGATCGAGCATGTCCGCGACCTCTTGGTCAATGCCGGCCTTGCCACCGACGACGACCTGAAGGCGATCGACAAGGACATCAAGGCGATCGTCAACGACGCCGCCGAATTCTCGAAAGAAAGCCCGGAGCCGCCCGTCGAGGAGCTCTGGACCGATATCTACGCCTGAGGGGGGAAAGACGATGGCAATTCAGGTTCTCATGCCCGCGCTTTCTCCGACCATGGAGGAAGGCACGCTGGCCAAGTGGCTGGTGAAGGAAGGCGATACGATCAAATCCGGCCAGATCATCGCCGAGATCGAGACCGACAAGGCGACGATGGAGTTCGAGGCGGTCGATGAGGGGATCGTCGGCAAGCTGCTGGTTCCCGAGGGTTCGGCTGGGGTCAAGGTGAACACCCCGATTGCCGTGCTGGTCGAGGAGGGCGAAAGCGCCGATGCCTCTCCGGCAACTGCGGCCCCTGCCCCGTCGGCGGCACCCGCCGCTGCAGCAGCGCCTGCTCCGAACTACCCGGCGATCAGCGCACCGGTCGAGACCAAGGCCGACACCACGCCCGACTGGCCCGCTGGCACGGCGATGAAGACCATGACCGTGCGCGAGGCTTTGCGCGAGGCGATGGCCGAAGAGATGCGCGCCAATGACCGCGTCTTCCTCATGGGCGAGGAGGTCGGCGAATACCAGGGTGCCTACAAGATCAGCCAGGGCCTTCTGGACGAGTTCGGGGCCAAGCGCGTCGTCGACACCCCGATCACCGAGCACGGCTTTGCCGGCATCGCCGTCGGCTCTGCCTGGGGCGGGCTGCGGCCGATCGTGGAGTTCATGACCTTCAACTTCGCCATGCAGGCGATCGACCACCTGATCAACTCAGCCGCCAAGACCAACTACATGTCCGGCGGCCAGCTGGGTTGCCCGATCGTGTTCCGCGGCCCGAACGGCGCCGCCGCGCGCGTCGCCGCCCAGCATAGCCAGGACTATGCGGCCTGGTACTCGGCCATTCCCGGCCTCAAGGTGGTGATGCCCTATTCGGCTTCGGACGCCAAAGGGCTGCTGAAATCCGCAATCCGTGATCCGAACCCGGTGATCTTCCTCGAGAACGAGATCCTCTACGGCCGTTCCTTCGAAGTGCCGGTGCTCGACGACTTCACCATCCCCTTCGGCAAGGCCCGCGTCTGGCGCGAGGGGTCCGACGTGACCATCGTCAGCTTCGGCATCGGGATGACCTTTGCGCTGGACGCTGCGGACCAACTCGCCAAGGAAGGCATCAGTGCCGAGGTGATCGACCTGCGCACCCTGCGCCCGATCGATTACGAGACGGTGATCGCCTCGGTCCGCAAGACCAACCGTTGCGTCACGGTCGAGGAAGGCTTCCCCGTGGGCTCGATCGGCAACCACCTGGCAGCGGTCATCATGCAGCGCGCCTTCGACTATCTCGACGCGCCGGTGGTGAACTGCACGGGCAAGGACGTGCCGATGCCTTACGCGGCGAACCTCGAGAAGCTCGCGCTCATCACGACCGCCGAGGTGATCGAGGCGGTCAAGTCCGTCTGCTACCGGTAAGGGGGAAAGCGATATGGCAACCGAGATCCTGATGCCGGCCCTCTCCCCCACGATGGAAGAGGGCACGCTGGCCAAGTGGCTGGTGAAGGAAGGCGACACGGTGAAGTCCGGCCAGATCCTGGCCGAAATCGAGACCGACAAGGCAACGATGGAGTTCGAGGCGGTCGATGAGGGGATCGTCGGCAAGATCCTCATCCCCGAAGGCACCGCCGGCGTGAAGGTCAACACTCCGATCGCGGTGCTGGTCGAGGAAGGCGAAAGCGCAGATGCCGCGCCAGCTCCGGCAAAGGCCGTCGCTCCGGCTGTCGCTCCCGCCCCGGCGGCAGCACCGGCACCGGCAGCAACCACCGCAGCGCCCGCGCCTGTGACCGCCCCCGCCCACACCGGCACACGCGTCTTCGCCTCGCCGCTTGCCCGACGCATCGCGACGGAAAAGGGCATCGATCTTGCGACCGTTGCTGGCTCCGGCCCGCACGGCCGGATCGTGAAGGCGGATGTTGAAGGTCTGGCTGCCGGCGCGAAGCCCGCCGCCGCTCCCACAGCGGTGGCCGCTCCCGCAGCACCTGTCGCCGCCCCTGCCCCGGCTGTGGCGGCTCCGGCACCCTCTTCAGACGCGGTGGCCAAGCTCTTCGCCGACCGCGCTTACGAAGAGGTCACGCTGGACGGGATGCGCAAGACCATCGCCGCCCGGCTGTCCGAAGCCAAGTCGACCATCCCGCATTTCTACCTGCGCCGGTCGGTGAAGCTCGACGCGCTGATGGCCTTCCGCGAGACACTGAACAAGCAATTGGAAGGCCGGGGCGTGAAGCTGTCGGTCAACGACTTCATCATCAAGGCCTGTGCGCTCGCCCTCCAGCAGGTCCCGAACGCCAATGCCGTCTGGGCCGGGGACCGCATCCTGCGGCTCAAGCCCTCTGACGTGGCGGTGGCCGTGGCAATCGAAGGTGGTCTCTTCACCCCGGTCCTGCGCGATGCAGACAAGAAGTCGCTCTCGGCACTGTCGGCCGAGATGAAGGACCTTGCCGCGCGCGCCAAGACCCGCAAGCTCGCCCCGCACGAATATCAGGGCGGCAGCTTCGCGATCTCCAACCTCGGGATGTTCGGGATCGAGAACTTCGACGCGGTCATCAACCCGCCGCACGGCTCGATCCTTGCCGTCGGTGCGGGGCTGAAGCAACCCGTGGTTGGCGCCGATGGCCAGATCACGGTGGCAACCGTCATGTCGATGACGCTTTCCGTCGATCACCGCGTGATCGACGGGGCACTCGGCGCGGAATTCCTCAAGGCGATCGTCGAGAACCTGGAAAACCCGATCGGAATGCTGGCCTGACTAGTCCAGAAAAACGAAAAAAGGCCGGGCGAGCGCCCGGCCTTTTCCTTTTGAAGCAATCCGGCTCAGTCTTGGCCGCAGTCGCAATCGTCGAGCCGCTGATCCATGGAGATTGACGGCTGCGCGCATCCCGCCTCGCCAACGACCCGAGCGGGAACGCCTGCAACCGTGGTGTTGCGCGGCACATCTTGCAGGACGACCGAGCCGGCAGCGATGCGGCTGCACTGACCTACATGGATATTGCCGAGGACCTTTGCCCCGGCACCGATCAATACGCCATCGCCAATCTTCGGATGGCGATCGCCGTCTTCCTTGCCGGTGCCGCCAAGCGTCACCGAATGAAGCATCGAGACATTGTCCCCGACCACGGCCGTCTCACCGATGACGATCGAATGGGCATGGTCGATCATGATCCCGCGACCGACCCGGGCAGCGGGATGGATGTCGACCCCGAACACCTCGGAGACCCGCATCTGCACGAAATAGGCAAGATCCTTGCGTCCTTGGGTCCACAACCAATGGCCGACCCGATAGGCCTGAACCGCCTGATAGCCCTTGAAGTACAGGACCGGCTGGATGAACCGGTGGCAGGCCGGATCGCGCTCGTACACCGCCATCACATCCGCCCGTGCGGCCTGGCCTAGTTCGGGATCGTGGCTGTGTGCTTCGTCTGCGATCTCGCGCAGGATCTGCTCGCTCATCTCGCCCGAGGCCAGCTTCTGCGAGAACCGATAGGCCAGCGCGCGCTCGAAGGTCGGGTGATGGAGCAGGCTCGAATGGACAAGGCCGCCCAACAGCGGTTCCATCCGGATGGCATCCACCGCCTCGTCACAGATGCGCTGCCAGACGGGATCTACAGCAGCAACTCTTGCACGGGTCTCGGCCATTTCTGTGCCTCCGGTTGGAAAGGTGAACCCATGATATAGGACAGGACAGGCCGATACAAAGGAAAGCTGTCGCCTCCACCGATCAGATGAAAGTCGCAGCAAATGGGCCGGGACCGAAACGCTCGGACAATTGCGCCACTTCGACCACGCCCCCACTTGCTGTTCCATCCGAAAGCCGCATCGCGGTAGGGTAAAGCCATTCTGGCGACGTCAGGCGCACCTCCCGCTTCAGAACAGACCCGTGCCAGACACGCAGCAAGTAAGCTTCGCGATCTTCGCCGACCGGAACTTCATAGGTTTCCCAGCTGTCCCCGTCGATCCGGCTGCGGCGGACCCACGACAGGGCCGTTCCTTCTGCAACCGACTGTGCCCGCAGGAAGGCCGGCCGATAGGGACGCAGCCCGATCCCGGCAAATGCCTCCAAACGGTGGACGACCTCCAGGTCGTCATAGCCGCGCCGGGCTGCCCCAATGCGGTAATGACGGCCAAGCCCACGCGCGGCCAAAGGCAGATCGATCTGGTCCGGACGCTCATCCAGGAAGACGACATAGCTGCCCACGGGCCAGGTCCGCTCCATCATGGGCTCGCTCCCCGCCTGCCCTCGCAAGCGCCCCTGAAGATCAAAGGTTTGCGGCGCCACGAGTTCGGCGGTCGCGAACTGGAAGACCTCCCAGGTACCGCTGCTACCGTCTCCGATCGCTGCCAGATTCCGCCCGTTCAGCATCGCGGAAAGCGGCAAGCTCGACAGGACGCCCTCACCCAGCCTGACACGCAAGGCCGCTCCGCGGTCGATCAGCCCGGCCCTTGCCGGCGCGAGCGGCGTTTCCGAAACCCCGATCAGCGACGAGGAAGAAACAAGGCGGTTAAGGCGATACCCATCGTCAGAATCCGAACTCCAGACCGCAACCGGCCCCGGCCAGGGCTTCGCTGCCACAGCAATATGAGGCGCATGCGGAACTTCCGCTCCGTCGAGCAGCGGCAGATCAAGGAAAAGCGGCAGAACCGGGCCGGTGGAGGCTACCGGGCTGACCAGCGGTCGGACATCCGATGCATCGGATGGCTGGTGCGATGACGGTTCGACCCGAACGCCCTCAAATTGCAGATAGTCCCCCTGCTCGACCCGGTCGATCCGGTACCGCAGCCCGTCAAGCCGGACGACATCTCCGGCACCAAGGCGCATATCCGACTTCGGCACAGCCAGGCGCACGCTGTCGCGGGCAACCCGCGCATCGGCCAGCCAACGCTCGGCGATGCCACGCCCTTCCACGCGTGTCAGGGTCAACGCCAATTCGGTCGTCGAAACCGCAAGGCTCTCTTCATCGGGAAAGATCGCTTCGACGGTCTTCGTCTCAAAATTGCCTTCGGCTTCGACAAAACCCAGCCGAACACGGCCCACCATCTCTGCTTCCGCTGCCCGGACGCATTCGACGGGTCCGTCGATTTCTCCGCTGACCGCCAGTTCAGCCTTGTCCAGTTCGCCCCCGACCCGCGCCTCACGCATTTTGAACAGGAGCTTTCCGCCCCGCTCGACGGCATCGAACCCGTAGGCGAGCATCAAGGGCTGCAGGGCGGCCCGGGCGGTATCGACCGATGCCAGCGCATAGCCACGAACGACGCCATAAAGCCCCGTCGTATCGGCCTCCTCAATGCCAGAGCGCTCGCAAAGATCGCCCACCACAGAGGCCAGTGGCTGGTTCGTCGCCCGACCGTTCAGCCAATGGCCAAGCGCATAGTTTCCCCCGTCGCTCCAGGCGCTTGTCAGGTTGGGAAAGACCGGAAACGGACGGCTGTCCCAGGCCCAGACATGCATCCGGCCGGCGTCGACCATGCGCTCGCCATAGATCTCTGAAACCGGATTGTTCGCCGGATCCTGCCAGTGTTCCCACTGTGCTCGCAGGTACTGCAGCTGAATGACGTCATCCCTTCGCCCCGATGAATGATGAGGCAACCGCGATTCCGAAGATTTCGGGTCGATGAACTTGTTCGGCTCGTTGGGCCCCTTGTCCACGGCCGGACAGCCTAACTCGGTGAAACGGATCGGCTTGGACCGCGGGACCCAGTCGCTCGACGCAATGCTGCGGACACCGTCGATCCTGTCGTGATGCGGCAGCGACCACCAGGAGACGATATCCTTGTAGCGGAACACCCAAGGTTCGGAATGCGCTCCGTCGGTGATCGGCACACGCCTCTGGCGTTCCAGACCGTCGGCATCGTCGTAAAACCAGTCGAACCCCTCGCCGCCGGCGATGTTCGACTTTAGGTAGCCGAGGTCATAGATCGAGGGCCAGTCCGCATCGGCGTGGTCTTCGCCGTCACGCCAGTCGGAGATCGGCATGTAGTTGTCGATGCCGATGAAATCGATGTTCGGATCCGCCCAGAGCGGATCAAGGTGGAACTGCACATTGCCGGACGCATCGTGATAGCCGAAGTATTCCGACCAGTCGGCGGCGTAGCTGATCTTGCAGCCCGGCCCGAGGATTGCCCGAACCTCACCCGCCAATTGGCGCAGCGCCGCCACCGCCGGAAAGCTGCCGCCCGCGCCGCGGATCTGCGTCACCCCACGCAACTCGGATCCGATGCAGAACGCATCGACGCCCCCGGCAAGGGCGCAAAGCTTGGCGTAATGCAGGATGAACCGCTTGTATCCCCAGTCGGCTGGTCCGCTGTAGCTGACCTGTCCGCCGGACGTCGTGAAGTCGGAAACCTGCGCCGAGCCGAAAAAGGCCGCAACCTCTGCCGTCGCGGCAGCCGTGCCATCAGGACTGCCGTCGCGCCCCGGCGCTACCGAAAGGGTGATCCGTCCGCGCCAGGGAAAGCTCGGCTGCCTGGCTGCACCGCTCCAGGGGTCAGGCAGGGCGTTGTTATCAAGCTGCTCCATGAGGACAAAGGGATAGAACATCACCTCTTGTCCGCCTGACTGGATCGCCTTGATCGCCTCGATCACCGACTGGTCGCTTGGCGTGCCGCCATAAACCGGGCGGCCCTCCACTTGGGCGATGACCTGCGCCGCAGAGCGGGCAATGCCGCCCGCCCGCCACGGCATCTTCGGTGCTTCGGTTTCTTTCTGCTCGACCTTCGGCCGCACCCGGCAGGCTCCACAGCGAAGGTCATCCCCGAACCACGACACGACCAGAGAGACCGATCTGCAGTTCGGCAGTTCCTCGCGCAGGTGCAGAAGCGAGGTCGAAAAGTCCGTCATGCCGGAGGGGAAGTTCATGTTGGCCGTGCGGCTGACACCAGGCGCCAACGAATAATGAACCGGCGTCGTCGCCAGCGCATATTCCCCGGTGCCCGGCATCAGCGCCACCGCGCGCACGGCGTCGACGTAGTCCGAGGCCGCCGCCGCGGCATTCCCCTGAGCCGGACGCACAACCTCGAAGGAAAACTGCGGAACGCGGTTGCCGAATTGCCCGATCTGCAGGTCTTCGAACACGACATAAGGGATCCCGCGATAGGCAGGTGCGGCATCTGCACCCTCGACCGCCGCGATCTTCGGGTCTGGCAGCTGTGTCTCGTCCCCGTGGTAGACACGCAAGTTTACGGTGCTGCGATCGATTTCGACACCGTCAGCCCAGATCCTCCCGACCCGCAGGATGCGCCCTTCGCATAGCGCCACCGCAAGGCTGACCGAATAGCTGTAGCTGACGACCGTGGTTTCCGATCCGCGGCCAGTCCCCTTGCCACCTCCGCTTTCGCTTTCGCTCCTGGTCTCGAGAAAGCGCGTGGCCCAGATCACCTGTCCCGAGACACGGGCGCGGCCGAAGACCTGCACAACCGCCGCTCCCTCGCTTGCGCCAAGCAGGCGGAAACGTTCGATCCGTCCGACCTCGACCGTTTCAGACCCGGCGCCCATCAGGCGCTGGTCGATCACGCGTCCAAGCGTTGCTCCGATTGCCCGACCTATGACTGCGCCGGAAAGGCCAAGGACACTTCCGCCAAACCCGGCGCCGATAAGTCCGCCGACAGCTCCCAATACGATCGTGGCCATTCAGTTTGTCCTGACAGGAAAGCGAAAACGCCCCGCGATCCGGCGCGTCCAGGGGGCGGAAAGCGGGCTTTCGACCACGCCATGACCCGAATAGGCATGGATCAGACTGGCTTGAGGGCCACCCTGCCCGACGATGCCCAGATGCTTGGCCACGCTGCCATCCCGCATCCGGAACAAAAGCACGTCACCGGGATGCGGCGGAACGACGGCAAGCTCTTCCAGCCATCGCCGCGCCGCAAGCATCAGCCGTTCTTCGCCCGATGCCTCGGACCAATCACGGCTGTAGGCAGGCATCTCTTCCGGCTCCGGCCCGATCACGGCACGCCACACTCCGCGCAGAAGGCCGAGGCAATCTGCGCCAGCCCCCCTGACCGACGCCTGATGGCGGTAGGGTGTGCCGATCCAGCGCCGGGCCTCGGCAACGACAGCGTCATCAAAGGCCCTCACGACCGCAGACTCCCCCCGTCATTACGCCCCGAACTGACCGGATAGGAGATCAGCCAATCCTCGCCCGGCACATGCGGAAAGCCCCGAAAGTTTATGAAGTTGTTGAACTTTGACCGGCAGGTTGCGGCGGCCCTGTCGCAACCTGCCTCCAGACGAACCAGGTCGCCGCTGGCGATGGCCGGGCCGATCTGCTGCCACAGCTCCACCACCCGCCCCCCCGCAAGGCGTTGATCCGACTTGATGAGCCCCACCAGCCCGACTGCCTCGCCGGACATGACCTTGAACCGTCCCTTCTCGAAATGATTTGCGGGATAGGACCCCGCGCCTTCGAAGGTGAACAGCCGATGTTCAGCGATTTCCTGCACCGGCCCCTCCCAATGGTAGGACGGATCGGACAGATCGACGCCACACTGCCGACCGCCCAGGATCGCCGCGCAGTCCCGCTGATAAGCGCGACCCTGCAGGCGGTTCAGGGCTTCGGTCAGCCCCCGCAACTCGGCCCGGAACATCCCGCCCGCGCGCACGATCTCGCCAAGCGATCCACGAAATTGCAGCAGCCTCTGCGTGACGTCCCGCCAGTTGACCAGCCAGGCCCTGACCTCGGCCCCGTCATACCGCCCTGCGATGATGTCATCCTCGGTCACAGCGGCAGAACTCAGCGCTCCGGCCGCTTCGCTGTTATCGACCGACAACCCGGTCGTCTGTTGCAACGCCCGCGCCGACAGGCCGGTTCCCGCCCGGAAAGCCACCCCTTCAAAGGCCAGATCCCGATCATGGTCGGTGAAGCCCAGGACGACCCCATCCATCCGCGTCACAGCCCAGGCCCGGCAGACCGTCGTGCAACCGGTGCCAAGATGATCAAGAAGCGCGTCTTCTCCTGCCGTCATAGCCGCAGCTCCACCACCGGCACCTGTGGCACTTCCCCCGCCTGAAAATTGGCGACCGAGGTCTGGATACGGTCGGTATCGAAGCGGACGGGCACATCGAACTCGAACCCGGCCGTCACCCGAACGCCCACATCGGGCGGAAGCATGAACTCGATCTCTCCGGTCGTGGTATCGACCGTCCAGTCGATGGTTTCGGTCACCGGCTCACCCGCCAGCGCCACCAGCACCGTACCCGCCACCGGTTTCAGGATCGGGCGGGTATAGCTTTCGCCGCCCGAGGCGTAGACCTTTTTCAGCGGGAATACTCGCGAGACCCCATCGCCCGACCCGATCAGCTGGTCCTCGAAACTGACCGGCTTCGAGGGAAGGCACGACTTGTAGTCGGCCCAGTCCTTCCAGCGAAATCCGTGCAACTGCCCGCGCCGCGCCTCGAAAAAGGCGATCAGGGCTTCGACATCGTCCAGGCCCTGCAGCCCGACACCGGCATCATAGCGCCGCAAGGAATGTTCCCAGGGCGTGTTCCGCTCTTCGAAGCCATTCGTCAGCGTGACGATTTCCGTCCGACGCTCCGGTCCTCCGATCGAGCCGAAACTCAGCCGTGAGGGAAACCGAACCTCATGAAATGCCATTCCTGCCTCCTCAGCGATTGCGCTGACCGCGCGACAGGACCCGCCCGACCTGCGCGGCAATCTGGCTCTGACTGCGCTGGAACCCCTGCACATCGGGGGTGGCGACGTTCATCACGACGTTGACCGTCCTCCCCTGCCCGCCGGCCTGGACGCCGAGCCGGCCGTCGGCCCCGCGGGCGAGCGGCAGGATCGCCTCCGGCCCCGCCTCGCCCATCAGCCCGGTTCCGCCGCGCATCGGGAAGGTCATGGGGGAAGAAACGACGCCCCCTTTCGCGAAAGGCATCACCCGCCCCTGCGCAAAGGCACCGCCGTCGGCATAGCCCGAGAACGCCCCCATCAGCCCCTGCACACCCTGTGCCACCAGGCCGCCAAGCGCATCCGACATCGGTCTGGTCGCGATCTTGTAGACCGTGTCGAGGATGCTGGTCCCGACATCCGCCAGCGCGTCCCCCAGCTTTGCCCCATCCAAAGCCAATCCGTCGAAGGCGCGGCGCAGCCCGCTGCCAATGCCGCCCGAAAGTGAGGCCACCTCTCGCCCCGTCAGGTTCAGACTGTCCCGCATCCGCCCCAGCTCGCCGTCAAAGGCCGAAACCAGCCCGGTTGCGCCGCTCAACGTGCTTTCCAGCGCCGCGACCTGATCCTGCAACGCCTCGATCTCGCTCAATTCCGGTCTCCCCGTTCGTGTCAGGATAGGCGCGCGCCAGCTCGTCCAGCCGCGCCCGCGTCAGGGGCGGCACCCCAGCTGCCGCCCCCAGCATCACCCGCAACTCGACCGGCGTAAGCCGCCAGAAGGCATCCGGCGTCAGCCCAAGCCCCGCCAGCCCCACCCGCATCAAGCCCGCCCAGTCGATCATCGATCGCCCGGGAGCGCGAAGGCCCGCGCAAGAAGCTCCGCCGCGACTCGCGCCGCCGCAACCGGCCCACCGGCAATGTCGGCGCGCCGCAGGTCCTCCGCGCTCCCATCCCAGCCACCGCCGCGCAGACCGGCCACGATCAACGCCAGCACATCACGCGTCGTGCAGCGCCGCTGCTCGAACCGTTCGACCAGCGCAACCAACCCGCCCGCGTCCAACGCCGCCTCAAGCTCGGCCAGCGCGCCGAGCGTCAGCTTGCAGACATGGCGCCGGCCGTCGATCTCCAGCCCGACCTCGCCCGCCCAAGGGTTCGCCATCAGAGCGCCGTGAAGGTCAGGGCCCCGGCCGAGGCCAGCGTCAGCTCATAGGTCGCTTCGCCGTTGTAGGTCCCCGAATACTCGATCGCCGTGATCAGGAAAGGCCCCTGCACAACGCCGAAATCGGGCACGATCACCTGGTAATCCCCGACTTCACCGTCAAAGAACATCTGCCGCGCCCGCTCGTCGGTATCCTCGTCGCGGAACACACCGGATCCCGAGATCCCGGCCGTCTTGACCCCCGAGCCTCCCAGCAATTCCCGCCAGCCGCCCTGGCTTTCCAGCGTCGTCACGTCAACCGTCTCGGTGTTGAAGCTGATCCGCGTGGCCCTCAGCCCCGCGACAGTCTCGAACTGTCCGTCGCCGGTCAGGTCCATCTTGACCAGCAGATCCTTGCCGCTCTGGGCTGCCATCCGTCATTCCTCCAGTGAAAAAATCAGCCCTCGACCCTTGCCCGGAAGGTCAGGTCAATGCGCCGCTGCCGCCCTTCATCCAGCCGCCGGGCCACGGCCCGCTGGAACCACAGCCCCACCATCCGGCCGCGCTCCAGCGCCAGCACCCCTTCGCCAAGCGCATCCGAGATCGCCACCGCCGCTGCCTTGGCCGCCTGGAAACCCGCAGCATCGCTGATGACACTGACGGTAAAGCGATGCTCTGCCCCTGCCCCTGTCTTGTCCGACCGGTCGATCACCTCTTCCGGTCCGATCAGCACAAAGCTCGCCTCGCCTTTTCCGCGGGGCGGAGCGTCCAGCACCGGCCAATCCGCCAGCGCATCCAAATGCGACAGGCGCGCAAAAAGCGCGGCCTGCAACGCGGCCGCCATGCCATAGCTCATGCCGCCCCCTCCTCGCGCGCAAAGCAGATCAGGTAGCGCCCCCCGGCATCGCGCTCGGCCACCGCCTCGATCAGGAACAACCGGCTCCCGTCGCGAAACCGCTGTCCCTGCCGGGGCCGCCCGCCGAACTCGGGCGGAACGGCGCGCACGGTGATGCGATAGGTCACCCTCGCCAGCGCCCTCTCCTCGCCATCTGCCTCGCCCCCCGCGCCCGTTCGGATCTCGGCCCAGAGCGTCCCCAGCGCCACCCAGTCCGAGGTCTGGCCGCCCATGCCGTCCGGCAAATCGACCCGCGTTTCCAGCACCAGCGGCCGCGACAGGCGCACCAAGCTCATGCCGCTCCCCCGCCCAGAACCCGGACCGTCCGCCACTTCTCGATCAGCGCCATCACCCCGAAGGACAGCCCTGCCTCACGCAGCCCCATTTCGCTGCGCCGCTCGTAGAATTCCCCGGCCAGCAGGATCACCGCTTGCCGCAGGTCAACGGGCACATCCGACCAGTCGGGGCCGAAGCCTGCCTCGAACCGCACCCGGACCTGCCCATCCACTGGGACCGCCGGCAACAGCAGCCCCCGGGCCGCCAGACGCGGGCGATGAGCGTCTTCCGCCAGCCGATACCGCGCCGGATCGACCGTCACGACCCCTCCTGCAGCATCAACCAGTTCCACGGCCTCGATCGCCCTCACTGGCGCGACCGGCAAGGCCTGCGCCGCGGCATCGCGCCAGTCTTCCAGGGCCCACAGGAACCGCCGCGCCAGCAGCGCCTTGCCGATGCGCGCCTCGATCGCCGCCATCGCGGCGCGAAGGTAGCTCTCCAGCAGTCCGTCCTGCATCCCGTCCTCGGCGAACCCCGTGCCAAGGCGCAGATGCTCGCGCAGTTCCATCAGAGGCAGCGCCTCGCGCGCCACCACCGTTTCCTCGCTCAACACCATTCCGAATTCCTCCGATCGCGACAGTTCCCCGATCCGGGCGCGCACCCCGCGTCGCTCGGACGGAGGGGGAGCAGCTGGACGACGCCGGGGCGCGAAACCCCCGGGGCACGCGCCCTTCGCCCCCGACAGCTTGCACCGCCGGGCACCTGGCTGGCCCGACCCCGGACGGAGTCGGGCACCTGTCAGCCGATCACGAGGTGGCGAATTTCAGCAGCTTGATCGCCGCATAGTCGCTGATGTCGCCGCCCACGCGCTTGCTGGCGTAGAACAGCACATGCGGCTTGGCCGAGAACGGGTCACGCAGGATGCGCAGGTCCGGCCGCTCGGCGATGGTGTAACCCGCCTGGAAGTCGCCAAAGGCGATGGCATAGGCATTGGCGGCGATGTCGGGCATGTCCTCGCAGATCAGCACCGGATAGCCCATCAGCCGCGCTGGTTCGGCCGCAGCCAGCCCGTCCGACCACAGGAAGCGCCCGTCGGCGTCCTTCATCTTGCGCACCGCACCGGCGGTCTTCGAGTTCATCACGAACGTGCCGTTCACCCGATAATCGGCCGCCAGCGCGTAGACGAGGTTAACGATGCAGTCGACCGCGTTCGTCGTCGGGAAGTCAGACGCCGCACCCGAGGCGACATAGCCGATATTGCCCCAGGTCCAGCTGGTATTGGCCACCTTGGTCGGCAGCAGGAACCCCTTCGGCTTGTCCACGCCATCGCCGTTCACAAAGGCCGCAGACTCCGCACGGATGAAGCGCGTGGCGATCTTGCCCGCGAGCCATCCCTCGACATCGAAGGCGCTGTCATCCAGCAGTCGCTGGCTCGCCTTCGGCATCGCGCTCAGTTCATGCAACTTGATCGAGATGCGTTCGATCAGCGGCGAGGCCGTCTCGGTGATCGCGGCAGCTTCCGTCGCCCAGCCCGAGCCTACGTCCGAGCGGTCGATCAGCACGTCGAACGAGCTCGAATCCACATTCACGACGTTGGCGATTGACCGGATCGACGAGGTCGAGCCCAGCATCGACCGGATCGTATCCGCCGTCTGCGGATCGACCAGATAGCCACCATCCGCCGCCACCGCCACGGTCATGCCTTTGCCCTCAAGGCTCAGGCCACGCAGCGCATCATCATCGCCGGTGCGCAGATAGGCGTTGAACGCCTTGCGATGCGGCGCCTCGGTCTCGGCAGCCGTCGCCAGCGCGGGGCGCCCGTAGGTCATGGTCTTGGTCGTCAGCATGGTCAGCCGCTCATCCTGTTGTTGCATCACCGATTTCACCTCGTCCCGGAAGCCCCGGAATTCCTTCAGGAACCCCGCCACCGCCTCCAGGGCCGCAGCCGGTCCTTCGGCGCGGAGGTCATCCCCCGGCCGTCCCGTCATCTCGTTCATGTCACCCTTTCCTTCTCCGGCGCCGGCGTCAGAGCCGCGCCGCGCCCTCCGCCACCGCATCGCGGAACAGGTCCGCCATGCTCCGCCAGAACCAGTCGCCACCCGGCGCCTCTGCCTTTGCCGCCACCCGAGCTTCGGCAAGCATCGGGAAGGTCACCAGCGACACTTCCCAAAGCTC
The DNA here is from genome assembly GCA_945952585.1 of uncultured Rhodobacter sp. Taxonomy (GTDB): domain Bacteria; phylum Pseudomonadota; class Alphaproteobacteria; order Rhodobacterales; family Rhodobacteraceae; genus Aliitabrizicola. The sequence continues at coordinate 114,451 of CAMFII010000006.1, forward strand.
GACCTCCGACAGAAGCCGCTGCCCCTTGGCGTCCCGCTCCGAGCGGACCGTGCGATAGCCGATCGACAGCCCGTCGATCGCCCCGGCGCCGAGCAGCGCCGCCGCCTCCCGCCCCTTCTCGACCTCGGCCAGGAGCCGCCCCTTGACCCAAAGTCCGGTCGCATCCTCCCGCACCTCGTCCCAGATGCCGATCGGCTGCGCCGGATCGTGCTGCCACAGCATCTTCACCGATCCGCCCCGCGCCCTTAGCGCCGCCAGCGAGGCCGCATAGGCCCCCGGCAGCACCACATCGCCACCCTGGTCCTTCTTCCCGAAGAGCGAGGCATAGCCCTCGATCCGCCCTTCGCTCAGCACCAGCCCCGCCTCGGGCCGGTGAAACTTCCGCTCCGGTGCTCCGAACATCCCCAATCCCTCCTTCATCGCCCTGCCGCCCGGATCAGCGCCTCGGCCCCCTGCGCCAGCAGGAAGGCCGCCACACCATAGACCCCCAGCCAGATCCGCCGCTCCAGCCGGTCCAGCGTCACCTCGATCTGCCCCAGCCGGTACTCGAGCCCGTTCCAGCGCTCCTCGGCCACCCGTTCGTTCGCCTCGATCCGCGCCGCCGCCGCATCGAAACTGTCGAACAGAAACCGCGACCCGCCCGGCACCCGCCCCGCCATCAGCGCCCCGCATCAGGCAGCGGCGGCAGGCCCAGTGCGGCCCGCTTCTCTGCCGCCGTCAGGAAATCCGCCGCCCCGACCCGCGCCCAAAGCTGGTCCCGCTCCGCCGCCAGCGCCGGCACCTGGTCGAGGTCGGGCCGCAGGTCCACGACCTCCCCCGTAAACCCCGACAGCCAATGCGACAGCGCCGCCATCACCCGCTGCGCGAGCGGCAGCACCGTCAGCCGGTAGAAGGCCCGGTGTGCCTCCTGGTAATTGGCATAGGTCGCCTCTCCCGGGATCCCGAGCAGCATGGGCGGCACCCCGAAGGCCACCGAAATCTCCCGCGCCGCCGCCTCCTTGGTCTTCTGGAACTCCATGTCCGAGGGCGAAAAGCCCATCGGTTTCCAGTCAAGGCCCCCTTCCAGCAGCATCGGCCGCCCGGCATTGCGCGCGCCCTGGTGATGTGCCTCCATCTCGGACAACAGGCGATCGTACTGATCGGACGACAGCGAACCCTGACCGTCCACTCCCTTGTAGACGATCGCCCCCGACGGCCTTGCCGCATTGTCCAGAAGCGCCTTCGACCAGCTCGACGCCGCATTGTGCACATCCACCGCCACCGCCGCCGCCTGCAACGCCGACAGCCCGTAATGGTCATCCTGCGGATGGAAGGTCTTCACATGGCAGATCGGCTGCACCGCCCCGGTCATGTCAAACCGATGCGTCCGCCCGCCCACCGCATAGTCATAGGCCACCGGCCAGCCATCCGCCCCCGGCACCACCGCCATCCGGTCTGACCTGAGCACATGCAGCTCCCCCGGCAACCGCCGCGCCCCCGGCGCGGCCTCGAGATAGGCATTCCCGGTCAGGAGCAGATAGCCATAGACCGCCTCCAGGAGTTCCGCCCGCCCCTGCGCCGCATTCGGTCGCCGGATCAGCTCCAGCACCGGATGCAGGTCATAGCGCCGGGCATGGTCCTGTAGCACCAGCGGCAAGGCCGCCGCGGCTTCCGAGATCAGCCGCACCGCCCGATGCCCGACCGGGTTCGTCAGGAACCCGCTCTTGCCCATCGACAGCACGTCCCGCCCGCTCCAGACCGGTCGCCCCGATCCCCGGAACGCCACCACCGCCCCTGTCGCCGAGGCCTTGGCCTCTGGCGCGGCCGATCCCGCTCCGCGCCGCAGGAAGTCGAACACCATCCCATTCCCCCTTCGCTCAAGACCGACCGCGACGCCCCCAAGAAGGAAAGCGCCCCTGCCCGTCTCGCCTGATCCAAATATCCCCGCCGGAGGCTACCGAACTCTCCCCCAGCCCCGCTGCCACCGGTGAGGACCCGCAAATTCCTTCGAAGGAATTTGCCAAAAGCCTTCGAAGGCTTTTGGCCCCGCCCTCAGAGCGTCCGCACCTGCGGCCGCCGCCAGCTCCGCGCCGGCTCCACCATCAACTCGGTCAGCGCCCAGACAAGCGCATCCAGCCGGTCTGGGCTGCCCGAACCGACATAGCCGCGCACCGTCATCCGGCACATCTCATCCTCGAGGCGCGTCAGCCCCCGCACATGCGCAACCCGCCCCTGCTCGTACAAGGCCGCCACCGGTTCAGCCCGCAGCCGCTTGCCCTCCACCGCCCTAACCGCCCGGAACGGCACCAGCGCGTCGAACTGGCGGATCACCGTCTCGACCATCTCGCCGCCCTGGTTGACCTCGGCGACCATCCGGTCGGCGCCGTGGCGATGGAACGCCTCGATCGCCGCCCGCGCCCAGTCCTGCGGCGAGGCCGCCGTAACGCTCGCATCCTCCAGCACCACCGCCCGCCAGTCCTGCGGAGGCCCCTCCGTCACGGCCCCCACCACCACGATCCCGCAGGCATCCGACCGCGAATGCCCCGTCGCCGGCGGATCGACCGCCACCACCACGCGGGACAGCCGCGGCACCTCCTTCAGCCGCGCCGCCTCCAGCATCGCGGTGGTCCAGAGCGCCCCCTCGGCATCCTCCAGCAGCTCGCCCTCAAGCTCCTGCCGACCGAGCCGCGTTCCACCATAGCGATTGCGGACCTCCTCCAGGAACGAGGCCGCCAGATAGGCCCGGTTCGCCTCGGTCGGGGCATGGGTCACGACCGTCGACGGGTTCCGCAGGATCGCCTTCAGCACCTCGACATTCTGCGGCGTCGTCGTCACGACCTGCCGCGGATGGCTCCCCAGCCGCAGCGCGAATTGCAGCATGTCCCAGCTCTCCTGCCCGCGCTTCCATTTCGCCAGCTCGTCCACCCAGGCCGCATCGAACTGCGGCCCGCGAAGGCTCTCCGGCTCGTGCGCCGAAAAGACCTGCGCCATCGCCCCGTTCGGCCAGACGAGGCGCTTCCGCCCCGCCTCCCATTCGGGTTTCCGGTCAGGCGGCGAACAGGCAAGGATCCCGCTGTCGCCGAAGATCATCACCTCCCGCACCTGCTCGATCGTCTCGCCCACCAGCGCCACGCGCTTGGCCGCGCCAGGGTCCATCGGACGTGCCCCCTCGACCTGCGCCCGGACCCATTCCGCCCCGGCGCGGGTCTTGCCCGCGCCGCGCCCACCCATGATGACCCAGGTCTTCCAGGCCCCCTCGGGCGGCAACTGGTGCGGCAGCGCCCAGAACTCGAACATCCAGGGCAGGGACAGGAACGCATTCTCGTCCAGCCCCTCCAGGAACTCGTCAACCTGCTCCGGCGTCGCGGAGGCGAGCCAGGCGGCGCCCGATCTCAGTTCGCGCGGTGTCGAAGTCGAGCGCATAGTCGTGAACGACCCCGGCAACCTGCTTGCGGAGTTTGTCAATTCGCGTCCTTTCGTCCATCACCAGCTGGAAGGCGGCCTTGAGGTCGCGGACCGCCTGCATGGCCGCCTGCGCCTCTTCCGTGCTCCCGGCGCGCAGCCTGTCGCGCGCCCGGATCAGCTCCTCGGCCACCTCACGGTAAAGTCCCTCCGTCGCCGCCAGCAGATCCGGCGGCGGCGCGTCTCCTTCGGAGAACCTGATTGTCATCGACTGCTGCACCCGCTCTCATGCACCCTCCGCCCTCGAGCGACATGAAAAAGCAGCCTCCGGGTCGCCCCGGGGCTGCTTGCCCACCTCTTCCAGCATGTCACAAGTGATACATCGGACCGCCCGGAAGGTCAAGCGAAAAATCTATATGGACCAAAGGGTTATGGAACGGTGGGTTAAGAATTTGGCAAGGTTCGCGTTCAGCCGCGACGCGCCGCCTCGATAGCCGCCACGTCGATCTTGCGCATCTGCATCATCGCATCAAACGCCCGCTTGGCTTCGTCGCCACCCGCCGCCAGGGCGTCCGTCAGCGCCCGTGGAGTAATCTGCCACGACAGCCCCCAGCGATCCTTGCACCAACCGCATGCGCTCTCCTGCCCGCCATTGCCGACAATCGCATCCCAGTAGCGGTCAGTCTCGGCCTGGTCCTCGGTGGCGATCTGGAACGAGAAGGCCTCACTCTGCTTGAAGGCCGGTCCGCCATTCAGCCCAAGGCAGGCCACACCGCAAATGGTGAATTCCACCGTCAGAACGTCGCCTTCCTTGCCCAAGGGATAGTCCGAAGGTGCGCGGTGCACCGCGGTCACGGAACTGTCGGGAAAGACCGAGGCATAGAACCGCGCCGCCGCTTCGGCATCCCGGTCGTACCAGATGCAGATTGTGTTCTTCGCCGCAGTCATCGCATTCATCCTTTTCTATGGACTATCTGTCAGGAACGGCACCGCGCAGATGGCTCTACCTGTTCCCGAAAGGTATGGCGCTACCTGATGTGACCCCGCCCAAACAATATCACAAGGTCAGCGGCTAACCGCGGGTGGGCGCCCAGGGATTCTAAGGCGCCATGCATCTGGCAAGTCTTAGGATCATTCGACGCCAATCACCCTATTACTGGCGTATTGCAGCAAGGAGATAAAACTTGTCGATCCAATTAGGTAGCCAAAATACATCAAAGCAAGCTCGTCCAGTGTATCTCCGCGCAAGAATGATCCCAGCATGATGCAAAATGGGATCCCCCAAAAAAGCAGAGTTGCCAGAATGTCCTTGTATAAATAGCCGCGCTTCGCCCGTTCATGCGGTGGAAAGGCCAGATGCCGGCCCAACTGGGAACTGAATTTCACGTTCGTATCGGATTTACTCAGATAAAAGGAGAAAAGGCATGAAGCGAGGATCGAGATTGCCGTACAGCAAGCAAGCGCCCAAGCCGATTGCAGCATGACTGTCAGCCAAAAGCAAAGCTGCCAAATCGCAAATGTAGCCAAGCCAAGTTGCCTATGGGGTTGGCTAGTCAGGAAAAACACGAACAAGGCCACTATCCCACATCATTCTACCTACAGCCAGTCCTGCTTGGCCGAACTGTCCCAGCTATGCCAGCCGAAATCTTTAGGGCTGCGTGGCCCCCTGACCCTGCTCCTGCTGCTGCGCCTCGATCGCCCGCCATTTCGTGACATTGGCGTTGTGCTCGGCCAGCGTCGCGGCAAAGACATGGCCACCGGTGCCGTCGGCAACGAAATACAGGTAATCCGTCACCTCGGGATTCAGCGCCGCCTTGATCGACTCCCTGCCGGGATTGGCGATTGGCGTCGGCGGCAATCCATCGATCACATAAGTATTGTAAGGGGTTGAACGGCGAAGTTCACTCTGCCGCAAACCGCGGCCAAGGCTACCCTGACCCTTGGTGATCCCGTAGATCACCGTCGGGTCGGTCTGCAGGCGCATGCCGTCCTTCAGCCGGTTCAGGAACACGCTCGCCACGCGGGGCCGTTCCTCGGCCACGCCGGTTTCCTTCTCGACGATCGAGGCCATGACCATCGCCTCTTCCGGGGTCTTGTAGGGCAGGCCGGCGGCACGCGCCGCCCAAAGGTCGGCAAGAATTTGCGCCTGCTGGGCCTGCATCTCGCCGATCAGAGCGTTCCGGTCCTCGCCCTTGGTCACCTCGTAGCTGTCCGGAGACAGGCTGCCCTCCGGCGGCACATCCTTGATCTCCCCAGTCAGGAACGCGGCCCGCTTCAGGCTGTCCACGACCTGCCAGCTGGTCACGCCCTCGGCCAGCGTCACGCGCCAGCGCATGTCGCTATCGTCCAGCGCCGCCTTGTATTCCGCCGGCGCCTGTTCGGCAGAGGGATCGAACTTCACCACCTCGACAAAGGCATTCGTCGCCGGGTCCAGCTCGCGCAGTACGATATCCGCCCCAGTGACGCCGATGCGGAAGTTCACCTCGCGCCCGCAGGTCGACTGGCCGCCCTCGGTCAGCACCGCAAGGATCTCGGCCATCGAGGCCCCGGGCGGCACAAGGTAACTCCCGAATTTCAGCTTCGCGGCCCGATCGGCATAGTCCGCGCCGATCCGGAAGATCCGCGCATCGCTGATCGCGCCCTGCGTCTCAAGCTGGCGGCTCACCACCGCAAGCGTCGCCCCCTTGTCCACCCGGACACAGACTGCTTCTGCAAGCGGCCCTGGCCCGGTGAACTGCTGCCGCCCCCAGGCCAGGATGCCGGCCGCAAAGACCAGCACCACCAGAATCAGCGTCAGCGAATTGGAGGCGAGCGAGCGCCACATCAGGCGCCGACCTTGCCCAGCACCAGCGAGGCATTGGTCCCGCCAAAACCGAAGGAGTTCGACAGGGCCACGTCGATCTTGCGCTTCACCGCCTTGTTCGGGGCGAGGTCAAGCTTCGGCTCCACCGCCGGATTGTCGAGGTTGATCGTCGGCGGCGCGATCTGGTCACGGATCGCCAGCACGCAGAAGATCGCTTCGACCGCACCCGCCGCACCCAGCAGGTGACCGATCGCCGACTTGGTCGAGCTCATCGTCGCCTTCTTGGCCGCATCCCCCATCAGCCGCTCGACCGCGCCCAGCTCGATCGTGTCGGCCATGGTCGAGGTGCCGTGCGCGTTGATGTAGTCGATCTGCGACGGCTCCAGCCCCGCCCGCTTCAGCGCCATCTGCATGGACCGATAGCCGCCATCGCCATCCTCGGACGGCGCAGTGATGTGGTAGGCGTCGCCGGACAGGCCATAGCCCAGCACCTCGGCATAGATCTTGGCGCCGCGCGCCTTGGCGTGCTCGTATTCCTCCAGCACCACCACGCCCGCGCCCTCGCCCATGACGAAGCCATCGCGATCCGCGTCATAGGGGCGGCTCGCCTTTTCCGGCTCGTCCGGGCGCTTGGTCGACAGCGCCTTGCAGGCGTTGAACCCGGCAATTCCGATCTCGCTGATCGGCGCCTCGGCGCCCCCCGCCAGCATCACGTCGGCATCGCCCCACTGGATCAGCCGCGCCGCATCGCCGATGGCATGGGCGCCGGTCGAGCAGGCGGTGACGACCGCGTGGTTCGGCCCCTTGAATCCGAAGCGGATCGAGACCTGCCCCGAAATGAGGTTGATAAGCGCGCCCGGGATGAAGAAGGGCGACACCCGCTTCGGACCCTTTTCCTTGATGAGCACGGCTGTCTCGGCGATCGAGGACAGCCCGCCGATCCCGGACCCGATCATCACGCCGGTCCGGCAGCGATCCTCTTCCGTCTGCGGCTCCCAGCCGGAATCCTTCACCGCCTGAACCGCAGCGGCCATCCCGTAAAGGATGAAGTCATCGACCTTGCGGCGATCCTTCGGCTCCATCCAGTCGTCGGGATTGAAGGTGCCGTCCGTGCCGTCTCCGAAGGGAATCTCGCAGGCATATTGCGTCACCACGTTCGACGTGTCGAAGCGCGTGATCTTCCCCGCGCCGGATTTTCCCGCGATCAGTCGCGACCAGGTTTCCTCCACCCCGCACGCGAGCGGCGTGACCATTCCCAGTCCGGTGACAACGACCCGACGCATTCGGCGCCCTCCTGCCTTTTTGCATGTCCGCGCGGTGATACACGGGCCTGCCGCGCCGCGCAACTCAGCCAGGCGGCTCTTCCGGCCCCGGGCGGCGCAGCAGGGCAAGTCCCCGCTCCCCGCCGGTCACATCTCGCATCCGCCGGAACCCCATCCGCGCCGCCAGCGCGAGCGACGCGGCGTTGCCGCGGTCGATCTGCGCCACCAGCGGCCCGGCATGGTCGGACGCGTCAATCCAGGCCAGCATCGCCCTGACCGCCTCGGTGCCGATCCCTCGCCCCTGCGCCGCCCGGGCCAGCACCCAGCCCGCCTCGGCAACGCTGTCGAAGTCCTCCCCATGTCCCCGCATCGCCCGGAAGATGCCGGCATGGCCCAAAAAGGTTCCGGCGGACCGGTCGCGGATCGCCCACTGCCCGTAGCCCAGCAGCGCCCAGGAACCGGCATTGCGCAGGAAGGCGGCCCAGGAGTCAGCTTCGTCCCGCGCCGGAACACCGACGCGCGCGGTCACCTCCGGGTCGGACCAGAGCTTGGCAAAGGTCGGAAAATCTCCTGCCCGCATGCCGCGCAAAACCAGGCGCGGGGTCACGAGTTCGGGAATGTCGGCGCCACCGGACCCCGGAATCAAAACAGCGCCCCCCGGGTTGCGGGAGGCGCTGCGACCGGCGTCATGCCAGCTGCAATCAGGAGGCTTTGGTGATGAACTTCACCGCATCGCCGAAGGTCTGGATGGTCTCGGCGGCGTCATCCGGGATCTCGATGCCGAACTCTTCCTCGAACGCCATCACCAACTCGACGGTGTCGAGGCTGTCCGCGCCCAGATCGTCGATGAACGAGGCGTTCTCGGTCACCTTGTCCGCTTCCACGCCCAGATGCTCCACGACGATCTTCTTAACGCGATCCGCGATGTCGCTCATGTCAGTCCCTCTCAAAGCGCGGGCCGTGCCCGCAGTGTCTGTTTCGGTCCCGCTGACCCGGCGCAAGGCCCAAGGCAACGGGCGGCCCAAAGCGCTCTCGCCACTCTGGCCTGTCCTGCGCGCCTATAGCAAGGCCCCATCGCCAAGGCAAACCCTTTCCGGCGACGCCTTGCCGGCGCTCAGATCATCGCCATGCCGCCGTTCACATGCAGCACCGCGCCGGTGACGTAACCCGCCTCGGGGCTTGCCAGATACAGGACCGCCGCGCCGATCTCGTCGGCGTCGCCCATCCGTCCCGCCGGTACCTGGGTCAGGATTCGCGCCTTCTGCTCGTCGTTGAGCTTGTCGGTCATCGCCGTGGTGATGAAGCCCGGCGCGACGCAGTTCACCGTGATGTTGCGGCTCGCCACCTCGGCGGCGAGGCTTTTCGACATGCCGACCATCCCGGCCTTCGAGGCGGCATAGTTGCCCTGTCCCGGATTGCCTGTCGCGCCCACGACCGAGGAGATATTCACGATCCGCCCCCACCGCGCCTTCATCATCCCCCGCAGCACGCCCCGGCACAGACGGAAGGTCGAGGTCAGGTTCACGTCGATCACCGACTGCCATTCCTCGTCCGACATCCGCATGAACAGGTTGTCCCGGGTGATTCCGGCGTTGTTGACGAGGATGTCGACCGCCCCCATCACCTCCGCCGCCTTTTTCGGCAGCGCCTCGACCTCCTCGGCAACCGAGAGGTTGCAGGCGATCACATGGGCGCGCTCGCCCAGTTCCGCCGCCAGTTCCTCCAGCGGCTGAACCCTCGTCCCCGACAACGCCACCGTCGCCCCCGCGCCATGCAGCACCCGCGCGATCGCGCCGCCGATCCCCCCCGAAGCGCCGGTTATCAGCGCCGATTTCCCTGTCAGGTCGAACATGTCGGTTCCCTCGATCTGTGGGAGGCTGCCTTGCGCCCCCCCTGCATTTTCCGTTCTCAAATATCCTCGGGGGTGAATGGGCCGAAAGGCCCAGAGGGGGCGGAAAGCCCCCTTACCCCGCCACCGCCGCCTGGACGTCCTCGGGCGTTCCGACCGCCCGGGTCGCGATCCCTGGCGCGATGCGCTTGATCATCCCCGACAGCGCCTTGCCCGCGCCGATCTCCCAGGCCTCGGTCACGCCTTGGGCCTCCATCCACAAAACCGATTCCCGCCAGCGGACGGACCCCGTCACCTGCTCGACCAGAAGCCTGCGGATCACCTCGGGGTCGCTGACCGCCTCGGCCCGGACGTTCGCCACCACCGGCACGGTGGGCGCCTTGATCGTCACGCCCGCGAGCGCCGCCGCCATCGCTTCGGCCGCCGGCTGCATCAGCGCGCAATGGAAAGGGGCGGAGACTGGCAACAGCAGTGCGCGCTTGGCGCCCTTGGCCTTTGCGATCTCGACCGCCCGCTCGATCGCTCCCTTATGGCCCGAGACCACCACCTGCGCCGGGTCGTTGTCATTCGCCGCCTGGCAGACCTCGCCCTGCGCCGCTTCTGCCGCCACTTCGGCAGCGGCGGTGAAATCCAAACCGAGCAGCGCCGCCATCGCGCCGACGCCCACCGGCACCGCCGCCTGCATCGCCTGCCCGCGCAGCCGCAAAAGCCGCGCCGTATCGGCCAGCGTCAGCGACCCGGCAGCGCAGAGCGCCGAATATTCGCCAAGCGAATGGCCCGCCACGAAGGCCGCCGAAGTCACCCCGACCCCTTCCGCTTCTAGCGCCCTGAGCGCCGCGATCGAGGTGGCCATCAGCGCCGGTTGCGCATTCTGCGTCAGCGTCAGCGTTTCGGCATCGCCTTCCCAGATCAGCGCCGAAAGCTTCTCGCCAAGCGCGGCATCGACCTCGTCGAACACCGCCTTGGCGGCCGGATAGGCCTCGGCCAGCGCACGGCCCATGCCGATGGTCTGGGCGCCCTGCCCCGGGAATACGAATGCGCGGCTCATCTCTGGCCCTCCCTCGATCTGTCGCCTTCCCGCTTAGCGCGCCGTCCCGTCCTTCGCAACGGCGCCGACCAGCGAGAGCGACACGCAAATTTCTTCGAAGAAATGTGCCAGAAGCCTTCGAAGGCTTTTGGTCCCGTCCCTGCCCGCCACCGCTTGCATCCCCGGCGCGCCCGTGTATAAGGCCGCATCCTTCCGCCGGAGCAATGGCTCATCGGCGCATACCCTCGTGGACGGGACCAGCGGAAGGTCCACCCCCGTCCTATGAAATGCGCCCTGAAAACTGGAGTGCACATGCCGCTTTACGAGCATGTCTTCATCTCGCGTCAGGATCTGTCCAACGCGCAGGCCGAAGGTCTTATCGAACATTTCTCCACCGTCCTCGCGGACAACGGCGGCAAGGTCGTTGAAAACGAGTACTGGGGCGTCAAGACGATGGCCTACAAGATCAACAAGAACCGCAAGGGTCATTACGCCTTCCTGAAATCAGACGCGCCCGCCGCTGCCGTTCAGGAAATGGAGCGCCTGATGCGCCTCCATGACGACGTGATGCGTGTGCTGACCGTCAAGGTCGACAGCCACGAGGAAGGCCCGTCGGTCCAGATGCAGAAGCGTGACGACCGCGGCGACCGCAGTGAGCGCGGCGACCGTCCGGAGCGTGGCTTCGGCGATCGTGGCGACCGTCCGAGCTTCGGCGGCGACCGTGGCGAGCGGTCGGGTGACCGTGGGGGCGACCGGGGCGGCTTCGGCGCCGACCGTCGTCGTTGATCGGTTGAGGAAAGGACAGTAAACCATGGCGAACAAACCGTTTTTCCGCCGCCGCAAGGTCTGCCCGTTCTCGGGCGACAACGCTCCGGCGATCGACTACAAGGACACCCGTCTGCTGCAGCGCTACATCTCCGAGCGCGGCAAGATCGTTCCGTCCCGCATCACCGCCGTCTCGGCGAAGAAGCAGCGTGAACTGGCCCGCGCCATCAAGCGCGCCCGCTTCCTCGCCCTGCTCCCCTACGCCGTGAAGTAAGGAGAGAGACCCATGCAAGTCATTCTTCTCCAGCGCGTGGCCAAGCTCGGCCAGATGGGCGAGGTCGTGAACGTCAAGGACGGCTACGCCCGCAACTATCTCCTGCCGCAAGGCAAGGCGCTGCGTGCCAACGAGTCGAACATCAAGTCGTTCGAAGCCAAGAAGGCGCAGCTCGAGGCCCAGAACCTCGAGACCAAGAAGGAAGCCGAAGCCGTCGCCGCCAAGCTCGACGGCCAGACCTTCGTGATCATCCGCTCGGCCTCGGATGCCGGTGCGCTTTACGGTTCGGTCACGACCCGTGACGCCGCCGAAGCCGCGACCGAATCGGGCTTCACCGTCCACCGCAACCAGGTGGTGCTGGACCGTCCGATCAAGGATCTGGGCCTGCACACCGTGACCGTGGTCCTGCACCCGGAAGTCACGGTCAAGGTGACGCTGAACGTGGCCCGCTCGGTCGAGGAAGCCGAACTGCAGGCTTCGGGCAAGTCGATCCAGGAACTCGCTGCCGAGGCGGAAGCCGCGGCCGACTTCGAGATCGCCGAGCTGTTCGACGACATCGGAGGGGCCGCGTCGGAAGACGCCTGATCGCCTCGTTCGGTCTGAATGCAGAAGCCGCGCCGGGCAACCGGCGCGGTTTTTCTTTTGGTGGCATCGTGTACTACGAAAATACTATTTGTAGTACACGTCTCTCTGTACTACAAAAGAAAAAAATGTAGTACACGCGATGATCGACCATCATTCCACCCTGGCGCACAGCGCCTATCACGACCTGCTCCGCAGCCTGAAGGGCGAACAAGCCGCGGGACTTACAGGCTCACCCCACCGGGAAGAACGTGCCAACGGACGCGTCTACTGGTACGAGCATGTCCGCATCGGCACGACCGTCCGCAAGCGCTACATCGGTGAGGACACGCCGGAACTGGCCGCCGACCTCGCTCGCCGTACCGAACTGGCCGCCGATGCCAAGGCTCGCGCCGAGCATCGCACCCGCCTTGTCCGCGTGCTGCGCAACGAGGATTTCCTGCCGGTCGAGGGTCGCATCGGCTCGCTATTGAAGGCAATGGCCGACCAGGGTGTCTTCCGCCTTGGCGGCACGATCGTCGGCACCCATGCCTTCCGGCTGTACGAGGGGGAACTCGGCATCCGCTACAGCTTCGACCAGACCGCCCAGACCGGCGATCTCGACATCGCGCAGTTCGAGAGGCTGTCGCTGGCAGTCGAGGACAAAGTCGACGACGACCTGCCCCAGACCTTCCGGGATCTCGACTTCGCCCCCATCCCCAGCCTGCAGGGCCAGGCCGTCTGGCGGTGGAAGCAGACCCGGGCCGAAACGCTGATCGAGTTCCTCACCCCCTCCTTCCGCCCCGAAGAGGATGTGCGCGAGCTGCCGGCGCTCGGCGTCTCTGCCCAGTCGCTGCACTTCCTGAACTACCTGATCGCCGAGCCGATCAAGGCCGCCGTCCTCTACCGCTCGGGCGTGCTGGTGCAGATCCCCCGCCCCGAGCGCTTCGCTATCCACAAGCTGATCGTCGCCGATCGCCGCAAGGGCGGGCCTGACCAGATCAAGTCAGCCAAGGACCGGGCGCAGGCCGCCTTCCTGATCGAGGCGCTGGCCGAGGACCGCCCCGACGAATTGCGCGAGGCCCATGAGCACGCGCTGGCACGAGGCCCGAAATGGCGCGAGCATGTCGAGGCCAGCCTGAAGCGGATGCCCGAGACGCGGGCGAGGATCGCCGCGCTCTGACCGTCAACTGTAGCGCGAGATGATCGCCAGCCGCTTCAGTGCTGCTCCATAGGTCCAGCCTTTCGGCCCGTCCTCGCTGACCCGGTCCTCGAACACCGCCTCGACCAGGACAGTTCCGTCGCGCTGGTCCTTGTGGCGTTTCGCCTTGGCGACAAAGGCGGTGGCGAAGGCGGCCTTCGTTCGGCCGGCCGGCCAGAGCGCGCTGCTGGGATCCTCGGCATCCTTCATCCACAGTCCGGCGATGAAGGCATTGATCGCGCCAAGCAGCACCCCCGAAACTGTCTTTGCATCCGCCGCCAGTCGCGACTTGTCATCGACCGACAACCAGCTCTCGATGTTCACCGCCGCCCATGTCGTGACCGCGGTTGTCACCGCGATGATGACGATGGGCAAAAGCACCCCCAACTGCATGACGGTCACCGCCACGACCGGATGGGATGCCATCAGGCCGGTCGCCGCACGCATCGCCAGATGTGCGCCCAGACCGGCGGCGACGATCGCCGCGACCAGCCAGGGACGCTCGCAATAGGCGATGAAGATACCCAAGAACACGCCGACCAGCACGGGGGCCAGCGTCTGCAGCTTGTCCATCATCGCGCTCAGCGCCCCTGCATGACCATCTCGTGCGCCGGATTGTGGTAGCAGCGCAGGATCACCTGTCCGCCCCGGCGCACCAGATAGGCATCGCTTGGCGGTAGATCCTCGTCGCAGCGCCCGGCCGCGGCAGTCAGCATGGCATTGGCCCGTGCCAGAATGGGTTCGACCTCTGGATCGGCGAAACCGGCCCGTCCCAGTTGCTTGACTGTAAATGCAATCAGTGCGTCAATTTCGTTGATCGTGGCGCGATCGGTCGACAGCCGCAGGAACGGCACATCGGCCAGACTGGATGCCGGTTCCGGCATCGCCTCGGTTTCGCCCATGGCTCCCTCCTCTGCCGAAGACGGCGAAGGGTGCGCCTGTGACCGATTCCCGTCAACCAGCTGGCCGGGCCGGAACCGAAAAGGGCCGCCCAACGGGCGGCCCTTTGATTTTTCGCAGAAGAATCGTCGGATCAGAGTTCGTCCAGCGCTTCAACGGCCTTCTGCAGGTCTTCCTTGCTGGCCTTCTTCTCGCTGACCTTGGCCTGGTCAACAATGTGGTCGACGACCTTGTCCTCGAAGATCGGCGCACGCAACTGCTGCTGCATCTGGGGGTTCTTCTGCACGAATTCGAAGAAGGCACGCTCCTGGCCCGGATACTGGCGGGCCTGGGCGAGAACCGCCTGGGTCATCTCGGCATCGGTCACGCTGATCTCAGCCTTGCGACCGATCTCAGCCAGCAGCAGGCCAAGGCGCACGCGGCGCTCGGCCAGCATCTTGTGCTCGTCGGTCGGCTCGATGTTGCCGTGGTGGTGGCCGTGATCCTCAGGATGCTCCTCGTGCCACAGTTGATGCGCGATCTGGGCCGCCTCGGCATCGACGAGCGACGCCGGAAGGTCGAACTTCACCAGCCCGTCCAGCTGATCGAGCAGCGCCCGCTTCAGGACGGCGCGCGAGGCGCCCTTGTATTCGGCTTCCAGACGCTCGGCGACCTGGCCCTTCAGCGCCTCGAGGCTCTCGGCGCCGTATTTCTTCGCCAGCTCGTCATCGATCTCGGCGGCCTTCGGCGCCTTCACTTCCTTGACGGTGCAGGCAAAGACTGCGGCCTTGCCGGCCAGGTGCGCGGCGCCGTAGTTTTCCGGGAAGGTCACGTTGACCGACACTTCGTCACCGGCCTTGGCGCCCACGAGCTGCGCCTCGAAGCCCGGGATGAACGAGTTCGAGCCCAGCACCAGCGGATAGTCCTCCGCCGAGCCGCCCTCGAACAGCTCGCCATCGACCGAGCCCTTGAAGTCGATCACGACCTGGTCACCGTCCTTGGCCTTGGAGCCCTTCTTGCGGTCCTCGAAGACCTGCGCCGACGAGGCGAGGTTCTTCAGCGCCTCTTCCACCGCTTCCGGCTCGGCCGCGACGGTCAGGCGCTCCAGCTTGATCTTGCCGGCATCGACATCCGGGATCGGGGGCAGCGCCTCGTAGGCGACTTCCACGACCACGTCCTGGCCTTCCTTCCACTCCTCGCCGCCGACCATCTTGATCTCGGGCTGCAGCGCCGGGCGGTCGCCGGTCTTTTCGAAATGGTCCTTCATCGCGCCGTCGATGGCATCCTGCATCGCGTCGCCCAGAAGACGGGTGCCGAACTGCTTGCGCAGCATGGCCATCGGCACCTTGCCCTTGCGGAAGCCCTTCAGCTCGATCTCGGGCTGCGCCTCGATCAGCTTCTCGGTGACCTTCGCATCCAGTTCGGCCGCGGTCACGGTGATCGTGTAGCCGCGCTTCAGACCTTCGTTCAGGGTCTCGGTGACCTGCATTCTCTCGTCCTTCTTTCCTCTCGGCGAACCATCCGGACCCTCACCGCCCGAACCTCCGCCAGACCATGTCGTCACCATCCGGCCGCGCGGCCTCAGGCAAAACGCCAGCGCCCCGGACAAGGCCCAGGGCGCCAAATCCCGCGCCTTCTAGCAAAGGTTCCGGGCGCGCGCGAGGGGGAAATTGCGCGGCGCCGTGCAAGCCTTGGTGAGCCTCAGCGGACGGGCGGCGTCCCGTCTTGCCCCCCGGGCGGCGGGGGTCTGCGCAGCAGCCGCTTCGCCCCGAGCCCGAGAAGAACGGTGATGCCGACCCCGATGAGCCAGATCACCCCCATTCCGCCCGCGAACCCGTCAAAGACGTCTTGCAGGCCATAGGGGCTGAACAGAAGCGAACAGCCCCCGGTCATTACGGCGAGAAGGATCAGGATGATCGCGGCGAAAGTTCTCACTGATCGCCCGTCCCGTCCTTCGATCCTGTCGTCGCGGTGGTCTTGTCGCTGCGCGGGTCAGGACGGCGCAGCAGGACGATCGCCCCCCAGATCGACAGCGCCGCGATCAGGATGCCGCCGAGCCAGATCATCAGAACGCCCGCGTCCCCGCTGAGATCGCCAAGCACCCAGGTCGAGAACAGGAGCGAACAGCCTCCGCTGAGGATGGCAACCAGAAGCAGGACGATTCCGAAGAAAGTGCGCATGATGGCTCCTAATCAGAACAGGCCCGGAACTCCATTGCGCCCCGGATCATTCAGCTCGTCTCAGATTTTGCAGTTGAAGCTTGTCTGCCGCATGGCTTCCCCAACACCCTTGGTCCTCACTTCGGAGGCTTCAACGCCAGCCTCAAGGCCGCCCTCACCGAAGCAATGCCCCCCACCAGCCCGGCAACCGGAAACACGATGGTCCCGTTATGGTAGGCGACAGAAAGAACGGCAGGATCCGCCATCAACGCGGCCAGCCAATAGAAGGACAAACACCCGGCCAAGAGGCCGAAAAGGATCAGGACCAGCCTCAGCACCTCATTCATCTCAGCCCCCCATCTGCACAAGCCGCGCCTTCAGCGACGCCTCGCGGCGTGCCTTCGCCTCGGCATCGCGGTAGAACAGGTTGTAGGTGTCGAAGGGCACGATCTTGCCCTCGGGCGTCACGAAATGGACGCAGGAGCGCTTGACCCGCGACAGGCAGAAGTTGTGCGGATCGAGGAATTCGACGATCGCGATGCGGAACAAGTCGTCATAGCCGATATCGGCCGGCACCTGCACCTCGGGCAGGCAGCAGAGCAGCGCCTCCAGCCGGTCGGGCGCGTTGCATTCGCCGGAGGAGAGGGAGAAGAAGTCGAAGATGCGTTGGCGCAGGCCGGGATAGCGCTCGAAGGTCACGGTGTTCGGCAGCACGTCCACCAGCGTCTCGCGCGGCATCATGCCGGTGATCGGCGCCACCTGCCAGCCCCGCCGCAGGCCGTAGCCGATCGAGATCGATTCCGGGTTGCAGGGCAAGGGGATCATGTCCGCCTCGCCGAAGGGGTTGTCGGCCTCGATCACCGCGCGGCGGATGTCGGACAGGAGCGCGCGATGCGTGTTCGCCTCGAAGCCCTCGTTGCGGCCTGCATCCTGCACCGGCTGGAAGGTGACACCGCGCACACAAGGCCACTCCAGCGCGTGGTCGATGATGGCGCCCACCTCATCGTCGTTCAGCCCCTTGCGGATCGTGGCGACCAGCGTGGTCGAGATACCTTCCGCCTCGAGGTTCTCCAGCGCCTGCTGGCGGATGCGGGTCAGATCGGCGCCGCGCAGCGCCTTGTGGACCTCGGGGCGCAGGCTGTCGAATTGCAGGTAGACCTCGAAACCCGGCTTCAGTTTCGCCAGGTCCCGGACGAAATCGCGGTCCCGCGCGATCCGAAGGCCGTTGGTGTTCAGCATCAGGTGGCGGATCGGCCGTTCCTTGGCCATCCGCAGGATCGTCAGGATCTCCGGGTGCAGCGTCGGCTCTCCGCCGGAGATCTGCAGCAGGTCCGGCTCCCTCTCGCTCGCCACCAGCGCGTCGAGCATCCGCTCGATCTCGGCCAGCGTCCGCGTGCCGGTGTGCTGCGGCGAGGATCCGGCGAAGCAGACCGGGCAGGTCAGGTTGCAATGCTCGTTCACCTCGATCAGCGCGAGGCAGGAATGCTGCTCGTGATCCGGGCAGAGACCGCAGTCATAGGGGCAGCCGAGGTCGATCCGCGTCTGCGCCGTCTCCGGCCGGTCGCCGGGCTTCAGCCAGTCGAGCGTCCGCTTCCAGTAGGCGGCGTCGGTCGAGATCAGCGCCTTGCGCACCCCGTGGGTGCGGCAGCGCTTGAGGTAGTAGACCCGGTTCCCCTCGATCGCGATCTTGGCCGGCACCGGCGCCAGGCACTGGTCGCAGAGCGAGGTCGTCTGGCCGTGGAACAGGTAGGGGGCGGATTTACGCTCGAACATGCCGGCTCCGTCGGATCATGACGAAAGCGTAAAGCATCAACCCCATACAAAGGAACTGGAATATGTTCAGGGGCCCCGCGACCGGCGCATAGGGTTTCAGGAATTCCCACAGAAACCGCTGGAAGGCATACCAGCCGACCATCAGGTAGAAGCCGTTCGCCATAGCGAAGGGCACCCGCCGCCACAGCGCCCAGACGAAAAAACCAAGGAACAGCGCCATCGACAGGCTTTCGTACAACTGGACCGGATGGCGCATGAGCCCGTCACCGAAGTCATGGCCCCAGGGGAGCGTGGTGACGGTGCCATGGGTGTTGTCGTCGATCCCCGACAGGAAGCAGCCGATCCGCCCGACCGCAACGCTGGCCGAGAACCCGGCGACGAAGACAAGGCCGGTGCTGCCCCGGATCCCGGTCCGAGCCTTGTAAAGCTCGACCGCCAGGATCGCCCCCGCCAAAGCCCCGATGATGCTGCGCCCCAACCCCGGAATACCGCTGAGCCACAGGTTCAGCGTGCCGAACCCGAAGCCACCCAGGATCGCCCCCGCCGCCAGCGCCGCCATGTAGGGCAGGTCGAAATCCTCGGGCGTCCGCGCCACGCCGCGCAGGCGCCAGCGCGACACCGCCAGCATCAGCGCGACCGCCACCGCTGCAGCCAGAAGATCGAAGAGCCGATGGATCGTCAGGATGCCCGCCCTTCCCAGCCGGATAGCCCGTGCAATCGGATCGGAGCCGACGGACAAGTCAAGACACTCGGCGGCCATCAAATGCCGTCCCCGCCAAATTGCCCGGTCAGCGCCGCGAAAGGGCCGCAGATCGATGACAGAAGGACGCATCTGATTCAGGGTTTCACATGGCCGATTTCACTGTCTGGATGCTCGCCGCCACGCAAATCAGCGTATCGGGAGGCAAATCGCTCAGCGGTCTCACACAGGGCGACGGCAGCCATCTGCTGGGCCAGACTATCACGCTGACCTCCAACGGCTGGACCAGCACCAAGATCAGCGACAACGACGCGACCTTCGACGACAACGACACGACGCAGAAACTGTCGGGCGCGCAGTCGATCAACGGCACGACATATGCTTCGGGAACCATGGTCGAAGCCGAGTACAAGCTTGTCCTGCAGGACCCGACCGGCAAGACCTGGACTGTCTACGGCTACAACGTCAACAACTCGAACCCCAGCTACGCCACGATCGAGGGGCTGTCCTTCTTCGGCGGCGAGGGCGGCTTCCCGCCGGTCGGGGTGGCGTTGAAGGTGATTTCCACCAGCGAGGGACCGGGATCTTCCGGGCAACCGACAGTCGGCTACGACAAGCTGGCCTTCCCGCCCTGCCTGACCCCCGGCACGATGATCGCGACGCCGGACGGCGCCCGCGCCATCGAAACGCTG
Source organism: uncultured Rhodobacter sp. (assembly GCA_945952585.1). Classification (GTDB taxonomy): domain Bacteria; phylum Pseudomonadota; class Alphaproteobacteria; order Rhodobacterales; family Rhodobacteraceae; genus Aliitabrizicola. The sequence goes on from CAMFII010000006.1 coordinate 133,777, forward strand.
AAGGCGGGTGATCTGGTCCTGACCCGCGATGCCGGCGCCCAACCCCTTGTCTGGGTTGGCGCACTCACCGTTCCGGGCAGCCGCCTGCGGATGGAGCCGCAGTTCCGCCCGGTCAGGATCTCGGCCGGTGCGCTCGGGCCCGGCGTGCCGTCGCGCGATCTGGTCGTGTCGCAGCAGCACCGGATGCTCATCACCGGCTGGCAGGCCGAACTCATGGCCGGGTGCCCCGAGGTGCTGGTGGCGGCGCGCCATCTGGTCGGCCGTCCCGGCATCCGGATCGACGAGCAGGCGGCAGAGGTGACCTACCTCCACCTTCTCTTTGACCGCCATCACCTCATCTGGGCCGACGGGGCCGAAACTGAAAGCTTCCGCCCGACCTTCAGCGAACGCCTGACCCTTTCGGCCGCACAATGGAAAGACGTGCTGGCGCTGTTCCCGGAACTTGCCGGCGGAGCCGGCCCCTTCGCCACCCCGGTTCGCCCCTGCCTGCGCGCCTGGGAGACCGCAGCCACGGTCGCTGCGGGTCGGAGGAAGATGGTGCGGGCGAAGGGACTTGAACCCCCACGCCTCTCGGCGCCAGAACCTAAATCTGGTGCGTCTACCAGTTTCGCCACGCCCGCACGCGGGTCCCATTAGCAAAGCCCGCGCCGGCGCGCGAGAGGAAACGCGTCTTGTCGCAAGACGGGCACATTTTCGCCCCTTTTCGAGGGGAACAATGATCTGACCAGAGGAATGGGAGGCGTGCGATGCCCGATCTGAGCTCAGAGACGAAAACCGAAACGTTGTTCGTCATCGACCTGCCGCTCGGCACGCCCGTCCTGACGCTGGAAGGCGAAATGCCGGTCGAGCACCTTCTTCCCGAAGATCGCATCATCACCCGCGCCGGCAGTGTCCTGCTGTCCGAGATCACCTCGGACGACGTGGCGGCGCCCGAAATCCTTCGCGTGTCGGCCCGCGCGCTTGGCCATGACCGGCCGGACGAGGACATGCTGCTTCCTGCAGGTCAACCGATCCTGATCCGCGACTGGCGCGCCCGCGCCCTGTTCGGGTCGATGCAGGCGACGGTGCCGCTGAAGCGGCTGGTCGACGGGCAGTATATCCGCCGCGAACCGGTCGAACGCATCCGCATGATCCGGCTGACCCTGCCGCGCGCCTCGGTGATCTATGCCGGCGCGCTGGAGGTGGCGACGCTGGCGATCCCGGTTCCGCAGACCGCCTGATCAGTACCCCATCGTCCGAAAGACCTGCGGGATCATCTCCGGCAGGTCCTCGGCGATCAGCCCCGGCCCGAAGGCACGGGCGGCCTCGACATGAAGCCAGGCCGCACCCTGCGCCGCGCCAAAGCCGTCGGCGCCCCGCGCCAGAAGACCGACAAGCAGACCCGCCAGCACGTCCCCTGCCCCCGCCGTCGCCAGCCAAGGCGCGGCGCGGCCGCGCAATGCGGCATGAACGGCGCAAAGACCGGTCGGGGTGGCAATCACCGTGTCGGCCCCCTTCAGAAGCACCGTGCATCCCGCCTGCGCCGCCGCCGCGCGCGCGGCGTCGACGCGTGACATCGCTGGCCGGCCCTCTTCCGGTTCATCCGCCAAAGCCGCAGCAATCTTAGGAAACAGCCGCGCGAATTCGCCGTCATGCGGGGTCAGCACGCAACCCGCGTGAAGCATCCCGAACAGGCGAACGTCCCGGGAAAGGATAGTCAGCGCGTCGGCATCAAGGACCGTGGGCCTGAGGGCCGCCAGCACTTCGGCAACGAGCCCGACCTCGCGCGCGCCGGTTCCCAGACCGGGGCCAAGGCAAAGCGCGTTCAGCCGCCGATCGGCCAACAGTGCGCGCAGGCCGGCTGCATCCTCGACCGTCCGGAGCATGATCGCGTCCAGGCGCGCGGCATTCTCGGCCAGCGCCGCCTCCGGGCAGGCCAGCGTCACCAGCCCGGCGCCGACACGCAGGGCCGCCCGGGCGGCCAGCCGTCCTGCCCCGCCTCGCCCCGGGCCGCCTGACAGGATGAGGGCATGACCATGGGCATATTTGTGCCCTATCGCCTTGGGCAGCACCGCGCCCGGATGCGCCTCGTCCACGACCGCCTCGCCATCGCTGCGCAGGTAGTCCCTGTGCCAGTCCTCGATGCCGATATCCGCAACGACCAGCGGCCCGGTCAGTACCCCGCCTTCCGCCAGAACATGACCCAGCTTGGCCCGATGGAAAGCAACCGTCAGGTCGGCAGGACGTTCGACAAAGCCGGACGGACTGCGCACCCGGCCGCTGTCGGCGCAGAGGCCAGAGAGGATATCGACCGCGACGAGCGGGCAACCGGCCTCCTGGGCCAGGTCGAGCGCGCCCCAGACGCCCGGTGCAAGCGGCCGGACCAGCCCCGTCCCGAAGATGGCATCGACGACGACCGGCTGGTCCACGAGTTCGGCGGGGTCGAGCGCGAAATTCCCGACGGGTCCCGCCCACCCGGCGCGGGCCTGCCGCGCATCCGCCGTGGCAGGCGCAGCCAAGGCCTTGACCACCACCGCCCACCCGGCCGCTGCGAGAAGCCGGGCGATCACATAGCCATCGCCCCCATTGTTCCCCGGACCGCACAGAACGATGGCCTGGCGACGCCCCTGCCCCCAACGCTCGGCAATCGCAGCGGCAACCGCGGCGCCAGCGCGCTCCATCAGTTGCGCCCCGTCAACCTGACCCGAGGCGATGGCAGCGCCCTCAATGGCGCGCATTTGTGCAGAAGTCAGAAATTCGCCCATCAGACCGCCAAAATCGTTCTCAAATCGCCCATCGCGCAGCCGCTTTGCCTATTTTTTGTGCAGCTCATCTGGATTCCCCCGGGCCACCCCGTGCCGCTTGACCCTAGTCAATTGTCCCTCCCGCGCGAAAGTGGTCAGTGACCAGCGGAACGGAAATCATCGGGGGGAGTCGCGGTGAAGAAGATCGAGGCCATCATCAAGCCGTTCAAGCTTGATGAAGTCAAAGAAGCACTCCAGGAGGCCGGGATTCAGGGCCTGTCCGTGACGGAAGTGAAGGGCTTTGGCCGCCAGAAGGGCCACACGGAACTCTATCGCGGCGCCGAATACGTCGTCGATTTCCTGCCGAAGGTGAAGATCGAGGTCGTCCTGTCCGACGAGGATGTCGATGCCGCGGTGGAGGCGATCATTTCCGCCGCCCGCACCGACAAGATCGGCGACGGCAAGATCTTCATCTCTCCAGTTGAACAAGCGATCCGCATCCGCACCGGCGAGACCGGCGACGACGCGATCTGAACCCCTTTCCCGGTTCGGCGGGGGGCGCCGGATCCGGGCTGACGAAATCCTCAAGCAGAAGGAATGACCCCGAGATGAGCAAGGTCAAGGACGCTCTCAAACTGATGAAGGAAGAGGAAGTCGAATACGTCGACATCCGCTTTACCGACCCGAAGGGCAAGCTCCAGCACGTGACGCTGGTGGCCGATCTCGTTGACGAAGACTTCTTCGAAGAAGGCTTCATGTTCGACGGTTCGTCCATCGCCGGCTGGAAGTCGATCGACCAGTCCGACATGAAGCTCATCCCGGATGCCGGTTCGGTCTATATCGACCCGTTCTATGCCGAGAAGACCATGTGCGTGCACTGCAACGTCGTGGAGCCCGACACCGGCGAGCCCTACAGCCGTGACCCGCGCGGCACCGCGCTGAAGGCCGAGGCCTACCTCAAGTCCTCGGGTATCGGCGACGCCGCCTATTTCGGTCCGGAAGCCGAATTCTTCATCTTCGACGACGTGCGCTATTCGGTGACGCCGCAGAAGGTGTCGTTCCAGATCGACGCCGAAGACGCCGCCTGGAACACCGATGCCGAGATCGAGGGCGGCAACCTTGCCCACCGCGCGGCGCACAAGGGCGGCTACTTCCCGGTCAACCCGATCGACGCCAGCCAGGACATCCGCGGCGAGATGCTCTCGACCATGAAGCGGATGGGCATGAAGGTCGACAAGCACCACCACGAAGTGGCGACCGCCCAACACGAACTCGGGCTGATCTTCGGTGGTCTGACCGAACAGGCCGACAACATCCTGAAGTACAAGTACGTCATCCACAACGTCGCGGCCGCCTATGGCAAGACCGTGACCTTCATGCCGAAGCCCATGAAGGGCGACAACGGATCGGGGATGCACGTCAACATGTCGATCTGGAAGGACGGCAAGCCGCTCTTCGCCGGCGACAAATATGCCGACCTCAGCCAGGAAGCGCTGTACTTCATCGGCGGCATCCTGAAGCACGCCAAGGCGCTGAACGCCCTGACCAACCCGGGCACCAACAGCTACAAGCGCCTGATCCCGGGCTTCGAGGCCCCGGTTCTGCGCGCCTACTCGGCCCGCAACCGCTCGGGTTGCGTCCGGATCCCGTGGACTGAATCGCCGAAAGCCAAGCGCGTGGAAGCCCGCTTCCCCGATCCCTCGGCGAACCCCTACCTCGCCTTTGCCGCGCTGCTGATGGCCGGCCTCGACGGCATCAAGAACAAGATCGACCCGGGCCCGGCTTCGGACAAGGACCTCTACGACCTGCCGCCGGAAGAACTGGCGCAGATCCCGACGGTCTGCGGCTCGCTCCGCGAGGCGCTGGAAGAGCTCGAGAAGGATCATGACTTCCTGCTGGCCGGTGACGTGTTCACCAAGGACCAACTCGAAGGCTACATGGCGCTGAAATGGGAAGAAGTGTACGCCTACGAGCATACGCCCCACCCGATCGAGTACGCGATGTACTACTCCTGCTAAGTCCGCAGGAAACAATCTGTATCCGGAAAAGGGCGCGTCATCCGACGCGCCCTTTTTCGTTGTTGCACCGCTGCACGGCCATTGCGCGTCGCCATCCCCGTCCGACTGGTCAGACCTCGTGGACAATGCGCCGGGAAGCGCGGTCACCGGGGGGCATATGGTTAACGGGGGAAGGCAGGCAGACCTGTCTTTTTAGACTAGTCCGTTTCTTCGCGCCCTGTCCTGCCGGGCAACAAACCGGCCGTCCGGACCCTGCCGTTTGAATACAGGCAACAAAGCGCCGGTCTTGGCGAATACCACGTTAATTTCACAATCCGTGCCCAATCCGGGCCGAATCACAGCGCATCAAGGGAGCAGGACGAAGCCCGGAGGTGCGCCATGAGCGACACGAGCACAACGATTGCACAGCTTCTGTATACGAAGCGCCCACCGATGAATTTCGCACATGTCGTGCGTGAACTGGACGCAGCCCTGCTGCGCTGCCCGGCCGATCGCCGGTCTTTGTCGTGGGATTGCGACGACGTGGCGGTCTTCGACCTCGACGCGGCGCGCATTGCTCTTGGCTATGCCGACGACCTTCCGGGCGGGTATCGTGCCTGCCTGAGCATTTCGGTCGGCCATGGTCCTTCCTCCAACCACGTTTCGCCGCCGCTGCTGCGCCGCCGGGCCTCGCTGTGCCGCCTGATCCTCGACCGGATCTCCGGCCGCTATCCCGCGGATGAAGTCGTCTGGCACGAACAGGAAGAGGTCACGACGGCCGAAACCATCGATCGCCTGCTTGACCAGCTGCCCGCACCCGAGATCGTCCCACCGACGACCGCCGAGTTTGATCGGCTGATGGCCCGCCTCGACGATGAGTTGCGAGCCCGTGAGCCCGAACACGAGTCCGAACTGTTCATCCAGGCCCCCGTCGAAGCCACGGGCGCAGATGCGCCCGGCTTCTGGTCGGCGCTGCTCGATACGGACATCGCCCAACGCGCCTTCGCCATGGCGCGCCAGAAATCGGAAGCGGCGGCGACCGCGCGGCAGCGTGTTGTCGTGGCCGCTGACGTTGTCGTGACTGCGGAACCCGAAACGGTGGAGGCCGCGCCAGCCAAAACCGTTCCTGTCATGGACCAGACCGTGACCGTCCCTGCCGCAATCGCCGCCAACGACCGGCCAGACCTGCCGCTTCCGATGGTCGACGAACTGGCCCGCCTTCGCGCCGCCCTTTACCCGGAAGAGCCGGTGGCGGTGGTCGAGGAAACCGAACGGCCGACGACCGCCATGCGGCTTGCGGTCCATGCGATGAACGCCACGCTCATCACCGTCTATGCCCCTGTCGGCGCCGCGGTGATGACCTATTCGATCCTCAAGGGCGAGGACATGCGCCTGAGCGGGCGGATGATGGCGCTGGCAGGCGCGTTCCTGGCTCTGACCAATACGCCGATGGCCCATCAGATGATGGCCGTGATCGGCACCTGATCGCCGTCCGGCTCAGGCCGGATACAGGGCAAGAAGAGCTGCCGCCGCATCCGGCGGCAGTTTTGCTATGGGCACCACCCAGGTGTGGATCGCGAACAGAACGGCCTGCGTCCGGGGCAACCGCACAAGGCATTGCCGCTCGACGCGGACCACATCGCGGCGGACCGGGCGCGGTCGCCGGTCGCCTTCGGGGCGGGGCTGGAACAGCTCGGCATCGTCGTAGATCAGGTAATTCATGCGCCACATCGGCTGACCGGCCCGGATCGCGTCGAACAGCCGCTGAACCCGCCGCGCAAGGCCGTCGTCATAGACCGGGATCGGAGCGTGGATGGAAATGAGGGGTCGGCCGATCTTCTGCGCCAGCGTCCAGCTGGCCGGAAAGCACAGGGCGGCCCCGGTCAGCACATGCTCCGGGCCGTCAGCCTCCATCAGACAGAGATCTTCCTGCACCAGCCGGCCGAGCGTGCGCAGCGGCGCTTCGGGGTCAAGTGGCACGGCGACACCATCAGGACGCAGGACCTCCTCCGCTCGGACCGTGTAGCCCGGCGTCGCACGCAACCGTTCCAGCACCAGCGCGTAAAGCTCGCGCGCGGCGGGCAGACCCTGCGGAGTCTGCGCCACGACATCCTGCGGTCGGCTGGCGATCAGGCGGTCACGTTCCGCCATCTGTCCGGCAAAGGCCTCATCCACCAGCAGCCAGTTGCCGTCTTCCAGCGGCACGATGCCTGGAAGGCGCGAGGTGCGCGGGTCCATCCACGGGATAAAGGGAAGCTCGTCTTGCAGGATCATATCCATACCGCGTCTTAGCCTTGGCGGACTGTGCCGAAAAGCACTTCCGAAGCAGGACCCGAAACGACGCGGAAATGTCGCAAACCTTACCGACAGCCGATTGTCGCCCGGCCCAATCTGGCCGCAACGCAAGCCCGCGCGAGGACCGACCATGGCCGCCCATTACTCCGACCGACGCAAGATCGACCCCACCCGCGGCGACCGGCTGGGCGACGGGACCCCGAACGACAACGACCGGGTCGAGATCGGACCGACCCAGCTTGCCTTCGGCGAATGGGCGGCGGCGGGCCTGGCCCTGCCGAACCTCGAGCGGATGCGGGAATACCGCTGGCGGAAGCTGACCGAGGCGCTGGTCAAGCGCGACTATGGCGGGCTCCTGCTTTTCGACCCGCTGAACATCCGCTACGCGACCGACACCACAAACATGCAGCTCTGGAACACGCACAACCCGTTCCGGGCGGTGCTGCTCTGCGCCGATGGCCACATGGTGATCTGGGAGTACAAGAACTCTCCCTTCCTCGTGACCTTCAACCCGCTGGTGAAGGAACTGCGATCGGGCGCGACCTTCTTCTACAACTCGACCGGCGACAGGGGCGACGCGGCGGCGGCCGGCTTCGCCGAGCAGGTCGAGGAGGTGATGCGCGCCCATGCCGGCACCAACCGCCGCCTCGCCGTCGACAAGATCATGATCGCGGGTCTGCGGGCGCTGGAACGCCGCGGCTTCGAGGTGATGGAGGGCGAAGAGGTCACCGAACGCACCCGCGCCATCAAGGGGCCGGACGAGCTTCTCGCCATGCGCTGCGCCCACCATGCCTGCGAGGCGGCCATGGCCGAGATGGAGCGCTTCACCCGCACCCATGTCCCCCTCGGCGGTGTCAGCGAGGACGACATCTGGGCCGAGCTTCACAAGGGCAACATCAGGCGCGGCGGCGAATGGATCGAGACGCGGCTTCTCGCTTCCGGTCCCCGCACGAATCCGTGGTTCCAGGAATGCGGCCCCCGGATCGTCCAGAACAACGAGATCGTCGCCTTCGACACCGACCTCATCGGCAGCTACGGCATCTGCATCGACATCAGCCGCACCTGGTGGATCGGCGACCAGCGCCCGACCAACGCCATGGTCAGTGCCATGCATCACGCCCGCGACCATATCGCCACGAACATGGCGCTGCTGAAGCCCGGCGTCTCGATCAAGGAACTGGTCTTCGGCGGGCACCAGCTGGAAGACCAGTACTGGAAGCAGAAATACAGCTGCAAGATGCACGGCGTCGGTCTTTGCGACGAATGGCCCTATGTCACCTATCCTGACGGCTGGACCGAAGGCGCGTTCGACGCGGTGCTGGAGCCGGGCATGGTCCTCTGCGTCGAGGCGCTGGTCAGCCCCGAGGGCGGCGATTTCTCGATCAAGCTGGAAGATCAGGTGCTTATCACTGAAACCGGATACGAGAACCTGACGAAATACCCCTTCGACGAGAAGCTCATGGGCGCCTGACCGGTCGACAGCCTGCCACAGCTTTGCGTCCGGGCGCGCAGCCCCCAGTGTGCCTAGACGGCCAGCCAGATCATCACGGCCATCAGCGGCATCACCGCAAGCGTGATCGCCGCCTGAACCCTGCGCGACCGCGCCGCGAAGACCGCCACGGTTGCCGCGGTCAGCAGCAGGTTGAGGCTCGTGACCCCAGCCAGGGGCGCCTGGAAATAGATCATGTCCACCAGGAACGCGATGGTAAGGTACAAGGCGAAGGGCAAGAGGCCATAGCGACCGTCGCGTTCAAAATATTGGCGGATTCCTTGGGTTTCATCCTCGGACCGGCTGGGAAGGACCAGCGCCCCGGACAGGAACAACAGCAAGGGCAACAGGATCAGCACCAGGAAATCGCCGAAGGAAAAGGATTTCTGGATGCTTGTCAGGCTGTTGATCGCCCACCAGAACTGGATGTGCTCGGCAAAAAGGATCCCTGCCCAGGCCAGCGGCAACCAGTCGACCGGCGCGCTGGCCCGGATGCGGAAGACAGTCACGAACCCAAGAAGCAACCGCGTCACGCCCAGCCCCAGGATCAGGGACAGGACCGGGGCGATCATGCCGAATTCTTCCATAGGTCCGCACACCTCTTTCTCAGGATCGGCGTCGGACCGGGTGGATCACTCGGCCTCGAATCCGGCAGCCTTGTGACTGCCGTCACAATAGGGCTTGTTCTTCGACTGACCGCAACGGCAGAGGAAGGTCCGGGTCACGCGGTTGACCGTCCGGCCGGTGCCCGAGACGATCTCGAGGTTCCCGGTCAGCTTCAGCGGACCGTTCGGCTGCGGCTCGACCGCCACCGGGCCATCGCGCGCCTCGAGCGGCTCCGAGGGCTTGGCGGCAGGCTCACCCGTCGCCGTGAACCCTGCCTCGACATGGCTTCCATCGCAGAACGGCTTGCGCTTTGACTGGCCGCAGCGGCAGAGCGTCGCACGGCTCGTCTCGAATGGCGCGTCCCCGATCAGGATCGGCGCCTCGAGCGCCAGCGGGCCGTTCTCGCGGATCCGCAGCGTATTCACCACCGGCGCGGCATCGCTTCCGGCAGAGCCGTCGTTGCGCAACACCCGGATCGCCCCCGAGGGGCAGGAAAATCCGATGCGCATCACCTCATCGGCGGGGGCAGCGTCGGGGAAGATCCACTCGCCCTTGACGTTCGGCACGAAGACCTCGGGGTGACCAAGCACGCAGAACCGCGAATGAATGCAGCGTGATCCGTCGAAGATGACGGTCACGTCGCGCCCCTTTACCGTTTCGACCATCAGGTCTTCTCCCTCATTGCAGGTCCAGATAGCGGCCGGTCGTCACTTGTCCGGCCCCGTCGATGAAGCGCAGGTCGAGCCCCCGCTCCTCGCGTTCGACCCGATAACAGGTCCAGTCCTCGCGCGGGGGCCATTTCGAACAATAGCGCCCGACTTCGACTTTCCAACGGCCATGGCGCAGCGACCAGAAGCTCTGGAACAACGTGGTGCCGTCAGCCTTGAAGTCCTGTATCGTTCCATCCGCATAGCCGACCACCCGCGCGGCCAGGGCGGGCCCGATCTGCCCGTCGCCGAGCGGCAACCAGGTTTCGGCGGACCCGGGCGACCCGAGCGCAGCGAGCAGGCCTGCAATTGGCAACAGCCTTGCCCTCATCATTGCGACAGACGGTAACGCAAGGTCAGCGATCCACCGCCACTTGCGTCGAGATTCAGGGTCATGCCACCCACGTCGCGGCGCACCTTGAAACACTGGTTCTGCTGGCCCGGCTGCAGCGCAAAGCACAGCAAGTTCGTGTCAACCCACCAGAACCCCGACAGGTCCCAGTCCGGGTCCTTGCGATACTCAGTCGTGCCATCGGCATTGAAGCTCTGGACCGCGCCGTTCGAATATTCGAGCTGCTGCTGGCGAAAGGCCTCGTAAAGCTCGTTGCCCTGCAGGATGCGTGGATCCTGCGCCAGTGTCTTGGCCGGGGTCAACCCGACGAGCGCAACCATTGCAAGCGCCCTGACGATCGTCACGCCTGCCTCCCCTTCGAGGCGGCCGACCGCTTGTCAGCCGCCGCTCCTAAGTTTAAGGCAGCCGCGCGTCCCCGTCACCAGCCCGATCGGACCCTGCCCCATGATTCCGCGCTATTCCCGCCCCGAGATGGTCGCCCTCTGGTCGCCCGAGACCAAGTTCCGCATCTGGTTCGAGATCGAGGCCCATGCCTGCGACGCGCAGGCCGCACTTGGCGTGATCCCGAAGGAGAATGCCGAGGCCGTCTGGCGCGCCAAGGACGTCGAATTCGACGTGGCCCGCATCGACGAGATCGAGGCGGTGACCAAGCATGACGTGATCGCCTTCCTGACCCATCTGGCCGAACATGTGGGCTCGGATCAGGCCCGGTTCGTCCATCAGGGGATGACCTCGTCCGACGTGCTCGACACGACGCTGAACGTGCAGCTCGTGCGGGCCTCCGACCTGCTGCTGAAGGGCATGGACCGGGTTCTGGCCGCGCTCAAGACCCGCGCCTTCGAGCACAAGGACACGGTCCGGATCGGCCGAAGCCACGGCATCCATGCGGAGCCTACCACCATGGGCCTGACCTTCGCCCGCTTCTACGCCGAGATGGCGCGGGGCAAGGCGCGGCTCGAGGCGGCCCGCGAGGAAGTCCGCACCGGCGCGATTTCAGGCGCGGTCGGGACCTTCGCCAATATCGACCCGGCGGTGGAAGAGCATGTCTGCGCCCAGATGGGCCTGAAGCCAGAGCCGATCAGCACGCAGGTGATCCCCCGCGACCGGCACGCGATGTTCTTCGCCACCTTGGGCGTGATCGCGAGTTCCATCGAGAATATCGCCATCGAGATCCGCCACATGCAGCGCACCGAGGTGCTGGAGGCCGAGGAATTCTTCAGCCCCGGCCAGAAGGGCTCGTCGGCCATGCCGCACAAGCGCAACCCGGTCCTGACCGAGAACCTGACCGGCCTCGCCCGCCTGATCCGCATGTCGGTCGTCCCGGCACTGGAGAACGTGGCGCTCTGGCATGAACGCGACATCAGCCATTCCTCGGTCGAGCGCGCCATCGGACCGGACACGACGATCACGCTCGATTTCGCCCTGCACCGGCTGGCCGGCGTGGTCGAAAAGCTGGTGGTCTATCCCGAGAACATGCTCAAGAACATGAACAAGTTCAAAGGGCTGGTCATGTCGCAGCGCGTGCTTCTCGCCCTGACCCAGGCCGGTGTCAGCCGCGAGGATGCCTATCGCCTTGTCCAGCGCAACGCGATGAAGGTCTGGGAGAAGGGCGCGGACTTCAAGACCGAACTTCTGGCCGACCCGGAAGTGACCGCGGCCCTGTCGCCCGCCGAGATCGAGGAGAAATTCGACCTCGGCTACCACACCAAGCACGTCGACACGATCTTTTCCCGCGTCTTCGGCGCCTGAGCCAGTCGCCTGAAGTTGAGGCTCTTGCCGTCGCGTAAATCGTGCTATTCTCCTTCGGGATTTGTCCCGGGGAGAATGCCGATGCGCCTAGCCCTCTCTTTCGTGCTGTGCACCATGCCCTTTGCCGCATTCGCGGCGGGCAGCGACGACAACGAACCGCCGACCCAGACCAACACCACCAAGACCTGCACCGACGGCAAGGTCTGGGACGAAAAGACCCAGTCCTGCCAGGACGCCAAGAGCGGCCTTCTCGACGACGACACCCTGTTCAAGGCTGCACGGGAATTCGCCTATGCCGGCCAGCCGCAGAATGCGCTGAACGCCCTCGCCGCGATGAAGGAAGGCGAGAGCGACCGGGTGCTGACCTATCTCGGCTTCGCCAACCGCAAGGCGGGCAATCTTGAGATCGGCCTTGGCTATTACGACAAGGCGCTGGAGCGGAACCCCGACAACCTGCTGGCCCGGTCCTATTACGGGCAGGCGCTGGTGGAGATGGGTGAGATGCAGCTGGCCCAGGCGCAACTGGACGCGATCATCGCCCGGGGCGGTGAAGGTGGCTGGCCCGCGACGTCGTTGGCCGAGGCGATCCGCACCGGCCAGACCACGAATTACTGAACCCAACCGGAAAGGAAGAGGCCTATGACCAAACGCAGGATCCTTGCAGCCCTTGTCCTGACCCTCGCCCCCGTCGCGGCGATGGCCGGCCCCGGCTGCCCGCATGAAGCGATCAAGTCGGCATCGCAGTGCCCCACCGGCCAGGTCTGGGATACTACCCAGCAGGCCTGTGTGTCGGCCGTCAACAGCTGACGGAAACCTGCCGTTAAGGCGGACGGCGTGATGGTGGCGCATCCTGGAAGGAGCGCCGCCATGACTACCCCGCTAGCCCGCATCACACCGATCAAGATGGCGGTTCCCGCCCCGCGCGCTTCGGGGGCGCCCCCTGCACAAGTCGCGCTCAATGGCCGGATGAAGGCGGCGGTGATCGTGCGCCTGTTGCTGGCCGAGGGCGGCGCCCTGCCCCTGTCCGCCCTGCCCGAGCACATGCAGGCGGCACTGGCCGAACAGATCGGCCAAATGCGGCTCGTCGATCGCAGCACGCTTTCCGCCGTGGTCGAGGAATTCCTGTCTGAACTCGACCAGGTCGGCCTCGCCTTTCCCGGCGGGATCGAGGGCGCGCTGTCGATGATGGACGGCCATATCAGCCAGACGGCTGCGAACCGGCTGCGTCGGCTGGCGGGCGCTTCAGCTAAGGCCGATCCCTGGGACCGGATCGTCAATTTCGACATCGACCGCCTGCTGCCGCTCCTTGACGAGGAAAGCACCGAGGTTGCGGCCGTCATGCTGTCGAAACTGCCCGTCCCCAAGGCGGCGGAGATGCTGGGGCGGTTGTCGGGCGAACGCGCGCGCCGCATCGCCTATGCCATGTCGCTGACCGGCAATGTCGACCCCGAGACGGTCCGACGTATCGGCCAGGCGCTGGCGGCCCAGCTTGACACCGTTCCGGTCCGGGCGTTCGAGGCGGGGCCGGTCGAACGGGTCGGCGCGATCCTGAACGTCTCGCCCTCGCAGACGCGCGACGAAGTGCTGAAAGGTCTTGCCGAAACCGATGGCGCCTTTGCCGAACAGGTGCGCAAGGCGATCTTCACCTTCGCCCATATCCCCGAACGCCTGCCCCCGCGCGATGTGCCGAAACTTGCCCGCAGCCTGGACCAGGCGGTACTTGTGACGGCGCTGAAGGCCGCCCAGGCCGGGGCGATGGCCCCGGTGGCGGAGTTCGTGCTGGCCAACCTGTCGCAACGTCTGGCCCAGACCCTACAGGAAGAACTCGCCGAGCGCAGCCCGGTCAAGGAGAAGGAGGCGGAAGAGGCGATGACCACCATCGTGCTGCAGATCCGCCAGCTTGAGGGGATCGGAGAGATCGCGCTGATCCGCCCCGAGGACTGAGCCCCTGCCCCCTTGTGGCGGGTCGGCCGGCATCCTACTGTCCGCCAACCGGCCGGGTCGCGCCGGACGGGCAGGATCATGTCAACCTCAGTCACCGCCGGCACGGCGCCGGTCAGCCACGTCGGCAGGGGCATCCTTCTGATGCTTCTTGCGGTCCTCTTCTTCACTGGCATGGACGCGACCGCCAAAGGTCTGGTGCGGGAGTATCCGGCGCTGCAGGTGATCTGGGCGCGCTTCCTCGGCCAGTTCCTGATCGTCCTGCTGATCCTTCGGGGCCGCACCTTCGCGCTGGCCCGCACCCGCCACCCCGTGCAGCAGATCTTCCGCTCGCTGTTCCAGTTCGGCGCCATCGGCTTCTTCTTCGCCAGCCTCAACCATATCGGCCTGGCCGAAGCGACGGCGATCGGCGACACCAGCCCGCTGCTCATCACCCTTGGCGCCGCGCTGTTCCTCGGGGAAAAGCTCGGCCCCCGCCGGATCGCCGGCGTGGTGGCCGCGATGATCGGCGCGCTCATCATCATTCGCCCCGGCTTCGGGATGTTCACGCCCTGGGCGCTTCTGCCCTTCCTGTCGGCGGTCAGCTATGCCGGCAACGCCCTGCTGACCCGTGTCGTCGGCACCCGCGAAAGCGTCTGGACGACGATGATCCTCGGCGGCGCCTTCGGCGCGATCCTGAGTAGCGCCACCCTGCCCTGGCTCTGGACCCCGATCGACCTTGCGGATCTTTGGCTTTTCGCCCTGCTCGGCGCCCTCGGCGCAGCAGGGCAGCTTTGCATCATCAAGGCCTTCTCGATTGCCGAGGCCTCGGCCATCGCGCCCTTTTCCTACGTGGGGATCATCTGCGCCACGGGCTGGGGTATCTTGCTTTACGACGAGTTCCCCGATCTCTGGACCATCGTCGGCGCGCTTGTGATCGCGGGTGCGGGGCTTTATGTCTGGCACCGCGAAACGAAGGCGGCCCGTGCTGCCGCATGAGGCAGGAAGGCATGGCGGAGCCGATCCCCCACCAAAGACAGCTTTGGCTTCAGGATCGCGCGTTTCGCATCGGCATCTGGCTGATGCGCTGCCTGCCCTATTCCTGGCGGGTGCAGTTCTTTGGCTGGATCACCAGCCGCATCATCGCCCCCATCGCCGGCTATGACCGCCGCATCCGCGAGAACCTGAACAGCATCCTGCCCGATCTCGACCCCAAGGAGGTCGACCGCATCGTCCGCGCCGTGCCGAACAATGTCGGGCGCAACCTGATCGAAATGTATTCGGGCCAGCAGTTCATCGACCGCGCCGCCCGATTTGAACCGAAGGGCGAAGGCCTGGCCGCGATCGCGCAAGCCAGGGCCGAGGGCAAGCCGGTCGTGATCGTGACCGGCCATTTCGGCAACTACCTTGCCGCCCGCGCCAACCTGATCCAGCGCGGCTATCGCATCGCCGGACTCTACCGGCCGATGGAAAACCCCTATTTCAACGACCATTACGTCGCGGCGATGGAGACGATCGGCAAGCCCATGTTCGCCCGTGGCAACCGCGGCCTGGGCGAGATGATCCGCTACCTGCGCAACGGGGGCTTTCTTGGCCTCCTGATCGACCAACGCATGGTCCAGGGCGCGCGGCTGTCCTTTTTCGGCCATCAGGCGCTGACCGCGCTCTCCGCCGCCGAGATGGCGCTGAAATACGACGCGCTGCTGGTGCCGATCTATGCCATCAGACGCGAGAATGGGCTCGACTTCGACATCGTCGTCGAACGCCCGATCCCGCACACGACGCCGGAAGAGATGACCCAGGCATTGAACGACAGCCTTGAGGCGCTGGTCCGGAAACACATGGACCAGTGGTTCTGGATCCACCGCCGCTGGAAGCCCTGACAGATCAGTCCGTCGTCGCAGCCGCGACGATCTCGCCCGGCCCGATCTTCTGCAGCAGGACCACCACCGGGTCGTCCCCCGGCGAGAACACCTTGAGGTTCAGCGGCTCCTCGCCGCTCCAGTCGCCCAACGGCTCCCACGATGTGACGATGTTGCGATAGGTCACCGTGCGCCCCGCGTTTTCGCCACGCTCGATCTCGACGGTCTGCTCGGGGCGGTAGCGCACCAGTTGTACGCGGACCGGGCCATCCAGCGGCTCAAGGGCACGCGCGCCGATGTCGACGGAATCGCCGGCCCGGTCGAGCTTCAGCGCCACCGGCTGCGGCACTTCCATCTGGCGATGGATAATCTTGGCTACTTCCTCTGGCCGGGTGCCCTCGACCTGGTCGGTTCCACCGACAATCATCTGGGGGGTGTAGATCATCCGGCTGCCCGCAGCGCGGGCATAGGCCTTCTGCCGCTCGGTGAAGCTGGAGCTGGCGAACTGGTCCTCCCAGCCGATGTAGTCCCAGTAGTCGACATGCAGCGCCAGGGGAATCACGCCCGGCATCTGCGCCAGCATGGCGAAATAGTCGTCCGCCGGAGGACAGGAGGAACAGCCCTGCGAGGTGTAAAGTTCCACCACCACCCCGGTCCGGCTGGTCACCCCATCGGCAAGCGCGGCGCCACCAAGGGCAGCGCAGACTCCGAAACTCGCAGCAAGAAGGTGGCGCATCTGGTCTTTCCAACAGTCGTGACGCCTGTTCTAGTCCCGCAGGTCCGCAAGCTCCAATCAATGAATTGCGATTGTCTTGTGCAGTTGCGCGACTGCGACGCTCAGGCTGCAGTCAAGCCTGCCAAAAGGACGCAGAAAAGGGGCTGGATTTTCTGCATACAATTGCATACAAAGCATGCGACTCCGCTACGGCCTTGCTCCCGGGGACCGCCAGCGGCAGAGTTCCGCCCGAGCCAATTCGCCAAGGAGGCCCGAATGACCGTCACCGTCGGACATGACACCGCCAAGACCCGCAAGACCCTGACCGCCGGCGGTCAGACAGTCGCCTATTACTCGATCCCGGCCGCCGAAGCCGCAGGCCTGGGGGAGTTCGCAAAACTCCCCGCCGCGCTCAAGGTCGTGCTCGAGAACATGCTGCGCTTCGAGGATGGCAAGACCGTCTCGGTCGACGACATTCGTGCCTTCTCGGACTGGGGCAAGAAGGGCGGCAAGAACCCGATCGAGATCGCTTACCGCCCCGCCCGCGTGCTGATGCAGGACTTCACCGGCGTTCCGGCCGTGGTTGACCTTGCCGCGATGCGTGACGGCATCCTCGGCCTTGGCGGCGACGCGCAGAAGATCAACCCGCTGAACCCGGTCGACCTTGTCATCGACCACTCGGTGATGATCGACGAATTCGGCACCCCCCGCGCCTTCCAGATGAACGTGGACCGCGAATACGAGCGGAACATGGAACGCTACCAGTTCCTGAAATGGGGCCAGAATGCCTTCAAGAACTTCCGCGTCGTGCCGCCCGGCACCGGCATCTGCCACCAGGTCAACCTTGAATACCTGGCGCAGACCGTCTGGACCGATACCGACCAGAACGGTCATGTCGTGGCCTATCCCGACACGCTGGTCGGCACCGACTCGCACACCACGATGGTGAACGGCCTGGCCGTTCTCGGCTGGGGCGTCGGCGGGATCGAGGCCGAGGCCGCGATGCTGGGCCAGCCCGTCTCGATGCTGATCCCCGAAGTGATCGGCTTCAAGCTGACCGGCAAGATGGTCGAAGGCACCACCGCGACCGACCTCGTGCTGCGGGTCGTGCAGATGCTGCGCAAGAAGGGCGTGGTCAACAAGTTCGTCGAATTCTACGGCGAGGGCCTCGATCACCTGCCGTTGGCCGATCGGGCGACGATCGCCAACATGGCCCCGGAATACGGCGCGACCTGCGGCTTCTTCCCGATCGACGGCGAGACGCTGCGCTACCTGCGCAATACGGGGCGCGAGGAAAGCCGCATCGCGCTGGTCGAGGCCTATGCCAAGGAAAACGGCATGTGGCGCGGCCCGGACTATGACCCGATCTACACCGACACGCTGCATCTCGACATGGCCGAGATCGTTCCGGCCATCTCGGGCCCGAAACGGCCGCAGGACTACACGCCGCTGAACATGGCCGCCCGGTCCTTCTACAAGACCGTCGCCGAATATCGCGGCATCGCCGTCACCCCGGATGCCGAGGCGATGGTCGAGGAAGGCGGCGGTGTGCTCGCCCCGCCGCAGGACGCCCGCAAGTCGGCCAGGGTCGAGGGCAAGGACTACACGATCCGCGACGGCTCGGTCGTGATCGCCGCCATCACCTCCTGCACCAACACCTCGAACCCCTATGTGATGATCGGCGCCGGCCTGGTGGCGCGGAAAGCCCGCGCGCTTGGTTTGACGCGAAAGCCCTGGGTGAAGACTTCGCTCGCGCCCGGGTCTCAGGTCGTGGGCGAATACCTCCAGGCCGCCGGCCTGCAGGAGGATCTGGACGCCATCGGCTTCAACCTCGTCGGTTACGGCTGCACGACCTGCATCGGCAACTCGGGCCCGCTCGGCGATCCGGCGATTTCCAAGGCGATCAACGAGCATGACCTCGTCGCGACCGCCGTGCTGTCGGGCAACCGCAACTTCGAAGGCCGGATCAGCCCCGACGTGCGGGCGAACTACCTCGCCTCGCCGCCGCTGGTCGTGGCCTACGCCATCGCCGGGGACGTGAACATCAACCTGACGAAGGACCCGATCGGCAAGGACAAGAAGGGGAACGACGTCTTCCTCAAGGACATCTGGCCGACCAACCAGGAAGTCGCGGAACTGGTCGAGGCGACCGTCACCCGCAAGGCCTTCCAGGAGAAATACGCCGATGTCTTCAAGGGCGACAAGCTCTGGCAGGCGGTCGAGACCACGGACAGCGAAACCTACGACTGGCCGCCGACCTCGACCTACATCCAGAACCCGCCCTACTTCCAGGGCATGTCGAAGAAGCCGGGCGTCATCAAGGACATCACCGGCGCCCGTGTGCTGGCGGTCCTCGGCGACATGATCACCACCGACCACATCAGCCCGGCCGGTTCGTTCAACGCTTCAACTCCGGCCGGCAAGTATCTGACCGAGCGGGGTGTTCCGGTCAGCGAGTTTAACTCCTACGGCTCGCGCCGCGGCAACCACGAAGTGATGATGCGCGGCACCTTCGCCAACATCCGCATCAAGAACGAGATGCTGGATGGCGTCGAAGGCGGCTATACCAAGGGGCCGGACGGTCAGCAGACCTCGATCTATGACGCCTCGATGGCCTACCAGGCCGAAGGCACGCCCTTGGTCATCTTCGGCGGTGTCGAATACGGCGCGGGCTCCAGCCGCGACTGGGCGGCCAAGGGCACGGCGCTGCTGGGCGTCAAGGCGGTCATCGCCGAAAGCTTCGAGCGCATCCACCGCTCGAACCTCGTCGGCATGGGCGTCATCCCCTTCGAGTTCACCAATGGCGAGACCCGCAAGTCGCTTGGCCTGAAGGGCGACGAGGTGGTCTCCATCGGCGGCCTCGCCGGCGACCTGAAGCCGCTGAGCCTGGTGCCCTGCACCATCCTCTACGCGGACGGGAAAGAGCGGACGATCCAGATCAAGTGCCGGATCGATACCGAGATCGAGATCGAATATGTCGAACATGGCGGCGTGCTGCATTATGTGCTGCGCCACCTGGCCGGCACCGTCTGATCCGATCCGGAGAATTTGATGCAAAAGGCCCGGGGCATCCCCGGGCCTTTTGTTCTTGTTAAGTTCTCAAAGTGCAGGCTCTGCAAGACCTTGCTGGAGCCCAAGCGATGACCACCCGGACCCTTATTGCCCCGCGCCGCCTGCGCCTGCCCTCGATGCCCTGGATCGAGACGGCTGGCTTTCTTCTGCTGATCTTCGCAACGATGAAGGGCTAGCCGCAGCTCAGCGGCGCGCCGGTGCCGCTCAGGCTGGTTGGCCACAGGGTCCAGGCTGCGCCGTCACCGGCGCGGCAAGTCAGGATCGGCCGGTTGTAGCCGTTGTTGTGGAACAGGCATTCGACCTCGATGCCTGCCTGTTGCCCGGTCATCAGGTTCACGATCTCGAAGGCCGGACCAAAGGCCATGTTCGTATCGGGTCCCGCGCAGCCGCGGATGGTGACCCGGTCGCCATCCGGCGTGATCGCGACCTTGTCGTCGATCAGCGCAGGCGCGGCGCCCCCGCTCTTGCCAATCCTCTGATAGGTGCCGGTGAAATAGGCCGGGCCGGGCGTTCCCGGCTTGGCGGCCGCCACCTCACCCACAAGGACACCTCCAAGGGCGATGGCAAGTCCCGCAAGGAACGCCATCCCCCTGCCGGTCATGGCGTTGCAGCCTTGGCCAGTGCCGGACGGATGGTGCTTTCCAGGTTCTCGGCGGTGATCGGTCCGGGCAGGCGCAGGATCACCTTCCCCTCGCCATTGATGACGAAGGTTTCAGGAACCCCGTAGATACCCCAGTCGATGCCCATGCGCCCCGAGCTGTCCGCGCCAATCGTGGCGTAGGGTGACCCGAGTTCCGCCAGGAAGGCAAGCGCCGCGTCGGGCTTGTCCTTGTAGTTGATGCCGTTGATCTGCACCCCCTCTGCGGCGAGTTTTTCCAGCATCGGATG
This sequence comes from uncultured Rhodobacter sp., assembly GCA_945952585.1. Taxonomy (GTDB): domain Bacteria; phylum Pseudomonadota; class Alphaproteobacteria; order Rhodobacterales; family Rhodobacteraceae; genus Aliitabrizicola. The sequence continues at coordinate 154,152 of CAMFII010000006.1, forward strand.
CTCGGCCCGGCAAGGGGCGCACCAGCTTGCCCAGAAATTCACCAGCTTCACCCCCGGCGCGCGCAGCGTCGCATCGGTCGGGACCGGCGCATCGCCCAGAGGCTCGACCTTGACCGCCGGCACCTCGCGCCCTTCCAGCGTGGAGGGCAGCGCATCGGGATCCTCGCGGTTCATGCCAAAGAACGCCAGCGCGACAAAACCCGCCACCGCGATGGCAGGCACGAACAGAAGCGGTTTAGCCATGTGTCTTTCCCTGACGGTCCTCGACCTCGCGCAGCGCCCGGCGCATCCTTGCGCCGCGCCGCAGGGTCACCAGGATCAGAAGCGCGATCAGCGCCAGCGACAGCCCGTAGGCCCCCAGAACGACGGCCGCATACTTGCCCAGAACCGGCATCAGGCCATCCTTTCCCGTGCCAGCAGCGCCGACAGGCGGCGGGCGCGGATCTCGGTGCGGGTGCGCAGCAGCACGAGCGTGACGAACAGCAGGACGAATCCGGCGATGCAGATCACCAGCGGGATCCAGTAGACGTTCGAGACATTCTCGCGCGCATCGAGCGACAGCGACGCACCCTGGTGCAGACCCTGGTTCCAGAAGTTGACCGCATAGCGCGACAGAAGGGCGAAGACCGAGCCGACAATGCACAGGACGCCGGTCAGGTCGGCGGCGGTATCAGGTTCCTCGATCGCGGCCCAAAGCGCGATGTAGCCCAGGTAGAACAGCGCGAGGATCAGGAACGAGGTCAGGCGCGGGTCCCAGGCCCACCATGTCCCCCACATCGGCTGGCCCCAGAGGGCACCGGTGACAAGCGCAATCACCGTCATCGTCAGCCCGATCGGCGCCGCCGCCTTGGCGGCCAGAGCGCTGACGTGGTGACGCCGCACGATCCAGACCAGCGAAGTGACCAGCATCATCAGCCAGACATTGATCGCCATCATCGCGGCAGGGACATGCAGGTAGATGATCTTCACGGTTGATCCGAAATTCTCGGCCTCGGGCGTGAAGAAGAAGCCCCAGACCAGCCCGACGATGCACAGCAGTGCAGACGGGATGGCGACCCAGGGCAGTACCTTGCCCGAGGTCTCCATGAACTTCTTCGGATTGGCATATTCCCAGATCGACATGATCGCCAGCTAGTGCCTCCCCGAGGCTGTGATCAACCCTAACATGGCCATTCTCACCGCAGATTGACGCGGATTGCCGCAGCAGAGGCGAAGGGCAGAAGCGCCACGGACCCCGCCGTGATCCCGGCCATCAGCAGAAGCGGCGTTCCCGCCTCCATCCCCATGGCCCCGCGCCGCACCGCCTCGGCCCCGAAGATCAGCGTCGGGACGTAAAGCGGCAGCACCAGGAGCGACAGGAGCAGCCCGCCCCGCTTCAACCCGACGGTCAGCGACGCGCCAAAGACACCGATCATGCTGAGCGCGGGTGTGCCAAGTGCCAGCGACGCCACGAGCCAGGAATAGCCCTGCCCCGGCAGGTTCAGGAGCACCGCCAGAACCGGGGCCGCCAGCGTGAGCGGCAGACCGGTCACCAGCCAGTGCGCGAGCGTCTTGGCCGCCACGACCCCCTCCAGCGGCATCGGCGCGGTGGCGAGGAGGTCCAGCGACCCATCCTCGAAATCGAGCGCGAAGATGCGGTCGAGGGACAAGAGGCAGGACAGGAGCGCGCCGACCCACAGGATGCCCGGTGCGATCTTCGCCAGAGTGGCCGGCTCTGGCCCGACGCCAAGCGGGACCAGGACGACGACGAGCAGGAAGAAGGCAAGACCAAGCCCGAAGCCGCCGCCGCTGCGTATGGCCAGCCGAAGGTCGCGAAGGATAAGCGCGATCATTCCACCGCCTCGGCAAAGGCGTCGCGGCTCTGGCCCGCCTGTGGCGCACGCGCCTTGTAGGGCGTGAGGTCCAGCACCCGGGCTTCGGGCAGGCCGAGGTCGATATGGGTCGCGATCAGCGCGGCGCCGCCTTCGGCCAGGTGGCCGCGCAATACCGCCCCGAACAGCGCGACCGAGTCCGAGTCCAGCGACACGGTCGGCTCGTCCAAGAGCCAGATCGGGCGTCCAGTGACGATCAGGCGCGCGAGCCCAAGGCGACGACGTTGCCCGGCCGACAGATTCTTGGCGGCGCGGTCCCTCAACTGGCCGAGGTTCATCGCCAGAAGCGCCCCATCGACGCCGCCCTGCCCGTGGATCGCGGCCCAGAAGGCGAGGTTTTCCGCCACAGACAACGTCGCTTTCACCCCGTCAGCATGGCCCGCATAGGCCAGCGTCTCGGGCGGAAGCGACACCTTGCCGGCGATGGCGGGCTGAAGCCCGGCCACCGTGCGCAGAAGCGTGGTCTTGCCGATGCCATTCGGGCCGCGCAGCACCAGCGCCTGCCCCGGTTCCAGGGTGAAGCTCACGCCATCCAGCACCGTGACTCCGCCCCGGGCGCAGGAGACGCCCTGCACCTGCATGCTTGCCGGCTCCATCCCCATCAGACCGGGATCAGGGCGGTCGCGATCAGCCGCCCTTCCGACAGAAGCACGTTGTAGGTGCGGCAGGCGGCGGGCGAGTTCATCGGCTCGACGCCGATCCCGGCCCCTTCCAGCGCTGCGCAGAACGCCGGCGGCACCGGCGCAAGATCCGCCCCCATGCCGACGAAAAGCACGTCGATGCGCCCGGCGAGTCTCAGCGGCGTCTCGGTATCGTCAAGCCCGCCCCAGCCCATCGCCGACCAGGGCGAGATCAGCACGGGCCCCCGCAACACCTGACCGCCCAACCGGAAGAAGCCGGGGCCGTAGCCCTCGATCGGCAACGCTTCCGGATAGGTGATCTCGGTCAGGTGCATCCCTGCCCCTCGCTTGCGTCAGGCCTCGATATGGGCGAATTCGTTGCCCTTGCCGCCCTTCGGCTTCTCGCTGCGGTCAAGCCCGATCATCAGCACGATGTTCTTGGCGACATAGACCGAGGAGTAGGTCCCCAGCAGAACGCCAAGGAAGATCGCGAAGCTGAAACCACGGATCACGTCACCCCCGAAGATCAGCATCGAACCGACCGCGATCAGCGTCGTGAGTGAGGTCATGACCGTGCGGCTAAGGGTTTCGTTCACCGACAGGTTCATCACGTCGCGCAGCGGCATCGTCTTGTATTTGCGCAGGTTTTCCCGCAGCCGGTCGAACACGACGACGGTGTCGTTGATCGAATAGCCAAGGATGGTCAGCAAAGCCGCGACGATGGTCAGGTCGAACTTGAGCTGGAACAGCGCAAAGACGCCGATGGTGATGAACACGTCATGCAGAAGCGCCAGAACGCCGCCAAGCGCCATCTGCCATTCGAAGCGCAGCCAGATGTAAAGCATGATCCCGATGCTGGTGACCGCCACCGCAATGACCGACGACCAGACCAGTTCGCCGGACACCTTCGGCCCCACCGACTCGATGGAGGGGAAGGTGATGCCCGGGTCGACGACTTTCAGCGCCTCCTCGACCTGCTGGATCGTCTCGGGCGTGACCGACTGGGTCTTGTCCAGCGCCGAGATGCGGATCTGCGCGACATGCTGGTCCGCGCGGAAGCTCGGATCGAAGACCTCGGTGATGGTGATGTCGCCAAGCGGCAGTTTCTCCAGCGCCTGACGGAAGGCGCCGACATCCACGGCCTGCGCGGATTCGGTGCGGATCGTCGTGCCGCCCTTGAAGTCGATGCCGAAGTTCAGCCCCATCACGCCCCAGGCGACGAAGGCCAGGACCATCAGCAGCATCGAGCCGCCGAAGGTGATCCACTGCCAGCGGAAGAAGTCGATGTTGGTCTTTTGCGGGACCAGATGCAGACGCCATGCCATGTCCGATCTCCTTACACGACGATGGTCTTGGGACGGCGCCAGCCGTACCAGATCTCGATCATCTGCCGCGTCACATAGAGCGCGGTGAAGACCGAACTGACGATGCCGATGGCCAGCGTGATGGCGAAGCCGCGCACCGGGCCTGCCCCCATGAAATAGAGGACGAGCGCGGTGATCATCGTCGTCAGGTTGGCGTCAACGATAGCCGACATGGCTCGTTCATACCCGATCTCGATCGCCCGGACCGGCCCTTTCTGGACGCGCAGTTCCTCGCGGATCCGCTCGAACACCAGCACGTTCGCGTCGACCGCCATACCGATGGTCAGCACGATACCCGCGATGCCGGGCAGCGTCAGCGTGCCGCCGATGATCGACAGGACGGCGAAGATCAACGCCATGTTGAGCGCCAGCGCCACGGTGGCGAAGACACCGAACAGCCCGTAGGAGGCGATCATCAGCGCCGAAACCGCGATCATGCCGATGATGGCGGCGACCCTGCCGGCGTCGATGCTGTCCTGCCCCAGTTCCGGACCGATGGTGCGCTCTTCCAGGAAGTTGAGCTTGGCCGGAAGGGCGCCCGACCGCAGCAGCACCGCCAGTTCGGTCGATTCCTCGACCGTGAAGTTGCCGGTGATGATGCCGGAGCCGCCGGAGATATGGCTCTGGATCGTGGGCGCCGAGACGACCTCGTTGTCCAGGACGATCGCGAAGGGAGAGCCGATGTTGTTGGCGGTATAGTCCCCGAAGGCGCGCGCGCCCGAGGGGTTGAAGCGGAAGTTCACCGCAGGCCCGCCGTTCTGGTCGAAGGCGGGCTGAGCGTCGACCAGGTCCTCGCCCGCAACGACCGGCGTCCGTTCGATGATAAGGAAGCTGCCGGGACGACCACGTTCAGGCAGCACGATGTTGCGCGGGCTGCCGGGGTCGGCATTGGCGCTGGCCGCGCGGCCGACGACCGGGTTGAAGGTCAGGCGCGCGGTTGTCCCGATCAGCGATTTCAGTTCGGCGGCCGTGCCGATGCCCGGCACCTGGATCAGGATGCGGTCGGCGCCCTGGCGCTGGATCGTCGGTTCGCGGGTGCCCGCCTCGTCGATGCGGCGGCGGACGATCTCCAGCGATTGCGCCATGGTGCGCTCGTCGGTGGCGGCCTTTTCGGCGGCCGACAGCTGGATGGTGATGGTGTCGCCCTCGGCGCTGACCTCGAGCGAGCTTTGCCCGACCCCGGTCAGCGTCGTCACCGGCTGGGCCAGACCCCGCACGATCTCGACGGCCTTGGCCATCCCGTCGGGATTGCCGATCTTGATCTTCAGTTCGCCCACGGGTGCGTCGAGGCGGCGGACATTGCCCACCACGTCGCGCGCCTGTCGCAGGCTGTCCCGCGCCTCGGGCCAGAGGATGTCGATCCGGTCGGCATAGACGTCCGCGACCTGTACCTCGGCAAGAAGGTGCGCGCCGCCCCGCAGGTCGAGACCCAGGTTGACGAGGCCCGAGGGCAGCCATGTCGGCCACAGCCCCAGATCAGCCTCCTGGGCCGGCGTCGCGGCTCCGGCGGCCTTCTCGATCGCCGTGGCGGCATCGTTGTGTTTCTCGACGCGCTCGTAGAACGCGTTCGGCAGGGCGTAGAGCAGACCGACAGCCACGATGGCCCAGATCAGCACGCGCTTCCAGAGCGGGGTTTGCATGGACGTGTCCGTGAAGGAGGAAGGCCGGCTCAGGCCGCCGGTTCGGTTTTCGACATCACCTGGGCGATGGTGCTGCGCGGGGTGCGCACGCGCACGCCGTCGGCGATCTCGACTTCAAGAATGCCGTCCTCGTTCACCTTCGTTACCTTGCCGATGATGCCGCCCTGGGTCAGGACCTGGTCGCCCCGGCGCAGCGCCTCGACCATGGTCTTGTGTTCCTTCAGCTTCTTCTGCTGCGGACGGATCAAGAGGAAGTACATGATCCCGAAGATCAGGATCAGCGGCATGAAGCTGGTGATCGCCGCAGCGCCACCGCCACCGGCGGCCTGTGCGAAGGCGGGGGTTACGAACATCTGTCGTCCTCTCGGCTCGTCGGGGGGACCCCCGGAAAAACTGGTGGCGCACCCTATCCGGGGGGTCGGGGGATGGCAAGGCAGGCCCCAGACCGCCGGGGGCTTCCCGGCTTGCGTGCCGATCCTGTAGAGAATTCCTGCCGCCGGTGCAATTCAGCGCGTGTGGCGAGGGGCTGACAGTCGCGTGAAACAAGTCATCGTCATTCTGGCCGCCGGACTGCTCACGGCCAGCACGGCCCCGGCACAGACGTTGTATGAGGCGACTCGCCCGCCGCCGGCGGTCGGCGAGATCACCTATGGCGACACGCCCGGCGCAGCGATCTGCACCGGCACGCTGGTTGCGCCCGATCTGGTCCTCACAGCCGGACATTGCCTGCGCCATCATGAGGGCGGACCGCCACTCGATCCCGCCACCATCCGCTTTTCCGCTGGCCGCACCGGGGACACGGCCGTTGCCGAGGCCACGGGGCGCGAGTCCCTCTTCCCGCAGAGCGTGCCCGAGGGCGAACCCTCGATCGCCGGCGATGTCGGTCTTCTGCGGCTCGACCACCCCCTTCCGGGTGTCGCCGCCCTGCCCTTCGGCGATGCCGAGGGGGCGAACCTTCTCGTCATGGTCAGCTATCGCCGTGACGATCCGCATCTGCCGACGGTCAACCCCGACTGCGGCATCCTGTCTGTCACCCCTGCCCTTTTTGCCCTGACCTGCCCGGCAGTTTCCGGGAATTCCGGTGCGCCGCTTCTCGTGGCCGAGGGGGACGGCTGGGCAATTGCCGGGGTCATGGTGGCGCGGGACCGCCGCAGCGGCCTGATCGGCAGCTGGGCCGCCCGGCCGCGCCTCGGGCTGCGCACCGCGGTGGCGGAAGCCGCGACCCCTTAGCGCAGTTTGCATTGCGGCTTGGCCTGCGGCATATGGGGCGCGTAGGCAAAACCCGAGGACGCCATCATGCACGACATTCGCGCCATCCGCGAAAACCCCGCCGCCTTTGACGCCGCGCTCGCGCGCCGGGGTTTGGCCGGCATGTCGTCCCAGATCCTCGCCCTCGACGAAGGCCGCCGCGCGAAGATCCTTGCTGCCGAAACCGCGCAGGCCGAGCAGAACCGCGCCAGCAAGGATGTCGGCGCCGCCAAGGCTCGGGGCGATGATGCCGAATTCGAGCGCCTGCGCGCCCTGGTGGCCGAGAAAAAGGCCGAGATCGCGCGCCTGACCGACGAGGCCGCGACCGAGGATGCCCGCCTGCGCGACCTCCTGATGACGATCCCGAACAGCCCACTCGCTGACGTGCCCGAGGGCGCGGACGAAAGCGGCAATGTCGAGATCCGCCGTTGGGGCACGCCGCGTGAGTTTTCCTTCAAGCCGAAAGAACATTTCGACATCGCCGGCGTGAAGCCCGGCATGGATTTCGAGACGGCGGCAAAGCTCTCCGGCAGCCGCTTCGTGGTGCTCAAGGGCGCGGTGATCCGCGTCCACCGGGCGCTGGCACAGTTCATGCTCGACACCCATATCGGCGAGCATGGCCTGACCGAGACCTGGACCCCCGTCCTCGTCAAGGAAGACGCGATGTACGGCACCAACCAGCTCCCGAAATTCGCCGAGGACAGCTATCAGACCACCAATGGCTGGTGGCTGATCCCCACCTCGGAGGTCACGCTGACCAACACCGTCGCTGGCGAGATTCTGGATGAAAGCCAGCTGCCGATCCGCATGACCGCCCATACCCAGTGCTTCCGCTCGGAAGCCGGATCGGCAGGCAAGGACACCTCCGGCATGCTGCGCCAGCATCAGTTCGAGAAGGTCGAGATGGTGTCGATCACCACGCCCGACACCTCGCTCGCCGAGCACGAGCGCATGACGAAATGCGCCGAAGCGATCCTTGAAAAGCTCGGCCTGCCCTACCGGACCATCGTCCTTTGCACCGGCGACATGGGCTTCGGTGCGCAGAAGACGCATGACTTGGAAGTCTGGCTGCCCGGCCAGAACACCTATCGCGAGATCTCTTCGGTCTCGGTCTGCGGTGACTTCCAGGCCCGGCGGATGAACGCGCGCTACCGCCCGGCGGGCGGCAAGCCGGATTTCGTCCATACGCTGAACGGCTCTGGCCTGGCCGTGGGTCGTGCGCTGATCGCGGTGCTGGAAAACGGCCAGCAGGAAGACGGATCGGTCGACCTGCCGGCGGCGCTGCACCCCTATCTGGGCGGCAAGACCCGGATCAGCGCCGAAGGCGTCCTGCTGTAAGATGTCGCCGCGCCTGCGTGCCCTGCTTGTCCTGATCGCGGCGCTGGCCTTCGGGCTGTCGCCGCTCTTCACCCCCGATTTCCGCGGCTACGACCCGTCGCAGTTTCCGGCGCTGGTGGGACGCCCCGCGATCCTTCCGGCAGGCTATGCCTTCTCGATCTGGGGGCTGATCTATCTTTGGCTTGTCGTTCACGCGGGCTATGGCCTGTGGAAACGGGCAGAGGATCCCGCTTGGGACGCGACGCGCCTGCCGCTTGTCCTGTCGCTTGCCGTTGGCGCGATCTGGCTCGCCGTGGCGGTGCGCTCGCCGCTCTGGGCGAGCCTGCTGATCGTGGCGATGCTCGCCGGTGCGCTTCTGGCGCTCAAGGCGACCCGCGACGCGCCGGACCGCTGGCTTCTCGCTGCCCCGATTGCGCTTTATGCCGGATGGCTGACGGCGGCCAACGGCGTGTCCTGGGGCGTGCTTCTCTCGGGCTACGGGCTGCTGGACGACCGCATCGCCGCCTATGTCATGCTGCTGGTGGTCCTGAACCTGGCGCTTTACGTCCTGTCGCGCCTGACCCGCGCGCCGGAATACGGGCTGGCGCTGATCTGGGCACTTGTGGCGATCATCGTGGCGGATGGCTGGGCGGTTCCGACCGTCTCGGGCCTTGCCGTGGTGGGGATCGTCCTGGTGGCGATCTATACCTTGCGGGCCCAGGCCAAGGCCGGTTGACGGGGACGCGAGACACGCGTCCCCCGCCCATCGTCAGTAAAGGCTGGCCAGTCCGGCCGGTTTCGTGGACGGCAGCACGATCACCCGCGCCCCCTCCCGCACCCGGTCGTAAAGGTCGATCGCGTCCTGATCGAGCAGCCGGATACAGCCCGAGGACACCGCCTTGCCGACATATTGCGGCTCACAGGCGCCATGGATGCGATAGAGCGTGTCCTCGCCATTCTGGAACAGATACAGCGCCCGCGCGCCAAGGGGGTTGCCCGGCCCCGGGGCCATGCCGCCATTCGCCACCGAATAGGGCGCGAATTCCGGGCGGCGGGCGATCATGCTGTCTGGCGCCTTCCAGCGTGGCCATTTCTGCTTCCACTGCATCCGCGCCTCGCCGCTCCAGGCATAGGCGGCGGCCCCGGTCCCGACGCCATAGCGCAGCGCCTTCCCGTCCGGCTGGATCAGGTAGAGGAAACTCGCATCGGCATCGACCACGACCGTGCCCACGGGCAGATCGGCCTCGGGCACAGCCAGATTGGGGAACGGGCTTTCGATCTCTTGCTGCCAGAACTGGGGCGGGACGATGCCATCGGGGACGGCGGGAACCGGATAGGGTTCATCGGTGATGGCCCCGTAACGCACGGGCATCGGCGGCGGAGGCGGCAGGTCGGCGGTTGCGGCGCGGGTTACCGCTTCCGGCCGGGCACAGGCGGCCAGCAGCGCGACCGGCGCGGCGGCCACGAACATTCGACGGGTCAGCATGTCGGATCCTTCTGACTGATCTTGCAGATGCCGCTCGCAGCGGCGCTTCCGGGATCAGCAGGGTCTGGGCGGGTCCGACGGCCCGTCCGGCTGCCAGAGGTCACCGCGACGGATGTCAGCCGCCAGGTGACGCCCCGGCCCGGGCGGGGACGGCAGCACCGTCTCGCCCGGCAGGATGGCGACCGGAGAGGAACAGACCGATCCGGGCAGCTTTGGACCCGGACAGGGCGGCGGCAACGTGACGGCCTTGGCGGCCTGCCCCACCCCGGCGACCGCCGGACCTTCGTCCTGAGAGGCAGGTTCAACCACAGCGGCCGAGGCCATGGGTACCCCGACCACGCCCACCGAAAGATGTGCGCGCCATGGCAGCGTCGCCAGCACCAGGATCACGATCAGGACGGCTCGGAGGCGGATCATGGCCCCCGACTCTCACGAAGTCGCGGGGCTGTCCACCGCCTCGGCCGAAGATCGGCCAACAAAGCTCTGTGAGGCCGCGGAAAGCCGCCGAATTTGCTCATGACAGGGACCTGCGGAGTTCCGGCGGCCCCATCCGAAGCCCGACATCCTCAGGTCGGGAAAACCGCACCAGCCGCGGCAAATCCACGTTAGGCTATCGGCAGAGATCGCGAAGGAGTGTCCGATGCCGACCCCTGTCACCCCGCTTCACAACATCGCCCATTGGCCCGAACGCGTTGACCTTGCCGCCGCCTTCCGCTGGACGGTGAAGCTCGACCTGCACGAGGCAGTCGCCAACCATTTCTCGCTGGCGGTCGGAAATGGCGGCAAGCGCTTCCTCATCAACCCCAACGGCCGGCATTTTGCCCGCATCCGCGCCTCGGACCTGCTTCTGCTCGATGCCGATGATCCGACGACGATGAACCGCCCCGACGCGCCCGATCCGACCGCCTGGGGCCTGCACGGCACGATCCACCGCGAGTGCCCGCATGCGGTCTGCGTCATGCATGTCCACTCGATCCACGCGACGGTGCTGGCGAGCCTCGCCGACAGCCGCCTGCCGGCGATCGACCAGAACACCGCGATGTTCCACAACCGAACCGTGATCGACGAGCATTACGGCGGCATGGCCTTCGAGGACGAGGCGGCGCGCTGCGCGTTGCTCCTCTCCGATCCCAAGGTCACGACGATGATCATGGGCAACCACGGTGTGCTGGTGGTCGGCCGGACCGTCGCCGAGACCTTCAACCGCCTCTACTACTTCGAGCGCGCCGCCGAGACCTATATCCGTGCCCTGCAGACCGGCCGCCCCTTGCGGCTGCTGCCCGAAGAGATCGCCGAGAAGACCGCGCGGGAATGGGAGGCCTATCCCGGCTTCGCCGACGCGCATCTGCGGGAATTGAAGGCGCTGCTCGACACCGAGGGGTCGGATTACGCAAGTTGACCGCGGGCTAGCGTCACAGCCTGTTTTCACGCATAGTTGAGCCATGCCACCCCGCCAGGGGCGGTCGTGTAGTGGTGTGGGAGGTGAGTGATCTTGTCGTCCACGCGTCGCGCATTTCTGTCGATCGTCGGTGCGGCCGTCGTCATGGGGGGCGCCGTGCTTGTCCTTGGCAACAAGGACGCGCTTCCTCTCGGCAACCTGCTTCCCGCGAAGGACCCCGTCACCATTTCGGTCGCAAGTTCGGTGACCAAGCAGAAATGGCTCGACGCCATGCGCACCGCTTTCCTTGCGGAAAAGCCCAGAATGGCGGACGGACGACCGATCGAGATCGAAATCAGCTCGGTCCTTTCGGGCGACTCCATGCTGCAGATCGGCGACGGGACGCTGACTCCAACCGTCTGGAGCCCCGGCGAGACGACCTGGGTCGACCAGCTGAACGAACGCTGGAGCCGCAAGCACCCCAAGCCGATCACCTCGGCCGCCTGCGAGCCGACCGTGCTCACGCCCGTCGGCATTGCGATGTGGCAACCCATGGCCGAGGCGCTTGGCTGGCCGGACAATCCGGTCAGCCTGAAGGCGCTGGTCGATCTGGCCAATGATCCGAATGGCTGGGCGAGCCTCGGCCATCCGGAATGGGGGCGGCTGCGGCTCGGGCATACGCATCCCCAGTATTCCAGCGCGGGTCTCCTGTTCCTCGCTTCCGTGATCTATGCGACCACCGGCAAGACCGAAGGCATAACCGCCCGCGACATCTATTCGCCCGATGTCGAGGCCGCGCTGACGGCACTGGAACAGAACACCGCGAAATACGGGATGGTCACGACCGACCTCCTGACCAGCATGGCGGCACAGGGCCCTGCTTTCCTGCACGCGACATCGGCCTTCGAAGAAGGCGCGGTACGCTTCAACGTGGAGCGCGCGCAGGACCTGCGCTGGCCGCTGGCCTTCCTCTTCCCGGCCGAGGGGACCTTCTGGAGCAACCACCCCTTCTGCATCCTCGACCAGTCGGGCTGGGTCAGCCCCGAACAGGCCGAAGCCGCGCGGCTTTTCCAGGATTACCTGCGCTCTCCGGCCGCGCAGGCGCAGGCGGGCGCCTTCTACGTCCGGCCGCTCGACGCGGGCGTGCCGCTCGGCGATGGTCTGTCGCGCGCCAACGGGACAACGCCGACGGCCTCGCCCGCGACCGTGCCGGATCTTGAAATCCCCTCGCCCGACATTTCCGAGGCGATCATCGACCAGTTCCTTGCCACGAAGCGGAAGGCGACGGCCATCATCCTGATCGACACTTCGGGCAGCATGGAAGGCGACAAGGTCCGCTCGGCCACCGAGGCGACAGCCGCCTTCATCGATCGGTTCGACCCTGCCGACAAGGTCGGCCTGATCGAATTCAACACCATGGTGCGCACCATTTCGGCCCCCAAACCGATGGCCGAGACCGGCGAAGATCTTCAGGCCAAGGTTCGCAACCTCGTCGCCGAGGGCAGTACCCGGATGAATTCGGCCGTCTGCCGGGCGGCCAACATGATCAAGGACGAGCAGGAGGCCGACCGCGCCAAGGGCGAGAACCGGCTCTACGGGATCATCCTGTTGTCGGACGGGAAGGATTCGGGCGGAGACGAAAGCGAAACCGAAATGTACGCGACTTGCCTTGAAACCGGTGGCGAACAGGAAGGGCCGAAGATCTTTGCCATCGCCTTCGGCAGCGACGCCGATACCGCCGTGCTGGAGCGTCTGGCGCAGGAAACACGCGGCGCCTTCTACAAGGCCGAACCCGCCTCGATCGGGGCGGCCTATCTGAGGATCTCGGCCGAGCAATAGGATGGCATCACCCGAGCTACCTGCACCCGTTCCCGCCGCGCTTGGCCGCCGCGTGCGCCGGCTTCGGCTGGAAGGCGCGCTGATGAGCACCGGCAATGCGCTGCTGATCGGGGCCATCATCCTTGGCGGCGCGGTGACCTATGTGCTCGGGCAGAACGGACAGGTCCGCCCCGATGCCTGGCAGATCGCGCTGATGGCCGGGCTGCCGGTCCTGGTCCTCAAGATGGCGCTGGACCTGACAGACCGCTCTGGCGACGCGGAGCTGTGGCGCAGCACGCTGGTCGAGGCCTTCGGCAAGGGAATGCAGGCGGATTCCGAGCTGACCCGACAGGCCCGGCTGGCGGTTGAACTGCGGACACGGCTTGCCGATGCCGAGGCGCGGGCTAGCCGTGGTGCCCGGCGCGCCGCTGCGCCGGTTTTGGCCCGCGTGGACACCTGGATGGACGGCATGGTGCAGCTGGCCCGGGACATCGCCGCGCATCGGGGCGAGGTCACCTTCCAGACCGGGATTGCAAGCCGCGCCCGCTCGCGACGGCAGGAAATGGTGAAAACGGCCGCGGGCGATGCTCTGGACGCGCAGAGGCAGCGGACGATCGACGGTCTGTCGGCGCAGATCGCCTCGGCCGAGGATTACGCGCGCTTTGTCGAGGAAGGCAGCCTGAAACTGGAACACTCCGTCGCAGCACTGGGCGCGGTAACCGGACAACTCACGCGGTTTCTCGCCGGCGGCGGCTGGGGCGATGCGCCGGAACTCCTGCTGACGCGGATCGCGGCGGAAACCGACGCGCTCGACCGGCAGATCCGGGCGCTGGCGTTGTCGCCCGCACCACCTGCCCTGCCAAGCCCCGAGGCCGCGGAAGCCTGAGGCTTGCTGACGGCTCAGTCCTTCTTCTTGTCGAGGTGCTTGCGCAGCCGCGACGGGGCGCCCCAGTTCTTCTTTTCCTTGTAAGGGTTCTTGTCGCCCTGGCTGCGCAGCGTCAGCCGGATCGGTGTGCCTAGCATATCAAAATGGTCGCGCAACCCGTTGACAAGATAGCGCTTGTAGCTTTCGGGCATGTCCTCGGGATGCGAACACATCACTACGAAACCCGGGGGCCTCGTCTTCACTTGGGTCATGTAGCGCAGACGGATTCGGCGGCCACCGGGTGCGGGCGGCGGATGCGCCTCGGTCATCGCGCCGAGCCAGGTGTTGAGCCGCGCCGTCGGGACGCGGCGGTTCCAGATTTCATGCGCCTTCAGGATCGCGTCATGCAGCCGGTCGAGCCCGCGGCCGGTCTTGGCCGAGACGGTGATGAGCGGCGCACCGCGGAGTTGCGGCAGGAGGCGTTCGAACATCTCCTTGAGGTCTGCAAGCTTTTCCTGCTTCTCGTCCTCGAGGTCCCACTTGTTGACCGCGACGACCACGGCCCGCCCCTCGGTCTCGGCAAAGTCGGCGATGCGGAGGTCCTGCTGTTCGAAGGGGATTTCCACGTCCAGCAGCACAACGACCACCTCGGCAAAGCGCACGGCGCGGAGGCCATCGGCGACCGAGAGCTTTTCCAGCTTGTCGTCAATCTTCGACTTCTTGCGCATGCCGGCGGTGTCGAAGATGCGGATCGGCGTGCCCATCCAGTCGGCGCGGATCGAGATCGCGTCGCGGGTGATCCCGGCCTCGGGGCCGGTCAGCAACCTGTCCTCGCCAAGGATCTTGTTGATAAGCGTGGATTTCCCGGCATTCGGACGACCGATCACCGCGATCTGCAACGGGTGCTTCTCTGTCGGCTTGTGGGCCTGCGGATCGGCTTCCTCTTCGGCCTCGTCCTCGGGCACGTCGATGTCCACGACCGGGGCATCGGCCTCGGCACGCTCGCGGAACTCCTCCCCGATCGGGCGGAGGATGTGGTAAAGCTCGTCCATTCCCTTGCCATGCTCGGCCGACAGCGCCAGGGGCTCGCCGAGCCCCAGTTCCCAGGCCTCGAGCACGCCCGCCTCGCCCGCCCGCCCCTCGGCCTTGTTCACGCCAAGGATCACGCGCGCATTCTTCTTGCGCAGGATGTCGGCAAAGACGCGGTCGGTCGTGGTGACGCCGGCGCGACCGTCGATCAGGAACAGGCAAACATCGGCCATGTCGACCGCGCGCTCGGTCAGCCGCCGCATCCGGCCCTGCAGGCTGTCATCGGTCACATCCTCGAGCCCCGCCGTGTCGATCACGGTGAAGCGGAGGTCATGAATGCGCCCGTCCCCTTCGCGCAGGTCGCGCGTCACGCCCGGCTGGTCGTCGACCAAGGCAAGCTTGCGCCCGACGAGGCGGTTGAACAGCGTCGACTTGCCGACATTGGGCCGGCCGACAATGGCGAGGGTAAAGGTCATGGGCGCACTCCGCGGCCCGTTCCCGGGCCGTCAACATTCAAGCCGGTGGCCTTACACGCTTCACCCGTCAACGGAAAGCGTGAAGTTTCCCGTCCTCGCCCACGACAAACAGCGTGCCGCCCACCACGACCGGGGCGGTCGCCGCCCCTGCCGGCATCTGCGAGGTGCCGACAAGCGCGCCATTCGTCGGGTCGAACAGCCGCAACAGGCCGTCCGACGAGGCAACAACCAGGTGCCCGCCCGCCATCACAGGCCCGTAATGGGCATAGATCGACTTGCGCTTGCGCGGTTTTTCCTGGGGATAAAGCGGCATTTCCGTCGCCCAGATCACGTCGCCGGTCGAAGCATCGAGCCGCACAAGACGGTTCTCGTCGTTGACCAGGAAGATCGATCCGCCCGCCACAGCGATGGTGTTGACCGCGCCTTCGGTCGCCTCCCATTTCCGTTTGCCGGTGGTTGCGTCGATTGCGACCGTCCGGCCGCTGGCATTGGCGATGTAGATCGTGTTGCCCGACACCACAGGATCCGAGGCAAGGTCCTGTATCTTGGAATAGCCGCGCGCCACGCGGTTTCCGAACACCGGGGCCGTCCACATCTGCATCCCGCCGGTGCGGAACGCCGCCACGAGGTTGCCGCTGGAGAAGGGGAACAACACGAACCGGTCAGTCAGCGCCGGACCACCGCCCCCGAGATAGGAGGTCTGTCCCGGCACGCCCGGCAATTGCCAGCGCACCTTGCCAGTCGCACTGTCGATCGCCCAGGCGGAACTGTCGCGCGCGATTACATAGACGGTGCCGTCGGCAACCGTCGGTGCACCGGTCACCGCGGAGGTGAAGCGCTGACGCCAGAGGATCGCGCCGTTCGACGGCTCGACCGCAATCAGTTCGCCATAGCCCGTGGTCACGAACAGCTTGCCGTCGCCATAGGCCAGACCGCCGCCCGAGGCTTCGCTGCCGGGATCGAGCTGCGGCGCGAGGTTCGCCGTCCACAGGGTCGCGCCGCCAGTCGAAGTCGCGGTAAGGGTCGACCGCGCGTCGATGGTAAAGACACGCCCGCCGGCAACGACCGGCGTCGTCGCAATGCGGTAGCGGCGGGACGACTTTTCGCCGATGGCGCTGGACCAGATCAGTTGCGGACTGGCCGAGAGAGCGTTGTGGGGGGCGAGGTGGCGGACATTGCTGCCGCGATGCGACCATTCCGCCAGCGCCACGGGCGCGCCAAGGCTGATCGGAACCGAGCGGTTCGTCGCCCCGGGCTCATCCGTTGGCGCGGGCTCGCCTTCGTTCGTCGGATTGGTTCCCAGCGTGGCGCGCACGTCCAGCCGCTCGCCCTGCAGGATCACTTCCTTTTCCCCGCAGGCGGCCAAGGTCGCCACCAGCGCCAGTACCGCAATCGCCCTGCTCTGCATCCCTGCCCCTGCCCTTGCCTTGCCTGCCCGACCGGTCCCTGCGGCCGTTACGCCGGCGGCTCTCCGCCCAACGCCACGATCAATTGCCCGACCCGCGCGCGGGTCGCCTGCGAGGCTTCCTGCAACTGGGCAAGCTCGGTGAGTGCCTTGATCGCGCCGGGCGCATCGCCGTCTTCCACCTGAAGAAGCGCCAGCTGTTCCAGCGCCAGCGGACGATAGGGCCGGCCCGGCACCGCAATCGCCTCAAGCGCGCTGCGCCGGTCCGCGACCGGCATGTCCTTGCCGGCGATCAGCACACGGCGCAGGACCGCGAGGTCGCGATAGGCATTCGACAGCGTGGCATCGGCGGCCACCTTGTCGAGTGCCGCCAGCGCGCCCGCCTTGTCGGTGACCGGATCACCCGCCAGAAGCAGGTTCAGAACCGCCGCGCGGTCGCCCGTGGCCCCGATCCCCGCCAGCGCTTTGAGCCGTGCCGCCGGATCGTCATTGTCGAGCGCCGTCAACACCGCATCGCCGAAAGCCTCCGAGGCGGCTTGCCTCTGCGCTTTCTGCCACTCGTTCCAGGCCGCGCCGCCGACGATCAGCAGGACCAGCACGATGCCGATCCAGCCGTATTTCTTCATCAGGGCGAAGAGCTTGTCGCGGCGGACCTCTTCGGTCACCTCGTCGATGAAACTTTCCGGATTGCTCACGCGCGGGGACTCCGTGGTTTTGACCCGTCTTACCGGCGGCCCTGCCGCCGCGCAAGCCCGCCTCGGCGCCCCGGGGCGGTTCAGGCCGCCTCGGCTTCTTCCTCTTCGGCGGACTGCCGCGCCCACATCGCCGCGTAGCGCCCGCCCTTGGCCACCAGGTCCTCGTGCCGGCCTTCCTCGATGATGCGCCCGGCCTCGAGCACGATGATCCGGTCGCTGTCGACGATGGTGGACAGCCGATGCGCGATGGTGATGACGCTGCGGCCCTTGCCCATCGCCTTGAGGCTTTCCTGGATGTCACGCTCGGTCTGGGTGTCGAGCGCGCTCGTCGCCTCGTCCAGAAGCAGGATCGGCGGGTTCTTGAGCAGCGTCCGCGCGATGCCGACCCGCTGTTTCTCGCCGCCGGACAGCTTCAGCCCGCGTTCGCCCACGGTGGTCTCGTAGCCCGCCGGAAGCGCCATGATGAAGTCATGGATCCGCGCGGCCTTTGCCGCCGCCTCGACCTCGTCGCGGGTGGCGTCGGGACGACCATAGGCGATGTTGTAATAGACCGTGTCGTTGAACAGCACCGTATCCTGCGGCACGACGCCGATGCTGCCGTGGATCGAATCCTGGGTGACGTCGCGCAGGTCCTGCCCGTCGATGCGGATCGCCCCGCCGGTCACGTCGTAGAAGCGGAACAGGAGCCGCCCGATCGTCGACTTGCCCGATCCCGACGGCCCGACCAGCGCCACCGTCTCGCCCGGCCCGACGCGCAGGGAGATGCCCCTCAGGATCTGCCGTTCGGGATCGTAGGCGAACTCGACCTGGTCGAAGACAACCTCGCCATTCGTGACCTTAAGGTCCGGCGCACCGGGCTTGTCCTTGACCTCGGCGGGCTGGCCCAGAAGGCCGAACATCTCGCCCATGTCGACCAGCGCCTGCCGGATCTCGCGGTAGACCGTGCCGAGGAAGTTCAGCGGCATGGTGATCTGGATCATGTAGGCGTTGACCATGACGAAGTCGCCGACGGTCAGCTGCCCCGCCTGCACCCCCATCGCCGCCATGACCATGACGATGACGAGGCCGGTGGTGATGATCGCCGACTGGCCGGCGTTCAGCACGCTCAGCGACAGGCCGGTCTTGACCGCCGCCTTCTCGTAGCGCTGCATCGCCACGTCATAGCGCGCCGCCTCGCGCGCCTCGGCGCCGAAATACTTCACCGTCTCGAAGTTCAGCAGGCTGTCGATGGCCTTCTGGTTGGCGTCGGTGTCCTGGTCGTTCATCTCGCGCCGGACCTTCACCCGCCATTCGGTGACGCGGAAGGTGAAGGCGACGTAAATCGCGATCGTGACCACGACGACGACCGTGTACTGCCAGCCGAACATGACGGCGAAGATCGCCGAGACCAGCGTCAACTCGATGATGAGCGGCCCGATCGAGAACAGCAGGAAGCGCAGCAGGAAATCGACGCCCTTCACCCCGCGCTCGATGATCCGGCTCAGGCCGCCGGTCTTGCGGGTGATGTGATAGCGCAGCGACAGGCGGTGGATATGGGTAAAGGTTTCGAGCGCCAGCTGGCGCAGGGCGCGCTGGCCGACCTTCACGAAGACCGCATCGCGCAATTCGTTGAAGGCGACAGAGGCAAGCCGCGCCACGCCATAGGCCACGGTCAGGCCGACCGCCCCGTAGATCAGCAGCCAGCCATCGTCGCGATGCTCGTTGGTGAGCGAATCCACCGCCGCCTTGTAAAGGAAGGGGGTGAAGACCGAAACGAGACGCGCCACGATCAGGAAGGTCAGCGCGATCATCACCCGGCGCTTGACCCAGCCCATGCCCGGCGCCGAAGGCCAGAGATAGGGGGCGACGCGGCGGATGGTTTCCCACCCTTTCGTCGGACGGTCGGAAACATCGGCGCTGGTGGCGCTGGCAGTCAGCTTGCGCATGGAACTTTCTCAGAAATCCCGAAACGGGAGAGGATTGCATTGTCCAAGGAGGGGTTCTGGAGTAGAACTCCACTATTCAACGATTCACGAGTAGTTGAAGGATGGAGCAAAGTAAAGTCCTCGCCGCCCTGTCGGCCCTGTCACATGAATCGCGGCTGGAGCTGATCCGGCTGCTGATGGACAAGGGCGACGAGGGACTGGCGGCCGGCGCCATTGGCGAAGCGCTCGGCCTCGGCGCGTCGCGGCTTTCCTTCCACTTGTCGGCCCTCGAACAGGCCGGGCTCATCCGCTCGCGCCGCGCGTCACGCAACGTGATCTATGTCGTCGACCGCGAGGGGATCGGCCGCACCCTCGGTTTCCTGCTCGCCGATTGCTGCAAGGGCGACGCCAAGGTCATGGCCTGCTGCCGCGAGGCCTCGGAACAGGCGGACGAGGACGGGCGTTAGGATCCTGCCGGCGGCCGCCCGACCGGCTTCGCCCTTCCCTGCGGAGGAAGCCTGCAATGACCGTGACGATCACCGCCTTTGACCGTTCCCCAGACGGCGGAAAGGGCCTCGCGCGGGATACCCGCGTGCGGTGGGCACTGGAGGAGGTCGGGCAACCCTACGAGGTCCGTCTTGTCAGCTTCGCCGCGCTGAAGGAACCCGCCCATCTTGCGCTGAACCCCTTTGGCCAGATCCCGACCTACGAGGAAGATGGCCTTGTCCTGTTCGAGACCGGCGCGATCGTGCTGCATGTGGCCGAAACCCGGGACGGCCTGCTTCCGATGGATCCCGCAGCGCGCGCAAGGGCCATCGCCTGGATGTTCGCGGCGGTCAACACGGTCGAACCGCCGATCCTCGACCTGTCCATCGCCCGGCTTCAGGAACGGGACCGACCCTGGGCGGCCGGCCGCCTGCCCCTGGTCGAGGAGCGCGTCCGAACCCGACTCCGGCAACTGTCGGCGCGGCTGGGCGACGCGGACTGGCTCGACGGCGACTTCACCGCCGGCGACCTGATGATGGTCTCTGTCCTGCTGCGCCTGCGGTCCTCGGGCTTGCTCGACGAATTCCCCAGGCTTTCCGCCTATGTCGCGCGCGGCGAGGCGCGGCCTGCCTACCGCCGCGCCTTTGCCGACCAGCTTGCGGTCAACACCCGGCCCTAGTCCTTCTTCGGCACCGTGAACACCTGTCCGGGATAGATCAGGTCCGGGTCCTTGATCTGCGCCTTGTTGGCCTCGAACACGCGCACATACATCACCCCGTCGCCGTAGTTCTCCTTAGCGATCTCCCACAGGGTGAAGCCGGGCTGGACGGTGATGTTGACCGGCTTGCCGGTCTTCGACCGCAGCGCAGCCAGCGCGTCGGGCGCTTCGCGCTGGAACGGCGTCTCGTAGCGCGAGGTGACGTCGCCGGTCGCGTCCAGCTGGTCAGCGCGCAGCGTGTAGACGCCCGGCGCCACCTCGCCGAGCGTGCCGCTCCAGCTGCCATCCGCGCCGACCGTCGCCTCGAGCACCGGCTTGTTGTCCAGGTAAAGCCTGAGCGGCGAGCCCGCCTTGCCGTGACCGGACAGCTGCACCGCCCCGGTCGAGGAGTAGGAGATCGCGCCGATCGTCACGTTGTCAGGCAGGCCAGACGCGCCCTGCAGCACCTTGGCGCCGCTGTCGGTCACCAGAACGGCCGTGGAGGTTTCGCTGCCCGCCGCTTCAGGTTCGCTGTCGTCCTCGGCGGTTGCAGTGGTGCCGGCCGCTTCTGCCGCCGGCTGGGTTTCGGTTGCCGCCGTGGCCGTCGTTTCGGTGGTCGCGCTCTCGGTCGAGGCCGTGGCCGAGGATGTCGGCTCCGTCTGGGCCGCGCCCGCCTGGGCGGTATCGCCGGCCGCCGGAGCAGCCTGGGTGCCGCCATCCGCTGCGGTTTCAGCCTGTGCCACCTGAGTTTCGTCCGCGGTCGTCCCCGTCGCGCCGGCATCCGTCGTCGCCGCGGTCGCGGGTGTCGGCGCCAGAACCACTTCGTCGGCCGAGGCAACGGCCTCGCCCGTCTCGGGCTGCATCGACAGCTGGACCACCCTTGGCGTGGCGCTTGGCGGCAGCGCGAACATGGCGACGAACTTGCCTTGCGGATCGGCCACCGCGCTGGCCTTTTCGACGCCGTCGATCTTGACCGAAACCTCGGCTCCCGCCAGGGCGCGCCCGGCAACCAACGCGTCGCCCTCGGGCGACACCCGGACGACGTCGAAGGCCGGAGGTTCAGGCTTTGCAGCCGGTGCCGCCGCCGCGGTTTCCGTCGCGGGCGCGGCCGCAGGCGCAGCGGTCTCTGTTGCCACGGTCTTGGCCGGCTCGCTGGCCGGCGCTGTCGTCTCGGCTGTCTCGGCCGGCTTCGGCGCGGGCGACTGCCCCTTGAAGATCAGAACGCCTGCCCCGACGATCACCGCCGCGCCGCCCGCCAGAACCAGCGCCCTTGCGCCGGTTCCCATGTCTTTCCACCCCGACATTCCAAAATCCCCCTGCCGGGCCTGTTGCCGACCCGTGCTTGTCCTTCCCGTAGCAACCCAGATAACAATCCGCAACGCAACAGATTTCAGGACCTCCCCACAGATGATTCCGCTTCGTTCCGTCTGCGTGTTCTGCGGCTCACGCCCCGGCGCCCGCCCCGCCTATGCCGAGGCTGCTCGCGCGGTCGGGCGGCTGATCGCCGCCGAAGGCTGGCGACTGGTCTACGGGGCGGGCGATGTCGGCCTGATGGGCGAGGTGGCGCGCGCGGCCCAGGCCGACGGCGCGCGGTCGCTCGGCGTCATCCCGACCCACCTGCTCTTGCGGGAAAAGGGCAAGCGCGACCTGACCTCCTTCGTCATCACCGAGGACATGCACGAGCGGAAAAAGGTCATGTTCATGAATTCGGACGCGATCGTGGTCCTGCCCGGCGGCGCCGGTACGCTCGACGAATATTTCGAGGTGCTGACCTGGCGCCAGATCGGGTTGCACAAGAAGCCGATCTTCCTGCTCAATACCGAAGGCTACTGGGACCCGCTCATGGCGCTTGGCGACCATGTCATCGCAGAAGGCTTCGCCGAGGACGCGATGCGCAGCTACTCGACGCTGGTCCCGGATGTCGAGACGCTGGCCGACCGGCTGCGCGCCGCGCTTTCCTGACGGAAGGACGCCAGCGAATAGATCGCGACGGCGAGCCAGATCAGCGCGAAGGCCGCCTTGTGCCAGATGGTGAAGGGCTCGCCGAACACCACAACAGCGCATAGGAATTGCAGCGTCGGATTGACGAACTGCACCAGCCCGACGGTCGCCATCGACGCCTTGTGCGTGGCATAGGCAAACAGGATCAGCGGCCCCCCGGTGATGATCCCTGATCCAACGAGCAACAGGGTCGTCGTCCAGCCGTCGCCGGGACTGTGGCCCAGGAAATGCCCGCCCGGACGCCCGCCCTCGCTGAACCAGCCGGACTGGACCCCTATGATCCAGATCAGCGCCAAGGGCGCAAGCAGCGTCACCTCGGCGGTGACCGAGGTAACCGGGTCGGCCTTAAGCTGCTTCTTCACCAACCCGTAGATGCCGAAAGTGATGGCCAGCGTCAGCGCGATCCAGGGCGGCACATGCAAGCCCCAGGTCAGAAGCGCGACAGCCACCGCGGCGATTCCTGCAGCCACCCCTTGCAGGGCCGACAGCCTTTCGCCGAAGAACACGACCCCGATCACGACGGCGACGATGGGGAAGATGTAGTAGCCAAGGCTCGCCTCGGTCGCCATGCCGATCTGGACCGAGAGGATGAACAGGAACCAGTTGGTCGAGATCATCAGCGCGGCCAGCGCCACGACCCAGACGTCGTGTGACCGGATCAGGCTGCCGACCTCACTGAGCCGCCCTTTCACCAGCAGCACGACGGCGAAGAAGACCGCCGACCAGATCGTGCGGTGGCTCAGCACCTCCAGCGGCGGAACCTGTTCGAGCACCTTGTAGTAAAGCGGCGAAAGACCCCAGATCACCGCGGCGGCCAGCATGGCAAGTACGCCCTTGGTCCCCTCGCTCACGCCCTGCCCCATTCGAAATGACCCAATGAAAACCGCCGCCCGGACTGCCGGGCGGCGGAATGAGGATTTGCAGATTAGCCGATCAGCGGCAAGCGGTCAGAGCTTGGCCGCGACCGCTTCCCAGTTCACCAGCTTCTCGAGGAAGTTGGTCAGGTAGGCCGGGCGCTTGTTGCGGAAGTCGATGTAGTAGCTGTGCTCCCACACGTCGCAACCCAGAAGCGCGGTCTGGCCGAAGCAGAGCGGGTTCACGCCGTTCTCGGTCTTGGTGATCTTGAGGCTGCCGTCCTTGTCCTTGACGAGCCAGGCCCAGCCCGAGCCGAACTGGCCGGCACCGGCGGCGGAAAAGTCGTCCTTGAACTTCTGGACCGACCCGAAGGCTTCGGTCAGCGCCTTTTCCAGCGCGCCCGGGATCTTCTTGTTCTCGCCCGGCGCCATCCAGGTCCAGAACTGGTTGTGGTTCCAGTGCTGGCTGGCGTTGTTGAAGATGCCGTTCTGGGCCACCGCGCCGGCCTGGTAGGTGCCTTTGACGATGTCCTCGAGCGATTTCGATTCCCACTCGGTGCCTGCAATCAGCTTGTTGCCGTTGTCGACATAGGCCTTGTGGTGCAGGTCGTGGTGATACTCCAGCGTCTCCTTCGACATGCCGAGGGAGGCCAGCGCATCATGGGCATAGGGAAGATCGGGAAGGGTGAAAGCCATCTGAGCATTCCTTTCGCTTCTGTTCGCTCGGGCGGCATCTTTGTCGCCGCGCGGCCGGGGTCAAGGTCAATCTGTCGCGGAATGGCGAAAGGACAAGCCTTGTCCTCAGTCGGAGGGGTAATCACTCCGGGCACGGACAGGCTCCCGCCAATCGCATTGCGAGGCGAGGGCCTGGTAAAATCAGGCCAGACCCAGCTCGCTGCCGGGCTGCGCGGAGTGCTCCAGAAGGCCGAAGACATAGCCTGCGACCGAGCGGAAGCAGACGATGCGGTAGCCGCCCCCCTGCCGCCAGAAGGCACCGGCCACCTGCGCGAGGCGCGTACGGCGTAACTCGCCCTCGGCCAGGGTCGAATGATCGACCGGCGACAGCTTCATCAGCACTTCGGCCGCATCTCCGCCCTCGACATCGAACACCGCGCGGGCGTCCGACACGTCGACGGCCAGATGATGCTGGCCCTTCAGCGCTTTCGCCACAGCCTCCAAGGCCTTGCCGACCTCGGCATAGGGCACAACCAGCAGGTATTCGTCCGGGCTCATCCAGCCGGCCGCCCGGTCGCCATCGATGACGATCCGGCGCTGCTCCGGCACGGCACAGCCGGTCGCCGCCTTGATCGCCTTGTCGAGCCCCGCCGTTCCCGGCTTCGCCCGCAAGGTGATCATGCCCAGGGGTCCGATCTCGCGGATCGTGGCGAAGCCGCGATAGGTCTTGCCGCCCAATGCGCTGACAGGCTCAGACATTCTGCTTCTCCCCGTCCTTGTCGTAGAAGACCGGATCAACGATCCGAACCTTCATCAGGCTGCCGTCGAGCTTGGTGAATTCCAGCGTCTCACCCATCCGCTCCGGCCCGCGCCTCACCAGACCCATGGCGATTCCGCGCCCGAGCGTCGGCGAATAGTAGGTCGAGGTGATCCGCCCCTGCACGTTGCGCTGGCCGTTGGCATTCACGCCAATATCGACCGCATAGGCGCCATCGGGGATGACCGAGCCGTCCAGCGCCTCGAGCCCCACCAGCTTCCAGCGGTTCGGATCGGAAAGGTAGGTCCGCTCCTGCCCGCGCTTGCCAAGGTAGTCGGCCTTCTTCTTCGAGATCGCCCAGCCCAGGTTCAGGTCCTGCGGGATCACCGTGCCGTCGGTTTCATCACCGATCATGATGAAGCCCTTCTCGGCGCGCAGCACGTGCAGCGCCTCGGTGCCGTAGGGCATCGCGCCGAATTCGGCCCCCGCCGCCACGCAGGCATCCCAGAAGGCGCGGCCGTGGCTGGCCGGGACCGCGATCTCGTAGCTGAGTTCGCCCGAGAAGCTGATCCGGTAGACACGAACCGGGAAACCGCCAAGCGTCCCATCGGCCCATTGCATGAAGGGCAGCGTCTCTTTCGAGACATCCATCCCGCCGAGTTTTTCCAGCAATTTCCGTGCATTGGGGCCGACGACCGCGACCTGGGCATATTGCTCGGTGACGTTCGCGGTATAGACCTGCCAGTCCCACCATTCGCACTGGAGCCAATCTTCCATATGCGCATGGATGCGGTCGGCGCCGCCGGTCGTGGTGTGGCAGAGGAAGGTTTCCTCGTCGATCCGCGCCACGACACCGTCATCCATCAGGAAGCCGTTCTCGCTGCACATCAGCCCATAGCGGCACTTGCCTACGGCCAAGGTCGACATGACACCCGTATAGAGCATGTCGAGGAACTTGCCTGCATCCGGCCCCTTGACGATGATCTTGCCGAGTGTCGAGGCGTCGAGCAGGCCGATGCCCTTGCGGACATTCAGCACCTCGCGCTTCACCGCCTCTTCATGGCTTTCGCCGTCGCGGGTGTAGCAGTACGGACGGCGCCACAGGCCGACCGGCTCGAAATAGGCGCCGTTCGCCTCGTGCCACTCGTGCATCGGCGTGCGTCGGAGCGGCTGGAAGATGTCGCCCCGCGCCTCGCCCGCCAGCGCCCCGAAGGTGACAGGGGTATAGGGCGGGCGGAAGGTGGTGGTGCCGACCTGCGGGATCTGCTCATTCAACGCCTGAGAAAGAACCGCCAGACCGTTGATGTTGCTCAGTTTCCCCTGATCCGTCGCCATACCGAGCGTGGTGTAGCGCTTGGTATGCTCGACGCTCTCGTAGCCCTCGCGCGCGGCGAGCTGCACGTCCGACACCTTCACGTCGTTCTGGTAGTCGAGCCACATCTTCATCTTCAGCGCCGGACCCGCGCCCTGCGGCATGATCCAGACCGCCTCGGTGGCGATGGAAGCGGGGTTCGAGATCGACGCAGCTTCGGCCTTCTTCGGCTTGTGGCCGGTCGCCTCGGCGGCGGCGCGGCCGGCGGCATCGGCATCGGCCAGAAGCCCGGCCTCGTCGGTGCCGTTCGCGGCGCCAGTGACGATGACCATCGGCTGGCCTTCGGCACCGGTCGGCGGACGCGTTGCATCGGGGCGGAAGGCGGCGATCTTGTCATCCCACAGCAGCTTGCCGCCGCAATGGCTCCACAGGTGGACGACCGGTGACCAGCCGCCCGACATGGCGACGGCATCGCAGGCGATCTCTTCCATCACCGCGCCCTCACCCGCCTGCAGACCGATCTGCACGCCGGTCACGCGACGGCCGCCCTTGACCTTGACGACGGCGCGGCCCGCCTCGACCCGGATCCCGGCGGCCCGGGCCTTGTCAGCCAGCTCACCCGTCACGACCGCACGGGCGTCGATGATCGCAGGCACGGACAGGCCCGCAGCCTTCAGCGCCAGCGCGGTGCGATAGGCGTCGTCATTGTTGGTCACGACGACGGTGCGGTCGCCAAGGCTGACGCCGTAGTTCACCACATAGTCCCGCAGCGACGCGGCCAGCATCACGCCAGGAATGTCGTTGCCGGCAAAGGACAGCGGACGCTCGATGGCGCCGGTGGCGGTCACGATCCGCCCGACGCGCAGGCGCCAGAGACGGTGCTTCGGCCGCCCGTCACCCGGGGTGTGGTCCGCGACCTTCTCATCCGCCAGCACATAGCCGTGGTCATAGACGCCCGCCGCCATGGTGCGGGTGCGGAGCGTCACATTGTCCATCTTCGACAGCGCCGCGAGGGTCGCCTCGATCCAGGCGTCGGCCGGCTTGCCGTCGATCTCGACCCCGTCGACCGGCGCGCGGCCGCCCCACTGGGCGGTCTGCTCGATCAGCCAGACCTTCGCCCCGGCCTTGGCCGCCGACAGCGCGGCCTGCAGACCGGCAATGCCGCCGCCCACGACGAGCACGTCGCAGAAGGCATAGGCCTGCTCGTAGCGGTCGGCGTCGCGGTCCTTCGGCACGCGGCCCAGGCCCGCCGACTGGCGCACGATCGGCTCGAACAGGTGCTTCCACGCGGCGCGGGGATGGATGAAGGTCTTGTAATAGAAGCCCGCCGGCAG
Organism: uncultured Rhodobacter sp.; assembly: GCA_945952585.1. Classification (GTDB taxonomy): domain Bacteria; phylum Pseudomonadota; class Alphaproteobacteria; order Rhodobacterales; family Rhodobacteraceae; genus Aliitabrizicola. The sequence goes on from CAMFII010000006.1 coordinate 181,384, forward strand.
CATCCGGGCGACGTAGTTGTTCACCACGCCCACGTCGAATTCGAGGCTCGGCCAGTGGTTCTGGCTGGCGCTTTCCAGCCCGTCGAACAGCTCGGTCGTGGTCGTGCGCTGGTTCGGCTCCAGCCGCGCGCCGGAACCGAGGTTCACCAGCGCGTTCGGCTCTTCCGGCCCGGCGGCGACCACGCCACGCGGGCGGTGATACTTGAAGCTGCGGCCGACCATCATCTGGTCATTGGCCAAGAGCGCCGAGGCGAGCGTGTCGCCGGCATAGCCCTTGAAGCGCTTGCCGTTGAAGGTGAAGTCGAGGGCGGCGCTGCGGTCGATCAGCCGGCCACCGCGAGACAGGCGCGTGCTCATTTGTACCCCTTCCAGTCGGGACGGCGGGCCTTGATGGCGGCGACCACCTCGGGCGGCGGCTCGGGCGTCTGCGCCGGATAGGTGGCGAAGACCTCAAGCGTCGCGGTGTCGCGCGCGGCGAGGAACCACTTGCCGCAGCCATAGGCATGGCGCCAGCGTTCGAAATGCACGCCCTTCTCGTTCTTCCGGGCGAACATGTAGCCTTCGAACTCGTCATCCGACGAGCCCGGCCCGAAGCGCTTCAGATGCGCCTCGCCGCCGGGGGCGAGTTCGGTTTCCTCGGCTTTCACGCCGCAATAGGGGCAGGTGAGCGTCAGCATGGGCGAGCCTTCACATGCAAAGGGAAGAGACGAATTTTCATGCGAAAATTCGGGGAAAGGGCGCTGATTTTTCGTAGAAAAATCGGGGAGGCCATCAGTGCGCCACCCCTGCCGCCACCGACTCGTCGATGAAGCGGCCTTCACGGAAGCGGCCGAGGTTGAACTCGGCGGCGAGCGGCCCAGGTTCGCCCTTGGCCATCAGCTCGGCCATCGCCCAGCCCGAGCCGGGGATCGCCTTGAAGCCGCCGGTGCCCCAGCCGCAGTTGATGAAGCAGTTGCCGAGCGGCGTCTTCGAGATGATGGGCGAGCGGTCGCCGGTCATGTCGACGATCCCGCCCCATTGCCGCAGCATCTTCAGGCGGCTGATCATCGGGAAGGTCTCGATCAGCGCGCGCAGCGTTTCCTCGATATGCTGGAAGGAGCCGCGCTGCGTGAAGTTGTTGAAGCCGTCGGTGCCGCCGCCGATCACCATCTCGCCCTTGTCGGACTGGCTCATGTAGCCGTGGACGGTGTTGGCCATGACGACCACGTCCATGCAGGGCTTGATCGGCTCGGAAACAAGCGCCTGCAGCGCCACCGCCTCGATCGGCAGGCGGAAGCCCGCCATCTCGGCCACCTGCCCCGAATGGCCGGCGACCACGATGCCGAGCTTGCCGCAGCCGATGAAGCCCTTGGTCGTCTCGACCCCGGTGACCTTGCCGCCTTCCGACCGGACGCCCTTCACCTCGCATTGCTGGATGATGTCCATGCCCATGTTCGAGCAGGCCCGGGCATAGCCCCATGCGACCGCATCGTGCCGCGCCGTGCCGCCTCGCGCCTGGTAGAGCGCGCCAAGGACCGGATAGCGCGGCCCGTCGATGTTGATGATCGGCACCAGCTCCTTCACCCGCTCCGGCCCGATCCATTCGGTCGTCACATTCTGGAGACCGTTCGCGTGAACCGTGCGCAGGTAGCCGCGGACCTCGTGATGGGTCTGTGCCAGCATCAGGAGGCCGCGGGGCGAGAACATGACGTTGTAGTTCAGGTCCTGGCTCAGGTCCTCGTAAAGGCTGCGGGCCTTTTCGTAGATCGCGGCCGAGGGGTCCTGCAGGTAGTTCGAGCGGATGATGGTGGTGTTCCGGCCGGTATTGCCGCCGCCCAGCCAGCCCTTCTCGATCACCGCGACATTGGTGATGCCGAAATTCTTGCCGAGATAATAAGCGGTTGCCAGGCCGTGCCCGCCGGCACCGACGATGACCACGTCGTAGCGGGACTTCGGTTCGGGGCTGCGCCAAGCGCGCTCCCATCCCTGGTGGAAGCGCAGCGCCTCTCGGGCGATGGCAAAGATGGAGTAGCGTGACATCGGGCCTGCCCCCTGGTTCCGGGTGTTCCTGCTTCTGGATCGCAGCCGCGTTCTAGCCGCACCCGCAAGCGGCACAATCGGGAAAAATGCGACATTGCCAGTCACACTGCCGCGACAGCATCGCGCAGCCGATTGCGGCTTTTGCCGGCACGCCAGCCGCATTACATGGAAGCGGCGGAAAGCGGAGGTGTCATGCTGTTCTGGATCGCGGCAGGCGGGATTACACTGGCGGTCGGGGCAATCCTGCTGCTGGCGGGGTTGCGGGCAGGCGGCGCGGCCACGCCGGCGGCGGAATTTGACCTGCAGGTCTATCGCGACCAGCTGCGCGAGGTCGATCGCGACGAGGCGCGCGGCGTCATCGGAACCGAGGATGCGGCGCGGCTGAAGACCGAGCTTGGCCGCAAGGTTCTGGAAGCCGACCGCGCCCGCGCCGCCGCCACAACCGAAAGGGAGCCGTCGCGTCAGGCGCAGCTGGCACTCGCGCTCGCGGTGCTGACCCTGATGCTGGGCGGGGTCTGGGCCTATTACCGGCTCGGCGCGCCGGGCTATCCCGACCTGCCGATCGCCGAACGCCTGGCAATGGCCGAGGAAGCCCATGCCAACCGCCCGCACCAGGCCGAAGCGGTCAAGGCCGCCGCCGCGAGCCTTCCCGCGCCGCCGCAAGCCTCGGCCGAGTTCCTCGGGCTGATGGACAAGCTTCGCGCGGCGATGAAGGACCGGCCTGATGACGTTCAGGGCCAGCGGCTCCTGGCGCGCAACGAGGCGGCGCTTGGGAATTTCGACGCGGCGATCGTGGCCCAGACCAAGGTCATCACCCTGTCCGGCGACAAGTCGACCGGCGAGGATCACGCCACGCTGGCCGAAATGATGATCCTGCAGGCCGGTGGGTTCGTCTCGCCCGAGGCCGAGGCCGAGTTGGTGAAGGCGCTGCAGCTCGATCCGGGCAACGGCACGGCGATCTATTACGCCGGGGTGATGTTCCTGCAGAACGGCCGCCCGGACCGGGCGTTCGAGCTCTGGGCGCCCCTCCTCGACCGGTCGGGCAAGGACGACCCCTGGGTCGCCCCGATCCGCGCCAATATCGAGATGGTGGCCGAAGCCGCCGGCGAACAGTACACGCTGCCGCCCGAACCCGGCGCGCCCGGCCCCTCGGCGGCCGATGTGCAGGCTGCGGGTCAGATGTCGACCGAGGACCGCCAGCAGATGATCAGGGGCATGGTCCAGCAGCTCAGCGACCGGCTGGCGAGCCAGGGCGGGACGCCCGAGGAATGGGCGCGGCTCATCAATGCCTATGGCGTGCTGGGCGAGACCGACAAGGCGAAGCAGGCCTGGTCCGACGCCCAGGCAAAGTTTGCCGGCAAGGACGCCGAGCTTGCGACCATCCGCACGGCGGCCCAGAGCGCGGGGGTGGCCGAGTGACGGCCTTCGACCAGATCGCCGATTTCGCCGCCGCCCTGCCCCGGCACGGCGCGCTGGTGGGTCTCGATCTGGGCGACAAGACCATCGGCGTCGCGGTCTCGGACGGGCTGCGGCAGGTGGCGACGCCGCTTCTGACCATCCGGCGGGTGAAATTCACCACCGACGCCGACGAACTGCTGAGGATCGTCCGGGCGCGCGACCTCAAGGGGCTGGTGCTCGGCCTGCCCCTGAACATGGACGGCAGCGAGGGGCCGAGGGTGCAATCGACCCGCGCCTTCGCGCGCAACCTCGCGCGGCTGACCGACCTGCCTATGGTGTTCTGGGACGAACGCCTGTCGACCGTTGCGGCAGAAAGGGCACTTCTGGAGGCGGATACGTCGCGGAAGCGTCGTTCCGAGGTGATCGACCACGTCGCGGCAGGCTATATCCTGCAAGGAGCCTTGGATCGCTTGGGATTTCTGGCGCGGGAGAGTGGCTCGTGAAGCAGGACGTGTGGAAGCGGCAGGAGATCGAGTCGCCCTGCGTCAAGCTGTGCGTCGTCCACCCCGAGGAACGCATCTGCGTCGGCTGTTACCGCAGCATCGAAGAGATATCGGCCTGGTCGCGCCTGACCCCCGAGGAACGCAGCGCCATCATCGCCGACCTCCCGTCGCGCGCCCCGCGCCTTGCCCGTCGCCGTGGCGGGCGCATCGGGCGACTGGACCGCTGATCGCTCTCAAGGGAGCCTGAGCCAGTCTGCGACCGAGGGAAACTCGGGACGGAAATAAGCATTCACCCGACCCATCGGATCCGCGACGGCGCCCTCGGCCCAAGGCGCCATTCCGTGCAGGACCAGTCGGTGGAGCAACAGCGCCTCGCCCGGTCGCGCGGGAAGTGCGACGCGTCGGCACGAGGCGAAAACCTCGCGGCGCGCAGCCTGATAGATGTCCGTCGGGTCGACGTCCGGCCACGCCTCCTCCGGATGCGGCGCCAGGGCAGCGGCGAAGGCCCGGCGCAGGATCTCGTGGCTGCCCTCCCAGACGACAAGCGGGGCGGCGTCCGGATCCGCTTCGGTCAGTGGCAGGCCGAGGATGAAGCCATGCGGCTCGCGGATCATCCGCCGTTTTTGCGGACCCATGGCGAGCAGGCCGTCGACATGGGCGGCATCGCGGTCGCGGCGAAAGCGGAAGGCCGCCTCGCTTTCTTCGGGCGACGGCCGCGGATAGCCTGGCCGCAACGCGGAAACCTGAGCGCGATGCCACGCCGTCACCGGCATCGGCAACGCCTGCCGGACCGAGACCGGCAATGCGACGTCGGCCACACGGCCCGCCGAATCGTTCGCCAAGGCATCGACACCGGGAAACCAGGTCCCGCCGCAGCGCCATTCGGCGTCGGGTGCGTCCAGCGCCGCCTGCGCCAGCGGCAACGCCGCCTGCGCCCAGGCCAACACATCGGGGTCGAACGGCAGGCGCCTCCAGCCCTGTTCCGTCCAACTGGACGCCTTGGCCATTCGCATGCACCCCTCTTGGCGAGCCGATCGGGACCAGCCTAGCGGTGGGACCGGGGAACTGCCAGACGGTCTGGTCCTTTCCAACCGGGCTGGATAAGATGCATTGAATAATCAGCGTTTCCGCTCCCCCGCTTCTTAGGTCCCCTTATGTCCGAAGATCTGTTTCGGCCCGCCTTGGTGCTGGGCCTTCTGACCTGTATCGGCCCCTTTGCCATCGACATGTTCCTTCCGGCCATGCCGACCATCGCTGCCGACCTCGGCACAACGCCGGCGGCGATGCAGGGGACGATCACCGGCTACTTCATCGCTTTCGGCCTTGCGCAGCTGATCTATGGCCCCTGGGCGGATCAGGCCGGGCGCAAGCTGCCGATCTATGTCGGCGTTGGCATCTTTCTGATCGGCTCGTTGCTGTGCACCCTGGCCGGCTCGGTCGAGCAGCTGATCGCCGGGCGCGTGGTTCAGGGCCTTGGCGGGGCAGCCGTGATGGTGGTGCCGCGCGCCGTGATCCGCGACATGTATACCGGCCACGCCGCGACCCGGCTGATGGCGGCGATCATGCTGGTGATCTCGGTCTCGCCCATGCTCGCGCCGCTGGCCGGCTCGGGCCTGATCGCGGTTTCGGGCTGGCGCGTTATCTTCCTCGTCCTGGCCATCGCCGCGGTGGTTAGCCTCCTGATGACGCGGTTCCTGCTGGCCGAGACGCTGCCCCGCGACCAGCGGCAGCCGGTTTCGGTCGCGGCCCTCTGGTCCGGGGCGAAGTCGCTGTTCCGCGACCCGGTCTTCCTCGGCCTGACCTTCGTCGGCGGCTTCGGCATGGCGAGCTTCTTCGTCTTCATCGCGCAGGCCGCCTTCGTCTACACGCAAGGCTTCGGCCTGTCGCCGACCGGCTTTTCGCTGGCCTTCGCGGTCAATGCGATCGGCTTCTTTGCCTCATCGCAAATGGCGGCTTCGCTTGGCCTGCGTTTCGGCGCGCGGCGGGTGGTGCGGGTGGCGACGACCGGCTTTGCCCTCGTGACCGTGGCGCTCGCAGCGCTGGCGCTTTCCGGAATCTCGGGCCTGGGACTGACGATCGGCGGGCTGTTTCTGGCCAATGCCTGCCTTGGCCTCGTGATCCCGACGACGATGGTGATGGCGCTGGATGACCACGGCGACAATGCCGGGCTTGCCTCGTCGCTTGGCGGCACACTGCAGATGCTGGCCGGGGGCGCGATGGTTGCGGCGACAGGTCAGTTCTTCGACGGCAGCGTTGCGCCGATGCTGGCCGCCATCGCGATCTGCGGCATCCTCGCCTTTGCTCTGGCGCAGATCGTGCTTGGGCGTCAGCCGGTTACGGCCGGAACCTGAAGTTCAGCGAGAGCCGCGTCGATCAGCTCAAGCCCCGCCCCCGGACGGCTCACCCCCTCCGACAGCACGCGCCGCCAACCGCGCGCGCCGGGGCGGCCGTGGAAGAGGCCCAGCATGTGCCGGGTGATCTGGTGAAGCCGTCCGCCCTGCTCCAGATGCCGGGCGATATAGGGCCGCATCGCTTCGACGACGGCGAAGGCATCGCGGCCCGGCCCATCGCCCCAGAGCACGTCGGCGCCGATCAAGGTGTTGCCCGGCTCGTGATAGGCGGCGCGGCCAAGCATGACCCCGTCGAGACCCTGTGCCAGGAACTCCCTCGCCTGCGCCAGCGAGGTGATCCCGCCGTTGATGGCGATGGTCAGGTCGGGAAACTCCCGCTTCATCCGCAGGACCAGCGGATAGTCGAGCGGCGGGATCTCGCGGTTTTCCTTCGGGCTCAGGCCTTGAAGCCAGGCCTTCCGGGCGTGGATGACGAAATGGGAAACGCCTGCTCGGCTGACTGTTTCCAGGAACGCCGGCAATACCTCTTCCGGAACCTGATCGTCCACGCCGATGCGACATTTGACCGTGACCGGAACCGGGCTTTCGGCGATCATCGCCGCCACGCAGTCGGCCACGACGCCGGGCTGCTGCATCAGGACAGCGCCGAAACAGCCCGACTGGACCCGGTCCGAGGGGCAGCCGACATTCAGGTTGATCTCGTCATAGCCCCAGTCGCGGGCAATTCGCACCGCCTGCGCCAATTCGCCCGGCTCCGAGCCGCCGAGTTGCAGGGCGACGGGATGCTCGGCATCGGAATAGTCGAGAAGCCGCGCCTTCGGGCCATGCACGATCGCCGCCGAGGTCACCATCTCGGTGTAGAGCATGGCGCGGCGGGTCATCAGGCGGTGGAAGTAGCGGCAATGCCGATCCGTCCAATCCATCATCGGCGCGACGGACAACCGCGCGGCAGAGCGAACAAGGGGGGCGCCCGCGACGTCCGGCACCTGGGGCTGCGACAAGGTTTGGGATTCCCTCAAGCTAGAACCGGTCATGTAGCAACATTGCGGGATCATTTCCATGCGGCTTCACCAGGCCATCCGGCAAGGCCTTGCCCAGAACCCCCAGACCTGCGGCACCACTCGGAGTGGTTCCAGCAAGGGGAATGGGTCTGCAATCGGGCCATATCCGTCTAAAGCAGTGATATGTTGCGATGTCTCCAAGAAGGGGAATGGCTGACTGCCATGGCGGCAAGTCAGGGACACAGGATCCCGTTGGCCGAGCCGGACCACTTCGTGACAGGCGCTTAGACCGCGTCCGTGGAGGAGATCCCCGAAGTCGCGAACGGTTTGAGGGGAGCGGAAGGACTTCGAAACTGGCATCCAGATGCTCTCGGTGCCGGTCTGGAAGAAGCGGAAAGACTAACGTACGCACTTTAATCGATCTTTGAGCGGACAGCGAAGCCTTCTAAAGCAGCGGCGCTAAGGAAGCAGAGAGTGACGGCTCGATTTCGCGTTTGAGTTTCAGTCGAATTGCTTCCGCAAAGTCCTCGAAACTGTCGACCTCCATGACAAAGCATCCGGGTCCGGTGATCAACGAACTGCGGTAGTATTCAGTCAGGTCTGGCTCGTCAGTCGTTATTGCCAGGCCGTTCACAATAACATTCAGGTGCTCGGCCCGCGCCCTTGCCGCGCTCAGCGTGACCCTGGGAGAGCCGCTCCTCGGTCCGGGTGTCGCACGACCGTCGCCTGACACATTGATAATCTTGCGTAAACCGCAACTTTCGTGCGCCTCAAGCAGGTCCAGCGCGACTGCCAGACCGTTTCCTATCTCCGTGTCCCCATTGATCTCTCTCCGGGACGTCATGAACCAGTCAGCCAGCACAAGCGCATCCGCTTCGGACGTGATGCTCTGCCACATCCGAACATGCCTCGGTTCTTGTGGGCCAGCCCACATGACGACGGCGACATCGACCCTGCCCGCCTCGGCGAGTGCTTTCAAAACAGTCGGATTGGCAAATGCTGCTGCATACCCCTCCATCTGCAAGGCATATTCCTCGTCATTGATGCTGCTCGAGCTATCAATAGCGAGGATGAGGGATAGATCAGGACACCTGATCTCAGAATTTGAGGGCTGGACGGTAGCCAACAGGAAGATAGCGGCAGACAGCATTGTGAACATAAAGGATCCTCCGGCAGTGAGAGTTTCTTCCTTTATTCAGCGCGCGCTTGGTCCATTTCCTCGATCTGAATTACGTCCAAAGTCAAAGCATGCCATTGCGTAAACAAGATACCACGGATTCAGCAAAGCGACTGCCGATTCTTCGCTAGTGCAGTCAATCCGTCTGCCCTTCACAGACACAGCCCCACCGATCTTTCGCGATTCAGGAGAGCGCTAGGGATTGACCCCGAACGAAACGGTTCAGCCTGGCAACGCAGCGATCTTGAGGCTTCCGACATTTCGAAAGAAATTCGCCAAATCGGCCCAGACGTTAGATCGGAAATGTATCGTCCCGGACAGCCCGCTTTAGCGGCTTCGGGGGGCTCACTCACCCTGCTCCCTCCCGAAGAAGCACGTGAAGGCTCCGGGCGTGGCCGGATCGATAGAACGTTTTCCGGTGGACACGTGGCGGAAGCGGTGGGATTCGAACCCACGGTGGGGTTCCCCCCACGCTAGTTTTCAAGACTAGAGCCTTAAACCACTCGGCCACACTTCCGGAACATCGTGATCCGACAGGCTTATGGTCGAATTGGACCCGGGGTGCAACTGTCCGCGGCGGTCGCGGTGGCCGTCCTGCTGGCGCCCAACCACGTCGCCGCGCCGGGGGCAGAGGAATTCCGCCGAAACTGCCCGCCACTCTTTCCAGCGCCGATGCAGGTCGATATGATGCGCGCGGGCAGGTCCCCGCGGGGTGCGCGGGGGGCGAAAAGCGCGGCGTAGAACGCGCGGCAAGAAAGGGACTACTGAAAATGCGGGCAAACGCGCGTCTCATTGCACTCATGACGGTTTCGGCTCTGGCACTTGCAGCCTGCCAGGAGGGCACATCGCCCGAAGGCGGCGTCGGGGCCACCGACAAGCCCGCCGCTGCGGCGGCGGCACCGGCCAGCAGTTCGACCCGCCTTGTCGACCGCGATGTCGAGGCGCCCGAGGTTTTCCAGACGACCGAGCAGGGCCTTTGGGATGGCCGCCCGTCGCTTGGCGGTGTCTGGGCGGCCTCGCCGGACGCGAAAGACCCCGAGCGGGTCATCATCCGCAACACCGACAACGGCAAGTTCGTCATCGGCGCCCTGTTCCGCCGCGAGCGCGAAAATCCGGGGCCGAAGATCCAGATTTCGTCCGACGCAGCAGATGCGCTCGGGATGATCGCCGGCAAGCCGGCCAAGCTGAACATCACCGCGCTGCGGCGGGACGAGGCACCGGCCGCGACCGCTGCAGGGGCCCCGATCCTTGACTCGGCCGAAACGGTCAGCGCCGAAGGCATGGATGCAACCGCTGTCTCGGCGGCTATCGACAAGGCCGAGGCAAAGCCGGGCGCCAAGCCCGCCCCGGCCGCGAAACCTGCCGCAACCGGGACCGCCGCTCCGGTCGCCGCCGCTGGCACCGCAGCGGCCGGCGCGGCCGCGACTGCGGCAACCACCGAACCGCCGAAGAAAAAACACTGGTGGCAGCGCAACAAGGCCGCCGCGACTGACGAGGCTGCGGCCCCCGCCGCCGCGACGGCACCGGCCGCCGGTGGCAAGCCGGCCGCGAACGCCGCCCCGGCCGCCGTCGCCACCGCACCTCTCGCCGCGGCTCCGGCCAAACCCGCCGCCACAAAGCCCGCCGCTGCTGCGGCGCCCGCCCCCGCACCGGCCGCATCCGGTGGCAAGTCCATGATCCAGCTTGGCATCTTCAGCGTCGAGGAGAACGCCAATCGCGCCGCTGAGATGGTGAAGAAAGCCGGCAGCCCGGCCACCGTGCGCACCGAACGCAGCAACGGCAAGATCTTCTGGACCGTGGTTGCAGGCCCGGCCAATACCCCCGCAGAACGCGAGGCGCTGATGGCCAAGGTCAAGGGGCTGGGGTTCAAGGACGCCTATTACGTCTCGCGCTGACGACTGCTGAAAGGACCGGACGCATGTTCAACCGCCTTGCCCGACTGACGCTTGCCGCGCTTGTGGTGATGACGCTTCCCGCGCGAGCCTTCGAGACGGCGGCGACATCGGCCTGGGTCTATGACGTCGGCACACAGACGGTCCTTATGGACAAGAACGCCAATGTGCCCCTGCCGCCGGCCTCGATGTCCAAGCTGATGACGCTGAACATGCTGTTCGAGGCGCTTCAGGATGGCCGCGTCACCATGGACACGACCTTTGCCGTCTCGTCCAAGGCGAAGTCCATGGAAGGCTCGACCATGTTCCTGAACGAACTGGATCGGCCAACCGTGCGCGAGCTGATCCATGGCATCATCATCAACTCGGGCAACGATGCCTGCGTCGTGGTGGCCGAGGGTCTGGCCGGGTCGGAAGAGGCCTTTGCCCGCCAGATGAGCGAACGGGCGCAGGCGCTCGGCATGACCAATTCGCATTTCGCCAATGCCTCGGGCTGGCCGGACCCGGGCCAGCGGATGAGCATGCATGACCTCGGCATCCTCGCCCTGCGGATCATCACCCAGTTCCCCGAGCAATACGCGGTCTTCAAGGAAACCGAGTTCGACTACAAGGACCGCTCGCCCGCCAACCGCTTCAACCGCAACCCGCTTCTCAAGCTGAACATCGGCGCCGACGGGCTGAAGACCGGCCATACCGAAGAGGCGGGCTATGGCCTCGTCGGATCGGTCGTGCAGGGCGATCGGAGGATCGTGCTCGTCATCAGCGGCCTGCCGAGCGATACGGCGCGGTCCCAGGAAGCCGAGAAGATCGTCGGCTGGGCCTTCCGCCAGTTCGTCGAAAAGACCGTTGCCAAGAAGGGTCAGCGCATCGCCTCGGCCAATGTCTGGCTTGGGGACGCGCCGTCGGTCGGTCTCGTGCCGGCCCAGGACATCTCGCTGCTGGTCCCGTCGCAGGTGCAGGAGGCCGTAACGGCCGAGGTCAGCTATACCGGGCCGCTCATGGCGCCGATCCCGGCAGGGACGCAGGTCGCCGAACTTGTGGTCCACATTCCCGACCTGCCAGATGCCCGCCTGCCGCTGGTGACCGAGGCCGATGTCGGCAAGGCTGGTTTCATCTCGCGCCTTGGCACGGCGGCGAATGTGCTCCTGCAGCGCTACATGGACCAGGCGCCCGCCAGCTGAGATGGGCAAGGGCCTCTTCATCAGCTTCGAAGGCATCGACGGATCGGGAAAATCCACCCAGGCGCGCCGTCTGGTCGAGCGTCTGCGCGGCCTCGGTCATACGGTTGTCCTGACGCGCGAACCCGGCGGCAGCCCGGGAGCCGAGGAAATCCGGCGACTGGTGCTGGAAGGCGACCCCGATCGCTGGTCGGCGGAGACCGAGATCCTGCTATTCACCGCCGCGCGGCGCGACCATCTGGAAAAGACCATCCGCCCGGCGCTTTCCCGGGGCGAGATCGTCATCACCGACCGCTTCGCCGATTCCACCCGCGTCTATCAGGGCCTGACTCGGGGCGACCTGACCGGTCTGGTCGACCGCCTGCATGCGCTGATGATCGGACAGGAACCCGACCTGACCGTGCTGATCGACATGGACCCGGCCCAGGGCCTGGCCCGCGCCAAGGGCCGCAGCGGCCCCGAGCAGCGGTTCGAGGACATGGGCCTTGCCGTGCAGGAACAGACCCGCGACGGTTTCCTTGCGCTGGCTGCGCGCGAGCCTGCCCGCTTTGCCGTGATCGATGGCAGCGGCAGCGAGGACGAGGTCGCGCTACGGGTCGGGGCGGCGGCGCTCGCGCGGCTGGCGGAACGCTGATGGCCCGCGCACCGGCAGCCGAGGCCGAGGCGCTGCCCGAACCCGACCGGGTCGAGGGCGCCCCGCATCCGCGCGAGACCGCGCATCTTTACGGGCAGGCGGCGGCAGAGGCCGCGTTCCTTGACAGCTACCGCCGGGGCCGTCTGCATCACGGCTGGCTCCTGACCGGGCCGCGCGGCGTGGGCAAGGCGACGCTCGCCTGGAAGATCGCGCGCTTCCTTCTCGCCACGCCCGCCGATGATGGCGGCATGTTCGCCCCGCCCCCGCCCGAGACGCTGGATATCCCCGAGGACCACCCCGTCGCCCGGCGGATGCGTGCTTTGGGCGAGCCGGGGCTTTTCCTGCTCCGACGTGGGGAAAATGATAGTGGAACCGGGCTTTCGGCCGAGATCCGCATCGACGAAGTTCGAAAAGTGAAACACTTCTTCCAGATGTCTGCTGCCGATGGCGGGCGTCGGGTGGTGATCATCGACGCGGCAGACGAGATGAACGTGCAGGCCTCGAACGGGGTTCTGAAGATCCTCGAGGAACCGCCGCCGAACGCGACCCTTCTCCTCATCAGTCATCAGCCCTCGCGCCTGCTGCCGACGATCCGCTCGCGTTGCCGCGAACTCCGCCTCTCCCCGCTCGGGGCCGAGGACATGGCGACGGCGCTGACGGCAGCGGGCGGCGAGACCGACGCGCCCGAGGCCCTGGCTGAACTTGCGGGCGGATCGGTGGGCGAGGCGCTGCGCATCGCCAACCTCGATGGGCTGAAGCTTTACGGCGACCTGATCGCACTGATGGCCACCCTGCCCCGGCTCGACCGCCCTCGGGCGCTGGCGCTGGCCGAGGCGGGCGCGGGTCGCGGGGCCGAGGCGCGTTTCGACCTGATCCTGCGTCTGATGGACCTGTTCCTCGCCCGCCTCGCCCGGTTCGGCGCCACTGGCGACATGCCTCCCGAGGCCGCACCCGGCGAGGCGCGTGTGATCGAACGCCTGTCGCCCGATCCGCAGGCGGCGCTGACCTGGGCCGACCTTGCGCAGACGCTCGGGCAGCGGGCGCGGCGCGGGCGGGCGGTCAACCTTGACCCTGCCGCGCTTCTCATGGATATGGTGCTCAGGATCGACGAGACGGCGGGCAAGCTCGCCCCGAGGTGAGCCCCGAATGACCCCCACTCCGCCCGAAATCGTCGACAGCCACTGTCACCTCGATTTCCCCGACTTCAATGGCGAACTGCCGCAGGTGATCGCCCGCGCCCGCGCGGCCGGCGTGACCCGGATGGTGACGATCTGCACCCGGCTCAGGAACGAACCGCAGGTCCGCGCCATTGCCGAAGCTTATGACGGCGTCTTCTACGCCGCCGGCACCCATCCCATGAGCGCGGCCGAAGAACCCCTTGCCACGGTTGAGGAGCTTGTCGCCCTGTCGCGCCATCCGAAGATGGTCGGCATCGGCGAAACCGGCCTCGACTACCACTACACCGCCGACAGCAAGGACATCCAGCAGGTGAGCCTGCGCCTCCATATCGAGGCAGCGCGGCGGACCGGCCTGCCGCTCATCATCCATGCGCGCGATGCCGATGACGACATGGCCCGCATCCTGACCGAGGAACATCGCGCCGGCGCCTATCCTTGCGTGATGCACTGCTTCTCCTCGACGGCGGCGCTGGCCGAGGCGGCGCTTGATCTCGGCTTCTACCTGTCGATGTCAGGGATCGCCGCGTTCCCGAAATCGGCCGACCTGCGTGCGATCTTCGCCGCCGCCCCGATCGACCGCATCCTTCTGGAAACCGACAGCCCCTATCTCGCCCCGCCCCCCCATCGCGGACGCCGGAACGAGCCTGCCTATACCGCCCATACGGCCAAGGTCGGGGCCGAGGTCTATGGCCTGTCCCTGCCCGATTTCGCGCGCCAGACCAGTGCGAATTTCGACCGCCTCTTCTCCAAGGCCGCGCGGGCGGCGAAGGCCGCCTGATGCTGCGCGCGACGATCCTCGGCTGTGGGTCTTCCGGAGGTGTGCCGCGCCTTGGCGGGCTCTGGGGCGATTGCGATCCGGCCAACCCCAAGAACTATCGTCGGCGCTGCTCGCTCCTGGTCGAGCGCATCGGCGCCGAGGGCACGACCCGCGTCCTGATCGACACCTCGCCCGACATGCGCGACCAGTTGCTCGATGCGGGAGTGGGCGCGCTCGATGCGGTGGTCTACACCCATGCCCATGCCGACCATGTCCACGGCATCGACGACCTGCGGCAGGTCGTCTACAACCTGCGCCGCCGCCTGCCGGTCTGGGCAGATCCGCCGACGCAGGAGGCGCTCTATTCCCGCTTCGGCTATGCCTTCGTCCAGCCCGAAGGATCGCCCTATCCGCCGATCCTCGACATGCACACGATCCACGGCCCCTTCACCATCGAAGGCGCCGGCGGCCCGCTGACCTTCCAGCCCTTCCGCGTCGATCACGGATCGATCGAGGCGCTTGGCTTCCGCATCGACGACCTCGCCTACCTGCCGGACGTGGTGCGCATCCCGGACGAGGCCTGGCCGCATCTCGAGGGGCTGGACGTCTGGATCGTCGATGCGCTGCGCCGCACCCCGCATCCGACCCATGCCCATCTGGCGTTGACGCTTGACTGGATCGCACGGGTGCAACCGCGCCGCGCGGTCATCACCAACATGCATATCGACCTCGACTACGCGACGCTGGAGGCCGAACTGCCGCCCGGCATCGTCCCTGCTTTCGATGGCATGGTGGTCGAGACCCCATCGGAATGAACGCCCTCATCGACGTCATCTTTCCGGTCTTCGTGGTCATCGGTCTGGGCTATGCGGCGGCCCGGGCCGGACTGTTCAAGGAACAGACCGTCGATGGCGTGATGCGCTATGCGCAGAACTTCGCGGTGCCCTGCCTGCTGTTCTCGTCGATCGCGCGGCTGGACCTTGGTGCCAACTATGACTTTGGCCTGCTGGGCTCGTTCTTCTTCGCCGCCTTCGCCAGCTTCGGCGCGGGCTATCTGGGTGCGCGGTACCTGTTCGGCCGGGCGGTGATCGACAGCGTGGCGATCGGATTTGCCAGCTACTTCTCGAACTCGCTGCTGCTGGGCCTGCCGATCACCGAGCGGGCCTATGGCCATGACGCGCTGGCCGGGAACTATGTGATCCTGTCGATCCACGCGCCGACACTCTACATCGTTGGCATCACCATCATGGAGCTGGCGCAGAGCCATGGCCGGAACCTCGCGCCCCGCGCGCTCGCCCGGCAGGTGATGAAGGGGATCTTCACCCAGCCGATGGTGCTGGGCGTCGTGTCGGGGCTGCTCGTCAACCTCTCGGGTCTGCCGCAGCCGGTCGCGATCATGGCCGGGGTCGACATGCTGGGGAAATCGGCGATCCCGGCGGCGCTGTTCGGGCTGGGCGGCGTTCTGCTCCGCTACCGCCCTGAAGGCGATCTGCGTGCTATTGCAATGGTTTGCGCCATTTCCCTCATGTTGCATCCCGGGCTGAGTTACCTGCTGGGCCGGCATGTCTTCGCGCTGGACACGGCACATCTGCGGTCGGCGGTGATGACGGCGGCAATGCCGCCCGGCGTCAACGCCTACATGTTCGCGGCGATGTATGGGGTCGGGATGCGGGTGGCCGCGTCAGCGGTGCTGCTGGCCACCTTCGCCTCGATGCTCTCGATCTGGTTTTGGCTCCAGATCCTGCCCTGATCGTCCGCGTTACTGCCCGAAGATGCGGATCGGTACCCCGTTCAGGATCCGGTCAAGCGGCTGGTTGCCTTCCACCCCGAACCTGGTCGAGCGGCTGAGCCCGGCCCCGATCAGTTGCACCACTTCGGGCGACCCTGCAAACTTCGAATGGCTGCCGGACGAGGAATCGTCGACCTGGGACAGGTCGATCACGGTCACGCCCAGCTGTTCAAGCACGGTGGCATCGGTGGCCCCAACCCGCGGCACGCCGCCAGCGATCACGCGCGAGAAGCGCAGAGCGGCGTCATCCTTGGACACCAGGATGTAGATCTTGTTGCGAACCGACTCCGGCAGCTGCGACAACTGCGAGCGGAACAGATCAAGGTCGATGTCGGGCGCAGCCAGGATGATGTGCTTGATGCGGGTCATGTTGCCCAGCCGTCCGTCCTGCGCCGCGTCGACCAGCCCTTCCATCGTCAACAGGCAGCCCATCGAATGGGCGAAGATGTCGACGTCCCGCGCATTGGTCTGTTGCAGGATCGCCCCCATCTCGGGGATCTTGGCCCGCGCCACCAGCGCGCTGTTCAGGTCATAGACATAGCGCGGGGCGCTTGCTGCCGACGCCCAGGTGAACAGGACCGGCACACCGGAATAATCCGTGTCCTGGACGAACTGCGTTAGCCGCAGGACCGCGTCGCTGGTGGTGTTGTTGTAGCCATGGACGAACAGCAACACCTTGCGCTCGCTGGCGGGGCGCGTCGCGAGCTCTCGGTCGATCTGCGAGACAAAACCGGAGCGGTTGGGGAAGACCATCGGATCGACGACGGCGAAATACTTGCGTGGATCAGGCGGCAGCGACCGCGACCGCTCCAGCTGGCCGACCACATGCGTGGGCGGGACCGTCACGTCGACCGAGGCCAGGCCCAGTTCGGGAGCGCGCGCACCCGAGAAGAAGGCGCCCACCACCTCGGACGCGGCGCGGGTGGTGATGATGAACACGCGGTGGCGGGTGACATCCGGAATTGATTCCGCCGGCGCCGCCGGATCGTCGATGCCGATCAAGTCGGGCGGGCGGCTGCATCCGGCAACTGTCGTTGCCGCAATCGACGCAGCCAGGGCAAAGCTCCGAAACCGAACGCGCATTCCAGACCTCTTGCAGGACTATCCGGGAACTGGTCCTACAACAGGCCAGCGCGCGAGAAGCTACCAGCGCGCTTAACCTTCGACAACAAGGCTCTGCGCCCAAATGTTTGCAAATGCAGCAATCCAGGCGCGATCCGAGTCCGGCCCCTGCCCTTGGGCCGTAGGCATCCGCGTCTCGACCACGCCGGCATTGCAGCTTGTCGCGGCACATGAGCCACACTGACGGCTGAGGCGGCGCGGCAGGGCGTCGCACGGGGGCGCCCAGATCGGCAGGCATGCTATCTTCGGCGAAACCATGAGGTGAAACATGGACAGCCTGATCCTGTCGCGCATCCAGTTCGGCGCAAATATCTCGTTCCATATCCTTTTCCCGTCCATCACCATCGCCTTGGGCTGGTTGCTGCTGGTGTTCCGGCTGAGGGAAGCCGTGACCGGCGACAGCAAGTGGCAGCGCGCCTATCAGTTCTGGGTGAAGGTCTTTGCCCTGAGCTTCGGCCTTGGCGTCGTCTCGGGCATCACCATGTCCTTCCAGTTCGGCACCAACTGGCCGGGCTTCATGGAGACGGTCGGCAACGTGGCCGGGCCGCTTCTGGGCTACGAGGTGCTGACGGCCTTCTTCCTTGAGGCGGGCTTCCTCGGGATCATGCTCTACGGCTCGAACCGGGTGCCGGGCTGGCTCCATGTGCTGGCGACCGTTCTGGTCGCCGTCGGAACCACCCTGTCGGCCTTCTGGATCATCGCGCTGAACAGCTGGATGCAGACGCCGACGGGCTACGAGATCATCGGCGGCGTTGCCCATGCGACGAGCTGGCGCGAGGTGATCTTCAATCCCTCGATGCCCTATCGCCTTGCCCACATGCTGCTGGCAAGCGCGATGACCGTGCTGTTCCTTGTCGCGGGGCTTTCGGCCTATCGGCGCCTGCAGGGGGACCGCAGCCGCGAGGTCGTGGCCACGCTTAAAGGCGCGCTCGTCGCGGCGGCGGTGCTGATCCCGGTGCAGATCTATGTGGGCGACGCCCATGGCCTGAACACGCTGCAATACCAGCCGCAAAAGATCGCCGCGATGGAGGGGAACTGGGAAACCGGACCGGCCAAGCCCCTGCTCCTGTTCGCCATTCCTGACCAGGAGCAGCGGCGCAACCTGTTCGAGATCGGCATCCCGCATGGCGCTTCGCTGATCCTGCGGCATGAGTGGGACGGGGTCGTGCCGGGCCTCAACGACTATGTCACGGCCGAAGGCGAGATCCTGCACCCGCCCGTGGCGCCGGTCTTCTTTGCCTTCCGCGTGATGGTGGGCATGGGGATGCTGATGCTGCTGGTGAGCTGGACCGGGGCGTGGCTGTTGTGGCGGCGCGGGGTCGAGGGCCTGCCGGTCTGGTTCCTGCGCGTGACCACGGCCATGAGCCTGTCGGGCTGGGTCGCGGTGCTGGCGGGCTGGTACACGACCGAGATCGGACGCCAGCCCTGGCTCGTCTCGGGCCTGCTGATGACGCGGGACGCCGTCTCGCCCGTGGCGACACCGATGGTTGCCTCGACACTGATCGGCTATCTGACGCTCTACGTCGTGCTGCTGATTGCCTATGTGATGACGCTGCTTCATCTTGCGAGGCGTGCCGCTCACGGGCAGCGGCTGCCGCGCGATCCGCGCGACGTCACGCCGTCCCCCCTGCAACCGGCGGAGTGAGCCGATGTTCGACGATCCCGCCGTCTGGCTACCCTTCGTCTTTGCCGCGCTGATGGGGCTGGCGATCCTGATCTACGTCATTCTCGACGGCTTCGACCTGGGGATCGGGATGCTCGTCATCCTGACCCCGCCCGAGGAGCGCGACACCCTGATCTCGACGATCGGCCCGTTCTGGGACGCCAACGAGACCTGGCTCGTTCTGGCGGTCGGGTTGCTGCTGGTGGCCTTCCCGATTGCGCATGGGGTGATCCTGACCGCGCTCTATGGCCCGGTCGCGCTGATGCTCTTCGGGCTGATCCTGCGCGGCGTGGCCTTCGAGTTCCGCGCCAAGGTCCCGTTCGAGCGCAAGGCCCGGTGGGACCTTGCGTTCTTCGCCGGCTCGGCACTGGCCGCGGTGGCGCAGGGCTACATGCTCGGCATCTACGTCATGGGTCTGCAGGTCAACGCCCAGACCGTCCTTTTCTCGCTGATCGTCGCGGGGGCGCTGGCGGTGGCCTACAGCTTCATGGGTGCGGCCTGGCTGATCCTGAAGACCAGCGGGCCGATCCAGCTTAAGGCGATCACCTGGGCAAGGCGCGGGCTTTGGGGGCTGGTGCTGGGGCTCGCCGCCGTGTCAGCGGCGACGCCGCTCGTCAGCATCCGCATCTGGCAGAAATGGACCGAGTTGCCGGCGATCCTCTGGCTCGCGCCGCTGCCGATCTTGTCGCTCGCGCTCATCATCGGGCTTTGGCGGTTCCTGGCCACCCTGCCCCGCCCCGGGGATCGCGGGGCTGCCGTTCCCTTCCTGATGGGCGCGGGGCTCTTCCTGCTCGGCTTCATCGGGATGGCCTATTCCTTCTATCCCTATGTGGTGCCCGAGCGGCTGACGATCTGGCAGGCGGCCTCGGCACCCGAAAGCCTGCGGGTGATCCTGATCGGCGCGGTGATCGTCTTGCCGCTGATCGCGGGCTACACGGCGCTGTCCTACACAGTGTTCCGCGGCAAGGCTTCGCAGGAGGACATCCACTGAGGCGGCAGACGACCGTCAGGCCGCAGGCATCCGCGCCTCGACCATGCCGGCATACCAGCTTGATCCGAAGGGGATGACGTTGTCGTCGAAATTGTAGGCCGGGTGATGCACCATCGCCGTGTCGCCGTTGCCGACGAAGATATAGGCGCCGGGGCGTTCGTTCAGCATGAAGCTGAAATCCTCGGCCCCCATCAGCGGCGCGGCGTCGGTATCAACATGGCCCGAGACTGCCTTGGCAACCTTGGCGGCGTAATCGGTGTTCTCGGGCGTGTTCATCGTCACCGGATAGCCACGCGCATAGGCGACCTCGCCGCGCGCGCCCATCGCCAGCGTCACGCCCGAGACGATGTCGGAAATGCGCTGTTCGACGAAGTCCTGCACGGCATGGTCCATGGTGCGGACCGTGCCCTTGAGCTTGACCACCTGCGGAATGACGTTGTGCGCGGGGCTGTCGGTCTCGACCACGCAGACCGAGACGACGACCTGCTTCAGCGGATCCACATTGCGGCTTGCGATGGTCTGGAGCGCCACGATGACATGGGCCGCCACCACTGTCGTGTCGATGCAGTCATGGGGCTTGGCGGCGTGACCGCCCTTCCCCGTGATGGTGATGTCGAACTGGTCGGCGGCCGCCATCATCGCGCCGGGGCGGATGGCGAAATGCCCAACAGGAATCCCCGGCATGTTGTGCATCCCGTAGACTTCCTGCACGCCGAAGCGCTCCATCATTCCGTCCTTGACCATCTCGCGCCCGCCGCCGCCGCCTTCTTCCGCCGGCTGGAAGATCACGACAGCAGTGCCGTCGAAATTCCGGGTCTCGGCCAGGTAGCGCGCGGCGCCGAGCAGCATGGCGGTGTGACCGTCATGGCCGCAGGCATGCATCTTGCCCTTCGTCTTCGAGGCATAGGGAACGCCGGTCTGCTCAATGATGGGCAGGGCATCCATGTCGGCGCGCAGGCCGATCACGCGGCCCGCCGAGTCGGTCTTGCCCTTGATCACGCCGACAACCCCGGTTCGGCCGATCCCCTCGACCACCTCGTCGCAGCCGAACCCGCGCAGAAGCTCCGCCACCTTCGCCGCCGTCCGGTGCACATCGAACAGCAGTTCGGGATGCTCGTGGAAATCCCGCCGCCAGGCGGTGATCTCGGGCAGGAGTTCGGCGAAACGGTTCTTGACGGGCATGGAGTTCTCCTTCCGGGCGACGGCCCGATGATCCTGCGATGGTGGGCGCTTTCCCGCGCGGCTTCAAGCCCGGGACTGACCCCTTCGCCCGGGGAATGACAGAGGCAGGCTGGCGTCGCTGGGATTCGCCGCCTACCTTCAGCCAGCAGCCTGCACCATCGCTTCCGGGCTGGCCGCAACGCAGCGCGAGATCGTCTCATGCCGAGCCTAATTTCCCCCGCCGTCGACGCCGTCCGCACAACCCGCAAAGAGTTGGGCGTCATCGCGCGATCGCTGCGACACACGAAAGGCAAGCGCACCCTCGTCCTGCTTCTGGTCGGAATCGTCGCCGTCGTCCTGGCGACCGCCGTCGCGCAGGTGCGCCTGAACGCTTGGAACCAGCCTTTCTACGATGCGATCGAGCGCAAGGACCTGCCCGGCTTCTTTCACCAGCTCTGGATCTTCTTCGCCATCGCCGCGGTGCTGCTGATCCTGAACGTCGCGCAGACCGGCGTGACGCAGATGATCGCTCTGACGCTGCGTGATCTCGCGACACGCGACCTGATCGGCATCTGGATGTCGGACAAGCGCGCGGCCCGGATCGCCCGGGAAGGCGAGATCGGCCGGAACCCCGATCAGAGGATGCATGCCGACACCCAGCACCTTGCCGATGTCTCGACCGCGCTGCTGGTCGGCTTCCTGCAGTCGGCGGTCCTGCTTGTCAGCTTCATCGGGGTGCTCTGGGTCCTGTCCCGCGGCATCGTCCTGACTTTCGACGGCACCAGCCTGCAGATCCCCGGCTACATGGTCTGGGCGGCGCTGCTTTATGCCTGCCTCGGGTCTGGCCTGTCCTGGCTTGCGGCGCGCCCGATCGTGCGCCAGGAGGCCACGCACTATGCCCGCGAGGCCGAGATGCGCATCACCTTCGTGCGCGGGGTCGAACAGGCCGACGCCATCGCCCTGACCGGAGCCGAGGGCGATACGAGGCGGCGGCTCGAGGCGGCGCTGGCCAATGTCATGCAGATCCTCAAGGCGCTGGTCGTTACCCGGCTGCGGCTGACCGTGGTCACGGCGGGCTACGGCTGGGTCGGCAACGTCGTGCCGATCATCGTCGCGGCCCCCGGATATTTCAGCGGCAGCCTGACCTTCGGCGAACTCATGGTCGTGGCGGGCGCCTTCCGCCAGGTGCAGGGCGCGCTTGGCTGGTTCGTTTCGAACACCGATGCCATCGCCGACTGGCGCGCGACCATGAACCGGGTCATGGAGTTCCGCCGCGCGCTGCTCGCGATCGACAACCACGATCCCGCCGGGGATCGCATCGACATTGCCCGGAACGACACGAACCATCTCGTGCTCGCCAATCTCGAAGTCCACAACGCCTTTGGCCGCATCCGGGTCTGCGAACCCCGGCTCGAGATCGCGCCCGGCGAACGGGTCCTGCTGCTGGGACGGCCCCATGCGGGCAAGAGCACGCTCTTCAACGCCCTCGCAGGGCTTTGGGATCGCGGCAGCGGGAAGGTGCTTCTGCCCGTGGACGACCGCGTGAGCTACATGGCCCAGCGCCCCTATCTGCCAACCGCATCGCTGCGCGAGGTGCTCAGCCCCTCGGAAGATGAGCCAGGCGACAAGGAGCTTGTCGAGGCGCTGACCCGGGTCGGTCTGGCGCATCTGGCCGGTGCGCTAGACCAGGTCCAGGATTGGGAAGAAGCGATGCCCGCCCCAGGCAAGCTGCGTCTCGGATACGCCCGGCTCCTGCTTGAACGACCGCACTGGATCATCTCGGATGACGGCCTGGCCCCGGGGGACGAGGCGCTGCAGGATCTGCTGCTGTCGATCCTGTCGACAGAGCTGGCGCAGAGCGCGGTGATCGACATCTCGGACCGCCGGTTGCCGACCGCATTTTTCGGTCGGATCGTCCGGCTTGCCTCTGCGGAAGGCCCGATGCCGGAAGCCGCGCCGTTCGCTCCGGCAGGTGCGGTGACGGCCGCCTGACTTCGGCCCCTTCTTCGGACGTGGATCGTCCTGTCCAGCCCGAAAGCGCCGCGACGCAGACCCAATCCCGTGGCCGTCAGAAGGAATAACGCAGATAAGCCGCCCCCAGGACGATCTAATAACGGACGATTGACGATTTGGCGTCCGTCTCTCACTTCGCGCTGACGGTCCGGCGATTAGCCTTCCCTTACGTCAACTCCGCGATTGAGCGGTGTTGGCCGGATGCCCGAACCGGGAGGGAGGCGAATGAACAGGGTTGCAATTGCCGCGATGGTGTCCCTGGCATCGGCCCCGATGGCTCATGCATCCGACTGCAGCGACGTTGCCCTGGTTCTGGCGATTGATGCCTCCAGCAGCGTCGACGCGACGGAATTCGACCTTCAGATTGCCGGATACCGGGACGCGCTTTCGTCTCCCGAGGTTGGCGCCTCCTTCCGCAAGGCCGGTAGCGTACAGATCGCAGCGGTCCTCTGGGCCGACAGCGCCTATGCCCCGCAGATCGTGCCCTGGCACCTGATCAGCAATGCACATGACCTCTCCGGATTTGCGACCACGCTTGCCTCGACCGAACGCCGTGTGACCGGCAACACCGACATGGGAACGGGACTGAAGGCCGCGCTCGATCTTTTCGATGACGAGACCGTCTGCGCCGAGCGCATGGTCGTCGACATTTCCGGCGACGGCAGATCCACGATCAGCGCCCGGCGCAGCGGTGTGGCCAGCCTCAGCGCAGAACGCAAGCGGGCCAGGGATCTTGGGGTCACCGTCAATGGGCTGGTCATCACTGGCGAAGACCGCGGCCTGGCCAGCTATTACCGCAGCGACGTCGCGCTCGGCCTGTCGTCTTTCGTGATGGAGGTGCAGGGCTTCGCGACCTTCCACGAAGCGATTGCCCAAAAGCTCATGCGCGAGGTTTTGGCCAACGATCCGCAGCCGTCCGAACATCCCGCGGCCGCTCCTAACAACGTCTTCGCAAGACTGTGATGGGCTTCACAGTCATTCGCGCACGAATCAGCCAAATTCATACCAAGGACAGCAAGAAAGTCCCCCAACCCAAGGAAACGGAGAACGAAAATGGCTACCACTTCCTCTCAGACCTCCATGTTCGGCGTCATGTCGGTGCATCCTGTTTCGCTTATTCTCGGTCTCACCAACATCTTCCGCCGCCAGAAGCGCCGCGATGAACTTGCCAAGGCCTACTCGGACCTGCTCCTGGCCGACGACCACATGCTGCGCGACATCGGCATGACCCGGATCGACATCATCCGGATGCGCGAAGGTCTGTTCCGCAACTGAACCTCAGCCCTCGTCGCTGCTCGCCAGTATCTGGAGGGGCGCACGGTCCCTGATGGCCAGTGCCCCTCTCGGAAGCTCGATCCACCCCTGCGCCCGCCACTGACCAAGGGTCTTGGCAACAGCCTCGCGGGTGGCGCCGGCAAAATCGGCTAGTTCCGCCTGAGAAAGGGGAATGGTGCCGCCCCGGTCGGCATATTTCTCGGACAGATGCAGGATCCGCCGGGCGATACGCGTCGGCAGGGGCTTGAAGGCCCGCTCTTCCAGCTTGTCGCTGATGTCACGCAGTCGCGCACAGAGAAGTTCGATGATCTCGATCGAAAGATCGGGCTCGTCGCGCAAACCTGCCAGAAAATCGCTCCGGCGCACGCGCCGCAGCCGCACGGCGCCAAGCGCCGTCGCATCGGCGGTCCGTCGCCCGGCGAAAAGACCGATCTCGCCGAAGACTTCCGGCGGCGTCAGGATTTCAAGTGCGAGCTTGCGGCCATCGACCGAAGTTACGCTGATTTCGATCTCGCCCTCGTCCAGAACGAAGATGCTGTCGGCCTCCTCATCCTTCTGGAACAGCAGCGTCCCCGCCGGAAGCTGGGTCTTGATCGACACGCGCTCCATGAGGCGCTGAAGCGCCGGTGACGCATGGAACAGGCTGGCGAGAGACCCAGCTTTCGGATCGGTCATATTGCTTTCTCCTCGCCCGGCCGTGCCGAACAGAAATCCGCCATTCGGGACAGCGTCATTCACCTGCGGCTCCAACGCAAGGGCCGTGGCCGGTCTTCAACTGCGGATTTTCCCTGTCGCGCCAACCCGCCGCACAGCAAATCCGGAAACAGTGCTTTTCCACGAAACCGCGGATGCCCCATCTCCTGCCACAGACATGCCGGTTTGCGAACGAATCCGGCAGGCATTTGTTCACCATGAACGAAGCTTACTGGATTTCCGAGTGATGAGACTGTCTTCCCTGAAAGAGTTCTTCCAGATCAATCCCGAAGAGCGGATCACCAGCTTTGCGGCGATCCTGTGCGCAAGCCTGCTGGTGGGCCTTGCCGGCCGCATCCTTTGGGTGGCATTCGAAGGGCCTACCGACGCCCCCGCCCCTATCGTGGCCCAGGAGCCCTGATCCCGTCAGTCTGAGAGGATCACCGCCACGCGGCGGTTCTGACGTCCCTTCTTCTCGATCTTGCCGATTTCGACCCGCCCGATCTCGCCCGTCCGCGCGACATGGGTTCCCCCGCAGGGCTGAAGGTCGACCTGGTCTGCCCCCTCGCCGATCCGCACAAGGCGCACGCGTCCCTGCCCCATCGGCGGCATCACCGACATGGTCTTGACCAACCCCGGATTGGCCAGAAGCTCATCATCCGTGATCCAGCTGTCCGTCACCGGCAGGTCGCGGTCGATCAGCGCATTCAGCTGGCTGTTCAGCGCATCAATATCCTCGGGCGGATCCGGCATGTCGAAATCGAGCCGCCCCTTGTCCGCACCGATCTGCCCGCCGGTTACCGGCAACGGAATCACCACCGACAGAAGGTGAAGCGCTGTATGGACCCTCATGTGCCGATGGCGACGCTCCCAGTCGAGGACCTGACGCAGCCGGGTTCCCGGCGGCGGCAGCGCCACCGGCTCGGCGGGTACCAGCGCGACCGCACCTGCATCGGCCTTGACCGCCGTTGCGATCGCCGCCGACCCGCCGGCCCAGATCACCTGGCCGCTGTCGCCGGGCTGGCCGCCCGCGGTCGGGTAGAACACCGTCCGGTCGACGAGGATTCCCCCTTCCGGCGTATAGCCGGTCACGACCGCTTCGGCCTCGCGTAGATAGGGGTCCATGCGGAACAGGAGCTCGGTCATCGGGAGTCGTCCCCACCCGGATCATCGGGAATCGCGTCGCGGAAATGCTGCTCGGACGGGGCCTTGGCCTCGGCGGCCGGAGCGGTCGGCCGCTTGCGCGGCGCGGTTCCAGACGGCTGGCTGGTCGCGATCGGCGCGAGCCCGTCGGCGTTGTGAATCCAGATCTCGCGCTGCGAGAACGGAATGCTGATCCCCTCTTCGGCGAAGCGGCGGACGATCTCGTGGTTCATCTCCGACCGAACCGAAAGCGAGAAGTTGACGTCGCGCAGGATCACCCGGATCTCGAAATTCATCGCATCCGCCGAGAAGCCCATGAACACCACGACAGGTGGCGGGTTCATCACCGCCAGCGGCTCGGCCTCGGCGATCTCGCGCAGGACGCGCTCGACCTTGCGGGTGTCGCTGCCATAGGCCACGCCGATCGGCACGATCAGCCGCCCCGTCAGGTTGAACCGCGTCCAGTTTGTGACCTGCCCCGAGACAAGGTCGGAGTTCGGCACGATGACGTCGTTGCGGTCGAAGGTCTGGATGCGGGTCGAGCGCACCGAGATTCCCTTGACCGTGCCCTGCACACCGCCGACCTCGATCCAGTCGCCTTCCGACACGGGCCGCTCGATCAGGAGGATGATCCCCGAGACGAAGTTCGACACGATGTTTTGCAGGCCGAAACCGATACCAAGCGACAGGGCGCCGGCAACGAAGGCAAGGCCGGTCAGGTCGATCCCCGCCGCGTTGATCGCGATCAGCGCCGCCAGCGCCAGGCCAGCGTAACCGACGATCGCGTTGACGGCGTTCTGTCCGCCGAGATCGAGCCGCGTCCGCGGCAGGATCGAGGACCGCAGCACCCCCTGCAAGAGCTTCGTCACCATGTAGCCGATGGCAAAGATCAGCAGGAACGTGAGGAAGGCCGTGGGCGAAACGCGCGTCGCGCCAATGGAAAAGCCGTTGCCGAGACTGGTCCACAACTCGGCCAGATCTGAAAGGCGCGCGCCCCAGATCAGCGCGAACAGGGGCAGCGACAGGACGACGAGGCCGAAACCGATCAGCACCGGGATCAGGTCGTCGCGCCCGTCCTCTCGCCCCGTGATCAAGGCATAAAGGTCGTCGATCCAGGCCTGGAGCACGGCAATATAGCCGACCAGCGCCAGCGACAGACCCGCCGGGTAGACAAGCGCGATAGCAGCCGGGACATAACCGACTGCCGCCAGAAGTGGCGCGACCATGCCCAGAACCCGCACCAGCCGCGCCCCGAGACCGATCAGGCGGTCGCGGAAGCTTGGCGGCTCGTTGGCCGGGGTCGCATTGGCGACATGCTGGCGCATGAGGTTGCCCATCCGCACCAGCAGGAAACCCGCCAGCACGACAATCGGGAAGGTCAGCATCGCTTGGGCGGCGCCATCGGCCTGAAGTTCTGCCAGCGCCTTCGCCTTGATCGCCTCGAGGCAGATCATCAGCCCGAACAGCGCGACGATGATCCGTCCCTCTTGCCGCCGCGTGGGCGGCAGGTTCAGAAGCGCCTGCTCTTGTCGATCCTGCGGAAAAAGCCGTCCACCCAGCCAGACGGCGGTGACCATGACAAGGCCAAGCGCGGGCAGTTGCTGGAGGATCTGCGATCCGACCGGCCCAAGGACCGAGGTCAACAGCATAGCCCTTTGCAGGGCGATGATGCCAAGGAGCGGCAACACGAACTTGCCGATCGACAGGATGCGGGTCAGGATCGCCCGCCAGCGCCCCTTCACCCGCTCCAGCACGATGCCGGACAGGTAGCGCATCATCCGCTGGCCACGCAGCAAGGCGGCCAGCGCGAGGATCAGGTAGAACAGGATCAGCGGCAGGTTCGACTTCAGCATCTCGCGCGACAGCGGGTTCGACCAGGCGTCGGCCGTCTCGTCATAGAGCTTCTTCGACGCATCGGTCAGCGCGATGATCCCAGCCGGCCAGTTGGCCGGGTTGACCGGGGCGGGTAGCACCCGCAGAAGCTCGCTCGTCTGGCGCTCGCGCAGGACGCGGTCGATTTCCTTGATGATCCCGTCGGCGCGGCGATAGGCCTCGTCGGCGGAAATGCCGGGGGCCTGGAGCCGCACCAGCTGGTCGTTCAGGTCACTGCGCCGTTGCGCGATCTCTGGCGCCTCGGTCGCGCCCTCGGTTGGGGCGGGACCAAGTGCGTCGATCTGGGCGCGCAGCGTGGCAATGCGGGTCGAGTTGGTGTTCTGCGCCGTCTGGAAGGCCGCGCGCCAGTCGACAAGCTGGGATCGGGTGGCGCTCAGCTGCTGGTCGGTCGCATCCTCGCCAGCAACCTGCGCTTCGGCGCGGGTCGCGATCTTTTCCCAGGCGGCGTAGTCAGGCCCCTTGCTTTCGCTGGAGACATCGCTGGCAAGCTGGGCCGTGGCCGGACCCACCAGGGAACCGGCCAAGGCCACGGCGACAAGCGCGGCGCGAAGGGCGGCGCGCAGGCGGATCATGCGTCTTCGAACACCGCCGGGATCGGACGCGGCGGGGCGTCAAGCCATTGCGGCACCGGCAGGCCCTTTTCCTTGAGGAAAGCCGGGTTGAACAGCTTCGACTGGTACCGGTTGCCGTAGTCGCACAGGATGGTGACGATCGTGTGCCCCGGGCCCATGTCGCGCGCCATGCGGACGGCACCGGCGATGTTGATTCCTGACGATCCCCCAAGGCAAAGGCCTTCGTCCTCGAGCAGGTCGAAGATCAGCGGCAGCGCCTCGGCATCGGGAATCTGGTAGCTGTAATCGGGGCGGAACCCTTCCAGGTTCGCGGTGATGCGTCCCTGCCCGATGCCTTCGGTGATCGAGCTGCCTTCGGCTTTCAACTCACCCGTCGTGTAATAGCTGTAAAGCGCGGCCCCCATCGGATCGGCCAAGCCGATCTTCACGCCCTTGGGCTGAAGCGCCATCGCCACGCCTGCAAGCGTCCCGCCCGAGCCGACCGCGCAGACGAAGCCATGCACCTTGCCGTCGGTCTGGTCCCAGATTTCGGGCCCGGTCGTTTCGACATGGGCCTGGCGGTTGGCGACGTTGTCGAACTGGTTGGCCCAGATCGCGCCGTTCGGTTCGGTCTGGGCGAGCTTCGCCGCCAGCCGGCCCGAGTAATGCACATAGTTGTTGGGGTTGCGGTAGGGCACCGCCGGCACCTGGACGAGTTCGGCCCCGGCAAGCCGCAGCATGTCCTTCTTTTCCTGGCTTTGGGTCTCGGGGATCACGATCACCGTGCGGAACCCCATCGAGGCACCCACAAGCGCCAGGCCGATGCCGGTATTGCCCGCCGTCCCCTCGACGATGGTGCCGCCCGGTTTCAGAAGACCCTTCGCAACCGCATCCCGGATGATGAACAGCGCCGCGCGGTCCTTGACCGACTGGCCGGGATTCATGAACTCCGCCTTGCCAAGGATCTCGCATCCCGTCGCTTCGCTGGCCTTGTGCAGGCGGATGAGAGGCGTCTTGCCGATCGTGTCGGCGAGGTCTTGGTTGATCCGCATGGGCGTGTTCCTCGGTGTGTCACGCCCGGTTTAGGCATCCTGCGCCCGGAACTCAAGGCGGGAGGGCGGCAACAGGCAGGCAAGCGCCCGGCGTCAGTGCTGAACCGGCGGCTCCGCAGCGCCATCCGGCAGGCCCGCGCGCTTCAGCATTTCGATGAAACGTTCGTGGTGGATGTCCTGCACATACCGCGGCATGTAGCCCGGTGCGACGTTGGACAAGGTCAGTCCCGGCCAGAAGCCAAGGCAGGATTCGATCGCCGCCGTTGCCTCCTCAAGTTCGCCAAGCGCCGCCGCCGCTGCGGCGCGGAACAGGCCGGCACGGACAAATCCGGGTTTCGTCCGGCAGATGCGGCGAGCGCCCTCCAGCGCGGCGTGGTCTTCGCCGGCCGAGAACTGGGCGACGACCACGCTGTAATGACGCCAGAAATCGGCGATGTCGTGCGAACTCAGGCTGAAGGCCTTCTGCGCCATCGCCAGCGCCTCGTCGTGCAGGCCGAGATAAGCGCATTGCTCGGCAAGGTCCGAATAGGGCGTCGGGAATTCGGGATTGAGCTCGATCGTGTGCCGCAACTCGGCGGCGGCCTGGGCGTGGCGGCCAAGGCTCGACAGGCTCCAGGCGTAGGCGAGCCGGGCGAACTCGTCCTCCGGCACGGCCTCGACCGCCTTGAGCGCCAGGCGCATCGCACGTTCCATGTTCTCGGGGGTCTTCGGCATCACGCCCTGCGCGATGCTGCCCGAAATGGCCAGCGACAATGTGCGCATGCCGCGCACACTGGCCGGTTCCAGAGCCAGCGCCTCTTCGGCAAGCCTGACCGCCTCGACCAGCGAGGGCTGCGACATCTCGTAATATTTCACGAAGGCGCGCTGGACGATCATGCGCACGCGGGGATCGTCCGGCGGGGTGCGGTCGCGCACCTTCCAGCGCGTCAGCATCATGTCGATCCTGACGGCGAGCGCGATCGCGTTGGCAACGCTTTCCTGAAACCCCAGAAGGTCCTCATCCGTGCCATCGTAGCGCTCGGCCCAGAGATGCTGCCCTGCAAAGGTATCGATCAGCTGCGCATTCACGCGAATGCGTCCTGGCGACCGCTGGACGCTGCCGCCCAGCACGTAGCGCGGCGATCCCTCTGCCAGAGGCCCGGCTGCGATGCCGGACGACGAGCGGTGCGGATGTTCCGACAACACCGCGATCTCGCGCTGATGCAGCAGCGCGATGATGATGTCCTCGACAAGCACGCTGGCAAACTGGTCCCGCCCGTCCCCCGACAAGGTGACGAAGTCCTGCACCATCACCCCATGCGCCGCGGCCTCGCTCGGCCCGTGGGGCCGCGTCACCGCCGGGTCCTGCGGCTCTGGCCGGATGGTCGGCAGGACCGACGCGGCAATGTCGCGGCGCAGTGCTTCGGTTTCGGCGCTTGGCGGAACGTCGAATTCGCGCCGCAGCACATCGCGGCAGATCTGGTACTGCTTGAGCGCCCGGTCGCGTTGTCCGGCTCGGGCGTAAAGCTCCATCAGCAGGCGGTGGGTGTCCTCGCGCGTCTCGTCGGCGGCCAGCAGGTCACGCGCCAGTGCAAGCCCCTCCTCTCCGCCCGTGCGCCGGGCAAGGCCGCTCTTTGCTTCGGCGACGGTCTCCATCAGCTTGTCGCGTTCCGCCTCGGCCCAACGGTCGAACGCCGGCGAGCCCGAAACGAACCCTTCCAGAAACGGCGCCGAGCAAAGATCGAGCGCCGCGCGGATCTCTGCGTCACGCCCGGTCGCGACAAGCCGGCCGAAGGTGTCGGCATCGACGTCGAGCACCGCCGGATCGAGCGACAGCATCTCGCGATCAGCCCGGATCAGGTCAGGGGTGTCACCCGACATCTCCCTGCGCAGTACGGCAAGCGACTGGCGCAGGCTGTTGCGGGCGTGATCGCCATCGCGGTCGGACCACAAGAGATCGGCCAACCGGTCCCGCGGAGCTGTCATGCCCTTGCAGCGGGCAAGATAGACGATGATGGCAAGACCCTTGCGGCCGGCGATGGGGATCGTCTGTCCCGAAGGCTTCAGCAGCCTCGGCCCTCCGAACAGCACCAGGCGCAACTCACGATCGGGAACGAGCCGTTCAACCGCACTGCTAGACTTCGGAAGAGAGCCGACAACGACACCGCCCTGCCGCAGCGGGAGAAATGCAATCGAAGGGATCTGGCCAAAATTTCGCCTGGCCGTCTCAAGATCGCTCATCCCAGTCTCCTTCCTAAAGCCGTCTATTGCGCCTGCATTGCCGCAATCCTTGGCTTTCACGGAAAGAACATCTGTAATTCGTATCACATATTGCGGTTTTCATGGTCTTCTGGGGTGGGAAAACCCCTTGAAAACGGGCCGATTCACTGGAAATCCACCGCTTTTCCATTGGAGCCACAGGGCCGCTCACTCCTATTGCGCGAACAGCGGGAAGCGGGGTCGCCAATGGGTTGCGCCGCTCCGCAGCGCAAGGGGTTCAAACGCCGAATTCACACCCTCTTCGCGAATCTAACGGCGGTTTGCCGGATTTTTGACGGGTGCCTGACGCGTTGGACGTTCGGCGCGCCACAGAAAGTAACGCTACGTCACCCACCCTGATTGTGTCGCTGCATTCGAAGGCGTCGGACTGGCCGCCGCTTCCCGTCCCGGGCACCGCAGAGACACCCAGAGGAGTTTGGTCCATGCTTCGTTACGATCTGGTCATCAATGCCTATTCGGCCACCTCCACCTCGGGCGTCGCCTATCTGAACCGCGAGGTCTATGAGATGGAACAGATCCGGCGTGCCCGTAACGCCGGGAAGCCTCGGTCGCGCCACATGCTGCGCCATGCCCTGCTGCTTGCAGTCGGCCTCGGCGCCCTTCTGGGCGTGATGCAGATCACCCAAGCGCTGACTTCGGTCGCTTGAACCCGCGTGTCCACGCCAGAGGATCTGGCGCGCTCCCACCGATCCACCCGGCATTCCGCCTTTTCCATAGCAAACGAACCTGAAAGGTCACGACGATGGTCAGCACCACCGATCACATGTTGGCTCAGCCCCCCGCCTCTGGCGCAGAAAGCGCCCAGCAGGGCCAGATTGTCTCCGGCATCCTGCGCAGCTGGTTTCCCAGCATATCGGCATGGCTGGAGCGGGAGGAGACGCGGCGCAAGCAGCGCGACTGCTATCACGCCCTGCTTGGCCGGGATGACCACATGTTGCGCGATCTCGGGGTGACGCGGCTTGACCTCGTGCATTACCTTGAACGGCTCGACGGGCGCTGAGCGTCCCGACAGGGCCGAACGAAGGTCAGATCGCCACACCCGAGCGACCCGCCAGATCGGTGAAGAACTGCCAGGCCACGCGGCCCGACCGGGCGCCGCGCGTGGCTTGCCATTCGATCGCCTCGGCGCGCAGTTGCGCAGGATCGACCGACAGACCGTAGGCCGCGCAATAGCCCTCGATCATCGCCAGGTATTCGTCCTGCGAACAGGGATGGAATCCCAGCCACAGCCCGAAGCGGTCGGACAGCGACACCTTCTCTTCGACCGCTTCCGACGGGTTGATCGCCGAGGACCGCTCGTTCTCGATCATGTCGCGCGGCATCAGGTGGCGGCGGTTCGACGTGGCATAGAAGATCACGTTGCCCGGCCGCCCCTCGATCCCGCCATCGAGCACCGCTTTCAAGGCTTTGTACTGCTGATCGTCGTGGCTGAAG
The DNA here is from genome assembly GCA_945952585.1 of uncultured Rhodobacter sp. Taxonomy (GTDB): domain Bacteria; phylum Pseudomonadota; class Alphaproteobacteria; order Rhodobacterales; family Rhodobacteraceae; genus Aliitabrizicola. Next base: position 214,511 of record CAMFII010000006.1, read on the forward strand.
GACAGGTCATCGCAGAACAGGAGGAACCGCGCCGGTGCTCCGGCCAGAACCGCCAGCAGCCGCGCGACCGAGGCCAGATCCTCGCGGCTGAGTTCGACGATCTTCAACGGCAGACCCTGACGAACCGCCTCGGCATGGACCGCCTTCACGAGGCTGGACTTGCCCATCCCGCGCGCGCCCCACAGAAGCGCATTGTTGGCAGGTAGGCCGCGGGCGAATTGCAGCGTATTGGCCAGAAGGATGTCCCGCACCCGGTTGATGCCAAGGAGCAGCGACAGGTCCACGCGGTTGACCTTGGGCACGGGCACCAGACGGTCCGGGCCGGTATGCCAGACAAAGGCGTCGGCCGCGCCGATTTCCGGCAGCGGAGGCGTGGGCGGACTCATCCGTTCCAGCGCCTCGGCAATACGCGTCAGGGGATCGCTCATCTGAGGGCTCAGGGCTTCGCCGGCGGTTTTTCCTCGACCTCGGACGAGGTGGAGTCGTCATCCTCGAACCACAGGCCCTGGGCCTTGAGGTCGGCCTCGCGCCGCTTCTCGATACGGCGGATTAGGATGATCGACACCTCGTAAAGCGGATAGATCGCGGCGAACAGGATCAGTTGCGACATCATGTCGGGCGGCGTCACGATCGCGGCCAGGATCAGGATCAGGACGACCGCATATTTGCGCATCCCCGCCAGACCCTTGGAGGTGATGATCCCCGCCTTGCCCATCAGTGTCAGCAGCACCGGCAGTTGGAAGGTCAGTCCGAAGGCCATGATGAACGAAGTCGTGAGCGACAGGTACTGCTCCATCGAGCCCTGGAACACGATCCCGGCCACGTCGGGGTTCTTGGTGACCGCCGAGGGATCGGCCGACATCGACTGCTGGAAGCCCAGGAAAAAGCTGAAGGCGGTCGGCAGCACCACGTAGAAGGCGAAGGCGGCGCCGATGAAGAACATGATCGGCGAGGCGACCAAGAACGGCAGGAAGGCCGACTTCTCGGATTTGTAGAGGCCCGGCGCCACGAATCGCCACAGCTGGGTCGCAATCACCGGGAAGGCCAGGATGAAGCCGCCCATCACCGCAATGCGGATGGCGACGAAGAAGCCTTCCTGCAGCTTGATAAGCACAAGCCCGCAGGTCTGCCCCCGCGCTTCGAGCGCGTGGCAGATGGGCTGGGTCAGGATATTGAAGATCGGGTTCCAGACCAGAAAGGCCAGCAGCACGCCCCCGATAAAGGCCGCAAGCGAGATGATGATCCTGTTGCGAAGCTCGATCAGGTGTTCGATCAGCGGGGCGCTGCTGTCGTCGATTTCGTCAGTCGTCATGCCTTGCTTCCGCTGTCATCGGTCTTGGCGGCCTTGCCGGACTTGCGCGCCTTGGCGGCTGTCGACTTGTCCACCGCGGCGCCCAGAAGGTCGGGCCCCTTCCCGGCAGAGCTTTTCGGCGCGCGAGCCTTCTTTGCCGGCGCGCTTTCCGCGCCGGAGGCTGCCTTCGCTTCGGCCTTTGCTTTCGGCGCCTTGACCGGGGCCGCCTCGGATGCCGCCTTCGGCTTTCGGGTCACGGGCTTGCGCTGCGCGGCAGGGGCTGCGTTGTCCGCCGCGATGGCGGCAGGCGGCGGTGCGGGCGCGGCAGGGTCCGGTTTCGGCGCAAGGCTCGCCTCGAAGGCTGCCTGCCGCGCGGCTTTCTCCTCGGCCATCTTGTCGGCCAGCGCCTTAGTCGCCGGCCCCATCGGCGCAGGCGCCGGGGCTTCCGGGTCGGGAATCGGCGCGGTAACGGGCGCGGCCGCCGTGGGCTTCGCCTGTGGCTTCAGCGGATCCCACTTCTCGAACTTGTCGGCGGCCTTCTTGACCGCAGAGAGCCCGAGGCTGGAAGGCGAAGTGATCGCCGTCAGGTCTTTTGCCACATCCTTGACGCCGGTCTCGTTCGCGGCCTGCTCCATCGCCCGCTGGAAATCCCGCGCCATGGACCGCGCCTTGGCGGTGAACCGCCCGAGCGTGCGGAACATTTCCGGCAATTCCTTCGGCCCGATGACGATCAGCGCCACGACGCCGATCACCATCAGTTCGCTCCAGCCTATATCCAGCATGACTGTCCGTCCCGCCCCGCCGTCGCGGCCCGACCCCGGGTCAGACCTTGTCCTTCTCGGATTGCGGCGTCACGTCGCGCGCCGCCTCGATTTCGGCATCGCCTTCCTTGACGCCCTTCTTGAAGGCGGTGATTCCCTTGCCGACCTCGCCCATGATCGAACTCACCTTGCCGCGGCCGAACAGCACCAGAAGCACGATCCCGACAACCAGCAGATGCGGAAGACTCAGACTACCCATCGATTTCTCCTTCGCTCGCACGCCGAAGCGTGTCGCCAGATCACATCCTGCGAGGGCTGTAGCGCCTCGCCTGCCCAGAGGATAGCGCGAATTTCCCCGGCCGCCGGGGGATTCCGCACCCCGTCCCGGTGCTTGCTGACAGTTTCCTGTCAGTTGCCGGATCGCCGGGACGGCGGACAGCAACGGTGCCGGTCGCGCCCGGCGTCTTGACCGCGGCGCGGAAGACTGCCCTGCTGCCGGGATGAAACGGACCGATCGTCTCTTCCAGATCCTCCAGCTTCTCCGCGATGGCGAATTGCATCGCGCAAGCGATCTCGCGCAGCAGCTCGATGTTTCGGTGCGCACGATCTGGCGCGACATGAAGACCCTCGCGGCGAGCGGCCTGCCGATCGAGGGGGAACGCGGTCTTGGCTATATTCTTGGCGCGCCGATCACCCTTCCGCCAGTCGCGCTCGGCAAGGAGGAACTCGAGGCGCTGCGCCTTGGCATCACCCTCGTCTCCAGCGCCCAGGACCCGGCGACCGCGCGGGCGGCGAAAAGCCTGGCCGCCAAGATCGCCGCCGTTGCCCCCTTCGGCACCGAGGAAACCGGCAGCGAGAGTTTCGTCTTCTCGACACCCGAGGCGGCCCGCGCCGCCCCGTATCTCGGCCTGCTGCGCCGCGCCCTGCGCGACCGGCTGATGCTGACTTTGCACTATCGCGACGAGGGCGGAACCGAAAGCGAGCGGCGGATCAGGCCCCTGCACCTGGAATACTGGGGCCATGCCTGGATCCTGACCGCCTGGTGCGAATTATCACAGGATTTCCGGGTGTTCCGCGTTGATCTTGTGACGTCTCTTCAGCCCGACGGCACTGCCTTCCTTCCCGAGCCGGGCAAGACGGCCGAAGATTACCTCGCCCGCCTCGTCCGCGCCTGATCAGGCGTTCCAAAGGCGCAGGGCATGGTCTCGAATGTCCGCTGGCCAATCGGTGATCAGTATGCGAAAGCGGCCCCCGTCGCCGGCGAAGAGCGCACGCGAGGCTTCCTCGAACCCTGGCAAATCCCCGGCGATGCCCGACAGGAAGCGATAGCAGCGCTCTCGCGCCTGGCGGAGCGCCGTGCGCCCGTCATCCGCCTTGCGGGCCTCGTCCACCAGCCGGCGCAGCGCGGCAGACGCGCCGCCGGGCTGTTCTGCCAGCCAGTCCCAGTGGCGGGGAAGCAGCGTCACCTCGCGAGCGGTCACCCCAAGCCGCGGCCGGCCCCTGCCACGGGCGGGGCCTTCTGCGGGCGGGGCGAAGCGCCGCCGCACCTCCTCGTCGCTGCCACGCAGGTCGAGGTCGAGAACCCGTCCCGTGGCATCGTCGAAGATCAGGATCGGCCCTGCATTGGCGTCCTGCTGCCGAACGGCGACCGCCACCTCGGCCAGCGGTCCCTGCGCGATGCGGCTCTGGCCCTGAAAGGCCGTCCAGCTGGGGGGGGTCTGGTCATTCATTGCGATCTCCTTCGCGCATGAATTTACCCGGGCAATAATCCTTGTCAATATTACCCGGGTAAATTATAGCGACCGCTGACAGAAGGAATCGACCATGACCTCCACCGCCCGCAAGACCGCGATCAACGATTACAAGGAGCGCAAAGCCTCAGCCGGGATCTACGCGATCCGTTGCGCGGCCTCGGGCCAGTGCTGGGTCGGGCGCGCACCGGATACTGACGCCATCGCCAATCGTGTCTGGTTCATGCTGCGCCAGAACGCCAGCACCCATCGCAGCCTGCAGGAGGCCTGGAATCTTCACGGGGCCGAAGTCTTCACCCTCGAGATCGTCGAAGTGCTCGACGAAGACCTGACCCCCTATGCCCGGCAGGACGCGCTGAAGACGCGGCTCTGGCATTGGGCCTCAGCCCTGGGCGCCGCGACGATCTGAGGCGTAAGCCAAGATCCTTCGAAGGATCTTGGCAAACTTCTTCGAAGAATTTTGCAGCGCGGTATCAGAGCGTCGCGTTGATCGCGCCGCCATCCAGCAGGATGTTCTGCCCGACGATGAAGCCCGCATGGGCCGAGCACAGGAAGGCGCACATCGCACCGAACTCCTGCGCTGTGCCATAGCGCCCGACCGGGATGTTGGCGGCCCCGCGCCGTTCGACCTCGGCAACCGTGATGCCCTGCGCTTTTGCGGCGGCTTCGGCCAGGGCAACCGAGCGATCGGTTGCATGGCTGCCCGGCAGCAGGTTGTTGATCGTCACCCCGTGCTTGGCCACCTGCCGCGAGGTCCCCGCGACAAACCCCGTCAGCCCGGTGCGCGCGGTGTTCGACAGGCCGAGCGTCGGGATCGGCGCCTTGACCGATTGCGAGGTGATGTTGACCACCCTGCCCCAGCCGCGCTCGATCATGCCCGGAAGGAACGCTTGCATCAGGGCGATCGGCGTCAGCGTGTTGGCGTCGATCGCGCGAATGAAGTCGTCGCGATTCCAGTCGGACCAGAGGCCGGGCGGCGGACCGCCGGCATTGGTCACGAGGATATCGATTTGCCCTGCCGCCGCGATCACACTGGCCCGCGCCGTCGCATCGGTGATGTCACCCGCCACGGTCAGCACCTTCACGCCGAAAGCCTTGCGGATGGATTCGGCTGTCATCTCCAGTGCCGCGGCCCCCCGGGCATTCAGCACCAGATCGACGCCGGCCTCGGCCAGCGCCTCTGCGCAGCCGCGACCCAGCCCCTTCGACGCCCCGCAGACCAGCGCCCGCTTGCCCCTGATGCCAAGATCCATCGCCGCCTCCAATTTGTCCTTATCCCGCAGTATCATCGTGGCTGCGGAACGAGAAGGCGGTTTGACCTTGCCCGGCCCCGCGCCCAAGATCGGCACCAGATGACAGACGAGAGCACTCCTTTCACCGATCCGCGCGGCCAGGCGGTTCAGGTCTTTGCGGCCGAGGATTTCCGCGTCCTCAGCGGTGTCAATCGCGGCGAAGGCCCCGAAAGGCCCGACCTGCTGGAACCCGGCGACGTGTACGAACTTCGAAACGGCGCGCGCGCCCTGCGGATGCGGCTGGTCCAGAAGGGCGACGGGGCGGAGGTGTCCGAAGGCTCGGAGGTCGGCGCGCCGGCGGACCGGCTCGACCTGCTGGCCGCCTTGGTCTTTCTGGCCGCGCATGGCGAGCGGGTGGAAATGCTGCTTTTGGGGCATTCCTCCGGCACCTACCTGCTGCCGATGTCACCGCTGGCGCGTCGGACCGGCTACACGCTGGTCGGCGTCGACGAGACGCCGCGAGGGGTGCGGCTGACCGACCTGATCTGCGTCTCGTTTGCCCGCGGCACGCTCATCACGCTGCCGAGCGGCCTGCAACGGCCGATCGAAGAGCTGCAGGCGGGCGACCGGGTGCTGACGCGGGACCACGGCCCGCAGCCGGTGGCCTGGATCGGCCGGGCCGCGTTGCGGGCGATCGGCTCCTTCGCCCCGGTGGTGATCGGGGCAGGCACGCTTGGCAATGCCCGCGACCTGATCGTCAGCCAGCACCACCGCATTTTCCTGTATCAACCGCAGCGCCATGCGGGCCTGCGCACCTCGGAGGTGCTGGTGCAGGCCAAGCACCTGGTCGACGGCGAGCAGGTCTTTCAGCGCGAGGGCGGCGTGGTGGAATATTTCAGCCTCGCCTTCGAGCGCCATGAAATCATCTACGCCGAGGGCATTCCCTGCGAGAGCCTGCTCGTCAGCGAGGCGACAGTCGCCCGCCTGCCGCCTGACATGGCAGAGGCGCTGCGCGAGCGGTTCCCGGGCTTGCGGCAGGACCAGCATTTCGGCACCGAGGCCGGACGCGAGGCTTTGGACGGGCTGCGAGACGCGCTGCTGCGCGGTCCCCGGACCTGACCAATGGACGAAACCCCGCCTTTGCGCTAACAGCGCGCCCATGCTCGACAACCGCGCCCAGCTCCCGCCCGAAATCGCCCGTCGCCGGACCTTTGCGATCATCTCGCACCCCGACGCCGGCAAGACCACGCTGACCGAAAAGTTCCTGCTGTTCGGGGGCGCGATCCAGATGGCGGGGCAGGTCCGCGCCAAGGGCGAGGCGCGGCGCACGCGGTCGGACTTCATGAAGCTGGAACAGGAGCGCGGGATCTCGGTCTCCGCTTCGGCCATGTCCTTCGACTACCGCCAGTTCCGCTTCAACCTCGTCGACACGCCCGGCCACTCGGACTTTTCCGAGGACACCTACCGCACGCTGACCGCCGTCGATGCCGCGATCATGGTGATCGACGGCGCGAAGGGCGTGGAAAGCCAGACGCGCAAGCTCTTCGAAGTCTGCCGGTTGCGCGACCTGCCGATCCTGACCTTCTGCAACAAGATGGACCGGGAAAGCCGCGACACCTTCGAGATCATCGACGAGATCCAGGAAAACTTGGCGATCGACGTGTCGCCTGCAAGCTGGCCGATCGGCATGGGCCGCGACTTCGTCGGGTGCTACGACATCCTGCATGACCGGCTGGAGCTGATGGACCGCGCCGACCGCAACCGGGTGGCGGAGTCGATCAAGATCGACGGTCTAGACGACCCGAAGCTGGCCGAACATGTCCCGGCCGAGCTGCTGGCGAAGCTCCGCGAGGAGCTGGAGATGGCGAAGGAGCTGCTGCCCGCCTTCGATCGCGAAGCGTTCCTGAACGGTTCGATGACGCCGATCTGGTTCGGTTCGGCCATCAACTCCTTCGGGGTGAAGGAACTGATGGACGGGATCGGCGAATACGGCCCCGTCCCGCAGATCCAGAAGGCGTCGGAGCGCGGCATTCTGCCCGAAGAACCGGCGGTGACCGGCTTCGTCTTCAAGGTGCAGGCCAACATGGATCCCAAGCACCGCGACCGGGTTGCCTTCGTCCGCCTCGCCTCGGGGCATTTCGAGCGGGGCATGAAGCTGCTGCATGTCCGGTCGAAGAAGCCGATGGCCGTGTCGAACCCGGTCCTGTTCCTGGCCGCCGACCGCGAACTGGCGGAAGAGGCCTGGGCGGGCGACATCATCGGCATCCCGAACCATGGACAGCTTCGCATCGGCGACGCGCTGACCGAGGGCGAGACGCTGCGCTTCACCGGCATCCCGAGCTTCGCGCCGGAACTGCTGCAAGGGGTCCGCGCCGGGGATCCGATGAAGGCCAAGCACCTGGAAAAGGCGTTGATGCAGTTTGCCGAGGAAGGCGCGGCCAAGGTGTTCAAGCCGATGATCGGCTCGGGCTTCATCGTCGGCGTTGTGGGGGCCCTGCAATTCGACGTGCTGGCAAGCCGGATCGAGCAGGAATACCAGCTGCCCGTCCGCTTCGAGGGCTCGCAATTCACCTCGGCGAGGTGGGTCTCGGGCCCCAAGGCGTCGTTGGAGAAGCTCATCAACGTCAACAAGGGTCACATGGCCTATGACCATGACGGTGACGCGGTCTTCCTGACTCGCCTGCAATGGGACATCGACCGCGTCCAGCGCGACTATCCCGACCTGAAGCTGACGGCGACGAAAGAGATGATGGTGTGATCAACATTCATGATCTCAATGAATATTTTCAGCTGGCGTTTAATTTCACTGCGGTCGTGGTCGCTCCAATCGCCATCTGGCGACTTTCTCAAGAATTCATCCGCTCACGCAGGGAGAACGAGAGTCGCGCTGAAAAAGCTCTTCGACTGGATGAAGTCACATCTTGGGGAAAGGACGTTATCGAATCTCTGGCTGCGGTAATGGTCTTGACCGATAAGAACTCTTCGGCTGTCACAGACCGTGATACCAGAATTATGGAATTGGGCATTAAAACATCGGCACTCATCGAGATTGGTCGTCTATACTTCAAGAATGTCTCGCAGGATCAATACGGAACCGAAAAGGATTCTGCATATCGTGGCTATCGTCCTTTGGTTTTGGATTATATACTCGTGGCTCATGAAATCTGCCAGAGATGGCCGGACATAAGCGAAGAACAAACCAAACACGATCTGCATGTGGCAGCGGAGACGGCCCTACGGCGCTTTGTGAGCTTAATTCAAAAAGAAATTGGCCGTACCGGCTCAAAGGACCCAGCCTCTGCTCGGGCGGGGAACGGGAATCCTCTGGACCAAATCCTATCTGAACTAAAGTCGTTTGGTTAAGAGATACAACAAAAATGGAATTGTCTTTCACCGAGCAATTTGGTTGAGACCAATCCCAAAATGAAGGCGCAATCGGTGATCCGCCAAAACCGCGTCCTGCCCACCGGCGAGATCGTCGCCATCGCGGGACGCGGGCTGTTCACCGGCAATCGCGGCATCCTGCATGACGAACATCGGCAGTTGGGCCGGCCGCGCTGGCGACATCCGCACTGGATCATCTGCGCGCTGTCCTACAAGGCCGTGCGACGGCAGGTGATGTCCCCCGGCACCTGGACCGAGTTGTTCTTCCTCGACGAGGCGGTGGCGCTTGCCGCCGGGCACCGCCCCTGCGCCCTCTGCCGTCGCCCCGCCTACGAGGCCTTCCGCGACGGCTGGCAGGCCGAGACGGGCATCCGCCCCTCGGCCATCGCGATGGACCGCGCCCTTCATGCCGCGCGGCTCGGCAAGGGTGGCGAGCAGCGCCGCCATAGGGCCGACTGGGTCAGCCTGCCCCCGGGCGCCTTCGTCTGGTATCAGGGCGCGGCGTGGCTCGTCTCGGCAGACCAACTGCGGCGCTACAGCCCCTCCGGCTATGACGCCACAGGGTCCCGCCCCGAAAATGGCAGGGCCGAGGTGATGACCCCGGCCCCGACCCTTGCCGTGCTGCGTGCGGGCTACCAGCCCGTCCTGCATCCGACCGCCTGATCAGACGAGTTTCGCGTCCAGTGTGATCTCGGCGGCCTTCAGCAGCCGCGAAATGGGGCACCCGGCCTTGGCATCCGCCGCCGCCTTCTGGAAGGCCGCATCGCTGGCGCCCGGAATCTTCGCCTTCAGGTCGAGATGGATCTTCGTCACGGTCGGCGCCCCGTCGATGAAGTCCAGCGTGACGGTCGCCGTGGTGTCGATCGCCTCGGCGGTCAGTCCGGCATTGCCGAGTTGCCCCGACAGCGCCATCGAGAAACAGGCGGCATGGGCGGCGCCGATCAGTTCTTCGGGATTGGTCCCCTTCTCGCCCTCGAACCGCTTGCGAAAGTCGTAAGGCAAGGCCGACAGCCCGCCCGAGGCGGTCGAGATCTGTCCCTTTCCGGATTTCAGGTCGCCCGCCCAATGGGCCGATGCCGAATTTTTCACTGCCATGGTCTTTCTCCCTCGTTCCAGGACGGCATCCTGCCGGCCGACAGGCAGAGGATGGGGCGGACAGCGCCGGGGTCAAGTGCGGGACAGGTGCGCCGATAGCCATGATCCGGACTGGACCTATCCAGGCGGATCAAACGCGGCAGCGGCCGATCCCTTTGGCAATCGGCGATGGAGAGGCCCACGACCTGTTCACCAACGGGAAAACCGGCACCAAGCGGAACGATGGGGCCGCCCACGGGCTGAACGTTCGTGCGGTGCAGCCTGCCGTCGGCCGTCCACGAGGCCAGAATCGCCGCCTCGCCGGTCCCGCGCTGGTCGAAGATCAGCCCGTATCGGGCCGATGCCGAGACGGCATGAAAGCTCAGATGCACCTGTCTGAAACAGGGCTCGGCTCCGGCCGAAAACCGGGCATCGGTTGAACTGTTGGTCTGGGATAGGGCCGAGCACGGCAGCAATGCCATGAAACCCGCGAAAACAGCGGAGAGACGCATGATGAAAATCCACAATTGAAAAGGTCGTCGTTAAATGCGGAGAGTGTTCCGCAGCCAGGGCTCTGGCGCAAGACTCAAAGCGGCATATGACCGAGACCTATCCCAATGCACCCGATACGCTGATTGCCCGCTGGCAAGAGCGGCGCGCGCCGCTCGACTTCGGGCCGGGCGAGGCCCTGCCGGCGCTGGATGCGGACCTTGTCGCTTTGGCGGGGCGGCCCGTCGCCGATCCCGGTCCCGACCGGCCGCGCCGGGCCAGCGGCTATGCCGTCAAGCACCATGCGCTGGCGCGCGAACTGGCGGGCCAGCCCGAACTGGTGCTGCTTCATGCCCAGCTGATTTCCTGCCTGCGCAAGCGTGGCTGGCCCGATCATGCTCCGGCACTGTTCCTGCGGCTTTGGGCCGAACAGCCGGACTGGCTGATCGGCCATCTGCCGGACCGCTGGAAGATCTCGGCGGCCATCACCTTTGCAGATCACGGTGCGAGCGAGGCGCAGCGGCGCCTCGGCCAGTCGCTGAACCTGCTGTTCTCGCTGATGAAGCTTTACGAGGCCGAGCGGCTTTATTCCGGCCGCGCGCCTGACCAGCCCTTCGGCCTTGGCCGCAAGGCCGACGCCCCGCTGCCGCTTGGGATGCCCGGCTTTTCGCTCGGCTCGGGCGGGCTCGACTACAACCTCCTCGCCCCGATCTGGGCCGAGGCCCAGGTGGTGCCCGTGCTGGGTCCGCTCGCCTGCCACCTGCTGGAACGGCTGAATCAGGATCCCGGCACGCTGTTCCGGCGGTTGCAGTCGATGCGGGTGCGGCGGGACCAGCGCCGGAAGGGCGGGAAACCCGCTGATCCTTGACCTTCGCACGCTTTTCCGCTAACGGACCCGAAGGCCACAAGGCCAAGACGCCGGGGCGCCCGGAAAGATGCGTCCCATAGATTCATGCGGTCCGATACCGCATCCAAGGACGCATATGACCAAATTCTCCGACCTCGCGCTTGACCCGCGCGTGCTGAAGGCCATCAGCGAAGCGGGCTACGAGACCCCTACCCCGATCCAGGCGCAGGCCATCCCCCACGCCTTGCAAGGCAAGGACGTGCTCGGCATCGCCCAGACCGGCACCGGCAAGACGGCGAGCTTCACGCTGCCGATGATCACGCTTCTTGGACAGGGCCGCGCCCGCGCCCGGATGCCGCGCTCGCTGGTCCTCGCGCCGACGCGCGAACTCGCCGCGCAGGTGGCCGAGAACTTCGATGTCTACGCCAAGCATACCAAGCTGACGAAGGCGCTCCTGATCGGCGGCGTCAGCTTCGGCGAACAGGACAAGTTGATCGACCGCGGTGTCGACGTGCTGATCGCGACGCCGGGCCGCCTGCTCGACCATTTCGAGCGCGGCAAGCTCCTGCTCAACGGCGTGCAGATCATGGTCGTCGACGAGGCCGACCGGATGCTTGACATGGGCTTCATCCCGGATATCGAGCGCATCTTCTCGCTGACACCCTTCACCCGGCAGACCTTCTTCTTCTCGGCGACCATGGCACCCGAGATCGAGCGCATCACCAACACCTTCCTGTCGGGCGCTGTGAAGATCGAGGTGGCGCGTCAGGCGACTGCCTCGGAAACCATCGAACAGCAGCTGATCGCGCTGACGCCCTCGCGCCGCGACCGCAGCTTTACCGAGAAGCGCGCCGTGCTGCGCGAACTCATCAAGGCCGAGGGCGAGGCCTGCACCAACGCCATAATCTTCTGCAACCGCAAGATGGATGTGGACGTGGTGGCGAAATCGCTGAAATCGCACGGCTTCAACGCGGCGCCGATCCATGGCGACCTTGACCAGTCGGTGCGGATGAAGACGCTCGACGGCTTCCGCGATGGCTCGCTGCACCTGCTGGTCGCGTCCGATGTTGCCGCACGCGGCCTCGACATTCCGGCGGTGAGCCACGTCTTCAACTTCGACGTGCCGACGCACCCCGAGGATTATGTCCACCGCATCGGCCGCACCGGTCGTGCCGGACGGCAAGGCAAGGCCTATACCATCGCCACGCCCTCGGACGACAAGTATGTGGGCCAGATCGAAAGCCTCATCAAGAAACCGATCCCCCGGGGGCAAACCCCGGCGATCGAGATTCGCGAAGGCGCCCCCGACCGGCCCGAGCGCAGCGAACGTCGTCCCTCGTCGCGCGACCGGGGCGAGAAACGCCCGCGTCCGGTGGCCGACCACGGCCGCGAGGCATCGCGCGAGCCCTTCCGCCCGACGGAAACCGTCGAGGCCGTCGAGCCCGTGCGCGAGGAACGCCCCCGCGAGGAACGCCCGCGCGAGGAGCGGTCGCGTGAGTCCCGTCCGCGCGAGGATCGCAGCCGCAGCGGCGAGCGCCGCTCAGACAGCCGCTCAGACAACCGCCGCGACCAGCGCCGCGAGGATGCGCCCGTCGTGGGCATGGGCGACCACATGCCGGACTTTCTGCTTCGCAGCTTCGCGCCGGCCAGCTCGGAATAATCAGCGCATCGTATGAGAAAGGCGCCGCAAGCGATTGCGGGGCCTTTTCTTTTTCGAGGGGCGTCAGTCGGCCTGCAGCCGGCTGACCACCACTGTCACCTCGGGCTTCTTGCCGATCTCCTCGACCGCGACCTGCCGCACGATGCGGCGCACCGCCTCGTCCAGCTTGTCGTCGTCGCTCAGCACCTTGCCGCCACGCTCCAGGAACTCGGTCAGCTCTGCCTCTATCGTCTCGGCCAGGGAACGCCCGCCCTTGCCCATCTCGGGCAGGCCCATGATTTCGGCCCAGGCGTCGCCAAGCGGATCGTCGTTCTCGTCGAGGATGATGGTGATCATCACATGGCCGTTCAGCGCCATGCGGATGCGGTCGCGAACCACCCCGTCCATCGCGCCGATCAGCGCGGTGCCGTCGAGGTAGAGCCGCCCCGTTTCGATGTATTCGGCGACCTCGGGAATGTCCCCGGTCAGGTCCAGCATCATGCCATTGGTGGCGATCTCACCGGCGAAACCCTTGGACGCCGCCAGGTTCACATGCTCGCGGAGGTGGCGGTGCTCCCCATGCATGGGGATCACCACCGCCGGCTTGACGATGGAATGCATCAATTCCAGGTCCGGGCGGTTGGCATGACCTGAGACGTGGTAAAGGCCGTTCGCCTCGTCCACCACATCGACGCCCATCTCGGAGAAGGCGTTGACGATGCGCAGCACGCCACGTTCGTTGCCGGGGATGGTGCGGGACGAGAACAGGAACAGGTCGCCCTCCTTCATCTCCATCCCCAGATACTTGCCGCGGGCCAGCTGGGCCGAGGCCGCGCGGCGCTCGCCCTGGCTGCCGGTGACCAGGAGCATCAGGTTCTGGCGCGGGATATCCTCGGCCTCTTCCGGCGGGACGACCTTCGGGAATTGCGCCAACACGCCGGATTCGACCGCCGCCGCGACCATCTTCTTCATCGCCCGGCCCATCAGGCAGACCGATCGCCCGGCCGCCTGCGCCGCCTCGGCCAGCGTCATCAGCCGCGCCACGTTCGAGGCGAAGGTGGTCGCGACCACCATCCCTTCGGCCTTCTGCACCAGTTCGCGGATCGGGTCGCGCAGCGTCGCTTCGGACCGGCCGGCATGGGTCGAGAAGACGTTGGTCGAGTCGCACATCAGCGCCTTGACCGGCTTTTCGGCCGCGACCTCGGCGAACAGCTCCGGCCGCCAGGCCTCGCCCACCAGCGGGGTGGGGTCGAGCTTGAAGTCGCCCGAATGCAGGATCCGTCCTGCTGGCGTGTCGATGACCAGCGCCGCGCTTTCGGGGATCGAATGGGCGACCGGCAGGTACTGCACCTTGAACGGCCCCGCCTCGATCACCTGCGGCCGCGCCTCGACCGTGGTGATGATGTTCCCGGGCTGCCCCTGCTCTTCCAGCTTCGCCCGCCCGATCAGCGCCGTGAAGCGCCTCGCGTAGACTTTGGCGCGCAGCTTGGGCCACAGATGGCCAAGCGCGCCGATATGGTCCTCGTGCGCATGGGTGATGAAGATCGCCTCGATCCGGTCCTGCCGTTCCTCGAGCCAGCGCACGTCCGGCATGATGAGGTCGATGCCCGGCGTCGTCTCCATGTCGCCGAAGGTCACGCCCAGATCGACGACGATCAGGCGTTCCTTGTCCTCGGGGCCGTAGCCGTAGACGTAGCAGTTCATGCCGATCTCTCCCGCGCCACCGAGGGGGAGATAGATCAGACGGTTCGCAGTCATGCCGTTTCCAGTTCCTTGTTGTGGCGGTGGATCAGCACCAGACCATGACTGGTCAGGTCATCCTCAACCGCATCAAATAGATCGAAACCCTGCGCGAACAGGGGGGCGAGGCCGCCGGTTGCAATGACTTTCATCGGACGGTCGCGTTCTGCTCGGATCTGCCGCACGATACCTTCCGCCAGACCGATATACCCCCAATAAACGCCCGACTGCATGCAGGCGACCGTATTGGTGCCGATGGCGCGGGCCGGGCGGCTCACCTCGACATGCGGCAGTGCCGCCGCCGCCATGTGCAGCGCCTCGAGGCTGAGGTTGACGCCCGGCGCGATCACGCCGCCGATATAGGCGCCATCGGTATCGACGACGTCAAAGGTGGTGGCGGTGCCGAAATCGACGACGATCAGGTTGCCGCCGTGGCGGTCGAACCCGCCGACCGTGTTCACCAGCCGGTCGGGGCCAACCGTCGTTCCGGCATCGACACGGGGCGGAACGGGCAGCGCGCATTCTGGCCGGCCCACCACCAGCGGGCGGCAGTTGAAGTAGCGGTTGCACAGGACGCGCAGGTTGAAGACCACGCGCGGCACGGTCGAGGAGATGATCGCCTCGGTGATCGTCGCCTCGACCTTCGACAGCATCATCAGCGAGGACAGCCAGACGAAATACTCGTCTGCGGTGCGCTTGTAATCGGTAGCGATCCGCCAGGTCGACAGGAACCGCGTCCCGTCCCAGATCGAGAAGACGGTGTTGGTGTTGCCGCAGTCGATGGCAAGAAGCATGGGCACCCTCCGTTGGACTTGGGACTCAGAAAAAGACTTCGGCGGCGGGAATGGCGATCCGTCCGCCGGGCTGGCCCAGGACCAGTGCCCCGGCGGCGTCGATGGTTTCGAACAGCCCCTCGTCGGTCCGCGTCCCGGTGCGCGCCCGGATCGGTTGGCCGAGGCGCGCCGCATGGGCAAGCCAGGCCTCGCGCAGGGGGGCGAAGCCCTGCGTGGCAAAAACCGCTTCGCGCCGGGCGTAGGCCGGGGCCAGCCACTCGAGAAAGGCCTCCGGCGTTACCCGAAGGCCGGTCTCGGACAGCAGGCTGACTGGGACCACCGCGCCGGGCTCCACCGTAGAGGGGTCGGGGGCCGAGATCAGGTTGACGCCGATGCCGATGGCCAGATGGCCGACGCGCCCGCCCTGCCCCGCGCTTTCCAGCAGGATACCCGCCAGCTTGCCGCCGTTCAGCAGCACGTCATTCGGCCATTTGAGTTGGAAGGCCTCGGGCAGCCCGGTCAGCGCCACCAGCGCGTCCCGCAGCGCCAGCGCCGCCACGAAAGAGCGCAGCGCCACGATCTCGGGCGCCTCGCGCGGATGCATCAGGAGGGTCGCGTAGAAGTTGCCCTTCGGGCTGACCCACGGGCGGCCGCGACGGCCGCGCCCGCCGGTCTGCTCCAGCCCGAGGATCCAGCAGGGACCGGCCAGTTCGGCTGCCAGACGGGCGGCTTCGGCATTGGTGCTGTCGACCGAGGGCAGGACGCGCCGCGTCACGCCCTCGGGCCAGGGGTCGCGCGTGGCGTCAGCGCACAAGCGTTTCGGCCGCGACAGCGGCAAGCGAGTCGATGCCGAACAGGTTCACGACGCCCAGCACCATCACCGCGGCAGAGCCCATCAGCATCACCCACTGCACCGGCGAGATCGAGCCGTCCAGACGGTCGCCCTCCTTGCCGAAATACATGTAGAAGACGATGCGGAGGTAATAGAAGGCGCCGATGACCGAGGCGATCACGCCCAGCACCGCGAGCCAGACCATTCCCGCGTCGACGGCGGCCTTCAGCACATAGAACTTCCCGAAGAAGCCGACCATCGGCGGCACGCCGGCCAGGCTGAACATCAGCACCAGCAGCGCGAGCGCCCGGAGCGGTTCCTTCTTCGAATACATGTTCAGGCTCTCGATGTCGGTGACCGGCACACCGTCCTTCGACATCGACAGGATGAAGGCGAAGGCGCCGACGCTCATGGTGACATAGATCGCCATGTAGACGAGCATCGCCTGAACGCCCTCGGCCGTGCCCGAGGCAAGGCCCATGAGTGCAAAGCCCATATGGGTGATCGAGGAATAGGCCATCAGTCGCTTGATGTCGCGCTGGCCGATCGCGGCGATCGATCCCACGAACATCGACAGCACGGCCAGCAGCGCCAGCACCTGCCCCCAGTCGCCGGGGATCTTGCCGAACGCATCCTGCGTGACCCGCGCCAGGAGGCCCATCGCGGCCACCTTGGGCGCGGCGGCGAAGAAGGCCGTCACCGGCGTCGGCGAACCCTCATAGACGTCTGGCGTCCACATGTGGAAGGGCACCGCGGACACCTTGAACGCAAGCCCGGTCAGGATGAAGACGAGGCCGAACAGCAGGCCCACCGGCACCTCGCCCCCAAGCGTGGACAGGATGCCCGAGAACAGCGTCGTGCCGGCAAAGCCGTAGGTCAGCGAGGCCCCGTAAAGCAGCAGGCCCGAAGACAGCGCGCCAAGGACGAAATACTTCAGGCCGGCCTCGGTCGATTTCACGCTGTCGCGGCGGATCGCGGCGATGACGTAAAGCGACAGCGACTGCAGCTCGAGCCCCATGTAAAGCGCCATCAGGTCCCCGGCCGAGACCATGATCATCATGCCGATCGTCGCCAGCGTCACCAGCACCGGGTATTCGAAGCGCAGCAGGTCGCGCCGCTCCATGTAATCCTTGCCCATGGCGAGCACGGCGGCGCCGGACAGCAGGATCGTGACCTTGGCATAGCGCGAGAACGGATCGTCATTGACCATGCCGCCGAAGGCCGTGCGCGCGCCATCACCGGCCCCGCCGATCCACAGCGCCAGCAGGACGAACAGCCCCGCCGTCACCCAGGTCAGAAGGCCCGCAACGGCATCCTTGCCGGTATAGACCGCGAAGAGGAGCGCGAGCATCGCATAGACCGCGAGGATGACCTCGGGCAGGACGATCTGGAAGTCGGTCGCGAACATTCGGGCGGTTCCCTTACTGCAGGGCCAGGCGCGTTGCCGTATCGACCGGCAGCGACGCGTGGTATTCGGTGACAAGGGCATGAACCGACGGGCCGATACGATCGGTCACGAAGCTCGGGTAGATGCCCAGGAACAGGGTCATGGCGACGAGCGGGGCGAAGATCGCCTTCTCGCGCGCGGACATGTCGGTGATCGACTTCAGGCTTTCCTTGATGAGGTCGCCGAAGACCACCCGGCGGTAGAGCCACAGCGCATAGGCGGCCGACAGGATCACGCCGGTCGCGGCCACGGCCGCCACCCAGGTGTTGACCTGGAAGATCCCGGCCAGCGTCAGGAATTCGCCGATGAAGCCGCTGGTGCCCGGCAGGCCCACATTCGCCATGGTGAAGAACATGAAGACCAGCGCATAGGCGGGCATCCGGTTGACCAGACCGCCATAGGCGTCGATCTCGCGGGTGTGCATCCGGTCATAGATCACGCCGACGCAGAGGAAGAGCGCGCCAGACACGAAGCCGTGGCTCAGCATCTGGAAGATCGCGCCGTCGATGCCCTGCTGGTTCGCGGCGAAGATGCCCATCGTGACGTAGCCCATGTGAGCGACGGACGAATAGGCGATCAGCTTCTTCATGTCCTGCTGGGCCAGCGCCACGAGCGAGGTGTAGACGATCGCGATCGCCGACATCCAGAACACGAGCGGCGCAAGCAGGTCGGACGCCACCGGGAACATCGGCAGGCTGAAGCGCAGGAAGCCGTAGCCGCCCATCTTCAGCAGGATTGCCGCCAGCACGACCGACCCGGCGGTCGGCGCCTGGACGTGGGCGTCGGGCAGCCAGGTATGGACCGGCCACATCGGCATCTTTACCGCGAAGCTGGCGAAGAAGGCGAGCCACAGGAGCGTCTGCATCCCGCCGACGATCTGGAACCCAAGGACCGAAATCGTGTCAGACCCGAAATTGTGGTTCAGCAGCGTCGGGATGTCGGTCGTGCCGGCGTCGTAATACATGGCGATCATCGCCACCAGCATCAGAACCGAGCCGAGGAAGGTGTAGAGGAAGAACTTGAACGACGCATAGATGCGGTCCTTGCCCCCCCAGATGCCGATGATGAGGAACATCGGGATCAGGCCGGCCTCGAAGAACAAGTAGAACAGCACCAGGTCCAGCGCGCAGAAGACGCCGAGCATCAGCGTTTCCAGCAGCAGGAAGGCGATCATGTATTCCTTGACCCGCGTCTCGACGCTCCAGCACGCGCCGATGGTCAGCGGCATGAGGAAGGTCGTCAGCAGCACGAACAGGACCGAGATGCCGTCGACGCCCATCTTGTAGGTCAGGCCAAGGATCCACGGCCGCTCTTCCACGAACTGGAAGCCGGTATTCTGCGGATCGAAGCCGGTCAGCAGGAAGAGCGAGATCAGGAAGGTCGCCGTCGTCGCCAGCAGTGCCAGCCACCTGGCGTTGCGCTGCGCCGCGGGGTCGTTGCCGCGCAGGAACAGCGCCATGATGACGGCAGCGACGAGCGGGATGAAGGTGATGATCGAGAGAAGATTTTCCATGATGCCCGTTCCCCTTACTTGGCGCCGCCCGTGAGCGTCATCCAGGTCACGAGGACCGCGATCCCCAGCACCATCGCAAAGGCATAGGTGAAGATGTAGCCGGTCTGCGCCCGGCCCGCGAGGCGGGTGAAGAAGGGGATGATCCCCATCGCCACGCCGTTGATGGTGCCGTCGATCACCTCGCCATCGCCGCGCTTCCACAGGAAGCCGCCAAGCCATTTCGCGGGGCGCACGAAGATCACGTCATAGATCTCGTCGAAGTACCACTTGTTCAGCAGGAACTGGTAGAGCACCGGCTGGTTGGCCGCCAGTTTGCCCGGCAGGTCCGGACGGCGGATGTAGAACTGGAACGCCAGCAGGAAGCCCAGGACCATCGCGATGAAGGGGCTGACCTTGACCCAGTCCGGCACTTCATGGGCCTTGTGGATCGTCTCATTCTCCGGTCCGAAGAACACGGCGCCCTGCACCGGGACCGGAACGGCCTCATGCGCGGCGGGTTCAGTGGCCGCAGTCTCGGTCGTCGCAGTCTCGGTCGTCGTGGCCTCGGTCGTCGTTCCCTCGGCCGCCGCTTCGGTGCCATGACCGCCCTCGGCGGCTTCGGCCACCGGCGGCATCCCGAACCAGTCGTGCACCTTCTCGACGCTGCCGAAGAAGTTGTTGTACCAGATCATCCCCGAGAAGACTGCGCCAAGCGCCAGCACGCCAAGCGGGATCAGCATGACCTTCGGGCTTTCATGGGCATGGTCATGGGCGTGATGATCGCCCCGCGCCTCGCCGTAGAAGGTCAGGAACATCAGCCGCCAGGAGTAGAACGAGGTCATCCCCGCCGCGATCACCAGCATGATGAAGGCGTAGTGGTTGCCGACAAAGGCGCTTTCGATCACCGCGTCCTTCGACAGGTAACCGGCAAAGCCGATATGGGTCAGCGGGATGCCGACGCCGGTGATGGCCAGCGTGCCGATCATCATCGCCCAGAAGGTCAGCGGGATCTTCTTCCGCAGCGCGCCGTAGTTCCGCATGTCCTGCTCATGGTGCATGGCATGGATGACGGAGCCCGCGCCAAGGAACAGCATCGCCTTGAAGAAGGCGTGCGTGAACAGGTGGAACATCGCCACCGGATAGGCGCCCACGCCCGCCGCCACGAACATGTAGCCCAGCTGAGAGCAGGTCGAGTAGGCGATCACGCGCTTGATGTCGTTCTGCACCAGGCCCACGGTCGCCGCGAAGAACGCGGTCGTCGCGCCCAGAATGGTGACAAAGGCCAGCGCCTGCGGGGCATATTCGAAGATCGGCGACATGCGGCAGACAAGGAACACGCCCGCGGTCACCATCGTTGCGGCGTGGATCAGGGCGGAAACCGGCGTCGGGCCCTCCATCGCGTCCGGCAGCCAGGTGTGCAGGATGAGCTGCGCCGATTTCCCCATGGCCCCGATGAACAGCAGCACCGCGATCAGGTTCGCCGCGTTCCAGTCGCGCCAGAGAAAGCTCAACTCGGTCTGCGCCAGAACCGGGCCTTGCGCGAAGATGTCGTCGAACTTGACCGAGTCCGTCAGGAAGAACAGCCCGAAGATGCCGAGCGCAAAGCCGAAGTCGCCGACGCGGTTGACGATGAAGGCCTTCATCGCCGCGGCATTGGCCGAGGGCTTGCGGTAGTAGAAGCCGATCAGCAGGTAGGACGCCACGCCCACGCCTTCCCAGCCGAAAAAGATCTGCGGCAGGTTGTCGGCAGTCACCAGCATCAGCATGGCGAAGGTGAAGAACGACAGGTAGGCGAAGAACCGGGCCTTGTAGTGCTCGTGATGGCCCCAGTTGTCGTCATGGGCCATGTAGCCGAACGAATAGAGGTGGACGAGCGCCGAGACGGTATTGACCACGACCAGCATGATCGCCGTCAGCCGGTCAAGCCGGATCGACCAGTCGGCCACGAAGGACCCAGAGTCGAACCAGCGGAACAGGTCGACATGCTGGGTCGTGCCGTCGAAGCTGAAGAAGATGATCCAGCTCAGGAAAGCGCCAAGGAAGACGAGGCCGGTGGTGATGACCTGACCCGCCGTCTCGCCGATGAAGCGCCAGCCGAAGCCGCAGATCAGCGCACCGATCAGCGGCGCGAAGAGGATGATCGTGGTCATCGGTTCAGCCCTTCATCACGTTGACGTCTTCGACCTCGATGCTTCCCCGGTTGCGGAAGAAGCAGACGAGGATCGCCAGCCCGATCGCGGCCTCGGCGGCGGCGACGGTCAGCACGAACATCGTGAAGACCTGCCCCACGAGATCGCCCAGGAACGAGGAGAAGGCGACGAAGTTGATGTTGACCGACAGGAGCATCAGCTCGATCGACATCAGGATGACGATGATATTCTTCCTGTTCAGGAAGATCCCGAAAATCCCGATGACGAACAAGGCCGCCGCCACCGTCAGGTAATGTGTCAGTCCCACCATCTTCGTCCCTCCGGGCCTCTGCCCGTTATCGTTCCGTCCGGGCGGCCCTTTCGGGCCGTCCCAAGAAATTCCGTCAGCTCAGAGCCCCTGCCCCGGCTTCACGTCCACCAGTTCCATCGCCTTGGCCGGGTCGCGGTACATCTGCGCCAGCACTGACTGGCGCTTGACGTCCTTGCGGTGGCGCAGCGTCAGCACGATCGCCCCGATCATCGCGACCAGCAGGATCAGGCCGGCGACCTGGAACAGGAAAATGTACTTGTCGTAGATCAGCACGCCGAGCGCATGGGTGTTGGTCGCTTGCGCCAGATCCGGCGTCACCGCCTGCCGCAGCCCGAGCGCACCGTCCGACTGCACCCAGGCGCCATAGGCCAGAGCGAACTGCATCAGCAGGATCACCCCGATCAGCAGCGCCAGAGGCATGAAGCGCGCCATCTCGCCCTTCAGCTCCTCGAAGTCGATGTCGAGCATCATGACCACGAACAGGAACAGCACGGCGACCGCGCCGACATAGACGATGATGAGCAGCATCGCGACGAACTCGGCCCCGAGCAGCACGAACAGGCCCGCGGCATTCAGGAAGGCCAGGATCAGCCACAGCACCGAATGCACCGGGTTGCGCGCGATGGTCACCATCAGGCCCGCCGCAATCAGCACGACCGCAAAGCCATAGAAGGCATAATCCGCGATGGTCATTCGCTTTTCTCCCCGGTCTCGCCGAAGACGCCCTGGGCGATCTCCAGCGCCTTCGTCATGGCGGGCACGCCGCCGAACATGCTCATCTGCCAGATCACCTCGGCGATCTCGCGTTTCGTGGCGCCCGCCTCGATCGCGTGGCGGATCGTCAGCTTCAGCTGCGGCTCGGCATGGGCGCCCAGCACCGTCAGCGCGGCGATCGTGACCAGAAGCCGGGTCTTGGCATCCAGCCCCTCGCGGTTGAAGGTCTTGCCGAACCACATCTCCATCATGTCTTTCGTCATGGTGGGCCAGAGGTTCTCGAACCCCTTCACCTGGAAGTTCTCCAGCGCAGGGTTGAACGAGCGGGCCATTTCCTGGCCGCTTTCCACCATTGCCTTGAACATCTTGGTGAATTCGTCGGTCATCTGTAGGGCGCGTCCATCTCGAGGTTGCGGGCGATTTCCGCTTCCCACCGCGCGCCGTTATCCAGAAGCTTTTCCTTGGTGTAGAACAGCTCTTCGCGGGTCTCGGTCGAGAACTCGAAGTTCGGGCCTTCGACGATCGCATCCACCGGGCAGGCTTCCTGGCAGAAGCCGCAATAGATGCATTTCGTCATGTCGATGTCGTAGCGGGTCGTCCGCCGGCTACCATCCTCGCGCGGTTCCGCGTCGATGGTGATGGCCTGCGCCGGGCAGATCGCCTCGCACAGCTTGCAGGCGATGCAGCGTTCCTCGCCGTTCGGATAGCGGCGCAGCGCATGCT
>CAMFII010000007.1 GCA_945952585.1 uncultured Rhodobacter sp.
AACTCACGACCCTAACCTTGGCAAGGTTATGCTCTACCCCTGAGCTACGCCCGCACCGTTGGCTGCGGATTAGCGCATGTATCGGCAGAGGGCAAGCGCGTTTCGGCGCGGCGGGCAGGGCACGGCAACCGTCGCGCGGGGCGCGGCGAGGCGAGCCGATGACAGGGCATGCGAGCGAGGTTCGGACTGCTGTCGAAGCTGCGGGATGGATCGGAAAATGCGAAGGGCGCCCCGTGGGACGCCCTTCGCGTTTTCCGACCTGGAGCGGGCGATGAGATTCGAACTCACGACCCTAACCTTGGCAAGGTTATGCTCTACCCCTGAGCTACGCCCGCGTTCCTAGTCCGGTGGCGGGGATTTATAAAGCCCCGCTGCGGCTTGCAAGAGGCAAAACGGTGTGTCGACGGAAATCGGCCAAATTTATCCGGGACGGTCGCGCCGTGCCATGGCGCGGACCTGGGCAGACCCGACATCGCTGTCACGGAGCGCGTTGAAAGGCCGCGGGGTTCCTTTACCATCGCCGCCGTGGCGACCGACGCCCGCGCGCCGGCGCTGCAGGTTGATCCGGGCGACAGGAGGGGGCCGCGATGACCGATTGCGTTGCACAGCATTACAGCGGAGAAGACCGTCTTTCGCTGGCCATAGCGGAAAGCCTGCGCAAGGCAGGCAAGGATATCGGAACGCTGACAACGGCCGATCTGGCCAGCGTCGACGAGTTTCATATCGGCGGCCGCAAATCGACGTTGCACCTCGCCGAAGCGCTGAACCTCGCGCCCGGGTCAAGGGTCCTTGACCTCGGCAGCGGTCTTGGTGGCCCCGCCCGCACGCTTGCCGAAACCTATGGCTGCCATGTCACCGGCATCGACCTGACGCCGGCCTTCTGCGAGGCGGCGGCCACCTTGAGCGAGTGGGTCGGCCTTTCTGACCGGGTGACCTTTCTTGAGGGCGACGCCACGGACCTGCCGTTTAAGGACGCCAGCTTCGACGCGGCGACGACGATCCATGTCGCGATGAACATCGCGCGCAAGGACCGCATGTATGCCGAGGCGCACCGGGTCCTGAAACCCGGCGGTCGCTTCGCCGTCTATGACGTGCTGCAGGGCGAGGGCGGGCCGCTGGTCTATCCCGTGCCCTGGGCGCGAACACCGGAGATCAGCCACCTTTCAACGCCCGAGGAGATGCCACGTCTGCTGGCAGATGCCGGGTTCCGGGTCGTCTCTACCGAGGATTCCACCGAAGAGTCGCTGAAATGGTTCGAGGCGATGGCGGCGCGGCTGTCGGTCGCCGCGCCGGCGGTGACTTTCCAGACCTTCCTCGGCAACGACTTCCCGGTCATGGCCCGAAATCAGGTCACCAACCTGCGTGACCGCCGCATCCGGACGGTCACCTATATCTGCGAGGCGTAGGGTCGCGACGGCGGCGCAACCCTATTCCAATTCGATCAGCAGGTCCTTGGCGTCGATCTGCACGCCGGGCGTGACCAGCACCGACTTGACCGTCGCGGCGCGGTCGGCATGCAGGCCGGTCTCCATCTTCATCGCTTCGATGGTCAGGAGGAGATCGCCGGCATTGACCTTCTGCCCGGCCACCACCGCGACCGAGGCGATCGAGCCCGGCATCGGCGCGCCGACATGGGCGGGGTTGCCCTCGGCGGCCTTGGGGCGGGCCGCGGTCTTGGCCTTGATGGCACGGTTCGGCACGCGGATGGTACGGGGCTGGCCGTTCAGCTCGAAGAAGACCTTCACCTCGCCGTCGTCACCCACCTCGCCCACGGTCTGCAGGCGGATCTCAAGCGTCTTGCCCGGATCGATCTCGGCGGTGATCTCCTCACCCGGCTGCATCCCGTAGAAGAAGGTGCGGGTCGGCAACACACGGACGGGACCGTAGGTGCGATGCCGCGCGCGGTAGTCGGAGAAGACCTTGGGATACATCAGGTAGCCGTTCAGGTCCTCGTCGTCGATCACCTCGCCTTCGGCGTCGCCCTTGCCAAGGCCGAGGTCCTTGACCAGCTTCTTGCGTGTGGCCTCGATGTCGAGCGCGGGGGCCAGCAGGCCGGGCCGGTCGGTGAAGGGTTTCTCGCCCTTCAGCACCTTGGCCTGGATGCCCTTGGGCCAGCCGCCATGGGGCTGGCCAAGGTTGCCCTTGAGCATGTCGGCAACGGATTCAGGGAATGCCACGTCCACCGCCGGATCCTCGACCTGGGCCCGCGTCAGGCCCTGCGCCACCATCATCAGGGCCATGTCGCCAACGACCTTGGACGAGGGCGTGACCTTCACGATATCCCCGAACATCTGGTTGGCATCGGCATAGGCCTGCGCGACCTCGTGCCAGCGGTCCTCCAGCCCGAGGCTGCGGGCCTGGGCCTTGAGATTGGTGAACTGGCCGCCGGGCATCTCGTGCAGGTACACCTCGGATGCCGGGGCTTGCAGGCCGCTCTCGAAGGCCGCGTATTGCTGGCGCACGGCTTCCCAGTAGTTCGAGATCTCACGGATCGCGCTCATGTCGAGCCCGGTATCGCGGTCGGTATGCCTCAGCGCCTCGACGATCGAGCCGAGGCAGGCCTGTGAGGTGCCGCCCGAGAAGGCGTCCATCGCGGCGTCGACCGCATCCACGCCAGCCTCGCAAGCAGCGATGATCGTCGCTGCCGCCGCGCCGCTGGTGTCATGGGTGTGGAAGTGGACGGGCAGGCCCACCTCCTGCTTCAGCGTCTTGACGAGTTGGCGCGCGGCGGCGGGCTTCAGCAGCCCCGCCATGTCCTTCAGCCCGAGGATGTGGGAACCAGCGGCTTTCAGTTCCTGCGCGCGGGCGACGTAGTACTTCAGGTCATACTTCGACCGGTTGGGGTCGAGCATGTCGCCGGTATAGCAGACCGCCCCTTCCAGCACCTTGTTGGCCTCGAGCACCGCGTCCATCGCCACGCGCATGTTCTCGACCCAGTTCAGGCTGTCGAAGACTCGGAAGACGTCGACGCCGGTCTTGGCGGCCTGCGCGACGAAGAACTTCACCACGTTGTCGGGGTAGTTGGTGTAGCCGACGCCGTTGGCCCCGCGCAGCAGCATCTGGGTCATCAGGTTCGGCATGGCCGCGCGCAGGTCGCGCAGGCGCTGCCAAGGGCATTCCTGCAGGAAGCGGTATGCCACGTCGAAGGTCGCGCCCCCCCAGCATTCGACGCTGAAGAGCTGCGGAAGGTTCGCGGCATAGACCGGCGCCACGCGGATCATGTTGATCGAGCGCATCCGGGTGGCGAGCAGGCTCTGGTGGCCGTCGCGCATGGTGGTGTCGGTGATGAGCACCTTCTTCTGCGCCTTGAGCCAGTCGGCGACTGCCTGCGGCCCCTTCTGTTCCAGCAGGTTGTGGGTGCCCATTGCGGGCTCGGCGTGGAGCTTTGGCACCCGCAGCGCGCGCGCCTCGGCCGGGGGTTTCGGCCGCCCGGCGGTCTCGGGATGCCCGTTCACCGTGATGTCGGCGATGTAGGTCAGGATCTTGGTCGCCCGGTCGCGCCGCTTCTTGAACTGGAACAGCTCGGGCGTCGTGTCGATGAACTTGGTCGTGTAGCTGTAGTCGAGGAAAGTCGGGTGTTTCAGCAGGTTGATGACGAACTCGATATTCGTCGCCACGCCCCGGATGCGGAACTCGCGCAGCGCGCGGTCCATGCGGGCGATGGCCTTTTCGGGCGTCTGGGCATGGGCGGTGACCTTGACCAAGAGCGAGTCGTAGTAGCGGGTGATGACCCCGCCCGCATAGGCCGTGCCGCCATCGAGCCGGATGCCGTTCCCCGTGGCCGAGCGATAGGCGGTCAGGCGGCCATAGTCGGGGATGAAGTTGTTGAGCGGGTCTTCGGTCGTGACCCGGCATTGCAGCGCGTGGCCGTTCAGCTTCACCTCGGCCTGGCTGGCGACGCCGGTCGCCTCGGACAGCGACTTGCCTTCCTCGATCAGGATCTGGGCCTGCACGATGTCGATGCCGGTCACTTCCTCGGTGACGGTATGCTCGACCTGGACGCGGGGGTTCACCTCGATGAAGTAGAACTTGCCCGAGTCCATATCCATCAGGAACTCGACAGTGCCGGCGCATTCATAATTGACGTGCTGACAGATGCGCTTGGCCATCGCGCAGACGTCTTCGCGCTGCTCCTGTGTCAGGTAGGGAGCAGGCGCGCGCTCGACGACCTTCTGGTTTCGGCGCTGCACGGTGCAGTCGCGTTCCCACAGGTGCCAGACATTGCCTTGCCGGTCGCCGAGGATCTGCACCTCGACGTGTCGGGCCCGCAGGATCATCTTTTCGAGGTAGCCCTCGCCGTTGCCGAAGGCGGCTTCGGCCTCGCGCCTGCCCTCGCGCACTTTGTCGGCCAGTTCCTCGGGACTGGTGATCGGCCGCATCCCGCGCCCGCCGCCGCCCCAGCTGGCCTTGAGCATCAGGGGATAGCCGACCTCGGCCGCCTGTTTCTTGATGACTTCCATGTCATCGCCCAGGACCTCGGTCGCCGGGATGACCGGCACGCCGGCCTCGATCGCAACACGGCGGGCGCTGGCCTTGTCGCCAAGGGCACGCATCGTCTCGGCCCGCGGCCCGATGAAGGTGATGCCGGCGGCATCGCAGGCTTCGACGAAATCGGGGTTCTCGGACAGCAGCCCATAGCCCGGATGGATTGCATCAGCGCCAGACAGCTTGGCCACGCGGATGATTTCGGGGATGGAGAGGTAGGCACCGACTGGCGACAGGCCCTCTCCGATGCGATAGGCCTCGTCGGCCTTGAAGCGATGGAGGCTGAGCTTGTCTTCTTCCGCGTAGACGGCGACCGTCTTCTTTCCCATCTCGTTGGCGGCGCGCATGACGCGGATGGCGATCTCGCCGCGGTTGGCGACAAGGATCTTGCGGAATTCGGGCATCGGTTTCTCCCTGCGCGAAGGCGGTGGCGCTAACGGCCGCAGTCTAGGGGTGCTGCGGTGCGGCGCAAGGGCGGGAACTGCCGTTTGCGGCGCAAATTGCGACATTTGCAGGCATGGCTTGGCGATCGCGTTTGCGGAGCGCCCAAAGATTGTGCAAAGGCCCGACTGCGACTATTCGCCTCTGGGAACCACGCGGTTGGCCAGCGGGATTTCTTCAAGCCGCAGGGCAATGAAGAATCCAATCGCGCCAAGCACGGCGACGGCCCAGTAGATCGGGTGAACGGCGTTCACGACGGCCGAGGCCACGTCGGCCTTCAGCGCCGGGTCGAGGCTCGCCATCTGCTGAGGTCCGATTTCGACCCCCGCCGGAAGTGTGACGCCCTTGGCGGCAAGGCTCGCTGCCATCCGCGCCGTGAACAGGGCGCCGAAGGCCGCGACGGCAAGCGAGCCGCCGATCTGGCGGAACATCACGCCGGCCGCTGTCGCCGTCCCCAGTTGCTGGCGCGGCACGGCGTTCTGGACGGCAGTGGTCACGACCGGAAAGATGCAGCCCATGCCTAGGCCGAGGAGGGCGATGATCAAGCCGAAGGTCACCTCACTGGTCGTCCCGCTCAGCGTCGCAAGAAGCAGTCCGGCCACGGAAATGACGGCAGTTCCGATCATCGGCAGGATCCGGTATCGACCCGTCTTGCCCATGTAACGCCCCGAAAGGTTCGCCGCTGTCAGGATGCCAAGCGTCATCGGCACCAGCAGCAACCCCGACACGGTGGGCGAGGCGCCCTTGGCGATCTGCAGGTAGATCGGCAGGAAGGTGATGGCCCCGAACATTGCCGCACCCGAGATGAACCCGATCGCCGAGGTGTTGCGGAACACGTTCAGTCCGAAAAGCGAGGGCGGCAGGATCGGCTCGGAGGCGCCGGCCTCGATCCGGAAGAACAGCCAGCCCGAGGCCAGCACCAGCACGATCAGGCCAAGCGTGGTGGGCGACAGCCAGTCGATCGTCGAGCCGCCAAGACTGGTCACCAACGTCAGGGAGGCCAGCGCAACAGAAAGCGTCGCAGCTCCAGCCCAGTCGATCTTGTGGTCGTGATGGGCGGTGAAGGGCGGGAAGCTGAGCGTGAAAAAGACGACGGCCAAAAGGCCGAAGGGGATGTTGACGTAGAAGATCCAGTGCCAGCTGGCCACCTCGACGAACCAGCCGCCGATGAGCGGGCCAAGCATCGAGGCGAGCGAAAAGACGATGGCGAAGATGCCCTGCACCTTGCCGCGGTCGCGGGGCGCGATGACGTCGCCGACAACGGCCAGCGCCAGCACGAAAAGTCCGCCGCCTCCAAGGCCCTGAATGGCGCGCGAGATGATCAGGAACAGCATCGAGGTCGCCAGACCGCAAAGCGCTGATCCGAACAGGAACAACCCGACCGAGATGAAGACCATCCGCCGCCGCCCGTACAAATCGCCGAGCTTGCCGTAAAGGGGCGCCACGACTGTCGAGGCGAGGACATAGGCTGTCACGACCCAGGACAGGTGATCCAGGCCGCCAAGATCGGCGACGATGGTCGGCAGCGCGGTCGAGACGATGGTCTGATCCATGGCGGCGAGCAGAAGCAGAACGCCGATCGAGGCGATGACCATCCGGGTCGATCCGGTCGCGACCTGCGCCGGAGCGTGCGGGGATGGGGGCGTCTGGATCGGATCCGGCATATCAGAGACTCATCGTTTGACTGTGCCCAGCATGCCTATGCCCTGCGAATTTATGTGTCAACAGCACATAAATGTCATTATCATATTGTTGACAAGAGCACTGGATTGAGCGAACTCGCCGGCATGACCACACGCGATGCCCATCCCTATTCCGCCAAACTGGCGACGGCCCTGGCCGAACACGGCTTTTCCCCTGCTGCCGCCGAGGCGCTTCTGGGTATTGATGCCGAAAGCTTCGCGTTCATGCGGCGGGTCAAGAAGGGTGACATCCCCCAAAGCCTGATGGAGGAGTTGGGGGCCGGTATCGAACCGATGCAGTTCCAGTCTCTGGCGGCAATCATCCGGATCGAGACCGGGCGCGGACGGCCTGCCGAGGAGCCGACCGTTGGACTTCTGGCCGAAGAAATGCAGGTCGACGCCTCGCGCGCCAGCCGCATCGCCGCCGACCTGGTCGAGCGCGGCCTAGTGGCCCGCGCCGCCAGCCAGGAGGATGGCCGTCGCTCGGTTCTCGTGCCGACGGCGCAGGGACGCGCGCTTCTGGACGCTTTCCTGCGGGCGAAGTGGCAGCGGACGATGCGCCTTTTCCGCGACTGGCCCGAAGAGGATGTTCTGGCCTTCGCCCGCCTTCTCAAGCGCTATAATGATGGCATGAGGGCCCAGTATCCGACGGCCCGTTAAGCTGCGGGAGGGGCGTCATGCGGCTGGGTATTCTCGGGGCGACCGGCTGGTTAGGGCAGGGGCTTGGTCTGGGTCTGATCGCGAAGGGCCTGTGGCCCGCCGACCAGTTGGTGCTGCTCAACCGATCGGGCAAGGCGGGCGACTATGCCGACCAGCCGGTGGTCTGGGCGCAGGACGCCGCCGATCTTTGTTCCAGGTCCGACATTCTTGTCTTGTCCACCCGGCCCGAGGATTTTCCGCCCGAGGGCTTCGACGCCGGTGACCGGCTGGTGATCTCGTTCATGACCGCCTGGACGCTGGCAAAGCTTTCGGCGCGTTGGCCTGCCGCCCGGATCGTGCGGGCCATGCCGAATGGCGGGGCGAGCATCGGACGGTCCTATACGCCCTGGGTCGCGCCCGGCCTGTCGGGCGAGGACGTGGGGCTGGTCAGCCGGATCCTGTCGGCCATGGGGGCTGAGGACCGGGTCGCCGACGAGGGGCTGCTAGATTATCTGACCGCCCTGTCGGGGTCGGGGCCCGCCTATCCCGCGCTCCTCGCCCAGGCGATGCTGGCCGATGCGCTGGCGCGGGGCGTGCCAAGGGCGATCGCCGAAAAGGCGGTCGAGGCGGTCGTCTGCGGATCGGCCCCGTTCCTTGAAGGGCGGATGGATGGCCTGCAGGAGATCGTCGACAGCTTCCTGTCCTATCGCGGCGTGACTGCGGCCGGGATGGCGATCGCCGGGCCTGCCTTCGACCGTGCGATGCATGACGCACTCTCTGCCGCCGAGGCAAAGGCGCGGGCGATGGGCGAATAGGCGCGGTTTTGCCTGCCGGTCACATTGGGACGCCGACAGAAGACTGTAGCCTTCGGGATGGCGGAGCAGCCTCAGACGGGCCGCGGACGCACCGGAACATGGGTCTGTCCGGGCCTCAGCCGGTCGCGCTGCCGCTCCCGCGCCAGGATCGACACCGCGTCGACCTCGCGCAGCCGATGTGACGGATCGGTGGGGATTTCCCCTGCCGCGATCAGCGACAGGTAGCGCGCGCAACACACCCGCAGGAACGAGGTGAAGTTGCCCATGTCGTGATCCGCCTCCAGCGCCTCGCGATAGAGCCGGGCGATGAGCTGGTTCACCGTCAACTCATCCCGGGCACCGATCTCCTCGAGCGTTGCCCAGAAGAACGCCTCGAGCCGGATCGAGGTCGCCACGCCGTCGATGCGCAGCGACTTGGTGCGTTGGTTCCAGTTGTCGGGGTCGGCCCCGATGAACAGCTGGCACATGGGCCTCCCCCCTCGTTTCAGCAGTATCGACGGTGTCGCGGCAGGCTAGAGCAGCCGCATGAATTGCGCCATCCATTCCGCATTCGCGGGCCAGGCGGGCGCCGTCACCAGCTTGCCATCCGTCACGGCGGCATCGACGGCAATATCGGCGAAGGTCCCGCCCGACGCCGTCACCTCCGGCCCGCAGGCAGGGTAGGCCGAGCAGGTGCGCCCCTTCAGCACGCCAGCGGCGGTCAGGATCTGGGCGCCGTGGCAGATGGCGGCGACCGGCTTGTCGGCGGTGAAGAAGTGCCGGACCATGTCGAGCACCTTTGCGTTGAGCCGCAGGTATTCCGGCGCCCGCCCGCCGGGTACGACGAGGGCATCGTAGTCCGCCACGTTGACGGAAGCGAAATCGGCGTTCAGCGCGAAGAGGTGGCCGGGCTTTTCGGTATAGGTCTGGTGCCCCTCGAAATCGTGGATCGCGGTCGCCACCCGGTCACCCGCCTTCTTGTCGGGGCAGACCGCATCCACCTTGTGCCCGCAGGCCAGAAGGATCTGGAACGGCACCATGGTTTCGTAGTCCTCGGTGTAGTCACCGGTAATCATCAGGATCCTGGCCATCATGTCCTCCCGCTCTGGCTCTGACGAAAGCCTAGCCCTGACCGGGGTCGAGCGGGTGGTAGCCGGTTGTGACAGATGTAAGGAACAATAAAGGAACAAAGCTTTAACTTTGCGGCGAGGCAGGCTAGACTCGGTCCATGACCGGATTTGACGAAAGTGACGCCTTCGAGGCAGCGGTGCCGCTCAGCCGTCGCGCGATGGCAGCGCGGCCGGCTCCGTATCTGGACGACCTGAACCCCGCGCAGCGCGCGGCGGTAGAGGCACTGGACGGCCCCGTGCTGATGCTGGCGGGCGCGGGCACCGGCAAGACCAAGGCACTGACCGCCCGGATCGCGCACCTTCTGACCACGGCGCGGGCGCGGCCGAATGAGATCCTTGCCGTCACCTTCACCAACAAGGCTGCGCGCGAGATGAAGGAGCGCGTTGGGCGTCTGCTGGGCGAGGCGGTGGAGGGGATGCCCTGGATGGGCACCTTCCATTCGATCAGCGTCAAGATCCTGCGCCGCCACGCCGAGCTGGTCGGGCTGAAGTCGAACTTCACCATCCTCGACACTGACGACCAGATCCGGCTGATGAAGCAGCTGATCGTCGCCGCGAATATCGACGAGAAGCGCTGGCCCGCCCGGATGCTGGCGGGACTGATCGACGGCTGGAAGAACCGGGCGTTGACGCCGCAGAAGGTCCCGAATTCCGAAGCGGCGGCCTTCAACCACCGCGGGACGGAGCTTTACGAGCAGTACCAGGAGCGGCTGAAGACGCTGAACGCCGTCGATTTCGGTGACCTGCTGCTGCATGTCCTGACCATCTTCCAGGCCCACCCTGACGTTCTGGCCCAGTATCAGCGCTGGCTGCGCTACATCCTTGTCGACGAGTATCAGGACACCAACGTCGCCCAGTATCTCTGGCTGCGGCTGCTCGCTCAGGCGCATCACAACATCTGCTGCGTGGGCGATGACGACCAGTCGATCTACGGCTGGCGCGGCGCCGAGGTTGGCAACATCCTGCGCTTCGAGAAGGATTTCCCGGGCGCCAAGGTGATCCGGCTGGAGCAGAACTACCGCTCCACCCCCCATATCCTCGCCGCCGCCTCGGGAGTGATCTCGGCAAATGCCGGCCGGCTGGGCAAGACGCTCTGGACCGAGGTCGAGGACGGCCACAAGGTCCGCCTCATCGGCCATTGGGACGGCGAGGAAGAGGCGCGCTGGATCGGGGAAGAGGTTGAGCGGCTGCAGAAGGGCACGCGGGATTTCAAGCGGATGTCGCTGAACGACATGGCGATCCTCGTCCGCGCCAGCCATCAGATGCGCGCCTTCGAGGACCGCTTCCTGACCATCGGGCTGCCCTATCGCGTCATCGGCGGCCCGCGCTTCTATGAGCGGCTCGAGGTGCGCGATGCGATGGCCTATTTCCGGCTGGCGGTTAACCCCGACGACAACCTCGCCTTCGAGCGGGTCGTGAACACGCCAAAGCGCGGTCTGGGCGAAAAGGGGATGCAGGAAATTTACCAAACAGCGCGCGCGGGCCGACTGAGTCTTTTCGATGCGGCTCGCCTCATGACTGTGAGGGGAGAGTTCAAAGGAAAGGCGGCCAATGCCGTCAGGTCATTCCTGGATGCAATCGATCGCTGGAACGAAGTTGCGAGTTCGCGAAGGCGCTCCGCTGCTGCTGACGTTACAGACGTTCGCCGGATTGTCCCAGGCAGCGACGAAGCATTTACCGCCTTTGAACCGGAGGAGACTGTAGACGCCGGGTCAGCAAGTGACGAACAAGCTTTGTCCGATGCTCCAGCATCGGATTATGACCATGTCCGCTTGGCCGAGTTGATCCTCGACGAATCCGGCTACGCGGCGATTTGGCAGCAAGACAAGACACCCGAGGCACCGGGTCGGTTGGAGAACCTCAAGTCGCTGATCGAGGGGCTGGAGGAGTTCGACAACTTGCAGGGCTTTCTCGAGCACGTTGCGCTCATTATGGACAATGACAGCGTGGACGCGGTCGAGAAGGTGTCGATCATGACGCTCCACGCCGCCAAGGGGCTCGAGTTTCCCGCGGTCTTCCTCCCGGGTTGGGAGGACGGGCTGTTCCCCAGCCAGCGCAGCATGGACGAGAGCGGGTTGAAGGGCCTCGAAGAGGAGCGTCGGTTGGCTTATGTCGGCATCACCCGCGCCGAGAAACTCTGCACCATTTCCTTTGCCGCGAACCGCCGGGTCTACGGCCAGTGGCAATCCGCACTGCCCTCGCGCTTCATCGACGAACTGCCGGCCGATCATGTCGAGGTACTGACCCCGCCCGGCCTTTATGGCGGCGGGTTCGGTGCGGCAGGGATGGCTGCGGGCTTCGGCGGCGGCTCGACCATCGAGCAGAAGGCAATGAAGGCCGATGTCTACAACTCGCCGGGCTGGAAGCGGATGCAGGCGCGGGGGGCGGACCGTCCGATGGCGCAGCCGCAGGAGGCGCGGAACATGGTGATCGACGCCACCGCGGTGTCGTCCTTCGTCCTCGACGACCGGGTGTTCCACCAGAAGTTCGGCTACGGAACGGTGGTGGGGATCGAGGGCGACAAGCTGGACGTGGCTTTTGACAAGGCCGGTGTGAAGAAGATCGTCGCGCGCTTCGTGGTGTCGGCGGCGCAGGCGGATGACGTGCCGTTCTAGGGAAAGAAGGGGGCGCTGCCCCCTCTGAGCCTGCGGCTCATTCACCCCCGGGATATTTGAGAGCAGAAAATGAGGCTCAACGGCGCTTGATCCGGCTCGCCGCATGCTCCAATCCGAAGATGGTCAGGCCAGCGATCAGCCCCCAGAAGGCCGCTCCGACGCCGAAGAAGGCCATCCCCGAGGTGGTGGTCGTCAAGGTCACGGCGGCAGCGAAGCGCTGTTGCGGGTGGGAGAAAGCGCCAGTCAGCGCCCCGGTCAGCGGGCCAAGGAGCGCGAGCGCGACGAGGGCGGTCACGGTCGCGGCGGGCAGAGCGCCGATCAGGGCAAGGATCAGCGGGCCGAAGATGCCGAGACCGACCCAGACGGCGGCATAGGCAAGACCCACCTTCCAGCGCTGGCTGCGGTCGGGATGCACGTCGTCGCCCAGGCAAATCGCAGCGGTGATCGCGGCCATGCTGATCGTGTGCGAGCCGAAGAGGCCGCCGAGCGCCGAAAGCCCGCCGGTAACAGCCAACGCCGGGCGGACTGGCGGCTCGTATCCGGCGGCGCGGAGTGTCGCGAAGCCGGGCAGGTTCTGCGACGCCATCGTCACCAGGTAAAGCGGCAGGCTGAGGCCGATCAGCACACCCGGCGCGAATTCCGGCGCAATGAACGTCAGGCGGGGCAGGGCAAAGCGGAACCCATCCAGCGCTTCGGGATGGAGGCCGGTCACGACGCCGGTCGCCAAAGCCGCGAGAACGGCGAAGGACGGGTTCCACAGCCGCACCAGGGCGAAGACGACGATCATCGGCAGGACCTGCATCGGCGCCGCTTGCACCGCACCGGCAAGTTTGAGCACGAATGGCAGGAGGACACCCGCAAGCATCCCCGCGGCGATCCCGTCGGGAATCGCCGCGACCAACTTGCCGAGCGGGCGGATCGCCCCGGTCAGCGCAATGAGCACACCCGCAAGGAGAAAGGCCCCGACAGCCTGCGGCATGGTGATGCCGGTCGTCGCCGCGATCAGCGCCGCGCCGGGGGTAGACCAGGCCAGAACGACGGGGATCCGGCTTGTCGCGCTCAGGAAGGCGCTGCCGGCCGCCTTGATGAGGCAGACCGCAAAGACCCAGGAGGCGGTCTGCGCTGCCGTCGCGCCGACGGCGGCGGCGGCTGCAAGGACAAGCGTGATGGTCGAGCCGTATCCGACGAGGGCGGCGACAAGGGCCGCGGAGATCATCGAAAGGCGCATCCCGAACTCCTGCTTTTCGCCCGACCTTTAGCGGGCGGCAGCAGAGTTGCAATCGGAACGCATCAGCGGGGGGAGAAAAAGGAAACGGCGGCGCTCAGGGAGGAGGAGGAGCGCCGCCGTTCTGCACGTCGGACCCAGGGAGGAGGAGGGGTCCTTCGTAGCCCTCGGACCCGATGGGTCCTGTTTGTCTGCGACGACACCCAGGGAGGAGGAGGGGTATCGCCGCCTTTCAACGCCCGGCCCGAGGGAGTAGGAAGGCCGAACGCATCCGTTTTGGGGTGGCGGGCCTTGTGCCCGATCCCCGGAACTTGGCGCGGCGACCCCAGGGAGGAGGAGGGGGTCGCCGCTGGTCCGATCGGCCCAGGGAGGAGGAGGGGCCTTTCGTACGCCGTTGGAAGCGCTTTGGCTTCCGAAGAAAGTGCGGCGGCACCAGGGAGGAGGAGAAGTGCCGCCGCTTTTGCTACGAGCCCCAGGGAGGAGGAGAGGGGCCCCGCAATAATCTTACTTGCCGTAGGCCGCTTCCGCTGCGATCTCGGGGATCAGCACGCGGTTGATGCCCAGGTCGGAAAGTTCGCGATCCGTCAGGACCGCCAGTTCCCGGTAGGTCTGCTTGTACAGCCGGCGTTTGCGAAGCGCATCGCCGACCGTCTTCAGGACCGCGCCCAGGCGTTCCGGATAGCCGGAGCGGACTGCGGAGGAAGTTGTCACATAGCTCATCGTCTTGCCTCGGTTGTCAGGTGCGCTTGTTTCGTCATTCGCGCTGTTAGGGCAAACATAACCCAATGCTGCAGATGCACAATAACCCGAGCGCTCAATGCTGCCATGCGGCAAGTGCATGGCTTCCTTTGCGTAATTTTGACTTTTCCACAAATCTGCTGCCTGATTTCTGAGCGCGGTACGAACGCCCCTTGCCCTGCTGCCGACAAACGGCAACCTATGCCGCCCAGACAAGCCAGGGAGAATGACATGTCGCTTTCGCGTGAGTCGGTGTTGCAGGTACTTGCGACGATTGATGTGCCTGGCGGCGGCAATCTGGTTTCGCGCGATCTGGTGCGCGCCCTCAGTCTGGACGGCGGCATCGTGCGATTCGTCGTCGAAGTCGCCAATGCGGCCGAGGCGCAGGCGCTTGAGCCGGCGCGGTCCCGGGCCGAGACGGCCTTGCGCAGCTTGCCGGGGGTGGTTTCGGTTCAGGTCGTGCTGACCGCTCCCGCCGGCAAGGCCGCGCCGCCGAATCTGAAGATTGGGCAGCACCCCACGCCCCAGCAGGGCGGGCCGCAGCCCGTTTCGGGCGTGGACCGCATTCTTGCGATCGCCAGCGGCAAGGGCGGGGTGGGGAAATCGACCGTGTCGTCGAACCTCGCGGTGGCGCTGGCACGGCAGGGGCGGCGGGTCGGGTTGCTCGACGCCGATATCTACGGCCCGTCGCAGGCGCGGATGATGGGGGTGACCAAGCGCCCTGCTTCGCCCGACGGCCAGACGATCCTGCCGCCAGTGGCGCATGGCGTCGTCATGATGTCGATGGGGCTGATGCTGAAGGAGAACGAGGCGGTCGTCTGGCGTGGGCCGATGATCATGGGCGCTCTCCAGCAATTGCTGACCCAGGTCGACTGGGGGAAGCTCGACGTGCTGATCGTCGACCTGCCGCCGGGAACGGGTGACATCCAGCTTACGCTGTGCCAGCGCACGAAACTGACCGGGGCGATCGTCGTCTCGACTCCGCAGGACGTCGCGCTGCTTGATGCGCTTAAGGCGCTCGACATGTTCCGCAAGCTGAACACGCCTGTCCTGGGTTTGATCGAGAACATGTCGACCTTCATCTGCCCCAACTGCGGTCACGAGGAGCATATCTTCGGTCACGGCGGCGTCCGGGCCGAGGCCGCAAAGTTGGGGCTGCCCTTCCTTGGTGAGTTGCCGCTGAGCCTTGATGTCCGGCTTGCGGGCGACAGCGGCATCCCGGCTGCGGCGGGCGAAGGACCGACGGCGGAAGCCTATGCCCGGATCGCGGCGGGGCTGATCGCCGGCGGCATGGCCTGACCGCCCGGATCACGCGGGAAATCATGGGAATTGCCCCGTTCCGGGGTGTCACGCGCCGAATCACTGGCGCGTGAGCCGTCGTGATTCGGAGTTCCTGCTCAGTATATTCGTTGTTTGTTCTCCACTCGACGCCGGTGCGGACTGTTGGTTCGGCTGTCAGTGGGAATTCATGGGATTTTGTGGCTCATCGACATCTGTATCTACATGTTGTGGGTTTATCGATCTAGGTTCCGATTTGTGGGATCGGCCATCCCGAATCTTGTCCAATCACAAGCGCGTTAGCGAATTTTCGCTGTTTTCCTGTGATGCTGCTCCAAAGAAAGGGTTTGCTTTCCCATGCTTTCCCATGGCATCCCTTGTCCATCGAAGGCGGCAGCGAATGACAAGCAGGGGCGGCAAAGACCCCGAACAGGCGAAAGTCAGGTTTCATACAGGCAGCCGCCGCTTTCGAAAAACTGAGATCCGGCGCGCGAGCGAGCAGACATCCCCCCAGGTGGCGCGCGCAGCTGGACGGACCCAGCGATGGGACGAGGGCGGCGGATCGGGCGTGGCAGCAGTCCCGATCCGCCGTTGTCCGTTTCAGGGCCGGGCAAACGAGGGACCAGACCCCGACGCAAGGGCGGGGCGCGAGTGAAGGAGCCGCACGTCGTGGCGGAGAGCTTCAGAGGCGAGGTCGTCCAGAAGGTGGACGCCAAAGCGAGGGTCTCGATCCCCGCCGCCTTTCGTCGCGTTCTGGAAAACGGCGATCCCTCCTGGCCCGAAAGCCCCCGCCCGCGCGTGATCATGGTCTATGGCGACGAGCGTCGCCGCTTCGTCGAATGCTATCCGATCACCGAGATGAAGCGGGTCGAGGCGCTGATCGCGCGCCTGCCCAAAGGCTCTCCCCGCCGCCGCGCACTCGAGCGCAACCTCATCACCCTGTCGGTGACCGTCGAGGTTGACGAGGACGGTCGCATCGTGTTGCCGCAGAAGGTCCGCGAGAAGATCGGCGCGGCGCCGGAGGAATTCTCGGGCGGCTTCGAGGCGATGTTCGCCGGCGCGCTCGAAACCTTCCAGCTGTGGAAGCGCGACGCCTACGAAGAAGAGATCGCGGCGCAATCCCTTGAAGAAATGGAAGAACTGGCGGAGGGGCTCGATATCCTGTCGCTTCTGCCGGATCCGGAGGCGTGAGCATGGTGACGAGCGGTCCTGCCGACGCCCGCCCGCCCCATATTCCCGTTCTCCTGCGCCCCCTCCTGCAGGCGGTCGCACCCGTTCGCGGCGTCTGGATCGACGGCACGTTCGGCGCCGGCGGCTATGCGCGAGGGCTGCTTGACGCTGGCGCAGATCAGGTCATCGGCATCGACCGTGACCCGCTTGCCCTTCGGATGGCGGAAGAATGGTCGGGTTCCTATGGGTCGCGGTTGCACCTCGTGGCCGGCACCTTCTCGGAACTCGATACGGTCGCGGACGGCCCGGTCGACGGTGTGGTGCTGGACCTCGGGGTGTCCTCGATGCAGCTCGACCAGGCCGAGAGGGGCTTTTCCTTCCTCAAGGACGGGCCGCTCGACATGCGGATGAGCCAGTCGGGCGAAAGCGCTGCCGATCTGGTCAACACGGCCCCGGAAGAGGTGCTGGCTGACATCCTTTATCTCTATGGCGAGGAACGCGCCTCGCGCCGGATCGCGCGGGCAATCGTGGCGGCGCGGGGCGAAGCGCCGATCGAGACAACCCTGCGCCTGTCCGAAATCGTGGCCCGCTGCCTTCCCCGCCCGAAACCCGGGCAAAGCCATCCGGCGACGCGCAGTTTCCAGGCAATCCGCATCGCCGTGAATACCGAGTTCGAAGAACTCGCAGAGGGCTTGATGGCGGCCGAAAGGGCGCTTAGGCCGGGGGGTATGCTGGCCGTTGTCACATTCCATTCCCTCGAGGACCGCATGGTGAAGCGCTTCTTGCAACTCCGCTCCGGCGGCGAAGCACAAAGCAATCGCTATGCCCCGGCCAACAGCCCGGAAAAACCGCGTTTTCAACTGGTTACACGCCGAGCGGTCGGGCCGGACGATCAGGAAATGGCTGAGAACCCGCGCGCGCGCTCGGCCAAGCTTCGCGTCGCGCGGCGCACCGATGCCCCGGCGGGACCTGTCGATCCCGCCGCGCTTGGCGTTCCCCTTCTTCAGCGGAAAGGTCGCCGGTGATGCGTTCTGTCCTCTACGCCCTGTCGTTCCTGGCTGTCATGGGGTTGGCCTTCTGGGCCTACCGCGAGAACTATGCCACCCAGGACGCGCTGCGGAACGTCGATCGGCTGCAGAACGAGATCGCCGACCTGCGCGACGAACTGGCGATGCAGAAGGCGGAATGGGCCTATCTGAACCGCCCTGACCGGATTCGCGAACTTGCCGCGATCAGTTTCGACAAGCTGGGCCTCCTGCCGATGGAACCGGAGCAGTTCGGCGACGCCAAGGACATTCCCTATCCGCCGCCGCCCGTTACCTCGCTTCCGTCGGAGCTGTCGCTGTCCGCGCCGGTTTCGGTGCAGGGCAAGCTTGATGTCGTGCCGACCAACGAGGTGCAGATCCCATGACCCGTATCCCGCTGCGCCCGCTGGCCCGCATCCTGTCCGCCCGTGCCCGCGGCGAGAACCCCGACACGATCGAACGCGAAAACATCCGCTTGCGCCAGAAGCAGACGCACGATCGCGCTCGTGCGCGCGCGCAAGGTCGTCTTCTGCTGCTGGGTGTGGCCTTTACCATGGCCTTCACCAGCATCGGGGCGCGCATGGGCATGATGGCGGCAACGATGCCGACCGAGCCGCGCAGCGCCAGTTCCGGCGCCCAGATCGAGGCGCAGCGCGCCGATCTGACCGACCGCAACGGCCGCATCCTTGCGACCAACATTCTGACGCACTCGCTTTATGCGCAACCCAAGGACATGGTCGATCCGGCCCGCGTGGCGCATGAGCTGGTCGGCATCTTCCCGGATCTCGACGAGAAGCAACTCCTGACCCGCTTCACCGATGGCCGCAGCTTCCTCTGGATCAAGAAAAAGCTCTCGCCCGAGCAGATGCAGCAGGTGCATGACATCGGCGATCCCGGCCTGCTGTTCGGCCCGCGTGAGATGCGCCTTTACCCCAACGGCCGCCTTGCCGCGCATGTGCTGGGCGGCGCAAGCTTTGGCGCGGAAGGCGTAAATTCGGCCGAAGTGATCGGGACCGCGGGCATCGAGAAGGCACTCGACGCCCGCCTGCGCGATCCGGCCAATGCCGGCAAGCCGGTGGCGCTGTCGCTTGACCTCACGGTCGAGGCGACCGTCCAGGAGGTGCTGGAAGGCGGCATGAAGATGATGCAGGCCAAGGGCGCCGCGGCCATCCTCATGGACGTGCATACGGGCGAAATCCTGTCGATGGTCTCGCTGCCTGATTTCGACCCGAATGATCGCCCGCAGCCTCTGGTGTCTGGCGACCCCGCGGACAGCCCGCTGTTCAACCGGGCGGTGCAGGGGGTTTACGAGCTTGGCTCGACCTTCAAGATCTTCGCGGCCGCGCAGGCGCTCGAGCTTGGACTGGTCAATCCCGACACGATGATCGACGCCGACGCGCCGTTGATCTGGGGCAAGTTCAAGATCAAGGAATTCGACAACCACAACTATGGTCCGCTGCTTTCGGTCACGAACGTGATCGTGAAATCCTCGAACGTCGGGGCAGCTCATATAGCGCTGATGATCGGAGGCGTGCGTCAGCAAGCCTTCCTGAAGTCCCTCGGCTTCTTCGACCCGACCCCGGTCGAACTGGTCGAGGCGGCAGGGGCGAAACCGCTGGTTCCGGCTCGCTGGCCGGACATCACGACGATCACCACCTCCTATGGTCACGGCATCTCGGCCAGCCCGATGCATCTGGCGGCGGCCTATGCGACGATTGCAAACGGCGGCACCTTGGTGAGGCCGACGCTTCTGAAGTCCGATGCGATCGAGCATGGCCCCCGGATCATCTCGGAAAAGACGGCGCAGGAAGCGGTGGCGATGTTGCGCGGCGTGGTGACCGAGGGCACCGCCAGCCTCGGCAACGTGCCGGGTTACTCCGTGGCCGGAAAGACCGGCACAGCCGACAAGCCGAAGAAGGGCGGCGGCTACTGGCACGACAAGGTGATCAATACCTTTGCCTGCACCTTCCCTTCGAACAATCCGAAATATGTCCTGGTCCTGACGCTTGACGAGCCGGTCGAGACGGTCGGCTCGGAGGTGCGCCGCACCGCGGGTTGGACGGCGGTGCCGGTCGCCGCCGAGGTGATCCGTCGCGTTGCGCCGCTCCTCGGGCTGCGGCCCGAGGTTGAAACCGCCTCTGCGGCCGAGGTAACACTCGCCCACAACTGATCCTGAAAGCCGGAGCGCCGAGCCATGACCGAAGCCGTGAAATCCCTCGCCGACCTGGGCTTGACCGCCCGCGGCGGGCGCGAGGCGCGGATCACCGGACTGGCGGTCGACAGCCGCGCCGTTCGCCCCGGATACCTGTTCGCGGCCCTGCCGGGCAGCAAGGCGCATGGCGCGACCTTCATCCCCGCCGCGCTGGATCTTGGCGCTGTCGCCGTGCTGACCGACGCCGAGGGCGCGCGGATCGCACAAGGGTTGCCGGGCATGGCCGATATCGCGCTTGTCGTGGCAGAAGACGCGCGCGAGGCGCTGTCCTTCGCCGCCGCGCTGTGGTTCGGTCGCCAACCTGCGACGATGGTCGCGGTCACCGGCACCAACGGCAAGACCAGCGTCGCCACCTTCACCCGCCAGATCTGGGCCGCGCTTGGTCTGCCCGCGATCAACATCGGCACGACCGGGGTCGAGGGCGCCTGGGACGCGCCTTCGGGCCATACGACGCCCGAACCGATCACGCTCCACCGCCTGTTGGCCGAGGCGGCCGAGGCTGGCATCACCCATGCGGCGATGGAGGCGTCCTCGCACGGGCTGGACCAGCGCCGGCTGGATGCAGTGCGGCTGAAGGCGGCTGGGTTCACCAACTTCACGCAGGACCACCTCGACTATCACGGCACCTTCGAGGCCTATTTCGCCGCCAAGGCCGGGCTCTTTGATCGAGTCCTGCCAGAGGATGGCGTGGCGGTCCTGAACACGAATGACCCGAAAAGCGTCGATCTGGCGCTGATCGCAACGGCCCGCGGGCAGAAGATCCTGCGCACCGGCCATGGCGAGGATGCCGACCTGCGCATCCTCGGCCAGCGCTACGACGCGACCGGGCAGGATGTGCGCTTTGCCTGGAAGGGTGCGCCGCATCAGGTTCGCCTCAACCTGATCGGCGGTTTCCAGGCCGAGAACGTGGCGGTGGCGGCTGGCCTGGCGATCGGCTCCGGTTGTGCGCCAAACGACGTGTTCGCGGTCCTGCCGCAGCTTTCGACCGTGCGTGGGCGGATGCAACTGGCCGGTCGGCGCAAGAACGGTGCGAGCGTCTTCGTCGACTATGCCCATACCCCCGATGCGATCGAGACGGCGCTGAAGGCTCTGCGCCCGCATGTCATGGGGCGCATCGTCGTCGTATTCGGCGCGGGCGGAGACCGCGACCGCAGCAAGCGCCCTTTGATGGGTAAGGCCGCGGCGGAAAATGCCGACATCCTGTTCGTGACCGACGACAACCCGCGCTCCGAGGACCCGGCGGCAATCCGTGCGCAGATCATGGAAGCCTGCCCCGAGGCGAACGAGGTCGGTGACCGTGCCGAGGCGATCCTGCGCGGCGTCGATGCGCTTGGCCCCGGCGATGCCCTGCTCGTGGCCGGGAAGGGCCATGAAAGCGGCCAGACCATCGCCGGGAATGTGTATCCTTTCGACGATGTCGAACAGGCCAGCGTTGCTGTCGCTGCACTGGATGGGCTGAACTGATGACTGCGCTCTGGACATCCGCCGAAGCTGCCGCCGCAACCTGCGGGCGCATCACCTGCGACTGGGTGGCGAAAGGCGTCTCGATCGACACACGGACCTTGCAGCCGGGTGACCTGTTCGTGGCGCTCAAGGACGTGCGCGACGGGCACGAATTCGTCGGCCAGGCGCTCGACAAGGGGGCAGCCGCCGCGCTTGTCACCCATGTGCCGGAAGGCGTGGGCGTCGACGCGCCGCTTCTCGTCGTGCCGGACGTGCTCGAGGCGCTTCGCGGCCTTGCCCGCGCGGCGCGGGCGCGGACGAAGGCGAAGGTCGTGGGCGTCACCGGCTCGGTCGGCAAGACCTCGACCAAGGACATGCTGCGCGCGGTGCTGGGCGGGCAGGGCAAGACCCACGCTGCAGAGGCGAGCTACAACAACCACTGGGGCGTGCCGCTGACGCTGGCGCGGATGCCGGTGGACACCGATTTCGCCGTGGTCGAGATCGGCATGAACCACCCAGGCGAAATCGCGCCGCTGGCTGAGCTGGCGCAGTTGGACGTCGCCATCATCACGACGGTCGCCCCTGCCCATCTCGAGGCCTTCGAGAGCATCGAGGGGATTGCCCACGAAAAGGCGGCGATCATGGGCGGGCTGAAACCCGGCGGTACAGCTGTGTTGCCCGCCGACCTGACC
This sequence comes from uncultured Rhodobacter sp., assembly GCA_945952585.1. Taxonomy (GTDB): domain Bacteria; phylum Pseudomonadota; class Alphaproteobacteria; order Rhodobacterales; family Rhodobacteraceae; genus Aliitabrizicola. The sequence goes on from CAMFII010000007.1 coordinate 21,570, forward strand.
GTCAGCCCGATCCTTCTGGCCAAGGCTGCCGAAGTCGGTGCGCGGGTGCTGCGCTTTGGCAGCGGCGAGGATGCCGACTACCGTCTGACGGATGTAACTCTGACCCCCGATGCGACGGTCGTGCGCGCGACGGCGCAGGGCGAGCCGCTTCTCTTCAAGGTCCGCAGCCCCGGTCGCCATTTCGCCCCGAACGCTCTGGCGGTTCTCGCGGCAGCCGCGGCGCTTGGGCTCGATCCCTCGATCGCAGGCTGCGACATCGGCAACTGGCTGCCGCCCAAGGGGCGCGGCACGCGCGAGCGCATTCTCCTTGACGCGGTCGACGACCGCGGGTTCGAGCTGATCGACGACGCCTTCAACGCCAATCCCGCCTCGATGGCCGCGAGCCTCGATCTGCTGGCGGCGATCCCGCCGGTCGATGGCGTCGGGCGCATCCATCCGGGCCGCCGCATCGCCATTCTTGGCGACATGCTGGAACTCGGGCGCACGGAGCTGGACCTGCACGCGGCCATCGCCCGGTATCCGGCGATGGCAAGCATCACGACGGTGCATTGCGTGGGCCCGCGGATGCGCGCGCTCCACGCGGTTCTGCCGCTGCAGAAGCGCGGGCTCTGGGTTGAAACCGCCGCCGATCTGGTGCCGCAACTGCGCCAGCTGGTCGATGCCGGCGACATCGTGCTGGTCAAGGGCTCGAAGGGTATCAAGGTTTCGCAGGTCGTTGACGGCTTCCGCAAATTGGGGCAGGCGATCGCACAGGATACGACAGGCGCCGAGTAACGGCGCGGACGAGAGGGGCGAAGGGCATGTTCTACTGGTTGGCCGATCTGTCGGACGGGGGCGGCATCCTCAACCTTTTCCGCTACATCACCTTCCGCGCCGGTGCGGCTTTCTTCACCGCGCTGGTCTTCGGCTTCATCTTCGGCCGACCGCTCATCAACATGCTGCGCCGCAAGCAGGGCAAGGGCCAGCCGATTCGCGATGACGGCCCGCAGAGCCATTTCGCCAAGGCCGGAACCCCGACCATGGGCGGCCTCTTGATCCTGTCTGCATTGACCTTTTCGACCCTGCTCTGGGCGAGGCTCGACAATCCCTATGTCTGGATCGTCGTGTTCGTGACGCTGGCCTTCGGTCTGATCGGTTTCGCCGACGACTTCGCCAAGGTCACCAAGCAGAACACCAAGGGGGTCTCCAGCCGCGCCCGCTTCCTGCTGGGCCTGCTGATCGCGGCGCTGGCGTCCTATGCCGCCGCCCGGTTCCATCCCGGCCCGCTGACCGATCAGCTTGCCCTGCCGTTTTTCAAGAACGTGCTGATCAACCTTGGCTATTTTTTCGTGCCGTTCGGGATGCTCGTCATCGTCGGTGCCGCGAACGCGGTGAACCTGACCGATGGGCTTGACGGTCTGGCGATCATGCCGGTGATGATCGCGGCCGGCACGCTCGGCGCCATCGCCTATGTCGTCGGCAATGCGAACTTCGCCGAGTATCTGGGTGTCCATTTCGTGCCCGGCACCGGCGAACTCCTCGTCTTCACCGCGGCCCTGATCGGCGGTGGGCTTGGCTTCCTGTGGTACAACGCGCCTCCGGCGGCAGTGTTCATGGGCGATACCGGCTCGCTGGCGCTTGGGGGCTCGCTTGGCGCGATCGCCGTCTGCACCAAGCACGAGATCGTGCTGGCCATCGTCGGCGGCCTTTTCGTGGTCGAGGCGCTCTCGGTCATCATCCAGGTGATGTATTACAAGCGCACCGGCCGGCGGGTCTTCCTGATGGCCCCGATCCACCATCACTTCGAGAAGAAGGGCTGGGCCGAACCGCAGATCGTCATCCGATTCTGGATCATCTCACTGATCCTCGCCCTGATCGGCCTTGCCACGCTGAAGGTCCGCTGACGGGGGCTGGCGCGTCACGAGGCGCTGTGCGACTGTCCGTACGTTGGAACCGGAGGGTAAACATGGCTTCGACTGAGACTTTGTTGGCCTTCGTCGTAGCCACCGGACTATTCGCACTGATGCCCGGACCCGCGATGCTTTATGCGGCGGCGCGGACACTTGCAGGAGGCCGCCGTGCCGGTCTTGGCGCGGCCTTCGGTATACTTCTTGGCTGCTGCGTCCATGTCGTAGCGGCGGCGGCCGGCCTCTCGGTCCTTTTCCATGCGGTGCCGACCATCTACTTCGTCGTCAAGCTTATCGGCGCGGGCTATCTGGTCTGGCTCGGCATCGGCATGATCCGCAGCCGCGAGATGTTGGGCGCGATGCCAACCGGACTTCCGGTCATGTCGGCTGGCAAGGCGTTCCGGCAAAGCGTGATGGTCGAGCTTCTGAACCCGAAGACCGCCCTGTTCTACGTCGCCTTCCTGCCGCAATTCGCCGACCCGTCTGCGGCTCTGCCTGTCTGGTCGCAGTTGCTTGTGCTTGGCGTGATCGCCTGCCTGATGTTCAGCGCAATGGATCTGGTTGCAATCTTCGCGGCATCCGCCGTTGCGGGCCGCTTGTCCCGGTCCACGCGTATCACCCAGTGGATGCAGCGGACGGGGGGCGCGATCCTGATCGGCCTTGGCCTGCACGTGGCGACCCAAAGGGCCTGACACGTGACCGACCCCTCCGCCTCGCTCATCGCGCGCGACGCGGCGGTCTTCCTGAGCCAGGACCTGTCCTCGCCCTGCGCGTCGAGCGTCCGGCGCGCCGAGGGCATCTGGATCGAGGATCATGCTGGCCAGCGGTTCATGGATTTCCATGGCAACTCGGCCCATCACCTCGGCTATGCCCATCCGCGCATCCTTGCCGCGATCCGCGACCAGCTTGACCAACTGACCTTCGCGCCCCGTCGGTTCGCCTGCGAACCGGCTACCGAACTGGCCGAGGAGCTGGCCCGGATCGCCCCGGGCGATCTGGGGCGGTCGCTGTTCCTTCCGTCGGGGTCGGACGCGGTCGAAACGGCGTTGCGCCTCGCCCGCGCCGTGACCGGGCGATGGAAGACGGTCTCGTTCTGGGGCTCCTACCACGGGTCGGGCTTTGGCGCGGCGGCAGTCGGCGGCGATCCGGCGTGGCGGAACCGGGCAACCGGCCCCTTGCCGACCGGCGCCGAGCATGTTGCGCAATATGACTGTCTTGCCTGCCCCTACAATCATCCCGGCCCCGCCGCCTGTGGCCTGGCCTGTGCACGGGCAATCACCGACATCCTGCGGCGCGAAGGGGACGTGGCGGCAGTCGTGGCCGAGCCGATGCGGTCCTGGCCGCTGATCCCGCCCGCGGGCTTCTGGGCCGAGGTCCGCCGCGCCTGCGACGAGACCGGCACGCTGCTGATCTTCGACGAGATTCCGACAGGTCTGGGCAAGACCGGGCGGATGTTCTCCTCGGCGCATGAAGGCGTGGTGCCCGACATCATGGTTCTCGGCAAGGCACTTGGCGGAGCGGTCCTGCCGCTCGCAGCCGTGATCGCGCGCCGCGATCTGGACTTGGCGGCACCTTGGTCGATCGGTCATTTCACCCATGAGAAGAACCCGGTCACCACCCGCGTCGGACTCGAGGTGCTGCGGGTGATCGCCGAAGAGGGCCTGGTCGACCGGTCCGCCGAGTTAGGGTCAAGGGCGCTCGACCGTTTGCGCGCGATTGAGGGCCGTGCAATTGGCCTGCGCCATGCCCGTGGCCGCGGGCTTCTGCTGGGCATCGAGGTCACCGACGCTGTGGGCCGCCCGGATGCCGCGCGGGCCGAGTGCATCCGCAAGGCGTCGCTCGAGGCCGGCCTCAACTTCAAGCTGTCGAACGGGGCGACGATCACGCTCTCGCCGCCCCTTGTCATCGACTGGTCCGATCTCGACCGTGCCCTGTCGATCCTTGCCGCCGCGGCGGGCGCCTGTCAGCCGTAGCGGCGCAGGACCTGCATGTGCGCGACGCCCTCGGATGCATCGCTGCTCATCTGCATCAGGTCGAAATAGGCGAGGCAGGCAGGCGAGGTCATCGCCACGGCCATCACCGCCTCGGCCGCCCGTGCGGAAGACCAGCGTACGATGTCCATGTAGGTGCCATCCGCACCGCGCATCAGGTCCCGACCGAGAAAGCCGTCGACATGGGCGAGGAAATCGTTCTGGAACTGGTCTGATACCGCGATGAGCCGTTCTTCGCTGATGCCTGCCTTCAGACGGATCCGGGCAAGCTCGATCACGGGGGGGGGGTCGCTGTCGGTGTCATCTTGATCTCCATGATTGATCTGACGCTCGACGGATTGACCGATAACATGTCATCTAATGGCATATTTCTTGATTTGATATCCCCATGCCCAGGCCCGACACCCTTGGTCGCCTCGACCGTCTCGACCTGCTCGCGAGCCGCCTGAAGGCCGACGAGCCGATGACGGTTGCGGAGCTTGCCGCCGAATTCTCGGTCAGCCCGCGAACGCTGGCCCGTGACCTGGCGCTGTTGCGCGACCGCGGACTGCCAGTTGAGACGGATCGCGGGCGAGGGGGCGGCGTGCGGCTGCACCGGCTCTGGGGCGTCGGCCGGCTGACCCTGACCGCGCCCGAGGCGATCAACCTGCTCGTCAGCCTCGCGATCGCCGAAAAGATGTCGGCTCCCTGGCTTCTGGCCAACCTCGCGCCGATCCGCCGCAAGCTTGCCGCTTCGTTCTCGCCGGCGCTGCGCGACCAGATCGGCGGCTTGCGTCGGCGTATCCTGATCGGGGCATCGGCGTCGGCGCAGGTGGTCGGCGGCTTCAGGCCGCCGGACCAGGCCGAGGTCGCCGCCCTGTTCTCGGCCTTTCTGGAACAGCGCATCCTCGCGTTCCGGTACACGGGCGCCGCGGGAGAGGAGAGGTCACGTCAGGTCGAGCCTCAGCTTCTGCTTCTCAACTATCCGGTCTGGTATCTGGTGGCCTGGGACATCGATCGCGCCGCAGTCCGGACCTTCCGCTGCGACCGCATCCGCGCGGCGCGTGCCATGCCGGACAGATTTGCACTTCGCCCTCCGGAGACCTTTGCCGAGGCGGTGGCAGGGGTCGAGGCCCTTCATCCCTGAAGTCGCATCCGGCGCGGCCTTGCCGCGGGGGACCCGCTGCGTCATCCTTCCTGTTCCGCCTCACAGGAGCCCGCCATGACCCGACCGTTGCATCCGACCGCCCTTGTCACAGGCGGCAATCGCGGGATCGGCAAGGCCGTCGCTGCGGGGCTGAAGGCGAAAGGCTGCCGGGTGACGATCGGCGCCCGGTCGGAAGAGGACGGGCGGCAAGCGGCGGCAGAGCTGGGGACGGCTTTCGCGCGGATCGACCTGACCGAGCCGGACAGCTATTTCGACGCGATCGTGCAGGCGGGCGGCTTCGACATCCTCGTGAACAATGCCGGCATCCTGAACGACATCTCGCTTCTGTCCCCGAGAAGCGATTTCGCCGAGGCGATGGAGGTGATGGTTGCCGCGCCGCTGGACCTGGTCCGGCTGAATGTTCCCCATTGGCGCGAAAGCGGCTGGGGCAGGATCGTCAACCTGTCCTCCGGCTGGGGCAGTTTTTCGGCGGGCCTTGGGGGGCCGGGGGCCTATGGCATCGCCAAGGCGGCGCTCAATGCCGTAACCAAGGCCTTGCCGCGCGACCTGCCGCCCGGCGTTAAGATCAATGCCTGCGATCCCGGATGGGTGCGGACGCGGATGGGCGGCCCCTCGGCCAGGCTTTCCCCCGAGGAAGCGGCCGATACCGCGCTTTGGCTCGCGCTTCTGCCCGAGGATGGCCCGACCGGCGGCTTCTTCCGCAGGCGCGAACCGGTCGGCTGGTAGGACAGGGTCAGGCCTGGGGCACAAGCGCGCGGCGCAGGGCGCCAAAGCGAAGCCGATACTGGCTTGGCGTCAGCCCGACCCGCCGCCGGAACAGCCGCCCGAAGAAGCTCGCGTCCTCGTAGCCCACTTCCTCGGCGATGGCCTCGACCGGCAGGTCGCTGCGCTCGAGCATCTGCTTGGCCTCTTCCAGCCGGTGGGCATGGACGTAGTCGAGCGGCGTCATGCCCGTTGCCGTGCGGAACCGGCGCATGAAGGACCGCTCCGGCAGGCCCGATTGTTCGATCATCGCGGCGACGGGTGTGGGCTGGCCATAGTTCGCGGCCACCCAGTCCTGGCTTTTCCGGATCGCGGCGTCGTCGCTCTGGCGAAAGTTCACCGGCGCGGCGAAGGGCATCTGGCCGATGTCGTGCCATTGCAGCAGGTAGACCCGCGCCACCTCGATCGCCTCCTGCAGCCCGACATGCCGGGCGATCAGGTAAAGCGACAGGTCCTGCCAGCTGGTCCCGCCTCCGGCCATGACGATGCGCTGCGCCTCGCCGGTCAGGACCAGCGTCTGGTTCTGCCGCACCCGCACCCCGGCATAGTTGTTGGTCAGGGTGGAGACATAGGCCCAGTGGATCGTCGCATCCCGCCCGTCGAGCAATCCCGCCTCGCCCAGCAGCACCGCCCCGGAACAGGCGCTGGCCAGCATCCCGCCCCCCCTGTGGACGCGGGCAAGCCAGGCCGCCTCGGGCGCATATTGCCCGGCGACGCTGGCGCCGGGATCGACGAAGAAATCCGGTATGCAGACGATGTCGGGCATCGGCGCGCTGTCGAAATCGAACTCTGGCTGCACCGGGATGCCGTTCGCCGCAAGGAACTGCTCGCGGCTCCGGGCGACGATGAAGGGCCGCATCCGCTGTTCGCCGGCCTCGCCTTTGGTGACGAAGCTGAAGTCGCGGCCCGGCGAGGAAAACAGGTCGAACATGCCGTAAAGCGCCGAAGCGGTGACTTCGGGCACGGCCACGATGGCCACGAGAAGGCGTCCCTGATCATCCGGCATGGCAGAAACGAACGCTTTCCATCAGGATCGGCTTTGGGTCACGCGACAATCCGACCTAGCCTTTCTACACCAACGAGGGAGGCACGTCATGACAAAGCATGAAGTGAAATCGGGGACACGCGCCCTCGACCCGGCCGCGGTGGAGGCGTTCCGCGCCGAGATGCGGGGCGAGGTGCTCGACCCTGCGAGCGAGGCCTATGACGAGACGCGCGTGATCTGGAACGGGATGATCGACCGGCGGCCAGCGCTGATCGCCCGTTGCGTGAATGCAGCCGATGTCTCGGCGAGCGTCCGCTTCGCCCGGGCGCAGGGGCTGACGGTCGCGATGCGCAGCGGCGGGCACAACGTCGCGGGCTATGCGGTCTGCGATGGCGGGCTGATGATCGACATGTCGCTGATGGATGGCGTCCGCGTCAGCCCCGAGCTCGACCGGGCCTGGGTTGAAGGCGGCGCGACCTGGGCCGCGGTGGACCGCGCGACGACACCCTTTGGCCGGGCGACGCCGGGCGGGCTGATCTCGGCCACCGGGGTTGCGGGCCTGACCCTTTCGGGCGGGATCGGCTGGCTGCGCGGCACCCATGGCCTTGCCTGCGACAACCTGGTGGCGGCCGATCTGATCGACGCCGAGGGCCGGCTCATCCACGCCAGCGAGACCGAGAACCCCGACCTGCTCTGGGCCTTGCGCGGGGGCGGCGGCAACTTCGGAGTGGTGGTGAACTTCGAATTCCGCCTGCACCCGATCGCGCCCGAGGTCTTCTTCTGCGCGCCGATCTATGCCGAGGAGCGCGCCGCCGAGATCCTGCCGCTCTGGCGCGATTTCATGGCGACGGCGCCAGACGAACTGAGCGGTCTCGCCGAGTTTTCGACCATTCCTGAGGATCCCGGCTATCCCGAGGAAATCTGGGGTCGCCGTGTGGTCGCGCTGGCCCATGTCTATGACGGTCCGGCGGATGTGGGCGAAAGGGTGACGGCGCCCCTGCGGGCCTTCGGCTCGATGTTGACCGACTTCAGCGGCGCGATGCCCTATGCGACGCTTCAGACGCTTTATGACGGGATTTTCCCGAAGGGGCGCGACCGCTGCTACTGGAAGTCCACCTACCTGAAGCGCCTCGACGGCGAGGCTATTGCGGAGATCGTCGCCCAGCTTTCGCGCCGACCCTCCGAGATGACCTACGCCTCGGTCTGGAAGTTCGGCGGCGCGGTGCAGCGTGTCGCGGCGGATGCGACCGCCTTTGGCGACAGGTCGATGCCGTTCATGTTCAGCCTGGATGCGATCTGGCAGGACCCGGCCGCGGACGAGGCCAATATCGGATGGGTGCGCGGCGCCTGGAGCGCGATGCAGAAACACTCGACCGGACGGATGTATCTCAACTTTCCCGGCCTCGGCGAAGGCGAAAGCCTGGTCCGGGATGCCTTCGGCGCCGCGACTTACGCCCGGCTGCAGGCGGTCAAGCGGCGCTACGATCCGAAGAACGTCTTCCGGATGAACCAGAACATCCTGCCATCCGGCTGATACCGGCCGCCCTTGCGGCCCGCCGCCGCCCTCCCCATTCTGCGCCGGAACGGCAAGGAGGGCGGCAGATGATTCCGGTCAAGGGCTATGAGGGGCGCAAGGTCGGCGTGCTGGGGCTGGGCCGGTCCGGTCTTGCCACCGCGCGCGCCCTCATTGCCGGCGGTGCCGAGCCGGTCGTCTGGGACGATAGCCCCGAGGCCCGCGCCAAGGCCGAGGCCGAAGGTTTCACCCCGATCGACCTGACCCGGGGCGGGGTGATGGACGGGCTGGCGGCGCTGGTCGTCTCGCCCGGGATCCCTCATCTCTACCCGCAGCCCAACAAGGTGATCGCGCTGGCGCTGGAGCGGGGCATCCCGGTCGACAACGACATCGGCCTCTTCTTCCGCTCGTTCGCGACCAAGGCCTGGGACAATTTCGACCAGGCGCCACGCGTGGTCTGCGTCACGGGGTCGAACGGCAAGTCGACCACGACGGCGCTGATCCACCACATCCTTCAGGTCGCGGGTCGGCCCACGCAGATGGCCGGCAATATCGGGCGCGGTGTTCTGGACATCGACCCGGCGCAGGACAGCGAGGTGGTGGTGCTGGAACTGTCGAGCTACCAGACCGACCTCGCCCGCGCGCTGACGCCGGATATCGCGGTCTTCACCAACCTCTCGCCGGACCACCTCGACCGGCACAACGGCATGGGCGGCTACTTCGCCGCCAAGCGCAGGCTCTTTGCCGAGGGCGGGCCGGACCGCGCGGTGATTGGCGTGGACGAACTGGAGGGCCGGTTCCTCGCCAACCAGATGTCCGAAGGCCCCGAGGACGACCGCGTGATCCGGATATCGTCTGGCCAGAAACTGGACGATCACGGCTGGACGGTCTTTGCCCGCAAGGGCTTCCTGGCCGAATGGCGCAAGGGCCGGCAGGTCGCCTCGATCGACCTGCGCGAGGTTCAGGGCCTTCCGGGCGCCCACAATCACCAGAATGCCTGCGCGGCTTATGCGGCGGCGCGGGCACTCGGCGTGGCGCCGAAGCTGATCGAGCAGGCCTTCCACTCCTTCGCGGGCCTCCCGCATCGCAGCCAGCTTGTGGGCGAGCGGGGCGGCGTCCGCTTCATCAACGATAGCAAGGCCACCAATGTGGACAGCGCCGCCAAGGCCCTGCAGGCCTTCCCGAAAATCCGCTGGATCGCCGGTGGCCTCGGCAAGGACGGTGGCATCGCCGCGCTTGAGCCGTATCTGAACTCCGTCGTCAAGGCCTACCTGATTGGCCATTCGGCGCGCGACTTCGCGCTCCAGATCGGCGACACCCCGCACGAAATTTGCGAGACGATGGAGCGCGCCGTGGCCCGCGCCGCCGAAGAGGCGCAATCGGGCGAGGTGGTGCTCCTCGCCCCGGCCGCGGCGAGTTTCGACCAGTATCCGAACTTCGAAAAGCGCGGCGAGGATTTCATGGCGCGGGTAAAGGCACTGCTGGGGTAGGCATGCCGCGGACTGCACCCGACCAGCCACAGTGACGTGCCGCCGCTCGGGCACAGAGATCGGCCCCGACCAGCGCGTCACCCCGCTTGAAGGGCTGAAGGCCATGACCATCTGGCCGGCGGATCAGTACCGCGAGCAGGACGGCAAGGGATCGCTTGAACCTGGCAAGCTCGCGGACCTCGTCATTCTCAGCGGCAACCCGCTGACCGTCGATCCGGCGAAGATCAGGGAGATCACCGTGGTCGAGACGATCAAGGACGGCAGGACGATCTCCACGGCCACCCGATCCCCGCAGTATTGTTGGACCGTTCCTTGTGATATGCTCGCCGGTATCGCAGAAAATCTCATTGAAGGAGGGCCCGATGACGTCGCTTTCCTGCTTGCGAAAGGGGACCGGTTTCTGCGTTCCCCTTTTCGCGCTGACCGTTCTTGGTGGTTGCAGTGACGAGTTCCTGACGTCAAGCTACAAGGTCGCCCCGAAAAGCCCCGCCTTTGCATCCGAGGTGCGCCGGGGCGATCGACAGATTTCGGACATCTTCACCGGCACACCCTGCCTGCTGACCGTCGACAACGACACGACGCCGCTTCAGTCGACGAAGAACGGAACGCTCGGGCAGGCCGGGTTCAACATCTCTGTGAACTCCACGAATCCGGCCAACATGGCCACCAATGATCCGTCATGTCCGACGATCACGGAGCTTTCGATTGGCGTCGGCGGCGCGAATGACGTGCTGGCAGTTGGCAGCAGCACCGACCAGACGGCGCTGGCTGTCACGGTTGACGGCACGACCTACTCGACGGATTCGCCCGGCGGCTACTTCAAGTCCACGATCACCGGCCGGAACACGTCGAAGGACACCGTGAGCGCGAGCTTCGAGGCGGTCGCGACGGCGCCCGCCAATCCGTCGATGGTCGTGACGCAGGGCTCGTTCAACATTCGCTGACGCGGATCCGGGACCGTCGAAAGGCGAAATCTTGCCTGCAGGCGATTGCGGGAAGCTGCCGCTTTGTCTGGAGAAATCAACGTTCCGCAATCCTGGCGTCGCGATCGCGGTGCCCGGCTTGCGTTTTTCCGCTGGCGCCTGAACCCGCTGCCATTCCGCGGGTTGGGCTTAAGCAGGACAGGCGATAGGATCAGTCCATGCAGAGATAGCGTCGAAGGAGGGACCATGACCCCGCTTCCGTTCCTGCGCAGGGGCACGCTGCCCTGTGCCTCGTTGGTCGCCTTTGGCGGTCTTGCCGGCTGCAGTGAAGACGTCCTGAGGGCGGATTATCAACTCGCCCAAGACAACCCTGCCTTTGTTGCCGCTGTTCGGCGGGGCGAACGGCAAGTGTCGGACATTTTCGCCGGCCCGCCCTGCGTGCTGAACGTCGACAGCCAGGCCACGCCGCTCCAATCCCGCGGCAGCGGGACCACAGGCCCGGTGGCCTTTACCGTTGTCAGCGTGAACCCCGTCAACGATGCCATGAACACGCCGAGTTGCCCGACGATCACCAACCTCGTCATCACGGTCGGGGAAGGCGGCGGGGGGCGGGCCGATACGCCTCTGCCGGCAACAAGGCTGGTCGTCACCGCCGACGGGACGACCTATGCGACCGATGCGCCCGGTGGATACTTCTCGGCAACGATCACCGGCCGGAACCGGAATACGGGGGCGGTCAGCGCAAGGTTCGCCGCGGTGGCTACGGCCCCGGCAACGCCATCGATGATCGTGGCGCAAGGATCGTTTGACATCCATTGACTTCGCGCCCGGCGGCGAGGCCCGCTGTCAGGCCGCCTGGGTGGCGCCAGGTGCCTCGGCCGGGAATGGCCGGAAAGTCGTCGAGATGGCGAAGGCCATCAGGCCGAAGACGAAGCTGGTGATGTAAAGCGCGCCATAGCCGCCTGTCGTGTCGAAGATCCAGCCTCCCAGCAGCGGCCCGCTTGCCATGCCAAGCGATCCGGCCATGCCGGTTCCGCCCATGATCGTTCCCATCATCCTCATCGGGAAATTCTCGCGGATCAACACGGCATAGAGCGGCATGATCCCGGCATAGATGAAGCCGAAAATGGTGGCGACCGTGTAGAACTGGATCAGTTCATGCGCGAAGAAATACCCGAGCGCTCCGAAGGCCTGCGCAAGCAGCCCCGCAACGAGAACCCGCTTGGCGCCGAAACGGTCGCCCATCACCCCGAACCCGATCCGGCCGAACATGCCGGCGATCCCCTCGACCGAGTAGATCGAGACCGCAACGATCGCAGACAGGCCGCAGAGTTCAGCATAGCTGACGGTATGAAAGATGGGTCCGGAATGGGTCGCGCAGCAGAAGAAGTTGGTAGCGACAAGAACGATGAAGGGCAGTGAGGTCACAGCCTGGCGGACGGTCATGCCGCCTGCCGGGCCGTCCTGCATCTCTGCCCCGCTTTCCTGCTGCCGGGGCGGGTGGCGCAAGAGCATCGCCGTCGGCACGTTCACCGCCGCCACGATCAGCGCGAGGATCGACAGCACCGTGCGCCAGTCATGCGTCTCGACCAGCTTTGCGACGAGGGGTGACATGGTGACGGGCGCAAGCCCCATGCCTGCCGAGACAAGCGAAACGGCAAGGCTGCGCTGGGTGGTGAACCACCCGGTCACGGTCGCCATCATCGGGGCGAAGAAGGCCGCGACGGCACCGCCCACCAGCCCACCAAAGCAAAGCTGAAAGGCCAGTAGACTGGGGGCTCGGCTGGCAAGGAAGAGGCTGGCGGAGAACAGGACGGCGCCGGTCATCACGACCGGACGCGCGCCGAAGCGGTCGGACAAGGCCCCCCAGCCCATCGAGGTCAGCGCCATGGCCAGAAAGCCGATGGTCATTGCCGAGGAGATACCGGTGCGGGACCATCCCGTTTCCTCCGCCATCGGCGTCAACAGCACAGGCAGCGAAAACAACGCCCCCATCGCGACACAGCCCATGAGGCCGCCAGCGGCAACGATGATCCAGCGATAGGATGACTCTGCCATGACCGCCTCCCCGCGACCGCGACTCTCGGTGTCCCGAGTTGCGTTCCAAGAGTTAGATTGATATCAATATAAAATGGACAAGACAAGTATTCCCATATCGACAATTCATGAAATCCGCGACGAATGCCTGTGCCTTGCGTCACAGCGCGCGGCGCGGGTTCTGGCCCGCCGGTTCGATCGCCTGTTTGCGCCGCTCGGGATCACCAACGGTCAGTTTTCCCTGATGGTCGCGTTGAGCGGGGACTGGCAGCCGAAGCTTGGCGAACTCGCTGACTTTCTCGCGATGGATTCGACGACGCTTACCGCAGCTGTGAAAACGCTGGAACGCAGGGGGCTGCTGCAACTTTCCTTGGACAAGGCCGACGCCCGCGTCAGGAGGCCAAGACTGACCGCTGCGGGACGCGAGGTGGTCGCCCAGGCCGTTCCGCTTTGGCGTGACGAACACCGATTGGTGCAGGAGGCGCTTCCCGGGCAGGATGCCGTAGCTCTGGCCAAGGTGCTGGCGCAGCTGCGCTAGGGGCCACGATCAACCGCTTGCGGATGCCACAGGCCGCGCGATGATTGCTGCAGAGGGCAGGAGAGGGGGCGAACCGATGGAAGGGCAATGTACCTGTGGCCGCATCCGGTACCGGATGACCGACAGTCCGATGTTCGTCCACGCCTGCCACTGCAGCTGGTGCCAGCGGGAAACCGGATCGGCCTTCGCCCTGAATGCCCTGATCGAGATGTCCAGGCTACAGGTCGAGGGCGAGGTTCAGTACGTGATGACTCCCTCTGCCTCCAGCAAGGGACAGGAGATCGCCCGCTGCCCGGAGTGTCATGTCGCCCTCTGGTCCCACTATGCCGGCCTGCGCCGCAAGCTTGCCTTTGTCCGGGTCGGAACGCTGGAGAATCCGGGCGCTTGCCCGCCGGATGTCCACATCTTCACCTCGACCAAACTCCCTTGGATCGTGCTGCCCGAGGGGGCGCTGGCCTTCGAGGAGTATTACAGCACAAGCCAGCTCTGGCCGGCCGCCAGCCTCGCGCGGCGCGAGGTGCTGAAGGCTTAGGCAGGACAGGTTTTCGACCGGGTTTTCTCTGGCCTTGCGCGGGCTTATCCGCTAGTCTGCCGTCAGACCCGGAAAACCGGGCGATCGAGACAGTGGCGGGGTGAGCAGCCCTGCGTGAAGGCGGAACAGGCGACGCACCATGACTGAGATGGTCTATGGCTCCATGCCCGCACGTGTGGGCGAGCCGGTACTCCCCCGTTGGTGGCGAACGATCGACAAGTGGTCGATGACCTCGATCATGATGCTGTTCGGCATCGGTCTGTTGCTGGGCCTGGCGGCCTCGGTACCGCTGGCCACGCGCAACGGGCTCGACCCGTTCCACTATGTCCAGCGCCAGGCGATCTTCGGCGGTATGGCGATGGTCGCGATGATGGCGACCTCGATGATGACGCCGCAGCTTGTCCGCCGGCTGTCGGTCATCGGCTTTGCGATGTTCTTCGGGGCGCTCTGCCTCTTGCCCTTCCTGGGAACCGATTTCGGCAAGGGTGCCGTGCGCTGGTTCTCGATGGGCTTCCTGTCCTTCCAGCCATCGGAATTCCTCAAGCCGTTCTTCGTCGTTGTCTGCGCCTGGCTGATCGCGGCCGGGCAGGATCTGAACGGCCCTCCGGGCAAGTTGATCTCCTTCGTCATGGCGGTGATTGTCGTCCTGCTTCTGGCGCTTCAGCCAGACTTCGGTCAGGCGGCGCTGGTGCTGTTCGGCTGGGGCGTGATGTATTTCGTTGCCGGTGCGCCATTCCTGCTCATCACCACGATTGGCGGGCTGGTCACCGCGGGCGGCATGTTCGCCTATGCCCATTCCGAGCATTTCGCCCGCCGCATCGACGGCTTCCTGACGCCGGATGTCGATCCGCGCACCCAACTTGGTTATGCCGCCAACGCCATCCAGGAGGGCGGCTTCTTCGGAGTTGGCGTGGGCGAGGGACAGGTGAAGTGGTCGTTGCCCGATGCCCATACCGACTTCATCATCGCCGTCGCGGCCGAAGAATATGGCCTTGTGCTGGTCCTCATCATCATCGCGCTTTACGCCGCGATCACCGTCCGCTCGCTTTGGCGGCTGACGCGCGAGCGTGATCCGTTCAGCCGCCTCGCCGGCACCGGGCTGGCCTGCATGTTCGGCGTCCAGGCGATGATCAACATGGGCGTCGCCGTGCGCCTGCTGCCGGCCAAGGGTATGACGCTTCCCTTCGTCAGTTACGGCGGCTCCTCTGTCATCGCCGCCGGGATCACGGTGGGCATGCTCCTTGCCTTCACGCGGCAGCGGCCGCAGGGCGAGATGGGCGACATCCTGTTCAAGCGGGGCCGGTAAGATGGCGGGGCGGGGCGAACGCGCACCGCTGCTGCTGATCGCAGCCGGCGGCACGGGCGGCCACATGTTCCCCGCCCAGGCCTTGGCCGAAGCGATGATCGCAAAGGGTTGGCGGGTCAAGCTGTCGACGGATCCCCGCGGCGCCCGTTACGCCATAGCCTTTCCCGAAGAGGTCGTGATCGAGGAAATCTCCTCGGCCACGTTCGCCCGTGGCGGGGCGGCGGCCAAGCTGGCCGTTCCGTTCCGGATTGCCGGAGGCGTTCTCGGCGCCACGGGGCAGATGCTGCGCGACCGGCCAACGGTCGTTGTCGGCTTCGGCGGCTACCCGACGATCCCGGCCCTGTCGGCGGCGACGGTCCTGCGGATCCCCCGCATGATCCACGAACAGAACGGTGTGCTCGGCAAGGTGAACACCGCCTTCGCCTCGCGCGTCGATGCCGTGGCCTGCGGCACTTGGCCGACTGCGTTGCCCGACGGCGTCGCGGGCATCCATACCGGCAATCCGGTGCGGCAGGCGGTGCTGGACCGGGCTGGCGCAGGCTACATCGCGCCCGGTGACTACCCCATGAGCCTTCTGGTGATCGGCGGCAGCCAGGGCGCCCGTATCCTGTCCGACGTGGTGCCGGCGGCGATCGCGGCCCTGCCTGGACCATTGCGAGATCGACTTCGCGTCGCCCATCAGGCCCGCGAGGAGGATGCCGAGCGGGCCCAGGCGACCTATGATGCCGCCGGCATCAAGGTCGAGATCGAACCCTTCTTCACTGACATTCCGCGTCGCCTGTCCGAGGCGCAACTGGTGATCTCGCGCTCGGGCGCATCGTCGGTCGCCGACATCTCGGTGGTCGGTCGGCCCTCGATCCTGATCCCCTTCGCCGCAGCGACCGGCGACCATCAGGCGGCCAATGCCAAAGGCCTGTCAGACGCCGGGGCAGCAATCGTCATTCGCGAATCCGAGCTTGATCCCGCCGGACTTTCCGGCCATATCGCCGCGATTTTGGGGGAACCCGCCAAGGCCGAGGCCATGGCCCGGGCCGCCCTGACGCAAGGCCGGCCGGACGCCACGATGCGGCTGGTCGAGATCGTGGAACGACTGGCGGCCGGCACTCCGGCGGCCCAAGACAAGAAAGGCGGCGCATGAACGCGGCAACCAAACTCCCGCTGGAACTGGGACCCATCCATTTCGTCGGCATCGGCGGCATCGGCATGTCCGGCATCGCCGAGGTGCTCATCACGCTTGGCTACACGGTTCAGGGGTCGGACTCGAAGGCGTCCAAGATCACCGACCGGCTGGTCGAACTGGGCGCGAGCTTCTTCGAAGGCCAGCGGGCCGAGAATATCGGCGAGGCGGCCGTGGTGGTGATTTCCTCCGCCATCAAGAAGGGCAACCCCGAACTGGAAGAAGCCCGCAAGCGGAAGCTGCCGGTGGTGCGCCGGGCCGAGATGCTGGCCGAGCTCATGCGGCTGAAGTCGAACATCGCCATTGCCGGGACGCACGGCAAGACCACGACGACGACGATGGTCGCCACGCTTCTGGACAAGGGCGGCTTCGACCCGACGGTCATCAACGGCGGTATCATCCATGCCTATGGCTCCAACGCTCGCGCCGGGGCAGGGGAGTGGATGGTGGTCGAGGCGGATGAATCCGACGGTTCCTTCAACCGGCTGCCCGCGACCATCGCCATCGTCACCAACATCGACCCCGAACACATGGAGCACTGGGGCAGCTTCGACGCGCTCAGGAAGGGCTTCCTCGACTTCGTCTCGAACGTGCCCTTCTACGGCCTCGCCGTCTGCTGCACCGACCACCCCGAGGTGCAGGCCCTGGTCGGCCGCGTCACCGACCGCCGCATCGTGACCTTCGGCTTCAACGCCCAAGCTGACGTGCGGGCGCTGAACCTGCGGTTCGAGAATGGCACCGCGCATTTCGACGTTGCCCTTCAGAACGAGGGCGACGGCAGCATGATCGAGGACATGACCCTGCCGATGCCGGGCGACCACAACGTGTCGAACGCGCTGGCGGCTATCGCGGTTGCGCGCCATCTCGGCATGAAGAAGGACGAAATCCGCGAGGCGCTGGCCAAGTTCGGTGGCGTCAACCGCCGCTTCACCAAGGTGGGCGAGGTGCTGGGCGGCGTCACCATCATCGACGATTATGGCCACCACCCCGTCGAGATTGCAGCCGTGCTCAAGGCAGCGCGTCAGGCGACCAAGGGGCGGATCATCGCGGTCCACCAGCCGCACCGTTATACCCGCCTGTCCAGCCTGTTCGAGGATTTTTGCACCTGCTTCAACGAGGCGGACGTCGTCGCCATCGCCGAGGTTTATGCCGCCGGCGAGGACCCGATCCCGGGTGCCACCCGCGACGATCTGGTGGCTGGCCTGATCGCCCATGGTCACCGCCATGCCCGCGCCATCCTGTCGGAAGAGGATCTGGCGCGGCTGGTGAAGGAACAGGCGCGGCCAGGCGACATGGTCGTCTGCCTTGGCGCGGGCACGATCTCGGCCTGGGCGAATGGCCTGCCGGCGCGGCTTGGGGCGTGAGATGACGGCCCTATCCCAAAGAACTATCGCCTTCCGCGTGTGGACTGCGCTAACCAGTGTCCGCGAGGAGACGCAAGCATGTCCACTCCACTGACACTTGCCTGCATCTGGGTGCTGGCCGCGACCGCCGTGGCCCTGCTGCCCTATCGCCGCCAGATGGTGCCAGGGCTGGCGCTGCTGGTCGCGGCCCCGGTGCTGATTGCCTGGATCGGCTGGGTCCATGGCTGGATCTGGTCTGCCCTGGCGCTGCTGGGCTTCGGGTCGATGTTCCGACGGCCGCTGATCTATTTCGGTCGCCGTGCGCTCGGATTGCCGGTCGAACGGGTTGGGGAGCAGAAACGGTGAGCCTGTCCCTCGTCGCCGTCTGCGTCTGGCTTGTCGTGGCGAACGTGATCGCCATGCTGCCGAGCCGCGATCACCATTGGCGCGCGGCCTATCTGCTGATCTCGATCGGTATCCCGATCCTTGGATGGGTCACGTACGAGAACGGCCCGTGGATCGGGATGCTGGCCTTGGCGGCCGGGTCGTCGGTCCTGCGTTGGCCCTTGATTTATCTCTGGCGCGGCATTCGTCGGCGCGTGTTCCAGCAGAGCCCGGCCGAATAGCGCTCAGCCCTCAAGCAGCAGCGCGCTGCCGATCCCGCCCGCCGCCGCGATGGCGGCGAGCCCGATCCCTCCCCGCAGATCGTGAAACAGCCGCGTCGCAAGGATCGCACCCGATGCGCCGACAGGATGGCCGCGCGCCAGCGCCCCGCCATTTGGGTTGACCCGGCCCGGATCAAGACCCGCCCCGCTGACGCAGGCCATGGCCTGAACGGCATAGGCTTCCATGATCTCGGCCTGGGCGATGTCATGGACTGTCACACTGGACTTGGCGAGGCACGCCGCTATGGCCGGGATGGGAGCAAGGCCGGGTTCCTCGGGCCGGGCGCCGAGCGTCACACCGCCCAGGATACGCAAGGCGCGCGGTGCCCGCCGCATCAGCCTGTCCGAGACGACAAGGCACAGTGCCGCTCCGTCTGCCGCGACGGCCGCCGTCGCGGCCGTGATGCTGCCGGTGATGGCTTGCGCGCGTGCTGCCGTCGTGGCCGTCAGCCGCCGGGTGAAGGCATCATCGCTTAGTCCGGCAAGCGGAACGATCTCGGCCCGCAGTCGGTCCCGCGCCGCGAGCGCCTTGGCATGGCTCGCCACGGCCCATGCGTCCTGCTCGGCGCGGCTGAGGCCAAGGCGGTCTGCCAGCGAAGCAGCCGCTTCGGCCATGTCGGGGTCGCGGTCGGGCCAGGGGGTGAAGCGCGCCTGGTCGTAGGCGACAGGCGCGCCGCCGGACGGGTCCGTGCGCAGCCGCAGCGGTCGGCGCGAATAACTCTCGCTGCCGCCGGCCAGAACGGCCTCTGCCTGACCGGACTCGACCAGCGCCGCTGCTATCAGGATCGCATCCAGGCCGCCCGCGCATTGCCTGTCGATGGTCAGCCCTGCCACGCGCTCGGGCAGTCCAGCGGCTAGCGCAGCAAGGCGGGCCGGGTTCCCTCCTTCGCCAAGCGCATTCGACAGGATCAGTTCATCCACCAGATCCATCTCGATCCCGCCGGCCGAGAGGCAAGGCCCGACCAGGGGGGCGGCAAGGTCATGGGCGTGCAACCGGGCAAGCGCACCGCCGCGTGGGGCGACCGGGGTGCGGAAGGCGGCGGTGATCCAGGCTGTCATGGCAGCGCACGCTCAAGCGCTGCGAGGTCGGTCTTGCCGGACGGGAGCAATGGCCAGTCAGCGATGCGATGGATGCGTCGGGGGGCGGCCAGGGGGCCAAGCTGGTTGCGGCAGGCCGACAGGACCGCGTCGGTGTCGCCGCCGGTCACGAATGCCTCGATCACATGGCCGCGCCGCGGGTCCGGGCGGGCAAGCGCAGCGGCGCGGGTCACGCCCGGCAGGGACAGAAGAAAGCTCTCGACCGCCTCGGGAAAGACGTTCTGGTCGGCCACCGTGACCATGCGTCCGGCGCGGCCGTGCAGGTAGAGATACCCATCCTCGAGCCGCCCGAACTCTCCGACCGACAGCCAGCCATCCCGCCAACGGGCTGGGCCGGGATCGCCGGCATAGCCCTGGAACAGGTAGGGCGATTGCACCCAGATCTCGCCATCAAGGATGTCGATCTCGGTGCCGGGATAGGCCCGACCAACGGACTCCGTCGGTGTGTCGGCGTCGGAAAGGGTAATGAAGCTCGCCTCTGCCGCGCCGTAGAACTCGCAAAGATTGGCGCCAGGCGCGACAGTGGCAACAAGGTCGCGTGTCGCGGGATCGAGCCTTGCCCCACCGCACAGGACAAGCCGCAGGGAAGGCAGTGAAATCCCCGCCTCGGCAATCAGGCGCAGTTGCACGGGGCTGGCATAGAGCATGTCGATGCCCTTGGTCCTGATCGCCTGCGCCTGATGGTCCGGGCGCAGGCCGTCGAGGGGATGCAACTCGCCCCCGAGATGGAGCGTCTCGATTGCACCGTAAAGCGCGAGCGACTGCACCAACTGCCCCGGAATGCCCACGCGGCGACCCGGACCAAGGCCGAACAGCCGGACATTGACCTCGAAGCTCGCGATCCATGACGCCTGCGTGCGGCGGATCCGTCGCGGAATCCCGCTTGAACCCGATGTGAGGGTTTCAAGGCAGTCGCCGGGCTGAGGCGGTTCGCCCCCGCCGCCGATGCGGAAGGCAAGCCCGGCCGCCGCCGCTGACATCGCCTGACAAAGGGCTTCTGCCGGGGGGCGGGGCGCGATAACGGGCCGGGCGGTGGCAGCCGAGCCATCGCTCACCCCCTCGGCCGTGACGATCCGGGCGGCGGGATGCCAGCGGAATCGCTCGGAACCCATCGGTCAGACGTCGCGGAACTCGGCCGCCAGCCGGCGTGCGGCAAGGACGAGCAGGTGCAGGTCGACCCCGACAGCGGTGAAGGTCGTGCCAAGCGCCATGCAGCGGCGGGCAAAGGCTACGTCGGTCGCAAGAATGCCGGCGGCCTTGCCGGTCGCAACGATGCGTGGGATGGCGGCCTCGATCGCGGCCACCACCTCGGGGTGGCCCGGCTCGCCCGGATGCCCCATGCTCGCCGCAAGGTCGGAGGGGCCGATGAAAAGCCCGTCCACCCCGTCGACCGCAGCGATTTCCTCGATCCGCGTCAGGGCTGCGTCGGTTTCGACCTGAAGAAGCAGGCAAAGCTCGGTCTCGGCGCGTTTCAGATAGCCTTCGACCGCCCCATAACCCGTAGCGCGGGTCATGTAGGAGACGCCGCGAATGCCGCGGGGGGCATAGCGGATTGCGGCAACCGCCGCTTCGGCCTCGGCCCGGGTCTGGACATAGGGGATGAGCAGGGTCTGCGCACCAAGATCGAGCAGGCGCTTGATGAGGACAGGGTCGTTCGCGGCGGGCCGGACCAGCGAGGAGGGGCCATGACCCACCATCGCCTGCATCATCGCCATCGTGTCGGGGATGTCGGTCAGCGAATGCTCTGTGTCGATCAGGACCCAGTCATAGCCGCAGGTCGCAAGCGCCTCGGCGGGGACGGGTCCGGGGATGGTGCACCACATGCCGATCTGCGGGCGACCTTCAAGCAGTGCCTGCTTGAAGCGGTTCTTCGGCAGGTCCATCACTTGCCCCCGAGCAGTGTTGCCATCCGCCGTAGCGCCAGCGTGTAACCCTCAATCCCGAAGCCCGCGATCACGCCCTCGGCCCTGAGCGAGACATAGGAGTGATGGCGGAAGGCGTCGCGCTTGTGGATGTTCGAGATATGCACCTCAAGCACCGGACCGTCGAAGGCATTCAGGGCATCGAGGATGGCGATCGAGGTGTGGGTCAGCGCGCCGGCATTGATGATGATGCCCGCGCCTTCGCCCCGCGCCTCCTGGATCCAGTCGATCAGCTGACCTTCGTGATTGGACTGGTGGAAGCGGATCGTCAGGCCCACCTCTTCCGCAAGCCCGGCACAGGACTCGGCCACATCCTCAAGCGTCGCGCGGCCGTAGATCTCGGGCTGGCGCTGGCCCAGCAGGTTCAGGTTGGGTCCGTTCAGGATGTAGATCGGTTTCGGCATCACGGCGTCCTTGCGGTTTGGCGCGACGATAGCCGATCCGGGCGAAAGGGCAAACGGGATGCGCTTGCCAATCCGCTGGCCGCGGAGTTCTCTGCCGACTGTCAGCGGAGGACGGCGATGGATCAGGTGCGCGACTACTATCCGGCGATCGAGCCCTATGCGACGGGGCGGATGGAGGTCGGCGACGGCCATGTGATCTACTGGGAAAGGGTCGGCACGCCGGGGGCGACACCGGCCGTGTTCCTGCATGGCGGACCGGGCGGCGGCTGCGAACCGGACCACCGGCGGTTCTTCGATCCCGCCCGCTATGATGTCCTGCTGTTCGACCAGCGCGGCTGCGGGCGCTCGACGCCCTATGCAGAGCTCGAGGCGAACACGACCTGGCACCTTGTTGCCGATATCGAGCGGCTGCGGGCGATGGTGGGCTGCGGCAGCTGGGTGGTGTTCGGCGGCTCCTGGGGCTCGACGCTGGCGCTCGCCTATGCCGAGACGCATCCGGAACGGGTGCGCGCCCTGATCGTGCGGGGCATTTACACCGTCACGAAGGCCGAGATCGACTGGTACTACCGCTTCGGCGTCTCCGAGATGTTTCCCGACGCTTGGGAGAGGTTCCTCGCGCCGATCCCTGAGGCAGAGCGGAGCGACCTCGTCGCGGCCTACCGCCGGCGGCTGACCTCGCCGGATGCCGAGGTGCGGCGGGTGGCGGCGCAGGCCTGGTCAACCTGGGAGGGGACGACGATCACGCTTCTGCCGCGTCCCGCGTTGATCGAGCATTTCGGCGAGGCGGAGTTCGCGGTGGCCTTCGCCCGGATCGAGAACCACTATTTCTTCCACGACTGCTGGCTGGAGGAGGGGCAGCTCCTACGCGACGCGCACCGGCTGCACGGCATCCCCGGCGCGATCATCCACGGCCGCTACGACATGCCCTGCCCGGCGCGGACGGCGTTCGAGCTGCACCGGGCCTGGCCCGGGGCAGAGTTCCACCTGATCGAGGGCGCGGGTCACGCGGCCTCGGAACCCGGCATCCGCGACGCGCTGATCCGGGCGACGGACCGGTTTGGTGCTTAGGTGATTATGGGGCCGCGGATCAGGGGGACCTAGTGAATGCGGCCAATGCAGCCTGGTCCAGAATAGCCACCTGTCCGTAGGACCTTGCCACCGCGCCCATTTCGGCCATGCGCCTCAAGACCTGATTGACCAGCCGACGGTCCACGTTGGCCATTTCGCCGAGCATGGACTGTGTGACCCGGACGAGGCCTTTCGAGTCCGGATCGGCGGCGGCAAGCCGCATCAGGGTCGCTGCGATGCGCTGGTCGGGGCGTCGGAAGAGCAGACAGGCGATGGTCGCTATCGCGATGTCCATCCCGTATTCGCCAATGGTCAGTATTGCCCGCTGGAACTCGGGCGACTGGCCGGCGATCGACCTGGCTTCTGACAAGTAAAGATAGAAAAGGCTGGCCTCTTCGATCACCGAAAAGGTCAGGCTGCGTTGGCTGGGACGCAAGAGCGGCCCATAGCCGAACCACGTGCCGCAGGACATGACGTGGGCAAGTTGCGCGTCTCCGCCAGCTATCGGCACCTGAACTCCGATCGTCCCGCTGACAATGCCGTAAATTCCGCCCGGTTCGTCGCCGGCCTGATGCAGCAGTTGTCCGGGCCCCCTCGAAATCAGGCGCGCCTGCGAGAAAACCGCCTTCTGCAGGTCATCTGTCTGGTCGGCAAGCCAGCCACGCCGCAGGACAAGACGTTCTGCTTCGGAACGGTTACGTGGGCCGCGAGAGTTGTGCGCTATCATAAGAGGCTTCTCCGCTGGGGCTGAGCGAACGCAACTTAGACGGCGGCATTCTGTCTGCCCGTGATTGTCGGGATGGCGACAATCCGTGCTAGGGGTTTTGCCCTAAACTAAGGGCAGTTTCAATCACGCCTTGATGGCCCTGTAGTTGGTGGAGAATTGCCTTGGACGAATTCACGCGCCGCACCTTCCTCGCGCTAGGACTTGCCGGAGCCTCGGGCGCCCTGCAGGCCGGGCGAGCCTTCGCGCTGGACCAGTCTCTGACAGATATCGGTCAGGCGGTTGTTGGCCCGCCCATGGCCCGGGTCTTTGTCGCGCGAGAGATCGTGACGCTTGATCCCGACCGCCCTTCGACCGAAGCGATTGCCGTGGTGAACGGCCGGATCCTTTGGGCTGGTGACCTTGACGAGGTGGTCAGGGTCCTGGGCGACCAGCCCTATGAGGTTGACCAGACCTTCGCGGATCACGTGATCGTCCCAGGCTTTATCGCGCAGCACGACCATCCCGTGCTTGCGGCGCTGACGATGTCGTCGGTGATCCTGTCGATCGAGGACTGGGCGCTGCCCGGCGGTACGATACCGGCCGTCAAGGACAAGGCGGACTTCATCACAAGGCTGACCGAGGCCGCAAATGCCATCGCCGATCCAGAGCAACCGGTGCTCACCTGGGGCTATCACTCCGCCTTCTTCGGCCCGTTGACCGGCGCAGATCTCGACAAGATCAGCGCGACCCGGCCGATCATCACCTGGGCGCGGTCCTGTCACGAAATGATCATGAATACGGCGGCGATGCAGAAGGCGGGGATTACGAAGGTGATGGTCGATGCCTTCCCCCCCACTGCGAAGGAGCAGAGCAGCTTTGACGAGCAGCGGTTCTGGGAGCAGGGCCTGTTCGCGATCCTTCCCAACGTATCTTCTTTAGTGGCGAGCCCCGCGCAGCTTAAGGCCGGGCTGGAACTTACCCGCGACTACATGCAGGCCAAGGGCATCACGATCGGCAACGAACCAGGCGGCATCCTTGCCAAGCCAGTGCAAGACGCTGTGAATGCGGTGTTCTCCAGCCCCGACATGCCGTTCCGCTGGTCGTTCATGGTGGACGGGAAGAGCATGGTGGCGGCCTATGCCGACGACGCACAGGTGATCGAGGAAAGCCAGAAGCTCGCCACCTGGTACGGCGGAATGACCAGCCTTGCGCCGATGCAGGTGAAGCTTTTTGCGGACGGCGCGATCTATTCGCAGCTTATGCAGCTCCGCGATCCCTACCTCGACGACCATGACGGGGCCTGGATGATGGATGAGGCTGTGTTCGAACGCGCCTTCCGCGTCTATTGGGACGCGGGGTTCCAGATCCACATCCATGTAAACGGCGATGCCGGTCTTGACCGGGTCTTGAACTCGTTGGAGACCAACCTGCGGCGAAATCCGCGATATGACCACCGCACAGTGATGGTGCATTTCGCAGTCAGCCAGCCCGACCAAGTGGCGCGGATCCGCGACCTCGGGGCAATTGTCAGCGGCAACCCCTACTATGTCGCCGCGCTGGCCGACCAGTATGCCAAGGTTGGCCTGGGGCCGGAGCGCGCCGACGAGATGGTGCGACTGGGCGACCTGAGCCGGGC
Organism: uncultured Rhodobacter sp.; assembly: GCA_945952585.1. GTDB lineage: Bacteria > Pseudomonadota > Alphaproteobacteria > Rhodobacterales > Rhodobacteraceae > Aliitabrizicola. The sequence goes on from CAMFII010000007.1 coordinate 46,699, forward strand.
CGGCATCTCGTGGTCGCTGCATTCCGATATGCCGATGGCCCCGGCCGATCCCCTGTTTCTGATGTGGTGCGCGGTCAACCGGATCACTCCGTCAGGTCGGGTCGCCGGGCCGGATCAGCGGATCACGGTCGAAGAGGCGCTGCGCGGCGTTACCATCAATGCCGCCTATTCCCTGAAGCTCGAGGATGAGATCGGCACGATCCAGCCCGGCAAGCGGGCGAACCTGACCATCCTGTCGGAGAACCCGCTCAGCGTCGATCCGGACAAGCTGCGCGAGATCGCCGTCTGGGGCACCATGATGGAAGGCCGGGTTCTCCCTGCCGGTCAGCCTGAGCGGAAGGCCGAGAATGATGCGTTTGGCGCGGGCGAGGCACAGTTCGCGGATGCTGCCCTCAAGCATGCGTTCAAGGTGACCCATGTCGGTATGCCTTAAGTTCAGTCACACGGCATTGGTCGTGATATTGTCCGTCGCGACAATCGGGTTCGCCCTGGCTGGTGAAGGCACGTCTGGCCAAATCGGCAGCGGGGAAGAAGGTCAGGCCACAACCGAGCTTGCCAATCCATCCGCAACATTCTGCATCCGTAACGGGGGACGCTACGAAATCCGGACGGCAGTGGATGGCGGACAAACCGGAGTTTGCGTTCTGCCGGATGGCCGGGTTGTCGATGCCTGGCAGTACCTTAGGGAGAACAACTGAGCCAAGCGCCGCGCGATGCGGCATAGCGGGCCCAGACAAGTCAAAAAAAATGGGGGGCCGTGGGGCCCCCCAGTTCGCGCAACAAGGGGGCCAGGGAGGGCCCCTTGGACGCCTGACCTCTCAGGCAACCTTTTCCAGCGCAGGCTGCGCCGTGATCCCGAGCGCGTGGCACACCTCGCGCGTGAGGTGGGGGCGGTTGAGGGTGTAGAAGTGCAGGTCTTCCACCCCTTCCGAAATGAGCGTGTCGCAAAGCTCGGTGCAGAGGGCGACCGACAGGAGTTCCTCGCGCCCGTCGCGGGCGGCGTTGCGGAACGCCTCGTCAAGCCAGAGCGGCACCTGCGCGCCGCAGCGCGAGGCGAAGCGTTTGACGCCAGCCCAGTTATCGATCGGCAGGATGCCGGGGATGATCGGCGCGGTGATGCCTTCTTTTGCGCAGAGGTCGCGGAAGCGCAGGAAGGTCTCGGGTTCGAAGAAGAACTGGGTGATGGCCGAAGACGCCCCGGCCTCGACCTTGCGCTTCAGCCAGCGGACATCGGCAAGCGTGTCGGCGGCATCCGGGTGCGGTTCGGGATAGGCCCCGACGCGCAGGGTGAAGTTGCCGGTTGCGGCCAGCGCCTCGATCAATTCGACCGAATTGGCGAAGCCGTCGGGATGGGCGGTGAAGCGGGTCGCGCCTTTCGGCGCATCGCCGCGCAGTGCGACGATCTCGGTCACGCCGGCCTCGGCATAGGCGCGGGCGATCTCCAGCGTCTCGGCGCGGGTGGCATCGACGCAGGTCAGGTGGGCGGCCACGTTCAGCCCGGTTGCGCGGCCGATGGTGGTGACGGCGTCATGGGTCAGCTTCCGGGTCGTCCCGCCTGCCCCGTAAGTGACCGAGACGAATTCCGGGCGCAGGGGCGCCAGCATCTGCACCGTCTCCCACAGCCGGAAGGACGCTTCGAGCGTCTGGGGCGGGAAGAACTCGAACGAAACGCGGGGTGCAGGCATAGGTCGACTCCTTGGGTCCACTTCTCGGACACCCCCTTGTCCCAGATTTCCGAATGTGAGACCAATTCATAATTCTCAAGATCAATATGAGGATCACCGCAAGATGCACCTCGAATTCCGTCACCTGCGCACGATACGGGCCATCCAGCAGGCCGGCGGCCTCGCCCGCGCGGCCGAGATGCTCAACATGACCCAGTCGGCGCTGTCGCATCAGGTGAAGGGGCTTGAGGACCAGGCGGGGGTGGAACTCTTCGTTCGCCGGTCGAAGCCGATGCGGCTTTCGGCGGCGGGCCTGCGGATGCTCAAGCTCGCCGAGCGCATCCTGCCCGAGATCGACGCGCTGGAGGAGGAGTTCCGGGCGCTGAAATCTGGCAAGACCGGGCGGCTGCACATCGCCATCGAGTGCCATGCCTGTTTCGACTGGCTGTTCCTTGTCCTCGAGCAGTTCCGCCATGCCTGGCCCGAGGTGGACGTGGACATCCGCGCGGGGCTCGCCTTCGAGGCGATGCCGGCGCTGGTGCGGGAAGAGGTGGACCTGGTGATCTCTTCCGATCCAGTGCGGCTGGACGGCGTGGTCTACAACCCGCTCTTCGACTACCATCCGACCTTCGTCGCCTCGTCGCAGCATCCGCTGGCCGCGAAGGACTGGATCGGGGCCGAGGATTTCCGGGATGAGATCCTCATCACCTACCCGGTCAGCCGCGACAAGCTCGACGTCTTCACCGAACTCCTGACCCCGGCGCGGGTCGAGCCGCGCGGGCAGCGACCGGTGGAACTGACGGCGGTGATCCTGATGCTGGTGGGCTCAAACCGCGGGGTTTCGGTGCTGCCCGACTGGGTGCTGCGCGACGTGCGCTCGAACGCCGATTACGTCACCCGCCCGCTCGGACCCGAGACGATTACGCGGCGCCTTTACGCGGCCACGCGGGAGGACGACGCGACCAAGCCCTTCATGGCGCATTTCCTGCGGCTGGGACGAAGCGAGCCGGTCAAGCTGCAGCGGGGCTAACTGGCAACCCGGATCAGGAGTTTGCCGAAGTTCCGGCCGGTCAGAAGGTCGATGAAGGCGCCCGGCGCGTTTTCGAGGCCATCGACGATATCCTCGCGGTACTTCAACCGTCCCTCGGCGATCCAGCGGGAGGCTTCGGCATGGAAAGCCGGGAACTGGTCGGCGAATTCGCGCTGGATGAAGCCGCGGAGCGTCAGGCTTTTCGTCAGGATCGCCCGCATGAGCGCCGGCAGGCGGTCGGGGCCGGCAAAGGCAGCGGGGCCGAGGTTGTACTGCGCGATCAGTCCGCAGACCGGGATCCGGGCGAAGGTGTTCAGCAGCGGAAAGACCGCATCCCACACCGCGCCGCCGACATTCTCGAAATAGACGTCGATTCCCTCCGGGCAGGCGGCGGCGAGTTGCGCAGCGAAATCGGGGGCGCGGTGATCGACGACGGCATCGAAGCCAAGCTCGTCACGGACATAGGCACATTTCTCGGGCCCCCCGGCGATGCCCACGGCGCGCGCGCCCTTGATCCGGGCGATCTGGCCGACGACCGAGCCGACGGCGCCGCTCGCCGCGGCGACCACGACCGTCTCGCCCGGCTTCGGCTGGCCGAGGGTCAGGAGGCCCGCATATGCGGTGAAACCGGGCATCCCCAGCACGCCGAGGGCCGTACTCGGTGGGGCCGCCGTGGGGTCGAGCTTGCGTAGCCCCTTGCCGTTGGCGACGGCGTAAGACTGCCAGCCGGAATGGGACAGGACCACGTCGCCCTCGGCCAGACCGGGAAAGCGCGAGCGGATCACCCGGCCGACTGTGCCACCCTCCATCACCGCACCCAGTTCCACAGGGGCAGCATAGGATTTCTCGGTGCTCATCCGGCCGCGCATGTAGGGGTCGAGCGAGAGGTAGAGCACCTTGAGCAGCACCTGTCCCTCGCCCGGTTCCGGGATCGGCGCGGTGTCGAAGCGGAAATCGCTGGCGCGCGGCATGCCATCGGGGCGTGCGGCCAGGAGAATGCGCGTGTTCAGGCCTTCGGTCATCGGATGCGCCCTTTCCGGCAAGGTCATGGTCGGGCGCTCAGCCCTTTTTCTTGGCCTCGGCCGCTGCCTTCAGCTTGGCAAGAAGTTCGGCCTTGGGCGGGGTCTGGCCGTAGGGATTCTTCGCCGTGCCCTTGGCGTTGTGCTCCTGATGCTTCGGCGCGTTCTTGCGCTGCGAGGGATTGCCTGACTTGCCGTAATCCATCGCGATGCTCCCGGTTGACACGATCCCCTGACGTCTTGCCGGAAAAGTGGCGGCGCGACAAGGTGATCGCCCGGTGATGGACGCCACCGGCCTGACGTGACAGGGTCCGGCTCATGAAGAACGATCGCACCGACACCATCGGCCGCAGGCGGCTTCCCCGCGGGATCTGGGCGCTCGGTTTCGTCTCGCTCCTGATGGATGTCTCTTCCGAGATGATCCACGGCCTGCTGCCCGTCTATCTCGTGACGGTCTTCGGCGCCGGCTATGCCGTAGTCGGGCTGATCGAGGGCATCGCCGAGGCGACGGCGCTGATCGTCAAGGTGTTCTCGGGGACGCTGTCTGACTGGCTGGGGCGAAGAAAGGGGCTGGCCGTCGCCGGTTATGGCCTTGCCGCGTTAACCAAGCCGGTCTTTCCGCTGGCGGGCAGCCTGGGCTGGGTTGTTGCCGCGCGCTTTATCGACCGCGTCGGCAAGGGCATCCGCGGGGCGCCGCGCGACGCCTTGGTGGCCGACCTCGCGCCGCCAGAGCTGCGGGGGGCGGCCTTCGGTTTGCGCCAGTCTCTCGACACGGTCGGCGGCTTTCTTGGACCCTTGCTGGCGATCGGGTTGATGGCGCTCTGGGCCGGGAACTTCCGCTCGGTCTTCTGGGTGGCCGTGATCCCGGCCGTGTTGTCGGTGCTGGTGCTGGTCGTTGCGGTGAAGGAGCCGCCGACCGCTCAGCCCGCCCGAACCGCCCGGTTTCCGCTGCATCGCTCGGAGCTCGACCGCCTGCCCGCGGCCTTCTGGCGGGTAGTTGCCGTGGCGCTGGTCTTCACCCTCGCGCGGATAAGCGAGGCGTTCCTGATCCTGAGGGCCAGCGATGCGGGTCTGGCCGTCGCCCTGGCCCCGCTGGTTCTGGTGGTTCTGAACCTTGTCTATGCGCTGACTGCCTATCCGGTGGGAATTCTTTCGGACCGGATCGGGCGCAACGGGCTGCTGATGCTGGGCTTCGCGGTTCTGGCGCTGTCGGATCTGGTGCTGGCCCTTGGCGGCGGGCTGCCGATCATCTGGGCAGGGATCGCCCTATGGGGCCTGCACATGGGCTTGACGCAGGGCTTGCTTGCCACGCTTGTCGCCGATACGGCGCCGCCGGACCTGCGCGGCACGGCCTTCGGCCTGTTCAATCTGGCGGGGGGAGTGGCCGTTCTTCTCGGAAACTTCGCGTCCGGCCTGATCTGGCAGGCCCACGGCGCCGCGGTGACCTTCGGACTTGCGGCGCTCGTGACGGTCGTGGGCATGGCGGGGCTTGTCTGGCTGTCGCGCCACCGCCCGGACAGGAAGGAATAGCGCGCCGTCCATTGGCCGGCGCGCCACCCATTGTCGCTGGTCAGCCGATGATCCGTGCGCCACCGTTGCCGGTGAACTGGACCTTGACCCGCTGTCCGACCTTGAAGTTCTGGTTCTGAACCACGGCGACCGAGCGCCCATCGTCCAGCCGTACGGTCCATTGCAGCGCGGTCGTGCGCGAGTTCGCGGCGGCCATGTTCGAGCCGGCAGCCATCCCGGCAGCGGCGCCGAGGCCAGTCATCACGTCCTTACCGGTGCCGTTGCCGAACTGGTTGCCGATGAGGCCGCCGGCGATACCGCCGACCACCGCGCCGGCCATCTGGCTGTTCGGATTGGTTTGGACGACCTGCTGGACGTTGGTGATCGTTCCGTCAAAGACGGTCTGCTGCGCGACTGCAGGATAGGTCGTGGCGGTCGTCGTCGGCACACAGGCCGCCAGCGCGGCACAAGCAACAAGCGGAAGGGCAAGTACTGTCGATTTCATTTATGAAACTCCTTGGAACGGACGACCCCAGCAATAAGGCATTTGGGAAACGCCTCCAAGCGTCCGCTGGTTCCATCCGCGTGATCGCCCTCTTTCCTTCGCACCCCATCCCGCCTATACGCACGCCCTGACAAACCGGAGCCGATCGCCATGCAGGGCAGCGCCAACCTCAACCTGATGATCAAGGCCGCACGCAAGGCGGGTCGCAGCCTCGTGAAGGATTTCCGCGAGGTCGAGAACCTGCAGGTGTCATCCAAGGGGCCGGGCGATTTCGTGTCAAAGGCCGACCGCGAGGCCGAGCGGATCATCAAGGAGGAACTCCTTGGCGGTCGCCCGACCTATGGCTGGCTGGGAGAGGAAACCGGCGGAGCGGACGGCGAGGACCCGACCCGGCGCTGGATCGTCGATCCGCTGGACGGGACGACCAACTTCCTGCACGGCCTGCCGCATTGGGCGGTTTCGATCGCGCTTCAGCACAAGGGCGAGATCGTCGCGGGCGTAGTCTACGACCCGGCGAAGGACGAGATGTTCGTGGCCGAGAAGGGCGCCGGCGCCTGGCTGAACGACATGCGCATCCGCGTCTCGGGCCGCCGCCACATGATCGAGGCGATCTTTGCAACCGGGGTGCCCTTTGGCGGCCGTGGCACGCTGCCTGCGACGCTGCAGGACCTTGCCCGGCTGATGCCGGTCTGTGCCGGCGTGCGGCGGTGGGGCTCGGCGGCGCTTGACCTCGCCTATGTCGCAGCCGGCCGCTATGACGGCTACTGGGAACGCGGCATCAATGCCTGGGACATGGCTGCGGGCATGCTGCTTGTCCGCGAGGCAGGTGGCTTTGTTTCGGCAATCCGCGAGGGCGACGACCCGCTCGAGAAGGGCGCAGTGATCGTCGGCAATGGCGAACTGTTCGAAGGCTTCCGCAAGATCATCCGCGGCGAGTGACCGGGGCCGTTCCGGCTTCAGACAAACTCAAAGGTCGGTTCGTAGCGGATCGGGAAGTTGACCGACCGCGCGATGAAGCACACCTCGTGGATGCGATGGTGGATGGCCTCTGCAAAGCCGAGGTCGGCTCCCGCGCGCAGGATTACATGCGGGCGCAGGACGGCAGCTGAAAAACGCCCCGCGCCGCCGGCCGAAACCTCTCCGATACCGACCGGGTCGTCCTCGTAGCTGGTCACCGTGATCCCGGCATCGGCTGCATAGTGCAGGTACCAAAGCATGTGGCAGGCCGCCAAAGCCGACAGCAGCAGATCCTCGGGATTCATTTTCGCAGGATCTCCGCCCAGAAGCGGATCGTTCGAACAGGACACAACCGGCTTGCCGGGCACGGCGATGTCCCAGGTGCGGTCATAGGTGCGATAGCCAGAGGTTCCCGTTCCCCGGTTTCCCGTCCAGACGATCCGCGAGGAATAGGCGTGTTCCATGGGCTTGCCCTGTCTCATCGACGAGTCGTATACGTGTATACAGATAAGCGAAGGACATGCCAATGGCTCTTGCCGACCGGATTCGGGCTGCGATCCTCGAGGGGCGCTTTGCCCCAGGCGCGATCCTTTCCCAGACCGAACTTGCCCGGGCCCATGGTGTCAGCCGCATCCCCGTGCGTGATGCGCTGCAAAGCCTTGCCTCCGAGCGGCTCGTCGAAGTGATCCCCGGCAAGGGGGCAAGGGTCGTCCGATTGACACGAGAGGATCTGGCCGAGATCCGGGATCTGCGACTTATGCTGGAATGCGATCTCTTGTTCCGCGCCATGGAGAAGGCGACCGCGGCGGATCATTTGGACATCGACTACGCCCTGCGAAAGTCCTCGCTCGAGGCCGGACGGCCGGGTTGGCAGGCGGGCGACCGGGACTTCCACTTGGCGCTTTATCGGCCCGCCGGGCGGCCGCGGCACCTGTCGATCGTCGAAGAACTCCGGACCAGCTGCGCTCTCTACGCGAGCGGCTATGACAGCCTCGCCGCGCAGACCGACCGGTGGCTGGCCGAGCATGAGGAAATCGTCGCGGCCTATGTTGCCGGTCGGACCGATCAAGCCTGCGACATCCTCCGTCAGCACATTCTCGGCGCGCATGCCCATCTCGACTCGCTGATGCGCTGACCGCTGCGCCTTGTCGGACGCCTGAAAGCGCGCCCACGCCTTCCTTGCCAAGGGCGCAGGCCTGGGTCGCGGCCGGTTCAGGTCCGAAATCCGTAACGGTCGGCCTCTTCGAAAGCGTCAATTACCCTTGTCCCGGCCTTGATCCGGGCGCCGTGGCGAACGCCGGCGGGAATGAAATAGCTGTCCCCTCGGCCATAGGATTTCGTCTCGTCGCCGATGGTGAATTCGATCTCGCCCTCGACCACCGTGCCCCATTGCGCCCCGTGCGCGTGAAGTGGCAGGTCCATGTCGCGATGAAAGGTGAAGAACACCACGAGGCCGGAGTCCGACTTGATGGCGGCTGTCTGGACGACATCATCGGGGAACGGCACGTCCAGGGCGGGGAATCTGGTGATGAAATCGGGAAAGGGTATCGGGCACTCCTGTGCCGTTCAGCGCCGATCCGAAGGATGGTTCACCCCGTCGACCCAAGGCACCTCTCCCAGATCGCGGGGGGTGACGCCCTCAAGGATCGCGACGTTGACGCCGTATTCGTTGGGGTTCGAGCGGCGCTGATGGTGCGTGTAGATGCCGCAGGTCCGGCAGAACCAGTGCTTCGCGGTCCTGGTGCCCCATTGGTAGAGCGTCAGGTTGTCGGCGCCCCTGATAACCCGAAGGTCCTCCAGCCTCGCCGAGACCGCAATCGCGCCTCGCCTGCTGCAAAAGGAGCAGTCGCAGCGGCGCGCGGTGGCGAAACCGTCCTTCAGCGAGACCTCGATCTCGACCGCTCCGCAGTGGCAGGAGCCAATCATCTCCGCCTCCTGACGATCGGGATGCGGCTGTTGGAATAGGCCATCGCGGGGTGGGGCGGCGCGCCCAGGGTCTTGTCCCAGAACGTCCGGCCGCCGAGGCGCAACCAGAGCGGCAGGGTCAGGAGGACGCCCGCGACAAAGCCACCGGCATGGGCCCAGTGGGCAACGCCGCCCTCGGCGGGCGAGGTGATGACGCCGCTACCGATCTGGATCAGGAACCACAGGCCCAGCATCAGCCAGGCGCGCACTGGGAAGACCTTGAAGAACAGGACGAAGAAGACGAACACGTCCACCCGCGCCTTCGGGAAGAGCAGCAGATAGCCTCCCATCACCCCGGCGATCGCGCCCGAGGCGCCGACCATCGGGATGCGCGAATAGGGGTCCGCGACGATCTGAAGCGCGGCCGCGGCAAGGCCGCTGGCAAGGTAGAAGGCGAGAAAGCCGACATGGCCCATTTCGTCTTCCATGTTGTCGCCGAAGATGTGCAAAAACAGCATGTTGCCGATCAGGTGCATCCAGCCGCCATGCAGGAACATCGAGGTCAGGATCCCGTGCAGGTCGTGCCCCTCCATCACGTAGAGCGGCACGAGCCCCCAATGGTCGAAGAAGACGGCGGCGGCATAGTCCGAGGTCAGGCTCGGCCAATAGAGCAGGAAGACCGCGATGTTCAGCGCGATCAGGGCGTAGGTCACATAAGGCGTGCGACCCGAAGGGTTGTGATCGCGGATCGGGAACATGGCACGAGCGTTCCCGATCCGGGCAGGGGCGTCAAGCCTCGGCGGCCTCGGACAGAAGGCGCGCGTTGCCGCCCGCAGCCGTCGTGTCGATGCAGACCTGCCGTTCGAGCCGGGCATGGCAGAGGTCGGGCAGACCGCCGATCAGCGGCAGGATCGGGCCGGGGCGGCTCGCGAGCGCCTGCGCGTAGGGCCGTGCCTGATCGGGGCTGCCCCAGTGAATCGCGCCGGAGAAGCCAGCGAGCGTCGCCAGCGCCTCGGGCGGCAGGCCGGGTGCGGGGGTTGCGCGCCCGCCAAGCGCGCGGATCGCCTGCGCCTGCCGCTCGGCCGCTGCCCGGCCCGGGCCGAGGCACAGGACCGGCGCGCGGGCCGAAAGCGCGAGGCGGTTCGACTCTCCGGTCGGGCCGGGAAGCTCCAGCGTCTCGTCCGCGCGGACCTCCCGTGCAGCGGCGTTAATGGCGGCCTGGGCCGCGTTGGCTGCGGTGGAAGCCCCGTCCTCCTTCGCCGCGTCCGCTGCGGTCCGGGTGAACCGGGGCAGGTAGTTCGGTCCGCCCGCCTTCGGGCCGGTGCCCGACAGGCCTTCCCCGCCGAAGGGCTGGCTGCCGACCACCGCGCCGATCTGGTTGCGGTTGACGTAGAGGTTGCCGGCATGGACATCCTCGACGATCTTCTGCACCCGGTCGTCGATGCGGGTGTGCAACCCGAAGGTCAGCCCGTAGCCGGTGGCATTCACCGCCGCGACCACCTTGTCGAGGTCGGCGGCGCGGAAGGTGGCGATGTGCAGGACAGGGCCGAAGATTTCGCGCGGCATATCCTCGATGCCCTTCACGCGCAGCACGGTCGGGGGAATGAAGGTGCCCTTGCGCGGCGCGTGCAGTTCCTTCAGCACCCGGCGCTCGGCGCGGGCGGCTTCGATGTAAGCGCGGATGCCGGATTGCGCCTCGGCGTCGATGACCGGGCCGATATCGGTGGACAGGTGCCAGGGATCGCCGATGGTCAGCTCGTCCATCGCGCCAAAGAGCATCTCCTGCACCGTTTCGGCGATGTCCTCCTGCAGATAGAGGCAGCGCAGCGCCGAACAGCGCTGGCCCGCCGACTGGAAGGCCGAGGCCAGCACGTCGCGCACCGCCTGTTCGGGCAAAGCGGTCGAGTCGACGATCATCGCGTTGAGACCCCCGGTCTCGGCGATCAGTGGCGCGGTCGGGTCGAGGTGGTCGGCCATGCTCCGCCGGATGATCTGCGCGGTCTCGGTCGAGCCGGTGAAAGCGACGCCCGCCACGCGCGGATCACGGGTCAGCGCCGCGCCGACCGATCCGTCGCCGGGCAGGAGTTGCAGCGCCGTCTTCGGCACGCCCGCTTCGTGCAGCAGCGACACCGCGAAAGCGGCGATCAGCGGGGTCTGTTCAGCAGGCTTCGCCAGCACCGCATTGCCGGCGGCAAGGGCGGCGGCGATCTGGCCGGTGAAGATGGCGAGCGGGAAGTTCCACGGGCTGATGCAGGCGAAGATGCCGCGCGCAGGCGCGCTCAGGCCCTTGGACTGCGCCGCGTAGTAATGCAGGAAGTCGACCGCTTCGCGCAGTTCCGAGACCGCATCGGGCAGGGTCTTCCCGGCCTCGCGCGCCAGAAGCGCGAAGATCGGGCCGAGGTTCTGCTCGTACAGCCTTGCGGCTTGGGTCAGGACGGCGGCGCGTTCCGCCGGGGCAGCGGCCCAGGGCTCGGCGAGCGAGAGCGCTTCGCCGACATCCGATGGCAACGCGGGCAGGACGTGACCGGCGACCGCACCCGTTGCGGGGTTGTGGACCACCTCCCGCTTTCCGCCCGACGCGGGACCGGCCAGCATCGGTCGCGCTTCGAAGGGATGGTCCAGATGCGCCGCCCGCGCGGCCTCGATCGCGGCGAGGTCGGTGAGGTCGGTCAGGTCATGTCCGGTCGAGTTCGGGCGGGGCGCGAACAGCTGCGGCCCCGGGGGGATCGCCGGGTTCACGACCGGATCCATCGCCTCCATCGCCGTCAACGGGCAGGCGGCAACGACCTCGGGCGAGACCTCGGCATCGACGATCTGGTGCACGAACGACGAGTTGGCGCCGTTTTCCAGCAACCGCCGCACGAGGTATGCGAGCAGGTCGCGATGCGCGCCGACCGGCGCGTAGATCCGGCAGCGGGTTCCGTTGTCGGTCAGGACAAGGTCATGCAGCCGCTCGCCCATGCCGTGCAGGCGCTGGAACTCGAAGGCGGTCTTGTCGGTCGCCATGTCGAGGATCGCGGCGACGGTATGAGCGTTGTGGGTGGCGAATTGCGGGTAGATGCGGTCGGTCATCCCGAGCAGCTTGCGCGCATTGGCGATGTAGCTGACATCGGTCGCCTGCTTGCGGGTGAAGACCGGGAAGGAGGCAAGGCCCAGCACCTGCGCGCGCTTCACCTCGGCGTCCCAGTAGGCGCCCTTCACCAGCCGGACCATGATCTTGCGGTCAAGCCGGGCGGCGAGCGCATGAAGCCAGTCGAGCACGGCCCCGGCGCGGCGGCCGTAGGCCTGCACCACCACGCCGAAGCCGGACCAGCCGGCCAGGCTGGGATCGGAAAGGACCGCCTCGATCACCTCGAGCGACAGGGCAAGCCGATCGGCTTCTTCCGCGTCGATGTTGAAGCCGAGACGGGATTCCTTGGCGAGGCGGGCAAGCGACAGGACGCGCGGCACCAGTTCCGCCAGCACCCGGTCGCGCTTGGCAATCTCGTAGCGCGGATGAAGCGCCGAGAGTTTGACCGAGATACCGGGATTGGCGCGGATGTCGTCGCCCTTGGCCGCCTTGCCGATGGCGCGGATCGCGGCGGCATAGGCGGCCTCGTAGCGCTTGGCATCGGCGGCGGTGCGGGCGGCCTCGCCCAGCATGTCATAGCTGTAGGTGTAGCCCTTCGCCTCCAGCTCCTCTGCGCGGGTCATGGCAGACTGGATCGTCTCGCCCAGGACGAACTGGCGCCCCATCTCCTTCATCGCGCGGGCGACGGCAGTGCGGATCACCGGCTCGCCCAAGCGGCGCACGGCGGCGCGCAGATGACCGACGACGCCCGGCTCCCGGTCGTCGAGCACCCGGCCGGTCAGCATCAGCGCCCAGGTCGAGGCGTTGACGAGCGAGGACGAGGACTGGCCCAGATGCCGGCCCCAGTCGGACGGGGCGATCTTGTCCTCGATCAGCGCGTCCATCGTTTGCGCATCCGGCACCCGCAGCAGCGCTTCGGCCAGGCACATGAGCGCGATGCCCTCATCGGTGGAAAGGCCGTATTCCGCAAGGAACACTTCCATCAGCCCCGGCTTGGTCGAGGCGCGGATGCGGCTGACGAGATCGGCCCCGGCTGTGGTGATGCGTGCACGGGCGGCGGTGTCGAGCGCGGCCTCGTCGATCAGGCGCCGGATAAGCGGCGCCTCCTCGGCCAGCGAGGCGGCGGTGATGGTGGTCCACGGGTCTGTCATGGTTGCGCGGGCGGGCATTGCGGGCTCCTGTCCTTTGCGGCAGGATACACGGGATCACGCGGGCGATTTTCCTGATATTGTCGTAAATGCGGGCGATCAGACTGTTCTTGGGTGACAGAGCGATGCCTTCTGCCTTCGATCTGGATGATTTCGATCGAGCCATCTTGCGGGTGCTTGAAACCGACGGCCGGATTCCGGCGGTGGAACTGGCGCGGCGGGTCGGCCTGTCCAAATCGCCGGTGCAGGCGCGGCTGAAACGGCTTGAAGCGCAGGGGGTCATCACCGGCTATCGCGCGGTTCTGGACCATGTCCGCATGGGCGAGGCACATGTCGCCTTTGTCGAAGTCAAACTGTCGGACACCCGCGAGGCCGCGCTTCAGGCCTTCAACCGGGCGGTCCTTGCGGTGCCCGAGATCGAGGAATGTCACATGATCGCCAGCCGCTTCGATTACCTGTTGAAGGTGCGAACGACCGATATCCAGGCCTATCGCCGGGTTCTGGCCGAACGCATCTCGGCCCTGCCGCATGTGGCTTCGACCTCGACCTATGTGGCGATGGAGGCGGTCAAGGAAACCGCCTGAGGCGGGACGCCCCGCCATGAAAAGGGGCGCGCGCCGTGAAATCGCCGCTGCCTTCGCAATCTGGATAGCGCGAGGACGCGAAGCTTCGCATGGAAAGGACGTCGGCGCCCGCGCCCGGGGCGACAGGACCCGCTTCCAAGAGGAGTATTCGCATGATGAGATCCGCCATTTCGCTTCTCTCCGCCCTCGCGGTCATTGCTCTCGCCACAGCCGCGCAGGCCAAGACCGTCTCGCAGCGCGAATACGAGCGCGGCTACAAGGACTGTTCGCAGGGCCGCTACGACCAGAACCAGCATGGCGCGTCCTACAAGAAGGGCTGCCGGGCCGCGGAAGACGGTCAGCCGATGTCGCCGCCTGCAGCAAGCCAACCTGCCCCGTCGAATACGGGCAAGGCGAAGATTTCGGACCTGAAGGGGATGGAGTCGATCAAGGCGTTCGACGTGATGACCTCGCGCGGGTTCACCAATGTCGACACCCTGACCTCGGGCGATACGATCTATGGGATCTACTACAACGCCAAGACGAAGCAATGCGTCCAGGTGACCAACGCCAACGATATCGTCGTCAGCGCCGACGATATCGGTACGCATCCGAACTGCCATTGATACCAACCGGCCGCGCGAGGCGGGGCCTCGCGCGAAGGTCTTTGCCTCACCTCCGCGCCTGCAGGCGCAGAGGTTCAGGGGCCGGGGCTGTCTGCCCCCGCCGCGGCCCGGGGGCCGCGCCCCCGAGGATACTTTCCGAACGGAAGATCTGAAGCGGGGGAGATCAAGACGCGATGGCCGTCTATTTCAGCACGCCGTCGCCGTCCTGGTCCGCTGTCTTGAAGTCGGTGCGAAACTGCTCGGTCAGTTCTTCCACCGTGATGACGCCATCGCCATTAGCGTCGATCGTAGTGAACTGCGCCTCAGTCAGGACGACTAGAGCCTCGGTCTTGTCGATCTTGCCGTCGCCGTTGGTATCGAAAGCCGGAAAGACGGCGACAGCGAAGGCGTCCATTTCGTCAACGGTGATGATTTCGTCGCCATTGCGGTCGAGCAGGTTGCCGACCTCACCCGGAACCGATGCCTCTTCGGCGACGGCCGGCAGAGCAAGGAATGCCGCGACAATCGCGGCGGGAAGGATGCGAAGGGTCATGTCGAAATCCTTTCCGGTCATTGCTGCTTCTTGCAGCCAAGCTTGTGGCCAAGGAAGCCGCCGCCAGTGCCGCCCGCGATTTCCATCAGCGACTTGCCGACACCGCCACCGAAAAGACCGCCCACCGCTGCGCCAAGAATGATACCGGTCGCGGTCCCCGCGATGCAGCCGATCTCGTGTTCCCGCTTCTGTTTCTCGGTCTCCTGCGTCGTTGTGGTCTGGGCCATCGCTGCGGTCGTCGTGAACGCGATGGCCAGCAGAAGTGTCATTGGCTTCTTCATGCCTGATCCTCTTGCCTGAAATAATGTTTTCCCTTTGCCGAGCCGCACATCTTGTAGGCGCGGTCGCCGTGGCCACGATAAGCAGTTTGGACAGCGCTGTCACGGGGCACGGGGAACAATCTTGGCGCGCAAAGTTCCACCCTCTGGTTGACGTCCTGCGGTCAACATGTCGAAACTGGGGAAGGCAAGCGCCGGGCAAACAGACAGCGGGGAAGCGTGTCGTGGCGGAACAACCCAATCGGCTGACGTCGGTTCTTGCCGCGTTGGTCATGGCGCTGGCGACGGCGGCCGGCCTGTATTTTGTCGCCCAGGCGCAGAGACCCGCTGCCGTCCAGACGGATCTGCGCTATGCGCCGCAATCCGAGAAGAACCGGCTTGATCTTTACCTGCCACCCGGCGATGGCCCGTTTCCCTATGTGATCGACATCCACGGCGGCGGCTTTGCCGGGGGGGACAAGGCAGATGCCGCTATTCCCGAGCCGCTGCTCGACCTTGGAATTGCCGTTGTCCGTGTAAATTACCGTCCGGCAACCGAGGCGCAATGGCCGGGACCGCGGGATGACATCGTTGCGGCCGTAAGGTTCCTGCAGGCGGCGGGACCGCAGTTCGCACTTGATCCGGCGCGGTACGCGCTTTGGGGGCGGTCCACGGGTGGCTTTCTGGCCGTGACCGCCGGTCTGGAACTGACGCGCGGCGGGAAGCCGCCACGGGCCATCGTCGATTTTGCCGGGCCCGTGGCCTTCGGGCAGCTGGATGCCGACATGGCCGCGCTCGACCGTGTGCCGGAACGCGGCCCCGCCGACGCGGCCGACAGTCCCGAAAGCCAGCTGCTGGGCTTTCCGATCGCCGGCAATCGCGCGAGGGCGGACGAGGTCGGGCCGCTCGGCGTCCTGTCCGGCTGGCCGGCGGGGCAGAAGCTGCCGCCGCTGATGATCCGGCATGGCGATGGCGACATGGAGGTCTCTCAGCTGCAGTCTGGCCGCCTGCGCGATGCCTGGGCCGCGGCGGATCCGTCGGCGGTCGTCGATTTCGTCGTGGTTCCGGGCGAGGAGCACGCCTCGAAGGGCTTTGCGACCGACGAGGCCCTGGGTGAGCTTGCCGTCTTTCTTGCGGAGCGCCTGCAGTAGCCTCTCGCGGCCACCGCCGGCCGTTCAGACCACAGTCTCGCCGCCGTCCACCACCAGTACCTGACCGGTCATGTAGGACGACCGGTCCGAGACAAGGAACAGGATCGGCTCGGCCATCTCTTCAAGCCGGGCCCAACGTCCCAGGGGAACGCGCTCGGCCACGTAGGCCTCAAGCTCGGCGCGGCCGCCCATCTGTTCCATGAAGGGTGCGTTGAACGGGGTGTCCACCCAGCCGGGGCAGAGCGCGTTGACCCGGATGCCGTGCCGCCCGTAATCGCCCGCCATCTGCCGGGTCATCGCCACGACCGCGTGCTTTGTCGTGGCATAGGCGATCATCTCGCGATCGTACTGGATCCCTGACGAGGACGAGGTGTTCAGGATGACCCCGCCACCTTGTGCCTTCATCGCCGGAACCACGGCACGCGCGGCGATGAAATAGGCCCGCACGTTCACAGCCCAGGAGGCATCGAAGCCCTCGACCGCGACCTGCTCGAGATCGCCGGCCACCTGGATGCCCGCGTGATTGTGCAGGATGTCGACGCGGCCGTGGTGGGCCAGGACCTTGTCGATGGCGGTGGTCAAGGCCACGTCATCGGCCACATCTACTGCCATGGCCTCGGCACCGATGCGGTCGGCGGCGGCAGCGGCCCTGTCGCGGTCTCGGTCGAGGATCACGACGCGCGCCCCCTCGCGTGCCATGGCGGCGGCGCCCGCCTCGCCGATGCCAGAGGCGGCCCCGGTAACGATGGCGACCTTGCCTTCAAGCAGCATGGAGTTTCCTTTCCCGCATCAGGAGCCATGCCAGCGCGATCAGGATCAGCGAGGCGACAAGGACCATCGTGGCGATGGCGTTGATCTCGGGCGTCACGCCGCGCCGGATCGAGGCGAAGACATACATCGGCAGGGTCGTCTTCGCCCCGGCGACGAAGAAGGCGATGATGAAATCGTCGAAGGAGAAGGTGAAGGACATGAGGAACCCCGCCAGGATCGACGGGCGCAGTTGTGGCAGGACGATCTGGAAGAAGGTCGCGAAGGGGGGCGCGTAGAGATCGTAGGACGCCTCGACGATATCCCGTGACAGGCTGGCGATGCGGGCCTTCACGATCATCGCCACCAGCGCCATGGCGAAAAGTCCGTGAGCCGCGATCAGCGACAGGTAGCCCATCTGGAACTGCGGCGCGTTCGGCGACAGCTCGGCCAGCGCCGGGTTGACGATCCCGAACAGGCCCGCCAGCGCGACCAGCGTCGCGATGCCGATCACCACGCCCGGCACGACGATCGCGGCTGCCAGCATGCCGTCGAAGAGCGCGCGCAGGCGGGGGCTGAGCCGCTCCATACCCATGGCTGCCATCGTTCCGAAGACGGCAGCCAGCGCGGCCGAGGTGAAGGCCACGATCAGCGACGTCTTCAGGGCATCGGTCAGGAAGACGTTCGACAGCGCCTTGCCATACCATTGCAGCGAAAAGCCGGTCATCTGCGTCGCGCTGCGCCCGGCGTTGAACGAGAACACCACGACCAGCGCGATCGGCGCATAGAGGAACAGGTAGACGGCAGACAGGAAGACGCGCATCAGACGAGATCCATCTGCCGGGTGCCCGACACCCTCCACGCGATCCGCATGGTGACGAGGAGAACACCCACCACACCCAGCACCAGCGCCACGGCGATCGCCGATCCGAAGGGCCAGTTGCGCGATTGCAGGAACAGGTCCACCAGCGCGTTGCCGATGAAGTAGACCTTTCCGCCGCCCAGCATCTGCGGGATCAGGTATTCCCCGAGGAGCAGGATCGAGACGAGCGCCACGCCCGTCATCACCCCGGGCATCGACAGGGGTAGGGTGACGGTGAGGAAGGTCGAGAGCGGCTTTGCGCCCAGGTCGGACGAGGCTTCCAGCAAGCGGCGGTCCAGCTTTTCAAGGCTGACATAGATCGGCATCACCATCAGCGGCAGGTAGCCGTAGACGATCCCCAGCAACACCGCGCCCGGCGTGTTGATGAGCCGCACGTTGTCGATGCCGATCATTTCCAGCAACTGCGGGATGCCACGGGCGCCGAGCAGGTACATCCAGGCGTAGGTCCGGACCAGCATAGAGGTCCAGAATGGCACGATCATCAGCGCGACCAGCATCAGCCGGTGCTTCGGATCGACCCGCAGCGCCAGGAACCAGGCGGCGGGGTAGGCGATGGCCAGGCAGGTCGCGGCGCCGATCGGCGCGAGGATCGCCGTGTTCAGGAAGGCCGCGCCGCGTGCCGGAATGTTCAGGTAGTTGGCAAGCGTCAGCGCCGGCTGATAGCCGCCAGCCGGCGCCCGCTCGCCAAAGGAGAAGATCAGGATGGCGATGAACGGCAGCACCAGGAAGAAGAAGAGCCAGAGTCCGGCGGGCGCAAGAAGCGCCGCCGTAACCCATCTTTTCCTGGCTGCTGCCGACAGTGCCATGATCAGGCCGACTTGAACCGGGCCATGAGTTCGGCCCGGCCGGGATCGGTCAGCGTGGCCGCCGCGCCGAATTCGAGCGGCGTCAGCGAGGCTTCGTCCGGATAGACGATCTTGTTGCTGGTGACCTCGGGCGGCAGGAGCGCAATCACCCGGCTGTCCGTGGCGGGCGCGCCGTTGGCGATATGCTCCTTCACCGCAACCGCCGGATCCATCAGGAAGTTCAGCAGTGCATAGCCCGCGGCCTTGTTCGGGGCCGAGCTCGGGATCGCATAGTAGTCGGTCCAGATCTCACCGCCGTCGGTGCCGAGGATATAGGCGATCTCGGGCATGTCGCGGTTCAGCTGCGCGCCGTCATTCGTCCAGCACATCGTCATCCAGGCATCGGTCGACCGCATCGAGGGCTGGTAGTCCGAGTTGATCGCAAAGAGGTGCGGCTTGACCTCCAGCAGCAGCTTCTCGGCCTGGGCCAGATCCTCGGGCTTGGTCGAGTTGAAGTCGAGCCCAAGCGAGACCAGCGCCGATCCGATGGTGGTCAGCTGGTAGTCATGCACCATCGCGCGACCATCGGCCTCGTTCATCGCGGTCGCGAAGAAGTCCTTCCAGGTGGTCATCGGCTTTTTCAACTCAGCCGTGTTCACGGCAAAGCCGGTCGTCCCCCAGTTCTTCGGCAGCGCATAGGTCGTGCCGTCGATCATGCCTTGCGAGGTGAAGCGTGGGTTCTGCGTCGACGGCGAGAAGTTCGGGATCATCGACAGGTCCAGCGCGTCGATCAGCTTCAGCCCGGCATAGGTCGAGATCGTGTAGTTGGTCGGCACGAACAGCGACCAGCCCGCGCCGCCCGCCTGCAGCTTGGCCAACATTTCCTCGTTCGAGCCGAAGACGTTGACCTCGACGGCCACGCCGGTCGCGGCGGTGAAGGCTTCGAAGGTGGCGGGGTCGTGGTAGTTCGGCCAGGTGGCGATCGCCATCTGCGTGCCAAGGTCCTCGGCGAAGGCCGGGTTGATGCCCGCGCCGGGGAAGCGCGACAGGACGGCGGTGGCGAGGCCAAGGCCCGTCACCCCCATGAAATGCCGCCGGGTGATCGACCCGCGCTTCCAGCGCATGAATTCCGTCATGAACCGATCCGGCGTGATCGGCGTGTCCTTGAAGTCCTTGGTCATAGGAAGCCCTCTCTGTCGGTTGTCGTTATTGTGGGAACACCAGCACTGCGGCCGGGTCGTAGGTCAGGCGCACGGCCTCGCCGGGGGCGAAGAGATCGGCCTCGGTTGCGCCGCGTCGGTCGGTCGTGACGAGGATGTCGCCGATCCCGGGAACGGCGACGGCGTATTCGGCGAAGGAGCCGAGGAAGATGCGGTGGGTGACGGTGCCGGGCAGACCCTCGCCCGAGCGGGCGATGCGGATCGCCTCAGGGCGCAGGGCGGCGATGGCGGATCCGTGCAGGGGCGAGCGGCCGGGCAGGGCGCGGCCATCGGCGAGCCCAAGAACCCCGCCATCGACCGTGACCGGGATGCGGTTGGTCTTGCCGACGAAATCGGCCACGAACAGATCGGCCGGGTGGTCGTAGACCTCTTGCGGGGTGCCAAGTTGGCTGATGCGGCCCGCGCTCATCACGCAGACGAGGTCGGCCATCGACAGCGCCTCTTCCTGGTCATGGGTGACGAGGACGAAGGTGATCCCCAGTTCCCGCTGCAGTTCCAGCAGTTCCAGTTGCATGTCGCCGCGCAGCTTCTTGTCCAGCGCGGCGAGGGGTTCGTCCAGAAGGAGGATCTTCGGGCGGTTGACGATGGCGCGGGCAAGCGCGACGCGCTGTTGCTGGCCGCCGGACATCTCGTGCGTCCGGCGCTTGGCGAAGGAGCCGAGACGCACCATTTCCAGCGCCTCCGCCACCCGGCGGTCGATCTCGGCGCCGGGAATGCGCGGGCGCATCTGCCGCAGACCATATCCCACATTCTCGGCGACGTTCATGTGGGGAAACAGCGCGTAGTGCTGGAACACCATGTTGACCGGGCGCTGATAGGCGGGGATGCCGTTCACCACCTGGCCGGCGATGCGAACCTCGCCTGCTGTCGGCTGTTCGAACCCGCCGATCATCCGCAGGCAGGTGGTCTTGCCGCAACCCGAGGGGCCGAGAATCGCCAGGAAGGCACCCTTAGGCACCGAAAGGTCAATCCCGGACACCGCCTCGACCTCGCCATACCGCTTGGTCAGGTGTCGGAATTCCAGATCGGAGACGGCTTCTGGCGCCACGTTCTACCCCCTGCGCGCCCCATTTGCGGGGTCTTGCTCGAACGATCAGGGAAAGCCGTGGGCTGGCATATACCCCAAAAGTGGTATTTCGGGCAAAATTGGCTCATGGGAGGTATATATCACGCCTCCCCCGCAACTCCGGGGGCAGCTTTGCCGGAGATATAGGCATGCGACCCGTTCTTCCCGAAGTCTTCGCCGCCCTTCGCGAGACCCTCGGCCGTCCTGGGCTGCCAGACGAGGCCGTGGGCCGAGTCTTCTTGCGGCTGGTGCGCGCGCTTGCGCCCGTGGATGAGGTGGTCGTTTTTGCCTACCACGACGGGGAACGCCCGCTCGATCTTTTCAGCACCTTCTCACCGGCCTTCTACCACGTCTTCGTCTCGCTCTATCAGGCTGGTCCTTACCTGCTCGACCCGTTCTGCCGTACGGCCCGCGACCGGCGCTCCGGGCTGTTCCGGATGCGTGATCTTGCCCCCGACCGTTTCTATTCCAGCGAATACTACCGCACCTACTATGTGCAGACCGGGCTCGCCGAAGAGGTCGGCTTCTTCGTTCCGGTCGAGGATGCGACAATCGTGCTGTCGCTAATGCGCCGGGAGGCGAGCGGCGGGTTCAGCGATGCCGAACTGGCCCCGCTGCGGCAGGCCGAACCGCTGATCGGCGATTTGGTGCGGCTTTACTGGGGCAGTGTGGCAGCCCGGTTCGGTGCCGGGGTCCGGCCGGCCGTGCCGTCCCAACCCTGGCAGCGCCTGAACCTCACCGACCGGGAGGCGGCGATCGTTGAGCTGGTGCTTCAGGGACATTCTTCGGAATCCGTGGCGCTGCGGCTGGGGATCGCGACCGGGACGGTGAAGGTCCATCGCCGCAACGTCTACCGCAAGCTCGGGATCTCGTCCCAGACGCAGCTCTTGTCGCTCTACCTTGCCGAGCGGGGGCCGCAGGTTCCTGCCGAAACGGCGTGACGAGGGTAGCGTTCCAGCACGCGCCGTCCCGGGCGTCCCGTCGCCGCGCGGCCTTGTCGGCAGTCGCTTCAGGTCGTGGCTCACACGGTTCGGGTTGCATCTCGGGGTTCTGAGCGCAGCGCGGTCAGCAGAAGCGTCAAGGCGCGCGACACGGTTCTTCCCGCTTGCAGTCCTGTAAGCCCGGCATAGTCCTTCATCGTTTCCCATGCGGCCGCGCTGACCATCAGATGAGCTAGCGCCAGGAACTCGTGCCGTTGGGTCGGTGCAAGGTCCGCCAGTCCGGTCTCGACGATGTGGGCGAAGCTCTGCCGTCGCGCCGGGATGGTCTCCAGCCGCATGGCGCGCCCGGAGGGTGAGTGCAGGCTGGCCCGGATCACATTCTCATGCGCGTCGAAGCCGTCAAAGATGCGGGGCGGCATCGCGATCAGGTCATCCAATGTCGAGGGCAGGATCTGTGGACCTAACCGGGCGCCGATCCAGACCCAGAATGCCCTTAGCAGCTCGGTCTTGTTCGGGAAATGGCGGAAGACGGTGCGACGTTCTACGCCGGCGGCCTTGGCAATCTCATCGAACAAGGCTTCCTCTCCCCCGCTTGTGTCCAGCACGTCGGCAACGGCCTGCAGGATCCTGTCGCGGGTCGCGTCGGCCTGGGCGCGGCGTTGGGGACTGTCATAGGGTCTGGAGCTGGGGCCGGAAATGTCAGTCAAAGTGGCGTCAAATTCGGATGGCGACCTATCCGCAGAAGCGGCAATCGCTTCAGGCCGCGCCGACTCGGCGGTCGGGCGGCTGCCGGCGGATGTCATGTCGGGCGACGGACGCAGTCCCACATCTGCGAGCGTCGTCGCGTCCAGTTCATCAAGAAAAGCCTGACGGGCCCGGCGAAACACGCGTGGCAGGCGACAGATGCCCGTTATCGTGCAATCGTTTGTCTCTCTCAGGCACTCGACCAGCGCAAAATCCGTCTCCATCGCTCGCACGACGTCGCCAATTCTGATTTCATTTGCGGATTTGGCGAGCTTCAGCCCGCCAGAACGCCCGCGGACACCAGTCAGGAACCCGTGCGACGTGAGTTCGTTTGCAACCTTCATCAGGTTGGCGCGAGATAGCCGGAACCTGGATGCAGCCTGCTCGATGGTAATCAGCTGCCCATCAGCTTCCTGGACCATAAGCAACAGCCGCAGCGCGTAATCGGTGAAATTGGTCAGCCGCACACCACCCTCCATAAAGATGCCATTGACTTGTATCTTATATCGGGCTATGCGCAAAGATGCAACTTTATGGTATCTTATGGAGACGCTGGAATGGCATTCCTCTCGCCACCGGACGCAAGTGAAGACATCGACCGGCCGCTGATCGCCCTCGTCGTGCAAAACTTCTATGCGCGCGTGCGTGGCGACGCCGTTCTTGGCCCGATCTTCAACACCCGCATCGAGGACTGGCCCGAGCATGAGGCAAAGATCATGCGGTTCTGGTCCTCGGTCCTGCTCAAGAGCGGCGAGTATCATGGAAGCCCGATGCAGGTGCATCTTGCCATTCCGAACCTGACCGGCAGCGATTTCGACCGCTGGCTCGCGCTGTTCGATCAGTCGCTGAGCGAGGTGTGTCGCCCAGATCAGGCAAAGGCGTTCCTGTCCAGGGCTGCGCGCATTGCCGAGGCGTTCCAGTTCGTTCGGGCGGCGCAGGGGCCCGAGGTCCTGTCTGCCCTCAGTCCTCGGCTTTCAACTTTGTAACGGAGACCAGAATGCATACCGTTCGGCTGTTTTCGCCCGCTCTTGCGATCATGGTCCTGGCCGCGCCGGCCGAGGCGCATGTCAAATGGTTCGCGCCTTACATCGTCGGGGCGACGCCTCAGCCGTTGTCGGCCACCTTGACCAACCCATTCTTCTGGCAAGGGATCATGCTGGTCCTCTTGTTTTTCGTCGCAACCCGCCTGGTCGAGCCCACGAAGCTTGGTGTGTGGCTGTCGGACGGGATGACGCGCCTTGGTGCGCCGCTTGCCGCAAGGCTGGACGACTTTCTGCGCGCGACCATCGCGGCATTCTTCATCGCGATCTTTTCGGTCGGCGGTATCTACCTGACCCCCGATCTCAAGACCGACAGCGCACTGATCCCATGGGTGCAACTGGGCATCGCCGTTTGCATCTTCTTCCGTCCTGCGATGCCGCTTGCGGCACTTGGAGTCGTGGGGCTGTGGGTGACCGCCTTGCGCGACTATGACCTGTTTCACTTGCTGGACTACCTGGCCCTGGGCCTGGGTATCGCCGGCTATCTGTGGCTTTCTGCGGCAAAGTCGCCGGCCCTCAACAGCGCCCGCTTCGATGTCCTGCGGTGGGGGGTGGCGATTGCGTTGATGTGGTCGAGCCTCGAGAAGTTCGCCTATCCGGATTGGTTCTATCCTCTAGTCGAGGAGAAGCCCTATCTGACCTTCGGCTTGCCGCGTGATGCCTTCATCCCGATGGCGGGTGTGGCCGAGTTCACGTTGGGCTTCGGGCTCTTGTCGACCGCCCTGATCCGGCGCCTGTCCGCGGTGGCTCTCCTCGTGATCTTCAACGCTGCGGTCTACCCTTTCGGGCGGATCGACCTGATTGGCCACGGGCTCATCATGGCTGCGCTGGTCGCAATCGCTGTCCATGATTGGAAACCGGCCCGGACCGAGCAACCTGAGAAGTTGCTTGCCATTCCGACGGGCCTTTCGGCTGCTCTGATCCTGTTCGCATCGCTCTACTGGGGCGCGCATGGCCTGATCTATTCGCCAGGTAACGCGATCCTCGCCGGCCAACATTCCACCCACAGCCCGGATCCGGACCATCCGCATGATGAGATGGCGGGCTCCCTTGGGGCGCAGTCGGATGACACACGGATTACCCTCTTGAAGCCATGATCGGCGAAGCACCTACGTCTCCGACGGCTCGCGGCACTGCCCGATCCCGCCAGGTCTTGCTGCATCGCCCCAAGGGTAGTTGGCTTGGCCAGTAGGTTCCATCAACCCGAAGCAGGGCGTCGCGTCTCAAGACGAATCCAGATGACCCAGGCCCGACCAGTGGGCTTCGTGCTGGAAGATCTGACGCCGAGAAGGCGATTGCCCGTGACAAACTGGCCAAACCGGGCCGGGCGGTCGCAAACGATGCCGGACTGGCCCTTGGTGCCCGCGGCCGGACTTGAACCGGCACGCCTAGCGGCTAGGGATTTTAAGTCCCCTGTGTCTACCATTCCACCACGCGGGCGCCGCCGCAGGGGGCGGGCGCGGCCACCATAGCGGCTGCCGGGGCAGGGTAAAGCCCGCGCGGCCAGCCGGTTGGCATCACATTCCCGACCGAAAGGGATTTGACGCGGACGACTCACATCCCGATGATGCGCCAAACCGGAGGGACCTGATGCGCCGACTGACCTGCCTGATCCTCGCGACCGTTCTCGCGGCCGCGCCCGCCTTTGCTCGCGACGTCACTGGCGAGGTAGGCTATCGCGAGCGGATCGCCTTGCCCGAAGACGCCCAGCTTGTCGTCGAGTTGCGCGGACCGGCGGGGGTCGTGGCCGAGGCGCGGATCCAGACCAAGGGCGCTCAGGTTCCGCTGCCTTTCGCGGTGGTGGCCCCGGACAATGGCGACTACAGCCTGCGCGGCGCGATCTTTGTCGCGGGCCGGGCCGACTGGGTTTCGGCCCCGGTTGCTGTGGCGGCCGGTGAGGGGCCCGTGGATCTCGGCCTCGTTGCGCTCACGCGGCCTTCGACGGTCGCATTCAATGACCGGATGATCTGTGGCGATGTGCCGATCCAGATCGATTTTCTCGACGGCGGTGCGCGGCTCACGGCTGGCGGCGAGGCGATCCGGCTGGAGCCGCTCATGTCGGCCGACGGCGCGCGCTACGGGGACAATGCGACGCCGCCGACCGAGTTTTGGGGCAAGGGCAACGCCGCCCGCGTCACGTTGAAAGGCACCGAGCTTCCCGAATGCGAGATGATGATCCCGGATCCGATCCTGCCGATCACATTGCGCGGCAACGAACCGTTCTGGCGGCTCGACCTCGCCGAGAGCGGCTACACGTTCCAGCCTTCTCCAGACGCAGCGCCTTTGACCGGCAAGTTGCCTGAGGCATACCCCTCTGCCGATGGTCTGCGCATGGATCTCGGCGCCGGTCTCGTCCTCACGCTGTCGCGCACGGTCTGCCGCGACACGATGAGCGGCATGCCGTTCCCGGTTGCAGCGACGCTGGAGCGCGATGGGCAGACCTTGCGCGGTTGCGGCGGCAAGCCTGACGATCTGCTGGCGGGAACCTGGCGCGTGACCCAGATGGGCGCACGCGCCGTGCCGTCCGAAGTCGAATTGACGATCGGTTTCGACCCATCGACCGGCCGTGTCTTTGGCAAGTCGGCCTGCAACCGCTACAACGGCGCCTATACCCTGACCGGTGAGGGCCTGTCCTTCGGTCCCGCTGCCGTGACGATGATGGCCTGCCCTGAAGAGCTGATGTCGCTCGAGCAGAGTTTCCACAAGGAACTGGCCGGGATCAGCGGCTTCAACGTGACCGACGCAGGCGTGCTGGAACTGCGGCAGGGGGACGATGCGGTGATCCTGGCCGAACGGCGCTGAGCCTCGCGACCTTGAACCCGCGGGGCAATCAGCCGCGCGGGTTCAGCAGCCGCCCCATCACCGTGGTGGTCCGGATGACGCCAATCGGCATCCCGCCTTCGGTCACGGACACCGCGCTTGCGCCGTCGCGCAGCTTTTCCATGACTGCACGGACTGTGGCCTCCGCATCGACCTGCGGGCCATCGACCGTTCCGCTTTCCATCACGTCGCGCGCCGTCAGCACGCCAAGCGGGTTCATGTGGGCGACAAAGTCAGCCACATAATCGGAAACCGGATTGGCGATGATCTCGCGCGCGGTGCCGCATTGGACGATCCGGCCCCCTTCCATCAGCGCGATGCGGTTGCCGATCTTGAACGCCTCGTCGAGGTCATGGCTGACGAAGATGATCGTGCGCTTGAGCTTGGCCTGAAGGTCGAGAAGCTCGTCCTGCAGCCGCGTCCGGATCAGCGGGTCGAGCGCCGAGAAGGGCTCGTCCATCAGCAGGATCGGCGCCTGGGTGACAAAGGCGCGGGCAAGGCCGACACGCTGCTGCATGCCACCCGATAGTTCGCCCACCTTACGGTCGGCCCACTGGCTCAGGTTCACCAAAGCCAGCTGGACATCCACCCGGTCGCGGCGTTGCTCGGGCGTCATCCCTGCGAGTTCGAGCCCGAGGCCCACATTCTCGCGCACGGTCCGCCAGGGCAGCAGGCCGAAGGACTGGAACACCATCGCGATATGCGACAGGCGCAGCTTGCGCAGCGTGGCCGCGTCGGCATTGGTCACGCTGACCATCTTGTTTCCGTCATGCACGCGCACATCGCCGCGCACCACGGGGTTGAGCGCGTTCACGCCCCGCAGGAGCGTCGACTTGCCCGAACCGGAGAGACCCATCAGCACGAGGATCTCGCCCTTCGCCACCGACAGCGTGCAGTCATGGACGCCAAGAACCTGCCCGGTTGCGGCCTGCACCTCGGCCCGGGTCTTGCCCTGGTCCATCAGCGGCAGGGCGCGGTCGGGATGATCGCCGAAGACGATCGAGACTTTGTCGAATTCGACCATCGGGTGTGAAAGATCGGTCATTTGCGGGTCACCCGGAGCATGCGGTCAAGAATGATGGCGACGACCACGATCACGAAGCCGGATTCGAAGCCCTGCGCGGTGTTCACCGATTGCAGAGCCCGCACCACCGGGATGCCAAGGCCATTGGCGCCCACCAGGGCCGCGATCACCACCATCGACAGCGACAGCATGATGGTCTGGTTCAGCCCGGCCATGATCTGCGGCAAGGCCCAGGGAAGCTCGACCTTCCACAGAAGCTGCCGGTGCGTCGCGCCGAAGGCGGTCGCGGCCTCTTTCAGCGCGACGGGGGTCGAGGCGACGCCAAGCTGGGTCAGCCGGATCGGGGCTGGCAATACGAAGATCACCGTCGCGATCAGGCCGGGCACCATGCCGAGGCCGAAGAAGACGATGGCCGGGATCAGGTAGACGAAGGTCGGCAGGGTCTGCATCAGGTCGAGGATCGGCGTCATCGCCGCGTAAAGCCGCGGGCGATGTGCGGCGGCGATGCCGATCGGAACGCCCGCCGCCATGCAGACGACGCAGGACGCGAGGATCAGCGTCAGGCTTTCGGCCGTGTTCTTCCAGTAGCCCTGGTTGACGATGAAGAGGAAACCCAGAAGGACCAGCAGGCAGGTCTTCCAGTTCCGTTGCAGAAGCCAGGTGACCCCGACGAACACGGCGATGACAACGGCCGCCGGTGGGGCGGTCAGCACATAAAGGATCGCGGCGATCATCCCGTCGAGCACCGCCGCGATCGCATCGAACAGCGGACCGGCATGGTCCTTAAGCCAATCGAAGATCAGCTTGGCGGCCTTGCCCACCGGTATCTTGTTATCCGTCAGCCAGTCCATTCCGACCCGTTCCCCCTTCCTGCAAATGACGCGGGCGGTCTTTGCGCCGCCCGTCTGTCCGTCTGGTCCACCCTATTGGGCTAGGAAGCTGTTGATTTCTTTCGCCACGGTTTCTGGTGTCTCCCAGAACATGTTGTGGCCAAAGCCAGCGACAGTCTCGTATTTTGCCTTGGGAAGCGCGGCTTTCACGGCTTCCTGCGATGCGGCGTCGAAAAGGCTGTCCTGATCTCCCCAGAAGATCAGCGTCGGCGCCTCTATGCGTTCGGCGAACGGTGTCCAGTTGGCCAAGGTGAGGCCTTGCAGCACACCCATCCAGACATGCTTTGGCGTTGCGGCGCTTTCCGCCTTTTCCCGGTCGATATAATCCGCCGGAACCGGATTGGGGTTGTAGTACCAGTCCGTCATGAACTGGCTGTTCGGGTCGATCTTGTCGGGCAGGGTAGGCACATTGGCCCAGAGCCAGTCGCCAGAGGCCTTGGGCAGCGACAGTCCCGTCGAGATCAGCACCAGATGGTTCACCCGCTCCGGATGGAGACCGGCAAAGACACCGGCCGTCATGGACCCCATCGAATGGCCGACGATGTCCGCCTTTTCGATCTTCATCTCATCCATGAAGCCGAGGACATCGCTGGCAAGGGAGTCGAGGCCGTAGCAACAGACAGGCGCGGCCGATCCGCCATGCCCGCGCAGGTCGATGGCGTAGACGTGCCGATCCTTGAGATAGGGAGCGATCAGCGACCAGCTGCGGCTGTTGTCGGTATAGCCGTGCAACAGGATCAGCGGCGGGCCGTCTTCATTTCCGAACGTCACATAGGTCAGCGTTTCGCCATTCGCGACCGTGACGGATTGGCGCGCGCCGGACCAGTCAGCCTGTGACGGAACTGCGATGTCGGCCAGGGCCGAGCCCGCCGCGAAGATCGCGGCGAGCGCCAGTACGGCGAGCGGGGATCGCTGCATCACTGCAGCGCCGCGGTCACGGCGGCCTTTGCGTCGCCGCCATCCTTGGTGGTCACGCCTTCCAGCCAGGGACCGATCACGTCGGGATTCTTGGCAAGCCAGGCCTTGGCCGCTTCGCGCGGGTCGGTGCCGTCGTTCAGGATGGCGCCCATGATCTGGTTTTCCATGTCGAGCGAGAAGACGAGGTTCTGCAGCAGCTTGCCCGTGTTCGGGCATTCGGCGACGTAGCCAGCACGGGTGTTGGTATAGACAGTGGCGCCGCCGAAGTTCGGGCCGAAGAAGTCATCCCCGCCGGTCAGGTAGCTCATCTTGAAGGTCGAGTTCATCGGGTGGGGTTCCCAGCCGAGGAAGACGATCGCCTCGCCGTCCTTGTCGTGGCGGGCGACCTCGGCCAGCATCCCCTGTTCCGAGCTTTCGACCAGCTCGATGTCCTTCATCCCGAAGGCATCCTTGCCGATCATGTCGAGGATCAGCTTGTTGCCGTCATTGCCCGGCTCGATCCCGTAGATCTTGCCGTCGAGATCCTTCGCATGGGTCGCGATGTCGGCGAAATCCTTGATGCCGACCTCGGCGCCCTTGGCGTTGGTCGCCAGCGTGTATTTCGCGCCTTCGAGGTTGGCGCGGACGGTGTCGACGGTCTTGGCATCGCGGTAGGGGGCGATGTTCGATTCCATCGTCGGCATCCAGTTGCCGAGGAAGACGTCGATATCGCCGCGCGCCATCCCTTCATAGGTCACTGGCACCGACAGGATCTGCGTCTCTGTCTCGTAGCCGAGCGCCTCGAGGATCAGCGTGGTGACGGCGGTGGTCGAGGTGATGTCGGTCCAGCCGACATCCGAGAAGGTGACCTTGTCGCAGCCGGCGGCGAAGGCCGGAGCGGTTGCCAAGGCCAGGACGCTGGCCATGAGCGTAGAGCGGAACATAGTGGTAGACTCCCCGTTGGGTTTTTGTTGATTGACGAGTCAATTAACTTCAAGCTAGCACCATCTGGCAAGCATTTTTGCGAGGGGCGCCGGTGCCGAAAGTTGGAGTCGAGCCTATCCGAAAGGCGGCACTGGTCAACGCCACGATCGCCGAGGTCGGCCGCGCCGGCAGCCTTGACGTGACGGTGAGCCAGATCGCCAAGCGGGCCGGCATGTCCTCGGCGCTGGCGCATCACTATTTCGGTGACAAGGAATCGCTGTTTCTGGCCGCCATGCGTCACATCCTGACGCTTTACGGTGCCGAGGTGCGCGGCGCTCTGGTCATGGCGCATGGTTCGAAGGAAAGGCTGCAGGCGATCATCCGCGCCTCGTTCACCGCGGCAAACTTCCGGGGCGAGGTCGTCTCGGCCTGGCTGAACTTCTATGTGATGGCCCAGACGGTGCCTGAAGCCCGGAGACTTCTGGGAATCTATCAGCGCCGGCTCCGGTCGAACCTGCTGTCCGATCTGCGACCGCTGGTTGGCCGCAACGCGCTGCGGGCGGCCGATTCGCTCGGCGCGATCATCGATGGGGTCTATCTGCGACAGGCGCTTGGCCAGTCGCAGCCCGACCGTGCGGCGGCAGTCGCGCTGGTGCTCGATGCTCTGGATGCAGAACTGGCACGAGGAATGGCATGACGCGGCCGAACATTCTTATCCTGATGGTCGACCAACTGGCCGGGCCGCTCTTCCCCGATGGCCCGGCGCCGTGGCTCCACGCGCCGAACCTCAAGCGGCTCGCGGCGCACTCGGCCCGTTTCGCCCATACCTACACCGCCTCGCCGCTTTGCGCGCCAGCCCGCGCCTCGTTCATGTCGGGGCAGCTGCCGTCCCGCACCGGCGTCTACGACAACGCGGCCGAGTTCCGGTCCGACATCCCGACCTTCGCCCACCACCTGCGCCGTGCGGGCTACCAGACGGCGCTGTCGGGCAAGATGCATTTCGTCGGCCCCGACCAGCTCCACGGCTTTGAGGAGCGGCTGACGACCGACATCTACCCCGCCGATTTCGGCTGGACGCCCGACTACCGCAAACCGGGCGAGCGGATCGACTGGTGGTATCACAACATGGGCTCGGTCACCGGGGCAGGGGTGGCCGAGATCACCAACCAGCTGGAATACGACGACGAGGTCGCCTTCCATGCCGTTCAGAAGGTCTATGACCTCGGCCGTCGGAACGACGACCGGCCGTGGATGCTGACGGTCAGCTTCACCCATCCGCACGACCCCTACGTCGCGCGGAAGAAATACTGGGACCTCTACGAGGACTGCAAACATCTCGCGCCCGAGGTGCCGCCGATTCCCTATGCCGAGCAAGACCCGCATTCGAAGCGCATCTTCGATGCTTCCGACTGGCACAACTACACCATCACCGACGAGATGGTGGCGCGGTCCCGCCGGGCCTATTTCGCCAATATCAGCTACATCGACGACAAGATCGGCGAGGTCCTGACGGCGCTCGACGGCACCCGTCAGGACGCGATCGTGGTCTTCGTCTCCGACCACGGCGACATGCTGGGCGAGCGTGGCCTGTGGTTCAAGATGAACTTCTTCGACGGCTCCGCCCGCGTGCCGCTGATGATCGCCGCGCCTGGGATGCAAGCCGGCAAGGTCGCTCAGCCGGTCTCGACGCTGGACGTGACGCCAACGCTTTGCGACCTCGCCGGCATCGACATGTCCGAGGTCATGCCCTGGACCGACGGTGTCTCGCTGGTGCCGGTCGCCAAGGGCGCACCGCGTGGGCCGGTCGCGGTGGAATATGCGGCCGAAGCAAGCGAGGCGCCGCTCGTCTGCCTGCGCAAGGGCAAGTGGAAGCTGAACCTCTGCACGCTCGACCCCGACCAGCTGTTCGACATGGAAGCCGACCCGCAGGAACTGCACAACCTCGCCGCCGATCCCGCGCATGCCGCCGTGCTGGCAGAGCTCAAGGCCGAGGCGCTGGCACGGTGGGACCTTGCCCGCTTCGATTCCGACGTGCGGGCGAGCCAGGCGCGGCGGTGGGTGGTCTATGAGGCGCTGCGGAACGGCGCCTATTTCCCGTGGGATTTCCAGCCGTTGCAGAAGGCCTCCGAGCGCTACATGCGCAACCACATGGACCTGAACGTGCTTGAAACCTCCAAACGCTTCCCGAGGGGGGAATGATGCGCGCCCAGCCGACTGCCAGCCATTTCGTCAACGGCGCCTATGTCGAGGACACGTCCGGCGCCCCGATCGAGGTCGTCTATCCCGCGACGGGCGAGGTGATCGCCGTCGTCCACGAGGCGACGCCCGAGGTGATCGAAGCCGCCCTCGCGAGCGGCGTGGCGGCGCAAGCTGAATGGGGACGCACCCGCCCGGTCGAACGCGCCCGCATCCTGCGCCGCGCCGCCGACCTGATCCGTGAGCGGAACCCGGAACTGGCCCGGCTCGAGACGTTGGACACCGGCAAGCCGATTCAGGAGACGCTGGTCGCCGACTGGCCGAGCGGGGCCGATGCGCTGGAATGGTTCGCCGGCCTCGCGCCGACCGTGACCGGCGAGACCGTGCCCCTCGGCCGCGACTTCGTCTACACGCTCCGCGAACCGCTTGGCCTTTGCGTCGGTATCGGCGCCTGGAACTATCCCAGCCAGATCGCCTGCTGGAAGGCGGCCCCGGCGTTGGCGCTTGGCAACGCCATGACCTTCAAGCCCTCCGAGGTGACACCGCTCGGCGCGCTGAAGCTGGCCGAAATCCTCATCGAAGCCGGTCTGCCGGCGGGCCTGTTCAACGTGGTGCAGGGCCGGGGGGCGGTCGGCGCGGCGCTGGTCAGCGATCCGCGCGTGGCCAAGGTCTCGCTCACCGGATCGGTGCCGACGGGGCGCAAGGTCTATGCGATGGCTGCCGAGGGTGTGCGGCATGTGACGATGGAACTGGGCGGCAAGTCGCCCCTGATCGTCTTCGATGATGCGAGCGTCGAGGATGCGGTGGGCGCGGCGATGCTTGGCAACTTCTACTCCGCCGGGCAGGTCTGCTCGAACGGTACGCGGGTCTTCGTCCAGCGCGGTGTCAAGGAGCGGTTCCTGACGCGGCTGGCCGAACGGACGGCGGCGATCCGCCTTGGCAACCCGCTGGACGAGGCGACGCAGATGGGGCCGCTTGTTTCATCAGCGCAGCGCGACAAGGTGATGGGCTATATCGACACGGCCCGTAGCGAAGGCGCGCGGCTGGTCTGCGGCGGTGGCCATGCCCTTGCCAACGAAGGATTCTTCGTCGAGCCGACCGTCTTTGCCGATGTGACCGACGACATGACGTTGGCCCGGGAAGAGGTCTTTGGCCCGGTCATGGCCGTGCTCGATTTCGATGGCGAGGACGAGGTCATCGCCCGCGCCAATGCGACCGAGTTCGGTCTGGCGGCGGGGGTGTTCACTACTGACCTGCCGCGCGCGCACCGGGTGATCGGTCAGCTGCAAGCCGGGACCTGCTGGATCAACGCCTACAACCTGACTCCGGTGGAAATGCCCTTCGGCGGCGCGAAACGTTCGGGCGTCGGGCGCGAAAACGGTTACGCGGCGGTCGAGCACTACACGCAGGTCAAATCCGTCTATGTCGGCATGGGGCCGGTCGATGCACCCTACTGACCTGCCCTCTCCGCATGACCTGGCGGCGGCCTATGCGGCCACCCGCAAGGCCACGCAGCGCACGCCTCTGATCGAGAGCGAGGCTCTGGCTAAGGCCTGCGGAGCGGAGCGGGCTTTCGTCAAGGCGGAGAACCTGCAGGCGACGGGATCCTTCAAGATCCGCGGCGCGACCTGGCGGTTGCATAACCTCACGCCCGATGAGCGCAAGCGCGGGGTCGTCGCCTTTTCCTCCGGCAACTTCGCGCAGGGTCTGGCGGCGGCAGGCCGGGCGCTTGGCGTGCCGGTGACCATCGTGATGCCCTTCGACGCGCCGGCACTGAAGCGCGAGGCAACCGAAGGCTATGGCGCGCGTGTGATCTTGACCCATCACGGCGACCGACCGCGCGAGGAGGTGGCCTCGGCCAAGGCGCGCGAGATCGCGGCGACCGAAGGGCTGGTGCTGCTCCACCCCTTCGATGACCCGCTGATCGTGGCGGGGCAGGCGGGCGCGGCGCTGGAGGCGCTGGAGCAACTTGACGCCCGTGGCGCGACCGTCAGCCTCGCGGCTTGCCCGGTGGGCGGCGGCGGGCTGATGGGCGGCGTGGCGCTGGCGCTCAGGGCGCGGGATGCCGTGATGGATATCTACGCGGTAGAGCCGGTGGGCTATAACGGCCTCGGCCAATCACTCGCGGCGGGCGAGATCCGCCGGGTTGCAGGCAATACCGCGACTGTCGCCGATGCCTTGCAGGCGACCGCGCCCGGCACGGCGCCGCTGGCGGCGGCGCAGGCGGCGGGGGTGCAGGGGCTGGCGGTCGAGGATGCCGCCATCCGCGCAGCCATGCGCTTTGCCTTCGAGAAACTGAAACTGGTGCTGGAGCCTTCCGGTGCGGTGGCGCTTGCCGCGGCGCTGGCCGGGCAACTGCCCGCCAAGGGGCGCAGCATCCTCATCTTTGCGACGGGAGGGAACGTGGCGCTGGACCGCTTCGTCGCCCTCACAGGGGACTGACATGACCGCAGATGTGGTGATCGTGGGGGCCGGATCGGCTGGTTGCGCAATGGCCTACCGCTTGGCCGAGGCCGGCTGGCAGGTGACGGTGATTGAGTATGGCGGCACCGATGCCGGGCCCTTCATCCAGATGCCGGGGGCGCTGAGCTACCCGATGAACATGGGTATCTACGACTGGGGCCTGCATACCGAGCCGGAGCCGCATCTGGGCAACCGGGTGCTCGCCACCCCGCGCGGCAAGGTGATCGGCGGATCGTCCAGCATCAACGGCATGGTCTATGTCCGCGGCCATGCGAAGGATTTCGACCATTGGGCCGAGCAGGGCGCGCATGGCTGGTCCTATGCTGACGTGCTGCCCTATTTCCGGCGGATGGAGCATTGGCACGGACAGGAACCGGGCGGCGAGCAGGACTATCGCGGCCATGATGGCCCGCTGCACATCACCCGCGGCCCGCGGTCGAATCCGCTGTTCAACGCTTTCATCGAGGCGGGGAAACAGGCCGGCTACCCGGTCACGGCCGATTACAACGGCCGCCAGCAGGAAGGCTTCGGCGCGATGGAGGCGACGATCTGGCGCGGCCGGCGCTGGTCGGCGGCCAATGCCTATTTGCGGCCCGCGATCAAGACCGGCCGGGTGCAGGTGATCCGCGGCCTTGCCCGCAGGGTGGTGATCGAGAACGGTCGCGCCACGGGGGTCGAGATCGAACAGGGCGGACAGGTGCAGGTCATCCCTGCCCGCCGCGAGGTCGTTCTGGCGGCGTCGTCGATCAACTCGCCGAAGCTCCTGCTCCTGTCCGGCATCGGCCCTGCGGCGCATCTGGCCGAGCATGGCATCCCGGTCGTGGCCGACCGTCCCGGCGTCGGCCAGAACCTGCAGGACCATCTCGAGCTTTACCTGCAATTCGCCTCGAAAAAGCCGATCACGCTTTACAAGTACTGGAACCTCTGGGGAAAGGCGCTGGTGGGCGCGCAATGGCTCTTCACCGGCACCGGCCTTGGCGCTTCGAACCAGTTCGAGGCCTGTGCCTTCATCCGCTCGAAGGCGGGGATCGATTATCCCGACATCCAGTACCATTTCCTGCCGATCGCCGTGCGCTACGACGGCAAGGCGGCGGCGGGCGGACATGGCTTCCAGGTGCATGTCGGCCCGATGCGTTCGAAGTCGCGCGGCTCGGTGACGCTCCGCTCGGCCGATCCGGCGGCGGCGCCGGTCATCCGCTTCAACTACATGTCCCATCCCGACGATTGGGAGGATTTCCGCGCCTGCATCCGCCTGACGCGCGAGGTCTTCGCACAAGGCGCGATGGAGCCCTATGTGAAGCACGAGATCCAGCCGGGATCGGCGGTGCAGACTGATGCCGAGCTTGATGCCTTCATCCGCGACCATGCCGAAAGCGCCTATCACCCTTGCGGCACGGCGCGGATGGGACGGCGTGACGACCCGATGGCGGTGGTCGATCCCGAATGCCGCGTGATCGGGGTCGAGGGGCTGCGGCTGGCCGACAGTTCGATCTTCCCCCGGGTGACCAACGGCAATCTCAACGCGCCGTCGATCATGACGGGCGAGAAGGCGGCGGACCACATCCTTGGCCGCCAGCCGCTGGCGCCGGCGAACCTCGAGCCCTGGATCAACCCGCGGTGGGCGACTGCGCAGCGGTAAGCAGAGGCAATCGGCAGCCCCAGAGCGTTGGCGCGCAGGGTCAAGTTCCGTTAACCTTTTCTTAACGAATGGGTTGACCAAGGTCCTTGTCGCCCCGATCTGGGACGGATGCGACCGCTCCGCCTTGCCCTGTTGCTTTGCCTCACGTTGCTGCCCGCCCCGGCGCAATCTGCCGAACTGACAGGGCGTGGCCGGGCTGTTGACGGCGACACGCTGATTCTGGGCGGTGAAAAGATCCGCCTCTTCGGCATAGACGCCCCCGAGCATGACCAGACCTGCGACCGGAACGGCACGGCCTGGGCCTGCGGTGAATGGTCGGGTCAGCAACTGGCCCGCCTGCTGCACGGACGCCCGGTCACCTGTCAGGGCGATGAGCGCGACAGGTTCGGGCGGCTCCTGGCCGTCTGTCAGGTGGGTGGGCAGGTTCTGAATGCGGCGATGGTCCGCGACGGCGCGGCTTTTGCCTATCGCCGCTATTCGGATCGCTTCGTTGCCGACGAGGACATCGCGCGATCAGAACGGCGCGGTCTTTGGGCGGCGCGCGTGACCACACCCGAGGTCTACCGCCACCCTGCGAGAACAGTTGCAGGAGAATCGGCGGGGGACGGTGGCTGCGTGCTGAAAGGGAACATCTCGGCCAGGGGCGAACGCATCTATCACAGCCCGGGGCAGGAGCATTACGCGCAAACCGTCATCAGCCCGTCGAAGGGCGAACGCTGGTTCTGCTCGGCGGCCGAGGCACGGGCCGCGGGCTGGCGGCCTGCCCTCCGGTAGCGGCAGGGCCAGGAACTTGATCGGTGTCAAGTCGCGGTGCCGGTCGCGTCGATAATGTGAATCGGCAACGTATGGAATGGGAGACGCAAATGTCGAATACGCCGCATGATCTGGCCGAGGAGTTCCCGGCAGAAGCCGCGAAGATCAGCGCGCTGAAGCAGAAGGACGCACACTTCGCCAGGCTTCTGGAGGAATACCACGAGGTGAACCGCGCCGTGCACCGGGCCGAGACCCGGGTCGAAGTGATCGACGAGGCGGCCGAGCACGAACTGCGCCAGCGCCGGATGCGTCTGAAAGACCAGATCTGGCACGCGCTGAAGGCCACGGCCTGATGAAACCGGGCCGCGGGGGCCTTTGCGCCCCCGCGGTCAGCCCGCAATCTCGTAGGGCAGGATGCCGCGCCGGTCCGGCGTCACCTTCAGACGCCGTTCGAGCGGCGGAACCGACCGCTGATGACAGTTCGCGCGTTCGCAGATCCGGCAGGAAATCCCGATCGGCTCGAACCGCCCGCTCAGGTCCAGATCATCCGCATAGACTAGCTCGCCGGCGTGCTGCACCTCGCAGCCGAGACCGATGGCATAACGGCGCACCGGCGCGTGGAATGACCCGCCCGGCTTCGACACGTCGCGCGCGAGGCAAAGGTAGCGCACCCCGTCCGGCGTCTCGGCCAGCTGCCGCAGGAATCGGCCGGGCGTCTCGAACGCCTGGTGCACGTTCCACAACGGACAGGCGCCGCCGAACCGGGCGAATTGCAGGCGCGTCGCCGAGTGGCGCTTGGTGATCGTGCCGGCCTGATCGACGCGGACAAAGAAGAAGGGAATGCCCTTCGCGCCGGGCCGCTGCAGGGTCGAAAGCCGATGCGCCACCTGTTCGATCGAGGCGCCGAAGCGGTCGGAGAGCTGTTCGAGGTCATGGCGCGTCTCGCGCGCCGCCTGCAGGAAGGCGCGATAGGGCATCTGGGCCGCACCGGCGAAGTAGTTGGCAAGCCCGATCTTGGCGATGTCGCGCGCTTCCGGCGTGTGGAAGCGGGCAAGGTCCAGCGTCGCCTCGATCAGATCGTTCTGCGTCAGCAGCGCGACCTGGTGCAGCAACTGGAAGGTCTGGGTCGCCCCCGCCACGCGATGCGAGATCGTCAGGACCCGCGTCGCGGCATCATAGCGCCGCAGGTCGCCGTCGTCGGCATGGCTGAGGGTGATGCCCCGCGCCGCGAGGGCCTCGGTCGCCGCCGCGAGCGGATCGCGCAGCTGCCCGCCAGGCGCTGCGAAATGTTCGGCCGCACGGTCGACGGCGTCGATGTAGTTGTCGCAGTAATGGAAGAAGTCGCGCACCTCTTCCCAGGGCGAGGGCCGCAGCGCCGCATCCTCGCGCCCAAGCGCCTCGTCCAGCGAGGCCAGCCGTTCGTGGCTCTGGCGATAGGCGCGGTGAAGCTCCAGGAAGGCGCGGGCAAGCGCCGGGGCGTTCGACGCCGCCAGCCGCAGATCGGCCAAGGGCGGCGTGGCCGAGGCAAAGACGGGGTCGGCCAGCGCCTCGCGCATGTCGCTGACCAGCCGTTCGCTGTCGCCGGTGGTCAGGGTGGTGACGTCGAAGCCGAACTCCTGCGCAAGCGCCAGCACGACGGCGGTTGAAACCGGGCGGTGGTTGTTCTCCATCTGGTTCAGATAGGGCAGGGATACGTCCAGCTTGCCCGCGAAGGCCTTCTGCGTCAGGCCAAGACGGCCCCGCAACTCGCGCAGCGTCGTTCCGGCATAGAGTTTCTGGACGGCCATCGGCGGCTCCCTTTGCTAAAGCAAGCCTAGCCTTTGCAAACCTATCCCGGCAAGCCGCCGCTTCGCCGCAGCGCCCGCTCGCGCGCCAGCACCCAGAGGATGAACACGACCGACATCACCGAGCTTGCGAGCATCAAGAGCACCAGCGGCAGCGCCCCCGAGCCCGGGCTCAGCACCGCCGCTGCCAGCACCGACAGCATCGCGCCACCGCCGATCATGAAGGCTCCGCCCAGGCCCGACGCCGACCCCGCCAGTTGTGGCCGGACCGACAGCATCCCGGCATTGGCGCTTGGCAGCACCACGCCATTGCCCAGGCCCACCGTGATCATGAAGCCGAAGAAGACCGCGGGTGCGGTGAAACCAGCCAGGGTCAGCAGTGTCAGCACCAGCAGGCCTGCAGAGGTGAAGAGTGTCCCGATCAGCACCATCCGGTTGACGCCAAGCCGGACAGCAAAGCGCCCCGATAGGTAGTTGCCGGCCATGTAGCCGACTGCCGGAGCGCCGAACCACAGGCCAAGCGTCGCCGGGTCCATCCCAAAGACTTCCGAGCCGACATAGGGCGCACCGCCGAGATAGGCGTAGAACGCGCCAGCCGCACTGGCGGCGGACAGGCAATAGCCCCAGAACCTCTGTGCCTTCAGCAGTTCCGGATACTGCCGGGCCTGCTCGGCAAAGCCCGATCCTGTCCGCTGCGCGGTTTCGCCCATATCGGCCCAGATCAGGGCGAATAGCCCGATGCCCCCGATCAGCAGCAGGACGAAGCTGCCGTGCCAGGACCAGACCTCTTCCAGCGCTCCGCCGATGACGGGTCCGACCATCGGCACGACCGACATGCCCATGGTGACATAACCGATCATCGACGCCGCCTGATCCTGCGAGACGATATCCCGAACGACGGCGCGCGACAGCACCAGCCCGGCCGTCATCGTCGCCTGAAGCAGGCGACAGAAAAGGAAGAGACCATAGTTTGGTGCCAGCAAGGCGCCGAGAGTTGCCAGGATGAAGATTGCGATTGAGGCCAGCATCACCGGCCGTCGCCCCATCAGGTCCGAAATCGGCCCGACAAGGATCTGCAACAGCGCGGTTGCCACGAGATACAGGGACAGAGACAACTGCATCGTGCCGTAGCTGACGCCGAAGTCGGCCGCCATCGCGGGCAAGGACGGCAGGAAGATGTTCAGCGACAGCGCCGGCAGCCCGGCCAGCAGCACGAGCGTCATGATATGCGGCGGGCTGCGCCGGTCGAGAAATTGGCTGCGGGGGATCATCTGTCCGAGCTAGACCCCTCCGGGCCGAATGTCCACCAGCCAGAGCTAGCCGAAATGGCGATGCAACACCTCTGCCAGGGCGGGCCGGGCCGAAGCGGTATCGCAAAGCCGCGTGATGCCAGGACAGGTCGCGGCAAGCCAGTCGCGGTCCACCCAGTAACAGAGCATCCAGAGATAGATGTCGAAACTGCTCAACCGGTCGCCGAAAAGGTAGGGTCCCGGACCAAGCTGCCCTTCGAAGATCTCGAAGTGGCGTTTGACATAGGCAGTCGCAGCCGATGCGATGGCAGACGCGCCGGCGGGATCGTCCGTATAGGCGGCCGGCCGCAGCTCGCGCAGCATCGCCGCGTAGACATTGGCATGGAAGAAGGCCGTCCAGCGGTCGAGCGTCGCGCGGGCGCTGGTTCCTCCCGGCGGAACCAAGCCCGAAGCCGGGAAGGCGTCACCGATATGGGCAAGGATCGCGGGACCCTCTGTCACGACGGTGCCATCAGGCAGGACCAGCGCCGGCAGCTGCTGGCGCGGATTGATCCGGGTGTAGACCTCGCCGCGGTTTTCGTCCGTCGCCCGGCTGATCGGTACGAAGTCGTGGTCCACGCCGGCCTCGGCCAGCGCCGCCTCGATCGCCATGGAGCCTGTCTGTCTCCAGCCATAAAGCCTGTATCGCGCCATGTCCTATCCCCCCCTTTTCGGAAAGAATAGTGCCACGCGCGTCCGGCTCAAACGGTTCAGTTCCAGCGGTGGAAGATGAAGAAGGCCCCGAGAGCGATGAAAGCAAAGCCGAGCAGGTGGTTCCAGCTGAGCGGTTCCTTCAGGTAGAGCACCGAGAACCCGGCGAAAATGGTCAGCGTGATGACTTCCTGGATCGTCTTCAGCTGCGCGGCGTTGAAATAGCCGTATCCAAAGCGGTTGGCCGGGACCATCAGCAGATACTCGAAGAACGCGATGCCCCAGCTGATGAAGATGACTTTCAGAAGCGGTTGGTCGGTGAATTTCAGGTGGCCGTACCAGGCGAAAGTCATGAACAGGTTCGAGCAGATCAGCAGGCCGATCGTCAGGAATGGAACGGGGATAGAGGGCATGATGAGTCTCGGATATCTGGAAAGAGGACTGGGTTACGCCAGGCGGTAGGCAAAGGCCAGTCCGGCGTTTTTGCAATTTGCATCATGGGTTCTGCCAATAGTTTGCAAATTTACGGGAATGTTGTTCTCTCTGCCGGGTCCCGTCGCTATGTTGCGCGCCAAATCCGGGGGAGGACCGCCATGAAGGACATCCTGCAGCAACTCGAAGACCGTCGCGCCATCGCTCGTGCGGGTGGGGGAGAGCGCCGGGTTGCGGCCCAGCATTCGAAGGGCAAGCTGACCGCGCGAGAACGTGTCGAGCTTCTCCTCGACGAAGGTTCGTTCGAGGAATTCGACATGTTCGTCGCCCATCGCTGCACCGATTTCGGCATGGAGGAGACCCGAACCCCCGGCGATGGTGTCGTGACCGGTTGGGGCACGATCAACGGGCGCATGGTCTACGTGTTCTCGCAAGACTTCACGGTGCTCGGCGGGTCGGTTTCAGAAACCCATGCCGCAAAGATCTGCAAGATCATGGATATGGCCGTGCAGAACGGCGCGCCGGTGATCGGAATTAATGACTCGGGCGGGGCGCGGATCCAGGAGGGCGTCGGCTCGCTGGCTGCCTATGGAGAAGTGTTCCAGCGCAATATCCTCGCCTCGGGCGTCGTGCCGCAGATCAGCCTCATCATGGGGCCTTGCGCAGGGGGTGCAGTCTACTCCCCTGCGATGACCGACTTCATCTTCATGGTGAAGGACAGCAGCTACATGTTCGTCACCGGCCCCGACGTGGTGAAGACCGTGACGAATGAGGTCGTGACCGCCGAGGAACTAGGCGGCTCCTCGACCCACACCAGGAAATCCTCCGTCGCCGACGGTGCCTATGAGAACGATGTCGAGCTGCTGGCCGAGACCCGCCGCCTGATCGATTTCCTGCCGCTGAACAACCGCGACAAGGCGCCCGTCCGTCCGTTCTTCGACGATCCGGCGCGGATCGAATCGAGCCTCGACACGCTGATCCCCGACAACCCCAACCAGCCCTACGACATGAAGGAGCTGATCCTGAAGGTTGCCGACGAAGGCGACTTCTTCGAAATCCAGAAGGATTACGCCGGCAACATCATCACCGGCTTCATCCGCATCGAGGGGCAGAGCGTCGGTGTCGTCGCCAACCAGCCGATGGTGCTGGCCGGCTGCCTCGACATCGATTCAAGCCGCAAGGCCGCGCGGTTCGTCCGCTTCTGCGATGCCTTCGAGATCCCGATCCTGACGCTGGTCGACGTGCCCGGCTTCCTGCCGGGCACCAGCCAGGAATATGGCGGCGTCATCAAGCATGGCGCGAAACTCCTTTTCGCCTTCGGCGAGGCGACCGTGCCGAAGGTCACGGTCATCACCCGCAAGGCCTATGGCGGCGCCTATGACGTCATGTCGTCCAAGCATCTGCGCGGCGACTTCAACTATGCCTGGCCCACTGCCGAGATCGCGGTGATGGGGGCCAAGGGCGCGACCGAGATCCTTTACCGCAGCGAGCTTGGCGATGCCGAGAAGATCGCGGCGCGGACCAAGGAATACGAGCAGCGCTTTGCCAACCCCTTCGTTGCGGCCGAGCGCGGCTTCATCGATGAGGTGATCATGCCGCATTCGACCCGGCGTCGCGTCGCGCGCGCTTTTGCCTCGCTTCGCACGAAGAAGCTGAGCAATCCGTGGAAAAAGCACGATAACATCCCGCTCTGACCGAAGGAGTCATGGAGGTGCGGGAATGCGGTGCAGGATTGGGGCCATCTGGGTGGGGGAACGGTCATGACCGGTCTCGCGCCGATAGCCGTGCAGGCGGAAGGCGAGCAGGTTCTGCCCGCCGATCCGGCGCAGATCGCTGTGCCCTCGGGGCAGGCGATCTCGTTGCAGGACGTGGTCTGGAACGCCCCCGGACCGGCGGGGCTGACCCTGCGCTTCCGTTTCGTTGCCCCCGGCATCGCCAAGGGCGGGACCGTCTCGTTCGAGTCGGCCTCGGCAGACATGGAATGGCTATGTCAGAACTACGCAATTCCGCGCATCGCCAATCTGGGCCCGCAGCCGGCGCAGATCGTGATCTCTCTGTCCGACCGGCCCCTGCCTTTCGGCGAGTCGGCACCGGATGCCACCCAGTTCTTCGAGGCCTACAGCTTCAAGGACGGGCAATGCGTGTGGGACATGTTCTGATGGAGGCCGGAATTTACGCAATGGGCCGCCGGATTGATGTAGCTGTGTCACAACGGGCCAACTTCCCATGCACTGCATGGGCAATTCCCCCCGGATCGTCTAAGGTGACTCGTGGCCCGTCCCAAGCGGCCACAACCTCGCATCGGGGGAGCGGGGAGCCGAGGCTTGACCTGCCATCCCCCCAAGAAACTAGGAGTAGAGGATGTCCACGAGCACGCGCGTGCTTCTTGCCCTTTGCCTCGTCGCCTTCGCGGCGGCTTGCAAACCCAAGGAAGAAGCCATCGTTGTCCAAGAGCCGGTCACGACCGAACCGACCTATACCGGCAAATACAAGTGACACGAACCGGCGGGGCTGGCCGGCTCGTTCGGCCTGCCCCGTCCGTCCTGACGCCGCCCGGACCGGAGGGTGTGCGCCATGCTGAAACACCGTGGCTTTCCAGGCCGCCTTCCGGGCACTGACCTTCAGTTCACGATCCGTCGGGCCAACCACAAGGACGGCCCCACCAAGATCATCCGGCGCGAGCGATTCCGCGACCGCAAGCATGTCGATCGCATGGCCGACCGCATGTTCATGGCGGCGCTCTGGGCGCAGTTCGGGGAAGAGCCGTTCGAGCGCGGCAACCTCGATGCGGGGCGGTTGAGCTGGCTTTTCGGGCGAGAGGTCGTTCCGGCAGAAGATCCATTTGATCCCGAAAGTTACGAGGCGCTCCTCAAGATAGATCTGAAGCGGGCGCAGGTGTCGTTCCCAGAGGTCTTCGCCGAGGATGCCGAACCGCTTCCCGAGGACGATGACGACGATTGGGAGGACGAATAGGCATGTTTCCGCCGCGCCCTTCCCGTGTCCGGCAAGTCCTTGCGCAGCGATCGGACCGGTACGCCTTCGGCTTTGTGCCGCGGGCGCAAGGCGGGCATCCTGAGGCTGTTCCCGGCGTATCCCGGGTTCGTCACGACCAGTTCCCTTTTCCCGACTTCCTGCCCGATCCCCGATCGGGCAGGCCTTTCCCGGGCCAGCGTCGGGTGACCGGACCTTCAGCCACGACACGCAAGACTGCCACTGCCCGCCGGGGTGGGTGGCGCCATTCATCTGGTA
Source organism: uncultured Rhodobacter sp. (assembly GCA_945952585.1). GTDB lineage: Bacteria > Pseudomonadota > Alphaproteobacteria > Rhodobacterales > Rhodobacteraceae > Aliitabrizicola. The sequence continues at coordinate 91,072 of CAMFII010000007.1, forward strand.
ACGGGCAACGCGTTCTGCCCGCTGCCGTCACTGACGCGCGCCCGGCCCACAGGCGCGCCCGAGGGGGAGCCCAATGTTCAAGAAGATCCTGATCGCCAACCGCGGCGAGATCGCCTGCCGCGTCATCAAGACGGCCCGCAAGATGGGCATCAAGACGGTGGCGGTCTATTCCGATGCCGACCGCAACGCCCTTCACGTCAAGATGGCGGACGAGGCGGTGCATATCGGGCCGCCCCCGGCCGCACAAAGCTATATCGTGATCGACAAGATCATGGACGCCATCCGCCAGACCGGCGCCGAAGCGGTCCATCCGGGCTATGGCTTCCTGTCCGAGAACCGGGCCTTCGCCGCGGCGCTGGAGAAGGAAGGCGTCGTCTTCATCGGCCCGCCGTCGCCGGCGATCGAGGCGATGGGCGACAAGATCACCTCGAAGAAGATCGCGAAGGAGGCCGGCGTCTCGACCGTTCCGGGCTACATGGGCCTGATCGCCGACACCGACGAGGCGGTGAAGATCAGCCGGGAGATCGGCTATCCGGTGATGATCAAGGCCAGCGCCGGCGGTGGCGGCAAGGGGATGCGGATCGCCTGGAACGACCAGGAGGCGCGCGAGGGCTTCGAGTCGTCGAAGAACGAAGCCGCGGCCTCCTTCGGCGATGACCGTATCTTCATCGAGAAGTTCGTCACCCAGCCGCGCCACATCGAGATCCAGGTGCTGGCCGACAAGCACGGCAACTGCGTCTACCTGCACGAGCGGGAATGCTCGATCCAGCGCCGCAACCAGAAGGTCATCGAAGAGGCGCCGTCGCCCTTCCTTGATGAGGAAACCCGCCGCGCCATGGGCGAACAGGCCTGCGCGCTCGCCAAGGCCGTGGGCTATACCAGCGCCGGGACCGTGGAGTTCATCGTCGATGGCGCGCGGAACTTCTACTTCCTCGAGATGAACACGCGCCTGCAGGTGGAACACCCGGTCACCGAGCTCATCACCGGCGTCGACCTGGTCGAGCAGATGATCCGCGTGGCGGGCGGCGAGAAGCTGCCCTTCGCGCAGAAGGACCTCAAGATCAACGGCTGGGCGATGGAAAGCCGCCTCTATGCCGAGGATCCCTACCGCAACTTCCTGCCCTCGATCGGCCGCCTGACCCGCTACCGCCCGCCGGTGGAAGGCCCGACCGAACGCCGCGGCATCGTGCGCAACGATACCGGCGTCTACGAGGGCGGCGAGATCAGCATGTTCTACGACCCGATGATCGCCAAGCTCTGCACCTGGGGCGCGACCCGGGCCGAGGCGATCGAGGAGATGCGTCTGGCGCTCGACACCTTCGAGGTCGAGGGCATCGGCCACAACCTGCCCTTCGTCGGCGCGGTGATGGACCATCCCCGCTTCGTCTCGGGCAACATCACCACCGCCTTCATCGCCGAGGAATATCCCGAAGGCTTCCAGGGCGCGGTGCTGCACGGCCATGACATCCGGCGCATCGCCGCCGCCGCCGCCGCGATGAACCGCGTTGCCGAGATCCGTCGCACCCGGATTTCCGGCACGATGGACAACCACCAGCGCCGCGTCGGCGACGACTGGGTGGTCAGCCTTCAGGGCGAAAGCCATCCCGTGCGGATCGAGGCGGACCGGGATGGGTCGACCGTGCATTTCACGGACGGCTCCAAACACCGCGTCACCTCGGACTGGACGCCTGGCCAGCCGCTCGCCCGCCTGTCGGTCGACGGCCAGCCGCTGGTGATGAAGGTCGGCAAGATCCCCTCCGGCTTCCGGCTGCGCCTGCGCGGCGCCGACCTGAAATGCCACGTCCGCAGCCCGCGCCAGCACGAACTGTCGCTGCTGATGCCCGAAAAGCTGCCGCCGGATACGTCGAAATTCCTGCTCTGCCCGATGCCGGGCCTGGTGGTGAAGATAAGCGTGGCCGAAGGCGACGAGGTTCAGGAAGGTCAGGCGCTGGCCACAGTCGAGGCGATGAAGATGGAAAACATCCTCAAGGCCGAGCGCAAGGGCGTGGTCAAGAAGGTCAGCGCGGCCCCGGGCGCAAGCCTGAAGGTCGACGATGTGATCATGGAGTTCGAGTAAGGCAATGGCGGCCGCAGCGCTTCATCTGCCCGCCGGCCGCCGCTCAAGCAACTCTTGCCGGCGCAGCGGGAAGCGGTCGATGTCGTGCGAGATCTCGCGCACCGTCCGGGCGGAAGGCACGCGGCGTTTCACCTCGCCATCCTTGTCCATCAACACCAGCGAAAAGCCACGCGGCCGCAACCGCTGGCGGACGTCGGTGGCGGCGGCGGGATCGGTGTCGGTGATGACCACCACGTCGCGCTCGGCCAGATCGTCGAGACCGGCTTCGATCCGGCTCATCTGCAGCACGAACTGCGGATCATCCGGCCGGTCGGCAAAGACCACGACCGGCCGCTGCAGCCACAGGAACTGGTCCAGGGTCACTTCGGTGGCCGAGACGGGGCCGACCATCAGAGCAGGCGCGTCCTGCGCGGCGGCGGCCAGCGGCAACAGCGCCGCGACGACAAGACTGAGAACGGATTTCATCGGGACTCCCTCGCCCCTGATATAGGGGGGAACGTCCTGAAACCAAAGCGGAACTGCCGGGTTGCCCAGCCCGGCCAGACGGAAGGACGAGAGCGATGAGCGACAATCTCGAGGCCTGGCGCAAGCTTGCGGCGAAGGAGCTGAAGGGCGCCGACCCCGACACGCTGACCTGGAACACGCTGGAAGGGATCGCGGTCAAGCCGCTGTACACCGAGGCGGATACGGCGGGCCTTGCGCATATGGGAACCCTGCCGGGCATCGCCCCCTTCACCCGCGGTGTGCGGGCGACGATGTATGCGGGCCGTCCCTGGACGATCCGGCAATATGCGGGCTTCTCGACCGCCGAGGAGTCGAATGCCTTCTACCGCAAGGCGCTGGCCGCCGGGCAGCAGGGCGTCTCGGTCGCCTTCGACCTGGCGACGCACCGCGGCTATGACAGCGACCACCCGCGCGTGGTGGGCGATGTCGGCAAGGCGGGCGTCGCCATCGACTCGGTCGAGGACATGAAGGTGCTGTTCGACGGCATCCCGCTGGAAAAGATCAGTGTTTCCATGACGATGAACGGCGCGGTCATCCCGATCCTCGCCAGTTTCATCGTCACGGGGGAAGAGCAGGGCGTGCCGCGGGCCGCCCTGTCCGGCACGATCCAGAACGACATCCTGAAAGAGTTCATGGTGCGGAACACCTATATCTATCCGCCCGAACCCTCGATGCGGATCATCGCCGACATCATCGAATACACCAGCCGCGAGATGCCGAAGTTCAACTCGATCTCGATTTCCGGCTACCACATGCAGGAAGCCGGCGCGAACCTGGTGCAGGAGCTGGCCTTCACCTTGGCGGACGGGCGGGAATATGTCCGCGCCGCCATCGCCCGCGGCATGGACGTGGATGATTTCGCCGGGCGGCTGTCGTTCTTCTTCGCCATCGGCATGAACTTCTTCATGGAAGCGGCGAAGCTTCGCGCCGCGCGCCTCCTTTGGCACCGGATCATGTCCGAGTTCGGGGCGAAGAAGCCGGGCAGCCTGATGCTGCGCACCCATTGCCAGACCTCGGGCGTGTCGCTGCAGGAACAGGACCCCTACAACAACGTCATCCGCACCGCCTATGAGGCGATGGCGGCGGCGCTTGGCGGCACCCAGTCGCTCCACACCAACGCCCTGGACGAGGCGATCGCCCTGCCGACCGAGTTCTCGGCCCGGATCGCGCGGAACACCCAGTTGATCCTTCAGGAAGAAACCGGGATCACCCATGTCGTCGACCCGCTGGCCGGCAGCTACTACGTCGAAAGCCTGACCGCGCAGCTGGCCGAGGACGCGTGGAAGCTGATCGAGGAAGTCGAGGCGATGGGCGGCATGACCAAGGCCGTTGCCTCGGGCATGCCCAAGCTTCGCATCGAGGAAAGCGCCGCGCGACGGCAGGCGATGATCGACCGCGGCGACGAGGTGATCGTCGGGGTGAACAAGTATCGCCTCGCCAAGCAGGACCCGATCGACATCCTCGACATCGACAACGTCAAGGTCCGCGAGGCGCAGATCGCCCGGCTGACCGCCACCCGCGCCAAGCGCGACGAGGCTACTGCGCAGGCCGCGCTGGCCGAACTGACCCGCCGTGCCACCGAAGGCGGGAACCTTCTGGAAGCCGCCGTCGAAGCCGCCCGCGCGCGGGCCTCAGTCGGAGAGATCAGTGACGCCATGGAAAAGGTATTCGGACGGCATCGGGCCGAGGTGAAGACGCTGGCCGGCGTCTATGGCGCGGCCTATGAGGGCGATGACGGCTTTGCCGCGATCCAGAAGGACGTGGAGGCCTTTGCCGAGGAGGAAGGCCGTCGCCCGCGGATGCTGGTCGTCAAGATGGGGCAGGACGGGCACGACCGTGGCGCCAAGGTGATCGCTACTGCCTTTGCCGATATCGGCTTCGACGTCGATGTCGGCCCGCTGTTCCAGACGCCGGAAGAGGCGGCGCAGGATGCGATCGACAACGACGTGCATGTCGTCGGCATCTCAAGCCAGGCCGCGGGGCACAAGACGCTCGCGCCGAAACTGGTCGAGGCGCTGAAGGCGGCGGGGGCGGGGGATATCCTGGTGATCTGCGGCGGGGTCATCCCGCAGCAGGATTACCAGTATCTCTACGACCACGGCGTCAAGGCGATCTTCGGGCCGGGGACCAACATCCCCGAGGCGGCGCGGGATATCCTGAAGCTGATCCGCGCGGCGCGCGGCTGACAGGCCGGGCAGGGGGCTTTCCGCCCCCTCGCCCCTATCGGGGCTCACCCCCGAGGATATTTCAAAGCAGAAAATGAAACTGGCCGGGGCAGGCTGTCAGAGGTCGATCTGGCTGCCTGCCTCGGGCTCTTCCTGTGGCGGAGCGCCGGAGGGTGGGGCGGGCAGTGAGGGCTTTCGACGGATGAGGATGTCGCCATTCTCGAGCATCACCGGCGCCTCGTACTGGTCGACGTTCTTCATCAGTTCGGCCAATTGCATCAGCATCGGCTTCATCTGGTTCAGCGCCTGACCCATCTCGTCGAGATGTGGCTGCATTTCGGTCGCGAAGCCCTGCAGCAGGGTCTGCAGTCCCTGGCCGAGGAGATCCATCCCGTCCTGCATCTGCGCACTGCCCGGACCGCCATCGTCGGGGGGCAGGCCTGGCATGCCATCTTCGGCATGGGCGAGGGCGGGGAAGAGGCAAAGGGCAAATGCAATCCGGCGCATGGGCGTGAGACTAATGCAGCTGCCTGCCGGTTTCCAATCACAAGCTTGCGGCGGGTCCGGGAACAGGCGGGGCCGGGCGGGCAAGGTCTATGTCGATGCTGACGGGGAAATGGTCCGAGGCCGTCAGAAGCGCCTCGCGCAGTTCCGGCACCTTCAGGCAGCCGGGATCGTTCAGCGGATGCCAGATGCGCCAGGCGGGCTTGCGGGCGGCAAGATCGGGCGAGATCATGATGTAATCGAGCATCGCCTCGAAATAGCGCTTCTGGTCGTCCAGCCAGAACCGCGCCGAGGTTGGCGTGATCGCGGGCTTGCGCACCAGCGCGAGGACGGCGTTCGGATCGTGAAGTTTCATCTCGGGCGCGCAGTTCTGCCCCAGGACGATCTCGATCCCGGAATGGCCGAAGAGCGCCTCGTACTCGTCAAGTCCGGGGCCATCGTTGAAATCGCCCATGACCATGACGCTGTCGCCCGCCGTCAGATGCTCGTCCACCCGGCGACGGAGCCAGACGCATTCGGCGAGCTGCTTGCGGCGGTTGTCGATGGCGATGCGCATCTCTTCCTCGGGCGAGTTCGCGCCATGTGGGGCCTTCGACTTGGCATGGACGCCGATCAGGCGCAGGGCCTGGCCGTCGGCCTCGACCGCAAGTTCAAGCGGCGGCTTCGAGAAGCGGATGAGTTCGGGCACCGCATCCACGTCGATGTCGAAGTAGAACGATGTATCGAAGCGCGGCGCGCGCGCGCGGGCCCCCAGGGCGTCGCGATCGCCGCCGCCGCGCGGATCGTGGCGCGCCTGGATGCGGTTCGGATCGTAAAGAAAGGCGATTTCCTGATGCGAGTCATTGGCAAAGCCCATGACCGCGCGCGAGGTGCGCAACTGGTAAAACCGGGCGAAATTCTCCAGCGCCAGCACGGTGTCGCGGCGATGGCCCTGGTTGGGTCCTTCGATGATCATGACCCCGTCGGCATCCATCGCGGTGAACACGATGCCAAGCGAGTCCGCCTGATCGCCGCGGGTCACGTTGTAGCGCGCAGACCATTCGCGATCGGTCAGAAGGCGGTTATCGTTCCCGAAGAGCTGGGTGAACCATTCGACATTGTAGCTGGCAAGGCGCAGCGGGCGCATCAGGCCGCCTGCCGGGACGACAGCTCTTCCCAGGCCTCGTTGATGGCGATCAGCCGGCGTTCCGCCAGCCGCAGCGCCTCTTCCGGCACACCGCGGGCGATCATCCGGTCGGGATGGCAATCGCGCACCGCCTGTTTCCATGCGGCGCGGGCCTGGTCGATCGTGGCATCGGGCGGGATGCCGAGGATGTCATGCGGGTCCTTCGGCGCATCTGGCACGAAATGGGCCCGGATCGCCCGGAAGGCCCGCTCATCCAGCCCGAAGATCCCGGCCACTTCGTGCAGGAATTCCTCTTCGGCGGGATGATAGGCGCCATCCGCGACCGCGATATAGAACAGCCCCTCCATCAGATCGGTCAGGACGGCGCGGTCCTCGCGGAACATGGCGGCGACCTTGCGCGCATAGGCATCGAACCCGGCAACGTCCTGCCGCGCCAGGTTGAAGACGCGGGCGGCGTTCTGTTCCTCGCCGGGCGGGATGGCGAAGACCTGGCGGAAGGCCGACACCTCGTCACGCGTCACCGTGCCATCGGCCTTGGCCATCTTCGCGCCAAGCGCGATCACGGCGATGGTGAAGGCCACCGATCGCTCCGGCGGGGTGCGCAGCTTGTCGAAGACAGCGGAAAGCCCCTCGCCAGAGACGAGGGCCGCCAGGGCGTCGGCGATGCGGGTCCAGATCGACATGGACCCAGCATAGAGAAGCCGTGGCGCGCTGTCAGGAGAGGAATTTCTGCATCAGCACAAGGTCGAGCCAGCGCCCGAACTTCCAGCCGGTCTGGGGCAGGAGACCTGCCTCGCGGTAGCCCATGGCTGCATGGAAGGCGCGTCCTGCGACGTTTTCGGCCGCGACGCCGGCAAAGATCGAATGCGCGCCGCCCGCCCGGGCGTGGTCCTCGACCGCGGTCAGAAGCGCGCGGCCAAGCCCGGCGCCCGAGGCATCGGGGCGCAGCAGGATCGTGTGCTCCATGCAGCGCGCATAGCCGTCGCCGCCCCGGAACTGCGCGTAGGTGGCAAAGCCAAGCACCTCGCCGCTTCGCCTGGCGACGAAGAAGGCCGGCCGGGTGGCGATCATCGCCTCGACTTCGGCTTGGGTCTTTTCGGTCGAGGCGAAGTTGACGACGGTGTGGCGGATGTAATGGTTGTAGATCGCCTGGACCGCGGGTGCATCCTGTGCAGCAGCGGTCCCGATCGTCACAGGAAGCATTCGCCGTTCGGCCCGTGGAACTCGGCCCGGATCGCCTTTTGCGCGCCCTCGACGATTGCCACGCGCGGATCGTGGAACCGCCCTTCGAGATCGTGGCGCAACGCGCCGGCCCGGGGATGGATCACCTCGAGCCGGACCAGTCGCAACCCGCTGTCGGGGATGTGGTGGATCGGGTGATCGGTGCCTTCCCAATGGATCAGCGCGGGGAAGGCATCGTCATAGGGCAGCTTCCCGTCATCGGGAATTGCCATCTGCCAGTGCAGGCTTCCACGCTCCAGCTTCACCGGATGGCCGATTCCCTCGGGGCCGGCGGCGATTTCCGACTTGAGGTTTTCGCACGCAACGATCCAGTTTGTCAGCCGCGGCTCCCCGGCAAGATTGTCCAGATCGAACCAACGTGGCCAATCGGGCTTAGGCGCCTCGGGGTCGATCGCGATGATTTCCAGATAGATGTCGCCCAGGCCGACCAGCAGGTTGTGCGTGCCCATATGCCGATGCCGCCCGCCCGCCACCGGTGTCACGCCAAGGGCCAGCTCCACATGGCGGGCGCCATCTTCCAGCGTGGCGGCGGACAGGGCGATATGATCGAGACGCATCGAAGTCAGGCTTTCTGCAGAGTGATAGAGGGGGTGGCGCGCAGGGCTTGCGCAAAGGAGGTGAAGCGGGCCTGCGCCACCTCGCCGAAAAGGCCGACGCCAAGCGGGCTGAGGCTCAGTTCGATCGTGCCGCGCTTGCGGTCAATATGGAGGGACCCGGCCTTGCCCGGATCCGAGACCGAGAACATCGCCCCAAAGCGCATCGCCTTGCCCAGAACCTCGGCTTCGCGCACGCGGTCGTCGTCGAGCAGGCGGAAGAGCGGCTCCATCCGCGACCCGGCGCGCGAGTTCTTGTAGCGGTGCAGAAGCGCGAGGCCGAGGAAGACCCGGCCCGGATGGTCGAGCCCGCCCAGGTTGGCGCGCGTCGCGTTGTCGAAACAGATCTCGGCGCGGTAATCGGGGTGGGCGCGCCAGGCGGTGTCGTGCAGAAGGCAGGCGGCCTTGATGAGGCGCAACTGATCGGGGGGCGTGTCCTCGTACAGGGGCGCGAGGAAGGCGAACAGCTTCTTGCCAAAGCCGGGAATGCGCGACGAGGTCGCCTCCATCACCCGCGCCGCCTCGATCAGCGGGTCGCGGGCGCGCAGACCCTCTGACATTTGTTCGTAAAGCAGCCCCTCGCGGATGCCGTAGGCCGAGACATCGACCTCGCGCGGGCGAAAGGTGGTGATGAGGCCGCGCAGGACTTCGCAGGCGAGCGGGACAAGGTCCATCCGCTCCTGCGAGGTTCCGGTCTGCGCCCGCAGCGCCGCTTGATCGCCCGAAGCGATCCAGTCGAGCGTCTCGAGCAGATGGTCAGGCATCATGCGGTATTCGTGCAGGACGGTCAGCGGATAGGACCGGCGCAGCATGTCGAGCCGCGCGATCACCCGCCACGAGCCGCCGACAAGGTAGAGACGGGGCGACTCCTCGGTGAAGAGGGGTCGCATCTTGTCGAGGATCCCTGCGATATGCGCCTTGCGCGCCTTGGCGCCGCCCTTGACCTGCTGGAGCCGGAACGGACCGAGCGGCGAAGTCGCGCGCTTGCCGACCCGGCCTTCGCCGACCTCGGCCAGCTCCATCGAGTTGCCGCCGATGTCCGAGACAATACCACGCGCATCGGGCCAGCCCAGAAGTACGCCTTGGGCCGAGATGCGCGCCTCTTCATCGCCGGAGATCACGAACATCTTCAGGCCGGTTTCCTTGAGCACCTGCGCCTGGAACTCCGGCCCGTCAATCGCCTCGCGAACGGCAGCGGTAGCGACGACGCGCAGGGGCGAGATGCCCATGCCGTCGGCCAGAAGGGCGAAACGTTTCAAGGCGATAAGTGCGCGTTCGCGGCCGCGGGGGTTCAGACGGCCCGTCTCGACCAGACCGGCGCCAAGGCCGCACATGACCTTCTCGTTGTAGAAATAGGCAGGGCTTCGGGCCGCACCGTCAAAGACCACCATCCGCACCGAGTTGGAGCCGACATCGACCACCCCCACGCGGCTGAGCGCCCGTGCCGAGGGGTCCTCCAGGATCGGGCGGCCATAGGGGCCCCAGTCATCCTCCGATTCCCTGCCCTTGTGCTTCATGCGCCTTCTCCGTCGTCCGGCGCGACCATGCCGTCCGGGGCGGCAGGGGTCAATCCTTGGCGGGCGTCAATCGGTGGATTGTGCGAGGCGCGGCACGTCCTTGGCCCCCGCCGTGCCCCGTCCGGAAAGCGACGGGTTCTCCATGAAGAACCGGTGGCAGTTGAACAGCGTCTGCTGCCCGTCGCCCAGATCGCGGTGGTATCTGCCATCCGGCTGGAGGACCCAGCTTTGCGCCTCGTCCGCCATGTTTGCGACCATGATCTGGCTGACGATCTGTTCCTTGACGGTGGCGTTCTGGATCTCGACCAGCGTCTCGACCCGGCGCGTCAGGTTGCGGCTCATCCAGTCGGCGGAAGAGATGAAGACGCGCGCCTTCTTCGACGGCAGGCCCTGGCCATTGCCGAAGCAGACGATGCGGCTGTGTTCCAGGAACCGTCCCACGATCGACTTGACGCGGATGTTCTCGCTCAGCCCCTTGATGCCGGGGCGGACACCGCAGATGCCGCGCACGACCAGGCTGATCTTCACCCCGGCATTGCTGGCCTCGTACAGCGCGTCGATCACGTCAGGCTCGATCAGGCTGTTCATCTTGGCCCAGATCGCGGCGGGCCGCCCTGCGCGGGCATGGGCCGCCTCGGCGGCGATCAGTTCCAGCAGGCGCGGCTTCAGCGTGATGGGCGAGATGGCGAGGTTTTCCAGTCCCTCGGGTTGCACGTAGCCCGACAGGTAGTTGAAGACCTTCGACGCATCGCGCCCAAGCGCCGGGTCGCAGGTGAACAGGCTCAGGTCGGTATAGATGCGCGCGGTGATCGGATGGTAGTTGCCGGTCCCGTAATGGGTATAGGTGACAAGGTTCTCGCCCTCGCGGCGGACGACCGTCGCGATCTTGGCGTGGGTCTTGTAGTTGATGAAGCCGTAGACGACATGCGCCCCGGCCCGTTCCAGCCGCCGCGACTGGCGGATGTTCGCGGCCTCGTCGAAGCGCGCCTTCAGTTCCACCAGCGCCGTCACCGATTTGCCGGCCTCGGCCGCCTCGCACAGCGCGTCGACCACGGGGCTGTCATAGCTCGTGCGGTACAGCGTCTGCTTGATCGCCAGCACGTTCGGGTCGCGCGCCGCCTGCGCGATGAAGCGGATGACCATGTCGAAGGTTTCGTAGGGGTGGTGCAGCAGCATGTCCTTCTGCCGGATCGCCGCGAACATGTCGCCCTCGTGGTCCTGCACCCGTTCCGGCACCCGCGGGATGAAGGCCGGCCAGAGAAGATCCCGGCGGCTGTCGAGCACCAGTTCCTTGAGGTCGGCCACGCCAAGCAGGCCGCGCACTTCGACGACCTCGTCGTCGGTAACGCCGAGTTCCTCCATGATGAGGCCGCGCAATTCATCGGGCGCACCGGCCGAAATCTTCAGCCGGATCACCTCGCCGCGCCGCCGGCGCTTCAGCGCCGTTTCGAATTCGCGCACCAGATCCTCGGCTTCGTCCTCGACCTCGATGTCGCTGTCGCGCAGCACGCGGAAGGTGCAATGGCCGCGATCGACATAGCCGGGGAAGAGCATGTTGAGATGCAGCATCAACAGCTCTTCCAGTGGCAGGAAGCGGTATTCGCCCGGCCGCGCCGGCAACGCGATGAAGCGGGTGATCTGCTGCGGGATCGGCAAGAGCGCCTGCAGCGGCCGGCCGTCGCGGCTGCGCTCCAGCTGCAGGCCAAGGCAGAAGCCGGTGTTGGGAATGAAGGGGAAGGGATGCGCCGGGTCGATCGCCAGCGGCGAGAGGATCGGGAAGACCTTGGCGAGGAAATGCGCCTCGAGGAACTTGAAGTCGCGCGAGGTGAGCTTGGACCGGGTCAGGATCGCGATCCCTTCCGCCTCCATCTCGCGCTTGAGCTTGTTCAGCGTTGTCTGCTGGGTCTGCATCAGCCGCCGCGCATCGGCGTTGATGAGCGCCAGCTGCTCGGCCGGGGTGCGGCCGTCCTCGGACAGCATCGCGTTGCCCGCGCGCGCCAGTTCGCGCAGGCCGGCGACGCGGACGGTGTAGAACTCGTCCAGGTTGGTGGCCGAGATCGACAGGAAGCGCAGCCGTTCCAGAAGCGGCACCTTGGGGTTCGCCGCCTCTTCGAGAACCCTCCAGTTGAAGGCCAGCCAACTAAGTTCGCGGTTGAAGTAGCGGGCAGGGCCGGTGATCTCGGCCTCGGGCAGGGGGATCGGCTGGGCGAAGGGAACCTTGAGGAAGTCGGCCTGGGTCATGGCAAAGCTGCTCGCGCTTTTTGCGGACAGGCTACTGTGCCGACCCTTCGCTGTCCAGCAAGGGGGCGGCAAGCTGTCGGGTGATCGGGCGACCCTCGGCCAGCGATCTGGCGTCAAGGGCCTCGACCAGATCATGGGCCGCTGCAAAGGAGCGATCCATGCGGCTGACAAGGTAGGGGATCAGCGTCGGCGCGACGGTGATCTGGCGGTCGGCGAAGAGCTTGATCAGGACCGCCGAAAGCAGCGCGTCGTCGGGTGGCTCCAGCCGGGCCAGCGGAAAGGCCTGGACCCGGCTCAGGAGGTCGGGCAGCGCCAGCCCCCAGTCGCGCGCCGGGCTCGCGGCGGTCAGCAACAGCGGCTGGCCCTGCGCCGCTGCAAGGTTGTGCAGATGAAAGAGCGCGGTCTCGGCGACCCGGTCGCCCGCGATACGATCGGCATCCTCGACCGCAAGCGGGCCTGTGGTCACCGCGGTCGGGTCGAGGCCGGCCAGTGCCCCGGCATCGATGATCTGCCCCCCCGCCTCGGCCGCCCAGACATGGGCGAGGTGGGTCTTTCCCGATCCCGCCGCCCCGAGCAGAAGCATCCGCCCGCCCGGCCAGTCGCGCCAGCCTCCGACAGTGGCGACGGCCAGGGCATTCGACGGGGAGACGAAGAAATCCTCGCGCCCAAGCGCAACGCGCGAGGGCAGATCGAAGGCCAGTTGCCGGATCACGATGAGCTCTCGTCCTCCCAGGACGGGACCCTGGCGGTCTCGCCCCGGTAAAGCGGGCTGCCCTGATACTGGGCCAGTGCAAAGCGGACAAGCACGCCGATGACCGCCGCCACGGGCACCGCGACCAGCATCCCCACAAAGCCGAAGAGTGCGCCGAAGGCCGACAGGGCGAACAGGAGCCAGACCGGATGCAGGCCGACCGATCCGCCAACGAGTTTCGGCGACAGGATGTTGCCCTCGAAGAACTGGCCGACGGCGAAGATGCCCGCCACGAGCCCGATCGACCACCAGTCCCCCCAGAACTGGAACAGCGCCAGCCCGATGGCGAGCGCCCCGCCGACCAGCGAGCCGACATAGGGAATGAAGGTGATCGCCCCGGCGATGGCACCCACGACCAGTCCGAAATTGAGGCCGGCGAGCATCAGGGCGACTGCATAGAAAGTGCCGAGGATCAGGCAGACGCTGACCTGTCCGCGCACGAAGCCGGCCAAAACTTCGTCGATGTCGCGGGCGATCTGGCGGATCGTGTCGGCATGGTCGCGCGGCAGGTAACCATCGATGCGCGCGATCATCCTGTCCCAGTCGAGCAGCATGTAGAAGGCCACGACCGGAACCACGACGATGAAGACGACTGCCGAGATCAGGCTGAGCGCCGAGTTCAGGACGCTGTTTGCCAGTTGGGCCCCGCGCGACTGGATCCCTTCGCCGATCTGGGTCAGCGTCTGGCGGACGATGCTGGTGCTGTCGGCAAGCTCGGGGAAGCGGGCAAGCAGGAAGGTCTGCAACTGCTTCAGGATCGTCGGCGCTTCGTTGATGAGCGCGGTCAGCTGTCCGAAAAGGGTCGGGATCACCGCGAGGACCATAAGAACGACGACCAGTGCAGCGCCGACCGTGATGACAATGACCGACATGACCCGGCTCAGGCCCAGCCGTTCCAGCCGGTCGGCGACCGGATCGAGGAAATAGGCAACCGCGCCGCCGACGAGGAAGGGCAGCATCACGTTGCCAAGAAGGTAAAGCGCGGCGAAGAAGACCGCTGCCGCGATCCCCCAATACTTCACCTGTTCACGGACCGGCAGCGACATGCGGCACTCCTCCTGGATGCTTCCATATCGTCGCTTGGACCCGCCCATGCAAGCGCGGTGGCGGTCCTGTGCTTGCCTGACCGGAACCGATCGCCTAGACACGACCGCGACATCAGAACCAAGAGGCCCGCCGCATGCGCCTGTCCCGTTACTTCCTGCCCGTGCTCAAGGAAAACCCTGCCGAGGCGCAGATCGTCAGCCACCGCTACATGCTGCGCGCCGGCATGATCAAGCAGCAGGCCGCCGGCATCTATTCCTGGCTGCCGCTCGGCTACCGCGTCCTGCGCCGGATCGAGCAGATCGTGCACGAGGAACAGCAGAAGGCCGGGCACATACCGCTTCTGATGCCCACGTTGCAACCCGCCGACCTGTGGCGCGAAAGCGGCCGCTACGACGACTACGGCGAGGAGATGCTGCGCATTACCGACCGCCACAAGCGCGACATGCTCTACGGCCCCACGAACGAGGAGATGATCACCGACATCTTCCGGGCGAACGTGTCGAGCTACAAGGACCTGCCGCTGACGTTGTACCACATCCAGTGGAAGTTCCGCGACGAGATCCGCCCGCGCTTCGGCGTGATGCGCGGCCGCGAATTCCTGATGAAGGACGGCTACAATTTCGACATCGACGTGGACTCGGCGCTGCACGCCTACAACCGCCACATGGTCAGCTACCTGAAGACCTACGAGCGGATGGGCCTGCAGGCGATCCCGATGCGGGCTGCCTCGGGCCCGATCGGCGGCGACAACACCCACGAATTCCTCGTCCTCGCCTCGACCGGCGAAAGCGAGGTCTTCTACGACGCCGCGATCACCAACCTGAAATTCGGCGACCGCGTCGTCGATTACGACAACCGCGCCGAATGCGCGGCGATCGTCAAGGAATGGACCACGCCCTACGCCCGCACCGACGAGACCCATGACGAAGCGATCTTCAACGCCATCCCCGAAGACCGCCGCCGCTCGTCGCGCGGGATCGAGGTCGGCCAGATCTTCTTCTTCGGCACCAAGTATTCCGAACCGATGGGCGCCTTCGTCACCAACGACAAGGGCGAGCGGGTGCCGGTGCAGATGGGCTCGCACGGCATCGGCGTCTCGCGCCTACTCGGCGCGATCATCGAGGCGAGCCATGACGACAAGGGCATCATCTGGCCGGAAGGGGTGACGCCCTTCCCGGTCGGCATCGTGAACCTCAAGCAGGGCGACGCCGCCACCGACGCCGCCTGCGACGCGATGGTCAAGGCGCTGACGGCCAAGGGCCTCGAGCCGCTCTACGACGACCGCGACGAACGGGCAGGGGCCAAGTTCGCGACGATGGACCTGATCGGCTTGCCCTGGCGGATCACCGTCGGCCCGCGCGGCCTTGCCACCGGCAAGGTCGAACTCACCTCGCGCCGCACCGGCGAGAGCGAGGAGATGACGCCCGAAGCCGCCGTCGACCGCATCGCGCAGATCTTCGCCGGGGTCAGAACTCCGGCGTAGAAGAGGGGGCTTTCCGCCCCCTCGCCCCTGTCGGGGCTCACCCCCGAGGATACTTTAGAGCAGAAAATGTCAGCGGGTCATGCCCAATGACGCAGCCGTGACTTCGGGCCGGGAGTCGGTCGGCTTGACCTTGGCCGCAACGCGCCGCAAAGGTGGCCCGCCGCAGGAACGGAGCCGAGATGGCCGGACGCACTCCCCCTTTCGCCCCCTTTGAATGGATGATCGCCTGGCGCTACCTGCGGGCCCGGCGGGCCGAGGGCGGGGTCAGCGTCATGACCTGGATCAGCCTGGTCGGCATCACGCTGGCGGTTTTTGCGTTGATCGCGACGCTGTCGGTGCGGGCCGGGTTCCGGGCCGAGTTCGTCGACACGATCCTGGGCGCCAATGCCCATGTCACCGTCTATTCTGCCCCCTGGACGACCGATGCCGGGCAAGAGGTGCGGACCATTGCCGATTACGACGCCGTGGCCGGACGGATCGCCAAGATCCCCGGCGTCACCCATGCCGCGCCGCTGGTGAAGGGGCAGGTGCTTGCCTCGAAAGACGGGACCAGCACCGGGGTCGAGGTCTATGGCATCCGGCTTGCGGATCTCAAGGCGATCCCTCGCGTCGCCCAGTCGGAGGAGGCCTATGGCGACATCGACAGTTTCGAGCGGGGCATCGCCATCGGCTCGGGCGTGGCGCGCGAGCTTGGCGTCACCGTCGGCGACAAGATCAAGCTGATCTCGCCCGATGGCGCCCGCACCGCCTTCGGCACTAGCCCGCGGGTCAGCGCCTATGAGGTGGTCTATGTATTCTCCGCCGGGCGCTGGGACATCGACCAGACCCGGGCCTACCTGCCCTTCGCCGAGGCGCAGAGCTTCTTCAACCGGGAAGGCATGGCCGACGAGATCGAGGTGATGGTCGCCGATCCCGAACATGTCGAGGACCTCTCTCCGGCGATCGGGGAGGCTGGCGGGCCGCTGACCTATCTCTGGACCTGGCGTGACAGTTCGGGAAGCTTCCTTCGGGCGCTGACCATCGAGGACAACGTGATGTTCGTGATCCTCTCGGTCCTGGTGCTGATTGCGACGATGAACATCGTCTCGGGCCTGATCATGCTGGTCAAGAACAAGGGGCGCGACATCGGCATCCTGCGCACGATGGGCCTGACCGAGGGGTCGATCCTGCGGGTGTTCTTCATCTGCGGCGCATCGACCGGGCTGATCGGCACGGCGATGGGGGTGATCCTTGGTTGTCTGTTTGCGATCTATGTCGACCCGATCTTCAGCTTCGTGAACTACGTCTCGGGCGGCGGGGTCTGGGACCCGTCGATCCGCGGCATCTATGCCCTCCCGGCCAAGCTGCAATGGGGCGACGTGCTGTCGGCGGTGGTGCTGTCGCTTGGCCTGTCCTTCATCGTCACGATCTTTCCCGCCCGCCGGGCGGCGCGGATGAACCCGGTCGAGGCGCTGCGCTATGAGTGAGCCGATGCTGACCCTCGACGAGATCGAGAAGACCTACAACAAGGGCCGTCCCGGCGAGGTGCAGGTGCTGCGCGGTGCCAACCTGACGGTCGCCCCCGGAGAGGTCGTGGCACTGGTCGCCCCCTCGGGCGCGGGCAAGTCGACGCTCCTGCATATCGCCGGGCTCCTCGACACCGCCGATGCGGGGCGGGTGCTTCTGGCCGGACGCGGGGTCGACGGGCTGTCGGACCGGGCGCGCACCGAAGTCAGGCGCGGCGAGGTCGGGTTCATCTACCAGTTCCATCACCTGCTGCCCGAGTTCACCGCGCTGGAGAACATCGTGATCCCGCAGATGGCCAATGGCGTCGGCAAGGCGGCGGCCGAGGCGAGGGCCAGCGACCTGCTGGCGCGGGTCGGGATCGCCGCCCGGGCCGAGCACCGCCCCGCGGCCCTGTCGGGGGGCGAGCAGCAGCGTGTCGCCTTCTGCCGGGCGCTGGCAAACGGGCCGAAGCTGTTGCTCGCGGACGAGCCGACCGGGAACCTTGATCCCGAAACCTCGGACCATGTCTTTGCCGTGCTGATGGAGGTTGTGCGCGAGACCGGGCTTTCCGCCCTGATCGCCACGCATAACCTGGCGCTGGCGGCGCGGATGGACCGGGTCGTGCGGCTTGACGGCGGACGCATCGCCTGAGCGATTGCACCGCGCGGGCCTGCATGGTTCTATGCCCGAAAACCGACCCCGGAGAGCCCTTCCATGCAGTCGCTGCGCCCCGCAACCGTCCTCTTGCCACTCGCCTTTGCCGGCCTTCTGGCCGCCTGCCTTCCGGCGACGCAGGAACCGGCCGGCTTCCCGACCGGGGCCGAGGATTTCGCCAGCTATTGTGCCGGATGCCACGGCGAGAATGGCAAGGGCGACGGCCCCGCGGCGGCGAGCCTGCCCAAGAAGCCGGCCAACCTGACGGTTCTGGCGGCAAAGAATGGCGGCACCTTCCCGATGACGCGGGTCATGGCCCATATCTGGGGCTATGCGCAGGAGAACGGCCGGGTGATGCCGAAATTCGCGCCTCTGCTTGACGGCAACATGGTGCTGTTCGATTCCGGCGACGGCATCCAGACGCCGACTCCGGTGCGGCTGGTGCAACTCGGCGAATATGTGAAAAGCCTGCAGGGCAGCTGATCCGCCCGGTCATAGGCCAAGGCGCTGCGCGATCTCGCGGGCAATCTCGTCCGTGGGCTGATCGATCGAAACGGTCAGGGCGCCGGGTTCGCCTTCGGGCGCCTCCAGAGCCGCGAACTGGCTGTCGAGCAATGTCGCCGGCATGAAGTGCCCGCTTCGCGCCACCATCCGGCTTCCGATAAGGTCGCGTGAACCGGAAAGGTGGACAAAGGTGACCGGCCCGTCCGCCCCGGCGCGCAGGCGGTCGCGGTAGATCCGCTTCAGGGCTGAACATCCAATCGCGACCGGCGCGTCGGTCGCGAGCCTCTCGGCCACCCGGTCGAGCCAGGGCCAGCGGTCTTCGTCCGTCAGGGGGATGCCGGCGGCCATCCTGGCGACATTCGCGGCCGGGTGCAGGTCATCGCCATCGAGATAGGGCAGGCCCGTCAGGCGTTGCAACGCCTCGCCGACGCTGGACTTGCCGCAACCCGACACGCCCATCAGCACGATCCGGAGGGGGGCAGGGGGCGTGCTCATAGCGAGGCCGTGATCCCGCCATCGACATAGATCATCTGCCCGTTGACGAACGAGGACGCGTCTGAGGCCAGGAAGATCGCCGCGCCGACCAGTTCCTCGACCCGGCCCCAACGCCCGGCCGGGGTGCGGCGTTCCAGCCAGGCGCTGAAATCCGGGTCGCTTGTCAGGGCGGCATTCAGTTCGGTCTCGAAATAGCCCGGGGCAATGCCGTTGCACTGCAGGCCGTGCCGCGCCCAATCCGTCGCCATGCCCTTGGTCAGGTTGGCGACCGCGCCCTTGGTGGCCGTGTAGGGGGCGATCGAGGGACGGGCGAGCGCGGACTGGACGCTGCCGATATTGATGATCTTGCCGCGTCCTCGGCGGATCATGTGCCGGGCGACAGCCTGTCCGACATGGAAGACCGAGGCGATGTTGGTCTGCATCAGTCGTTCGAACGCCTCGGCCGGAAACTCTTCCAGCGGCGCGCGGTGCTGGATGCCTGCGTTGTTCACCAGAATCTCGATCGGCCCGGTTTCGGCCTCGAACCGGTCGATTGCGGCGCGCGCTGCCTCGTGGTCGGTCACGTCGAAGACGAGCGCCCCTGCCATGCCGGTTTCCCGAACGGTCGACGCGACCCGGTCAGGATCGCGCCCGTTCAGGAGGACAGCCGCGCCTGCACTGGCCAGACCGCAGGCAAGGGCTAGGCCGATGCCCCGGGTCGATCCGGTGACAAGCGCGCGCCGCCCGGTCAGGTCGAATAGCTTGTGTGTCATACTGTCTCCTGTCCCTCCGGTTTGGTCCGGCAGGGCCCGGCGGGTCAAGGGCCCACGACCGGAACGACGCCGCACGGATTTTGCGGACAGGACCGGTGCGCCTGCGCTAGCAAGGGGGCAACCGGTCCCTTTCGGAGAGAACCATGCCCGTCCGCCTGCTGCCGCTCGCCCTTGTCCTTTGCCTTGCCGCGGCACCGATCTGCGCGCAGGACTTCGAACAGCCGCCGGATACGCCGGTTACGCAGGTGCTGGGGAGCGCGGCGACGGGAGCGAACTACGCGGTTGCCGATCCCGTCTACAGCGACGGGCTGATGCACAACTACACGGTTCAGACCGGTTACGGCACGTTCCAGATCTCGGGCGATGCGATGATGCGCGAGCGGCTGCGCGAGATGGGGGCGCTGGCGACGCTGGAGTCGATGTCGAAAAGCGATGTCTTCCTGAAATCGCTCGGCCAGACCGCTCAGGCGCCGATCACCTTCGGCAAGAACCTCGTCAACGATCCGGACGCAACGATGAAACGGGCGGCGTCCGGCGTGTCGCGGATGTTTGACAGGGTCGGAACCGGGATCAAGAACCGCAAGTCCAGCCGTGACAGCGCCGTGGGCAGCGTGCTTGGCGTGGATGCGGCGCGGCGTCAGATCGCGGTGCAGTTGGGCATCGATCCCTATACCGATTTCGCCCCGCTGGCGCAGGCGCTCAACGACATTGCCACGGCCTCGGCGATGGGGGGGCTGTCGATGAAGGCACTGACCATGGTGATCCCCGGCGGCATCGGCGTTGCCGTGGGGTCGGGCGCGACCGTCGAGTCGATCACCTCGGCACTGGCCGAAAAGACTTCGGCCGAGATCGTCGACATGGTCTCTGCCCGGCTGGCGGCGCTCGGCGTGCCCGCGGATGTCGCCGCGCGGCTGATCCAGAACCGGGTCTATACGCCCGCCGACTTGCTGGTCATGGCCGAGGCGCTGACCACGCTGAACGCCAAGGGGACCGCGATCTTCGTCAGCCGCGCCGCAGATGCCGCGACTCGCGACGAGGCGGTATTCCAGCGGGTGCGGGCGCGCGTCCTTGCCGAACAGGGGCAGGCGCTTGGCATCCGGTCTTTCGAGGATGTGGGTGGCTTCCCCCTGAACCGGCTCGCCGATGGCCGCATTCTGGCGCTGTTCCCGTTCGACGAGGTCGCCTGGACCGCGAGTATCGGCACGACCTTCGAACAGGTCGTCGCGGCGCTTCCCCCGGGGGCCGGGGCGCCCCTGCTTGTGGTGACCGGCCACCTGACCGATCTGGCGCAGTCCCGGATCGCGGCGGCCGGATGGACAGTGCAGACGGTGCCCTTGCCCTGACCTTTGGCGCTCAGGGCGCGACAAGCGCCCAGATGAAGCGGGCGCAGGTGAAGGCGAGGAACAGGCCGAACAGCACCTCGAGCCGGCGCTTGGGCATGGTATGGGCCATGGCCACCCCAAAGCGGGCCGTCAGCACCGAGGCCGGAACCAGCAGCACGAAGGCCAGAAGCGAGACAAAGCCGAGCGAGAACGGCGGCAACCCCGCTTTGCCCCAGCCGGCAAGGACATAGCCGATGGCGCCCGGGATCGAGATCAGCACGCCCACCCCGGCCGAGGTTGCGACCGACTCGCGGATCGGCTTGCCGTAAAGCGTGAAGAGCAGGTTCGAGATCGCTCCGCCGCCGATCCCCATCAGCGACGAGAAAAGGCCGACGAAGAAGCCCATGATCTTGCGGACGAGCCCGCCCGGCAGGCTGTCCCCCAGGCGCCAGCTGTCGCGGCCGAACAGGAGCTTGACCGAATTCGTGCCGGCGACCCCGATGAAGACCAGCTTGAACACCCAGGGCGGGGCATAGCGGGCGATCACCGAGCCAAGGATCACGCCGGTGAGCACCGGAACGATCCAGCTTTTCAGGATCGCCACGTCGACCGCGCCGCGCTTGAAATGGCCGCGCGCCGACTGGATCGAGGTGGGGATGATGATCGCGAGCGAGGTGCCGACGGCAAGCGGCATCCGCACCGTGTCGGGGACGTGGATCAGCCCGAAGACCTCGTAGAGCACCGGCACGACGATGGCGCCGCCGCCGACGCCGAAGAGGCCGGCAAGGATGCCTGTCACCCCGCCGGCGACGAAAAGCAGCCCGGCGATGACAAGGATCGTCTGAAGGTCAAGTCCGCCCATGGTTCCGCCTCTGCCCGTTTCCCGCTGGATAGCGGGCGGGGGCGGGAACCGCAAATTCCTTCGAAGGAATTTGCTAAAAGCCTTGGAAGGCTTTTGGGGCCGCTCAGATTTTCACCCGCTGCATCTTCGGATCATAGAACGGCTCCAGCGACACGCGCGCCTTGACCCGTTCCGAGGCGACTTCCAGTTCGTAGTCGCCAGTCAGCACGAAGTCCTCGGTCACGCCGTCTTTCTGGCGGACGAAACCATACCCGACTGGGAGCCCAAGCGTGTGGCCGAAGCCGCCAGAGGACAGCCAGCCGACCCGCTCGCCGTTGCGATAGATCGTCTCGCGGCCGAGAAGGATCACCGCAGGGTCATCGACGATGAAGCCCGCCAGCCGCTTCTTCACCCCTCCGTTCACCTGCGCCTCGATGGCCGCGCGGCCGGTGAAGGGCAGGCCGGATTTCAGCTTGCAGGCCCAGGTCAGCCCCGCCTCGACCGGCGTGTGGTCCGGGCCGATATCGGCACCCCAGGCGCGGTAGCCCTTTTCCAGCCGCAGTGTTTCAATGGCACGGTATCCTGCGTTCCGAAGCCCATGCTCCGCTCCGGCGGCGGTCAGCGCCTCATAGACCGTGATGGCGAATTCGGTCGGGATGTGAAGCTCCCATCCCAGTTCGCCCACATAGGTCACCCGCAGCGCCAGAACCGGACAGCCGGCGATGCCGATGGTCCGTGCCGTGCCGAAGGGGAAGGCCGCGTTCGAGACGTCATCCTCGCTGACCGCTGACAGGATGTCGCGCGCCTTCGGCCCCATAAGCGACAGGACGGCGCCGCCCGAGGTGATGTCGGTCAGGGTTGCGCGGGCGCCGTCCGACAGGTTGCGGTTGATCCAGTTGAAGTCATGCGTCGCAAATCCGGTGCCGGTGACGATGTAGAAGCGATCCTCGGCGGTCCGGGCGACGGTCACGTCGCATTCGATCCCGCCTTTTTCGTTCAGCATCTGGGTGTAGATCAGGCTGCCGACGGGCCGGTCGACGTTGTTCGCGGCGATCCCGTTCAGTTCCGCCACCGCGTCCGGCCCTTTGAGTTCAAACTTTGCGAAGCTCGTCTGGTCGATCAGCACCGCGGCCTCGCGGCAGGCGTGGTGCTCGCGGGCCACCGCGTCGAACCAGCCCGGGCGCTGGTAGGAATAGCGGTCGACCGGCTCTTCCCCCGCGGCGAGGTCGGCGAACCAGTTCGGGCGTTCCCAGCCAAGCTTCTCGCCGAAGCAGGCCCCGGCGGCCTTCAAATGGGCGTAGAGCGGCGAGCGGCGCATCGGGCGGCCGGATTTGTATTCCTCGGAGGGCCAGGCGATGGTGTAGTGCTTGCCATAGGCCTCCATCGTCCGGGTGCGGACCCAGGAGGTCTCGCGATGCACCGGGCCGAAGCGGCGGATGTCCACCGGCCAGAGGTCAAAGGGCGGCGCGCCCGCCGCCACCCATTCCGCCAGCGCCATCCCCGCCCCGCCGCCCGATGCGATGCCGAAGGCGTTGAAACCGGCGCCGACGAACAGGTTCCGCAGCTCTGGCGCCTCGCCGAGGATGAAGTTCCCGTCGGGCGTGAAGCTCTCTGGCCCGTTCAGGAGCTGCTTGATACCGGCATCGGCGAGCTTGGGCACCCGGCCGATGGCCAGATCCATGAATTGTTCGAAATGGTCAAAATCCGGGGTCAAAGTCTCGAAGTGGAAGCCCTCCGGTATTCCATTTTGTGCCCATGGCTTCGGGTTCGGCTCGTAGCCGCCCATGACCAGACCGCCGACTTCCTCTTTCCAGTAGGTCAGCCGGTCGGGGTCGCGCAGCGTCGGCAGGCCCGGGGTCACACCCTCGATCCGCTCGGTGATCATGTACTGGTGCTCGACCGAGACGAGGGGGACGTTCACACCCACTGTCGCGGCCAGCGACCGGGTCCACTGCCCGGCGCAAAGCACGACCTTCTCGCATTCGATCGTTCCGCCCGCCGTCTCGACGCCCCTGATCCGGCCGTTCTCGACGAGGATGCGCGTCACTGGCGTATCCTCGAAGATCGAGACGCCCTTCATCCGCGCCCCCTTGGCGAGGCTCTGGGTGATGTCCGAGGGGTTCGCCTGCCCGTCGGTCGGGAGGAAGGCCGCGCCAACGAGGTCATCGACGTTCATCAGCGGCCAAAGCTCCTGCGCTTCCTTCGGCGTCAGCAGGTGCATCTCGAGGCCAAAGGAATGCGCGGTCGTCGCCTGCCGCTTCACTTCGGTCCAGCGTTCGGCATTGCAGGCGAGCCGAAGCCCGCCGTTGCGCTTCCACCCCGTCGCCAGACCCGTCTCCTCAGCCAGCCGGTCGTAGAGCGCGACCGAATAGCCCAGCAATTGCGTGATGTTGGCCGAGGTGCGGAGCTGTCCGACCAGACCGGCGGCATGGAAGGTGGTGCCCGAGGTCAGCTTCTTTCGTTCCAGCAGTACCGTGTCGGTCCAGCCCATCTGGCCAAGGTGATAGGCCGTGGAACAGCCGATGATGCCACCGCCGATGATAACGACGCGGGCCGACGTGGGTAGGGAAGCCATGATGTCCTCAGCTTTGCTCGAATTCGTCCAGCGCGGCGCGATAGGCGGCCAACGCATTCGCCGTGTAGGCGGGGTAATCAACCGGCAGGTCGGAATGGGTTTCCTGCACCATCGACCACATCGCCTCGCGCAGCGCCGCCGCAGCCTTCATCGCGCGGTAGCGCCGCCAGAGGTCGGCATCCGGCGCCTTGTCGAAATACTGCGCCAGCATCGCCTCTTCCTGCTCAAGGCTCAGGGCGTTGTTCGCGGCAAGACCGCCAAGGTCGAACAAAGGTGAGTTGAACCCCGCATAATCCCAGTCGATCAGCCAGAGCCGCTTGCCGTCGTCGATGAAATTGGCCGGCAGCAGGTCGTTATGGCCAAAGACGATATCGACCGGCCCCACCGCCGCTTCGAGCCGCGCGCAGGCGGCAAGGTAGCCGGCAAGGTCTAGTTCGTGCCGGCTGTAGCGCAGCGTTCCGGCATAGTCGCGGATGACATGGAACACCCAGAAGGACAGGATCGGCCCGCGGATATAGTTGGGAATGTCCCGATGCGCGCGGGCGACCAGATCGACGACCCTTGTCAGCATCCCCTCGGCGCGCACATCCTCGGCCGTCAGGGTCTTGCCCTCAACCCAGTCGATCACGAGGATGCCGGTCTCGGCATGGACGACCGCCGGGGAAATGCCAGCGGCATGGGCGGCGCGGCTTGCGGCAAGTTCGTTGAACCGCATGATCTGATGGACACCGATATCGGCGCCGACCCGGACGACATAGGTGCCTTCGTCGTCCTTCACGCGGAAATTCAGGTTGGTGATACCGCCTCCGAGCGGCTCGGCGATGATACGGCCGCGCCAGATCGGCAGGTCGCGAATTCGGTCGAGTGCGTCCATGGTCTTCCTTGTGGCGCGATGGCGCCGGACGGCGGCAGGCTGCGCGGGAAGGGCGGGGATTGTCAAATCCGTTCCGTCGTCGTCGTTGCCAAGGGCGCGATTCTGGGCAAGACCTTTCGCCGCATCCCTCTTTGACCCCGGAAATCCCAGATGACCCAGCCCGATCCCGCGCCCTTTGCCGTCGCTTTGCGCGACATCCTTCTGGCCGCGCGCGAGGTGCCGCTCGGCTTCTTCCGCCAGAAGCTGGATGTCGAGGCCAAGGCCGACCAGAGCCCTGTCACTCGCGCCGACCGCCAGACCGAGGAACGCATCCGCGCCGAGATCGCGGCGCGCTTTCCGGATCACGGGATCTATGGCGAGGAATTCGGTGGCGCGCGCGAGGCCGAATTCCTCTGGGTCATCGACCCTATCGACGGCACCAAGAGCTTCATCTCGGGGCAGCCGCTTTGGGGGATGCTGCTGGGTCTGTTGCACGACGGCAAGCCGCTGGTGGGTGGCATCCAGGCGCCCGCCCAGGGCGAGGTGGCCTGGGGAGGTCCGGGTATCGGGGCTTTCTTGAATGGTCGCCCGATAAAGGTACGCGATGCCGCTCCGGCCGAGGCGTTCGTCTGCGTCAACGAGTTGCGGCGAATCCTCGCGGGCGACCGGGCGACGGCGCTGGCGCTGATGGATGCGGCGCGCATCGTGCGCGAGACGGCGGATTGCTATTCCTATCTGCAACTCGCTGCCGGCTGGGTCGATGGCGTGGTGGACTATGGCCTGGAACCCTATGATTTTCTTCCGGTTCTTCCGCTGGTCGAGGCCGCGGGCGGCGTGATGACCGACTGGGACGGCAGGCCGCTCGGCTTCGGGTCCGATGGCCGTGTCGTGGCGGGAAGTCCCGCCGTCCATGCCCACCTGCTGAAGGTCATCGCCGCCGCGCGCGGCTGACCAAACGGTCAACTTTCACTCCGCACTGTCACGGAACTGTCGTGGGAGCGGGCCTAGAAGGGCGCGACTCGAACGTCAGACAGACTCAAACGGAGTGAACGACATGAACAGGACGACGACGCTCGGCCTTGCGACCCTCGCCCTTCTTGGCACCACCGCGCTTGTGCATGCCGAGGATCTGGCCGCCATCGAGGCCGCCGCCAAGAAAGAGGGCGCGCTGACCGTCATCGCCCTGCCGCATGACTGGTGCGGCTATGGCGATGTCATCGCCGGCTTCAAGGCGAAGTACCCCGAGATTGCCGTGACCGAACTCAACCCCGATGCGGGTTCGGGCGACGAGCTGGAGGCAATCCGCGCCAACAAGGACAACAAGGGCCCGCAGGCGCCCGACGTCATCGACGTGGGTCTGGCCTTCGGCCCGGCCGCCAAGGCCGAAGGGCTGGTCCAGCCCTACAAGGTCTCGACCTGGGACGAGATTCCAGCCGAAGTGAAGGATGCCGACGGCCACTGGTATGGCGACTACTATGGCGTGATGGCCTTTGGCGTGAACAAGGACCTGATCCAGAACGCGCCGACCAAGTGGGAAGACCTGCTGAAGCCGGAATATGCCGCGAGCTTTGCACTGACCGGCGATCCGCGCTCGTCGAACCAGGCGATCCTGGCGACGCTCGCGGCCGGCATGTCGCGCGGCGGCAAGCCGGGCGAGGAATCGGGGCAGAAGGGCCTCGAGTTCATGGCAGAGCTGAACAAGGCCGGGAACTTTGTCCCCGTGGCCGGCAAGTCGGGCACCATCGCCCAGGGCCAGACGCCGATCGTCGCCGCCTGGGACTACAACCTGCTCGCCTGGCGCGACAGCCTGGCTGGCAACCCCGAACTGGAAGTGCTGATCCCCGAAGGCCCGAGCCTGGCCGGCGTCTATGTGCAGGCGATCAGCGCCTATGCTCCGCATCCGAACGCCGCCAAGCTGTGGATGGAATACCTCTACTCCGACGAAGGTCAGCTTGGCTGGCTGAAGGGCTACTGCCACCCGGCGCGCTTCAACGAACTGGTCAAGGCCGGCAAGGTCCCGCAGGAGATGCTCGACAAGCTGCCGCCGGCCGACGGCTATGCCCGCGCGATCTTCCCGACCGTGGAGCAGCAAGAGGCGAACAAGAAGGTGGTCTCGGGCGGCTGGGACGCCACCGTCGGCGCCGTCGTCCAATAAGCGATTGAAAAGGCTCGTCCCCGCCCGGTCTTGCCGGGCGGGGACCGGCATTTCCCGGGGGCAAGGATGACCGAAAGCACGACCACCGGCGGGCCGATCCGTCGCGGACGGTCCGAGGCATGGAACTGGGTCGGCGTGGCGCCGTTCCTGCTGTTCGCGCTGCTGTTCCTGATCCTGCCGACGATGCAGATCGTCATCGGTTCGTTCCGCAACCCCGCAGGCGACTTCACGCTGGCCAACATCGCCGGGCTGTTCAGCCCGCAGGTGATGAAGCCCTTCTGGCTGTCGATCCGCATCAGCTTGCTGACGGCCTTCCTCGGCTGCCTGATCGGCCTGATCCTTGCCGCCGCCGTGACGCGGGGCGGGCTGCCGCGGGCCTTCCGCGACGGGACGCTGACCTTTTCGGGCGTGGCCTCGAACTTCGCCGGCGTGCCGCTGGCCTTTGCCTTCATCGCGACGCTCGGGCGGCTCGGGCTGGTGACGGTGCTCTTGCGCGATTGGTTCGGCATCAACCTTGCGGCTGCGGGGTTCAACCTGATCTCCTTTGCCGGGCTCGCCATCACCTACCTGTATTTCCAGATCCCGCTGATGATCCTCATCATCACCCCGGCGCTGGACGGGCTGAAGCCGGAATGGCGCGAGGCGGCGCAGTCGCTTGGCGCAAGCGGCAATCAATACTGGAGGATGGTGGCCCTGCCGGTGCTCTGGCCTTCGCTGCTCGGCACCTTCGCGCTACTCTTCGCCAATGCCTTCGGGGCGGTGGCGACGGCGATGGCACTGACCGGATCGTCGCTGTCGATCGTGCCGATCATTCTGTTCGCTCAGATCCGGGGTGACGTACTGGGCGACCCGCATCTGGGCTACGCCATCGCCTTCGGGATGATCGTGCTGACCGGTATCGCCAACCTGATCTACATCGTGCTGCGCACCCGTGCCGAGAGGTGGCTGAAATGATCCGCTCGCCCAAGCTCTGGTCCTGGATCGCCGTGATCCTTGGCGCGCTCTACTTCTTCCTGCCGCTGATCGGGATGTTCGAGTTTTCCCTGCGCGCCCGACGCGGGGTCTATTCCTTCGACGCCTATGCCAACGTGCTGGGCGATCCGCAGTTCCGCGCCACCTTCGGCTTTTCGCTGGTGATGTCGCTGGTGACGATCGTGCTCGGCATCCTGATCGTCACGCCGACCGCCTTCTGGGTGCGGCTGCGCCTGCCGCATCTGCGCCCGGCGATCGAGTTCATCACACTCCTGCCGCTGGTGATCCCGCCGATCGTCATCGTCTTCGGCTATATCCGGCTCTACAACACCTCGAGCTGGCTGCCGCTGACCGGCAGCATCATGGGCACCAACGTGCTCCTGGCCTTCGGCTACACCGTCCTGTCGCTGCCCTACATGTACCGCGCCGTCGATACCGGCCTGCGTACCATCGACGTACGTACCCTGACCGAGGCGGCGCAGAGCCTCGGGGCCTCGTGGTTCACAATCATCGGTCAGATCATCTTGCCGAATGTGCTGGTCGCGGTGCTGTCGGGCGCCTTTCTGACCTTTGCCATCGTGATCGGCGAATACGTCCTGGCGGCGCTGCTGAACCGCCCGGCCTTCGGGCCCTACATGGTCTGGATGGGCGGCAACAAGGCCTACGAACCCGCCGCGCTCGCGGTGATCGCCTTCGCCATCACCTGGGGCTGCATGGGCCTCATCCAGTTGGCGACGGGCTTGCAGAAACACACAAGGGGCGCGCGCTGATGTCCTTCTTGACCATCGAGCATCTGGAAAAGAGCTTCGGGCCCAACCGGGTGGTAAAAGACTTTAACCTGGAAATCGAGAAGGGAGAGTTCATCTCGCTGCTCGGCCCCTCCGGCTGCGGCAAGACGACGGTCCTGCGCATGGTGGCGGGGTTCGAGACGCCGACCTCGGGAACCATCCGCATCGACGGGCAGGACGTGACCGACCGCCGCCCGAACCAGCGCAACATCGGCATGGTGTTCCAGGCCTATGCGCTGTTCCCCAACCTGACCGTGGCCGAGAATGTGGGTTTCGGCCTGCGCGTGGCCGGCGTCGGCAAGGCCGAGATCGCGGCGCGGGTCGGGGAGATGCTGAAGCTGATCGGGCTGCCCGATCTGGGCGGGCGCTATCCGTTCCAGCTGTCCGGCGGCCAGCAACAGCGGGTCGCGCTGGCCCGGGCGTTGGCACCGCGCCCGCAGGTGTTGCTGCTCGACGAGCCGCTTTCGGCGCTCGATGCCAAGATCCGGGTGAGCCTGCGCAACGAGATCCGCGCGATCCAGCGCGATTTGGGGATCACGACGATCTTCGTCACCCATGACCAGGAAGAAGCCCTGTCGATGTCCGACCGGATCGTGGTGATGAACGGCGGGATCGCCGAGCAGGTCGGCGGCCCGCTGGAGATCTACAACCGGCCGAAAACCCGGTTCGTCGCGAATTTCGTCGGCACGCTGAACCACCTGACCGGCCGCGTCGACGATCCGGGGCAGGGCACGGTCTTCCTTGCCGGGGCGATGGTCGGGCTCGGCCGGGTGATCCCCGCGTCGCGGGGAGAGGACGTGCATCTGGCGCTGCGACCAGAAGCCGTGGTGCTTGGCCGCGCGGCGGGGCGTGATGTCGTTCTTCCCGCAACCATCGCCGAGGTTGATTTCCTTGGCTCCGTGATCCGGGTGAAGGCCGAGATCATGGGCTCGCGCCTGTCCTTCGACACGTTTAACCGCGCCGACGCACCCCCGCCCGCCATCGGCGACCGCGTCGAGATCAGCGCCTCGTCGCGCGATTTCCTGCTGTTGCAGGACTGAGCGTCACGTCCGCACCCCGGCGAAGCGAGTCTGCCAGTCGGCGCGCTCTTCGTCGGTGATCTTGCGGAACAGGTTCTCGGGCACGGTAAAGGCATGACCGGCGGGCAGGGCCCGCAGCGCCGCGCCGACATCGTCGGGCCAGGTCCAGTCGTCTGACCCCATGGCGGCCATCATCGCGGCGCTGGCGTCGGGGATGAAGGGGCGCGACAGGATCGCGTAGAGGCGGATCAGGTTCAGGCCCAGCCGGACGATGGCCTGCGCCCGTTCCGGATCGGTCTTGACCGCCGACCAGGGCGCGGCCGATTGCAGGTACTCATTGCCGACGACCCAGATGGCGCGGAGTTCGGCCGCGGATTTCCGCACCTCCATCGCGTCCATGCAGGCCTCATACTCCTTGATCCGCGCGCCGAGATCGGCGATCAGTGCCGTCTCCTGCGGGCCGAACTCGCCTCCCGCCGGAACTTCACCGCCGAATTTCGAGACACAGAACTTGGTCACCCGGCTGACGAAGTTGCCGAGCACGTCCGCCAGGTCCTTGTTCACCGAGGCCTGGAAGTTCTCCCAGGTGAACTCGCTGTCGCTTGACTCGGGCGCGTGGGACAGGAGCCACCAGCGCCAGTAATCCGCCGGAAGGATCGACAGCGCCTGGTCCATGAACACGCCCCGACCCTGGCTGGTCGAGAACTGGCCGCCGTCATAGTTCAGGTAATTGAAGGACTTGAGGTAATCGACCATCTTCCACGGCTCGCCCGAGCCGAGGATCGTGGCCGGGAAGCTGAGCGTGTGGAAGGGCACGTTGTCCTTGCCCATGAACTGGAAATACTTCACGTCCGACGCGCCCTTGTCGGTCCGCCACCAGCGTTCCCAGTCGGCTTCCGTCTTCCCGTTCGCGTCGACCCATTCTGCGGCGCAGGCGATGTATTCGATCGGCGCGTCGAACCAGACGTAGAAGACCTTGCCTTCCATTCCCGGCCAAGGCTGGTCGCCCTTCATCACCGGCACGCCCCAGTAAAGGTCGCGCGTGATGCCCCGGTCCTGCAGCCCGTCGCCGTCGTTCAGCCATTTCTTGGCGATCGAGGTCGTCAGGATCGGCCAGTCGGTCTTGCTATCGATCCAGGCCTCGAGCTTGTCCTTCAGCGAGCGCTGCTTGAGGTAGAGGTGCTTGGTCTCGCGCACCTCGAGATCGGTCGAGCCCGAGATGGCCGAGCGCGGGTTGATGAGGTCGGTCGGGTCCAGCTGCTTGGTGCAGTTCTCGCACTGGTCGCCGCGGGCGCGGTCATAGCCGCAATTCGGGCAGGTGCCCTCAATGTAGCGGTCGGGCAGGAAGCGGTTGTCGGCGATGGAAAACATCTGCTTTTCCGACACTTCCTCGATATAGCCGTTCTCGGCGAGCTTGCCGGCGAAGTGCTGGGTCAGCTTGCGGTTCCGAAGGCTCGACGAGCGGCCGAAATGGTCGAAGGACAGGCGGAACCCGGCGGCGAGGCCCTTCTGCACCTCATACATCTCGGCGCAGTATTGCTCGACCGGCTTGCCGGCCTTAGCAGCGGCCAGTTCGGCGGGGGTGCCGTGTTCGTCCGTGGCGCAGAGGAACAGCACCTCATTGCCGCGGGCGCGCATATAGCGGGCGAAGAGGTCGGCGGGCAGCTGCGAGCCCACGAGGTTACCCAGATGCTTGATCCCGTTGATGTAGGGGATCGCCGAGGTGATGAGAATCCGCGCCATCCGTCTGCCCTTGCCTTAGGTGTCGCGCCCCCTTTAGCGCAAGGGATCGGTGAGAACCAGAAGCGTTGCGCCTGTGCGGCAGCCGGGCGAGGGGGGCCGTCTGCCCCCTCTGCGCCTCTGGCGCATTCACCCCCCGAGGATATTTGAGAGCAGAAAATGGACTGGGTGTTCGGCCCCTCAGGCTTCATCCCGGTCGCGGCGCAGCAGCCGGCCGATCAGGAACGAGGTGCGGGGTTCATAGGTATAGGCCGTGCGCGTGTCCGGCGCCGGCCGGGCGGTCATCCGCATCACCCCGAAGACGATCAGCAGCATATGGGCGAGCGCGATCATCACGAACATCGCAGCTGGTCCGAACCACTCGATCACCACGGACGAGACCCAGGGGCTGGCAATTGCGCCGACTGCGTAAAGGAACATCAGCGCCGCTGAAAGCTCGACCCGTTCCAGCGTGACCGCGTAGTCATGGGCGTGGGCGGTCGAGACCGAATAGATCGGCAGGGTGGCAAAGCCGAAGGCCACGGCGGCGGCGAAGATCGCGGCGGTGCCACTACCGGCGAAGGCGATGGTGCCGGCACAGGCGAGGATGCTCGCCGCCGATAGCCCGATCAGCACATGGCGGCGGTCGTAGCGATCGGCAAGCCAGCCGACCGGGAACTGCGCGAGCGCGCCGCCGACCACATAGGCGGCGAGGAACAGCGCGATCTGGTCGGCGTGGAGGCCCACTTCGATGCCATAGACCGGTCCGACCATACGGAAGGACGCGCCGGTGATGCCCGACACGACGACCCCGACGGCGGCGAGCGGCGAGCGGTCCCAGGCAAGGCGCGGACGCAGGCGCGGCGCGAGTGGGGTTTCCGGCGCCTCGGCCTTGGTCAGCGTCAGGGGAAAGATCGCGGCGCAGCAGGCGAGTGCGAGGATGTTGTAGGAGAGGTAGGATGCAGGCTCGAGCACGCCGATCATCAGCTGGGCTAGGAGGCTCCCGGTGATGTCAACGATCCGGTAGGTGCCCATGGCGCGGCCGCGCGTCTCGTTCGTGACCTTGGCCTGCAGCCAGGCCTCGATGATCGTGTAGCAGCCCGCCACGCACAGGCCCGAGGCCATGCGCATCACCGCCCAGGCATAGGGGTCGACAACCATCATGTGGGCGAGGATGCCGATGGTGCCGGCGGCGGTGAAGGCGGCGAAGGCGCGGGAATGGCCGACCTCGCCCATCAGCCGGGGCGCCCACCAGCAGCCAACGAAGAAGCCGAAGAAATGCGCCGAGCCGAGAAGGCCGATCTGCGAAGTGGTGAAGCCCAGGACCGCGCCCGAAATCGCGTCAAGCGGCGCCACCCCGCCGGTGCCGAGCTGCAGGAGCACGACCGAGAAGAACAGGGCAGCGAAGGAAATCAGGAGGCGCATCACTCACCATGCGGTGCGCCGCACAGTGTCGCGGTTTCCGGCCGGGGGGAAGAGCGGAACCGGCGCACGGAGAAGAAAATTCTTTCCGGGTTCGGGGCGGGGTGGATCTGATCCGCGCCGATGCCCTCAGGCGCGGCCGCTCCACATGCGGCTGAGTGTGCCGTCGCCCTCCATCTGCCGCTTGAGCGCTGCGCCGACATGGATGAGAAGGACCGCCATCAGGAGTTTCGTCAGCGCGCCATGCACCGCCCAGCCGGCGTTTTCCCAGGCCTCTGACACCGGTGCGATCGGCGGCACCACCCAGGTGTCGAAGAACATCGTGTCGATGCCGCTGGCCGAGCTTGCGACCCATCCCGAGAGCGGGATCGCGATCAGGAGCAGGTAGATCGCGATGTGACCGGCGCGGGCAAGGCGCTGGCTCAGCGCCGAGGGATCGCCGATCGGGGCAGGGGGCGGGCTGATCCGGTGCCAGACGAGGCGGATCAGGACCAGCATCAGCAGGGAAAGGCCGATGCTCTTGTGCAGTCCGTAGAGCCACAGATTGGCCAGTCCCGGTTGGAGCCCCTGAAGCCGGGTTCCGAGCGCGAGCATGATGAGGATCGCCAAGGCCATCAGCCAATGCAGAAGCCGCGTTACCAGCCCGAAACTGTCAGATGTGTTCCGCCAGGCCATCCTTCAGTCCCTCGTGATCCGGGCGCGAATATCCAGCTTCACCTCATCCGCGACCATGTCGTTCCAGCCGGTCGCGCCGAAGTCGCTTCGGTTGATCGACCCGACCAGCCGGATGGTCAGGCGGCTCAGGTCGCCCGGCTCGCTGCCCTGCTGCCGCCAGATGCTGGCGTCGAAGGTGATCGGCCGGGTCACGCCGCGGATGGTGATGTTGCCGTCGATCTGCGCCTCGCTCGGGTTGCGGGCGCGCACGGCGGTCGAGACAAAGGTGATCTGCGGATAGCTGCCCGCGTCCAGCACCTTCGGCCCCTTCATCGCCTGTGTCGCGAAAGGCAAGCTCGCCTCGGCGCCAGATACGTCAAGCGTGACCGCCACCTGCGACGCGGCGAGCTTTTCGAAGTCGATCGTCACGTCGGCGCTGGCGACTGGCATGCTGCCGGTGATCGCGTCAGGCCCGAACATCGTCTCGAACCCGACCTTCGAAGCGGCCACATCGAGCGAATAGCGGGCCGGTGCGGCTTCGCCCGGCAAAGAGAAGAGTACGGTCAGCGCCGAAGCGACGATCACCGACCGGAAAAGGGATATTGTCATTTTCACCTCACTGCGCTGACAACGATAGCACGAGGCATTCCATCCATCGCAACAGTCACGTCTCGGTGAGGGGTCGCTTCGGATCTTGTCCGGGGGCCCGATCATCATCGTCGGCAGGCCGCGGCAGATGGGGTTGCCCGCGGCTTTCCGGGCGCTAGGGTGCCCGTCACAACCTGGGCCTGAGGAGGCAAGATGAAGCAGATACCCCTGGGCCGGACCGGCCTGATCGTTTCAGAGATCTGCCTTGGGACCATGACATGGGGCAGCCAGAACACCGAGGCCGAAGGTCATGCCCAGATGGACATGGCGCTGGAGGAGGGGGCGAACTTCTGGGACACGGCCGAGATGTATCCGGTCAACCCGGTCAAGGCCGAAACGGTCGGTCGCACGGAAGAGATCATCGGCAGCTGGTTCGCGAAAACGGGCCGGCGGAACGAGGTGGTCCTGGCGACCAAGGTCTGCGGCGGGGGGCAGAACGCCGTCCGCGACGGCGCGCCGATGACCGGCGCGATCATGCGCGAGGCGGTCGAAGCCTCGTTGCGGCGGCTGCGGACCGATGTGATCGACCTGTACCAGCTGCACTGGCCCAACCGGGAAGCCTATCACTTCCGGGACATCTGGACTTTCGATCCGCGCGGGCAGGACCCCAATGCCGTGACCGAGCACATGCTCGACATGCTGGAGACGGCAGACGATTTGATCCGCGCCGGCAAGATCCGCCATGTCGCGCTGTCGAACGAAAGCGTCTGGGGAGCGGCGAAATGGCTCGCCCTGGCTGAAGCCCGTGGCCTGCCGCGCATGATGACCGTGCAGAACGAGTATTCGCTGCTGTGCCGGCAGTTCGACAGCGATTGGGCCGAGTTTTCGGTGATGGAAGAGATGCCGCTTCTGGCATTCTCGCCGCTGGCGACGGGCCTTCTGACCGGGAAATATGCCGGGGATGCCACTCCGCCCGGGTCGCGCCGCAGCCTGAACCCGACGCTGAGCGGCCGCCTGACGCCGCGGTCACTGGAGGCGGTGGACGAATACGTTGCCGTCGCGAGGCGCCACGGCCTTGATCCGGCTCAGATGGCGATTGCTTTCTGCGGGACCCGTCCGTTTCCAGCCATTCCGATCATCGGGGCTACCTCCACCGACCAGTTGCGGGTCTGCCTGGGTGCTTCGGACCTGCGCCTGTCCGACGAGGTCCTGGCCGATATCGACCGGGTCCATCGCCGCTTTGGGCAGCCCTACTGACCGGCGGGGCTTGCGCCGGCCGCGTCGCTCGTGCCTTCTTGGCGGACCATCGTCTGCAACCGGGTTTCCTGTCCATGTCCCGTCCCCTGATCCTTGCCGCACTTCTGGTGCTGGCGGCATGCAAGATGTCGCTGCCGGGCGCCGCCCCCAAGGATGAGGCACAGGCCGGCACCGCGCCTGCGGCGGCCGAGATTTCGGTCACCCCGCTTGATGCGCCGAAGCCGGGGGCAACGAAACCGGCGGCTGCTCCGGCGACCACTTCGGCGGCTTCCCCGGCGGCAAGCGTCGCTGCGACTGCCCCTGCAAAGCCCGCCCAGCCGGCAGCGAAGCCCGGCAAGCCGCAGATGTCGGCAGAGGAGGTCGCGCCCAACA
The DNA here is from genome assembly GCA_945952585.1 of uncultured Rhodobacter sp. GTDB lineage: Bacteria > Pseudomonadota > Alphaproteobacteria > Rhodobacterales > Rhodobacteraceae > Aliitabrizicola. The sequence goes on from CAMFII010000007.1 coordinate 126,749, forward strand.
CCGACGACCCGGCCGCGAAGGCGGCAGTCGATGCCGCAGCTGAGGCCGTCCAGCCGCCGCCCCCGGTCTACAAGTCGCCCGAGCAACTGGCCTGCGAAAAGAAGAAGGGCGTCTATTCGAAGGTCGGGACAAGCGGTGCGCGGGCCTGCGTGATGGAAACGCGCGACGCCGGGAAGCACTGCAGCAAGAAAAGCGATTGCGAGGGGCAATGCCTGGCCCGGTCGCAGACCTGTTCACCGATTACGCCGCTGTTCGGCTGTCAGGACATACTCGGGCTGAACGGCGAAAGGATGACCCAATGCATCGACTGATCCTAGCTGCGCTGACGCTTCTGGCGGCCTGCGCACCAGCGCCAACACCGACCGAGGCGCTGCGCCGCGATGGGACGCCGATGTATTCCAACGCGACCTTCGATCCGGCGCGGTTGGAGGGGAAATGGGTGCAGGTGGCCGAACTTGCCCCCGCCGGGGCACGGCCTTGCTCGGCAGGAGGGCTGACGGTTTCGGATGTGCGCGGCAGCGACTTCACCGTCGATGCTGACCTCTGCCTTGCCGGGCTGCCGGCAGGTTATGCGGGACCGGGTCGGATCAGCGGGCCGGGCCGGATCAGCCTGACCGCCGCCGATCCTGCCGGTCTTGGCGCCGAATGGTGGGTGCTGTGGGTGGACGCGGATTACCGGACGATGGTGGTCGGAACCCCGTCGGGCAAGTTCGGCATGATCCTGAACCGGACCGCCGATCTGCCGGCCGACCGTTACAAGGCCGCCAGGGAAATCCTGGACTGGAACGGCTACAACACCGCCCGCCTGCGGCCGGTCGGCTAGGAGGCGAGCCCCGCGCGCAGATCGCGCAGATGGCCAGGCAGTTCCCGCGCGGCCATCCCCGCATCGCGCACGAGCCTGTCGAAATGGCGTGACAGCACCGCGATCCGTTCCGGGTCGCGAAGCGCAAGGTAATGGCTGCCCAGGTAGACGACCGCAAGGAATGGCCCGAAGACGGTGATCGGCGCCGAGAACATGCGCCGCGCGTCAAAAAGGTAGATGCGGAGCGACGGGTAAAGCGCATCGACCAGCGCAATCAGCCGGTCGATCTGCTCCAGCCGGGTATCGAGCGGCAGGCCAGCGTAATAGCCCTCGGCGCGGGCAAAGGCGTCGAGTTCGTGCATCGGAAAGGCGATCTCGTAGTCCGAGCGGGCGTGGCGCATCCAGTCGAGCCGCGCTTCGGCGGTGGCCAGCGCCCTTGCCGCATCCGCCCCGAGTTCGGGCCCGTATTCCCAGGCCATCATCGCCCGGGTCTTGACCATGTCGGGCAGGGTCGCGGGGACATGGCGGATCTTGTAGCCCGCGGCCTCCTGATGCCAGCCGAAGATCGTCTCGTCGATCAGGGCGCGCGAGGCGTCAGTCAGGCTCAGGACTTCGGCCAGGCGGGCTTCGGGCAGTTCGGGGCGGTCGGTCAGGCCTAGCAGCCAGTCGGCGCTGACCGATAGCGCCAGGGCGCATTCGGCCGCCACCTGGGCGTTTGGTAGTCGGGCCGAGGACGGATCGAGAAGCTGCGACACCGTCGAGCGGTCGATGCCGACGCGTCGGGCGAGGGCGCTCTGGGTCAGCCCGCGATCCGTCATCGCCTCGGCCAGACGGGTGCGGAAGACTTCGGCCCGCTCTCTCTTGTCGCGAAAATCCATCATCTGCTTCAAAAATTCACAGTTGTTGCGGCAGTGTTGCTTATCCTCTGAATTCCCGCGAGTCGACGCAAGTGGTAACGTCATGAAAAAGAGTCGGGGAAATCAATGCGTTCGAATACCAGCGCGGTCGAATGGCCGACGGTTCTGTTGCTGGCGGCGACTTACGCGCTTTGGGCCGTTGGGACGACTTGGGCGGCGGCGGTCTGGTTGCCGCTTGGAATGGCCCTGACGGCGCTGGCGATCGTCCAGTTCTCATCCTTGCAGCACGAGGTCATCCACGGTCACCCGTTTCCCTCTCAGCGGCTGAACGACGCCTTGGTCTTCCCGGCGCTCATGCCCTACGTCCCTTACGAGCGGTTCCGCACGACGCATCTTCAGCACCACTTCGACCCGGCCCTGACCGACCCCTACGACGACCCGGAGTCGAACTATCAGGACCCGGCGGTCTGGGTCCGGATGTCGCCGCTGGTGCAGAAGATCCTGCGATTGAACAACACCCTGCTTGGACGCATGGTGCTGGGGCCGATCATCGGCACGGTCCTGTTCGTCCGGGCAGACCTGCGGCTGATGCGCGAGGGCGATGTCACGATCCGCAAGGCCTGGGCGCTGCACGGGATCGGGGTGCTGATGGTGCTGGGCTGGCTCTGGGCGGTGGGGTCCATGTCTGTGCTGGCCTATCTGGCTTCGGCCTATCTGGCCTATTCGGTCCTGAAAATCCGCACCTATCTGGAACACCGCGCGCACGAGGCGGCCCGGGCCCGGACAGTTCTGGTCGAGGATCGCGGCCCGCTGGCGCTGCTGTTCCTGAACAACAACCTGCACGTCGTGCACCACACGCACCCGTCGGTCCCGTGGTACCGCCTGCCTGCAATGTATGCTGCCAATCGCGACAATTACCTGCGCCGCAACGAGGGATATCGCTACGCCAGCTACGGCGAGGTGTTCCGGCGCTATTTTCTGAAGGCCAAGGACCCGGTCCCGCATCCGGTATGGCCGGTCCGCAAGGACGCGATGCCGCCGCTTGAAGAGAGGCTGCGCGCCGCCGAATAGCGCCTTGCGGCGGAAGGGACGGGCTGTCAAACCGGCGGCATGGAACCCTGGGTCATCGTTACGATCGCTGCTGCTGCCGTCCAGACGCTGCGATTCCTGCTGCAGAAGCGGCTGAAGGGGATCGGTCTTTCGACCGGCGGCGCGACTTTCTCGCGCTTCCTCTTCGGCGCACCGCTGGCAGTCGCCGTCCTCGTGGGACTGATCATCGGCGGCGACAGCCTCGACTGGCCGGGCTGGACCTTCTGGCCCTATGTGCTGATCGGTGGCGTGACGCAGATCGGCGGGACGTTCTGCACGGTGGCGTTGTTTTCCGAACGGAGTTTCGCCGTCGGCATTGCATTCACCAAGTCCGAGACGCTGATCGTTGCCCTGTTCTCGGCCGTGATCCTGACCGAGCCGGTCTCGAACGCAGGGCTGGTCGCGATTGCGATCGGGACGGCAGGGGTGATCTTGCTGTCACGCCCGGCCAAGGGCTGGGGCCATTTCACCATTTTCAACCGCGCCGTCGGTCTTGGCCTGGCGGCAGGAGCGCTGTTCGGCCTGTCCTCGGTCGGCTATCGCGGCGCGACGCTTGAGGTCGCGTCGGACTCACCGCTGTTCCGTGCTACCGTGGCGCTTGCGGCGGTCAGCACCTTTCAGGCCATTGCCATGCGGATCTGGCTTAACTGGCGCGAACCGGGCGAGGTTGGTCGGGTCATCGCCGCCTGGCGGTCGACGGCGCTCGTCGGGCTGACCGGGATCCTCGGTTCCTTCGGCTGGTTCCTGGCCTTCGCCCTGATGAATGCGGCCTATGTGCGCAGCCTGGGGCAGATCGAGCTGATCTTTTCGCTCGCCGTCTCGGTCTTGGTGTTCCACGAAAAGGTGAACGCACGCGAAATCCTCGGTATCGCGCTTCTGGCGGCGGGGATCGTGGGTGTGGTCGCCGTCGCCTAGGCGATGCGGCGGAAGACGGGACGCGGGCCTGTGTTGTCGAAGAATGGCACTGGCGGCGGCGGGCCGTCTTCCTTGAGCCGCTGCGCCACTTCGGCCAGTACGATCTCGGTGATAAAGGGCAGATCAAGGCGTCGCGCTTCGGTCAGGGGCAGCCAGTGCAGATGGCTGAGCTCGTCCGTCGCCGCCGAGAAATCGCCGGTATCACCCACGACCGCTTCCGCCCGCGCAAGGAAGAAACGGGCATCGAAGCGGCGCGACCGGGCCGGCGGTGTCACGGCGCGGAAGATGTAGCGCAGGCCGACGGCCGAAGGGATCACGCCGCGCGCTGCGAAGCCTTCCCAGCCGGGGGGAAGATCGGCCTTGCCCGGGCGGCCAAGCGCCAGACCCGCCTCTTCCCACATTTCGCGCAGCGCGGCGCCGACCAGCGCATCGGCTGGGCAGCCTCCCTCCGACGTCAGGCGCGCGGCGCAAACCGGCGAAAGCTCGGCCGCGAGAGGCAGGGCGGCGTCCTCGGGATCGACGGCCCCACCCGGAAAGACGAACTTCGACGGCATGAAGGCCGCGCCCGCGCCGCGCTGGCCCATCAGCACTTCGGGTCCCGACGCTCCGTCCCGGATCAGGATCAGGCTGGCCGCGTCGCGGGGAACGGGGATCTCATCCACTTGCGCCGAACCCATGCATACGCTTGGCCCATTGCAGGCCGATCAGCGCCCCCTTGAGCCTTGGCAGGAGGTAAAGCGACAGGGCGACCGTTCCGACCGAGAAGATCGTGCCGAGCAGCAGCGGGTCGGGGCGGAATTCGACGAAGGCGATCAGCAGCGCCGGTGCCATCAGGTGTCCGACGATCAGGATGGTCAGGTAGGCCGGGCCATCATCGGCGCGGTGATGCATCAGCTCCTGCCCGCAGACGGGGCAGTGATCGCGAACCTTGAGATAGCCGCTCATCATCGGTCCGGCGCCGCAACTCGGGCACCGCCGCCGCCAGCCCCGCGAAAGCGCCACGCGCAGCGGTCGGTCTTCTGCATCGATGAGGGCGGCGTCGGTCATTGCGGAATCCTGAACTGCGGAGATCGGATTTCTACATGGGAGAGAGTGTCTCAGAAAGCCATGATCGACAGGGCGCGGCGCGTTGTCGCTGAGAAAGTCGGCGACGGAAGTTCAGGCCCCATACGTTTCTCATTCAGAACGGCGCGCAAGGATGCGCCCGGCATGAGGAGAAAGACGATGAACAAGAAGAGCGTGTTTGGCACTTTCGGTCTGATCGCCGCATTGGGTGTTGCCGGCATTGCGCTGGCGCAGGAAAACGCGCCCGATGCCCCGCCTCCCGGGATGATGGACGCTGGCCCGCAGGGCGGCCCGGGAATGGGTCATGGCATGGGCGGGATGCCGATGGTCATCTTCGAGCAGATTGATGCGAATGGCGACGGCACGATCACCAAGGAAGAGGTCCTGGCCTTCCGTCAGAGCCGCATCGCCGGTCTGGATGCGAACAAGGACAACAAGATCACCGCTGACGAGCTTTCCGCACGGATGATGCAGAACGCCGCACAGATGATCCAGCAGCGGTCGGCCCAGATGGTTGCTCGTCTTGACGTCGACGGGGACGGCGCCCTTTCGGTCGAGGAACTGGCCGCCGGTCCGATGATGGGCGGTGGCATGACCGAGATGATGTTCGAGCGCTTTGATGCCAATGGCGACGGCGCGATTACCAAGGACGAAGCATCTGCAGCAATGGCCGGCAGGGGGGGGCATGGACCCGGCGAAGGCAGGCACGGTCACCGCGGCGAAGGCTGGGGCGAGTGGATGCGTGGCTGGGGCGACGACAACTGACCCGCGCAACCTGCGTCCCGGCCCGCAGGGGCCGGGGCGCGGACTTGGAAAGGACGGACGGTCAGGATAGACCCGGACGGGATGGAAATGGCGCTTGATGCCCTGTCGGAAGTCTCGGACGAGGCGCTTCTGGTTCTCTATGCCAACGGGGATCAGGCGGCGGCTCGTGCCCTGACCCTCCGCCTGACCCCGCGTGCCTTCGGTTTTGCTGCAAGGGTGCTCAGCGACCGGGCCGAGGCCGAGGATGTGGTCCAGGAGGCGATGTTGCGCCTCTGGCGCGTGGCCCCGGAATGGCGACAGGGCGAGGCCAAGATTTCGACCTGGCTGTATCGCGTGGTGCTGAACCTGTGCACCGACCGCATCCGCAAGAAACGCCCCGAGGCGCTCGATGAGGTGCCCGAACCCGAGGACGGCCAGCCCGGCGCCTTGGCGGGGCTGATCGAGCAGGACCGGATCCAGGCGCTGGAGGCGGCGCTGGAACGGCTCCCCGAGCGGCAAAGGCAGGCTGTGGTGCTGCGGCACCTAGAAGGATTGGGCAATCCCGAGATTGCCGAGGTGATGGACATAGGCGTGGAAGCGGTCGAGAGTCTGATTGCGCGGGGCAAGCGAAGCCTGACTGCGCTTCTGTCGCCGCGGCGGGCGGAGCTCGGATATGAAAACGAGGTTTGAGATGGACGAGGCGGAACTGGAGGGCCTGTTTGCGGAAGCGCGGGCGACGACGCCGCTTCCTTCGGGCAGTCTGATCCAGCGGATCGAGGCGGTGGGACTGGCCGAGCAGGCCGCCCACGCTGAGCCGGCTGTGCGGCGGTCCGCCACGCCGCCACGAGGGGCGTTGTCGCGCCTGTCGGGCTGGTTAGGTGGGCTGGGCGTCACGGCGGGCCTCGCAACGGCGACGCTGGCGGGCGTCTGGCTTGGGGCAGTCCAGCCGGCGGGGCTGTCGAGCGTGACGGACAGTGTCTCGCGCGCTCTTGGCGTGACAGCCAATCTGGACAGGGTCGATCTGATCCCCTCCTTTGACCCTTTCGCGTCCGAGGGCTGACATGACGTCTGACACCAACCCCGACCTGCTTTCCGCCAAGCCTCCGCGCTGGATGAAGATTGCGCTGGTGGTTTCGGTTGCGCTCAACCTTGCCGTGGTCGGGATGGTCGCCGGTGCGGCGCTGTTCGGCCCGGGGCGCGACCATCGACTGAACGTGCGCGAAGTCGGCTTTGGCCCCTTCGACCGGGCGCTGTCGCTGAAGGACCGCGAAGCGCTGCGAGAGGAGTTCCAGTCCCGGATGGGGGGGCGGTGGACCGAGATCAAGTCGATGCGCAAGGATCTGCAGGACATGCTTGTGGCCCTGCGCGCGGATCCGTTCCAGCCTGACACGCTTTGGACGCTGGCATCACAGCAGGAACAGCGGCTGACCGAACGGTTGAAATTGGGTCAGAAGCTTCTGATCGAACGGGTCATCGCCATGTCGACGGAGGAGCGGCTGCGTTTCGCCGACCGGCTTGAAGAGGAAATGTCCCATGGTCCGCACATGGGCGAAGCGCCGCCACAACCGATGGCGCCTTGAACGGCAGGCCGGCCTTCAGGCGGCAGACCGGCTCTGGATGGCGCGGTTGCGGCCGGCGGCCTTGGCCATGAGAAGGGCCTGATCTGCGCGTTCGACCATGTTCAGCCGCGTTTCCTCGGGCCGGTCTGGCATGGACAGCGACCAGCCAAGCGAGACAGTGATCGGGATCGACTGCCCGGACGGCGTCTTGAAGGGTTCGCCCTTGACCGCGGCGCAGAGGCGCTGGGCGGTGGCGCGGGCAAGATCGGGATCGCAGTCGGGCAGGGCCACGATGAACTCCTCACCCCCCATGCGGGCCAGCAAGGCGCGAGGGCAAAGCGCAGCCTTGAGCCGCCGCGCGACCTCTACCAGAACCGCGTTGCCGGTCGGATGGCCCCAGATGTCGTTCACCGATTTAAAGCGGTCGAGGTCGATCACCATCACGGCCAGTGTCGTGCCCTGACGGCGCGACAGGTCGATCAGCCGGTCCAGTTCAGGCTCGGCAAAGCGCATGTTGTGCAGGCCGGTCAGGGGATCGATCACCGAATAGCGCAGACCGTCGTCGATCGCCTTGCGTCGGCGGTCGTCGTGCTTCTTGCGGCGGATCATCCGGTCGAGCCGGAAGGCGATCTCTTCTGCCGGGCAGTCCCGGTCGAGCACGTCTTGGGCATCCATGTTCAGGGCGTTGATCGCTGCCGTGCCGGCCGCGTCTTGCAGCAGCACGCAGAATTCCGCTTCCGGCGCGGCGCCGCGGGTTCTGAGTTCAGACATGAGACGCAGCGTGGCCTCGCCATTCCCGGGGCTGGCGGCCAGAAGGAAGGCGTCGATGTGAAGCTGGCCGGCATCGCGCGGATTCAACGCCTCGCTCCGGGTCAGTGCCACGAGGCGATTGCGCTGGTGCGGTTCGAGCCGCTGCAGCAGGGCATCGGCCACGTCGTACTTCTCGGCCACGATGGCGACCAGCCCGGGATGGTCGAACCCCTCGGGCCGTTCGGCCATCCCCGCCTGGCCGAGCGTCGCCTCATGCGCCCGCAGGAGTCGCGATGCCGCACGGGACCGCATCAGTGCCCGCGCCCGCGCCAGCAGCCAGTTCGGATCGATGGCCCGGGGCAGCGCGTCGTCCGCGCCGGCGCGGATAAGCTCAAGGCGCTGGTCGGGCAGGAGGTCGTCCATCAGCATCACGACCGGCACGTCGCGCAGGCCGGGATTGGACCGGATCCGCGCCAGAACCGCAGTGCCCGGCATGTCGGGCAGGGTGCCATTCAGCAGCACCAGGTTAGGAAGGTTGCGCCGCATCACGTCAAGCCCGTTGGCGCCATCCGCGGCTGTCACGGCGTCGTAGCAGGCCGCCTGAAGCCGCGCCATCAGCACGATCCGGTTTGTCGCAACGCCGTCGATGATGAGTATCCGTCCGCTCATGCCCGGGCCGCCGCATCCTGTTCTTCGCCCCTTCACACTGGGTCTCGATTGGTTAAGAAAGTCTTTCATCGGGTCGGTCGCAGCGCTCTCGCGAGGGGAGATTACGAAATCGTGAAGCAGGACTCCGCCGAGATGCTGGCGATCCGGGCTCTGGGCTGGATCGCGTCGCAGGATGACCTGTTGCCTGCCTTTCTTGCCGCGACGGGCGCCTCGCCCGCCGATCTGCGAAAGGCGGCATCGCAGCCGGACTTCCTGCGGTCGGTGCTCGAGTTCCTGTTGCAGGAGGATGCCAGGATCATCGCGTTCTGCGACGCCACGGGGCTTCCCTATGGCGAGCCGATGCAGGCGCATCTCCAGCTTCTGGGCGAGGCCGGGCGGAACTGGACCTGACGGATTGCATTTGCCGGTCGCGCGGGTAGTTTGCGCGCAATCACCTGTCAGCTTGGGTAGGAAGCGATGATCAAGGGCGTTCTCTTCGACAAGGACGGCACGCTTTTCGACTTCCGCAAGAGCTGGGGCCGCTGGACTCGCGGCATGCTCGAGGAATTCGCCCGGGACGAGGCTCATGCCGACGCGATGGCGACGGCCCTTGGCTATGATCTTGTGACGGATGTTTTCGCGCCGCACAGCCTGGTCGTGACCTCGACCAGCTACGAGATCGCCGAAACCGTCCTGCCGCACCTTCCCGGTGCGACGCACGAGGCGTTGGTGGCGCGCTTCAACCAGCTCGCGGTCGAGGCCGAGATGGTGCCGGCCGTGCCTCTGGCGCTGCTGCTTTCGGAATTGCGCGAACGGGGGCTGCGGATCGGCCTTGCGACGAACGACGTGGAAGAGGCGGCGCGCGCGCATCTGTCCGCGCATGGAGTCGAGTCGCTGTTCGATTTCATCGCCGGCAGCGATTCCGGCCATGGCGCCAAACCGGCACCGGGGATGCTTCTGGCGTTCGCCCATGCACAGGGCGTTTCACCCGGGCAGGTGCTGATGGTTGGTGACAGCGCCCATGATCTCGTTGCCGGCAAGGCCGCCGGAATGCGGCCGATCGGCGTCCTGACCGGGCCGGCGGAACATGAGGATCTGGCCCATCTCGCCGAGGCGGTTCTGCCAAGCATCGGGGCTCTTCCGGCCTGGATTGACGGTCAGCACAGGGCCTCGCTGGATCCTGAAGTCAAAAACGACGCAATCACGTCGTAAAGCACTCGCCGTGCCCCGGTTCCTTGCGCCAATGTCAGGGAAAGACGCGCATCAGGCGGAGTGAAACGATGAACGATGATGCAGGCCGGCGCAAGCGGGCCGGGGGACGGGCGGGCAACAAGCAGCGCGCCGGGTCCGCGGCGATCGAGCAGATGCCGTGGCGCATTCCCGAGAACCCTGACCGTCCGACCGAGCCGCTGGACCATGACGGCGTCTTGGCGATCCACCGCACCACGATGCGCATCCTGCGCGACATCGGCATCGAGTTCCTGAACCCCGAAGCGGTCTCGATCCTGAAGAAGGCGGGCTGCAAGGTCGACGGCACGAATGTCCGCATGGACGAGTCTTTCGTCATGGAGATGCTGGGCCACGCCCCGGCCAGCTTCACCATCACGCCGCGCAACCCCGAGCGCGAGATCGTGATCGGCGGCAAGAAGATGGTCTTCGTCAACGTCTCGTCGCCGCCGAACTCCTGGGACCTCGAACGCGGCAAGCGGTCGGGCGACTTCGAGACGTTCAAGGATTTCATGAAGCTGACGCAGTATTTCAACTGCATCCACATCGCCGGGGGGTATCCGGTCGAGCCGATCGACATCCATCCCTCGATCCGCCATCTCGACTGCCTTTTCGAGAAGCTGACCCTGACCGACAAGGTCTGCCACGCCTATTCGCTTGGCGCCGAGCGGGTCGAAGACGTGATGGAGATGGTGCGCATCGCCGGGGGTCTGAGCGAGGACGAGTTCCGCGCCAAACCGCGGATGTACACCAACATCAACTCCGTCTCGCCGCTGAAGCACGATTTCCCGATGCTGGACGGCGCGATGCGCCTTGCCCGACGTGGGCAGCCGGTGGTGGTCACGCCCTTCACGCTGGCAGGTGCGATGGCACCCGTTACCATGTCGGGCGCCGTGGCGCTGTCGCTGGCCGAGGGCCTCGCCGCGATCGCGCTTCTGCAATACATCAATCCGGGCTGCCCGGTGGCGATCGGTACCTTCACGTCGAACGTTGACATGAAGTCGGGTGCGCCGGCCTTCGGCACGCCTGAATACATGCGCGCGACGCAGATGACCGGACAACTGGCGCGGTTCTACAAGCTGCCGATGCGGTCCTCGGGCGTCTGCGCCGCCAACGTGCCCGACGCTCAGGGGATGTGGGAAACCTCGAACAGCCTGTGGGCTGCCGTCACCTCGGGAACCAACATGGTCTACCACGCCGCCGGCTGGCTCGAGGGCGGGCTGATCGCGAGTCCCGAGAAGTTCGTGATGGACTGCGAAGTGCTGCAGATGATCCAGCGCTATTTCGAAGAGGCGACCTGGGCCACGACCGAGGACGACCTTGCCTTCGACGCGATCCGCGAAGTCGGCCCGAACGGTCACTATTTCGGCTGCCAACACACGCAGGAACGCTACACCACGGCCTTCTATTCGCCCTTCGTCTCGGACTGGCGCAACTACGAGGCCTGGCAGCTGGACGGTGCCGTCGAGACGCCGGAGCGGGCGCACCGCATCTACAAGGCGATCCTGGCCGAGTTCGAGGCGCCGCCGATCAATGGCGATCACCTCGAGGAGTTGCGCCGCTTCGTGGCGCGGCGCAAGCAGGAAGGCGGCGCCCCCACCGACTTCTGAGCCGATCCGGTAGAATTCGCTTCATTCCGGCCCGGAACTGGCCGGAATGTGCTGATGCGGATTACCGATCTGTTAACCCCTGGATCCTAGCCTTCCCGAAACACCGGGGATGTTCGGATGCATGGTTTGCTCAACCGCTCGATCCAGGGCTTTCTTCGCCGCACCTATGGCGAGGCGGTCTGGCATGACGTGGCCGCGCGGGCCGGGCTTGGCCCCGATGGCTTCGAGGCGATGCTCGACTATGACGACAACCTGACGGATCGCGTCATCAACGCGGCGGCCCTTCGTCTGGATCGCCCGCGCGATGCCCTGCTCGAGGATCTGGGGACCTACCTAGTCTCTCATCCCGACCTTGAGCGGCTGCGACGGCTTCTGCGTTTTGGCGGAACCGGTTTTGTCGACTTCCTGCATTCGTTGGATGAACTGCCCGACCGCGCCCGCATGGCATTGCCGGAGCTGGAACTGCCGGAACTCGACCTGAACGAGCAAAGGCCGGACAGGTTTCGCCTAATGTGCAAGTCTCCGCTCATCGGGGCGGGGCATGTCATCCTTGGGCTTCTGCGGGCGATGGCCGACGATTACGGTAGCCTTGCCGTGCTGGAGCATGAGGGGTCATGGCCCGAAGGCGAGATCATCCGCATCGACCTCCTCGACCCGCGCTTTTCGGAAGGGCGGCGCTTCGATCTGGCCGGAGTGGCGTGACATGGATGGCGGAATGACCCTGCCGGGGCTGACGCTCGACATCATCTCGCTGGCCCGGCTGATGCCGATGTATCTGTCGCTGACCGAGGACGGCCGGATTGCCGAAGTCGGGCCGACGCTGGCAAAGCTGCTGCCCAAGGATGCCGCAGGGCAGGATTTCTTCGCCTTGTTCGAGATCAGCCGACCGGGAAATGTCAGGGACATGGCGGGGCTCGCGGCGCGGACGGGCGACCGGCTCCACCTCGTCCGCCGCGACGAAAGCCGAACCTCGCTGCGTGGCCTGGCCGTGCCGCTGAAGGGGGGGCAGGGGATGCTGCTCAACCTGTCCTTCGGTATCACGGTGGCCGAGGCCGTGCGCGACCACGATCTGACGGATGCCGATTTCGCCCCGACCGACCTCGCGATGGAACTGCTTTACCTGATCGAGGCGAAGACAGCCGTCATGGGCGAATTGCGCGCCATGAACCGCCGGCTGGAGGGCGCGCGATCCGAGGCGGAAGAGCGCGCCCTGACCGACACGCTGACCGGCCTGCGCAACCGGCGGGCGCTCGATCTTGCCCTGGCGGAACTGGTGGCGCGCGGGCAGCCCTTTGGCCTCATGCACCTGGACCTCGACTGGTTCAAGGCGGTGAACGACACGCTCGGCCACGCCGCGGGCGACCATGTCCTGCGCATGGTGGCGGGTGTCCTGCGCGCCCAGACCCGCGCCGGGGATACCGTCGCGCGGGTGGGGGGCGACGAATTCGTCATCCTGTTGCCCGGCCTGGTCGATGCCGAGCGGATGCGGATCATCGCGGCCCGCATCATCGCGCGGCTCGAGGAACCGATGGATTATCAGGGGGTTTCCACCCGGGTTTCGGCCAGTATCGGCATGGCGGCCTCGACCGCCTATGACAGGGTACTGGGCGACCGGATGCTGGCCGATGCCGATTCCGCGCTCTATGAGGCCAAACGCCAAGGGCGCGGCCGCGCCGAGCTGCACGTCCCGGACTGAACTGCGCGCCGGTTAGGCGCCTCGGGCCGTCAGCCTTTCCTGATGGGTTGGAGTCTGTTGATTTCCCCCGGGGGACAGGTGGTCTGCGGAAGGCAAAGTCTGGCGGCACTCATCCGCAGGTTGGCGCTGGACCGCCGCCACGGCTTTGGATAAGCCTCTCGCCGCGCAAACAGCCGAGGTTTCCATGTCAGGCCACGCCACGCCCGAACCGATGACCGCCCGCCGCTCGGGCCCGCTCAAGGGCCGGGCCGAGGTGCCGGGCGACAAGTCGATCAGCCACCGGGCGCTCATCTTCGGCGCGATGGCCGTGGGGGAAACGAAGATCACGGGCCTGCTGGAAGGGCAGGATGTGCTCGATACCGCCAAGGCGATGCGCGCCTTCGGGGCGGAGGTGACGCAGCACGGTCCCGGAAGCTGGACGGTGCATGGCGTTGGGGTCGGTGGCTTTTCCGAGCCGGCCGATGTCATCGACTGCGGCAACTCCGGCACGGGTGTGCGTCTCATCATGGGGACGATGGCGACCACGCCGATCACCGCGACCTTCACTGGCGATGCGAGCCTGCGCAAGCGGCCGATGGGGCGCGTGACCGATCCCCTGTCGCTGTTCGGTGCGCGCGCCTATGGCCGGCAGGGCGGACGACTGCCGATGACCATCGTCGGTGCGGCCGATCCGGTGCCGGTGCGCTATGCGCTTCCGGTCGCTTCGGCGCAGGTCAAATCGGCGGTGCTGCTGGCCGGCCTCAATGCCCCCGGCGAGACCGTCGTGATCGAGAAGGAACCGACGCGCGACCATTCGGAGCGGATGCTTCTGGGCTTCGGCGCGAAACTGTCGGTGGAGAAGACGGCCGAGGGCCATGTCATCACCCTGACCGGCCGGCCCGAGCTGAAGCCGCAGACGGTTGCCGTGCCCCGCGATCCGTCCTCGGCCGCCTTCCCGGTCTGCGCGGCGCTGATCGTCGAGGGGTCCGACATCCTCGTGCCGGGCGTCAGCCAGAACCTGACCCGCAACGGCCTCTACCTGACGCTGGTCGAGATGGGGGCCGATATCGAGTTCCAGAACCCGCGCGAGGAGGGGGGCGAGCCGGTGGCGGACCTGCGCGTCCGGGCAAGCAACCTTAAGGGCGTCGAAGTGCCGCCCGAGCGGGCGCCGTCGATGATCGACGAATACCCGATCCTGTCGGTTGTCGCGGCCTTCGCCGAGGGCCGGACGGTGATGCGCGGGGTGAAGGAGCTTCGCGTCAAGGAAAGCGACCGGATCGACGCCATGGCGCGCGGGCTCGAGGCCTGCGGCGTTCGCATCGAAGAGGATGAGGACACGCTGATCGTCCACGGCCTTGGGGCCGGCGGCGTTCCCGGCGGGGCCGTGGCAAAGACCCATCTCGACCACCGGATCGCGATGAGCTTCCTTGTTTGCGGCATGGCGTCGAAGTCCGCCGTCGGCGTCGATGACGCCTCGCCGATCCTGACCAGTTTCCCGATCTTCGAGGGGCTGATGAAGGACCTCGGCGCCGACCTTTCGCGCGGCTAGGCCGAATTTTCTACGAAAATTCAAGGGGGCGCTGCCCCCTCGCGCCTTTGGCGCTCACCCCCGGGGTATTTGCGCCAAGAAGAAGCCCAGGGCGTCAGCCGAGGGGTTTCTCGCCAATCCTCTGGGCGACCATGACGAGATAGCCGTCGGGATCCTGCACGAGAAATTCGCGCTGGCCGCCCTGCCGGTCGCCCCAGTGACGCCAGCGCTCGCGGGGGGCGACGTAGAATGGCAGCCCCGCCTCTTCCACGGCCCGGACATGGGCATCGACATCGCCGACATAGACCTGGAACACCACGCCGCGGCCAAAGGGGCGCTCCATCGGGCCGACTTCCCAGTCGCCATCGCGCGGATACATCATCATCTGCGCCCCGTCCGGATGTTCGAGATACACGAACTGCTGTTCGGGGCGGGAATAGGCGATGCGGAAACCGAGCACGCCCCGCCAGAAGGCAAGGCTTTCCTCCAGATCGGTGATGAGGAATTCGGGCATGCCCATGGCCCAGGTCCGAGGCGGTGCGCCGGTGATCATCATTTCCTCGCGGTTTGACAGGGGGCCATCCTTGGGCAACAAGGTCGTCCGGCGCAAGGAGGAGCGGATGATCTTCACGGTGGCGATCGACGGGCCGGCGGCTTCGGGCAAGGGGACGATCGGGCGCGCGATCGCCGAACGGTTCGGGTTCTCGCATCTGGATACCGGGCTGCTTTACCGTGCCGTCGGCGCGAAAGGCGGTGACCCGGTTGCGGCCGCGCGCGGACTGACCGCGGCCGATCTGGCGCGCCCCGATCTGCGCACGGCCGAGGCCGGGCAGGCGGCGAGCCGGATCGCGGTGATCCCGGAAGTCCGCGCGGCCCTTTACGACTACCAGAGGCGGCGGGCGCGGGCCGAGGGAGGGGCCGTCCTGGACGGGCGGGATATCGGCACGGTGATCTGCCCCGAGGCGGAGGTGAAGCTTTTCGTCACGGCCTCGCCCGAAGTCAGGGCCAGGCGCCGCTGGCTTGAACTGGGCGGCGAGGCGGCGCCCCTGACTTTCGAAGCGATGCTGGCCGAGGTGCGCGACCGGGACGCCCGCGACATGGGGCGCGCCGATGCTCCGCTGAAGCCGGCGGATGATGCCGTGATTTTCGATACGTCGGAGATGCCTGTCGACAGCGCGGTCGCGCGCGCCATATCGATCGTGGAGGCGGCCTTGGCCAAGGGGAAATCAGAGTGACACAGCTTCGCATTCCGGATCTCGACGGCAAGGCAGTCCTTGTCACCGGAGCCTCGACCGGCATCGGGGCCGCTGTCGCGCTCGCTTTCGCTGCGCAGGGGGCCCGCGTTGGGTTGCATTTCAACTCGAGCGTCGAGGCGGCAGAGACGCTCGCGGCCGAGATCGTGGCACGGCAGGGCCGCGTGACGCTCATCCGCGCGGACATCTCGACGGGAGCGGGTGCCCGCGAGGCCGTGGCGCAGGCGGTCCGGGCGTTTGGCGGTCTGGACGGGCTCATCAACAACGCGGGCGGCATGGTGCGCCGGGTTCCCTATGCCGAGGCGAGCGAAGCCGACTATGACGAGATCATGGATCTGAACGCCCGCTCGGTCGTGGTCGCGAGCCAGGCTGCGATCCCTCATCTCAAGGCGGCTGGCGGCGGCTTCATCATCAACACGACCTCGATCGCCGCCCGAAACGGGGCGAGTGGTGGCGCGGGGCTTTACGGCTCGTCCAAGGCTTTCGTCCACAACGTCACCCGCGGCATGGCCAAGGAACTGATCTCCTTCGGCATCCGCGTCAACGCCGTGGCGCCGGGCGTCATCACCACGCCTTTTCACGAGCGCTATTCGACCGAGGCGCAGCTCAAGGCGCAACTGGCCACGATCCCGCAGGGCCGGCTCGGCACCGCGGAGGATTGCGTGGGCGCCTACCTGTTCCTCGCCTCGGCGGTCCTCTCCCCGTACATCATCGGCCAGGTGATCGAGGTGAATGGCGGGCAGCTGATGCCCTGAGGTGCCTTTTGCTTGCCTTTCAGGACGGATGCGCCTATAGCCCGCCCCGTCGAACAGGCCGCCAGAGCCAGGAGCGTGAGGACGAGAGGGTCGGGTCAACACCGGCCCTTGTTGTTTTCGAATAGCTCCCCATCTCGGGCGGGCAATTGGTGACAAGACCGGCGGAGCCAACCGCATGGCCAGTGAAAATGATGAAAGGACCAAACTACGCATGTGCGCTAAAGCATCCATGGAAGAATTCGAAGCCCTCCTTAAGGAGAGCTTCGAGATCGACACCCCCGAAGAAGGTTCGGTGGTGAAGGGCAAGGTCATCGCCATCGAGGCGGGCCAGGCCATCATCGACGTCGGCTACAAGATGGAAGGCCGCGTTGATCTGAAAGAATTCGCAAGCCCCGGCGAGGCGCCGAACATCACTGTCGGCGACGAGGTCGAGGTCTATCTGGACCGGGTTGAGAACGCGAAGGGCGAAGCGGTCATCAGCCGCGAGAAAGCCAAGCGCGAAGAAGCCTGGGATCGTCTGGAAAAAGCCTATGCCGCCGAGACCCGCGTCGAAGGCGCGATCTTCGGCCGCGTCAAGGGTGGCTTCACCGTCGATCTGGGCGGTGCCGTGGCCTTCCTGCCGGGCAGCCAGGTTGATGTGCGCCCCGTGCGCGACGCCGGCCCGCTCATGGGCATGAAGCAGCCCTTCCAGATCCTGAAGATGGACCGCCGCCGCGGCAACATCGTGGTTTCGCGCCGCGCGATCCTGGAAGAAAGCCGCGCCGAACAGCGCGCCGAAGTCATCTCGAACCTGACCGAAGGCCAGGTTGTGGATGGCGTGGTCAAGAACATCACCGAATACGGTGCGTTCGTTGACCTGGGTGGCGTGGACGGCCTGCTGCACGTCACCGACATGGCCTGGCGCCGTGTCAACCACCCGTCGGAAATCCTGTCGATCGGCGAGACCCTGAAAGTCCAGGTCATCAAGATCAACAAGGAAACCCACCGCATCAGCCTCGGCATGAAGCAGCTTCAGGCCGATCCGTGGGATGCTGTGGAAAAAGCCTATCCGATCGGGTCGGTCCACAAGGGCCGCGTGACGAACATCACCGATTACGGTGCGTTCGTCGAACTGGAAGCGGGCGTTGAAGGCCTGGTCCACGTCTCGGAAATGAGCTGGACCAAGAAGAACGTGCACCCCGGCAAGATCGTCTCGACCTCGCAAGAGGTTGACGTCATGGTCCTCGAGATCGACAGCGCCAAGCGTCGCGTCTCGCTCGGCCTGAAGCAGACGCAGCGCAACCCGTGGGAAGTCTTCGCGGAAACCCATCCGGTCGGTTCGACCATCGAGGGCGAAGTCAAGAACATCACCGAATTCGGTCTGTTCGTCGGCCTCGACAACGACATCGACGGCATGGTGCACCTCAGCGACCTGAGCTGGGACCAGCGCGGCGAGGATGCGATCCAGAACTACCGCAAGGGCGACACGGTGAAAGCCGCCGTCACCGAAGTGGACACCGAGAAAGAGCGTATCTCGCTCTCGATCAAGGCTCTGGGCGACGACACCTTCACCGACGCCGTCGATGGAGTGAAGCGCGGTTCGGTCATCACCGTGACCGTTTCGGCGATCGAGGATGGCGGGATCGAGGTGGAGTACAACGGCGCCAAGTCGTTCATCCGCCGCTCGGACCTGTCGCGTGACCGTTCTGAACAGCGCCCCGAGCGCTTCCAGGTCGGTGACCACATCGATGTGCGCGTGACCAACATCGACCCGAAGACCCGTCGTCTGGGCCTGTCGATCAAGGCGCGCGAGATCGCGGAAGAGAAAGAGGCCGTCGAACAGTATGGCTCGTCCGATTCGGGCGCGTCGCTCGGCGACATCCTCGGCGCGGCACTCAAGGGCTCCGACCGGGGCTGAGGCCGCTCGCCGCCTTGCAGCAATTGGGGCTCCGCCGCTGGCGGGGCCCTTTCTTTTTGCGCGAAGCCCCGCCAAGTGCAGGCATTGGCAGGGTTTTCCTGTTTGTGCGGTGAAGTTTCTTCCCTATAGTCACCTGAAGATCATGTGGCGGCCTGGCACGACCACAGGGGGGGACTCAACGGTATGATCCGGTCTGAACTGATCCAGAAGATCGCGGACGAGAATCCGCATCTCACGCAGCGCCATGTCGAGCGCATCGTGAACACCGTATTCGAAGAGATCATCGAGGCGCTGGCGAAGGGCGACCGGGTGGAGCTTCGCGGCTTCGGCGCCTTCTCGGTGAAAGCCCGCGATGCCCGCCTGGGCCGCAATCCGCGCACCGGGGAAGCGGTCGATGTCGAACAGAAGAACGTGCCGTTCTTCAAGACCGGAAAGCTCTTGCGCGACCGGTTGAACGGCAAGTAAACCTCGGGCGGGGTCGGAGGTCCGATCCCACGGACGCGAGGCCTGACGATGCGATTCCTTCGCTACCTGCTGCTTGCCCTGCTGGCGGTTGCGCTCCTGACCATCGCGCTGGCCAACCGGGCACCCGTGGCCCTGCGCCTGCTGCCGGACAGCATCGGCCCCTTTGCCGGCATCGGCTGGACGATCCAGATCCCGCTGTTTCTGGTGGTCTTCGGCGGCATCGTCGTGGGTGTGCTGATCGGCTTCGTCTGGGAGTGGCTGCGCGAAACCAAGCACCGCTCGACCGCCAGCCGCAAGTCGCGCGAGGTGGCGAGCCTGGAGCGCGAGGTTGCGCGCTTGCGCGAGGACAAGCCCGAACACAAGGACGAGGTTCTGGCGTTGCTGGAAAGCCCGCGCAAGGCAGGCTGAGCGATGGCCGAAATCCGCGTCAAGATCTGCGGCCTGCGCACGCCGGCCGATGTCGAGGCCGTGGCCGAGGCGGGGGCCGCCTATGCCGGCTTCGTTTTCTTCGCGAAATCGCCCCGCAATCTGACAGTGACCGAAGCGCGGACGGCCGCGCTGGCGGCGCCGGTCGGATTGGCGAAGGTCGCGCTGGTGGTCGATGCCGATGATGCCACGCTCGACCGCATCACCGGTGAGGTGCCGCTCGACATGCTGCAACTCCACGGGCGGGAAAGCCCCGACCGGGTGGCGGAGGTCCGCGCCCGCTATGGGCTGCCGGTGATGAAGGCGGTCGGCGTGGCCGAGGCGGGCGATCTGGCGGCGGTGCTGGACTACAGCCTCGTGGCCGACCAGATCCTGGTCGATGCCAAGCCGCCGAAGGATGCCGTGCTGCCCGGGGGCAACGGCCTGACCTTCGACTGGCGGCTGGTGGCGCAGCGCCGCTGGCTCCGGCCGTGGATGCTCGCGGGCGGGCTGACGCCGGAGAATGTCGCGGAAGCGATCCAGTTGACCAATGCGCGGCAGGTCGATGTGTCTTCGGGAGTCGAAAGCGAGCCGGGCGTGAAGGACCATGCGAAGATCCGGGCATTTGTGAAGGCGGCGCGCGGCTTCACGCTTCCTTAGCATCCACAGGCTGCTACCAAAGATCTTGGACCCCTTCCTTGCTTCGGTCGGGTCAAAACCTCGCGCTTTACCCTGCGGCCGGGCGGCGCTACATCCAACAGGCCAAGCCCGGAGGATGCGATGCCCGAAGACCTGCCCAACAGCTACATGACCGGCCCCGACGAGCGCGGCCGCTTCGGCATCTTCGGCGGGCGCTTCGTGTCGGAAACGCTGATGCCGCTTATCCTCGATCTCGAGGAACGCTACGAGCATGCCAAGACCGACCCGACTTTCTGGGCCGAGATGAACGATCTCTGGACCCATTATGTCGGCCGGCCCTCGCCGCTCTACTACGCCGACCGGCTGACGCAGCACCTCGGCGGCGCCAAGATCTACATGAAGCGCGACGAGCTGAACCATACTGGCGCGCACAAGATCAACAACGTGCTGGGCCAGATCATCCTTGCCCGCCGCATGGGCAAGACCCGGATCATCGCCGAAACCGGTGCGGGCCAGCACGGGGTGGCGACGGCCACCGTCTGCGCCAAGTTCGGGCTGCAATGCGTGGTCTACATGGGCGCCCATGATGTCGAGCGTCAGGCGCCGAACGTGTTCCGGATGAAGCTTCTCGGCGCCGAAGTGATCCCGGTGACCTCGGGGCGCGGCACGCTCAAGGACGCGATGAACGACGCGCTGCGCGACTGGGTCACGAACGTGCGCGACACCTTCTACTGCATCGGTACCGTCGCCGGCCCGCATCCCTATCCGGCGATGGTCCGCGATTTCCAGTCGATCATCGGCAAGGAGGCCAAGCAGCAGATCCTCGAACGCGAGGGGCGGCTGCCCGACACGATCATCGCCGCGATCGGCGGCGGGTCGAATGCGATGGGGCTGTTCTATCCCTTCCTTGACGACAAGAGCGTACGGATCATCGGGGTCGAGGCCGGCGGCAAGGGTGTTGATGACCGGATGGAGCATTGCGCGTCCCTCACCGGCGGACGCCCTGGCGTGCTGCACGGCAACCGCACCTACCTGCTGCAGGACGAGGACGGGCAGATCCTCGAAGGCTATTCGATCTCGGCCGGGCTCGACTATCCGGGGATCGGGCCGGAGCATTCCTGGCTGCATGATGTCGGCCGCGCCGAATACGTCTCGATCACCGATGCCGAGGCGTTGGCCGCGTTCCAGCTCTGCTGCCAGCAGGAAGGGATCATCCCGGCGCTTGAGCCGAGCCATGCGCTGGCCCATGTGATGAAGATCGCGCCAACGCTGCCCAAGGACCACCTGATCGTGATGAACCTGTGTGGTCGGGGCGACAAGGACATCTTCACGGTGGCCAAGCACCTTGGCGTCAACATGAAGGTCTGACGGACCTTCGCATCCACCGAAAATCTGGAAGCCCCGCTTTCTGGTGGGGCTTTTCCTTTTCCGACAGTGGGTTGCGCCGAGCTCCGAGCGCCTAAACCCTGGTTTATGGACCTAAACCGCCTGCCAATGACAGCAATGCTAAACTCTCGGCGAATGGTCTGTTGCCGGAAAATGCGGCCTCGTTGGCCTGTCGCAACACCGCGGCGCAACAGAGAGGAAAGGCCATGCAGATCTTGATCGCGTCCTCGATCGCCATGTTCATCTTCGCGGCCGGCAGCCTGCCATCCCAGGCTGCCGTATCATCCGCTGTCGGGTTCCCGCCCACCGTGATGCATAGCGGCACGACATCAGGCGAACCGGTTTAACTCGCTCGCCGCCGCCGTGGCACCGACGATCCAGCTGGAGATACGCGCTGCCGACGCGGCGCTGATGATCCGGTTTGCCACGGCCAAGACAGATGACTGCGGTCGGCTGCCCCCGCAGCCGGTCGTTTCCCCCGAATCCTGAAAGGAGCCCCCATTGAAACAGAAACTCCTCCCCTTCACCTTGTTCCTGCTGCTCTCGGGCGGCGGTGCTTCGGCCGAGGTCAATGTCAACGCGCTTGCGGCGGACCTTCAGTCCCAGGGCTTCACGCGCATCGAAATGCGGGAGACGCCAAACCAGCTGAAAGTCGAAGCGATCCGCGGCACCGAAAAGGTCGAGACCATCTACGACAAGTCGACCGGTGCGGTCCTCAAGTCCGAGACTGAGAGGGTCGGGGCCTTTGAGGACAACACCCCCGGTGTGACCCTGCGCCAGAGGAACCGCGATTTCGTTCGAGCGACCGAAGGGCCGTCATCCGACGACGGTTCCGCAGACGACAGCTCGTCCGACGACGACAGCCAGAGCTCGGGATCGGATGACGGTCCGAACCACGATGTCGGAGACGATCATGGCAGCGATGATAGCGGTGATGACAACGGCGGTGACAATTCGTCGGGCGGCAGCTCTGGTGCTGGATCGCATGACGGCGGCGCGGACGATCACGGCGGCGACAGCGGCTCAGATCACGGCGATTCCGGCGGTGATAGCGACGGCGGATCGGGTGGTTCGGACCACAGTGGGAGCGGCGGCGGAGGCGAAGGAGCGGACGACTGATCTGCACCTTGATTGACCCTCGAGACCCGGCGCGCGGCAGTCTTGCCCCGCGACCGGGCGTCGTCGATACTGACCCGGCCCTGCCCGGGGGAGAGTGAGAAAGACATGCGGCGAAGAACCCTGCTTTTGGGGCTGGCACTGATGGCGGTTCCACTCGCGCCTGCCCTTGCTCAGGATGTTGGCCAGCAGATTGCTGGCCGCCTGCGTGAGCTTGGTTACCAAGACATTACCATGTCGCGGACCCTGCTGGGTCGGGTGCGCATCACGGGCATTCGCGGCAGTGAGCAACGTGAGATCGTCATCAACCCCAGCTCAGGCGAGATTTTGCGCGATCTCGCGACTGACACCCGCACAGGATCGGCGGCGTCTGACATTCTCGATGACGATGGCCGATCAGATCAAGGTCGTTCCCAATCTTCCGGTCGATCGGGCGGTGACGACTCCGGAGGCAGCAACTCAGGAAGCGGCGGGTCCGGAAGTGGCGGCTCTGGTGGCGGCGGCTCCGATGACGGCGGGTCTGGTGGAAGTGACTCCGGCGGAAGCGGATCCAACCATGACGGCAGCTCCGGCGATGATGGCGGTTCGGACAGAGGCGGCGGGTCAGGCAGCAATAGCGGTTCTGGAGGATCCGGTTCGGGAGGTTCCGGATCGGATGATTCTGGTGGCGGTCACGGATCTGGTGGCGATGACGACTGACGGCGTGCTGAGACGGCGCAGGGCGGACCGGGGATGAGGAAGGGTTGGCTTGTTCTGGCCATTCTGCTTGTTCAGGCCGTTTGCACGGTTTTCTTCGTCTGGGACATCCTGAGTTCGGTTTTGGGTCTTCAATCGCATCCCCTCAGCTGGGAAGCGCGGGAACTCCTGGAAATCGGCGCGGCTGTCGGTCTGTTGCTTGGGCTGGTTCTGGGGGGCTTCGCGCTATTCCGCGCCATCGCGGATCGCAACCGCGCAGAAGAGCGGCTGCGGCGTGCGTCTGGAGCCTTCATGGAGCTTCTTGAGGAGCGGTTCGCCGAGTGGGGACTTACACCGGCGGAAAGTGATGTTGCCCTGTTTGCGATCAAGGGAATGACAACGGCCGAGATCGCCAGCCTGCGCAAGACCAGCGAAGGCACGGTCAAGGCCCAGACCAACGCGATCTATCGCAAGGCCGGAGTGACCGGACGTTCGCAACTCTTGAGCCTCTTCATCGAGGATCTGATGACGGGCGAACTTGGCGGTGTAAGCCCAGCTGTCGAGAAGGTCGCCCGCCAGGTCGAGACCGTCTGAAACCTAATCTGCATCCACGGCATAAAGCCGAAGCGTTTCCAGCGGCACGATGTCCAGCGTCCGGCGGTGGGTCGCTTTCAGCCGCACCTGTGGCGCCGCGCCTTCGTGATGGGCCTGCAAGAATCGGGCCGCGCAAAGGCACCATTGGTCGCCCGCCTTCAGGCCCGCAAAGCCGAATTCGGGCCGCGGTGTCGACAGGTCGTTGCCGAGATATTTCGACAGCGCCAGAAACTCGTCCGTCATCAAGGCGCAGACGGTGTGGACCCCGTGATCGTAGGGCCCCGTATCGCAACAGCCGTTGCGGAAGAAACCGGTGATCGGGGCAGCGGAACAGAGTTCCAGCGGACCGCCCAGCACGTTCAGCGATGCGTCCATCGGGGGCCTTTCAGGATCGAACCTCGGCCTTAGCCTAAGGCACAGCGGCCAGCACAAGGAAGACCGCAAGGATCACGAGATGGACAAATCCCTGCAGCAGCGTCGTCCGCCCAGTTCCGAGAGTTTGCGAGCTGATGAAAAGCGTCAGCAAGAGCAGGGCCGTATCTTCCTGTCCCAAGCCCAGGACCAGCGTCCGTCCGGTGAAAAGCGAGACGGCCGCAACCGTGGGGATGGTCAGGCCGGTGCTGGCCAGCGCCGAGCCGAGGGCCATGTTGATGCTGCTTTGCAGCCGGTTCTGCCGGGCAGCGCGCAGGGCGGATAGACCCTCGGGCATCAGGACGATCGCCGCGATGACGACCCCAACAAGCGAGCGTTCCAGATGCGCCCCGCTGATCGCCTGTTCAAGCGGCAAAGACAGGAATTCGGCAATTCCGATGACCGAAAGCAGCGCGACGACCAGCAGAAGTCCCGCAAGGGCCACGGCACGCGGCGGGGTCGGGGCATGTGACGGTGTCACCAGTTCGTCGCCGTCCACGAACCGGTCGCGGTGCCGGACGGTCTGGACGAACAGGAAGACGCCGTAGAGGATGATCGACGAGAAACCGACGACAAAAAGCTGCAGCGGCGTGTAGCTTGCCCCGATCGTTGCCTTGGTGAAATTCGGCATGACCAGCGTGAAGACCGACAGCGTGCCCAGAACCGCCAGTGTGGCCGAGGCGCTGTCGATCTGGAATGTCTGCTCGCGGTGCTTCAGGCCGCCAAGGACAAGCGAGAGGCCGACAATGCCGTTCAGGACCAGCATGACCGCCGCGTAGACGGTATCGCGGGCGACCTGATCCGCCCCCTCGGCGCCGCCCAGCAGAACAGAGATGATCAGCGAAACCTCGATCACCGTGACGGCCAGAGCCAGGATCAGCGAACCGAAGGGCTGGCCGATGCGGTGGGCCAGAACCTCGGCATGTTGGACCGCGGCAAAGACTGCACCACCCAGCAGGCATATGGCAATCGGGATGGGGGCAAGGCCCAGGCCGTGGAGGAGCCCTGAAAGCTCGGCTCCGACGAAAAGCATGGCCAGAAGCGGCATCGCGACGCTCCAGGCGGGCGGCCGACTGGCCGTCGAGTGGGCATGTTCGGTGACGGATTCCATCAGGGGTTATCGTCCGAACCGGTCGAGCAGCCGCTGCATCGGGCTGCGGGGCTCCGCCTCCGGGGCGGGGTCGGAGGCGGGCTTGGGGTCGGGCCGCGCTTCGGACGCGGTGGCAGCTTGCGTTCCGGTCGAGGATCGGGGCGGCGCGGTGCGCAAAGCAACGGCGTTCTGGAACCGCGCCGCGTCACCGGCGGCCAGGGCCACAGCGCCATCGGACACCCCGCGCAACACATCGTCGAGCCAATCCTGATCCGACTTGGCGAAATCGTGCAGCACGTAGCCGGCCACAGCATCCTTGTGGCCGGGATGGCCGATCCCGAGACGCACGCGGCCATAAGCCTCGCCAATATGGGCGTGGATCGAGCGCAGGCCGTTATGCCCGGCATGGCCGCCGCCTGTCTTGACGCGGACCTTGGCCGGGGCAAGGTCAAGCTCGTCGTGGAACACCGTCACCTCGGCGGGGGTCAGCTTGTAAAAGCGCAGGGCCTCGCCGACCGACTGGCCGGAAAGGTTCATGAAGGTTTCAGGCTTGAGCAGGATCACCTTCTCGCTGCCAAGGCGGCCTTCGCTGACCTGCCCCTGAAAGCCCTTGCGCCACGGGCCGAAACCGTGATCCGCGGCGATGCGCTCGACGGCCATATAGCCGATATTGTGCCGGTTGCCGGCATACTTCGCGCCGGGATTGCCGAGGCCGACAAAGAGTTTCATCGCGGGCATCTCCCGTCCTGCGGGGCGGTATATGCTCTGGCGTAACGCCGCGACGCGCCGTGTGCAACCCGACTGCTGCGGTCAGCGGCAAATGCAAAGGGGCGCGGCAGGTTGTCCTGCCGCGCCCCTGTCCGCTTGAGCGAAGATTATTCGGCTTCCGTCGACACCAGGCCCGACGGGGCCGAGATGTTGGCGATGACGAAGTTGCGCTCGATCGTCGGCTTCGCGCCCGACGGCAGGGCCACATCGTTAATGTGGATGACGTCGCCGATCTGCTTGCCGGTCAGGTCCACAGTGATGTGGTCCGGGATGTCCGATGCAACCACTTCGAGTTCGACTTCGGGGCGAACCACGGTCAGGGTGCCGCCGCGCTTGATGCCCGGGGCCGCTTCGTGGTTGATGAAGTCGACGTGGATGAACAGGTTGATCCGGCTTTCGTCATGCAGGCGCATGAAGTCGATATGCGTCGGCAGGTCTTTCACCACATCGCGCTGGACGCCGCGGCAGATGACGTGCGTGTCGGGCTGGCCTTCGACCTTGAGGTTGATCAGGGTCGACAGGAAACGGCCGGCGCGCAGACGCTTCAGAAGGGTGTTGTAGTTCACCTTGATCGGCGTCGGCTCCTTGCCGTCGCCATAGATGATGCCAGGTACGTAGCCCTCGCGGCGGGCTTGACGGGCGGCCCCCTTGCCTGTCCCCGTCCGTACCTCGACCATAAGATCCGGGATCTCACGAGCCATAGAGGTTCTCCATATGTTAGGTCCGCCGCCCTCCAAGGGTGTGCGGCGCGACCGGGGGCCTATAGCGGGGAATCGGCCCCTTGGAAAGCGCAAATCGCGCCATTCGCATACGCCGTCGCCGTCAGGACGGGCCGTGTCGGGGCCAGACTTGCCGCAGCGGAGGCCTCCCGCTACCTATCGCGGCGAAGACGGAGTCCCCATGTCAGCCCTTTCCACCCTCAAGGCCGCACGTCCGGCCGTGGCAGCCTTCGCCGCAATGGGCGTCGTCTGGGGCACTTATGCGGCTGTCCTGCCTGACATCAAGGTCCAACTCGGCGTCGATGAACGGCAGCTTGGCCTTCTGATGCTGATGACGCCGATTGCCGCGGTGATGGCCATGTTGGTCGCGCCGGCTGCGGGCGTAGCGTTCGGGCGGGTGGCGCTTCCCGTTTCCGCCATCGCCATGGCGCTCGCCTTTGCCCTGCCGGGCCAGGTCCATACGCTGTGGCTCTTTCCGCTCGCCATGATGTGCTGCGGGGCCGCGACCGGCCTGACCGACGTGCTGATGAACGCGCGTGTGGCGGATCTGGAAAACAGCCGCAATGTCCAGCTGATGAACCTCAGCCACGCTGCCTATTCCTTCGGCTATGCCGGGGCCGCAATCGGGACCGGGGTGCTGCGTTCGGCCCAGTGGTCACCTGCTTGGGTGATGGGGGCAATGGCACTTGTCGCGCTGCTCATGGCGCTTGCCACGGTAGAACAGGATGGAACCATCCACGGATTGAAGAAGCCGAAGGATGGACGTCACGGCGGTCTTGGCCTGGTCCCGGTCATCGGGGGGGCCATCGTGCTGATCGCCTTCATGACCGAGAACGCGGCCGAGAACTGGTCGGCGCTGCATATCGAGAAGACGCTGCATGGGTCGCCCGCCCAAGGGTCGATGGGACCGGCTGCGCTGGCGCTGACCATGGGATTTGCACGTCTGGCGGGACAGGGCCTGGTCACCCGCACCAGCCCACTGCTGCTTCTGCGCCTTGGAGCGGTGATCTCGGCCTGCGGGGCCATCGTGGCGGCGCTGGCCGTCAGCCCGGCGATGGCCTATGCGGGCTTCATCGTCATGGGCATCGGATCTTCGGTGATTGCGCCGACGGCGTTTTCGCTGGTCGGGCGCCTCGCTCGGCCCGATGCGCGCGCCCGCGCGGTCGCGCGCGCCACCCTGCTGGGCTATTTCGGCTATTTCTTCGGTCCGCCGACGCTTGGCTTTCTTGCAGGTGTCTTCGGTCTCAGGGCGGCCTTCGTCTTTGCCACCGTCATGTTGCTGGTCATTCTGGCGCTGGTGGCAGCGATGGAGCGCAGCCGCGCCGTCGTTTCGGCCTGAAGCGTCACCTCACGCCCAAGACCCTTCGAAATCAGCCGGTACCAGCAGGTTGTGCCGCCCGAAGTTAAGCACATCGCGTTCGCCGCAAAGCGCCATGGTGATGTCCATCTCTTTCTGGATCACCTCGAGCGCCTTGGTCACGCCCTCTTCGCCCATGGCGCCGAGGCCGTAGATGAAGCTGCGGCCGATGAAGGTCGATTTCGCCCCCATCCCGATCGCCTTCAGCACGTCCTGACCCGAGCGGATGCCGCTATCGAGATGGATCTCCACCTTGTCGCCGACTGCTCGCACGATCTGTGGCAGCATCCGGATCGAGGACAGAGCCCCGTCAAGCTGGCGCCCACCGTGGTTCGACACCACGATCGCATCCGCGCCGAAATCCGCCGCCATGCGGGCATCGTCGGGATCGAGGATGCCCTTGAGGATCATCTTGCCGCCCCACTGGTCGCGGATGCGGGCGATCTTCTTCCAGTCAAGCTGCGGGTCGAACTGCTCGTTGGTCCAACTCGATAGCGAGGCAAGGTCGCCCACATTCTTCACATGCCCGACGATGTTGCCGAAGCTGCGCCGTTTCGTCCCAAGCATGCCAAGGCACCAGCGCGGTTTGGTCATCATGTTCAGGATGTTCGGAAGCGTCAGCTTCGGCGGCGCCGAAAGGCCATTCTTGATGTCCTTGTGGCGTTGGCCGAGGATCTGCAGGTCGAGTGTCAGGACCAGGGCCGAGCACCGCGCCCGCTTCGCCCGCTCGATCATCTCGTCGACGAACTCCTCGTCGCGCATGACGTAAAGCTGGAACCAGAAGGGCTTGGTCGTATTCGCCGCCACATCCTCGATCGAGCAGATCGACATGGTGGACAGGGTGAAGGGCACACCGAACTTCTCGGCCGCGCGGGCCGCCTTGATCTCGCCATCCGCGCTTTGCATCCCGGTCGAGCCGACAGGAGCCAAAGCCACCGGCATCGTGACCGGCTGGCCGATCATCTCGGTGGCAAGCTTGCGGTCGGACATGTCGACGGCCACCCGCTGGCGCAGGCGGATCTTGCTGAAATCGCTGCAATTCTCGCGGAAAGTCTGCTCGGTGTAGCTGCCGCTTTCGGCATAGTCCCAGAACATTTTCGGCACCCGGCGCTGGTGCAGCCGCTTGAGGTCGTCAATGCAGGTGATGATCGTCAAGGCGCTCTCCGATGTCGGTGGTTAGTTTTTCTTACCAATTCCTTCAGGCGCCTGCAATACGGTCATGCCGCCTCCGGCGGCCGGGCAAAGCGGCGGTCCGGGACGATCCAGATCAGCGCAACGGCCAGGATCAGCGCCAGCGAGACCCAGACATTCACGAAGGCCAGCGGGATCGACAGGATATAGGCGACGAGCGAGATCTTGCCCTTGCTGTCCGAACCGAGCGCCCGGGCAAATTCCGAGTGGCGGCCATGCTCTGCGAGAAGGGCGATGACGAGCAGCGTGTAGGCGATGGCGCACATCAGCAGGTCAAAGCCGTAGATCGCGACCGGCACCGGTTGGAAACCGCTTTCCTCCATGAAGCCGGTGGCAAACGGCAGGAGCGACAGCCAGAACAGCAAGTGCAGGTTGGCCCAAAGTACCCAGCCGCCGACATGCTTCACCGCGTGGAACATGTGGTGATGGTTGTTCCAGTAGATCCCGACATTGATGAAGGACAGAACATAGGCCAGGAACACCGGCAGGAGGTGCCGCAGGGCCGCGAGGTCATATTCCTCGGGCACTTTCAGTTCCAGCACCATGATGGTGATGATGATCGCCAGCACCCCGTCCGAGAATGCTTCGAGCCGTCCCTTGGTCATGCGCCTGTCCCCCGTTTGCCGCAGGGCCATGCTGCGCATGGCAAGGGGCAATGGCAAGCCGGGTCAGGGCGGCAAAGGGCCTGCGGGGCCGCAGGTCAGGCGGAATGTGCGCCCTGCGCCAGGGCCGCCACCTGTGCCAGCACCTCGGCCGGGGCCTTGCCGGCGCCTATCTCCTTGACGATGGCGGAGCCGACGACGCAGCCGTCGGCGATGGAGGCGATGGCCTTGGCACTGTCCGGCGTTGAGATGCCGAAGCCCACGATCACCGGCAGGTCGGTTGCCGCCTTGATCCGGGCGACCTCGGGCGCGACCTCGGCTGCCTGCGCAGCCGCCGCCCCGGTGATCCCGGTGATCGAGACGTAGTAGACGAAGCCCGACGTATTCTGCAGCACCTTGGGGAGCCGCTTGGCATCCGTGGTCGGCGTCGCAAGGCGGATGAAGTTCAGACCGGCTTTCTGGGCGGGGATGCAAAGCTCCTCGTCCTCTTCCGGCGGCAGGTCCACAACGATCAGCCCGTCGATCCCGGCCTCCTTCGCCTCGACGAGGAAGCGGTCAACGCCGCGCGAATAGATCGGATTGTAATAGCCCATCATCACGATCGGCGTGGTCTGGTCGGTCTTGCGGAAGGTCCGCACCATGTCCAGCGTCTTGGCCAGCGTCTGTCCGCCGTCGAGCGCGCGTTGTCCGGCCAGCTGGATCGTCGGGCCATCGGCCATCGGATCGGTGAAGGGCATGCCAAGCTCGATCACGTCCACCCCTGCGCCCGGCAGCCCCTGCATGACCGCAAGCGAGGTATCCAGATCCGGGTCGCCGGCCATGATATAGGCCACGAAGGCCTTGCGGCCCTTGGCTTTCAGCTCCGCAAACCTGTCGTCGATCCGGGTCATCTGCCCCAAGCCCTCGCCTTGAATTCCTCGCGCCCCGGTTTGCACGGGGCGGCCGGGAAAAGCAAGGACTGGCGGGCGCGTCACTCGGGCCGGTGGCAGACCGCCTCGACATTGTTGCCGTCGGGATCGAAGACGAAGGCACCGTAGTAGTCGGGGTGGTACTGCGGGCGCAGACCCGGTCCGCCATTGTCGCGTCCGCCCGCCTTCATCGCGGCCTTGTAGAAGGCATCCACCTCGGCGCGGTTCCGGGCCGACAGGGCGATGTGGATCGGCGAGGAAGCCCCGTCAGGCCCGGCCTCGGTCAGCCAGAAGACCGGGACCTCGCGCCCGAAGCCCAGAACGGTCAGTCCGCCGGTGAATTCCTTGGGGACTTCTTTTCGCTCGCCTCCACCCAGGGCCGCGAAGGCCTCATCGTAGAAGCGGCGCGAGGCGGCGATATGGGCGGTTCGGATGCCGATATGGTCGATCATGGGGAAACTCCTGTCCTGAAATGCCGGCACTCTGGCATGCAGGCCGGCGTCGGACCAGCGCCCTGATCGGACCGGCCCTTTCCAGTTCGGGGCAGGGAAGGGGGCTTTCCGCCCCCTCGCGCGCAGGGCGCGCTCACCCCCGAGGATACTTGAGAGCAGAAAATGGGCCGGTCAGGCCTTGCGGATCAGGTAGCGGACGATCTTGCCGGGGGCGGGGGAGCCGCGGCCCATCTCGGTGAAGCCGAGCGCTGCGTGGAAGGCGTCCGATCCGGGATTGGGCGGGTCGGAATTCACCTCGCAGACGAGCGGGCCGAGATCGTGCTGGGCGGCATGGACCGCGAAGGCGTCATAGAGGCGCCGCGCATGCCCCTGGCCGCGCGCGGTTTCGGCGACCACCACGCGGTCGATATAGGCGAAGCGGGGCAGGCGGTCGCAGAACCAGCGGTAGTTCGGGCTTTGGTAATCGGCGCCAGGGGCAAAGCCGATCAGGAAGGCAGCAAGTGCCCCGTCCGGGCCCGGGATGCCCATGGCAAAGGTTGCGGCGCGCAGCAGACGGTCCAGCGCAAGTCGGTCGAGCGGCGAGGTCTTGACCTCGACCGCGCGGTTGAGGGCGAGCACTTCCTCCAGCCGGGCATCGCCGGCGCGCTTGAGATTGCGCAGCTGCATTCATCCCCTCCCCGAGTGACCGACCGGGTTCTCGCCAGAGGCGGTTGCGATGGCAAGCCCGGACTCAGGCGGCTGGTCCGGCCGCGACAATCCAGGTTGTGCCATACCGGTCCTTCACCATGCCGAACCCGGCTGAAAAGAAGGTCGGGCCAAAGGGCTGGATCACCGCGCCATCCCTGGCGAGCAAGGTGAACCAGCGCTGTGCCGTGGCGGCGTCCGGCGCACTCTGCATGATCGAAACGGCCGCCTGCGCATCGCCTGCCGTGCCGGGTGGATAATCCGAAGCCATCAGCGTGCCGTCCCCGAGCGTCACCTGGCCGTGCATGACGAGATCCGAGGAGGCCCAGCCAGCGGGCGCGTCCGGCGCCTGGGCGTAGCGCATCATCTGCAGGTTCGTGCCGCCGAAGACCTCGGCGTAGAAGGCAAGCGCACTTGCACAGTCGCCGCGGAAATGCAGGTAGGGCATCGTCGCCATGGCTCTCTCCTCTTTTCCCGCCGAGAGATTACGGTCGGTGCCCGAGTCGTGGAACCTTGAACCTGTCCCTCGGCACCACTAGAAGCGGCGCCGGATGACGGCCGGCGGAGGCAGCGCAGATGGGATTCAAGATGGGCATCGTTGGCCTGCCGAATGTCGGCAAGTCCACGCTCTTCAACGCGCTGACGCGCACGGCGGCGGCGCAGGCGGCGAACTTTCCCTTCTGCACGATCGAGCCGAACGTGGGCGAGGTCGCGGTGCCCGATCCGCGGCTCGACACGCTTGCGGCCATTGCCGGGTCTAAGCAGATCATCCCGACGCGGATCACCTTTGTCGACATCGCGGGCCTCGTGCGCGGTGCCTCGAAGGGTGAGGGCCTCGGCAACCAGTTCCTCGCCAATATCCGCGAATGCGACGCCATCGCCCATGTGCTGCGCTGCTTCGAGGACGGCGACATCACCCATGTCGAGGGCCGGATCGACCCAGTGGCCGATGCCGAAACCATCGAGACCGAGCTGATGCTGGCCGACCTCGAGTCAATCGAACGGCGGCGGGCAAACCTGGCCCGCAAGCTGAAAGGCAACGACAAGGAAGCGGCGGATCAGGATCGGCTTCTGGCGCAGGCGCAGGCGGCGCTGGAACAGGGTCAGCCCGCTCGGACCGTCAAGGTGTCCGAGGATGACCAGCGCGCTTGGCGGCTGCTGCAGCTCCTGACCGCCAAGCCGGTGCTTTACGTCTGCAACGTCGAGGAAGCTTCGGCCGCCAGCGGCAACAGCCAATCGGCACGCGTCGCCGAGATGGCGAAGAAGCAAGGCGCGGCGACGGTGGTGATCTCGGCCCGGATCGAGGAAGAGATCAGCCAGCTTCCCGCCGACGAGGCCGAGATGTTTCTGGAGGAGATGGGCCTGCATGAGGCCGGTCTCGACCGGCTGATCCGCGCGGGCTACGAGCTTCTGGGCCTGCAGACCTATTTCACTGTCGGCCCGAAGGAGGCCCGCGCCTGGACGATCACCAGGGGAACGCTTGCGCCGCAGGCCGCGGGCGTGATCCATGGCGATTTCGAGAAGGGCTTCATCCGCGCCGAAACCATCGCCTACGACGATTACGTCGCAGGCAAGGGCGAGGCGGGCGCCAAGGAAGCGGGCAAGTTCCGGGTTGAAGGCAAGACTTACGAAGTGCAGGACGGCGACGTGCTGCACTTCCTGTTCAACGGCTGATCTCGACGGGCCGTGCGAGCCGTCCTCGTCCCGGCCGCGCCCGAAGGGGGTGCCACGCTCCTTCCGTTGGCTTGGGCGCCTATTCGGCGGCAAGCCGTGGCACGCTGCCATCAGGGGATTCGTTGGTGTCGCATCCCTCGCGTCCCTGCCACATCGCCCCTAGCCACAGGTCGCAGAGGGGGGTCACCTCTCGGCCCCGTGCGGGAAAAGGTGTGAACTCGCCAAAGACCGGGCCGCGGGTCGTCGCATAGAGGTCGATCCGCATGAAGACGTTGAGATTCCGCCCGATGTCGGAGGCCATGGCGAACAGCGCGTCAAGGAATGGCGGAGCCGGTGCGATCCCGCGCTCGGGACGGACGTCCCACCTCAGGCGCATCGGCACCTTCTTCCACTCTGGTGTCATGTACCAGTAGCGGTTCAGGTCGCCGTCTCCGGTAATCGTGTTGCGCTCGATTACGGTGCAGTAGGCGATCCGTGGGCCGAAACAGTAGAACTTGTAGTCAAGCGGCGCTCCGACCCGACCGTCGAAGTTCACCAGCAACTCCTCCGCCATATAGGGAACGTCGGCCTTCTTGCCGGCTTCGGAAAGGAGCCAGTCGCGGGTTGCCGTCTTGCCCGTCAGCTGCTCCACCCCATCCCGCAGCAGGAAGACGCCCTTGGAGGAATAGCCGTGCTGGGGCTTCAGCACGACATTGGGGGGGAGCTGGTCAAGCGGGACGTCGGCGAGGCTCGGGAAAAGGCCATAAGTCTCGGGCACGGCATGACCAAGGCCTCGGACATACTCGATGCCCTTCAACTTGGGGGAAAGCTTCGCGCTCCAATGCGCGGTTTCGGGATCACGCCAACGGACGATGCGGTCGCGCATCCTCTGCTGGTATCCGATTGTTCCCAACTCTGACGAGCGAGGACAGGTAAGTTTGGACATCTTGCGGCGCAAAGGCAGCACAAGACGGTCGAGGCGTCCGGCAAATGACATGGTGGACCCGCAATCAAGGAGTAATTTCAAACACGCCCAAAATATCAGCAGAAAATGCATTCACGCAATTGAAGATTGGGCAAATGACTGTCCGCGACTGACGTGGCAATCGAAGGCACTCCGCACAGCCAAACCGGCTGGCGCCGGCCTACCCAGGATAGTCCCGCGGGGAAGGCTTGGGCCGTCAGGCACAAGGGTGCAAATGCGCGCGGGATTGACGCCAGAGGCGTGCGCGTAGGCCGTTGTCCAAATCGCGTCCTACGAGGCAAGGGTGCAATTCTGTCAATTCGGACGTTTAGCCTGCGGGCAGAGGATCCCCGAGCAGACGGTAACCTTCGGTATGACATTGGCCGAGACCGCATTGAAGCACGACCGCGACGAGGTTGATCGCACAGAGAAGAATAAGGATCAGCCCGACCGCACTCCCAATCCGAAACAGCGAAGGAAAATAGTGCGATGGAACCTGGTGAAGATGGCCATCATTCCCAAGGGCAGTCAGCTTCAGCGCATAGGCAAACACCGTGCCAAGACCGATCAGGATCGACCAGACCGGCATGTGAAGGCCAAGGATGGCACTGCCGATATAGGCGTGTCCTGGCCGGGGATAAATGTCGAGGAGGGTCTGGCGCGTCGCAATGACTACCAGCAGGATCGCGAAAAGCAGGATCAACCCCATATGCTTGCCACTGAAGCCACCGCGCAGGTTCATCACCACGCCAAGCCCGATGCCGAACATGCAGACCCGTTCCAGAAGGCATAGCGGACAGGGCAATTCGCCCATGGTGAACTGGATCACAAGAGCGGCGGTGAGAATGGATGCCATCATCGCCGCGAGAGCGACCTGAAAGCCGTAGTCCAGAAGGGCGAGCGTCCTCATGCTTGTGCCTGAGTCTCGATCCGTTCCAGCCGGGTGTCGATCCAGGGCATGCGGAACCCGTCGACCGGACTCCAGACCTCCCACAGGAACAGCCACACCGTCAGGAGAAGACAAAGACAGGCGGCAACCCAGGTCGCGTCCTTTCGCCGTGCCCAGGCAAACGTCAGCGCCGCAAGCATTGTGGTAAGGATCGCGACCATCATCGCCTGCACACCCCTTTGTTTCCGCAACGGCAGGCTAACCGGTTTTCGGGCCGGGACAAGCCGCATCGCCTCCGCAGGGCTGCCGCGAAATAGTCCGATTGGGAGTAAATCCTGAATGCCAATGAGGGAGGATAGGGTGCACCCGAAGGACAACGGATTGCCGTATGCCAGACTGCACGAGGACCTGCCTCTCGAGGCTGAACCACTGCGCGACCCCCGCCCCCTTGCTGGCCGTCTGCGCGGCCTTGCGCATCGCAACAGCGCCGCCATTGCGCTTGCGCTGGCGATCTTTGGCCTGACTGCGCCCGTACTCTCTGCGTCCTTTCTGGAAAGCCGCGCCATCTTGCCTGAAAGCGCTAGGGTGGCAGTCTGTGGCTCCGAGGAAGTCGATCCCCTGGGCGACCGCGCGCAGGCGAAAACCAGCCCCATGGCAGGCTGTTTCCAGCGAATGTGACATCGATCAAGAGGGGTTTAGGGCGGGAACGCTCCTGAAGGGCGGATGGTCCACGATCCTTCCCCGGACGCGCCCCACGTTACCGCCGTCCCCGGTTCGACCTCTTCCCGCCCCTTTGCCCCGGCCTGCCGGCGGTAGACCGGCCCGAGAGCTTCACGGCTTCCTCGACCGCGTCCTCCACCACCGACTGTCGGGCGAGGGGATCGTCGGCGACAGCGAGTTCCACGGCCTCCAGTCGCTTGATCTCGTCCCGGAGCCGCGCGGCTTCCTCGAATTCCAGGTTCTCGGCCGCCTTGCGCATCTGGGTCCGCAATCCGTCGAGATGCGCGGCGAGGTTCGAGCCGACCATGGCCTTTTCGACCTTGGCGGTCACGCGGGACATGTCGGTGTCGCCCTGCCAGAGACCGGCCAGAACATCCTCGACGTTCTTCTTCACCGTCTGCGGCGTGATGCCATGCTCGAGGTTGTAGGCCATCTGCTTTTCGCGGCGGCGGTTCGTCTCGGCAATCGCGCGTTCCATGCTGCCGGTGATCCGGTCGGCATACATGATGACGCGGCCTTCGGCGTTCCGCGCCGCGCGGCCGATGGTCTGCACCAGCGAGGTTTCCGACCGCAGGAAGCCTTCCTTGTCGGCGTCGAGGATTGCGACTAGTCCGCATTCGGGGATGTCGAGCCCCTCGCGCAGAAGGTTGATGCCCACCAGCACGTCGAAGGCGCCTAGCCGCAGGTCGCGCAGGATCTCGATCCGCTCCAGCGTGTCGATGTCGGAATGCATGTAACGGACACGGATGCCCTGTTCGTGCAGGTATTCCGTCAGGTCCTCGGCCATGCGCTTTGTCAGGGTCGTGACCAGCGTGCGCATGCCGTTGGCGGCGACCTTGCGCACCTCGTCAAGGAGGTCGTCCACCTGCATCTCGACGGGGCGTATTTCGACCTCGGGGTCGATCAGGCCGGTCGGCCGGATGACTTGTTCGGTGAAGACGCCGCCGGTCTGCTCCAGTTCCCAGGCGGCGGGGGTGGCGCTGACGAAGACCGACTGCGGCCGCATCGCGTCCCATTCCTCGAATTTGAGCGGGCGGTTGTCCATGCAGGAGGGCAGGCGGAAGCCATGCTCGGCCAGCGTGAACTTGCGCCGGTAGTCGCCGCGATACATGCCGCCGATCTGCGGCACCGAGACGTGGGATTCATCGGCAAAGACGATGGCGTTGTCGGGGATGAACTCGAACAGCGTCGGCGGCGGCTCGCCCGGGGCGCGGCCGGTCAGGTAGCGGGAATAGTTCTCGATCCCGGCGCAGGAGCCGGTCGCCTCGAGCATCTCGAGGTCGAAGTTCGTCCGCTGTTCCAGCCGCTGCGCCTCGAGCAGCTTCCCCTCGTTCACAAGCTGGTCGAGGCGCTGGCGCAGCTCGATCTTAATCCCCTGGATCGCCTGCTGGAGCGTCGGGCGCGGGGTGACGTAGTGGCTGTTGGCGTAGATGCGGATCTGGCGGAAGGTGTCGGTCTTGGCGCCGGTCAGCGGATCGAATTCGACAATCGACTCAAGTTCCTCACCGAAGAAGCTGAAACGCCAGGCCCGGTCTTCCAAGTGAGCCGGCCAGACTTCCAGGCTGTCGCCGCGCACCCGGAACGAACCACGGGCGAAGGCCTGGTCGTTGCGGCGGTATTGCTGGGCCACGAGTTCGGACATGACCTTGCGGATGTCGTAGGACTGGCCGACGACGAGGTCCTGCGTCATCGCAGAATAGGTCTCGACCGAACCGATGCCGTAGATGCACGAGACAGAGGCCACGATAATCACGTCATCGCGCTCCAGAAGCGCCCGGGTGGCCGAGTGCCGCATCCGGTCGATCTGTTCGTTGATCTGGCTTTCCTTCTCGATATAGGTGTCCGACCGCGGCACATAGGCCTCGGGCTGGTAGTAGTCGTAGTAGCTGACGAAGTACTCGACCGCGTTGTCGGGGAAGAAGCCCTTGAATTCCCCGTACAATTGCGCCGCCAGCGTCTTGTTCGGCGCAAGGATGATCGCCGGGCGCTGCGTCTCCTCGATGATCTTGGCCATGGTGAAGGTCTTGCCGGTCCCGGTCGCGCCAAGCAGCACCTGGTCGCGCTCGCCGGCCATAACGCCGGCCGTGAGCTCCGCGATAGCCGTCGGCTGGTCGCCCGCCGGCTGGAACGGGGTGGACAGGGCAAAGCGCCGCCCACCTTCCAGCTTGGGCCGGGTCAGCACCTCGGGGCGGGGCGAAAGGGCGTTGTCGTTGTTGTGGGGCATGGGCAGCTGATTCCTGCGGGAGCCCAAGATTTGATCCGTTTTTGTTCCGGTTCAAGGCCAGAGCCGCACAGCTTGCCGCAGGGCCGCGCCGCCCCTTGCATCACCGGGGGGATTCCCGCCATAAACAGACGTCGAATTTCGGAGTTCCGCATGCAAGCCCGCATCTATCAGCCCGCCCGCACCGCGATGCAATCCGGCACCGCCAAGACCAAGGACTGGGTGCTGGAATTCGCCCCCGATAGCCCGCGCGAGATCGATCCGCTGATGGGGTGGACCTCGTCCTCGGATACGCAGCGCCAGGTCAAGCTGCGCTTCGAAAGCCAGGAGGCTGCCGAGGATTACGCCAAGGCGCAGGGCATCGACTACGTGGTTCTGCAACCCAAGGGCCGTGCCGCGAACATCCGCCCGCGGGGCTATGGCGAGAATTTCGCGACCGACCGCAAGGGCGCTTGGACGCATTGACGCCACAGTCAGGCGGCACGGTCCCGCACGTTGATTCCAAGGGAGGATTGCGCCGTGATTCATTTTCGTTGTTGCCTGACGGCCTTGCCGCTTCTCATTGCCACCGGGACCGCCGGTCTCGCGGCAGACGCGACCCCGGAAGGGGCCGCGCGCCTGACCGAGGTGTTCCAGACCTATCTGGGCAAGACCCCCGGCGTGGTGACTGTGACACCTTCGGGTGCGGTCTATGACCTGCGGCTCGATGCCGGCCCGCTGCTGTCTTCGATCCCCGAGACCGACGCCAAGGTCACGGTCTCGCCCATCCTGCTGCAACTGACCGACAACGGCGACGGCACCTGGTCGATGACCCAGGACCAGGCCTTTGACATGAAGATGCAGGTGCCCGGCGAGGCGGATGTGACGCTCAGCATTGCTTCGCTGAAAACGACCGGCATCTTCGATGAAAAGCTGGCGGCTTTCAGCACCACGACCAGCGAATTCACCGATCTGAAGATGGACCAGACCGTCACCGCCCCCGATGGTCCGTCCCATGTTGCCTATTCGATCGCGTCGGGCCAGGTGACCACCACCGGGACGGCTGGTGCGTCTGGCGGTGTCGACCTGACCCAGACCATGTCGGCGCAGACGCTGATCGAGACCTTCAACGTTCCGATGGAACCCGGCGGCGCGCCGGTCGAGATCTCGCTGACCGCCGAGTCCTACGGGATCGACGGCAAGATGACAGGGCTGCGCACCCAGCAGATCCAGTCGACCCTTGCCTTCTTCGTCGCCCATCCGTCGGATGCCGAGGTCAAGGCGGCGCAGGAAGATCTGCGCGGCCTCCTACGGTCGGACCTTCCTCTCTTCGACCATCTCGGTGCCAAGGGGCTGGTCAAGACTATCGCCGCACAAACCCCGATCGGTCCGGTGACCCTGTCCAGCATGGGTGTCGAGGCGGAAGCCAACGGCATCGTCGCCGACGGCATGGTGCGCGAGGCGCTGAGCCTCGACGGGCTGGTCCTGCCGCCTGGACTCGTCCCGGAATGGGCGGCGGCGCTGGTTCCGCAGAAGACGGCGCTGGACGTCAAGGTCTCGGGCTTTGATCTGGCGAACCCGGTCGGCCAGATCCTTGCCGCCTTCGACCTGACGAAGCCCGAGCCGCTGGAGCAGGCTTTCCTCGACAGCCTGCTGCCGGCTTTCCTGCCGAACGGCACGGTCGACATCACCCTTGCCCCCGGCGAGACCGTCGCACCTGCCTTTACCCTTGGCTATGAGGGGGCGATGAAGGCCGGTCCTGCGCAGGAAATTCCATCTGGCAAGGCCAAGATCAGCCTGAAGGGCTACGATGCCATCGTTGCGGCCTTGTCCGACGCCCCGCCGGAAGTCGGCCAGCAGATGCTGCCCGCTCTGACGTTGATCCGGGGCATGGCGCAGCAAGTCGGGGATACGCTGGTCTGGGATATCGACGCCTCGACCCCCGGTACGATGCTGGTGAACGGCAACGACCTTGGCCCGATGTTGGGACAACCCTGATGACGATCACGATCCGGCGCGAGAGCCCGGTGGGGCCGGACCTTGCCCTTCTGTTCGAGCGGCACACTGCCGACATGCATGCCGACACCCCGCCCGAAAGCATCCACATGATGGATGCCTCGGAACTGGACATCCCGGAAGTTTCCTTCTTCGTCATGCGCGATGAAGGTGAACCGGTCGCGATGGGGGCCTTCAAGCGGATCGCTGAAGGCCACGGCGAGATCAAGTCGATGCATGTGCTCGTCGAACGCCGCGGGCAGGGCCTGTCGCGCCGGATGCTCGACCATCTTGTCGCCGAGGCGCGGGCCTCCGGGCTGAAGCGTCTCAGTCTCGAGACCGGATCGCAGGCGATGTTCGAACCGGCCCGCGTCCTCTATTCCCGCGCAGGGTTCGAGGAATGCGGGCCGTTCGAGGGTTATGTGCTCGATCCCAATTCGATCTTCATGACGCGAAGCCTTGCGTGAAGCGGCCGCCTGCCGCTAAACGGACGACGTCGGTCCCGTAGCTCAGCTGGATTAGAGCAGCCGCCTTCTAAGCGGCGGGTCGGGGGTTCGAGTCCTCCCGGGATCGCCAGCCTCATAAACGGACATGTCGCGGTTTCCGCTGATCTGCCCGGCGGCAACGCCGCCGCGCTAGCTGTTTTCGCCGCCCCAGGTGTAGGTGCCGTCGCTATGCTCGGAGCCGCCGTTGACGTGGGTGCCGTCCTCATTCACCATCTTGGTGCAGGAACGGCCGGGATAATCGGGGTTCGGAGCCTCGCAGTAAATCTTGCGGCTGATTTTGTCGTCCTTTGCCCCCGGTGCAGAGGGGGCCTCATCTGACGTCTGGGTCATGGCGCAAATCCTGAGCTGAAAAAACGTTGATGCAATTCCGTGCCGCGATGGAAGCACGGCAATGCCGAATCTTCAATCCTCGAGTTGTCCGTGCTGCCGTCCGCGCGGGCATCGAGCCCGCGCGTCCGGCGTTGCCACGGAAGGTGGCGAGGTCAGGTGTCGGTCGGCGCCCCACCCTCGAAGCGGTTGCCGTGGCGGTAATCGCAGGGGGCTTCCTGCATCTCCAGGTGCAGCCGCGTCCCGGTATAGGGATGGGCGCGGGCGAGGTCCTCGTCGAACTCGATGCCGAGGCCCGGGGCGGTCGGCGGCAGGATGTAGCCGTCTTCCCAGGTGATCGTGTGCTTGATGAGTGCGAGGTGGAAGGCGCCGCCGGTCTGGATCGTCTCGGCCATCAGGATGTTGGGGATCGAGGCGGCGAAGTGGATGTTGGCCGCCCATTCCACCGGGCCGGCATAGAGATGGGGCGCCATCTCGGCATTGAAGACCTCGGCGATGGCTGCGATCTTCTTCGCCTCCCAGATGCCGCCGACGCGGCCGAGCGCCGGTTGCAGGATCTTGACCCCGCCGAGGCGCAGCAGCGTGCCGAATTCGGCCTTCGTCGTCAGCCGCTCGCCGGTCGCGAGCGGGATGCGGACCTGGCGCGCGACCTCGGCGAATTCGGGCAGCATGTCGGGCGGGATCGGTTCCTCGTACCAGAGCGGGTTGTAGGGTTCGA
This sequence comes from uncultured Rhodobacter sp., assembly GCA_945952585.1. Lineage (GTDB taxonomy): Bacteria > Pseudomonadota > Alphaproteobacteria > Rhodobacterales > Rhodobacteraceae > Aliitabrizicola. The sequence goes on from CAMFII010000007.1 coordinate 168,557, forward strand.
GTTCGCGCCCGAGGCGGATCGCGCCGGGGGTGTTGAACTGGCCATGCGTGCCGAAGAGGAGATCAGCCTTGTCGCCGACGGCCTCGCGGATCTTCGCGCAGAAGGCGACCGAGCGGCTGATGTCGGACATGGCGGGCTGGTGGCCGGTGCGGATCGTGTAGGGGCCGGCCGGGTCGAACTTGACCGCGGTGAAGCCCTGCCTGACGCAATTCGCCGCCGCTTCCGCCGTCCAGTCGGGATTGACCCAGAACTCGGCCGCGTCCTGGCCGGGTTCGGGGTAGAGATAGGTGTAGGACCGGATGCGCTCGTTGATCCGCCCGCCAAGGAGCGCCCAGACCGGGCGGTTGCGCGCCTTGCCGATGATATCCCAGCAGGCGATCTCGAGACCCGAGAAGGCGCCGATCGTGGTCGGGTCGGGGCGTTGGGTGAAGCCCGAGGAATAGACGCGGCGGAACATCAGCTCGATCTCTTCCGGCGAGGTGCCGAGCATGTGGCGCTCGAACACGTCGCGGATGACGGCATCCATTGCCTTCGGGCCGACGGTCGAAACGTAGCATTCACCGATGCCGGTGATGCCGTCGTCGGTCGTAAGCTTGACGAACGTCCAGTAGCGGCCGCCCCAGCCGGGCGCGGGCGGGGCGACGGTGAAGATCTCGAGATCGGTCAGGCGCATGGTCGGGCCTCTGTGGCTGAAGTCGGTCCGGGTGGAGAGCCCCCGGGGGTTTCACACCCCCGGGACCCCCGTGGGGTATTTCTCGAGGAGAATTGCTTTGGGGGAGGCTAGAGCGGTCGCCGGGCAGGGCGCGCGGATTTGCGACATTTTCTGCCGCAAATGGAAGTCATCGGCGGGCCGCAAACCCGGCGGCGATGGCGGAGAGGCGCGCGGCAAGGGCCTCGGGGGCGGCGAAATAGGGGGAGTGGCCGGAGTCGAAGGAACTCGTCGTCACCCCGGCCGCGTCTGCCATGGTCTGCTGCCAGCCGGGCGGGATGACGCAGTCGGCAGTGGTGATGATCGCATGGCGGGGAAACGACCGGGAGGCGTCGGTGAGGGCAAGGGCAGTTTCCTGCGGCGCGATGGGTTCCGGGCCAAGACGCGGCAGCGACCGGTCGGCGGTTCCGGGCGGACAGTCGTGGAACAGGAGAGGCGCGATCGTCGCGGGGTCGAAGCGGTAGGTCGGGGCGCCCGGATCGCGCAGGAGCTTGCCACGGAGGGGTTGGCTGGGCCCGGCGCGGCGCAGGTCGGCCACGGACTGGCCGGGGCGGGGGATATAGGCGCAGAGATAGATCAGGCCCGCCACCTTGCCGCGCGCGGCTTCCGCCGCCGCGGTGATGGGGTAACCACCGGCGGAGTGGCCGACAAGGATCGAGGGCTGGTCGATCCGGTCGAGGATGGCGGCGGCGTAGCTCGCCAGCGTGACCTGTGACGGGGCGGTGCGGTCGTCGCCATGGGCCGGAAGGTCGATGGCGTGCGCCTCGATCCCGGCCCGGTCGAGATGGGGCAGGAGGTCCTGCCAGCACCACGCGGCGTGGCAGGAGCCGTGGACGAGGAGTAGGCGGGTCGTCATTGCCGGGCGGGTCGCATCAGCAGTGACCGATGGAGCGAAGAAAAGCCGAGACGGCAGCGGCCCAGGGCTCTGGCCGGTCCACGGGCGGCAGGTGGCCGGCGCCGCGGATCAGCTCGAAGCGGCTGCCGCGGATCAGGGCGGCGGTTTCGCGGACGAGGTCGGCGGGGGTCGAGCCGTCCTCGGACCCGGCAAGGGCCAGCGTCGGCAGGGTCAGCGTTGCAGTCGTGGCGTAGAAATCGGTCCCGGCGATGGCAGAAGCGCAGCCGATCCAGCCCTCGGGGTTCTGCGCCAGCAGCCGGTCGCGCCACCGCTGCGCCGCGGGCGTGGTCCTGAAGGCGCGCGGGAACCAGCGGTCGATCGTCGGATCTGTGACCGCGGCCATGCCGCCGGTCCGGACCGCCTCGATCCGACTGGCCCAGGTGTCCGCCGTGGCGATCTTGGCGGCGGTGTTCGACAGCACGAGCCCGCGCACGAGGTCGAGCCGCTTTACCGCCAGGCCCTGTGCGATCATGCCGCCGATCGACAAGCCGATGACGACCGCGTCACGGAGTTCCAGCCGCTCCATCGCGCGCTCGGCGTCGCGGATCAGGGCCCCCATGCTATAGGGTGGCGGCGGGCAGTCCGACGCGCCATGGCCCCGCAGGTCGAGACGGACATAGCGGGGGCCGTCCGGCAGCAGGGGCAGGACCCCGTCCCAAAGCGACAGGTCGGTGCCGAGTGCATGGAGGAGCAGGACCGGCGGGCCATCGGCGCGGCCATCCTCGGCCATCCCGACGGCCAGATCGCCAAGGTACAGGCGCGCTGGCGTCACTGGCCGAACCGCGACAGCGCCTGGATGAAGACCGCCGGATCGACATTGCCGCCCGAGGCGACGGCGATGACCGGCTCGTCCGGGCGCGCGGGGGGGCGGAACAGGGCGGCGGCCAGCGCCACCGCGCCTCCGGGTTCCAGCACGATGCGGAGATGGGCAAAGGCCAGCGCCATCGCGTGCAGCGCCTCGTCATCGCTGACGGTCAGGCCGGGACCGCAGAGGCGCTTCATGATCGGAAAGGTCAGCTGGCCCGGCGTCGGCGTGATGATCGCGTCGCAGATCGAACCGGTCATCCGGGCATTCGTGCGGTGGGCTCCGGCGGCAAGGCTCTGGGTGACATCGTCGAAGCCTTCGGGTTCGACCGGGCGGGCGCGCAGGCCCCGGGCATGCCTTTCAAGTGCAAGGGCGATGCCGGCGGTCAGGCCTCCCCCGCCGCAGCACACCAGGACATCGGCCATGTCGATACCAAGCAGGGCGGCCTGTTCTGCGATCTCGATCCCGGTTGTGCCCTGGCCGGCGATGACCTCGGGGTTGTCGAAGGGCTTGATGAGGGTCAGGCCGCGCTCTTCGGCCAGTTTCGCGCCAATCGCGTCGCGGTCCTCGGTCGCCCGGTCATAGAGGATGACCTCGGCGCCATAGGCGCGGGTGTTGTCGATCTTCACCTTCGGCGCGTCCGAGGGCATGACGATGACGGCCGGGATGCCGTGCCGGGACGCCGCCAGAGCAACGCCCTGCGCATGGTTCCCCGAGGAAAAGGCGATCACGCCCCGGTCGCGGATCGGCGCCGGCAGGGCCGAGATCGCCGCCCAGGCGCCGCGGAACTTGAAAGAGCCGGTGAACTGCAGGCACTCGGCCTTGACGAAGACCCGGCGGCTGGCGACCCGGTCAAGCAGCGGCGAATTCAGCAGCGGCGTACGCCGGACATGGCCGGCAAGCCGTTCGGCAGCACGCTCGACTCGGTGCAGGTCCGTCATGCTGTGGAGGCTGGCTGAAGCAAGGCGACAAAGGCCTGGATCGCTGCAAGGCATTCGGATTCGTCGAGAAAGGGCGTATGTCCACGGTTGCGCACGGTCACCGCGACGAGATCCGGATGGCGCGCCCGCATCTTCTCGACCGTTGCGGCCGACAGGATGTCCGAATGTTCGCCGTGAAGAACCGTGACCGGCAGGCCCTTCAGCTGATCGAAGAAGAGCCAGAGGTCCGGCGCGGCCCCTGCTGCCGACTGCTCGATCAGCGCGCGACGCAGGAGCGGGTCGTAGCGCAGGACAAGACCCTCGGGGGTTTCGCGCCACATCCGCTCGGCCGCTTGCCGCCACTGGACCCGCGAAACGCCGGGAAACTCGTCGGCAAAGGACCGGGTAAGCCGGTCAGTCACCGCCTCGTAGGTCGGCTCGACAGGAGGGATGCCAACATACTCCATGATCCGCGTCATGCCCTGCGTGCCGACCTCGGGGCCGACATCGTTCAGGATCACCCCCAGCAGCCGCTCGCGGTGCATGGCGGCCAGCGCCATGGCAATCAGCCCCCCGCGCGAGGTTCCAAGGATTGCGACCTTTGCGATCCCGAGATGGTCAAGCAGTTCCAGCACATCATGCGCCTCGCGCAGGACATTGTAGTTCATGTAGTCCGGGTCGTGGTCCGACAGGCCGCGCCCGCGGCTGTCGAGCCGGATCAGGCGGCAACTGCCCGCCAGCGGCGCAAGGATCGGCTCGAAATCCGCCATGTTCCGGGTCAGCCCCGCGAGGCAAAGAAGTGGCAGCCCGCTTCCCCGATCATCGTAGGCCAGGTGCAGGCCGTCGATTGTCGTGAACTGCTTCATGGCGGTCATACGCCAGACCAACGGGATTGAACAGACATCACCGCGCGGATCACCGGCGTCCTCCTCCTACGTTGGGATACTTGCGGAAGGTGGCACAGGGATGACACCGAGGAAAGGGCCGAAGACGGGTCAGCGCCGATTGCCGCAGTTCGGGCAGGCGAAGCCCGCTTGCCGCCCCGGCGGTCAGGGCCTAAACCCCTGCGGGCGGCAGACAGACAGGAAGACGCGCGGATGGCGGAACAGCTGGAAGAACGGCAGCGCTCGAAAAAGGTAGGCGCTCTGGGCGGTTTGATGCCCTTCCTGCGGCCTTACCGGGGGCTGGCAATCTTTGCCGGTTTGGCCCTTGTCCTGACAGCGGCGGTCAGTCTGGTGCTGCCGATTGCCGTGCGCCGGGTGGTCGACGGGTTCGAATCCGGCAGCGCCGAATTGCTGGATCACTATTTCGTGGCCGCCCTGTTCATCGCCGCCCTGCTCGCGGTTGGAACCGGGGCCCGCTACTACCTTGTGACCCGTCTGGGCGAACGGGTGGTGGCCGACATCCGCCGCGCCATGTTCGACCGGGTCGTGGGCCTGAGCCCCGCCTTTTTCGAGCGCATCCTGACGGGTGAGGTTGTCAGCCGCCTGACCACGGACACGACGCTGATCCTGTCGCTGATCGGGTCATCGGTTTCGGTGGCGCTGCGCAACCTGCTGATTCTGATCGGCGGCATCGTGATGATGTTCTTTTCGTCGCCCAAGCTTGCAGGGCTGGTGCTGCTCCTCGTGCCGCTGGTCGTCGTGCCGATCGTGGTGATGGGGCGCCGCCTGCGCGCGCAGAGCCGCGAGAACCAGGACTGGATCGCCGCCTCCTCCGGCAATGCCTCCGAGGCGCTGCAGGCAGTGCAGGCGGTGCAGGCCTTCACCCATGAGGCGGAGTCGCGCGAAAGCTTCGGTGAGATCACCGAGAAATCCTATGTCTCGGCCCGGACCCGGATCGGCACGCGGGCGGTGATGACGGTCATTGTCATCTTCCTCGTCTTCTCGGGTGTCGTCGGCATCCTCTGGATCGGCGCGCGCGACGTGCGGGCGGGCGCGATGAGCCCGGGCGAACTGATCCAGTTCCTGATCTATGCCGTCATGGTGGCGGGATCGGTCGGCGCCCTCTCCGAGATCTGGGGCGAGCTTCAGCGGGCGGCGGGCGCGACCGAGCGCTTGCAGGAACTGCTCGCGACCGAGGACCCTGTCCTCGACCCCGCAAGACCGAAGCCGCTGCCGCGCCCGGTCAAGGGCGAGGTCGTCTTCGACGACGTGGTCTTCCACTATCCCGCGCGGCCCGAATACAGGGCGCTGAACGGGGTGAGCTTCACGGTCCGCCCGGGCGAGACGGTGGCGCTCGTCGGGCCGTCGGGGGCCGGTAAGTCCACGGTTTTCCAGATCCTGCTGCGGTTCTACGACCCGCAGGCGGGCCGGGTGACGCTGGACGGGGTCGACCTGCGCGAGATGGCGCGCAGCGATTTCCGCCAGGCGATGGCGCTGGTGCCGCAGGATCCGGTGATCTTCGCCACCTCGGCGCGCGAGAACATCCGCTTCGGCCGGCCAGAGGCGAGCGATGCCGAGGTCGAGGCCGCGGCAAAGGCCGCCGCCGCACACGACTTCCTGGTCGCCCTCCCGCAGGGCTACGATACTTTCGTGGGCGAACGCGGCGTGATGCTGTCGGGCGGACAGAAGCAGCGCATTGCCATTGCCCGCGCCATCCTGCGCGATGCGCCGGTCCTCCTCCTGGACGAGGCGACGAGCGCGCTCGATGCCGAAAGCGAACGGGCGGTGCAGCAGGCGGTCGAACGCCTGTCCCAGGGCCGCACGACCCTTGTCGTCGCGCACCGTCTGGCGACGGTGAAGCGTGCCGACCGCATCTTGGTCTTCGACCACGGCCGGATCATCGACAGCGGCACGCATGAGGAGCTTGTGGCGGGCGGCGGGCTTTACGCGCGCCTTGCGCGGCTGCAGTTCACCGACGGCACGCTCTGACGCAACGCTGCGTCGCCCCGGCCAGCCATGCCTTGCGAGGCTGCGACAAACCGTCCATCCTTTGCGCGGGAGACACGCCCGCCGGTCAACGGCGGCAGGGAGGGGTTTGCATGCGGGAGTTTTCGTCCGTCGCGGATGTGCGCGCCATCGAGGCCGAGGCCGATTGGGCCGGCCGGGGCGAACCGGCGACGATCTATGATTTTCTCAGCCGCACCAAGGCCAGGCATGGGGGCAGGCCCGCCGTGTCCTTCCAGCTGCTCTCCGGGGCCGCAGACCCGGCGCGGACCCTGACCTGGAGCGAGCTTCATGCCCGCGTCACCCAGGCCGCAAACGCCTTTCGTGCCCTCGGCGTGGGCGAGACGGATGTCGTGGCCTATGTCCTGCCGAACAGCCTGGAAACAGTGGTGACGCTGCTCGGCGGCATGGTCGCGGGGATCGTCAACCCGATCAACCCGCTGCTCGAGCCGCAACAGATCGGCGCGATCCTGCGCGAGACCAGGGCCAAGGTCGTGGTCACCCTGCGCGCCTTTCCCAAGGCCGATGTGGCGCAGAAGGTTGCCGAGGCCGTGCGTCACGCGCCGAATGTCCGGACAGTGATCGAGATCGACCTTGTCCGCTATCTCTCGCCACCGAAAAGCTGGATCGTCCGGATGATCCGGCCCAAGAACCCGATGGCCCATGACGCGCAGGTCAACGGCTTCCGGTCGCAGCTTGCCGCGCAACCTTCAGACCGGCTGACCTTCGAGGATCGCAAGGCCGATCGGGTCGCGGCCTATTTCCACACGGGCGGCACGACAGGAATGCCGAAGGTGGCGCAGCACCGTGTCTCGGGCATGGTCTATAACGGCTGGCTGGGCCATACGCTTCTTTTCCGCGAGACGGACGTGGTGATCTGCCCGCTGCCGATGTTCCACGTCTTCGCCGTCTATCCGATCCTGATGTCGATGATCGCCGCCGGTGCCCATGCCGTCTTTCCGACGCCCGCGGGCTATCGCGGCGAAGGGGTGTTCGACAATTTCTGGAAGCTCATCGCGCGCTGGAAGGTGACCTATGTCATCACCGTGCCGACCGCGTTGGCTGCACTGATGCAGCGCAAGGTCGATGCCGATGTCTCGACCCTGCGCGGCGCCTTTTCCGGCTCGGCACCCCTGCCGGTGGAGCTTTTCAACCGCTTCGAGGCGGCGACTGGCGTCAAGATCATCGAGGGCTACGGCCTGACCGAATGCACCTGCCTCGTCTCCTGCAACCCGCCGGGCGGGGCGAAGAAAATCGGCTCGGTCGGAATTCCTTTCCCCTACACTGAGGTGCGGATCCTGCATTTCGGCTCGGACGGCAAGGTCAGCCGGACCTGCGGCACAGACGAGGTGGGCGAGATCTGCGTGTCGAACCCGGGGGTCTATGTCGGCAACACCTATACGGAGGCCGAAAAGAACGCCGGCCTCTTCGCCGATGAGCGCTTCCTGCGGACCGGTGACCTCGGGCGGATCGACGCACAGGGCTACCTGTTCATCACCGGCCGGGCGAAGGATCTCATCATCCGTGGCGGCCACAACATCGACCCGGCCGAGATCGAGGAGGCACTGATGCGCCACGAGGCGGTGGCCTTCGTCGGTGCGATCGGCCAGCCCGACAATTTCGCCGGAGAGTTGCCCTGCGCCTATGTCGAACTCGTCAAGGGTGGGAAAGTGACCGAGAAGGACCTGCTGGACTTCGCCAAGGCCCATATCCACGAGCGCGCCGCGGTGCCGAAGCATATCGAAATCCTGGACGAACTGCCGAAGACGGCTGTTGGAAAGGTGTTCAAGCCCGACCTGCGCCGCCGCGCGATCACGCGGGTGATCGACGCGGCGCTGTCGGGCGCCGGGCTCGAGGCCGGCGTGCGCGAGGTGGTCGAGGACAAGAAACGCGGGTTGGTCGCGAAGGTCGAGCGGCGCGGCGAGGTCGATGACGGAAAGCTCGCCCATGTGCTGGGCGAATTTGCCCTGGCCTGGGACTGGGCCGACTGACGGAAGAGAGGGGGCTTTCTGCCCCCTCGCGCCTTTTGGCGCTCACCCCCGAGGATATTTGAGAGCAGAAAATGACCTGCCTGGTCAGAGGGTTTCTGTGTCGAGCCAGATCGTCACCGGGCCGTCGTTGACAAGGCTGACCGCCATGTCTGCACCGAATTCGCCGGTTTCGGTGGGAAAGCCCTCGGACCGCATCCGCGCGGCGAAGTGTTCGTAGAGGCGGCGACCCTCGGCCGGGGGGGCGGCATAGGAAAAGCCGGGGCGGTTGCCGCGCAGGTCGGCGGCCAGGGTGAACTGGCTGACGACCAGCACCGAGCCCTTGGTGTCGCGGAGCGAGAGGTTCATCTTGCCCGCCTCGTCCTTGAAGATCCTGAGCTTGGCGATGCGTTCCGCCAGCCGGTCTGCCTCGGCCTCGCCATCGCCCTGCATTGCGCAGACGAGGATCATCAGGCCCGGCCCGATCTGGCCGATGACGTCGCCCTTGACGGTGACCCGCGCCTCGCTGACGCGCTGGACGACCGCCCTCATAGCTCGTGCGCCCAGGGCGGGTTCGCGCCGGGGCGCGAGACGGTCACGGCAGCGGCGCGCGCGCCGAGCGACAGGGCGGCATCGAGCGCGGCATCGGACAGGTCGGCCACCGCGCCCTTGGTCAGGACCCCGTCGCGATCGAGCGCGGCCAGGACGCCGGCGTTGAACGTGTCGCCCGCGCCGACGGTGTCGGCCACGGTCACCTTCTGCGACGCGACGAAGCGTTCTCCGGTGGCGGTGATGGCGCGGGCGCCCTTTGCCCCTTCGGTGATGAACACGACCTTCGGGCCACGCGCGACAATGCCGCGGGCGAGGGTGGTGATGTCGCCCGCGCCTTCCAGCCAGTGCAGGTCCTCGTCGGACAGTTTCACGATGTCGGCGCGCGCCATCATCCGGCCGATCCGGGCGCGGTAGGCAGCCTGGTCGGTGATGAAGCCGGGGCGGATGTTCGGGTCGATCATCGTCACCCGGCCCGAGGCCGCAGCGCGGGCCTGAAGCTCGTCATAGGCACCGGCGGCGGGGTCGTTCACCAGGCTGATGCCACCGAAGAAGAGCGTGCCGATATGGTCGGGCAGGGCGGGCAGGTCGGCGACCGACAGCAGGCGGCCCGCGGTGTTTTCATCGTAGAAGGCGTAGGTCGCCTGTCCGTTCACCAGCTTGACGAAGGCGAGCGTCGTCGGCCGGACCGAGCGGGCGCAGAGCGAGGTATCGACCCGGGACGCGGCCAGCGTCTGGTCGAGGATCTCGCCGAAGAGGTCTGTCGAAAGGCCGGTGAAGAAGCCGGACGCAGCACCCAACCGGCCAAGCGCGATGGCGGTGTTGAAGACGGCGCCGCCCGCATAGGGGGCGAAGGCGGCCTCGCCCGCCGTGCTTTCGCGCGGCAGCATGTCGATCAGCGCTTCTCCGCAGCACAGGATCATCGCATCTTCCCCCCTTTGCCTTTGCCCCTTCCTAGGCGGCTCGGGCGTTTCCGGCAATGGGAAGATGTTAGCGCCCAAACAAGGGGGCGAGATTTGCCCGCACCCGGTCCAGAGGCGTGGCCCCGGACATGTCCGGCACGAAGGTCTGGCCGGTGATCGTCTCGTAGGCCTCGATATAGACCTGCGCGGTGCGGGCGATCATCTCGGCGGGGATCTCCGGGATCGGATCGTGGTAGGGATCGCAGCGCGCGGCGACCCATGCGCGGATCACGTCCTTGTCGAAGGAGGGCGGACGGGCGCCGGCCTGGAAGGCCTGCTCGTAGCCCGAGGCGATCCAGTAGCGGCTGGAATCGGGGGTGTGAATCTCGTCGGCGATCAGGATGTTGCCGTCCCTGTCCACGCCGAATTCGTACTTGGTGTCGACGAGGATCAACCCCCGTTCGGCCGCCATCCGCTGGCCCCGGGCGAACAGCGCAAGCGCCCGCTCGGCGACGAAATCCCATTGCGCCTTGGTCAGAAGGCCGGTCTCGACGATCTGGGCTGCGGTCAGCGGCGCATCGTGGCCGCCGCCGAACTCTTTCGATGTCGGGGTAAGGATGGCCTGCGGCAGCGCCTGGTTCGGGCGCAAGCCATCGGGGAAGCAGTGGCCATACATCTGCCGCTCGCCCTTCTGGTACAGCGTCAGGATCGAAGTGCCGGTGGTTCCGGCCAGATACCCCCGCACGACGATCTCGACCGGCAGGATCGTGACATGCTTGCCGATCACGACATTCGGGTCGGGATAGGCAAGGACATGGTTCGGGCAGATGTCCGCTGTGTGGTCGAACCAGTAGCGCGCCATCTGGGTCAGCACCTGACCCTTCCACGGGATCGCCGCCAGAATCCGGTCGAAGGCCGAGATCCGGTCGGACGAGATCAGGATACGCCGCGGTCCATTCACACCGTCGTCGGGCAGGTCGTAGCAGTCGCGGACCTTGCCGAAATAGGGGTTGGGCAGTTCCGGGATGCGGGCGTGGTCGAGGACGCGGGTCATGTCGGGCATCTTTGCCTCCGGCTCGGGACGTGCCGCTCTATCGGGCCGGGGGCAGCGGGAGTCAACCGGACGCAAGGCTGGGTGGGCGGCTGTCGTCGAGCGGGCGCATGGATTGCTGAAGCAGCGTGCGAATCCAGCGATGTGTCGGATTCGCGGTCGACCTTCTGTGCCAGGCGGCGACGATGCGCATGTTCGGCATCGGCATCGGCGGCTCATACGAGACGAGGCCCATCTTAGGGCCGAGGATGAGGCCGAGCTGTCTGGGCACCACAGCGATTAGGTCGCTTTCGGCCACGACACGGCAGATACCGGAGAACACGGGCATCGTCATCACGACCCGGCGTGACTGTCCGATCCGGGCCAGGGCCTCGTCTGTGATCGAGTGCATCCGCCCTTCGGGCGAGAACAGGGCGTGCCCGAGCGAACAGAACAGGTCGAGAGGAAGCATCTGGCCGGGCGCAATTCCGGCGGCGGCGATGGCCGGGTGGTCTTTCCGCGCGATGACCCCGAAGGGAGAGTTGAACAGCGTCACCTCATCCACCCAGTCCGGAAAGGTTTCGGCCGGGATCAGGGCGATGTCGGCCTGATAGCGTTCCAGACTGTCGAGGTAGTTGCTGGGAACAAGATCGACCAGTTGGACCCGGACATTGGGCGCGCGGGCCGGAAGCTCGCGGGCGAGGACCGGCATCAGCACCTCGGCGAAGAAATCGCTGCCGGCCAGCCGGAAGGTGCCCTCGGCCGTGGTCGGATCGAAAGCGGAGGGTGGCGCGAAAAGCGCCTCGATCCGGTCAATCTCCTGGCGCAGCGGCAAGGCCAGGCCGCGCGCGTAGTCGGTCGGGACAAGGCCCGATCCCTGCCGCACGAACAATTCGTCGTCCAGTGCGTGCCGCAGGCGGCCGAGCGCGGCCGATACCGCCGGTTGAGACAGGCCAAGCCGTTCGCCGGCCCGCACCGTCGAGCCTTCGCGGAGCAGGGCGTCGAGTACCCGCATCAGGTTGAGGTCGAAGGTCGCGAAATTCATGCTGTTGATACCGATCATACGATCAATCGATTTTGATTATACACTTCGGCTGGTTATTTTCCAAACCAGAGGCGCCTCACCTTCACCCAAGTGCAAACGGAGATGTTCGATGTTCGATGAATTTCACGGACCCGGCGCGCTGGACTGGAATGGCGTGCTCTACCGCGTCCTGCTTTCGGCCGCCGATACGGGCGGTGCCCTGTCGGTCGTGGACAGTTGGTGCCCGGCCGGCGAAGGCCCGCCCCGCCATGTCCATGATGCCGAAGACGAGGCCTTCCTTGTCATCTCGGGCCGGATGCGCTTTTGGCTCGACGGCGTTCTGAGCGAAAAAGGCCCAGGCGAAACCGTGTTCATTCCCCGCGGCCACGAGCACACGTTCCAGGTGACCGAGGATGGGCCCGCGCGCCATCTCGTCATCCTGACGCCCGGCGGCTTCGAAGGGTTCTTTGCCGACATGGCGGCGGCTCACTACCAGATCCCGCGCGACATGGGGCCGATCATGGACTCTGCCGCCCGCCACAACCTGCGCTTCACCGGCCCGCCGATCGGCGCCTGACACGAGAGGGACCATGACGACCGCGACCCGACACATCGTCTACCACATCCCCGTCTGCCCGTTTTCCCAAAGGCTCGAGATCCTGCTCGAACTGAAGGGCGCGCGTGGGGCTGTGGAGTTCCACACCGTCGATATCACCAGACCCCGCGACCCGGAACTTTTGCGCAAGGCAAACGGCACGACCGCCCTGCCGATGATGGAACTGCCCGATGGCCGGATCCTGAAGGAAAGCCTGGTCCTGCTCGACTACCTCGATGAAACCCTGCCCGGTGGCCTGATCCGCCGGGCCGACCCCTACGACCGCGCGGTCGAGCGAATGCTGATCGCGAAAGAGGGACCCTTCGCCACGCAGGGCTACATCTTCGTGATGAACGGCGATCCGGCGACGCGTGCGGCGCATCGGGCGAAGATGGATGCGCTCTGGCGCGACCTGGACGCCTTCCTTGTCCAGCACAATCCTGACGGCGACTTCCTGTTCGATCGCTTCGGTCTGGCGGAGGCCGTCTTTACCCCGCTTTTCATGCGCTTCTGGTTCCTTGGTTATTACGAGGGCTACGACCTGCCCGCCGACGCGATCCGTGCCCGACGCTGGCGCAAGGCCTGTCTTGCTCATCCGGCCGCGCAGCAGGTCACGGAAGAGGAAATCGTCAAGGTTTACTATGACTACGCCCTGGGCGCAGGGAACGGGGCACTGGTGCCGGGCCGCGGACGCTCGAGCTTTGTCTTCTCGCCCGATTGGCGCGACCGGCCCTGGCCGCCGCGCGACAAGTACGCGGCGCGGGCGAGCGACGCCGAACTCGGGCTCGCCTGACGGGCCTTGGGGTTGCATCCGGCTGCAGCAGGGTCCAGCCTCGCCGCAGGTCGGGATGGAGGCATTGCATGAACGGGGCAGAGACGCTGGCGGATACGCTGCTGGCGAGCGGGGTGACTGTCTGTTTTGCCAACCCCGGCACGTCGGAGATGCACTTCGTCTCGGCGCTGGATGCCCGGCCCGAGATGCGCTGCATCCTCTGCCTGTTCGAAGGCGGCGTGACCGGTGCGGCGGACGCCTATTTCCGCATGTCGGGGCAGGTCGCGGCAACGCTTCTTCACCTTGCGCCCGGCTTCGCCAACGGCATCGCCAACCTCCACAATGCGCGGAAGGCCGGCAGCGGCGTGCTGAACGTGATGGGCGACCATGCGAGCTATCACCTGAAATTCGAAACCCCGCTCAAGGGCGATACCGAGGCGATGAGCCGCACCGTCTCGCACTGGACCCGCAAGGCCGAAGATGCCGGATCAGTGGCGCGTGACGGGGCCGAGGCGGTGCGCGCGGCCCGCAGCGCCAACGGCCAGATCGCCACGCTGATCCTGCCCGCTGATGCGGCCTGGAGCGAGGCCTCCGGTCAAGCGGTGGCGGCCCCGCCGCCCGCCTTGCCACGCCCGAGCCAGGACCAGATCTCGGCGGCGGCACGGGCGCTGCAGGCGCCGGGGGCCGTCCTGTTCCTCGATGGCGCGGTGCTGCGGCCCGAACACAGCCTTTGGGCGGTGCGGGTGCAGAAGGCCACGGGCTGCCGGCTGATGACGCATTACCTCGCGGGGCGCATCCCCCGTGGGGAAGGCGCGCCCCGGATCCAGCGCCTCAGCTACCGAATCGACGACGCGCGGGCGGACCTGAAGGGTGTGCCGGAACTGGTGCTCCTCGGCGCGAGCCGGCCAGCCGGGTTCTTCGCCTATCCGGGCAAGCCGAGCCTGTCGGAAGACCCGTCCTCGCGCGTGACCGAGCTGTGCACGGCCGAGATGGACACGGTCTGGACCCTGCAGGCGCTGTCGGTGGAGCTTGGCGCGGAGGCGCTCGCGGTGACGCCCGCCGACCTGCAGCCATACGAGCCGTCGTCCCTGCCCGCCGGCCCGATCACGCCTGCGGCCATCGGCCAGGCGCTGGCGGCGCTGATGCCGTCCGGCACTGTGGTGGTAGACGAGGCGATCACCGCCTCCGGACCGATCGCGGCGGCAACCGACAAGGCGCGCGCGCATGACTGGCTGAACGTCACGGGCGGCGCGATCGGCTTCGGCCTGCCGGCTGCGGTGGGCGCGGCGGTGGCCTGCCCCGACCGCCGGGTGCTGGCGCTGCAGGCCGACGGCTCGGCCATGTACACGCTGCAATCGCTCTGGACCATGGCGCGGGAGGAACTGGACGTGACCGTGGTCCTCCTCGCCAACCGCGGCTACCAGATCCTGCGGCTCGAGATGCTGAACCTCGGCCTGCCCCCCGCCGGCGGCAACGCCCGCCGGATGGTCGACGTGGCGGGACCGGAGCTCGACTGGGTGGCGCTGGCCAAGGGTCACGGGGTCGAGGCCGTCCGGGTGACGGACATGGATGGCTTCAACACCGCGCTCGCGGCGGGGCTGGGGCGGAAAGGGCCGTATCTGATCGAGGCGGTGCTCTAGGCTGCCTGCTCGTGCGCCATGCGCCGCCTTAATCGTTAGGAACCCGGAAAGGGGAACCGGGCCAGCATTCCGGGTGAAATGTCATGCCCGGGGGGGCCGCAACTTGACTTGTAACTACAATATGTGGTTACAATAGCCGTGATCTTCGAATGGGATCCGGCGAAGGACGCCGCAAACATTGCCAAGCACGGGGTCGGTTTCGCGGCCGCTTCCCGCATCTTCGAAGGGCCGGTCCTTACAGCCGAGGACCGGCGAAGCGACTACGGAGAGAGGCGGTGGAACAGCATCGGGCGCGTCGCCGGCGTCGTGATCCTTGTGGTGACGCATACCGACAGGGCAGGGCGGGTCAGGATCATCTCGGCCCGGCCGGCCAAACGTGCGGAAAGGGAACGCTATGAAGAAGCGATACGACCGGGAACTGAGCCTTAAGGAGCTTGCTGCGCTGCCGGACGACCAGATCGACACGCGCGAGGTGCCGGACCTGGACGAAGCCTTCTGGAAAGCGGCCAAGCTGGTCAAGCCCGACCCCACCCAGCAGATCACGCTCAGGGTGAAGCGCTCGGTGCTGGAGGCCTACAAGGCGACCGGCAAGGGCTACCAGACCCGGATGAATGCGGTGCTGGAGAGCTATGCGAAGGTGTTGAGGAAGGGGTGATTTCAGTTCAATAGGTTAACACATAAGCCACGCTTGGAATTGAGCCTACTTATGGATGTAATTTGCCCCTAGATATGGCTTGACGTCTTAGCTCCTGAGACTTGGTCTTTTTCTCTCCATTTGTCATATTTCCAAAATCCGCATGTGAGTGGTGAGGATTGTGTGGCAAGGGGCTTTCATAGCAGTCCACTACATAAGGCCCCTCAGAAAATTCTTGCGGCGTCAGTCCAAATACTGCTCCCGACGAAAGACCCATGGCAATGAAATCGTCGAAGGAATCCTTGGCTGTCGTCGTCGCTGAACGATCCATAGAAAGAAGATTCTCATCTTTCTTTGTAGGGATGAATGCAAGTCGACTAGGAAGGTCGTTTTCGATCCAACTGGGATGAACTTGCCGAAACTGAATCTCCGACTCGTCTTCAATCTTCTTCATTTGCAACACCAGTCATTTTGTCAAAGGCAGCAAAGAATTCGGCATTAAAGCCCGGAAAATCTTTAGCCTCTGACACTGCACCATTTGGCGAGCTCCCATCTATTTCTAGTCGCCCATCAGGAAAAATTTCTACAGCGAAGCTCCAATCGGCAATGTCAAACTCGATTGATACACCTCCATCTTCGGTCGGGAAGATATGAAAGAGTTTGGCTAGATCAGCTCGGGCAAATATCAACTGAGTGGCGCGCATGCCCGCAAGATGAACGAGTTGCTCTCCGTGATCCTCTCCCAGCCAACCTTTTTCATTTCTAGAGATTTCCTGAAGCCGAGTTAGGCACCTCTTGACGTGTTCATCATATGGCCGAACAAGATCAACGGAGTGAACCTCTTCAATTGCACTAATTTCATCATGTGCATCTAAAGCAATTGAGATTGAGAATTCTACTGGGGAATGTAAATTTCCGTCGAACTGTTCCGCAGGCATCGAAACACCATCCAGATCGACGCGAATCTCACCAAACCTTTCTGTTTGAACCTGAATAGTGTTGTGAGTTGCATCAATACCTGTCAGGATTCCGACATCCTCATACTGTATAGTGTAGGTTTCACGAATTCTGGTGAGAAGTTGCTTTCTTTTGTGTTGATCTAGGCTCACCACATTTCCGTCTTCGTGATTCTTGCCGACGAACTCTATTCGCTCGTCATCTCTGATATTGGCGCCAAATTTTGACAACGCCCGAATTGCATCCTGTGGAAGAGCTTTTGGATACTTATCGATTGATGCATCTTTGAATATTTCAACGGCTCTGATATAGGCTTTTCCCACAATTCCTTGCATCTTGTTCCCAATATTGGGAAGATTTTGCTGCGCCACGTCGAGCTCCAATTCCAAGACTGGAATGGCGCTTCCATCTCTAATCTCTGTCAGTGCGAAAGCGATACTCCTGTCAAATCCTTGTGGCACTCGCTTCCTGTCGGGGTTTTTTTGCCGAAAATCCTGTTTGGCGAGTGCTGCAATGAGGTCGCGAAGTGCTGGCAGATCTGACAACACATCAACGGGAAGGCGAGCACCCTTATAACGGTCACCGACGTAGCGCAGGCACAATGAGCTTTCCAGATCGTCCATTTGCAAATGCCTCACAACTTTTGGCTTGGCGGTCAAGGGCTGACTCAACTCTGGGCATACTTTTGACGCATCTGCGCCGTCTCACCCCACCTGTATCACACCATTCTCCCTCAAATAAACCACCACACCCACCACTACCGCCGCCGCCAGCACCGCCAGCATGATCTTCCAAACCGAATAGGGCCGCTCGCCTTGGACCTCGCCGGTCTGGGCGTTGACGAGGAAGCGGTAGCTCTTGCCGTTGTACTTGTAGGCGGCAGACCAGATCGGCAGGAGGATGTGCTTGAAGGTCTCGGCGGAATGGCGCGTCTCGACCGCCTCGATGCGCTGCTCGTCGCCACCGATGTCGCGGGCGACGTCGAGGCGGATGATCTGCTCCATCCGTGCCCGCGCCTCGGCATGACCGTCGCGGAGCGCGACGGTATAGCCCTCGGCCCCGAACCCGGCGAGGTAGTCTGGGCGGTAGGGGACGAGCGCGTTCAGGTCCCAAGGCGTCAGCTCGTCGCCCAGCCGCTTCGGCAGGCTGGTCGAGGCCATGACCAGAACGTCGTCGAAGCGCCGCGCGACCTGGCCCGAGACCGGATACCAGCGGATCTTGCGCACCTGCACCTGCCGCCGTTCGTTGCGGCCATTGACGTTCACCGTCACCCATTCGGTGTCGTAATAGGCGACCCCGCGCTGGCCGCGGTAGCGGCTGGCGGTGTCGGCATCGAAGGTCCAGAACGGCACATACATCCCGGCCAGCGCCCGGCCGCGGCGGGTGTATTCCACAAGCCCGTTCGGCGCGAACCAGAGGCGGCCCAGCCACTTGACCATCTCGGCCCGCGCCTGCGTCTCGGACAGGCGGAAGGGGATCAGTGCCTGCGGCTTGATAAGGCGGCTCGTGCCGGTATCGATGACGACAGGCGTCGCGCAGAACGGGCAGTCGGCGGCATGGGTGGCACCGTCGAAGGTCACGACGGCCCCGCAGGAGGGGCAGTGGGCGGTCCGCACCTCGGTCATCTGGCTGGCGGGCAGGTCGTTGGCGAGGCCCGCGCGCAGGTCGTATTCGGTCAGGGCCGAGCGGCGCGAGGGCGTGTCGGCCTGCGGAATGCCCTGCACATGGCCGCAATAGGGGCAGACGAGTTCGGTCTGCCCGGGGGCGAAGCGCAGGTCCGCGCCGCAGCTTTCACAGGGAAAGCGGTGTTCTTCCTGCGGCACGTCCGCCTCCCGTCAGGCCCCCGGCGGCAGGGGTGGCGGGGTCTGCGACAGGAGATCGGCGAGGGCCGTGTCCGACGCGGCCTTCCAGCCCTCCTGCCCGGCGGTCCAGACGAGGGTCTTCGCCGTCAGCGTGCCGTTGGCCGCCATCCCTGCCAGCTGCGACTGCGGGAAGGGGCCCTGCGTCGCGCCGTTGGCGGCGATGTGCCACTGGCGCTCGGCCGAGGGGGCGGGGGGCGGCGGTGGCGCGGCCGGGCCAGGGGCCGGGGCGGTGCCCCAGGGGCCACGCCGCGCCATCTCCATCCCCATGCCCGCGCCCATGCCCGTCGCCATGGCCGAGCCCGCGCCCGAGGCCGGGTTGTTCAGTGCTTCGGCCGCCGAGAACTCGGTGTATTTCGACAGGTCACCGGCGATGCCGGTTGAGGTCCGCTTGTCGAGCACTTTCTCAACTTCCTCGGGCAAGCTGATGTTCTCGATGTAGAATTCCGGCAGGATCAGCCCATATTCCGCGATCTGCGGCGCGATCGCCGTGGTGATGAGCTTGGACAGGTCCTTGGTGTTCGCCGCCATATCGAGCACCGGGATCTTCGACGAGGCGAGCACGCGGCCGACCTCCTGCAGGATCACGTTGCGGATCTGGAAGCTGATCTCGTCGGCGGTGAATTCGCCATCGGTGCCGACGATCTCGGTCATGAAGCGGGCCGGGTCTGAGACGCGCATCGAATAGGTGCCGAAGGCGCGCAGGCGGATCGGGCCGAACTCCGGATCGCGGGTCATGATGGGGTTCTTGGTGCCCCATTTCTGGTCGTTGAAGCGCGTGGTGTTGATGAAATAGATCTCGGACTTGAACGGCGACTTGAAGCCGTGGTCCCAGTGCTGGAGCGTCGTCAGGATCGGCAGGTTGTTGGTCTCGAGCATGTAGAGACCGGGGCCGAAGGTGTCGGCCAGCTGCCCCTCGTGGATGAAGACCGCCGCCTGCCCCTCGCGAACGGTCAGCTTCGCGCCATACTTGATCGCGTTGCCCCGGCGTTCAAAGCGCCAGACCATGGTGTCGCGTGTGTCATCGGTCCATTCGATGACGTCGATGAATTCGCCTGTGAAGAAGCCGAGGACCATCAGTCACTCCTCCGTTTTGACAATCAACTGTTGCCACCAACCAGCTCGGTGGCGAGCGAATAGACAATCGGCCGCGCCTCGGCCTCGGTCATGCCGGTGCGCAGGCGCGGGTCATAGAGCATCTTCAGCATCAACTCGTCCTGCGGGGTGAGCAAGGCGAATTCCTCGTCATCGTTGAAGATCGACGGTCGGGCATCGGGGCTGTCATTGGCCAGGCCAAGGCCCTGCGTCACCTCTTCATGGATGCAGGACAATTCCATCAGGTCCGGATGCTCGGCCCGGATCACGGCCAGCGCGCGGGTATAGGCCGCCTGACCGTTCGGGGACATGGCATAGACCAGGCAATAGGTCGAAAGCGGCATGTCGGTCACGCCGCGCAACTCGGCGGAACTGAGGCCCGGCAGGATCGAGGAAAACGTGGGGCCCATGGCGCGGCGTTCGTCCTCGTCCACGACGAAGATGAAGAAGTTCGGAGATTCGTCGGTCATTAGGATCGGATGGCCGCTGATCCGCTGCAGCCGCTTCAGGAACGAGCCGATCATCGCCCGGTCGGTGGCCTGCCGTTCCTTGGGCACCGATGCACCGAAGTGCAGCGAAACCCGCACCGGTTCTTCCCACCGC
The DNA here is from genome assembly GCA_945952585.1 of uncultured Rhodobacter sp. Lineage (GTDB taxonomy): Bacteria > Pseudomonadota > Alphaproteobacteria > Rhodobacterales > Rhodobacteraceae > Aliitabrizicola. The sequence continues at coordinate 188,401 of CAMFII010000007.1, forward strand.
CGCAACACGCTCGGCGTCGCGCGTTGGACCGGTCCAAGCGCGGACCGGGTATATTCGTCAAAGAGCGCGACACGGATGAAGTTCTCGGCCAGCATCGTGTCGGTGAAGGGCGCATCCTGGCTGCCGCCATCGGTCCGCATCAGGCCACGGGACAACAGGCTGTCCTGTATCTGGGCGTAATAGGCCTGAACCCGCTTGCTTTCGGCTGTTTGGGGCTTCGGCTGTTGTTCTTCCTGCGGCGGCGGTGGCGGGGCAGAGACGGGCGCCGGAGGCGGCGTGACGCATCCCGCCAACGCCATCAGGACGATGAGGCCGGTTGCCCTGAAAAGCCGCAGATGCGAGGCGATCATGATGGACGCTGGCCCCCTTCAGGCCTTTGCCGGGGGCACGGTCCGGGCCCTCGCGGAAGCCAGCGTATCACGCAGTTCGGCTTCCATCCTGACAAGTTCGCCCTCGGCCGCGGCCCGTCGGGCCTTGCCTTCGTCGGCGATCCGCAGCGAGTCCTCGATCGTTGCGATCAGCGTCGCATTGGCGTGTTTGACCGACTCGATATCGAAGACGCCGCGCTCCATCTCCTCGCGGACGACGCGGTTCGATTCCTGCAGGTTCTCGGCGTTCGACCGCAACAGCTCGTTGGTGAGGTCGTTGGCCTCTTTCACCGCGCCGGCAGCCTCGCGAGAGCGCTGGATCGTGACGGCCTGGGCCAACTGGGTTTCCCACAGCGGCACGGTGTTCACGAGGGTCGAGTTGATCTTGGTGACCAGGCTCTTGTCGTTCTCCTGCACCAGCCGGATCGAGGGCAGGGACTGCATCGTGACCTGACGGGTCAGCTTCAGGTCATGGACGCGGCGTTCGAGATCGTCGCGTGCCGCGCGCAGGTCACGCAGCTCCTGCGCCCGCATCACCTTGTCGGCCTCGGCCGCCGCAGCCACGGCTGTTTCGCGCGACGGGATGTCCCTTTCATCGACTTCCTTCAGCTTTGCCTCGCCGGCGGCGATGTAGAGCCCGAGTTCATCGTAGAAATTCAGGGTCTTGGCATAGAGCAGGTCGAGCGACTTGATGTCCTTCAGAAGCTTGTGCTCGTGGCCAAGCAGTTCTTCGGTCACCCGGTCGATCTGTTCCTGCACCTTCTCGAACTTCGCCACGAATTCGGCAAAGGGCGCAGCCTGGCCGGTCAGCCATTCCCACCAGCTGCGCTCGCGCCGTACGTCGAGTTCTTCCGAGGAAAAGCCGCGCAGCGTCGCGACGATCTTGCGCAGCGAGTCGCCTGCTGGCCCCACATCCTTGTTGCGCACGTCGGTCAGCATCGCCTGGCTGATCGTCTGCAACTCTGCCTGCGCGGCCGAGCCGAAAGCGATGATCGACTGGGTGTTGGCAAGGTCAAGCTCGGCCATCCGCTTGCGGATCGCCTCGGCCTTAGGCGCCGGCGCCGCCTCGAGCGGGACGACTTCGGCCACGGGTTCAGGCAAAAGGTTGGCCGTCAGGGCCTCGGCTTCGGCAAGGGCAGCCTGGGCATCGGCGCGGATCGAGTCGGACATCGGTCAATCTCCCTTGGGCAAGGTCTGGCTGGAATTGGTCAGGTCTGAAAGCGGATCGGGAAGCGGGTTCGGAGCGGCCAGAGACAGCCGTTCGCGCAGCACGCTGATCTCGACATCGAGATCGCTGCGATCGTTGGACAGCAGCATGTCGATCCGCTTGCGGAAATGGCTTTCCAGGTCGGTCAGCAACTGCTCGTAGTCGCTGCGGGCTTGTGCCGACCGGGTCTGGCCGTAGAGATCGACGAATTTCACAGTCGCATCGCGGGCGCCCATCAGGAACACGCCGATCTCGCGGCGCGCGGCGGTCAGGTCGCGCGGATCGCCCTCGATCGTGCGGAACAGCTGCCGGGCGGTCGTGGCAAAGCGGTCGACCCGCCCCTCCAGCCCGCGGTCTTGGGCGCGCAGGATCGCGTCCTGCATCGCCTTGAGGTAGGCCTCGCCTTCCTCCACGGCGCGGGCCACCCGATCCGTCTGAAACTTGTCGATCCCCTCGGCGCCCTTGTCGCGCAGCGGGTCGGGACCGAAGGCGGCAAAATGCAGGACGGCGCCGATCAACCCCAGGGCAGCGGGAATGACGAAACCGGTGCCGTTGACCAGCGCCCCGGTGAAAAGGCCGACCCCGGTCAGGGCCGAGCCGAAGATCTTGCGGGGCAGGGCGGGGCGGCGGGCCACGCGGCGGGCGTCATAGGCTTCCTGCGCGGCGACGCCTTCGCGGGTCATCCAGGCCGCGGCGATGAGGATGGCAAAGGCGGCGAAGTTCAGCACGAGCCCGCTTTGGTCCATGCTGAAGGCGCGCAGCGCGAAAAGGACTGGAACGACGAAAAGAAGGTTGACGCGCGCGCCCATCCGGCTGGCCCGCTTGCCGGAAAATCCCGGTCCGGGAGGGGCGGACGGCTCGCCATCTTTCGGCTGCGGGCTATATTTGCCGCCGTAACGCTGCGCCATCAGGCCCCGCCTCCGGAGACGGCGACATAGACCATCAGCGCCAGAAGAAGCAGATAGGCCAGCCTCTGAAGCCTTTCGTCCGTCATCCGCCTCTCCGACAGGTCAGGGACCGTTTCCATTCTGGAGATGAACTATAGGGGATGAGGAAACGGCTTGCCAGCGGCATTGACCCCGCCGGACCGGCTATCCCTTGCGCGAGGGCGGTTTTTTTCCGCGCGGTCCGACAGGTCCGGGGCGCTCGCCGGCGGGCGTGGCAGGCCTGCGGCTGGTCCCGGTCGGGGCGGGGCCGGAGGGGCGCGGCGAACGGGGGCCCTTGTCCGCCGGATCGGTCGCGGCGCGGCTGCGGAACGTCTTGGCAGCAGGCTTCGATCCGTCGGCGCGCGGACGTGCGGAGCCTGGGCTAGAGGCATCAGTGGGCTTGGCGGACAGGCGCGGTCCACGCGCCGGGCGATCGCCCTCCTGCCGCGCCGGTTTCCCCTTGGGCCCGGCCGGGCGCGGCTTGGCGGTGGCGCGGCCCTCGCCTTCGGGCGCGTCGAGGCCAAGCTGGTCGCGCAGGACCTTGGGCCGCACCTCTTCCACCTCGCCCGGTTTCATCTCGTTCAGGCGGAAGGGGCCATAGCTCACGCGGATCAGGCGGTTGACGTATAGCCCGATCGCCGACATGGCGCGGCGGATCTCGCGGTTCTTGCCTTCACGCAGGCCGACCGTCAGCCAGGCATTGGCGCCCTGGACCCGGTCAAGCTTCACCTCCATCGGCTGGAATTTCTCGCCTTCGACGGTGATCCCCTTGCGCAGCGGATCGAGATCGGGATCGGTCGGGTTGCCGTTGACCCGCACCCGGTACTTGCGCAGCCAGCCGGTCGAGGGCAGTTCCAGCCGCCGCTTGAGTTCGCCGTCATTGGTCAGAAGCAGCAGCCCCTCGGAGTTGAGGTCAAGCCGGCCGACCGACATCACCCGCGGCATCTCCGGCGGCAGGCGATCGAACACGGTCTCGCGCCCCTTCTCGTCGGCGGCAGAGGTCACGAGACCTTCGGGCTTGTAGTAGAGCCAGAGACGGGCGGGCTCGGGTTCCTTGAGCGGCTGGCCTGCGACGGTGATCTTGTCCTTCGCCGTGACGTTCAGTGCCGGGCTGTCGATCACCTTGCCGTTGACGGTCACCTGACCGAGTTCGATCAGACGTTCCGCCTCGCGGCGCGAGGCGACGCCGGCGCGCGACAGGACCTTGGCGATCCGTTCGCCTTCGGGGGTCGACCCGGCGGTGGGCGAAGGCGCAGCCGGTTTTCCGGAGCGGGGTGATCTGTCGGTCATCGTGGAGTCCCGGCCGCGGAAGGGGCGGCGACCCCCGGGGGCCGTCTGCCCCCGGACCCCCGAGGATATTTTGGAACAGAAGAAGGAACAAGGCGGCTTGCCTTGATCGGGCGTCGGTTGCATCACCGGGCCATGACATTCCGGTCCTACATGGAAATCGCGCTGGACGAGGCGCGGGCGGCGGCGGCGCGGGGCGAGATCCCGGTCGGGGCCGTTGTCGTATCGCCTGTCGGCGAGCTGGTGGCACGGGCCGGGAACCGGACGCGCGAGTTGGCGGACCCCTCCGCCCACGCCGAGATGCTGGCGATCCGGACGGCCTGTGCGGCCGCCGGATCGGAGCGCCTGCCGGGGCACGACCTGTACGTGACGCTCGAGCCCTGCCCGATGTGCGCGGCGGCAATCGGCTTTGCCCGGATCGCGCGGCTTTACTACGGGGCAAGCGATCCGAAATCGGGCGGGGTGGCGCAGGGCCCCCGGGTCTTTGCCCACCCTCAATGTCATCATGTGCCCGAAATATATGACGGAATCGGTGCGGGAGAGGCAGAGAACCTGCTCAAGGCGTTCTTTGTGACCTTGCGCGACCGCGGCTGAGGATCGTGTCGATCGGGTCACAATGCCCGGCCGCGGAATGACGCAAGGGAACTTCCGCTTGGCGCGACTCGGGTTTCCACTGTAGCAGCGGAACTCTCGAAACCCTCAGCAAGGAGGAGCGACATGTTGATTGCATACACCGCCCTTCCAAATGAGGGATACGGGTCAGCCGGAGTCTGCGCTCCGCGCATTTGACCTGATCGGGACCTGCACGCCGCGCGTGCCCTGACTCCACCCTCCGTATCGTCGCACGATGTCGCCCCCGTAGGGCAAGGCGTGCATTTCTCATCCTGTAACAGAGGCGTCGTCCGGCCACACGGCCCATGCGGCGAATTTTATCATGACCCTGAACGATCTCCGGGCGCTGGAGCGTCCTGACCTGATCCTGTCCGACCTGATCGCCCGGCATGGGGCCCGGCCCATGGTTCTTGCCATGCTGCGGGCGCTGACCAAGCCGAAGACCGCCCGCTCGGCCCGCGGCCTGCGCCTGTCGGGCCATCTCATGCGCGACATCGGGCTGGAGCCGCTTCCCGAGGCTCCGCCCTGGGTCAAGATCCGGTAAGCCGGCCGGGGCCGGTCAGAAGGTGATCGGCTCCAGCACTTGCGGTTCGATGACGCGCACGTCGGGCGGCACCCCGGCGCGCAGCGCGTCGGCGCTTTGCTCAAGAAGCGGGAAGGTCCGGTAGTGGCAGGGGATGATTGTCCGAAAATGGAAATATTTCCGGGCAGCGAAGGCTGCGCGGGCCATATCCATCGTGTAGTGGCCACCGGCCGAAAGGATGCCGATGTCGGGTTTGTGCAATTCCGCCATCCATCCCATGTCGGCCATGATGTCGGTGTCGCCCGAGACATAGATCGTGTGACCCTCGCCCGAGATCATGAAACCCGCGGCCGAGCCGGCCGGCAGCAGTGCCCCGCCGCCAAAGTCGATGCTGGCCGAGTGGGTGGCATTGACCATCGTCACCCGGGCGCCGCCGAGCGTGATCGTGCCACCCTTGCCGAAGCCGATCGTCTCGACCCCGCCCTGCTGGTTCAGCCATTCCGACAGTTCGTGGATGCAGGCGACCGGCAGGCCCCCGGCGCGGGCGATCGAGGCAGCCTCACCGGCGTGATCTCCGTGGCCGTGGGTCAGCAGCACATGCGTCGCCCCGTCAAGCGCTTCGGCGCGCCGAGCGGCCGGAAACACCGGATTGCCGGTGAGCCAGGGGTCGATCAGCAGGACTGCCTGTTCTATCTCGATGCGGAATCCGGAATGGCCGAGCCAGATGATGTTCATGTGCATATCTCCCGGTTGAGGCAAGCAAATGATAGGCGGGATGCGGAGGAAGGGAATGCCCTGGTTTGACGCAGTGGACCTTTATTGCGAGCGGCTCGGACCCGGACTCTGGGCTGAGCCACTGAATGCCGTGACAAATCTGGCCTTTCTGGGGGCCGCTTGGATCATGTGGCGGCGGGCAGGCGACGACCGGATGGGACGGGCCCTGGCCGCGGTTCTGGCGGTGATCGGCGTCGGATCGGGATTGTTCCACACCTTCGCCAACGGCTTGACGAGCCTGATGGATGTCCTGCCGATCCTGGGCTTCATCCTGCTTTACCTTTTCGCCGCGAGCCGCGACATGCTCGGCCTCCGGCCAGTCTGGGCGTCGGCCGCGACCGTGGCGTTTCTGCCCTACGCGGCTGCGACGGTGCCGCTCTGGTCGAAGGTGCCGGGCCTTGGGTCATCCGCGGGCTACATGCCGGTGCCGGTGCTGATCCTGTTCTACGCATGGTTGCTGCGGACACGTGCGCCGAGGTCGGCGCGGGGGCTGGCGATTGGCGCAGGGGTGCTTCTCGTCTCTCTCCTGGCCCGGACCGTCGATCAGCCTCTGTGCGGAAGCTGGCCGACTGGCACGCATTTCCTCTGGCATCTTCTGAATGCGGGGATGCTGGCCTGGATGATCCTCGTCTACTTGCGCTTTCGCGAAGAGGTTAGCCGAAAACCCAGGTGAAGCCGCCGACAAGCGCCAGCAGCAGCGGCTGGTGGATGAGGTAGAGGACAAGGCTGTGCCTGCCCGGCCAGGTAAGCCGGTCGATCCAGCGTCGGGGCCGTGCCGGCCAGGCCGAAAGGCGCTCGGTCAGGCCCAAGCGCCGCGCCGCCGAGGCGGTGGCGATGCCGAGCAAAAGGGTGCCGAACCACGGAAAGAGCGGCTCGAAATCGGCCGTGAGCGGTGGGTAGGGCGAAAGGCCGGTCCAGAGCAGCCAGGGCGCGGAAAAGGCGGGGTCGGCCAGCAGGCTCCGCCCGGCATAGAAGGCCAGCGCCGCCGCGACCAGGGCGATGGGCGGCCAGCGCAGGAAGGCCAGGCCGAGGATCGAGTAGACGGCGATGGCATGGAGGATGCCGAAAAACACATACTGGTCCGGCATGGCCATGTAGGTGGCAAGGCTGACCAACGCCGCCGCTCCGGCGACGCGCGCCAGTCGGCGCAGGAAAGCCTTCCATCGAATCCCGTCTCCATGCGCCAGGTAGAGGCTGACCCCGGCGAGAAACAGGAAGCTGCCGGCGACGGTCCTTGCAAAGACAGCCCAGAAGCCCGGCCAGGCGGTGGTGCCGGGAGGCAGATGGCCAAAAAGCTCCAGATCGAAGGTGAAATGGAAGATCGCCATGCCCAGAAGGGCGGCGCTCCGCGCAAGATCGACAAGGGCGATGCGCTTCGGGCGGAGCGAGGCGGGCATTGGTTTCTCCTGATCCTTGGCGCGAAGCATGGCGATCCTGCCGCCGGGGGCAAGGGGCCTCGGCCCTGTGACGGCCGATCCGCGGTCCCTGACGTCCTCGCGCTTGCAGCGCCGCCCCGGCATGGGTAAACGGAGCCGATCATTTTCGGAAAGCGAACTCGCATGTCCATCGACATCGACACGGCCCGCAAGGTGGCCAAGCTGGCGCGCATCCGCGTCGAGGAAGCCGACCTGCCCGCACTGGCGGGCGAGCTTTCGGGCATCCTGACCTTCATGGAGCAGCTGAACGAGGTCGACGTGACCGGCGTCGAGCCGATGACCTCGGTCACGCCGATGCGGCTGAAGCGCCGCGCCGACGTGGTGACGGACGGCAATATCCAGGCGCAGATCCTCGCCAACGCGCCCGATGCGCGTGAAGGCTTCTTTGCGGTGCCGAAGGTGGTGGAATGAGCGCGAACGAATTGACGATTGCCGCGGCGCGCGATGCGCTGCGCAAGGGCGAACTGACCGCCGTCGACCTGACCATGGCCTGCCTGACCGCGATGGATGCGGGCGATGGCCTGAACGCCTTCGTGCACAAGACCCCCGAGATCGCGCTGGACCAGGCGCGGGCGGCGGATGCGCGGATCAAGGCGGGCGACGCGCCGTCGCTTTGCGGCATTCCGCTTGGGATCAAGGACCTGTTCTGCACCAAGGGCGTGCCATCGCAGGCCGCGTCGAACATCCTCAAGGGGTTCCGGCCGGAATACGAGTCCACCGTCACGACGAAGCTTTTCGCGGCCGGTGGCGTGATGCTCGGCAAGCTCAACATGGACGAGTTTGCCATGGGGTCGTCGAACGAGACCTCTTGCTATGGCAACGCCGTGAACCCGTGGCGGCGTGGCAATGAAGAGACGAAGCTGACCCCGGGCGGATCGTCGGGCGGTTCGGCTTCGGCCGTGGCGGCGGACCTGTGCCTTGCGGCGACCGGGACAGATACCGGCGGTTCGATCCGCCAGCCGGCGGCCTTCGTCGGCATAACCGGGATCAAGCCGACCTATGGCCGCGTCAGCCGGTGGGGCATCGTCGCCTTCGCCTCGTCGCTTGACCAGGCCGGGCCGATGACCAAGTCGGTGCGCGATGCGGCGATCCTGCTGGAAGCGATGGCGGGCCACGACCCCAAGGATTCGACCAGCGCCGAGATCCCGGTCCCGGATTTCGAGGCGATGCTGACCGGCGACATCCGCGGCAAGAAGATCGGCATTCCGCGCGAATACCGCATGGACGGGATGCCCGACGAGATCGAGAAGCTCTGGGCCGATGGGCAGGCGATGCTGAAGGATGCCGGGGCCGAGATCGTCGACATCTCGCTGCCGCATACGAAATACGCGCTGCCCGCGTATTACGTCATCGCGCCGGCGGAAGCCTCGTCGAACCTCGCCCGCTATGACGGCGTGCGCTACGGCCATCGTGCGAAGCTGGCGCAGGGCGACGGCATCACCGAGATGTACGAAAAGACCCGCGCCGAAGGCTTCGGCAAGGAAGTGCAGCGTCGGGTTATGATCGGCACCTATGTGCTGTCTGCCGGCTTCTACGACGCCTATTACAACCGCGCCCGCAAGGTCCGCGCCCTTATCAAGCGCGACTTCGAGCAGGCCTTCGCCGCCGGGATCGACGCGATCCTGACGCCCGCCACGCCGTCCAGCGCCTTCGGTCTGGGCGAGATGGCCAATGCCGATCCGGTCGAGATGTATCTGAACGACGTCTTCACGGTGACGGTTAACCTCGCGGGGTTGCCGGGCGTCGCCGTGCCGATCGGGCTGGATCGCAAGGGCCTGCCGCTTGGGCTGCAGCTGATCGGCCGGCCCTGGGAAGAGGGCGATCTGCTCAATCACGCCTACGTGCTGGAGAAAGCTGCGGGCTTTGTGGCAAAACCCGAGAAATGGTGGTAAGGGCCGCCGCTGACTTCGGCCCGCTGTCCTGCTGGGCCCCTGAGATCGAGGACTGACATGCGCGTTTCCCTGCCCCTCCTTTCGCTGCTCGCGCTCGCCGCCTGTGCGCCCGGCGTGCCGGAGTCGGGTGCGGGCGGAAACAACATGTACAATGCGACCAATACCGGAATTCCGGCAGCTGGCGGCCCGATGGGGGCAACCTCGACCACGGCGCTGACCGGGGCCGCTCCGGCTGGCGGCTTCGACCCGGCGCGCGTCGGCGCGGCGATCGACGCCGCCGAAGGCGGGACGGCCGCCCCGGCCGCGGTGCCGCAGACGGCGCCGCTGCCGCAGGCGGGTGGGGATGCCCTGAGTCTCAATTCGACTGGCTTCGGCGCCAGCCAGAGCGACGCCGCCCTGTTCGACCCCAATCGCCCGCGCGGCAACGCGCCCACGACCATCGTCGAGACGACGAGCGAGATGACCCCCTCGCATACCGGCATCTCGGATGAGCAGGACTTTGCCGCCGTCTCGGCCCGCGAGACCATCCAGTCGGATGCCGACCGGATTGCCCGGAACCGCGCCCAGTATGTCGTGATCCAGCCGACCGAAGTGCCGCAGCGGCCCGGAAACAGCGGTCCGAACATCGTCGAATACGCGATCCAGACCACCAATGCGCCCGGCCAGCAGCTTTACAGCCGCTCTGCGATCCGCCTGTCCTCGCCGGAAGCGGCGTGCCGCCGCTACGGCTCGACCGACCAGGCGCAGGAAGCCTTCCTGTCGGCGGGTGGTCCGCAGCGTGATCCCAAGGGGCTGGATCCCGATGGCGACGGCTTCGCCTGCGCCTGGGACCCGCGCCCCTTCCGCCTGCAGTGAGCGACCGCCTGAGCGCCACGCCGCACCCTTCGCCGAATTTCGGCGAAAGGCGGAATGGCGCGCTGCCTGATCTGGTCGTTCTCCACTACACCGGCATGGCGAGTTGCGACGCTGCTCTGGAGCGGCTTTGCGACCCGGTGGCCGAGGTTTCGGCGCATTACCTGATCCGCGAGAATGGAGAGATCCTGGCACTGGTGCCCGAGGCCGCCCGGGCCTGGCATGCGGGAGCGGGCAGCTGGGGCGGGCGCGAGGACGTGAACTCGCATTCCATCGGGATCGAGATCGCCAATACCGGGGATGCGCCCTTTACCGCCTGGCAGATGGCGGCACTCGAGCCGCTGCTGGCCGGGATCCTGGGGCGGTGGTCCATCCCGCCCGAGCGGGTCATCGCCCATTCCGACATGGCCCCCACGCGCAAATCCGACCCCGGCCCGCGCTTCGACTGGCGAGGGCTGGCCCGGGTTGGTCTTGCGGTCTGGCCCGAGGTCGCGATGACGCCGCCGGACGAGGCGGGCTTTCTGGCCGCGTTGACGCGCTTCGGTTATCCCGAGGCGACCCCTGAGCAGCTCCTGCGTGCCTTTCGCCTTCGGTTCCGGCCCTGGGCGAAAGGGGGGCTATCGGAGGGCGACATGGGCGCGGCCCTTGACCTTGCGCGACGCTTTCCGGTTGACGGCGGGTCCCGGCGCGCCTAACTCCGCATCCGCGCGGATGGCCGGACGGCCGCGGGGGTGCATGCCTTCGAGGAAAGTCCGGACTCCATGAAGCAAGGGTGCCGGGTAACGCCCGGCCGGGGTAACCCGAGGGAAAGCGCCACAGAGAAGAGACAGCCCCGGCTTCGTCAACAGGAGGTTCGCCTCCGGCGAATGCGGGGTGATGGTGAAACGGTGGGGCAAGAGCCCACCGCGGGACTGGCAACAGGACCGGCACGGCAAGCCCCACCCGGAGCAATGCCGAATAGGGGCCTCGCGCGGAAAGGTCCGGCCAATGGCCCGCAAGGCCGGTCGGAGACCTCCGCAGGGACGCTTCAGCCCAGAGGCCCGGGTTGGCAGCTAAAGCCCGCCGGCAACGGCGGGACGAGAGGAATGGCCGTCCAGGGGGCAACCCCGGACAGAATCCGGCTTACAGGCCATCCGCGCATTCGACGCCGTTCAAGCGGCGCCGCCTTCGGTGGCACGACCCTTGTCTCGCCCTTCGCGGGTCCGCGAAGGGCTCGGGCGCCGGCTCCGCCGGGGGTATTTTTCCCAAGAAGAAGCCCGGGTGTTTTCGCTGTTGACTCTGCCGGTTCGCTGGCTAAAAGGCGGGCTTCAAGGATTTCGCAGGGCGCAACCCGGTTGCACCCGCCAAGGAGAGACAACAATGGCGAAGCCGACGACGATCAAGATCCGTCTGAACTCGACGGCGGGCACCGGGCACTTCTATGTGACCAAGAAGAATGCCCGTACCATGACCGAGAAGATGACGGTCCGCAAATACGACCCCGTCAAGCGGGAGCATGTCGAATACAAGGAAGGCAAGATCAAGTAAGATCGCCTGTCCTCTGTTCGGATTGCGGGGCCGCGTCGGATGACGCGGCCCTTTTCGTTTCCGGGGAGGCTGGAGGAGATGACGGTGGCCGAAGTTCTGAATCTGCGTCTGGCCCGCCCGGCGGACCTTGCCGCCGTCGACGGGTTGCTGTCGCGGAGCTATCCGCGGCTGCTGGCGGCCGATTACCCGCCTTCGGTGCTGGTGACGGCAGTGCCGCTCATTGCCAGGGCGCGGCCGGAGCTTCTCGCTTCGGGGCGCTACTGGCTGGCCTGCGACGGGGAGGGCCGGGTGGTCGCGGCCGGCGGATGGTCCGCCGCTTCGCCGGACGGGGGCGTCGAGGGGCAGGGGCTGGCCCATATCCGCCATGTCGCGACCGATCCCGCGTTGACGCGGCGGGGCATCGGCAAGGCGCTGCTGACGGCGGCGATGGCGCAGGCCCGTGACGCGGGGTTCAGCCGCTTCGACTGCCTGTCGACGCGCACCGCCGTAAGGTTCTATGCCGCGCTTGGCTTCGTGGTGCAGGGCGAGGTCGATATCGCCCTGGCGCCGGGGATCGTCTTTCCCGCTGTGCGGATGCGATATGACAGCGGCAAATAAAAGGGCCGGTCCTGAGACCGGCCCCTTCCGCAGTCGACCTGTTCCGCCTCAGTTGCGGTTGTTGCCCATGAACTGGAGCAGGAACATGAAGAGGTTGATGAAGTCGAGATAAAGCTTCAGCGCGCCCATGATCGCCGATTTGCCCAGCCATTCGCTGTCGCCGACCTGCGCGTGTTGCAGGTAGGTGTTCTTGATGTCCTGGGTGTCGTAGGCCGTCAGGCCCGCGAAGAGCAGCACGCCGATCACCGAGATCGCGAAGGCCATCGCCGAAGAGGCGAGGAAGATGTTCACGATCGAGGCCACGATCAGGCCGATCAGGCCCATCATGAAGAAGGTGCCAAGCGCCGAGAGGTCGCGTTTCGTCGTGTAGCCGTAAAGCGACAGCGAGGCGAAGGCGATCGCGGTCACGAGGAAGGTCTGCGCGATCGAGGTGCCCGTGAAGACCAGGAAGATCGAGCTGATCGACAGGCCCATCAGCGCCGCATAGGCGTAGAAGTAAAGCTGCGCACCGGCGGTGGACAGGCGGTTCATCGCCGCGCCAAAGCCGAAAACCATCAGAAGGGGCGCAAAGATCACCAGCCATTTCAGCGGCGAGGTATAGATCGCGGCGCCGAACGAGGTCAGGTAAGCCCCCGTCCCGATCTGCAGGGCCCCGTCAGTCGGGGTGCCGGTAACGGCGAGGCCGGCAATGGCCCATGCCACAGCCCCGGTGACCAGCATGCCCACGGACATCAGTCCGTAGACCTTGTTCATATGGGCGCGCAGGCCCTGATCGATCTCGGCGGCACGCGTACCGGCGCCGGTTCTCGGGATCGTCTGATAGTCAGCCATTCAAGCCTCCGATTAGCTCCCTGATGCGGGCCCGGTTGATCCGGACGCCACCACACTTCGCGAATATCGGAAGCCTCTATGCTTTTTTCAAGGACTTGCGGCGCATCCCGTGCAGGTCCGTGTCGTTTCCCGGTCGAGCGGATCTCAGCGGCGCCAACGCGGCGGAACGTCCCACATCGGGCGCAGCGATTCCCGCAGGGCATCGTCCCGGCTGAGGCCGATGTCGCGCAGGATCGCGTCATCCAGTTCGGCAAGGCGGCGGCGCTCGGCGCGCACCGTCAGCATCGATACGAGGCGGCTGAAAAAGTTGCGGCGGGGCGAAGTTGCGGTACCGATCGCAACGACATGGCTGTGGCTGGGCATCTCGAACTCCTTTCATTCTGAATGGCGATGATGATTCTATTTTCCATCACTCATGCTGATACTTGTGTCACGGATCCATCCATTATAGAAATGAATGATAGTTGTGATCGGCATCAGATTCGGTGATGAAATGCGAAACCTCGATCTAACCGCACTGCGGTCCTTCGTTGCTGTCGTCGATGCGGGGGGCGTAACGCGTGCCGCCGGCTTCCTGAACCTGACCCAGTCGGCCGTCTCGATGCAGATCAAGCGGCTGGAAGAGATGCTGGGGATCGACGTGCTCGACCGTTCGGCGCGGCGTGTGGTGCCAACCTCGGCGGGTGAGCAGTTGCTGGGTTATGCCCGGCGGATGCTGGCCTTGAATGACGAGGTATTCGGTCGGCTGACCCATGATGCCTTCGAGGGCGAGATCGTGCTCGGAGTGCCGCATGACATTGTCTATCCGGTGATCCCCGGTGTGCTGAAGCAGTTCCATGCGGCCTTTCCGCGGATGAAGGTCAACCTGCTGTCGTCCTTCACGCTCAAGCTGCTGGACGGTTTCGGGCGTGGAGAATGCGATGTGATCCTGACAACCGAGGACCAGACCGGTCCGGGTGGAGAGATCCTGGCTGAATTGCCGCTGGTCTGGGTCGGGGCGCCGGGCGGCTCGGCCTGGAAGCAGCGACCGCTGCGGCTGGCCTATGAGCAGAACTGCATCTTCCGGGCCGGGGCACAGGCCGCCCTGGATCGTGCAGGCATCCCTTGGGAACTTGCGGTCGATTCCGGGAATACGCGTGCGATCGAAGCAGTGGTCAGCGCCGACCTGGCGGTCCACACCATGCTTCTGGGCTGTGAAAGCCAGTACATGGAGCGCATTCCGCATGGCGGCGCGTTGCCGGACCTGCCGGGCAAGCGCATCAACCTCTATGTCGGACAGGCGCTCAAAGGGCCGGCTGTTGCGGCATTGGCCGATCTGATCCGCGCCGGTTATGCGGCGCGGCTCGCGTCGCGGGCGGCCTGATCACGGGGTGATGACGACCTTGCCGGTCGCAGCGCGCCGACGCAGCAGGTCGAGGCCGACCGCAGCCTCGCTCAACGGAAGGACATGGCTGATATGGGGCTTCAGACTGCCATCGGCGATCCAGCCAAGCAGGCGGTTGAGGCTGTCACGCAGAATCGCGGGCCGGAAGCCCATGTAGCCCCCCCAGTAAAGCCCGATCACCGTGAGGTTCTTGACCAGAAGCAGGTTGGCCGGGATCTGTTGCACCTCGCCTCCGGCAAATCCGATCGTGAGCAGGCGGCCCTCTGGCCGCGTGGCGCGCAGCGCCTCGAGGAAGACCGGGCCGCCGACCGGGTCATAAACCACCTCGACCCCGCCGAGCGCCTTGAGTTGCCCCTTCAGGTCGGGGGAATCGCTGTCGATGACGATGTCCGCACCTGCAGCACGGGCGATTTCCAGGCGCTCTGGCCCGCGCGCCGAGGCAATGACCCGCGCGCCCATCCGCTTGCCGATTTCGACGGCGGTCAGGCCGACGCCGCCGGCCGCACCCAGAACTAGAAGCGTCTCGCCGGGCTGAAGCCGCGCCCGATGATCCAGCGCCAGGTGAGAGGTGCCATAGGCGATGGGGAAGGCGGCGGCCTGCACCATCTCGACTTCGGGCGGCAGGACCAGGCAGCGCTCCACCGGCACACAGGCGACCTCGGCCAGTCCACCCTGGCCGGCAAAGGCGACGACCCGGCTGCCCGGCGGGGGCCCCGCGGTGCCGGGACCGAGTGCAAGGACGGTGCCCGCAATCTCCATCCCCAGAGTGAAGGGAGTGGGCGGCGTGTCCTGATAGCGACCTTCGGTCATCAGAAGATCGGCAAAGTTGAGCCCGCAGGCGGCGACCGCAATCTGCACCTCTCCCGCGGCGGGCAGAGGAATGGGCAGGTCGGCCAAGACAGGGCTTTGCCCGATGGTTTCGACGCGTAGGCTTAGCATTGCGCACCTTTTTCCTGGGTCGCGACGACCCTAGACACGGCATGCCGGAAGTTCCAGCGCCAGATTTCTCCATATTGCAAAGGGCGAGGATGCAGGATGTCGCATTTTGCAACGCAATTTGGAAATCGCGCTATGCGGGAAATCGAGGATTCGACATTTATCGACAGGCGATTTCCGCTAGTCCGGAAGCTCTGTATGATCGGACATATCCGAAAAGACAGGTTTTGACTGGCGCGTCAATTTTCCGTCGGACAACTGGAGATCGAGCAGTTTTGGCATGATTTCTGCTTATTGAATGGCAGGGGAAAGTCATTCAGTTACCGGAGCAGCTATGAAACACCCTGTCGATGCGCATGTTGGAAAGCGGATTCGTCACCGTCGTTGGATGGTGGGGATGACGCAGCAGCAGCTGGCGGACAAGGTTGGAATCAAGTTCCAGCAGATCCAGAAATACGAGACCGGCATGAACCGGGTCAGCGCCTCCCGCCTTTGGGATATCGCCGACGCGCTTGGCGTGCAGATCAGCTTCTTCTTCGAAGGTCTGGAAGACGCCCAGGCGGCTGCCAAGACCACCGAGAACGACCTGATGGCCGACAAGGAGGCGCTGGAGCTCGTGCGGTCCTACTACGCGATCCCCGAGGCGCAGCGCCGCCGTCTCTTTGATCTTGCCCGTGTCCTGAGCGACGCGGCCGCCTGATCGGCATCCCTCAGGCTTGACCGGCCCCGCCGCTTTGGCTAGCGGCGGGGCCGTTCTGTTCCGGAGTCTGCGATGCTGTCCCTGACCTCTGCTGAAACTGACGATCTGATCGCGACGGCGGCCGAATTGGCCGATGTCGCGCGGGGGGCCACTCTTCTGCATTTCCGGTCCGAAGGGTTGTCGGCCGACAGCAAGGAAGACCATCGCTTCGATCCGGTGACGGTCGCTGACCGGCTGGCCGAGGATCGCATGCGCGAAGTTCTCGCCCGGCGCCGGCCGCAGGACGCGGTCCTCGGCGAAGAGCGGGGCCAGACAGCGGGGACCAGCGGCCTGACCTGGGTGCTTGACCCGATCGACGGGACGCGCGGCTACCTATCCGGCACGCCAAGCTGGGGGGTGCTGATCGCCGTGGCTGACGGGACGGGTCCGCTCTTCGGGATCATCGACCAGCCGTTCATCGGGGAACGGTTCTCGGGCGGATTCGGTCGGGCCGAAACGGACGGACCGATGGGACGGCGGCCGCTGAGAACCCGCGGCGCGCGGCCGCTGTCCGAGGCGATCCTGTTCTCGACATTCCCCGAGGTCGGCACGCCCGAGGAAGGAGCGGCCTTCCACCGGCTGGCGCGGCAGGTCCGGCTGACCCGCTACGGGATGGACTGCTATGCCTATGCGCTGGTGGCTGCCGGCCAGATCGACCTCGTCGTCGAAGCGGGGTTGGCGAGCTACGACATCATGGCCCCGATCGCGGTGATCGAGGCGGCGGGCGGTATCGTCACAAGCTGGGATGGCGGACCTGCCCACAAGGGCGGGCGCGTGGTGGCTGCAGCGAACAGCGAGATTCACGCGGCCGCACTTGCGGTTCTCAATCCGTAGGGCCGTCGCGAGGGGGCATCGAACCCCCTCGCGACGGGCTGCCGCGGCGCTGGATCAGCCGGGGCGCCTCAGGTGACGGCAGGATTGGGTATTTTGTCCAAGAAGAAACAGCTTCAGGGTGCGCGGTCCTAGCCGGCGATTGCGCGCGCGCGCGCGCGCCGTCAGACTGAGGACCGGCGCGGCGAGTCCTTCCCCCTTCTGTCGCGCGCCCGGGTCCACCGAAGGGGGTGGAGAAGGGGAGTCCGATGAGCGAGATTCTGATCCGCGGGGCCGAGGCCGTCGTCACAATGAATAGTGACCGGGCGGAGATCGCCGGTGGGGATGTGCTGGTCCGGGGCGGGACGATCGCCGCGGTGGGGAAGGGGCTTGAGACCTCGGGCGAAGTGGTCGAGGCGCGGGGCTGCGTCGTGACGCCGGGTCTGGTGAACACCCATCACCACCTCTACCAGACGCTGACGCGCGCGGTGCCGGGCGGGCAGGATGCGCTGCTGTTCGGCTGGCTCAAGACGCTCTACCCGATCTGGGGTCGCTTCGGGCCGGAGGAGATGTTCGTATCGGCCCAGATCGGCTTGGCGGAACTGGCGCTGACGGGCTGCACGCTGACCTCGGACCATCTCTACCTCTACCCGAACGGCTCGCGGCTGGATGACACCATCGCTGCTGCCCGCGAGGTGGGACTGCGCTTTCACCCGACGCGCGGCGCCATGAGCATCGGTGAAAGCGCCGGCGGGCTGCCGCCGGATGCGCTGGTCGAGCGCGAAGCGGCGATCCTGAAGGACTGCATCCGGGTGGTCGATGCCTTCCACGACCCGGCGGAGGGGGCCATGGTACGGGTCGGGCTTGCCCCCTGTTCGCCCTTCTCGGTGAGCCGCGACCTGATGCGCGAAGCGGCGCTCTTGGCGCGCGACAAGGGCGTGATGTTGCACACCCATCTCGCCGAGAATGACGAGGACATCGCCTATTCGCTGGCGCAGTTCGGCTGCCGGCCGGGGCAATATGCTGAAGATCTGGGCTGGACCGGCGACGATGTCTGGCATGCTCATTGCGTGAAGCTCGATGGTTCGGAAATTGATCTTTTCGCCCGGTCAGGGACCGGGGTTGCCCATTGCCCCTGTTCGAATTGTCGCCTTGGGTCTGGCATCGCCCCGGTGCGGCGGATGCGCGACCGGGGGGTGAAGGTGGCGCTCGGCGTCGACGGTTCCGCCTCGAACGACGCGGGGAACCTGATCGGCGAGGCGCGGCAGGCGATGCTTCTGCAGCGGGTGGCGAACGGGGCCGACGCGATGAGCGCCCGCGAGGCGCTGGAGATCGCGACGCTTGGCGGCGCGCGGGTGCTGGGCCGACCCGACTGCGGCTCGCTTGAACCCGGCAAGCGCGCAGACATCGCGATCTGGGATGTGTCGGGCATCGAGGCGGCGGGAAGCTGGGACCCGGTGGCGGCGCTCATCCTGTGCGGGCCGACGCGTGTGCGCGACCTGTTCGTCGAGGGGCGACGCGTGGTAAGGGACGGTCAGATGGCCACGATCGACCTTCCCCGGGTGATCGAGCGGCAGAATGCGCTGGCCCGCAGGCTGGCCGGCTAGGAGAGCGCGACGTGTCGCACAATTACGAGGCGCAACGGCGCGAGACCTTTGCCACCTTCAAGCAGGCCGGGAAGGGCGTGAAGCTGCCCGCGACGGCGGTGGTCGATTTCATCTTCTTCATCGAGGAACTCGACGCCTCTTGGTCGGCGCTGGAAAAGGCCCTGCGCGCCAAAGGCTTCCGCACCCGTCGCCTTGACGACGACGAGACGCTGATCGCCAGCTTCGGCCCGATGCCGGTCACCCCCGACGCGATCTGGGACAAGGAACGGCTCGCGACCGAGATCGCGCTCCGCCACGACTTCTACCCCGACGGATGGGAACTGGCAGAGGACTGATCCGGCGCTATTCCGGCACGGCTATGCCCGAACCGCCAAGCTCCGCCGGGAAGTCCTTGAGCTTCGGCAACCCGTCCTTCATCGGCAGGACGGTCTCGCTGTAATTGACGTGAACACCGGGCTTGAAGGCCAGCCCGGGCAGGGTCGCCGCATAGACATCCATGATCTTCCAGTGCGGATGCCAGGTCATCAGGTGGCCACCGCATTTCGTGCAGTACTGCCGGTCGCTGCGGCCTGACTTGTTGTAATGGCCGATGAATTCCTCGCCCTTCACCACCTGGTTGCCCCTTCGGGCCAAAGGGTGAAGGCATTCACCGGGCCGGCCGACCACGACCGGCAGGATGCACAATGGCAATAGCCCATGCCGAGGGGGTCGCCCGTAACCTCGATCTGGACGGCCCCGCAGAAACAGCTTCCCTTGTAGGTCTGGCTCATTCTCTCCCCCCTAGCCGGACATTTGCGGATCCTGATGATCGCAGTCCGGCGGCGGCATCATACACAAAAATGAGTCTCAAATCCGGCTATTGGTGGCGCGGTGATCCGGATCGCCGGAATTGGCTGCCGAGCTTCAGTGCCGGAATTCCATGTAGAGCGCGTTCTTTGCAGCCGCTGCCGGCATCTCGTTATAGGGCTCAATCTCGACAAAGCCGATCTGGCGGTAGAGCGCGATCGCGTCCGTCAGGAAGATCGCCGTGTCGAGGCGCATGGTCGGATGGCCAGATTGGGCCATCCGTTGCAGCAACGACTCGATCATCGCCCGTCCGAAACCGTGGCCACGGGCTGACGGCAGGACGAAAAGCCGTTTCAGTTCAGAGACGCCCGGTTCTATTGGGTGCGCCATCGCGCAGCCAACCGGCGTACCATCCAGGCGCGCGATCAGGGCAAGGCCATGCGGCGGAACAAAGGTCGTGGAAACCTCGTCTAGCGCCGATTGCACCCGGTCAGGACTGTAATAGGCCGTCAGATCCTCGATCTCGTGAGGGAAGCTGTCGTATAGCCACCGGATATAGGCAAGCACCATGTCCTGGACGATCTTGACGTCCTCAGGCCCTTCCGCTTCCCGGATGTCCCTTTGCATGTCATGCGCTCTGCAACCAGCTTGCCAATAGTGTCAGGCAAGCCCTGTGGGTCAAGGCGCATTCCGTTCCTTGCCGCCTACCCAGACGGCGCGGATCGCCCGGTCGTCGCCCATCATGATCGTCGGGAACAGCGCCTCCCAGATCGTGTCGGCGCGGCGGGTGGCCTGCTCGATGGCCGGTGTCGAGGCGAGGTCGATCACCACCAGATCGGCCTCCATCCCCGGCGCGATGTTGCCGATCCGGTCCTCGGCATGGAGCGCGCGGGCCGAGCCCTGCGTCGCCAGCCACCAGAGTTGCGACGGGTGCAGGGCCTGGCCACGCAATTGCGCGATCTCATAGGCGGCCGCCATCGTCCGCAGCATCGAGAAGGACGATCCGCCCCCGGTATCCGTCGCCAGCCCGACCCTGAGCCTCGTCGCCAGCCCCATGTCGAACAGGCCCGAGCCGATGAAGGTGTTCGAGGTGGGGCAATGGACAAGGCTGGCCCCCGCCTCGATCAGCCGCGCGCGTTCGCGGTCGGTCAGGTAGATTGCGTGGCCGTAGAGCGCCCCTTCGCGCAGGAGGCCCTGCGCCTCGTAGGTGTCGAGATAGTCACGCGATTGCGGGAAGAGCGACCTCACCCAGTCGCATTCGTCGGGCTGCTCCGACAGGTGCGTCTGCATCAGGCAGTCGGGATATTCCCGCCAGAGCGTGCCCATGGCCGCCAGTTGCTCGGGCGTCGAGGTGGGCGAGAAGCGGGGGGTGATGACATAGGACAGCCGGTCGACGCCGTGCCATTTTTCCAGCAGGCGCTTGCTGTCGTCATAGGCCGATTGCGCCGTGTCGAGCAGGCCCTCAGGCGCGTTGCGGTCCATGCAGGTCTTGCCGGCATAAATCCGTTGCCCGCGCGCCTGCGCCGCCTCGAAGATCGCATCGACCGAGGCCGGGTGGATGGTCGCGTAGGAACAGACGGTCGTCGTGCCGTAAGACAGTGTCAGGTCGAGGTAGCGGTTGGCGATCTCGGCCGCGTAGGCAGGATCGGCAAAGCGCATCTCCTCGGGGAAGGTATAGGTGTTCAGCCAGTCAATCAGCCGCTTGCCCCAGCTCGCGATCATCGCCGTCTGGGGGTAATGGACATGGGCATCGACGAAGCCAGCCGATATCAGCGCGCGGCCGTAATCCGTGACCTGTGCCTGTGGATGCGCCGAACGCAGCCGCTCGGCCGGGCCGACGGCAACGATCCGGCCCTGATCGACCAGCACCGCGCCATGGCTGTCATGGCGGGCGGCACCTTCGCCCGCAACCATCGGATCGCCGTCGAAGCGCAGCACCTGTCCCAGCAGAAGATCGGCCATCGCACACTCCGTCCCGAACCCGAGGGGCAAGCCTATGCGGTTTCTGCGCCTGCGTAAATTTGCCTGTCCGGGCCTGTTTCTTTGAAACACCTTTCGCTAAGGTCGCGCCAATCGACCGGAGGGGCACCATGGCAGAAGCCGCCAAGCGCGAAGAGGTGGAGGAGGAACTGATGGGCCTCGACCCCGAACGCGTCGAGGCGATTCTCGAGGCGGTCGAGGCGGGCGATTCCCTACGGTTGTCCGATCTCATGGCGCCGCTCCACGCTGCCGACATCGCGGACCTGCTGGAGCAGATCAGTTCCGGGGACCGCCGCGCCCTCTTGAAGCTGTGGTCCGGCGAGATCGACGGCGAGATCCTGTCCGAAATCGACGAGTCGATCCGCGAAGAGGTGGTCGAATCCCTGCCGCGTGACGTGCTGACCGAAGCAGTGCGCGAGCTTGAGACCGACGATGTCGTCGACATCCTCGAGGATCTGGAGCAGCCGCAGCAGGACATCATCCTGCAGGCGCTCGACGATGCCGACCGGGTCGCCGTCGAACAGGCGATGTCCTACCCGGAACACTCGGCCGGCCGCCTGATGCAGCGTGAGGTCGTCGTCGCGCCCATGCACTGGACCGTGGGCGAGGCCATCGACTTCCTGCGCCGCGAGGAATGGCTGCCCGACCAGTTCTACCACGTCATTCTCGTCGATCCGCGGATGAAGCCGCAGGCCTATGTCACGCTCGGCCGGCTCCTTTCCTCCAAGCGCACCGTCGCGCTCAAGGACATCACCGAGGACAGCTTCCGCACCATCGCGGCCACCGACCCGGAAGAGGACGTGGCCTATATCTTCAACCAGTATCACCTGATTTCCTGCCCCGTGGTCGATGCCGATGACCGGCTTGTCGGTGTCATCACCATCGACGACGCGATGAACGTGCTCGATGAAGAGCACGAAGAAGACATCCTGCGCCTCGCCGGCGTCAGCGAGGAACCGAGCCCCTCGGACGGTCCGGTCGCCACGGCGCGGACGCGGCTGCCCTGGCTCATCATCAACCTCTTCACCGCCTCGATCTCGGCCTTCGTGATCTCGCGCTTCGAAAGCACCATCGCCACGCTGGTGACGCTGGCCGCGCTGATGCCGATCGTCGCCTCGACCGGCGGGATCGCCGGCACCCAGTCGCTGGCCGTGGCCGTCCGGGCGCTGGCGACGCGCGACCTGACCTCGACCAACGCCCGCAGCGTCATCCTGCGCGAGATCGGCGCGGGCCTCCTGAACGGCGTCGGCCTGGCGGCGATCCTGGCACTCGGCGCGATCCTTGTCCTGCACGAGCCGATGCTGGGCGCGGTCCTGGCGGCGGCGATGATCACCAACCAGCTCGTCGCGGCGCTTGGCGGGGTTCTGGTGCCGCTCGGCCTGCACCGGATCGGCCTCGACCCGGCGCTGGCATCGGGCACTTTCGTGACCACGCTGACCGACGTCCTCGGCTATCTCGCCTTCCTCGGCTTCGCCACCTGGTTCCTGCTATGACCCTGACCGACATCAAGGCCGAGGCGCGCCGGGCCGCCTTCGCCCGCCGCAAGGCCGCCTTCGCCGCGGGGCAGGGGCAGGCGGCAGAGATCCTGGCCGACTACCTCGCCGCCCATGCAGGCAATGTCCTGTCGGGCTACATGCCGATGCGAACCGAGATCGACCCCCTGCCGGCGATGGCCGCGCATCAGGGCCCGGTCGGAGTGCCGGTGATCCCGGGCAAGGACGTGCCCCTGAGGTTCCGAGAATGGTCGCCCGGCTGCGTCCTGCAGGAAGGTGAGTTCGGCGCGCTGATCCCGGCCGAGGGGGCCTGGCTCGAGCCGCAGGTGCTGATCGTGCCGCTTCTGGCCTTCGACCGGCGTGGCTACCGCCTCGGCTATGGCGGCGGTTTCTACGACCGGACGCTGGAGCGGCTCCGCTCCATGCACCCGGTCACCGCCATCGGCTTCGCCTTCGCCGCGCAAGAGGTGGACGAGGTGCCGATCGAACCCACCGACCAGCCGCTCGACGCCATCGTCACGGAACAGGGGCTGGTCGATCTTCGGCGACCCTGAGCATTTTCTGCTCACAAGTATCCTCGGGGGTGATGAGCGACCAGAAACGCTCCTGTGGAGCGTTTCCGCGAAGAACGCCCGGCCCGTGGCCGGGCAGGATCCGGGGCAGGCAGCCCCCACTTCCTCCCTCTCCACCTTGCCGCCGCTCCACCGACCGACTAAGCCTTCCTCCATGAAACTCCTCTTCCTCGGTGATGTAATGGGCCGCGCGGGCCGCGCGGCGATCACGACGCGGCTTCCGGGCCTCAAGGCCGACTGGGGCCTCGATTTCGTCGTGGTCAATGGCGAGAACGCCTCGTCCGGCGCAGGCCTGACGCCCGAGCATGCAAAGCTGATCCTGCAGGCAGGGGCGGATTGCGTGACGCTCGGCGATCATGCCTTCGACCAGAAGGACATGCTGTCCTTCATCGAGACCGAGCCGCGCATCCTCCGCCCGATGAACTTTGCCCGCGGCGCGCCCGGCCATGGCGCGCGGGTCTTCACCGCTTCGGGGGGCCGGAAGGTCCTGGTGATGCAGGTCCTTGGCCAGGTTTTCATGAAGCGGCCCTTCGACGATCCCTTCTCGGCGGTCGAGGGGGTGCTGAAGACCCACACCCTGGGCGGGGTCGTGCAGGCGACCGTCGTCGACATGCACGCCGAGGCGACGTCCGAGAAGATGGCGATGGGGCACTGGTGCGACGGGCGGGCGAGCCTAGTCGTCGGCACCCATACCCATGTGCCCACCGGCGATGCGCAGATCCTGACCGGGGGCACCGCCTACCAGACCGATGCCGGGATGTGCGGAGACTATGACTCGGTGATCGGCATGGACAAGCTTGAGCCGCTGCGCCGCTTCATCACCGGCATGCCCAAGGGCCGGTTCGAACCTGCCGCCGGCGAGGCGACGCTGTCGGGCACCTATGTCGAGACCGACGATCGCACCGGCAAGGCGACCCGTGTCCGAATGATCCGCATCGGCGGCCGGCTGGAGCCATCCCTGCCGTGAGCCCGAGCCGCCGACTGGCCTTTACTGCATTGCTTCTGGTGATCGGCATCGGCTGGGGATCGACCCAGTCGCTCGGCAAGATCGCGGTTTCGACCGGCTATGGCCATTTCGGGCTAATCTTCTGGCAACTCGCCATCGGTGCGGTGGTGCTTGGTGCAATCCTGGTGTTACGCCGCCGGCCCGTGCCCCTGACGCTGGAGACGCTGCGCTTCGCGACCGTCATCGCCCTGATCGGGACGCTGATCCCCAACTCGACCTTCTATCTCTCCGTTGCCCACCTGCCGGCCGGGGTCATGTCGATCATCATTTCCACCGTCCCGATGCTGGCGTTCCCGCTGGCGCTGATGCTTGGCATGGAGCGGGTAAGCCTGCGTCGGCTTGCCGGATTGGCGCTTGGCCTGTGCGGAGTGGTGATGATCGCGCTGCCTCAGGCCGGTCTGCCACAGGGACTGGCGGCGGCTTGGCTGCCGATCGCGATGGTCGGGCCGCTCTTCTATGCCATCGAGGGCAATGTGGTCGCGAAATGGGGCACGGCCGGGCTTGATCCGGTCCAGGCGATGTTCCTTGCCTCGGCAGTCGGCGCGGTGCTGGCGCTGCCCCTTGTCCTCGCAACGGGCCAGTGGATCACGCCGACCTGGCCGCTTCAGAAACCAGAACTGGCGCTGACGGCATCATCGGTCGTCCATTGCTTCATGTATTCCGGCTACGTCTATCTCGCAGGGGCGGCGGGGGCGGTCTTTGCCACCCAAACAGCCTATATCGTCACGGCCTCGGGGCTGATCTGGGCGATGACGCTGCTTGGTGAACGGTTCACCCCGCTGGTCTGGCTGGCGGGTGCCGTTCTGCTTACAGGATTGGCACTTGTGCAGCCGCGAGCGCGGGAAAGATCCCTCTCAGATTGATTCATTCGAAATCTCTGCTAAAGCGGTCGTGTATTCGCTGTGGCAGGACCGATGATCGGAATAGAATTCTCTCAGACGGCGCAGGCCTTCATCGCGCTTGCGATCCTTGCAGGAATGTTCGTGATGTTCGTGCGCGAGACCTATCCGGTCGAAGTCACGGCGATGGGCGGTGCTGCGCTGATGCTCATTCTGGGCATCCTGCCGTTCAAGGAAGCGGGAGCCGTTCTTTCAAACTCTGCGCCCTGGACGATTGCCTTCATGTTCCTGGTGATGGGCGGACTGGTCCGGACAGGCGCCGTCGAGATGCTCATCGGCATAGCCGAGGCGCATGTTGGCAACAGGCCGAAGACCACCATCGTCGTCCTGTTCTCGTTCATCGCCGTCGCCTCGGCCTTCATGAACAACACGCCCCTTGTGGCGGTGATGATCCCGGTCGTGATCCAGATCGCAGTGAAGCTGCGCACCGCGCCGTCCAAGCTCCTGATCCCGCTCAGTCACATGACGGTGCTGGGCGGGATGATCACGCTGATCGGGACCTCGACAAACCTTCTGGTCGATGGCGTGGCCAAGGATCAGGGCCTCAAGCATTTCTCGCTGTTCGAGATCGCGCCGCTCGGGATCGCGGTGACAGTCGCGGGCGGCCTTTACCTGCTTGTCTTCGGCAACCGACTGCTGCCTGTGCGCCAGTCGATGGGCACATTGCTCGGCAAGCGCAAGAACATGCGCTACTTCACCGAGGTTGCGATCCCGGAGGACTCGATCCTGATCGGCCAGAAGGCACTCGACGTCGCCCAGTTCAAGCCGAACGGCGTGCGGGTGGTGGACGTGCTGCGCGGCGACGCCTCGCTGCGTCGCGACCTCGGCTCTGCGGTGCTGCAGGCCGGCGACCGTGTCGTTCTCCGCACCGAGATGACCGAGCTTCTTGGCCTGCAGGGCGACAAGGACATTCGCCTCGTCGACCGCCTGTCCTCGGTCGCGACCGAAACGGTCGAGGTGCTCATCACCCCCGGCTGCCGCCTTGTCGGGCGGTCGCTTGGTGAATTGCGGCTGCGACGTCGCTACGGCGTCTATGTGCTGGCCGCACATCGCCGCAGCGAGAATATCGGTCGCCAGCTGGATGATCTGGTCGTGCAGATTGGCGACACGCTGCTGATCGAGGGCTCGGCCGAGGATATCCGCCGGCTCGCCGAGGATGTCGACCTCGTGGATATCAGCCATCCGGCCCACAAGCCCTATCGCCGGCAGAAGGCCCCGATCGCCATCGGGGCGCTGGTCTTCGTCGTCCTCCTGTCCTCGCTCGACGTGGCGCCGATCCAGGTTCTGGCCTTCATCGCGGTCACGGTGATCTTGCTGACCCGCTGCATCGACGCCGACGAGGCGCTTGGCTTCGTCGACGGCAGGTTGATGGCGATGATCTTCGCGATGCTGGCGGTGGGCGAGGGGCTGGACCGCTCAGGCGCGGTCGAGTTGATCGTCTCGAATGTCAGCCCATGGATGGCAGACTTGTCACCTTTCGCCATGATCCTTGCCGTCTATTTGCTGGGCCTGATCCTGACCGAGTTCCTGTCGAACAACGCGGTCGCGGTGATCTACACCCCGATCGCGATCCAGCTCGCCCATTCGCTTGGCGCCGATCCGCGGCCCTTTGTCGTGGCGGTGATGTTCTCGGCCACGCTCGCCTTCGGCACGCCGATCGGCTACCAGACCAACATGATGGTCTACGGTCCGGGGGGCTACAAGTTCCTCGACTTCACCAAGATCGGCATCCCGCTGAACATCATCACCTGGCTGCTCTGTTCGTTCCTGATCCCGATCCTCTGGCCGCTCTTTCCGTGACGGCGCCGGGGTTGCGGCTCCCCCCGCTGCCCGTGTATAGGGCGCCATCACCCAAAATGGGATCGGAGTAGGGGTCATGGCAGGCCATTCTAAATGGGCGAACATCCAGCACCGCAAGGGCAAGCAGGATGCGGCGCGCTCGAAGATGTTCTCGAAGCTGGCGAAGGAAATCACCGTCGCCGCCAAGATGGGCGATCCCGACCCCGACAAGAACCCGCGCCTGCGTCTGGCGGTGAAGGCCGCCAAGGCCCAGTCGATGCCCAAGGACGTGATCGACCGCGCCATCAAGAAATCCATGGGCGGCGACGCGGCGGACTACACCGAGATCCGCTATGAAGGCTACGGCCCGAACGGCATCGCCATCATCGTCGAGGCGATGACCGACAACCTCAACCGCACCGCGTCCAACGTCCGCAGCTACTTCACCAAGGGCGGCGGCAACCTGGGCCAGACCGGCTCGGTCAGCCATTCCTTTGATCGCGTCGGCGAAATCTCGTACCCGGCTTCGGTTGGCGATGCCGACACGGTGATGATGGCCGCGCTTGACGCCGGGGCGGACGACGTCGAATCCGACGAAGAGGGCCACTGGATCTATTGCTCGGTCGAGAACCTGTCCGAGGTCTCGGACGCGCTGGAAAAGGCGCTTGGCGAGTCGACCGAATCCAAGCTCGTCTGGCGCCCGCAGACGCGCACCGAGGTCGATCTGGAGACCGCGCAGAAGCTGATGCGGCTGATCGACCTTCTGGAAGAAGATGACGACGTCCAGACCGTGACCCACAACTTCGACATCCCCGAAGAGGTCGCGGCCCAGCTTTGAGCCCGGCGGCAACCTGACCGCCTTGACTGGCTGGCGGATGATCCGAGACTGATGAAAACGGCCCCTGCGTTGCGGGGGCCGTTTTCGTTTGGCAGGACCGGACCGGCAGCCCATTCTCGGCGGACCCGTTTCCTGAGGTCCGAGATGGAAGATCCCTGCCGCCCGTTCCGCCAGCTTGCACGCAATGCCCGCCTCGCCAATGTGCGTTTGCACCGCGCCTGCCTTGCGCTGCAACCGGGGGAGTGGGAGGCGGCGCGCGTGTCGTTCTTTCCATCGCTCAAGGCCACGCTGAACCACATCTTCATCGTCGATCGCTACTATCTCGATGCGGCGCAGGGCGGCAGCCTTGGCCTGGCGGCCTGGGAGGAGGAGGAGCCGTTCGCGACGATTGCCGATCTCGCCGACGCTCAAGCGGCCCTCGACCGGCAGGCAGTCGCGCTTTGTGAGGGGTTGCAGCCGCGGGACCTCGGGCGCGAAGTGCGCCTGATCCGCAAGGACCGGGTGCAGCGGGAGCGGCTCGACGATGTGCTGATGCACCTCTTCCTGCACGACCAGCATCATCGCGGTCAGGTCCATGCCATGCTGTCGGGCAGTTCGGTCGCGCCGCCGCAACTGGACGAATTCTTCATGGCCGACGAAGTGCGCTACCGCGTCGAGGATCTTGCCGCCGAGGGTTGGGACGAGGCGCGTCTGCGCCAATAGGCCGGATCGTCACCGGGCCGTTACGCTTCGTCCCTATGCTGCCCCATCAATCGGACGGAGCGGGGACGGATATGGAACAGGTGGTGAATGCAGGCGGCCGGATGCCTCGGCGCAAGGGGCGGCGGCTTCCGGTCACTTACGCCCGTCCCGAACAGGGCCTGTTCCGCCGCAGCCTCATCACCGGCATCGAATATCTGAGCGGTCGGGCGAAGCTGGAACGCCTCTACGCCGAATGGGACGAAACCCGCGATCCGGAGGAGCCGGTTTTCTCGGCCGCGATCCGTGTGCTGGGGATCCGCCCGCGCGTTCTGGGCGTGGCCGCTGATGCCATCCCGCGCGAGGGGCCGCTGCTGATCCTGGCGAACCATCCCTTCGGCATCGTCGACGGCCTGCTGATCGGCCATCTCGTCTCGCGCGTCCGCAAGGATGTGAAGATCATGACCCACAGCCTGCTTTGCCAGCCGGAAGCCGCGCGGGACGTCCTCCTGCCCGTCGATTTCGGCCCGGGCGAGGCCGCGCGCCGCACCTCGGCCGAGACGCGCCGGCAGGCGGCGGACTGGCTCGACCAGGGGCATGCGCTGATCGTCTTTCCCGCCGGCAGCGTCGCGACGGCGCCGACCCCGCTTGCGCCCCATGCGGTCGATGCCGAATGGCATCCTTTCGCCGCGCGACTTGCGGCCCGGCCAGGAGTTCAGACGGTGCTGATGCATGTGCATGGCCAGAATTCGCGCCTGTTCCAGGTCGCGAGCCACCTCTCTTATCCGCTGCGGGTCGCGCTGATCCTGCGCGAGACGGCGCGCCGGATCGGCCGGCCGGTGACCGTCACCGTCGCACCGCCCTTCGAGCTGGGCCAGCACGGCCGTCGCGGGCGCAGCACTGCGGCAGCTGAATTGCGCCGGGCCTGCTGGTCGATGGCGAGGGCGGATGGCGCAGACCCTGATCGGGTCTTCGTCTGGCCGAAGCATATCCGCTGGTAGGCTGAACAAGGGGCCGCTTCACCCCTTGCGGACCGCACGACCTTGGGGTCCTGTGAGCGCATGACCGCGCCCGCCCAACCTTCGTCGCGACCGGTCCGGGGCGTGCTCTGGATGCTGCTGTCAGGTCTCTGCTTCGTCGGCGTCAACGCGATCGTCCGCCATCTTGGAACCGCCCTGCCGGCGGCGCAATCGGCCTTCCTGCGCTTTGCCTGGGGCGCGCTGTTCCTGGCGCCGACGCTCGGACCGCTTCTGCGCCGGGGGCTTCCGCCGGGAACGGCCGGACTTTTCGCAGGCCGGGGGGCGGTGCATGCGGCGGCAGTGATCTTCTGGTTCTACGCCATGGCGCGCCTGCCCATCGCCGAGGTTACAGCGATCGGCTATCTGAACCCGGTCCTGGTGACGATCGGGGGCGTCCTGTTCTTTGGCGAGCGGCTGGCGTTTCGGCGGATCCTCGCGGTGCTGCTGGCGCTTGCGGGCGCCCTTGTCATCCTGCGCCCCGGGTTGCGCGACGTGTCGCTCGGCCAGCTGGCGCAGCTTTGTGCCGCGACAGGTTTTGCCGGGTCGTATCTGTTCGCCAAGCGACTGAGCCAGCTCGCCCCGGCCGGGTTGGTCGTCGCGATGATGTCGCTCGCGGTGACGCTTTTCCTCATGCCGCTCGCGCTTGCAGTCTGGGTCCCGGTAACCGCGTTGCAGCTGCTGTGGCTGGGGCTGACCGCGGCCTTTGCCACCGCCGCCCATTACGCCATGACGCGCGCTTTTCGCGAAGCGCCGCTGGCCGTGACCCAGCCCGTCACCTTCCTGCAACTCGTCTGGGCGACGCTTCTGGGGACGATGGTGTTCGGCGAGCCGGTCGATCCTTGGGTCCTGGCCGGGGGCGCGATCATCATCGCGGCGGTCAGTTACATCGCCTGGCGGGAAACAGTGCTGGCCAAAAGGCCACCAAGACCTTTTGCGGAAGCGACAAAACTCCAGAAGGTTTGACACGGGTGCTGCAACTGCATAGTCAAGGTGCGGGGGGCATTCTGAGCAGGTGCCGAATTCATGAAGATTGCAATGATTGGGACCGGATATGTAGGCCTCGTGTCGGGGGTCTGCTTTTCCGATTTTGGACATGACGTTGTTTGCGTCGACAAGGATCCTTCGAAGATCGAGAAGCTGAACCGGGGCGAGATTCCGATCTTCGAACCGGGCCTCGATGTGCTGCTGGCCAAGAACGTCAAGGCGGGCCGGCTGTCCTTCACCCAGGACATCAAGGAAGCGGTCAAGGGCGCAGAGGCCGTGTTCATCGCCGTCGGAACGCCGACGCGGCGCGGTGACGGCCATGCCGATCTGACCTATGTGATGGCCGCCGCCGCCGAGATCGGTCAGGCGCTGTCGGGCTATGCGGTGATCGTCACCAAGTCGACCGTGCCGGTCGGGACCAACCGCGCGGTGCAGAAGGCAGCGAGCGAAGCCAATCCCAAGGCCGATTTCGACGTGGCGTCGAACCCGGAATTCCTGCGCGAAGGCGCGGCGATCGACGACTTCATGCGGCCTGACCGTGTTGTCGTCGGCGTCGAATCCGAACGCGCCAAGGCGGTGATGGCCGAGATCTATCGCCCGCTGTTCCTGCGCGACTTCCCGATCGTCTACACCGATCTGGAAAGTGCCGAGATGATCAAATACGCGGCGAACGCCTTCCTCGCGACCAAGATCACCTTCATCAACGAGATCGCGGCGCTGTGCGAAAAGGTCGGCGCCGACATCAAGGCGGTGTCGAAGGGCGTCGGCCTCGATGGCCGGATCGGAAACAAGTTCCTTCATGCCGGGCCGGGCTATGGCGGTTCCTGCTTCCCGAAGGACACGATGGCGCTGGCCCGGATCGGCCAGGAATTCGCCGCGCCGATGCAGATCGTCGAAACGGTCATCAAGGTCAATGACGAGATCAAGCGGCGGATGATCGGCAAGGTCACCGACCTGTGCGACGGTTCGGTCGCGGGCAAGACCATCGCGGTGCTGGGCGTGACCTTCAAGCCGAACACCGACGACATGCGCGATGCGCCGTCGCTGACCATCGTGCCGGCTCTGGTCGGTGGCGGGGCCAAGGTGCGCGTCGTCGACCCCGAAGGGCGGCGCGAAGGCGTGAAGCTGCTACCGGGCGTCGAGTGGATGGAAAACGCCTATGACGCGGCCGCCGGCGCGGACGCGGTGGTGGTCCTGACCGAATGGAACGAGTTCCGCGCGCTTGACCTCGACCGGCTGGCCAAGGTCATGGCCACGCCGCGCATGGCGGACCTGCGCAACATCTATTCCGAGGAAAGCGCCACCGCGGCGGGCTTCTCGGACTACGTCGCCGTCGGTCGCTGACGTAGACGAGCGAAGGGGCGCGCCCCCTCGAAACCGGGGACTAGGCAAGGCCGAAAGCGGCGGCGCCCCAGCAGGCAAGTGTGCCAAGCTGGCCGGTGCGCCGGACGCCAAGCCGCCGGAATGTCTGCAAGCGGGCCGTCCCCCAGGGGGCGGCCCCTTGCATTTCGGCCAGAAGCCTGCGCGCCTCGGGTGTGAGCAGGTGCGACCTTTGGGCGAGCGCGGTGCGATGCGCGTCACTCCAGCGGCGGAACTCTCGCCCCAGAACCTGCCTGGAGCGCGTGAGCATCGGAAGAATCCCCCGCCCGCCGCCCATCACGTTTGACCCATGCTGGCGATAAAGCGCGACAGGCCGGGGATCGAACACGCAATCGCCACCGGCCCCGGCAACAAGCTGGTAAAGCCACCAGTCGTGGAAGGCTAGGTCATCGGGCAGGCCTGCGGCCCGAGCCAGCCTTACTGCCGCGCTGTTCAGGCAAAGCGTGTGGCCGGAAAAGATGTTCTGCGTCAGGGAATTGGCGAAGGAAGCTGAAAGGGCGGTTGAGCGGTTGATGCCCCTTGGCCGCAGCGCCAGATCCGTGACGATGCTCGCCGCGCCGTAGAGCGCGGGACGATCACCGGCAGGCAGAAGGTCAAGCGCGCGTGCCAGTTTTCCGGGCAGCCAGACATCGTCCTGATCGCAGAAGGACACCGGGCCGGAGGGCAGATCCACCCGGTTCAGCAGCGTCAGGAAATTCGCCGCCGACCCGCGCCGCGGACCTTCGAACAGGCGGATCTCTCGGTCCGGATGCCTTAGAGCAAAGTCGGCCAGAAGCGCCCGGGTGCCATCCGTCGACCCGTCGTCGCCAACCCAGAGCCGCCAGTCGCGGTGACTTTGGCCACGGAGGCTGGCCAGTTGGTCAGGCAGATGGCGGGCGCCGTTCAGCGTGGCCATCAGAATTGTGACGGTCGGTCCGCAGGACATGGGCAATTCCCTAGAGCTTTAGCGATTGCGGCCAGTCTTGCCGATCGCGGTTAAGGAAAAGCCAAGCTCGGCCGGGTGACTCTGTCGCTGCAGCGGCAGGAGGCAGCATGTGACGTTCAAGGCGGTCGGGACATTCCTCGACGGACCGGACAGATTTCTTTCGGGCATCACCGACATGGTGGTGATGCCGACGGCAGGCGGCTGGCAGCTCTTCACGGCCACGCGACCGGGGGGCGGGGTGCTGTCGATCGCCGTGGGTGGAAACACGCTGACCCTGACCGACCAGGAGGCCGTCGCCGTCACCGGGGCCTTGCCGGCGCCGGCGCACCTCGACATCGTCATGCTCGGCGCGCAGACGGCACTGCTCTATTCCGGCTCCAATGACGGGCGCCTCAACGATTTCGCGCTCGGCGGCGATGGTAGCCTTGCGACCGTGGCGCAGATCAAGGGCAGCCCGGCGGGCGCGGTCACGGCGCAAGTGACGGTCGATCTGTCAGGTGAACGCTATCTCTACACCTCGCGCATGGGCGCAAGCGTGCTGACGACAAGCCATTATCTGTCGAACGGGCGTATGGAAGAGGTCGGAGAGCAGCTTCTGAACGTCTCGACTACGGCGACCGACATAACTGCACTGGCCTCGGTTTCCCTGGCGGACGGGCCCTATTTGTTGGCCTTGTCGGCCGTGCAGAACGCGGTCCTTGGCTTCAAGATCGGAGTGGAGGGCCTTCCCGTGCAGGTCACAAGCCTTGGCGCCTCGGGTGGCCTGGGGATTGCGGCACCCGCCGCGCTCGAGGTTGTGACGATGGGCGGGGCCAGCTATGCGATTGTCGCCG
The DNA here is from genome assembly GCA_945952585.1 of uncultured Rhodobacter sp. GTDB lineage: Bacteria > Pseudomonadota > Alphaproteobacteria > Rhodobacterales > Rhodobacteraceae > Aliitabrizicola. The sequence goes on from CAMFII010000007.1 coordinate 221,881, forward strand.
GGTCGGGGTCTTCGTCGCTGAGCGTGGTCGAAATCGGGGCGACCGGATCGCTTTCTCTTGTCGACCATGTCATCGACAGCCTCGACACCCGGTTTCAGGGCGTTCAGGCGCTGGATGTCTTGACGCTCGGCGACAGCGTCTACGTCCTTGCCGGGGGCGGAGACGACGGGATCAACGTCTTCGCGCTTCTTCCGGGGGGGCGGCTTCTGCTGCTCGATACGGTGCTTCAGGCCGAAGGGCTGACCCTGTCCGGGATCACCGCGATCGAGGCGGTGGCAAGCGGTCACGGTGCCGAGATCTTTGTCGCGGGCGAGGGCGCGGGGATCACCCGGTTGCAGTTCGATCCCGGCAGTCTTGCGCCGACACGGGTTGGCGGCGCGGCAGCCGAACACCTGACCGGCGATGCGCGGGGCGACCTCATCTCGGGCGGGGCGGGGGCCGACACGATCGACAGCGGGGCCGGGGCGGACATCCTGATGGACGGGACCGGCAGCGATGTCATGACCGGCGGGGCGGGGGCCGATTGGTTCGTGCTGGCCGGGGACGGCGCGAGCGATCGGATCACCGACTTCGATCCTGCCGAGGACCGGCTGGACCTGACCGCCTGGGGCAGGGTCTATGACATCTCGGCGATCCAGATCACCACGACAGCGACCGGCGCAATCCTGCGCTTTGGCGGCGAGACGCTGGTGCTGGACTCGGCAGATGGATCGGGAATTCCCGCTTCGGCCTTTCGCTCGGGCGACCTGTTCACCCTGACCCATGTGGTTGGCGATCCGGTGGTGGCCGGGATGACGATCCCCGGGACCTCCGGCAACGATACGCAGATCGGCGCCGCGGGCGATGATGTGCTTCTGGGGTCGGCCGGGGCAGACCGGATGCAGGGGGCCGGCGGTTTCGACTATGCCGATTACTCGATGGCGACAGGCAGCATGAGGGTCGATCTGCTCTACCCGGCGCTGAACACCAACATCGCCGCCGGCGATGTCCATGTCGGGATCGAAGGGCTGATCGGGGGCGCGGGTCCCGACAACCTGCGCGGCACGCTCGGGTCGGACGTGCTGCGCGGAGGGGCGAATGTCGATTGGCTTTTCGGACGCAAGGGCGACGATGTGCTGGACGGCGGGATCGGCGATGATGTGCTTCTGGGCGGGGCAGGGCAGGACACGCTGTCGGGCGGCGAACATCGTGACCGCGCGCAGTATTCCGAGGCGTTGAGCGGGGTGACGGCCGACCTGCTGAAGCCGCAGACAAATACCGGCGAGGCGATGGGCGATGTCTATATCGACATCGAGGATCTGGCCGGGTCGGGTTTCGACGACCGACTTCTGGGCAACAGTGGCGCCAACCGCCTCTTCGGCCGCGACGGCAACGATTTTCTTTCGGGCCGGAACGGTGCCGATTACCTCAACGGCGGGTCGGGGCGTGACACGTTGGATGGTGGTGCGCACAACGACACCTTGCGTGGCGGAACCCAGGGCGATCTGTTCGTCTTCAACGGCGGGGCGGATGTGGTCGAGGATTTCAAGCCGGCCGAGGGGGATCGCCTGCAGATCGACGACGCGATCTTTGGCCCGGGATGGACTTCGGCGGATCTGGTCCAGGCCTTTGCCCATGTCGATGGCGGGGCGGTGATCTTTGACTTCGGTTTTGGCAACAGCCTCACCCTGCAGGGCTATGGGACCCTGACGGGGCTCGCCGGCTACCTTGACATCATCTGAACCGTGTCGCGGCGCATGAGTGCCTCATGGCGGGCGATGGCCTCGCTCACGTCGTCGAACCAGGTGACATGGCCGTTTTCCAGCACACAGGCAGCATCGCAAAGCTCGCGGATCTGGCCCATCGCGTGGCTGACGACGATGGCCCCGGCGTGGCGCATCCGCTCGCGGAACAGGGCCGCGCTCTTGGCACGGAAGGACGCATCACCGACGGCGGTGATCTCGTCGACGAGGTAGGTGTCAAAGGGAATTCCCATCGACACGCCAAAGGCCAGGCGCGCCTTCATGCCCGAGGAATAGGTGCGAAACGGCGCGCGAAAGGCGGGGCCCAGCCCGGCAAAGCCTTCGGCAAAGGCGACAAGCTCGTCGCTGTCCACCCCGTAGATGCGGGCAACGAAGCGCGTATTCTCGGCGCCGGTGAGGTCGCCGTGGAACGATCCGGCGAAGCCGACCGGCCAGGAGACGCGGCCCGCCATCCGCACCCGGCCCGAAGTCGGGTTCATCGTACCCGCGATCAGGCGCAGGAGCGTGGATTTGCCCGCGCCGTTGCGCCCCAGAAGCGCGACGGATCGCCCCGCTGGAATGGTCAGGCAGACATCGTCCAGCACGGCGCGGCGCTGCCCGCCCTGGTGGAAGACCTTGGTCAGATGATCTAGGCGGATCATCTTACCGCCGGTCGCGCAATGCAGAATGGATCAGCACCGCCAGCGCCCATCCGAGAAACAGGAACAGGGAAACGGTGCCAAGGATGGTCCATCGCTGTGGGAAGCGGGCGCTTTCCGGCCGCGCCGGCGGCACATGGGCGGCGATGTAGCGCCCCTGCCGCCGCGCCTCGGCCTCGGCCGCGTCATAGGCGGTCCGGGCCGCGCGATAGCTTTCCTCGGCAAAGGCCAGATCGGCCGCCAGCGCCTCGTAATCGCCCAGGACGGCCGCGGCGGCCGCATCCCCGGCCGAGGCGTCGCTGACCTTGCGCCGTTCTTCGGCAATGCGGTCTTCGACCACCCGGACGCGATCACGGGCATTGACCAGGCGGAAATCCCCCTCACGCACCGAGGCCGCCAGCCTGTCGACATCCATCTGCGCCTCGGCCAGCTGTTCCTGCAGCGTCGCGAGCAGGCCGCCCTGGCTTTCCGCCTCGGCCCCCGGATCGACCAGGCGGTGGCTGACGCGAAACCGGGTGAGGTCGGCGCGGGCCTGGCGCAGGCGCGTCTCGGCCTCGGACAGGTCGGTCCGGGCGTAGCTGACCGTATCCTCGCGCGCCGTGGCGTTGAGGTCGTTCAGCATCGCCTGGGCATGGGCCAGCGCCGCGCGCGAAATCTTCAGCGCATCGTCGGGATCGAAGGCCAGGACCCGAAGCTCGATCAGCCGCGTGCTGCTGTCATAAGAAATGCGCACCATGCGCTGCCAGTGATCGGTCAGGTCCTCGATCGTGCCCGGGGCAGCATAGGCGAAGACCGGATCGCCCGCGGCCTTCGACCAGATCCGGCGCAGATCCAGCTCCTGGTCGATTTCGGCCACCAGGCGGGGGCTGGATAGGTAGTCATAGAGGATGTCGGCATCCGGGGCAGAGGAGTCACCAAGCGTGGTGATGCCTCCCAGAAGCTCCATCGCCGTGCCGCTGTCTTCCTTGCGGACGGAGAAGGACGTCGTCGCGGCAAACTGGTCGGCGGCCTTGAGCCAGAGATAGGTCGCTGTCGCCGCCGCCGGCAGCGCCACGAGGATCAGAAAGCTCAGCGCCAGGCCGACATGGCGCCGGCGGAGGCGGGCCGGCCGGGCGGCAGGGGGAAAGGCCGCGCTCCAGCCCGGTGGCAGCGGCTGGTCTGCGGACGGAAGCGGAAGGGCGGGGCGGGGAAGCGCTGCGGCGGCTGTCATGCGCGGCTCCGGGTCAAATGGGTTAACTGGCCTTTAAGGCTGATCATGCTTGGCTCGCCGCCGCAGATGGCGAGCGGAGCGGAGCGATGATCGGGATGGCAACAGCGGGACGGCGATGGGCAACCCCACGGGCGATCTGGGCCCTTCTCCTGCGCGAGATGGCGACGGGCTATGGTCGTTCGCCGGGCGGCTATGTCTGGGCGGTGCTGGAGCCGGTCGGCGGCATCGCGCTGCTGTCGGCGCTGTTCTCGCTGGGATTCGAACGGCCGGAACTCGGGCGCAACTTTCCGATCTTCCATGCCACGGGGCTTCTGCCGTTCCTGGTCTTCGCCACGGTTTCGGGCAAGGTCGCAACCTCGCTCCTGTTTTCGCGCGCGCTTCTGGCCTATCCGGCGGTGACCTGGGCCGACGCGATTATCGCCCGCTTCCTGCTTACACTCGCCACCCAGCTTCTGGTCGCCTACCTGATCCTCGGCGGCATCCTCTGGGCCTTCGATACACAGACGGTTCTCGACCCGGTACCGATCGCGCTTTGCTTCGCCTTGGCGGCGGGGCTGGCCCTCGGGATTGGTACGCTGAACGCCTTTCTCTTCACCCGCTTTCCGGCCTGGCAGATGGTCTGGTCGATCCTGATGCGACCGGTTTTCCTGATGTCGGCGGTATTCTTCACTCCCGACCGGCTGCCCCAGCAGTACCGCGACATCCTGTGGTGGAACCCGCTCGCCCACCTGCCCGGTCTGCTGCGGCGCGGCTTCTATCCGGGATACCGGGGCGATTATTTGTCGCCGCTTTATGTGCTGGCCGTGGCGCTGCTCGCGCTTGCCGCAGGGCTGCTCCTTTTGTGCTGGCAGGCGCGGGATCTGCTGAACGATTAGGGATCGGGCGGACATCGCTTCAGGTCCAGGCATGGCGCGGGGCAAGCAGGACCTCGTCGCGTTCGACGAAGCTCTCGATCCGCCGCCGGGCCGCATCGCTGCCAAGCGCGTCAACAAGGATCGGCCAGCGTCGCGTCTCCGGCGCGAGATCGGCGGCATTGTCCTTGCGGCGGTCGAAGCGCACGGCCAGGCCATAGCGTTCGGCCATCGCCGCTTCCAACGGGCGGAGATCGCCGATCGAGAACACGCCGTCGAGCGCGGCAAGCCCCTCTCGCGCCCGGGCAATCGCCGCAGGGGCCGGGAGCGCCCGGATGGCCCCGCCACCCCTGAACCGGCCGGACCCGAAATAGCCGCAGTAGAAATTGTCGTAGTGGTCGCGGATGAAGGTTTGCCAGGCCGCGTCCCCGCTGAAGAAGTAATCCTCGGCCGCCCAGTCGAGGGCCCGGCGGCGCCCGATACTCGACGGCAGTGCCAGATGCGTCGGGTCGAGCCGCAGCGCATCGCGGCGGAGATAGAGCCAGAACGAAGCGATGCGTTCGCGAGGGTCGCGCAGAACGGTAAAGGTGAAGCGCCCCTTCGGCAGGTGTCCGGCCTCCGCCATGTCGAGATGACCGGAATAAAGGCCGTATCCCGGCGGGAACTGCCGCCAGCCCTCGGCCTGGCTGTGGACGCGGATCGGCGAGACAAGCGGACTGCCCACGGCGGCGGCCAAGGTGTTATGCACCGTCTGGCCTGCGGTTTTGGGCAGGTGAAGAAAGACAAGCGGGTGCTGGATCAGGTCCATCAGGCGGCCTCCCTCAGGTCGATGACGGTGGGGGTGAAGGGCTCGACCGCATCCATGCGGAAGACCCCGGTGATGAAGGCCTCGGGGCGCGCGGGGTCGAGATGGGCAAGCTGCCAGGGGGCGAAGCGCCACCACCGGCTGCGCAGCATCGGCGCGATGAGCAGCGGCGGCAGGCGGAACTTGCGGATCGTCGCGGGATTGCCCGCCACCACGGCATAAGGCGGCACGTCGCGGGCGACGACCGCGCCTGCGGCCACCACGGCACCGTCGCCGATCGTCACCCCGGCCCGGACCATCGCGCCATGGCCGATCCAGACATCGTTGCCGATCGTTGTGATGCGCGCCCGGGTCGGTGGTTCGGATGGACTGGTCTGGAAGGCGTTCCATTCGGGGGCTCCGGCAAAACCGCCGGGCAGATCGAAGGTGCGGCCATTCAGGTAGAAGGCGGGACTGGTCGAGGCCCAGGTCATCGGGTGATCCTGCCGGCCGATCTGAACCTCTTCCCCGAACGAGCAGTAGCGCCCGATCCGGGCCGCGAAGCAGTAGCCCGAGACCTGGTAGGAAAAGGCGCCGAGTTCGATCGAATGGCCGAAGACCGTCCATTTCAGGCTGGCCGGCGCCTCGATCACCGTATGGGCGGGCAGGGTCAGGCTTGCGCCCTGTCCCGGCCGGCGCAGAACCTCGACGCCCCGGGCAACAAGGTCGGAGATCGCGACAGGCCGGGTCATGCGCTGAGTCTTTCCGCAGGCCGCGAGGCCGGTGCAAGCACCCGCGCGAGGATCCTGTCGGCGGCCTCGCAGCCCTCAGGCAGCGGCAGGATCCCGCCCTCCGCCCCTTCTTCCAGCGCGGCCGCCACGGCTTCGGCCTGGGCACCCAGATCGAAGCACCACACGGGCAAGCCCGTGGCCAGTGCCTCGCGCACGGTGAAGGAGAAGGTCTCGGGCCAGATCGAGGGGATCAGCCAGCGGTCGATGCCGTAGCGGAGGACCAGCGCGGGAACATCCTCGCGCCGATAGGGGCCGTGGATGCGCGCGCGCGGGGCGAGGGCATAGGCGGGGTCGATCGTTCCGACCAGCACCAGGTCCGCCGCGCCGGTGGCGGCCAGTCGGCGGCTGAGTTCGGACAGCACCGCGGCCCCCTTCTGGTATCCGATGTTGCCCAGCACGCCGATCACCGGGCGGCGCTGTGCCGTTGAGACCACCTTCGGCAGGGCGGCAAGCGGACGATGGGGAACCAGCCGCAGCGCCGGAGCCGATCCTGGGTAGGCCCCGAGCATGAGCGCGCGGCTGGTCTCGGAAAACACCGTCACCGCATCGGCGGCAGCGATAAGGCGGCCCCAGGCCAGGCGCCAGTCGGCCAGCGGGGTGACCTTGCCATCGCGTCCGAGATGGCCGTGCGCGCGATCGGTGCTCTCGGCCCCGGGCAGACCGTGGAAGCGCCCGTCAGCCCCGAGAAGCGTGTAGGACGGGCTGAGGGGGAGGTAGTCGTGCAAGAGGACCTCGACGCGATCGTCCACTGCCCGTTTCAGGGACAGGAGCTGTGCGGGCAGGGCGAGCGGATCCGCGGCGCCGACGCCGCAGGAATAGCGGATGTCCCGCCGGCGGATCGGCTCCAGCAGGCGCTGGATGAAGTCGAAGCTGTCGGTGGCGCCCGAAAGGACCCCATCGCGACTGTGGACCTCGATCTGCCAGGCGTGGGCGCCGCCGACCCGCAGGACGATGGCCGCGCCGCCCCCGGTCAAGCCCTTGGCCAGCTCCTCGGCCAACCGGGCCTTCAGCCAGTCCTCGGCACCGCCGCCAAGCGAATGCGCCAGATAGATCGGCATCGGCAACAAGGCTTCCTCCGCCACCAGCGCGATCGCCAGGGTGAGACGCGGCGTGACCAGCGCATCGTTGTGGAGCGCATCCTGGACTTCTGCGTCATATCGGGGATAGCGGCGGGAAATGATCGCATTATGGGCGGCGATGAGCGCGCGTTTTTCGGACCCGAAGGAAGCGCCGCCGCGATGCTCGACGAACAGCCCGGCATGTCCCAGATGACGCCCGCCAAGCGCCCGCACCTTCTGGCACCAGTCGACCTCTTCGCCATAGCCGCGGCCAAAGGCGGTGTCGAATTCAGGGACCTTCCGCAGCCACTCGCTGCCGATTGCCATGCAGAAGCCGACACCAGTCGGCAGGTCGGCCAGGACCGCATCGGGATGGAACTGTCCGGCAAGCGCGTCGATCCGGTCGGCTGCCCCGGGGGAAAGGTCCGTTCGCCGGCCGGCAAACGGCACCGACAGAAGCTCGGCATCGTTCGACATCGGCGTGACGCTGGCGATATCGGGATGGGCGAGCAAGGGCCGGACCAGCCGCGAGGCCCAGCTTGGCGGCACCAGCGCATCGGAATTGAGCAGGACGACAGGCTCTCCCCTCTCGCGGGCGCGGGCGAGGCCAAGGTTGACCGATCCGATGAAACCGAGGTTCTGCGCGTTCTCGATCAGCGTCACACGCGCCCCCTGCGCCGAGGCCCAGTCCCGCAGGAAGGGGCGAACCGCCGGATCGGTCGAGCCATCCTCGATCGCGATCATGTGCCAGGGCAGGTCGGTATGACGCGCGATGCGGTCCAGCACCTCGGGTAGAAGATGGAAGGCGTTGTAGACTGGCAGGATCAGCGTGACCCCGCGCACCTTTTTCTGGGGTAGGGCAAGGCGTGCCTCTTCTGCGCGGCGGCGCTCGGGGGGCAAGGAGGCGAGAGCATCGTCAAGGAAGAGATGCGTCTGCAGGCCGCTCGCCCGGGTGTCGCCTGCCAGTCCGAGCCGCCGCTTCACCCTTGCGCGGGCAGGCTGGCTGTCCATGGTCATGGCTTGCACGATCGCCGGTGAGGCAAGTGCGAGGTCACGAAGGAAGCGGGGCAGAAGCCGCACCGTCGCTCTGGCTGCCCTCAGCGAGCCAGACCGTGGCAAGGGCAGGAAGACCTGCCGCCCGGGCAGCGACAGGCCGACGAGAACCTGCCTGGTGCCGGCGGGCAGATCCAGGCAGAAACCCGGTTTCAGGTCCGTCAGATCTGGGTGAGCGCACAGCACGTCCGTGCGGTCAAGCGACGGGACAACCTCGGCCGAGGCCATACCCGACCGCAACAACACGCGGTCGGCGGTCGTCCAGCCTTCGATCCGGATGCGGCCCTTGGCGAGTTCGATCCGGTCGATCCGGCCAAAGGGGCGACCGGCCTCATCTTCCAGCGCCATACCGGGGAGGGGCAGGTTGAGATGGGCGAGCTTATAGCGCTGGAACAGGGCGGCAAGGCGGCGGATCGGCATGGTCGAACCTCGTTCGGCAAAGGGGAACCGGCAGCGCGCGGCAATGGCGCGCGGCTCGGGCGGGGAGGATCTGGCTTTGGAAAGCGTCAGCCGTCAGGTCTGGGCATCATCGGCGGCTCCGGCATTCTGCGGCGGGCATTTGGGCTTCCTGCAGAATTCGCTTCTCATGCTTAAGGCGAGGTTACCGCTTGCGGCCCCGCCCGGCTGCGCGCGTGCCTTCGGGTTGACCTCGGGGTTTGAAACGGACACGGTCGCAGAGGTGGAACGAGGATCGAGCGGGATGGCCGGGGAGCGTGTGCTGGTGACTGGGGGGGCGGGGTATATCGGCTCCCATGTCTGCAAGGCCTTGAAAAACGCCGGTTTAACCCCCGTTGCTTTTGACAACCTCTCGACCGGATGGGCCGAGGCGGCGCGCTTTGGGCCCTTTGTTCGGGGAGATCTGATGGATCGCTCTGCGATCGACGCCGCACTCGCCGATTGGCAACCCATAGCCGTGATGCATTTCGCGGCGCTGTCGCTGGTCGGCGAATCGATGCGCGATCCCGGCCGCTACTGGCGCGAGAACGTCACCGGCGCGCTGAACCTGATCGAGGCGACGCTGGCGACCGGCATCCGTCGCATCGTCTTCTCCTCGACCTGCGCCACCTATGGCGATCAGGACGGCGTGATCCTGACCGAGGACACGCCACAGCGTCCGATCAATGCCTATGGTGCCTCGAAGCTCGCGATCGAGGAAATGCTTGGCAATTTCGCCGAAAGTCATGGCCTGGATCATGTGATCTTCCGCTACTTCAATGTTGCCGGCTGCGATCCGGACGGCGAGATCGGCGAACAGCATGATCCGGAAACCCATCTGATCCCGCTCATGCTCGATGCGGTGGCGGGCAAGCGACCGGCGCTGACCGTGTTCGGCACCGATTACGATACCCCGGACGGAACCTGCATCCGGGACTATGTCCATGTCTCGGATCTTGCCGATGCCCACGTCCTTGGGCTCCGGCGGCTGATGGATCAGGGGGGCAGCCGCGCCTACTGCCTGGGGACCGGCACCGGGTTTTCCGTCCGCGAGGTGATTGCCCATGCCGGTCAGATCACCAACCGACCCGTGCCGATCATCGAGGGGGACCGCCGCGCCGGCGATCCGACCCGCCTCGTCTGCGGCAGCGAACGGGCCAGGACCGAACTGGGCTGGCATCCCGATCGCTCGACCCTTGACCAGATGATCGCCGATGCCTGGCGATGGGCCAATCGGACCGGCTTTACCCGTTAGGAGGAGAAGACCTATGTTCCGCGCACTCGTCGTCGAAAAGGACGAAGCCGGCGCCACACGCGCAACGATCCAGGATCTGCCCGATGACCGGCTGCCGCCGGGCGACGTGACCGTCGCCGTCGAGTATTCGACGCTCAATTACAAGGACGGCCTGTGCCTTGGCTCGGGCGGAGGTCTGGTGAAGCAATGGCCGCATGTGGCGGGGATCGACTTCGCGGGCACAGTGGAGGCCAGCGATGATCCGCGCTATCGCCCCGGCGACCGCGTGGTGCTGACCGGCTGGCGGGTGGGCGAGATCCATTGGGGCGGCTATGCGACCCGGGCTCGTGTCAAGGCCGACTGGCTGGTGCCGCTTCCCGAGGGGCTGACGACCCGCAACGCCATGGCGGTCGGCACCGCAGGGTTCACCGCCATGCTGGCGGTCATGGCGCTGGAAGAGCATGGCCTGACACCGGCATCGGGCGATGTCCTTGTCACCGGCGCGGCCGGTGGCGTCGGTTCGGTGGCGACCGCGATCCTCGCTCGACTTGGCTACAGCGTTGCAGCCGTGACTGGCCGGCCGGAGACTGAGGCCTATCTGCGCGATCTGGGGGCTTCGCGGATCGTACCGCGGGCAGAACTGGCCGATGCACCGAAACGACCGCTGGAAAGCGAGACCTGGGCGGGAGCGATCGATTCCGTTGGCGGGCCGATGCTGGCCCGGGTCCTGTCGCAGATGAAGATGGATGCGAGCGTCGCCGCGGTCGGCCTCGCCGGCGGTGCAGAACTGCCGACGACGGTGATCCCCTTCATCATCCGGGGTGTGAACCTCCTCGGCATCAACTCGGTCTTCGTGCCCTATGACCGGCGAGTGCGGGCCTGGAACCGGATGATGACCGACCTGCCGATGGACCGGCTTGAGGGCATGATCCGTCCCGCCGTCCTGTCCGACCTCCCCGACCTCGGCCGAGCGATCCTCAAGGGTGGGGTGCAGGGCAGGGTCGTGGTCGACGTGAACGGGTGACATCGCTGACGGAAGGTTGCTCCCCCTCACCGTCCTCGGGGCCATCTGCCGGGGCATGATGCCGAAATGCGGCCGGCCCGTTGCATATCGCCGGTTTTATCCTGGCGGTACCCGCCATGGCCGCCTCCACCTTCAGACCACGGAAGCGGTTGTTTTTCGGGTCCATTTGACGGAATGATGGTGCACCTAAAAGGAGAAACCTCAAACCAAATTTTTGAGGTTCTACATCAGTGGGGTCGGGAGATATCAGCGTCGAAGATGCTCGATATCGAGGGTAGCGGGCCACCAGATGGGCAGCTTGGCTCGCTCCAGGTTCGCCCACCAATACCGCCGCGCCAGCGCGCATCAAGCTAACCGTACCCTTCGAGAGGCCCGCAAAAGGAAGGGGGCACAAACCAGTGTGGTTCTAGCATGCGTACAAGTCCGTCTGCTGCGCCTAAGTTTGATCACTCACGCGGCCGATGGGGGCGCATCGGGCGGTAAGTGGACTTGCGCGATAAATGGGAAAGTGGGCCGTTAAATGTGTCTATTGCCAGCCGATCTACATTCACAATGCTTGTCTCAACCACTCATGCTCGAACTCCGAAAGTGGTATTTTTGGGTCTTGAATGGCTTGGTACAAGCGACTCCTCAAAGTCGTCTTGGTATCCCCTTCAATGTAAAACATCTGGGAAATCTGTATTGGGACACCTTCCTCGTCCAACTCCTTAAGAAGTTCTGGCTGAAACCAGCTTCCAATGCTGCCGAGAAACAAACTATAGTCAGCTTGCGGAGAGAATTGACGAACGAAAAGCTCTACCAAAGAAAAGTTTTGCGGCAATCCATATTCGCAAGCCCGCAAGAATTTGAAGATGTTGTCTTGGTTCTCGGGTGGGCCCTTATAGCTTTTATCTTGATCTAAGAGAAAGTTCCTCAGGTTTCTTGCCCTTCGAAGTCTGTCGATAAGTGTAGTAAGCTGCTTGGTATTGAACGCTCCGAAGGACCCGACCTTCTGCTGAGAACAGAATACATCACACACCTCTAGAATCTCGGTCCATCTAGGCCAATTTGTCCAAATCAAAAGGTCACTATTTTCAAGTGAGACGATCACCCGATCTTTTATGGCTACGGCAGTCTCCAATCCAAGGGAAGATGCTATTTTAAGTTGATCGCCCTTAAGACCTAGCCTGTCCTGATAATAACGAAACCTGTCGTCAGATCGCTTTGACCTATCTGGCTTATCAATATGTACGATGTACTCGTCGGGAAGCTTATCATCCTCGGAGAAAAGTGTCGGACTTACTTCCAGTTCAGTGTGTACGGGGACATCATTGAAGACTATGACTTGACCAACGTGATGTTGCCCCAGCCGTCCGGCGCGCCCTCTTATATTCGAATAGGTAAAGAAGTCGTAAGACTCCCGATTAATCTCCTTGTCGAAGATCATGACAGTCTTGGCCGCCGTGTTGACGCATTCAATCAGCGTTGACGTGCAAAGAAGTATCGGCAGCTTACCTTGATTGAAGAGGCGAACCATTTGTGCGGCAATCGCTCGCGGAATGCGTCCATGATGAACACCAAAACCATGATCAATCGCCAAAGACAGGGAATTATTTCTCTGGCCTGCCCCCTGAAAAGTGGTCCTCCCTGAAGTAGGCTTTTTGAGCCAGATGGAGGACGAAGGAATGCCCCAGAAGAAGCACAAGCCGGAGGAGATCGTCGCGAAGCTCCGGCAGGTAGACGTGTTGGTGTCGCAGGGCCGGCCGGTCTCGGAGGCCGTGCGGTCGATCGGCGTGACGCAGTTCACCTACTATCGGTGGCGGAAGGAGTTCGGCGGCCTGAAGACCGACCAGGTGAAGCGGCTGAAGGAGCTGGAGAAGGAGAACGAACGGCTCCGGAAGGCCGTCTCTGACCTGACGCTGGAGAAGCTGATCCTGGCTGAGGCTG
>CAMFII010000008.1 GCA_945952585.1 uncultured Rhodobacter sp.
CCTCGCTGCAACCGTCATGTTCTGGTTATGACGAAAGAACGAGTCCTGACCCTAATTGACTACACGACGTTTGGAAAACTATCTCAGTTAATTACTGAGAACTGGGATCTTTTTGATACGGTTTTCTCCTCCAAGAGCGCAGTAAGCAATGTCACCAATCAGCTCAATCTGTTGAGAGGCCCGATTGCTCATTGCAATCCGACCGATGAACTTGAACAAGAACGTCTGAACCTTGCCGTTCGATCATGGTTCAAGCTAATGTCCTGATCGTACGGGCCATTCAGGGAATTTCGCCAAATATTGATTGGATTCGGCATGACGAAAGCTCTTCTATATAAGCAGTATCTGTCGAGGATGGATAGCGCTTTTAAGTACGGATTTAATCTTGAGACAATCTGGTGTGCCTACGCAATTTTAGAAGATCGTCTACTCTCCATGTTGAAGAATACTGGCGGCGTTCCGATGAAGAACAACGGCAATGGAGGATCTTTCCTTATGGCTGGCGCAAAGCTTAGCGAATTAGAGATTAGAGCAAAGAGCGACGGGGTACTTCGGGTAAATCTTGAAACACAGAGGATTCGGCTATGGCTTGCTCAAAGAAACAAGCTCATGCACGGCATGATGAATGGGTCGATGACCTTAGTCGACATAGAAGGGCTTGCAGATTCGACAGCAAAGGACGGCATCGTTCTGTCTAGAGACGTTTGCGCGGCAGCAATGCGCGTAAAAAAACACGGAAAGATAGTTCAGCGTAGTAGATAGTTGGTTGCAACAGGTAGTTTTGGAGATGGAATGCCTACTATTTTGGGCTCCGTCTACCGCTTAGAAATTGTCCAGCATCCGTTGCACTCCGATCACTCCTCCCCCATCACCGCCATCGCCTCTTCCGCCGTCTCGACGTAGCGGAACAACCCGAGGTCGGACTCGGCGATGAGGCCCTCTTCGACGAGGCTGTGCCAGTCGATCAGGCGCTCCCAGAACGCGCGTCCGAACAGCAGGAACGGGATGCGCTTCATCCGGCCGGTCTGGATCAGGGTGAGGCATTCGAACATCTCGTCCAGCGTGCCGAAGCCTCCCGGAAAGATGCAGATGGCGCGGGCGCGCATCAGGAAGTGCATCTTGCGGATCGCGAAGTAGTGGAAGTTGAAGCAGAGGTCGGGGGTCACGTAAGGGTTCGGCGCCTGCTCGTGCGGCAGGACGATGTTCAGCCCGATGGAATGGCCGCCCGCATCGTCGGCGCCGCGGTTGCCGGCCTCCATGATTCCCGGGCCGCCGCCGGTCGCCACCACCCAGTCGCGCCCGTAGCTGTGCAGGCTTTTCTCGGTGATGAGGCGGGCGAGGGTTCGGGCGGTGTCGTACCAATGCGCAAGGCCGGTCGCGGTGCCCGGACGCTCGGGCGAGGGGATGCGGGCCGAGCCCATGAGGACGACGGTGGTGCGGACGCCGCGCTCGTCCATGATGAGCTGGGGCTTGAGGAGTTCGAGCTGCAGGCGGACGGGGCGCAGGTCGTCGCGGAGCAGGAAATCGGGGTCGTTGAAGGCGAGGCGATAGGCCGGGGCGCGGGTCTGGGCGGTGTCCGGCAGGCGGTCGGCGGCGGCGGTGTCCTGCAGGCTGTCGCGAAAGGGATGGCTGCGGGTCTGGTCGGTCATCGGGCGGTCCTTGACGTTGCGTCGATTGCGCGGCGGGTCCCCCCGGTCTATAGGCTCAAGCGATGCCTGGCCAAGCGCTAACCGGAGACCCGACGATGTCCTATGCCGCCCTCGAGACCGCGATCGAAGCCGCCTGGGAGGCGCGGGACGGGATCTCTCCCGCCACCAGGGGCGAGACGCGCGAGGCGATCGAGGCGGTGCTGGAGGCGCTGGACAAGGGGGCGCTGCGGGTGGCCGAGCGGCAGGCGGACGGGGCCTGGCATGTGAACCAGTGGGCGAAGAAGGCGGTGCTGCTGTCGTTCCGGCTGACCGACATGTACGAGATTTCGGGCGGGAACGGCGGGTCGAACTGGTGGGACAAGGTGCCGTCGAAGTTCCAGGGCTGGACCGAGGCGGACTGGCGCGCGGCTGGCTTCCGCGCCGTGCCGGGCAGCATCGTGCGGCGGTCGGCCTATATCGCCAAGGGCGTGGTGCTGATGCCGAGCTTCGTGAACCTGGGCGCCTATGTGGACGAGGGCTCGATGGTGGATGGCTGGGCCACGGTCGGCTCCTGCGCGCAGATCGGCAAGCATGTGCACCTGTCGGGCGGTGTCGGAATCGGCGGCGTGCTGGAACCGATGCAGGCAGGGCCGACGATCATCGAGGACAACTGCTTCATCGGGGCGCGGTCGGAGGTGGTCGAAGGCTGCATCATCCGCGAGGGCTCGGTCCTGGGGATGGGCGTCTATATCGGCAAGTCGACCAAGATCGTCGACCGCGAGACGGGCGAGGTCATGTATGGCGAGGTGCCTAGCGGTTCGGTGGTGGTCGCGGGGTCGATGCCGTCGAAGGGCGGGGTCAATCTGTATTGCGCGGTGATCGTGAAGCGGGTGGATGCGCAGACAAGGGCCAAGACCTCGATCAACGATCTCTTGCGGGACTGAGGACTGTGCTAGCATGGGGGCCTGCGCTGCGGGGGGCCCATGCTGACGATCGAAGCGATCCGCGATGACGGGCAGGCAAGGGCGGCCGAGGCGCTGGCCTGGGAGTTCGTGGCCTGGCTGCGGGCGCGCTATACCGAGCGGCTGGACGAGATCGAGACCTACCTGACGGGCCAGCGCTTTGCCGAGCGGATGGCGGATGTCCGGGTGGACTATGGCCCGCCGCGGGGCGAGGCGCTCCTGGCGCTGCTGGAGGGTGAGCCGGTCGGGCTGTTGATGATGCGCGATCTGGGCGGCGGGGCCTGCGAGATGAACCGGATGTTCGTGCGCCCCGAGGCGCGGGGGCACGGGGTGGCCCGCGCGCTGGCGGAGCGGCTGATCGAAACGGCGCGGGGGCTTGGGCTGTCCGAAATGCGCCTGACCGCCTGGCCCCGGCATCACGAGGCGCTGTCGCTTTACCGGTCGCTCGGGTTCGTGAGCAACGAGGGCCAGCGGCTGGACGGAGACACCGCCAGTTCCGTCAAGATGGCGCTGGACCTGAGGGCATGATGTGGGCGGCTTGCCCCGCAGAAACGCCTGGGTTGTAATTCGTGCGAAAGTCGGCGCCGGCGTCGGCTCGCCCATTCCCGAAAGGCCTGTCCAATGACCCTGACCCTTTCCGCTGCACAGACCATCGTCCAATCCGCCCTGGCTCAGGGCCGGGCCTCCGGGTTCAGGCCGCTGTCCGTGGTCGTTCTCGATGCTCGTGGAGCAGTGATCGCAGCTGCGAGCGAGGACGGGACGAGCCTGAAGCGATTTGAGGTGGCGAAGGGCAAGGCCGACGGGGCGCTAGCCTTTGGCCTCGGCTCCCGGGCGCTGGCGAAGCTGGCGGTGGAGAGGCCGCACTTCTTTGCTGGGGCGGCGCATGTGGTGGATGGCCTGGTGCCGGTGCCGGGCGGAGTTCTGGTGCGCGACAACCGCGGGTCGGTGATCGGCGCGGTCGGCGTGTCGGGCGACACCTCCGACAATGACGAGGCAGCGGCCGTGGCCGGGATCACCGCCGCCGGCCTGACGGCCGACGGCGGCTGAGGCTCAGCGTTCGCTGTCGAGGGTGGCCATGCCGTAGGCCGCGTAGCGCGTGCCCGCAGCGGCGTCGGCCGGAATGGCCGAGGCGAGGCGGGCAAGATCGTCCTTGCTCAGTTGCACCTTGAGGGCGCCGAGCGACTCGGCCAGACGATCGCGCTGGCGTGCGCCGATCAGGGGCTGGATGTCGGCGCCCTGGTGCAATACCCAGGCGATGGCGATCTGCGCGACGGTGACGCCCTTTTCCCCGGCAAGGCTGCGGAGCCGCTCGACCAGCGAAAGGTTCGTCTCGACATTGCCGGGCTGGAAGCGTGGCGAATGGCTGCGGAAGTCGTGCGGGCCGGTCGATCCAGCTCTCCAGTGGCCCGAGATCAGTCCCCGCGACAGCACGCCATAGGCAGTAACGCCGATACCAAGCTCGCGCAGCGTCGGCAGAATCGTCGCCTCGATCCCGCGCGAGATCAGCGAATACTCGATCTGCAGGTCCGAAATCGGATGCACCGCTGCCGCCCGGCGGATGGTCTCGGCCCCAAGTTCCGACAGGCCTATGTGCCGCACATATCCAGCCTGCACCATCTCGGCGATGGCGCCGACCGTGTCCTCGATCGGCACATTCGGATCAAGGCGCGAGGGGCGGTAGATGTCGATGTAATCGGTGCCAAGCCGCCGCAGCGAATAGGTCAGCGCGGTTTTCACCGCCGCAGGCCGCGCATCGTAGCCAAGCCAGTTGCCCGCGGGGTCGCGCTGCGCGCCGAACTTCACCGAGATCTGCACCGCGCCCCGGTCGCGGCCTTTCAGCGCCTCGGCGATCAGCATCTCATTATGGCCCATGCCATAGAAATCGCCGGTGTCGATCAGGGTAACGCCGGCCTCGAGCGCGGCGTGGATCGTGGCGATGCTTTCGGCGCGATCGGTCGGGCCGTAGAAATCCGACATCCCCATGGCTCCAAGGCCGATGCGCGAGGTCTGGGGGCCGGCCTTGCCCAGCTGGATCCTGTCCATCTGTGTCTCCTTCGTTTGCGATGGACCATAGGTGGCGCAAGTCCTATTGTTTGATAATCCATGCTAACCTGCATGGGTTGTGCGGAATTTCGAACAATGTCGGGTGATCCGTCAGATATCGCCGCCTTCCTGGCTGTCGCCGATGCCCGCAACTTTCGCCGGGCGGCAGCGTTGCGCGGCGTCTCGCCGTCCAGCCTGAGCGAGGCGGTTCGGAGGCTGGAGGCGGCAATGGGGACGCGCCTTCTGAACCGCACGACCCGCAGCGTCACCCCCACCGAGGCGGGCGAGCGCCTGATTGCCCGGGCCGCACCGGCGCTGGCCGAGCTTGACGCGGCCGTGGCCGACGCTGCGGCGACCGGCGCGCGGCTGCGGCTGAACGTGCCGGGGATCGCTGCAGAGCTGATCCTGCCGGACCTGATTGCCCGGTTCATGGCGGCTCATCCAGATGTCTCGGTCGAGGTCATCGCCGACAACACCTTTATCGACGTGCTGGCAGCGGGGTTCGACGCGGGCATCCGCTATGGCGAGAGCCTGGACAGCGACATGATCGCGGTGCCGATCGGACCGCGCGAGCAGCGCATGGTGACCGCCGCCTCGCCTTCCTATCTGGCGCGTCACGGCCTGCCCCGGCATCCTGACGATCTTCTGTCTTACCGCCTGCTGCGGTTCCGCTTCGCCAGTGGCGTTCTGCAAGCCTGGGAGTTTCGGCGCGACGGGGAGTTCCGCCGCATCGCCGGCACACCGTCGCTCGTCGCCAGCACCCCCCGGCTGCTGACGGCCGCTGCCGAGGCCGGGCAGGGGATCACCCACCAGTTCGAGGAATCGCTTGCGCCTTCTCTGGATGCAGGGCGACTGGTCGAGATCCTGTCCGACTGGTCGGACCGCTTCGACGGCCCCTATCTCTATTTCCCCAGCCGCCGACATATGCCACAGGGGTTGCGGCGGTTCCTCGACTTCCTGCAGGCGAACCGCGGATGACGTCCTGCGACAGATCGAACCACGCGCGTTCCGATTGACGTGAATCATCGCGTCACGTTTCCCGGATCGCGATCCTTTCCCTGCCGGACAAGGTCTGGCGAAAGGGAGGAAGTGATGTGGATCCTTGGTATCATCGGGGCCCTCGCGCTGTTGGCACAAGCCGTCCCGACACAAGCGTATGAAATCGAAAAGGTCTTCTATCAGAAGGCACCGTGGACGGTCTTCCGCGCCGCCTCGGCGCAAGGCTCCGTCTGCGAGGCCCGGGCAGACCAGAAGACTGGCGTCTTTCGTCTCCTCTTTCTGAAGGGCCGCCGGGACTTCTTGGTTGACGCCATTTCGTCAGGTTGGGCGTTCAAGGCTCATACGGCGGATGTGCGCATGTCCTTTGGCGGTAGCGACCTGGTCATCACCGGCGCGACCGTCGAAGGCGATCATGTGTCGGGTGTGCTCGACATGCAGTTCCTTCAGTTCTTCGACACGTTCGTGCCGGACGCCACGAAGACGGTAGTGGTCGCAATCGTCTCTGGCCAAAAGCTTGGATCGTTCAAGGTCACGGGCATGTCCACGGCAATGCGCAGCCTGAACGACTGCCTCGGCCGGTGAAACGCGCCCGACGTGGCGAAGGATGACTGTCGCCACTGGCCGTCAAACGGAGCGGGCGGTGGATTTCTTGTCGACACGTCTGGTTCGGCCACAGGGCGTTTCCAAGTGCGAGCTTCTGTGCGACAGGAGGGAGGATGCCGCTGCAGGAGCAGGCAATGGCGACAGGGGCCAAGCGATGACCGACGATCCTAACTCCGCCAAAACCAAGCGGCCGCAACAGGTCTACACGCTGCTGGTCGAGGTCGGGCGCAAGGCGGGCGACGGGCTGCCGGACAAGGCGACGGGGGCGGCGCTGCTCTGCTATGCCAGCGGCGTCGACGAGGCCGAGGCGGTGCGCGAGACGGTGGCGATCCTGAAGCAGGCCGATCTGGCGCCGCTCGATGTCACGGGTCACGGCACGCTGGACGAACGCCTGAAGGCCGGCGACGAGATCGGCGAGGACGAGCGCGAACTGATGGTCCGCGCGTTGACCGAGAACTCGGTCATCGTCGCGCAGATGACGCCCTTCTACGACTGATCAGGCAAAGCGACTGCGGGCCGTCCCCGACCGGGTTTCCCGAAGGGCAAAGGTCTCGGCGCGCGACAGGCGGCGGATGCCGTAGGGCGCCCCGACCGCCAGCGCACAGCTTCCTGACCGGACGAGGGCGGCGCGGCCGAAATCGAGCGCCACCCAGGGCAGCACCGCGTGACGGTCCTCGACCAGAACGCGGGTGCCGTCGGCGAGGTCGCGCGCCTCGGCCAGCACCTCGTCCTCGCCGGTCAGGTATTCCACGTCCGACCCTTTCAGCACGATTCCCTGCGGCGGGGTCACGAGCAGGTCGGACCTCGCCCCGAAATAGGACGCCCGCAGCCGCAGCGGCGCAAAGCTGCCCCGTGCCGGCAGGTCCTGCCGCCGCACCGACAGGAGCGGAAGCGCGCCCTGGTCCGCGGTCAGGACCACATCGCCGGGCTGGAGCCGGCCGACCGGCACCGGACCGCGCGGGGTTTCGACCGGGGTCAGCGGGCCAAGCCAGGCCTCGGCTTCCGGCATCCAGCCATCAGTCGCACCGAACCACAGCAGCGCCGGGTCGCGCTTCTGCTCCGGCCCGCCGCGACTGAGCGCCTCGACCAGCGAGGTGCGCATCGTCATCACACCGCTGCCACCGGTGGCGATGGTCCGTCCGCCCTCTGGCACGATGCGCAGGGTCCATCGGTCGCTGACGCGGTCCCAGCTGAAGCGCAGCTGCGCCATCGTCGGGCTGGGTGGGAGCCTGCCGGGCAGGTGGTGTCGCCCCAAACGGTCACCCTGCCGGTGGAACAGTGCAAAGCCTGCCTCGGGCTCATACATCAGCCGCAAGGCGCCCCGGCCCGCCTCTTGCGCCAGAAGCAGGCCGGCACGCGGCAGGGGAAGGGCGATCTCGAAGATGAGCAGACCGCGATGCAGTTCAGCCTCGTCAACGGGGGGCAGGAAGCGGTCGCAATCCGACAGGGCGATCCAGCTGCGCGTCGTCATGGCCGCACCCCTGCGGCAAGACCGCGGACGCGGCCGGAAACGGGAAAGCCTGCTCTCATCTTCGCCTCTTCTGGAGGCGGGGCAGACAACGACATTCACCCCGGGCAAAGCCGGGACGGTCGCACATGCTCGTGGGCTCTTTGGCCCTGTCTGTCCTGCCTCGGGACGTGTTGTTTGATCCAGCCTAGTGGCAGTTACATGAGCTTTCCAAGACAACCCTTTGATCCCTATCGAAAGACCGTCGCAAGGTTGCAGCCGGGACACAGGAGGCCCTCCGGTTGCGCCGCGCGGAGCGACCGGCTATCGCTGCTGACATCCGCAAGAGAGGAGCGCGCGATGTCCGCCCATTCCCCCGTCGATCCGGTCGCCCTGACCGCCGATCTGGTCCGCTGCAACTCGGTCACCCCGGCCGAGGGGGGCGCGCTGGTGCTGCTGGAACGGCTTCTGTCGGGGGCGGGGTTCGACTGCACGCGGGTCGATCGCGGCGGGATCGCCAACCTCTATGCCCGGTGGGGGCGCAAGGGCGCGAACCGCAGCTTCGGCTTCAACGGACATACCGATGTCGTTCCCGTGGGGGATGCCGCCGCCTGGACCCATGACCCCTTCGGGGCCAAGATCGTCGATGGCTGGCTCTACGGGCGCGGCGCGACCGACATGAAGTCGGGCGTCGCGGCCTTTGCGGCGGCAGCGGTGGATTTCGTACGCGAAACCCCACCGGACGGCGCGGTGATCCTGGCCATCACCGGCGACGAGGAGGCCGATGCCGAGCATGGCACCGTCGCGCTGCTCGACTGGATGGCGGCGCAGGGCGAGGCGATGAGCGTCTGCCTTGTCGGCGAACCCACCTGCCCCGACACCTTCGGCCAGGCGATGAAGATCGGCCGGCGCGGCTCGCTGACCGCCTGGTTCACGGCGGAGGGCGTGCAGGGCCATTCGGCCTATCCGCACCGGGCGAAGAACCCGGTCACGGCGCTGGTGCGGCTGATGGACCGGCTGGCGAGCCACGAGCTTGACCGCGGCACCGATCATTTCGACGCCTCGACGCTGGCAATCACCACGATCGACACCGGCAACCCGGCGACGAACGTGATCCCCGCCGTGTCGCGCGGGACGGTGAACATCCGCTTCAACGACCGGCATACCGGTGCCTCACTGACCGACTGGCTGACCGCCGAAGCGGCGAAGGTGCAGGCTGAGACGGGGGTGAAGATCTCGGTCCGCGTCTCGATTTCAGGAGAAAGCTTCCTGACCCCGCCGGGGCCCCTGTCGTCGCTGGTCGGGAAAGCCGTAAAGGCCGAAACCGGGATCGAGCCGGAGATGTCGACCTCGGGCGGCACCTCGGACGCGCGCTTCGTCAAGGACCACTGCCCGGTGGTGGAGTTCGGGCTGGTCGGCAAGACCATGCACGCCGTGGACGAACGGGTTGAGGTCGAGCAGATCCGCCGGCTCAAGGCGGTCTACGGGCGGGTGTTGCGGGATTACTTCGCGTGAGCGTCGAGATCGCCGAAACCAACGATCTTGTCACCTGCCGCCGACTACGCCGGATCGTCTTCATCGACGAGCAGGGCGTGAGCGAGGCGGACGAGATCGATGACAGGGATGGCGAGGCGATCCACCTGCTGGCGACCGACGGCGGTCGGCCGGTCGGCACCGCGCGGCTGCTGGTCGAGGGCGACACCGGCAAGATCGGCCGCGTCTGCGTGCTGCAAGAGGCGCGGGGAACGGGCCTCGGCGCGGCGCTGATCCGGGCGGGGGTAGAGCGGTTCCGGCAGGTTCCGGGCGTGGCCAAGGTCAAGCTCGGGGCGCAGGTCCATGCGCTCGGCTTCTACGAGAGGCTGGGCTTTGCCGCCTACGGCCCGGTCTATGACGATGCCGGGATCGACCACCGCGACATGGTGCTGGTGCTTTAGTCGTCCAGCGTCTCGCGCCGCCAGCCGTCCAGGAACTCCACCCTCTCGCAACCGGCAAAGCGGGCCATGCGGTCAAGCTCGGCCTCAAGCCGGGCCATCCGCCCTGAACCGAAGCTGACGCCACGCTCGGGCCAGAGCGCGCGGACACGGAGCACGCCCTCATCGCGATGCGCCTTCATGTCGATGCGCCCGACGATGCGGTCGCCTTCCAGAAGCGGGAAGACGTAATAGCCGTAGCGCCGCTTCGGCTCGGGGACGAAGACCTCGATGCGGTAGAAGAAGCCGAACAGCCGCTCGGCCCGGTTGCGGTCGCGCAGGGCCGGGTCGAAGGGGGAGAGGACCCTCAGGCGGCCTGGCGGGTCGGCCAACTCCGCCGCCTCGGCCAGCGTGCCGGGCCAGGCGAAGCTCTGGCGCAACGCCCCGTCGGCCCCTTCCACGGCAACAGGAACGATCCGGCCCTCGGCCAAAGCCGTGCGGCACCAGGCCTTTGCGTCTTCGGGGGTGGCGACGCACCAGTAGGCGGCAAGCTCGCCCGAGGTGGCGAAGCCCAGCCGGTCCAGCGCCGAGGAACAGGCCCAGTCAACCGTCTGGTCATAGTCTGTCTCGACCGAAAGGATGTCGGGCGGGATCACCCGCTCGGTCAGGTCATAAACCTTGCGGAAGTTGTCGCGCCGCGCGATCGACAGCCGGCCGGTGCGCCACAACCATTCGAGCGCCGCCTTGGACGGATGCCATTCCCACCATCCGCCCTTTGACCTTGCCTCGTCCTCGCCGACCTCTGCGGTTGTCACGGGGCCCGTCGCGGCGATCCGGTCGAGGATCTCGTCGAGCTTGGCTTCATGCGCGTCGCTGCCCAGCCAGTTGCGCCAGCTTTCCGCTCGCGTTTCCTCGTGCCGGCGGAAGCGGTGGCGCCAGTGGGGAAAGTGTTCGACCGGTACGATCGAGGCGTCATGCGTCCAGTGTTCGAAGAGTCGTCGGTCCCTTTCGAGCAGACGGTCGAGCGCGGGCGGGCGGTAGGCCGGGCGCCGGGCGGCAAGGATCATGTGATGCGCCCGCTCGACGGTCGCGATGCTGTCCACCTGCACGAAGCCGATCCGGTGGATCAGCGCGCAAAGATCGTCGCCCTTGCCCGGCCCGACCGGCGGTTCGCCAAGGGCGTGGCGGTGCAGGAAGAGGCGACGGGCGGCGGAATTGGACAGGATGGGCGGGGTCATGGTGCCAGCTTTAGCAGGTCGCCCAACCGGATCAAAGCGTGAACATCGGCCTCAGCGAAAAACGGACCGGCAGCAGCATCAACGACGTGATGTGACAACAAATGCCGGGAAAGCCGGGGGTTTTGTCGCTGGTGCAGTTGAACTGCACCGCCATCGTGCCCAAGCTTCAAGGATCATCCCGGAACAGCCTGATCCCGGAGGGTGGACCGCATCCACGTGGTGCCGCCCGGGTCCAGGTCCATGCCGCTCACAGGAGACTCCGTGCACCACGAGACATACCTCATCACGACCATCGCCGTCGGCCTTGCGCTGGCCTGCATCCTGGGCGTCGTGGCGCATCGTCTGCGCCTGCCGCTGATCGCGGGCTATCTGGCGGCGGGTGTCGTGATCGGCCCCTTCACGCCCGGCTACGTCGCGGATCAGGAGATCGCCTCGCAACTGGCCGAGATGGGGGTGATCCTGCTGATGTTCGGGGTGGGGCTGCATTTCTCGATGAAGGACCTGTTGGCGGTCCGGCGCATCGCCATCCCCGGCGCGATCGGGCAGATCGCGGTCGCGACGGCCTTTGGCGCGGCCCTGGGCGTTGCACTTGGCTGGGGGATCGGGGCGGGGCTGATCTTTGGCCTGTCGCTGTCGGTCGCCTCAACCGTCGTCCTGCTGCGCGCCCTGCAGGACCGCGATCTGGTGGCCTCAGAGCAGGGCAAGATCGCCGTTGGATGGCTGATCGTCGAGGATCTGGTGATGGTCGTCGCGCTGGTGATGATCCCGCCCCTGGCCGGGCTCCTGGGCGGGCAAAGCCAGCCGGTGGATGCGAGCACCGCCGAGGTGGCGCGCCTGGGCCTTGGGACCGTGGGTGCGACGCTGCTGCTGACGGCGGTCAAGGTGACGGCCTTTGTCGCGGTGATGCTGATCGGCGGCGCGCGGGTGGTGCCGTGGCTCCTTCACTACACCGCCCATACCGGCCAGAGGGAGCTTTTCCGGCTGTCGGTCCTGTCGATTGCGCTTGGCGTGGCCTTCGCCGCCTCGGCCATCTTCGGGGTGTCCTTCGCCCTAGGCGCCTTCTTCGCCGGGATGGTGATGTCGCGGTCGACCCTGTCTGCGCAGGCGATGAAGGACACCCTGCCCTTCCGCGACGCCTTCGCGGTGCTGTTCTTCGTCTCGGTCGGGATGCTGTTCAACCCGAGCGCCCTGATCGAGGCGCCAGTCGCGCTGGCGGTCACGGTGTTGGTCATCATCGCGGTCAAGTCGGTCGCTGCCTACGGCATCGTCCGCGCCTTCGGCTATGACAAGGAGGTGGGCCTGACCATCGCCGCGAGCCTCGCCCAGATCGGCGAGTTCTCGTTCATCCTGATCGTGATGGCCGAGGGGCTGGACATCGTGCCGCCCGAGGCGCGCGACCTTGTCGTCGCGGGCGCGCTGGCGTCGATCCTGTTCAACCCGGTGCTGTTCGGCGCCCTCGACCGACGCAGGAGCCGCAAGCAGGCAGCGGCACCGGCCGAGACTGCGAGTGGTTAGAGACCGGCTTCGGCCGCGATTTCGGCGCGGCTCTTGCGGGCGCGTTCGGTGGCCGATTTGAGCTGACCGCAGGCCGCCATGATGTCCTCGCCGCGCGGGGTGCGGATCGGGCTGGCGTAACCGGCCTTGTAGACGATGTCGGCGAAGGCCTCGATCCGTTCCCAGTCCGAGCGTTCATAGGGCGCGCCGGGCCATTCGTTGAAGGGGATCAGGTTGATCTTGGCCGGGATGCCGGCAATCAGTTTCACCAGCCGCCTGGCATCGGCGTCGCTGTCGTTCACGCCCTTGAGCATGACATATTCGAACGTGATCCGCTCGGAGTTCGACAGGCGGGGATATTCGCGTAGCGCGTTCAGCAGCGTCTCGATGTTCCAGCGCTTGTTGATCGGCACGAGGCGGTCACGCACCTCGTCGGTCGTGGCGTGGAAGCTGACGGCCAGCAGACAGCCGATCTCTTCCGCCGCCCGCGCGATCTCGGGGACGACGCCGCTGGTCGAGAGCGTGATCCGGCGGCGCGACAACGTCAGCCCCTCGCCATCCATCACCACCTTCATCGCGTCGCGGACGTTGTCGAAATTGTACAGTGGCTCGCCCATTCCCATGAGCACGACGTTCGACACAAGCCGCGTCTCGTCCTTCGGCTCGCCCGGCACCGGCCATTCGCCCAGATCGTCGCGCGCCAGCATGACCTGGCCGACGATCTCTCCAGCGGTCAAGTTGCGCACGAGCTTCTGCGTACCGGTATGGCAGAAGGAGCAGGTCAGCGTGCAGCCCACCTGCGACGAGATGCAGAGCGTCCCGCGGTTCTCTTCGGGGATGTAGACCGTCTCGACCTCGTGCCCGCCGGCGATGCGGACGAGGTACTTGCGCGTGCCGTCGGCGCTGATCTGGCGGCTGACGACCTCGGGCACCTCGATGGTGAAATGCTCGGCCAGAAGGGCGCGGTAATCCTTGGCAAGGTTGGTCATCGCGGCGAAGTCGCGCAGGCCGAAATGGTAGATCCACTGCCAAATCTGCCCGACCCGCATCTTCGCCTGCTTCTCGGGCGTTCCGGCGGCGATCAGCGCGTCGCGCAACTGGTCCCGCGTCAGGCCGACAAGATTCGTACGGCCGCCTTCGGGCAGCTTGCGCGGGATGGTGATCACGTCCTGGGTGATTGGCGCGGTGGCGTCGGTCATGGGTAGCCTCGGGCGAAACAAGCGCCTGATATAGGGGATTTCGTCAGAAAACGGAACGGCCGGGAAAAAGAAAGCCCCGCCAGCACGGGCGGGGCATCGTCAGGGTCGGTCTGCTGCCTTACTTGCAGCGCGACTCAGCTTCCTGCATCGCAGCGGTGAACCCGAGGAGCGAGAAGGTGTCCTTCGTCTGGGTGCCGCGTGCCGACCGCGCGCTCAGCGTCGCCGACTCGCCCGCCTTGAGCGCAGCCAGGACCGAGGCATCATCCGCGGAATTCTGCGGCCAGGCCCACTCGCCATCGACGAACAACTCGAAGCTCTTGTCGCCGACCTTCAGGTTCACGGTCGAGTCCGGCGCAAAGGGATAGCCGCCGGTGAAGGACACTTCGCCAGCAGCACCGGTGCCCGGGCGGAAGGTCACGAACAGGCGAATGTCGCCACGCCGCACCGAAGCAGGCTTGCCGTCCTTGGTGTTGACGCTTTCCTTGGGGCTCGAAACGCCCCAGCATTCTTTCGGGTTATCCTCGGCGAAGATGGCCCAGTCGGTCTTGGTCGCAACGCGGTTGGTCGATTCCTGCGCCAAGGCCGGCAGCGCGGCGCTGCCCGCCGTCACGGCAAGAACGGTTGCCCGAAGGATTCCCGCGAACCCAGTTGCCCGAGATGTCATGTCGTTACAGCCTCCAAGCTGCGCTTTGCCCCTGGCCCGCCGGCCCTTGACTGCCTCTGCCGGCAGCTTTTCCTGTGGCGCGGACCATTTCAACTCGATATCCCTCCCATAACGCAAAAACCGCAGGCCGCGAAAGCCCTTTGGGCGCATTTTCGCGCATGGTTGACAAGGAACAGGTGCCGAAGATGGCTGGCGCAGAAGGATCACAACCCCTCGTCGAACTCTGGCGCGGAGGTTTGCTGGAAAGTGTCCATTCGGGGCATGCGGTGATCTGCGACGACACCGGCGAGATCGTCGAGGCCTGGGGCGATGCGGAGGCGGTGATCTTCCCGCGCTCCTCCTGCAAGATGCTTCAGGCGCTACCCTTGATCGAAAGTGGCGCGGCCGCCGCCGCCGGGCTGACCGATGCCCAGCTTGCGCTCTCCTGTGCCAGCCACCAGGGCGCGACGCTCCACACCCATGCCGTCGGCCGCTGGCTGGCAGATCTTGGCCTGCGCGAGGCTGACCTGCGCTGCGGCGCACACGAGCCGTTCGACCGGACCGAGCGCGACCGCCTGATCCGCGCCTACGAGCCGCCCTGCCAGCTGCACAACAACTGCTCGGGCAAGCATGCGGGCTTCCTGACCTGGGTTAAGCACGCCAAGGCCGGCCCGGAATATGTCGAGCATGACCACCCGCTGCAGCGCGCGGTGAAGGCCGCCTTCGAGGAGGTCACCGGCGAGACCTCGCCTGGATGGGGCGTCGACGGTTGCTCGGCGCCGAACTTTGCCACCACGGTGCACGGCCTCGCCCGGGCGATGGCGCGCTTTGCGGCCGCCTCAGAGAGTGGCGACAGCCGGCAGAAGGCGATGCACCGCCTGACCCGTGCGATGGCCGCCCATCCGATGCTGGTAGCAGGCCAAGGTCGAGCCTGCACCGAACTCATGGAAGCGATGGGTGGTCGCGTTGCGATAAAGACGGGTGCAGAGGGAGTCTTCGTCGCGATCGTGCCCGAAAAGAAGATCGGCATCGCCCTGAAGGCCTGCGACGGCGCCTCCCGCGCCTCGGAAGCCGCGATCGCGGCCCTGTTGGTGAAGATCGGAGTGCTCGACCCGGCTCATCCGGCGGCCCGCAAGCGGATGACGCCGCATCTCATCAACTGGCGCGGCGTCGACACCGGCGAAACGCGGCTGGCGCCGGGCTTTGCGTCCTAGGTGCCGCGGCGAAGGCGAACCCCCGCTTTGCCTGTCTCGTTTGTCCGAATATCCCACGGGAGTGCGGGGGTGTGAAACTCCCGCTTCCGCCCTCTGCCGTCAGGCGAAGTCGTCCGCCGAATAGCCCTGCAGGAACAGGAGCGCCGTCAGGTCGCCGTGGTTGATCCGCAAGCTGCATTGCTCGGCCACCACCGGCTTGGCGTGCAGCGCGACACCCATCCCGGCCCGCGTGAGCATCCCGAGATCGTTCGCCCCGTCGCCGACAGCGATCACCTCGTCCACGCCGATCTCCAGCCGGGCCGAGATTTCCTCCAGCGCCTGCACCTTCGCCGCCTTGCCGAGGATCGGCTCGGCGACATGCCCGGTCAGCACGCCATCCGACGCCAGGAGCCTGTTCGCGCGGTTCTCGTCGAAGCCGAGCCGCGCCGCGACCGGGCCGGTGAAGGCGGTGAACCCGCCCGAGACCAGCGCGGCCCGGGCACCGTTGGCCTTCATCGTCGCGACCAGCGTCCGCCCGCCCGGCATGTCGGTGATGCGCGTCGCCAGCACCTTGCCGATCACCGCCTCGGGCAGCCCCTTCAGCAGGCCCACCCGTTCGCGCAGCGCGCCCTCGAAATCCAGCTCGCCGTTCATCGCCCGCTTGGTGATCGCCGCAACCCGTTCGCCCACGCCTGCCTCGGCGGCCAGTTCGTCGATGCATTCCTGCCGGATCATCGTCGAATCCATGTCGGCGAGGAGCAGGCGCTTCCGCCTTCCTTCGTCTGGAACCAACGCCAGGTCCACGCCCAGCCCCTGCAGATCCGCCCAGACCTGCCAGAGATTCGCAGGCTCCTCCGCCACGCGGAACTCGGCCGCGACTCCGGGCATCAGCCAGGCCGCATCGCCACCGCCCCAGGCGTTGCGCAGGCCTTCGACCGTCGCGCGGTCAAGGCCGGGTCGGTCGGGAGAGGTCAGAAGAACGGCAACGGGCATGGGCGAAGTTTCCGATAGTGGAATGAGGTGTCGGTTTTTCAGCGACAAGCGGCGCATTACGACGATTTTCCGGCTTGTGCCAGTGCCACGGCCCCCGTATTTCCGGCGGCGGGACACCCCTCCCCAACGGGGGGCATATATCTGGAAGGATACCATGTCTGATCTGCAGACCCCGGCTGTGCGGCCGGCAAACCCGCGCTTCTCCTCTGGCCCTTGCGCCAAAATCCCCGGCTTTGATCTGACCCTTCTCGCCGATGCTCCGCTCGGCCGCTCGCACCGTGCCGCTGTCGGCAAGGCGAAGCTGAAAGAGGCGATCGAGTTGACCCGCGACATCCTCGGCGTCCCTGCCGGCTACCGCATCGGCATCGTCCCGGCCTCGGATACCGGCGCGGTCGAGATGGCGATGTGGTCGCTTCTGGGCGCCCGGCCCGTCGAGATGCTGGCCTGGGAAAGCTTCGGCGAAGGCTGGGTGACCGATGTGGTCAAGCAGCTGAAACTCGACGCGGTGGTCAAGAAGGCCCCCTATGGCGAGATTGTGGACCTCAGGACGGTCGATTTCGACCGCGACGTGGTCTTCACCTGGAACGGCACCACCTCGGGCGTGCGCGTGCCGAATGGCGATGCGATTCCGTTGGACCGCAAGGGCCTGACGATCTGCGACGCGACCTCGGCCGCTTTCGCGATGGACCTGCCCTGGAACAAGCTCGATGTTGTGACCTTCTCCTGGCAGAAGGTTTTGGGCGGCGAGGGCGCGCATGGGATGCTGATCCTGTCGCCCCGCGCAGTGGAACGTCTGGAAAGCTACACCCCCGCCTGGCCGCTGCCGAAGATCTTCCGCCTGACCGCCAAGGGCAAGCTGATCGAGGGCATCTTCGAAGGCGAGACGATCAACACGCCGTCGATGCTCGCGGTCGAGGATTACCTCGTCGCGCTGAAATGGGCGAAATCCGTCGGCGGGCTGAAGGGCCTTATCGACCGGGCGAACCGCAACGCCGCGACGATCGACGAATTCGTGTCGACCCGACCCTGGATCGCCAATCTGGCGCTGGACCCGGAAACGGCTTCGACCACCTCGGTCTGCCTCAAGTTCACCGATGCGCGGATCGCCGACGGCGCGGCCTTTGCCAAGGCGGTGGCCAAGCGGATCGAGAAGGCCGGGGCGGGGCTTGACCTCGGCTCCTACCGCGACGCGCCTCCGGGCCTGCGGATCTGGTGCGGCTCGACCGTCGAGCAGGGCGATGTCGCGGCGCTTCTGCCCTGGATCGACTGGGCCTTCCACTCCGAGATCGCCGAACTCGCCAAGGCGGCGTGAGGGTGACCGGGATGCGTGCAAGCACGCATCTTACCCCCGCGCCGTAGGGTGCGTGCTCGCACGCACCACCCCCAATCCCCATCCAATGGAGCGCCCCATGGCCCCCAAGGTTCTCGTCTCTGACGAACTGTCCGAAACCGCCGTCCAGATCTTCCGCGACCGCGGGGTCGAGGTCGACTACATGCCGAAGCTCGGCAAGGACAAGGAAAAGCTCGCCGAGATCATCGGCAACTATGACGGCCTCGCCATCCGCTCGGCCACCAAGGTGACCGAGAAGCTGCTCGAGAATGCGACCAGGCTAAAGGTCGTTGGCCGCGCCGGGATCGGTGTCGACAACGTCGACATCCCGGCCGCGTCGAAGAAGGGCGTGATCGTGATGAACACGCCCTTCGGCAACTCGATCACCACGGCCGAGCACGCCATCGCGATGATGTTCGCTGTTGCCCGCCAGATCCCCGAGGCCAATGCCTCGACCCATGCCGGCAAGTGGGAGAAGTCCCGCTTCATGGGTGTGGAGCTGTTCAACAAGACCCTCGGCGTGATCGGCGCAGGCAATATCGGCGGCATCGTCTGCGACCGCGCGGTCGGGCTGAAGATGAAGGTCGTGGCCTACGACCCCTTCCTGTCGGAAGAGCGGGCGAAGCAGCTGGGCGTGCAGAAGGTCGAACTCGACGACCTGCTGGCGCGGGCCGATTTCATCACGCTGCACGTTCCGCTTACCGACAAGACCCGCAACATCCTGAGCCGCGAGAACCTCGCCAAGACCAAGAAGGGCGTGCGGATCATCAACTGCGCCCGGGGCGGGCTGGTCGACGAGGCGGCGCTGCTTGATGCCTTGAACTCGGGCCAGGTCGCTGGCGCCGCGCTCGACGTGTTCGAGGTGGAGCCGGCGAACGAGAACCCGCTTTTCAACCATCCGAACGTGGTCTGCACGCCGCATCTCGGCGCCTCGACCACCGAGGCGCAGGAGAACGTGGCACTGCAGGTGGCCGAGCAGATGTCGGACTACCTGCTGACCGGTGCCGTCCAGAACGCGCTGAACATGCCGAACGTGACGGCCGAGGAAGCCGCAGTCATGGGCCCGTGGATCAAGCTGGCCGATCACCTTGGCGCCTTCATCGGCCAGATGACCGACGAGCCGATCAAGGCGATCAACATCCTTTACGACGGCAAGGTTTCGGCGATGAACCTCGCCGCGCTGAACCAGTCGGTGATCGCCGGCGTGCTCAAGGCGCAGAACCCGGCGGTGAACCTCGTCTCGGCGCCGATCGTGGCGAAGGAACGCGGCATCCAGATCTCGACCACCCGGCAGGACAAGACCGGCGCCTTCGACGCCTACATCAAGGTGACGATGGTGACCGACAAGCGCGAGCGGTCGGTGGCGGGCACGGTCTTCTCGGACGGCAAGCCGCGCTTCATCCAGATCAAGGGCATCAACATCGATGCCGAAGTCGGTCGCCACATGCTCTACACCACCAATGAGGACGTGCCGGGCATCATCGGTCTTCTTGGCATGACGATGGGCAAGAACGGCGTGAACATTGCGAACTTCACCCTTGGCCGGTCTGGCGTGGGTCAGGACGCGATCGCGATCCTCTACCTCGACCAAGCGATCAATCCGGACGTGGTGAAGACGCTGGAATCGACCGGCATGTTCCAGCAGGTTAAGCCGCTCGAATTCGACGTGGCCTGAGCCTCGGGCACATAGGGACAGGACCGGACGGGGGCCAGCCCGTCCGGCCTTCATCGGCCCGCCTTCCGGCGACGGAGGCGGGTCGTTTGGTGCGACATGCAAATTTCTTCGAAGAAATTTGCCAAAAGCCTCCGAAGGCTTTTGGCCCGCACCTAACCGTGCCCAGCCCACGGCCCGTGATGAATGTCCAACCCGTCCACCCGATCAAACCCATGCGCGCCGAAATAGTCGCGCTGCGCCTGGATCAAGTTGGCGGTGCCGCGACCCGTCCGCATCATGTCGAACCAGGTCAGCCCCGCCGCCAGCGCCGGCACCGGTAGACCATGGAGCGAAGCGGTCGCGACGACCTTGCGCAGGGCGGTGTGACAGCTCGAGAGATGTCCGGCGAAGACTGGGGCAAGGATCAGGTTGCGGGCCGGGTCCTGCTCCAAGGCCTGAGACATGTCATTGAGCATGGCGGAGCGGATGATGCAGCCGGCCCGCCAGACCTTGGCCACCTCGGGCAATGGCACGCCCCAGCCGAACGACGTCGATGCCGTCGCCAGCATCTCGAACCCCTGCGCGTAGCAGAGGATCTTGCCGGCGATCAGCGCCTTCTCGAGATCGTCATCCGAAAGCGCGTCTTCCGGAAGAGGCTGCGGTGCCGCCCCGAACGCAGCCTCGCCAGCCTTGCGCGCGGCAAGCCGAGCCGAGACGTTGCGCGCCGCCACCGCGGCCTCGATCACCGGGACGGGCGTCGCCAGATGCTGCGCCTCGATCGCGGTCCAGCGTCCGGTGCCCTTTTGCCCCGCGGAATCGAGGATGACATCGAGCATCGGCTTGCCGGTCTCGGGATCCTTCGCGCGGGCGACGGCGCCCGAAATCTCGATCAGGTAGGATTTCAGCGGGCCGGCGTTCCAGCATTCGAAGATCGGAGCAATCTGGTCCGCTGTCAGGCCCATCCCGTCGCGCATCACGCCGTAAAGTTCGGCGATCATCTGCATGTCGGCATATTCGATGCCGTTATGGACCATCTTGACGAAATGGCCCGCCCCACCCGGGCCCATCCAGGTGGCACAGGGCACACCTTCGAACTTGGCCGAGATCGCGGTCAGGATCGGCGCGACCCGGTCCCAAGCGGCCTTCGGCCCGCCGCCCATGATCGCCGGGCCATGCCGCGCACCCTCTTCCCCGCCCGAGACGCCCATGCCGATGAAGGGAACGCCCTGCGCCTCGGCATCCTTTGCCCGACGTTCAGTGTCGTGGAATTCGGCATTGCCGGCGTCGATGATGAGGTCGTCCTTGCCAAGCAGCGGGCGCAGCGCCGCGATCTGCTGGTCGACCGCCGGGCCGGCCGGCACCATCAGGATGATCGCCCGCGGCGGCCTGATCGCGGCGACCAGGGCCTCTAGGGTCTCGGCCGGCACGATCCGGCCGGCCAGATCACCCGCCGATGCCACGAATTCGTGGGTGACCGACGTGGTGCGGTTCCAGACCGCAATCGGAAATCCCTTTTCGGCGATGTTCAGCGACAGGGCCGCACCCATCGTCCCAAGGCCCACAAGCCCGATTTCTGCCACTGCCTGCTGCGCCATCTTCGCCTCCGCTTGGGACCAGACCCATATGTTATCGGTAACGCGACCGGAAAGGCGGGTCAAACCTGAGTGGCCGAGGATGACGCCTCTCGCTCAATTGCTCCGGATCCCCCTGTAACCCTGCGACGCCAGCGTTTAGGGTCGCAGGCGGGGGCGGGGCCTTCGGGACAGCGGAGTTGGCATGCGGACCTATGCGATCGGCGACATTCACGGGCATATCGACCTTCTGGAAGACGCCCATGCCAAGATCGCGCGAGACCGGGCCAAGCACGGCGACTTCACCGCCCCTGTCGTCCATGTCGGCGATCTTGTCGACCGGGGTCCGAACAGCCGCGGTGTGGTGGAATTCCTGCGCGCCGGCGTAGCGGCGCGAAAGCCCTGGATCGTGCTGAAAGGCAACCATGACAGGATGTTCTCGGGCTTTCTGCGCGACATGAACTACCAGGATCCCGGCCTGCGCCACGACCTGTCCTATCTCCACCCGAGAATCGGCGGAGCCGAGACGCTGGCGAGCTACGGTGTGCGCAATGCCGCTGACCGTCCCGTGGCGCAGGTCCATGCCGAGGCGGTGGCGAATGTCCCGTCCATGCACCGGACCTTTCTCGATATCCGGCCAAGCTGGTATCGCCGCGGCGAGGTTGTCTTTGTCCATGCCGGCATCCGTCCCGGCATTCCGATGGAACGGCAAAGCGAGGACGATCTGGTCTGGATCCGCCGCGATTTCCTGGAAGATCCGCGTGATCACGGCTTCCTCGTGGTTCACGGGCATACTGCGATCCATTCGGCGACGAACTATGGCAACCGGTTGAATATCGACAGCAGCGCTGCCTATGGCGGCCCACTGACGACGGTCGTCCTGGAGGGGCGCGATGTCTTCGTGCTTGAGGATGGCACCCGCCGCCCGCTCCCGCCGCTCAAGCGAGCCGTCTGAGCACCACGGAATAGACGACCAGGAGCACTGCCAGCAGCAGGGTCAGGCCGAGGAGAAGCCGAACGTCGCCGCGCGTGACCTGCGCCCGGAACAGCAGCCGCACCCCCGCGCGCAGCAGAAAGACGAGCCACAGCGCGAAGACGCCGGCAATGGCTCCGATCAGCAATGTCATGCTCGCGCTCCGTGACAATGTGACAGCCCGGCCGGTTGCCACATCGCCGCAGCCCCGTTCCTGTTTCGAGCCATAGACGCGCGGGGGCCTGGGGGCAATACGGGCGGGACGCGACCGCTGCGCAGCCTTCGATCAAGAAACAGGCCGGGGTCGCCTTTTACGCGTTGTTGCGCAGCGACAGAAACCGACGGATCGTGGCCTGCAGAATCGGAGTTGCGAAAAGGTCTGGGATCGATGGCCGTCTTCCTGCGTGTCCGTCGCCCTTCCCACCCAGTTCCGGTCGAATTTGCCTTTTGGACGCGACGTCACTCTCGCAGTCGGCGGAGCGTGATCGCAAGAAGTGGTGACAATTTGAGGAGAATGTCATGACCGGAATCGTGGTTCTTTCTGCGGCGCGGACAGCCATTGGAACCTTTGGGGGTTCGCTTGCCGGTGTAGCCCCGATCGACCTTGCCACTGTAGCTGCCAAGGCGGCGATCGAACGGGCCGGCGTAGCGCCTGATCAGGTCGGCCAAGTGGTGTTCGGTCATGTCATCAACACCGAGCCGCGCGACATGTATCTTAGCCGCGTCGCTGCGATGCAGGCTGGGGTGCCGGAAGGCACGCCGGCGCTGAACGTGAACCGTCTCTGCGGCTCGGGCCTGCAGGCGGTGGTGTCGGCGGCTCAGGCGCTGATGCTGGGCGACGCGCAGATCGCGCTGGCCGGTGGCGCCGAATGCATGAGCCGCTCGCCCTATTCGCTGCCCGCCGCGCGGTGGGGCGTGAAGATGGGCGACACGACCGCCATCGACATGATGACGGGCGCGCTGACCTGCCCCTTCGGCACCGGCCATATGGGCGTGACGGCCGAGAACGTGGCCGAGGCCCACGGGATCAGCCGCGAGGCACAGGATGCCTTCGCCCTGGAAAGCCAGCAGCGGGCCGCAAAGGCGATCGCCGAGGGCCGGTTCAAGGACCAGATCGCGCCGGTCGAGATCACCTCGCGCAAGGGCACGGTGGTCTTCGACACCGACGAGCATCCCAAGGGCACCACGCTCGAGGCTCTGGCGGGACTTCGTCCGGCCTTCCAGAAGGGCGGCACGGTAACAGCAGGCAATGCCAGCGGCCTGAACGACGGCGCAGGCGCCATCGTCCTGGCGCGTGAGGATGCGGCGGCGGGGCTGAAACCGCGCGCCCGCCTGATCGGATGGGGCATTGGCGGCGTCGCGCCGCGGGTCATGGGTCTTGGACCGATTCCCGCCGTCAAGGCGCTGCTGGCCAAGACCGGGCTGACCGTGGCGGACTTCGACGTGATCGAATCGAACGAGGCCTTCGCGGCGCAGGCGCTGGCGGTGACCGCAGGCCTGGGTTTAGATCCGGCCAGGGTGAACCCGAACGGCGGTGCCATCGCGCTTGGCCACCCGATCGGCGGATCGGGGGCGATCATCTTCACCAAGGCGCTCTATGAGCTTGAACGCATTGGCGGAAAACGCGCGCTGGCGACCATGTGCATCGGCGGCGGTCAGGGCATCGCGGTCGCCATCGAGCGGGTCTGAAAACGGCAGCGCCCCGTGGCTTGGCCACGGGGCGTGCGTCCTCCCCTTGATGCTGCGTCAGGCCTCCCCTCCTGCCACAGCCCGGGTATTACGTTGCGTCACGATCTACTCCTGACGCTGTGCGGGCATGAATGCCCGTTTTCCGGGCATCCTGTCAACGGATTCTTCAATTCCCCGCGATCAGCTCGGCCTGCTTCACGATGACTTCGGCCTGCTTGATCGAGGCGATGTCGACAAGCCGGCCCTTGTAGACCGTCGCGCCCTCGCCCCGCGCCTTGGCAGCTTCCATCGCAGCCAGGATTTCGCGCGCCTCAGCCACGGCTGCCTCGGACGGCGTGAAGACCTCGTTTGCCAGCGGGACCTGCTTGGGGTGAATTGCCCATTTGCCGACCATGCCGAGCGTCGCCGACCGGCGCGCCTGGGCGCGGAACCCGTCATCGTCGCTGAAGTCGCCGAATGGCCCGTCCACCGGCAGGACGCCGTGGGTCCGGCAGGCGGCAACGATGGCGGCCTGCGCCCAGTGCCAAGGGTCCGACCAGTACTTCGCGCCGTCGCGGAGCATGTAGTAGTTTTCCTGCGTGCCGCCGATGCCGGTCGTCTGCATCCCCATGCTGGCGGCAAAGTCGGCAGCGCCAAGGCTCATCGCCTGCAGACGCGGCGAGGAGGCAGCGATCTCTTCGACATGGGCGATGCCGGCGGCAGATTCGATGATGACTTCGAAGCTGATCGGCTTCGTCCGGCCCTTGGCCCGCTCGATGGCGGTCACCAGCGCGTCCACCGCATAGACATCCGCTGCACAGCCGACCTTGGGGATCATGATCTGATCCAGCCGGTCGCCCGCCTGTTCCAGCAGGTCGACCACGTCGCGGTACCAGAACGGCGTGTCGAGCCCGTTGATCCGCACCGAAAGCGTCTTGGCGCCCCAATCGATCGTGTTGATC
This sequence comes from uncultured Rhodobacter sp., assembly GCA_945952585.1. Taxonomy (GTDB): domain Bacteria; phylum Pseudomonadota; class Alphaproteobacteria; order Rhodobacterales; family Rhodobacteraceae; genus Aliitabrizicola. Next base: position 24,511 of record CAMFII010000008.1, read on the forward strand.
GCCTCGATGATGTTGGCGCGTGCCTGCGGCTTGTCGGTCGGCGCGACAGAGTCCTCCAGATCCAGGTTGATCACATCCGCCGCGCTTGCCGCCATCTTCTCGAACAGTGCCGGACGGGAGCCTGGTCCGAAGAGCTGGCAACGGTTCGGACGGGCGGGCGGAGCGGGTTGCAGACGGAAGCTCATGTTCTGGCCTTCGGGTAATGATCTGTCTCGGATTGCACGGAACGCGATATAATATTGCTCGGCGGCAATCAAGCGTGCTTTTGCTGCCGCAGCGAAGACCGCGGCATCGCAGCAATGGAGCCTGCCGAAGAAACCGGCAGGCACGTCTTTGCCGCACGGGCCTGATGCATTGCGGGACGACCGCACCTTGCGCAGCCCGCCGGGATGGGGAAGGTATCGGCTGACGCGCCGGGCCAGCCGGCGCATGCCTGCGGAGACAACCATGATCCAGACCCCCTACCTTCTGTTCCTCGGCGATGCGCCGGATCAGCTTGCCGCCAAGGTCGCCCAGGGAATCAAGGACTGGCGTCCCGAATACGCGATCGGTCAGTTCAGGATGGAAGGGTGCAAGGCCGATCTCGGCCTGCCGGACCTGACGCTGGCCGAGGCCAAGGCGAAAGGCGTCAAGACGCTGGTGATCGGCGTTGCCAATCGCGGCGGTGTCATCAGCCAGGCCTGGAAGAAAGTGCTGGTTGCCGCGCTGGAAGAAGGGTTCGACCTTGCCTCGGGCCTGCACAACCTACTGCGCGATGAAGAGGATCTGGCGGCGGTGGCCCGGGCCACGGGGCGGACGCTGCACGACGTCCGCGTGCCCTCGGTCGAGTATCCGATCGCCAACGGCAAGAAACGCCGCGGCAAGCGGATGCTGGCAGTCGGCACCGACTGCTCGATCGGCAAGATGTACACCGCGCTTTGTGTCGACAGGGAGATGCGCGCGCGCGGGCTGAAGTCATCGTTCCGCGCGACCGGCCAGACCGGCATCCTGATCACCGGCGACGGCGTGCCGCTGGACGCGGTCATCGCCGATTTCATGGCGGGGTCGATCGAGTATCTGACGCCCGACAACGACGACGATCACTGGGACCTGATCGAAGGTCAGGGCTCGCTCTTCCACGTCTCCTATTCCGGGGTGACACTGGCGTTGGTGCATGGCGGGCAGCCGGACGCCTTGATCATCTGCCACGAACCGACCCGGGCGCATATGCGGGGCCTGCCGGACTACAAGCTGCCGACGATCGAGCAGGTGCGCGACATGGCACTGGCGCTGGCGCGGGTGGCGAACCCGGCCTGTCAGGCGGTCGCTGTGTCGATCAACACCCAGCACATGGCCGAGGCGGACGCACTGGCCTACTTGTCGAAGGTCGAAGCAGAGACTGGGCTGCCAGCGACCGACCCGTTCCGCTTTGGGGCGGGCAAGCTGGTGGATGCACTTGTAGCGCTCGGCTGAGCCGACTCAGGTATACAGATTGCGGACCTGCGACGCGGTCTGATTGCCGGACGGGATTGCGATGCCCCGCTCTTTCATCACTCGTTCGCGCACGGCGAGCCGGTCGGCGTTGACAGCCTTGTTGCCGGTGATCGCCTGGGCATAGTTATAGTTGTAGCTGCTCAGCAGCTGCGCGTCAGTCATGCCGCTGGTATAGTTGTAGGAAGCGCGCACCCAGCTGTCCGACCCGGATCCGCCACGGTGGGACGTGGCAAGCGGCTCATAGGAGGCAAGGAATTCCGCCGTCGTCATTTCGTGCGGGGCGGGCTCTTCCACGGTTGCATCCGACGAATAGTCGCTGCTGGCAGCAGCCGAGATCGTCTTCGAGACGTCGGTCGAGATGCTACCGGCAGCGCTGGTGGTGCTGTTGGCAACAGTTGCGGCCGCGACGAGACCAAGGCCGACGATACCTGCCGTCAGCACGACCCAGTCGGTGGTAACCGCACCGCTTTCGTCATCCCTGAACCGTCGCAACATTGCGGCCAGCATAGCGTTTCACCTTTTGTCGGACATTCTGCCCTGAACGACTCAGGCTCCGTCGGAACCTTCATTGACGGTAACTTTTGCGCTGGAATTCCGTCTGAAACTTGGTTTCTGTGCGGGGATTGCGGGGCGTCTTGCCCGAAATATGGCGGTCGAGAGGCGTCCATGATCGAAATTGGAAACGATGTCTTCCGTTTGGCCCAAGTGTTTACGATCAGTCGCGGTAGCCGGACCGAGGCCAAGGTCCTGACTGTGCGGATCTCGCGCGGCGGCGTGACAGGCTGGGGCGAGTGCGTCCCCTATGCCCGCTATGGCGAAACGCTGGAAAGCGTGACCGCCCAGATCGCCGGACTGCCGGCCGACATCACCCGCGACGCCCTGCAATCCGCACTGCCGGCCGGCGCGGCGCGCAACGCGGTCGATTGCGCGCTTTGGGATCTTCAGGCCAAGCAGGCAGGAAAGCGCGTCTGGCAACTGGCGGGACTTTCCGCACCGCAGCCAGAGGTCACCGCCTACACCCTGTCGCTCGACACGCCCGAAAACATGCGCGCGGCGGCGGCAAAGAACGCAGAGAGGCCGCTCCTGAAGATCAAGCTCGGCACGCCGGACGACATGCCCCGGCTCGAGGCGGTGCGGGCGGGCGCGCCGGGCACTCCGATCATCGTCGATGCCAACGAAGGCTGGACGGCCGAGGTCTATTCCGACCTTGCGCCCCATCTGGTGCGCATTGGAGTGAAGCTGGTCGAGCAGCCCCTGCCCGCCGGCAAGGACGACATGCTGGCCGAGATCGCCCGCCCCCTGCCCGTCTGCGCGGACGAAAGCTGCCACGACCGCGCGAGCCTGCCGAAGCTGAAAGGCAAGTATGACGTGGTCAACCTCAAGCTCGACAAGACCGGCGGGCTGACCGAGGGGCTGGAGTTGAAACGGCAGGCGCTGGCCGAAGGCTACGGCCTGATGGTGGGCTGCATGGTGGGGTCGAGCCTTGCCATGGCGCCTGCGGTCCTCTTGGCGCAGGGCGCGGCCTTTACCGACCTTGACGGGCCGCTGCTTCTGGCCGAAGACCGCCCGCACCCGCTGAAGTACGACGCCGCCGGCGTCCACCCACCCGAACCCGAACTCTGGGGATGAGCATGACCCGCACCGTCTATGTCAACGGCGACTATCTGCCCGAAACCGAGGCCAAGGTCTCGATCTTCGACCGCGGCTTCCTGATGGCCGATGGCGTTTACGAGGTCACCAGCGTGCTCGGCGGCAAGCTGATCGACTTCGCGGGACATTGCGCACGGTTGGCGCGGTCGCTGAAGGAACTCGACATGGCTCCCGCCGTTTCGGACGAGGAACTGCTGGCGATCCATCGCGAGCTGATCAAGCGGAACGATCTGGTTGACGGGATGATCTACCTGCAAGTCACCCGTGGCGCCCCGGGCGACCGCGATTTCTCCTTCCCTGACCCGGCGACGACACCTTCGACGCTGGTCCTTTTCACCCAGTCCAAGCCGGGTCTGGCCGACAGCCCTGTCGCCAAGGTAGGCCAGAAGGTCATCTCGATCCCGGATATCCGGTGGGGCCGGCGCGACATCAAGACGGTGCAGCTTCTTTACCCGTCGATGGGCAAGATGATGGCCAAGAAGGCGGGCGTGGATGATGCCTGGCTGGTCGAGGACGGTTTCGTGACCGAGGGCACCTCGAACAACACCTACATCGTCAAGGGCAACCGCATCATCACCCGCCCTCTGTCGAACGACATCCTGCACGGCATCACCCGCGCCGCCGTCCTGCGCTGCGCCGAAGAGGCGCAGATGGAGATTGAGGAGCGCCCGTTCACCATCGATGAGGCGAAGAAAGCCGACGAGGCGTTCTTCACTTCGGCCTCGGCCTTCGTCATGCCGGTGGTGGAGATCGACGGCGCGACGCTCGGTTCGGGCAAGCCCGGTCCCGTAGCTACCCGCCTGCGAGAAATCTACCTCGACGAGATGCGCAAGGCCGCGATCTGACGCCATGCCCGCGCCCTTCACCGCGGACGGGTTGCGCCGCGGAGCGCGGGATGCGCTGCCGCTTGGCTTGGGCATCTTCGTCTACGGCCTGGCCTTCGGTCTGGTTGCCGCTCAGGCGGAGTTCGCACTGTCACAGGCGCTGGCGACCAGCGCGACGGTCTATTCCGGTTCGGCGCAGCTTGCCGCGCTCAACCTGATCCAGACCGGGCAATTCACGCTCGCGACCCTCGCCGCAACGATCCTGCTGATGAATGCGCGCTACATCATGTTCGGCGCGGCGCTTCAGACCTGGTTGCATCAGGCATCGCCGCCGCTGGCCTATGCGAGCCTGCTGCTTCTGGGCGATGCGAACTGGATCCTCGTGATGCGCCGGGTTGAACAGGGTGAGGAGGATCGGGCCTATCTGGCCGGGACCGGGTTGCCGATGTTCGCGGGCTGGATGGCGGGCACGGCGCTTGGCGCGCTGGCCGGGCACGTGCTGCCTGACCCACATACGCTGGCGGCCGACCTGATGCTGCCGGCCTTCGCAGCGGCGATGATGACCGCCATGATGCGCAGCCGCGCGCAGCTTCTGCCAGCCGCCATCGGCGCGGTGACGGCCCTCGCCGTGTTCGAACTCGCCGGAACCGGCTGGGCGATCATTGCCGCCGGGCTGGCCGGAGGGGCGGCGGCCGCGGCGGGGTGGCGACCACCGCCAGGGGACAGGCCGTGACCTATTCCTTCCCCGTGCTTCTTCTGGTGATGGCGGCGGCGGCATTGTTCTGCCGCTTCGCCGGCTACGTCACCATGCGCTACCTGCCCGCCTCGCCCCGGCTGGAGGCGGCGCTGCGCGCCACGCCGATCTCGGTCATGGCCGCGATCGCCGCGATTGCCGTAGCCAATGGCGGGATGATCGAGGCCGTTGCTCTGGCAGCCGCTGTGGGGCTCACGCTGTTGATCGGCAACGACGTGGCCGCGGCGCTGCTGGCTGTGGCGCTGGCTGCACTGATGCGCGCGCTCTGGGGCTGACATCAGCGACGCTCGCCGACATTCTCGCGGAAAGCCACCTCGAACGCCGCCTTCTTCTCGGGGCTGGCCTCGGTCTGGTGCATGGCGACCCAGTCGGCATAGGGCATCCCGTAGACGATTTCCCGGGCCTCGTCCTTGGTCAGCGGGATTCCCTTCGCTTCAGCCGCTTCCTGATACCAGCGGCTCAGGCAGTTGCGGCAGAAGCCTGCCAGGTTCATCAGGTCGATGTTCTGGGCGTCGGGACGCTTCTCCATCAGGTGATGGATGAGGGCGCGGAAGGTGGCGGCCTCGAGTTCGGTTCGTGTCGAAGGGTCGATGTCGGACATGAAAACCTCGTTGCTCGACCTCTTCTACCCGGAAACAGAACCAGACGGAATGGCAGGGCAAGGCGCCGGCTCCGATCCCGACATAGTCGTCTTCCATTGGCTGCCGCATTCTGACCTTTGATCAGCTGCGGAATTCAGGGGTGGGTCCGGCCTGTTGGTGACCAGCGAGAAAACCGTATGCACCGCCAAGCGGGCAAATCCAGTCCGGAAACTGGACTGGCCGCCTACACCGCCGCCAGCGCTTCCGTGAGGATCGGGGCAAGGCGCTCCGCCCACCGAACCTGTTCCGCCTCGGTCGCGATGAGGTCGTTCCGAACCTCGATCAGCGTGTTGTGCCGACCGGACTGCAAGGCGTGCCGATCAATGGCATCGCCCGGCAGATGGCCGTCATAGGGCTCGTTGTCGCCGATGCAGAGATCCGGTTCCGCCTTCAGCCGGGCCAGCAGGGCCTGCGAAAGCCGGCCATCAAGGTAGGAATGCAGGACGCCCACATGCCAAGGCCGCGGCGGGCGTCCGCGCAAGCTCGGTGTAAAGGAATGGATCGCGACGATGACAGTATCGGGCCTACGCGCTGCGAGGCGCTCGTAAGCCGCGTGATAGGGGCGATAGAGTAGGTCCAGGCGCCGCTCGATCTCCACGGCATCGGCCCGGCGGTTTCCCGGGATGATCGTGCCGTCGTAAAGCTTCATCACCAGCGTCGGATCGTCTTCGCCGCGGTTCGGGTCGATCACCAGCCGGGAGAAGTTGCTCAGGATGACCGGCGCATCAAGGCGTTCCCCCAGGGTCACCGCAACGCCAGCCGCCCCTGGATCGAAGGCGATGTGCCGCGCCATGTCCTCGGCCGCAATGCCTAGCGAACCGCCGGCGATCTCTGCCGGAACCCGATTCGAGGCGTGGTCGCAGGTCACAAGCCAGCGCGCGGGACGATCCTCACCGATGATCCGAAAGGCATCCACTCGCCTTCTCCCGTCTAATCAGACACTCGCCGAGGGCATAGCTCGACCTTGCGGAAACCGCCAGTTGCCCGACCGGGGGAATTGGGCGATAAGGCCCGTGGCCCACCACGACAGATGAACGCGAAAAAGGATCGAGGCACAATGAGACGCCTTCGTAACGTGAAGATCGTGGCCACGCTCGGGCCGGCTTCCAGCGACGAACCCACCATCCGCGCCCTGTTCGAGGCAGGGGCCGATGTGTTCCGCCTGAACATGAGCCACGGCACGCATGACGACATCCGCGGCCGCCACACCATCATCCGCAAGATCGAGGCCGACACGGGCCGGCCGATCGCGATTCTGGCGGACCTGCAAGGCCCGAAGCTGCGCGTCGGCGTCTTTGCCAACGGATCAGAAGAGCTTGTCGAAGGCGCAAAGTTCCGCATGGACCTGACCGATGCGCCCGGCAACGTGGACCGCGTGCAACTGCCGCATCCCGAGATCTTTGCCGCGCTGGAACAGGGGGCCTCGCTTCTGGTCAATGACGGCAAGATCCGCCTGAAGGTTGATGAATGCGGACCTGATTTCGCCAATTGCACGGTGACCGTTGGCGGCACGATCTCGAATCGCAAGGGCGTGAACGTGCCCGACGTGGTCCTGCCGCTGGCCGCGCTTTCGACCAAGGACCGCGCGGATTTGGAATTCGCCTGCGAGCTTGGCGTGGACTGGCTGGCGCTGTCCTTTGTCCAGCGGGCCGAGGATGTGACCGAGGCGCGCGCTCTGGCGCGAGGCCGCGCCGCCATCCTTTCGAAGATCGAGAAGCCGGCTGCGGTCAAGGCCTATGCCGAGATCCTCGCCGTGTCCGACGGGATCATGGTGGCGCGCGGCGATCTTGGCGTCGAACTGCCGGTGCAGGCAGTGCCTCCGATCCAGAAGCGCCTTGTACGTGGCGCCCGCGCCGCGGCCAAGCCGGTCATTGTCGCCACCCAGATGCTCGAATCGATGATCGAATCCCCGGTGCCGACCCGGGCCGAGGTCTCGGACGTCGCGACCGCGATCTACGAAGGCGCGGATGCCGTCATGCTGTCCGCCGAATCCGCCGCCGGCCAGTATCCGGTCGAGGCGGTGACGACCATGAACAATGTCGCGCTTTCCGTCGAAAGTGACCCCACCTATCGCGACGTGATCGAGGCAAGCCGCTCGGTCGTCCGCAAGACCATGGCTGACGGCATCGTGTCGGCCGCACGCGAGATCGCCGAGACGACCGACATCAAGGCGATCTGCTGCTTCTCGCAGACCGGCAATACGGTGGCTCTGGTCGCGCGCGAGCGTCCGCGCGTTCCGATCCTGGGCCTGACGCCGCTCATCGCCACCGCCCGCCGCATGTGTCTGAGCTGGGGCACGACCTGCGTCGTGACCGGAGAGCAGGACCGCTTCAAGGGCGCGGTGATCGCCGCGGTGCGGGCCGCGCTCAAATACGGCTTCGCCACCGAGAAGGACCACATCGTCCTGACTGCCGGAGTGCCGTTCAACGTGCAGGGGACCACGAACATCCTGCGCATCGCCCCCTGCGACGAGCGGCTGATCTACAAGGCCGACCCGGAATAGGGCGCGCCACTGCCGCGGGAGCTTCCGAAAGGCGGCGCCCGCGACGGTTGCAATTTGCGCCACTCGCTTGATTTGAAGGCACAATCCAAGCTAATCTGATCTTCTGGGGGCTCTGGTCTTGTAGGTGGAGCCTATGGATACCGATTTGTCATTCGTGGTCGGCACGATCCTTGCCGCTGCGACCCTTCCCTCGCTTCTGACGGCCTATAACGAAGGGCGCGTGCCCCGCATCCCCATCATTATGCTGCTTGCCGGCGGCGTGATGGTCGCCTACGCCCTGCATGAAAAGCCCTCGGGATACAGCTTTGCTCAGATCCCGACCGTCTTCGGGCGGGTGTTTTCCAAGATGGGCGCCTGAGGCTTTCGTCTTTTCCCTTGCATCCAGGTCGGACGGCTTCTATACGCCGCCCCTCGATACCCGCGCGGCCGGCCGATGTGGCATGCCGAGTCGTGCGTTAACCGCTCGAAAGAGGAGATGGAAATGCCCAAGATGAAGACCAAATCGGCCGCGAAGAAGCGTTTTCGCTTCACGGCCTCCGGCCGCGTGAAGGCCGGTCCTGCCGGCAAGCGCCATGGCATGATCAAGCGCACGGCGAAATTCGTCCGCGAGGCGACGGGGACCATGATCCTGTCGGACAGCGACGCGAAGATCGTCAAGAAATACATGCCCTACGACCGGTAAGGAGAGAGACCCATGTCCCGCGTCAAATCCGGCAAGGTGACCCACGCCCGTCACCGCAAGGTGATCAAGGCCGCGTCGGGCTATTACGCCGCCCGCTCGACCAACTTCCGCACCGCGACCCAGGCCGTCGACAAGGCGAACCAGTACGCGACCCGCGACCGCAAGACCCGCAAGCGCAACTTCCGCGCCCTGTGGATCCAGCGCATCAACGCGGCCGTCCGTCTGTTCGACGCCGAGATGACCTACTCGCGCCTGATCGACGGTCTGAACAAGGCCGGCATCGAGGTGGACCGCAAGGTTCTGGCCGACCTCGCCGTGCATGAGCCCGAAGCGTTCAACGCGATCGCGGCTCAGGCGAAAAAGGCGATCGCCGCCTGAGATTGCTTCAAGGTTGAAGCTGACGCGCCCCGGCCAAGGCCGGGGCGTTTTTCTTTCTTGCGTTTCGGCCACCATAAGGGATTTGCCGGACCAGATGGCCATGCTCCCGCCAAAGTTGTGCAGCAAGCCTCGCGTCCAAGGCATGGAGCAAGTTGGTGTAACAAGTGACGGGTAGGAAGCGCGGCGTCTCACTTATCATTGCGAAGATTTTTGCATGGGGTGCCGTGGTGACGACCATCCTGCTTTTTGTCTTCGCCCCGGCCCTGTTTCCCGAAAAGCGCCCCAGTCCCGTCGGGCCTTCCGATGCCGAGATTGCCACCTTGGCCTCGGCAGCGCATGTTGTGGTTGGAAGCGTACCCTTGGTACTGCCTTTCGTCGCGATGCCCGATCAGGTTTCGCCCGGAATGTTCTTTTCCCTGGATCGCGACCAAGCCGTCAAGCAGTGGCGCGATGCACGCGATGCTTTCCGGCTGGCTGCCTCTGAGCCGGGATCGGCACCGGTGCTCGACCGGGTCGCAGTCCAGGTCGAGACATACGGTTGGGACGATTCCAACTGGGCTCAACGGGAGAAACTTTGTCCGTTGCTCACCCGGGAATGGGCGCGAACGGTTTGTGACGACCCGTGGGCAGCACTTCAACAGTCCCTTCCGCGTGACCGATTCTATCTGGTCGATGACCGCCGCCTGGAGACCTTTGCCCACCATACGACCGTTGGCCAAGAGTCGATGAAGGATCAGTTAGACAGGCTGGCAGCCACGAAAGATCACGCGGTGTTTGTGTGCGATCGCGTGAGAAGCCATGGAAGACGCTTCTGCACGTCAATGATTCAGATTGAAGATCATCTGGCGGTAGTCTGGAGCGTCTGGGACAGCGAGAAGGAACAGGCAGAGCAGATGGCGGAGCGTGAAGGTCGCGCTTTGCAGGCCTTTGTTCGCTATGGGCTGGCCCCGGTCGAGGATTTTCCGTCATTGCTGGAAGTGATCTGCCAGACACAGCGACCGGGCAGCGGGCCAAGCCGCGTCCGCAATTCACCGCCCTACGCTTGCGCGGGCTGACTTTCGCCATTGTGGTGTGACGGTTCCGCCTTTTCACGACGGAATCGCAGCGCAATCCGGTTGAGGTCCTACCCGGCCTTGCATTCGCGCCGACCCATCGCTAGCACCGTCTCGCCAGCCAACCGGAGACTGACATGGACGGGCTCGACGCACTCAAGGCGCGCTTCATCGCCGCTGTTTCCGCCGCTTCGGACGAGGCCGCGCTGGAAGAGGTGCGCCTTGCCGCCCTCGGCAAGAAGGGCGAGATCAGCGCCCTGATGGCCGGCCTTGGCAAGATGTCGCCGGATGAACGCAAGGCGGCCGGTGCGCAACTCAATGTCCTCAAGGACGAGATCGACGCCGCCCTTCGCGCCAAGAAGGCCGCGCTCGGCGATGCCGCGCTGAACGAGCGCCTGCAGGCGGAATGGCTCGACGTCACCCTGCCCGGGCGCCCGCGCCGCTTGGGCACGATCCATCCGGTCAGCCAGGTGATGGAAGAACTGACGGCGATCTTCGCCGACATGGGCTTTGCGGTGGCCGAAGGGCCGCAAGTCGAAAGCGACTGGTACAATTTCGACGCGCTGAACATCCCGCCCGAGCATCCCGCCCGGCAGGAGCACGACACCTTCTTCATGGCGCGAGCCGAGGGTGACAATCGCCCCCCGCACGTCCTGCGCACCCACACCTCGCCGGTGCAGATCCGTGCGATGGCCGAACAGGGCGCCCCGATCCGCGTCATCGCGCCGGGCCGCGTCTACCGCATGGACATGGACCAGACCCACACGCCGATGTTCCACCAGGTCGAGGGCCTTGCCATCGACCGGGACATCAGCATGGCCAACCTGAAATGGACGCTCGAGGAATTCTGCCGCGCGTTCTTTGAGGTGCCGTCGGTCGAACTGCGTTTCCGCGCCAGCCATTTCCCCTTCACAGAGCCCTCGGCCGAGGTCGACATCCGGTGCTCCTGGGAAGGTGGACAGCTGAAGATCGGCGAAGGCGACAAATGGATGGAAATCCTCGGCTCGGGCATGGTGCACCCCAAGGTGCTGTCGGCAGCCGGCGTGGATCCGACCCAGTGGCAGGGCTTCGCTTTCGGCATGGGCATCGACCGGATCGCCATGCTGAAATACGGCATCCCCGACCTGCGCGCCTTCTTTGAAAGCGACCTGCGCTGGCTACGCCACTATGGTTTCGCAGCGCTGGACATGCCCGATCTGGCAGGCGGCCTCAGCCGCTGAGCCCCGGCCGCCCACTGGCGGTCTGCGTGTCTCTTTTGCTCATCATCCTGCGAGGCGTCCCGGATGAAATCCGGGATGGGCGCGCGCAAAGGCTTGCTGCCACATTTGCAGAAAGAAAAAGGCGGGGCCTGTGCGGCCCCGCCCGATAACCTGAAACTCTGGCGTTGTTACTCGTTACTCGACTGTCTTCAGCACCGTCAGCCCCCGCATGGTGCACTGCTGCCAGACTGAAAGACCTTTCTCAAATCAGCGATGAGGGAAGCGATTTCCGTAAGACAGTGATAGCGCGACTCGGCGTCCCGCGTCTCGGGAAATGCGGCAGAACGATGGCAACATCGCGTTTCCGATGGGGAAACCACTGCGGGATTTCCCGTGAGGCCGGGCTTTCCCTTTCGCCCTCCATCGGCTAATCCGCACTGGATCATACGGGGGTCGCCCCCGGTCCGCCCGCCGCAGCACTCTTGGGAAGTCGCCATGAAGTTCACCCTGTCCTGGCTCAAGGATCATCTGGAAACCGAGGTGCCGCTCGACGCGATCCTCGATGCGCTGACCGATCTTGGCCTCGAGGTCGAAGAGGTCGTCGATCCCGTGGCCTCGCTTGGCGCCTTCCGCATCGCCCGGGTGATCGAGGCGGTCCAGCACCCGAATGCCGACCGCCTGCGCGTCTGCCGGGTTGAAACCCTGCCCGACGGTCCCGGCGGCCGTGTGGAAGAGGTGCAGGTGGTCTGCGGCGCGCCGAATGCCCGCACCGGCCTTGTCGGCGTCTTCGCCCCGCCCGGCACGCACGTCCCCGGCACCGGCGTCGACCTGAAGCCCGGCGTGATCCGGGGCGTCGAGTCCAACGGGATGCTCTGTTCGGAACGCGAGCTGATGCTGTCGGACGATCACAACGGCATCATCGAGCTTCCGGCCGATGCGCCCCTTGGCGTCCGCTTCATCGATTACCGTGGCCTCAACGACCCGATGATTCATGTGAAGATCACCCCGAACCGCCCCGACGCGCTCGGCGTGCGCGGCATTGCCCGCGACCTCGCGGCGCGGGGCCTCGGCAAGATGAAGCCGCTGGAGATCCCGGCGATCAAGGGCAGCTTCAAGAGCCCGATCGGCGTGGCCATCGACCCTGCGCTGAAGGCCAAGGGCTGCCCGCTTTTCGCCGGCCGGCTGATCCGCGGCGTGAAGAATGGCCCCTCGCCCGACTGGATGCAGGCGCGGCTCAAGGCCATCGGCCTGCGTCCGATCTCGACGCTGGTCGACATCACCAACTTCTTCACCTTTGCGCTGAACCGTCCGCTCCACGTTTTCGACGCGGCCAAGGTCAAGGGATCGCTCCGCATCCACCCGGCCAAGGGCGGCGAGGAACTGCTGGCGCTCGACGGCAAGACCTACACGCTGAAGCCGGGGATGATGCTGATCTCCGACGACGCCCAGCCCGAGTCCCTCGCAGGGATCATGGGGGGCGAGCTGTCGGGCTGCACCGAGGCGACGACGGATGTCTTCCTCGAAAGCGCCTATTGGGACCCGATCACCATCGCCGCCACCGGCCGCGCGCTGAAGATCAACTCGGATGCGCGCTATCGCTTCGAGCGCGGCGTGGACCCGGCCTTCACCCTGCCGGGGCTGGACCTTGCGACGCAGATGGTGCTCGACCTTTGCGGCGGCGAGGCGTCGGAACTTGTCGTCGATGGCGCCGTGCCCGAGGCCGACCGCGCCTATCGCCTCGACCCGGCCCGCGTCGTGAGCCTCGTGGGCATGGAAATCCCCGAGGCCGAGCAGCGCGCGACGCTGACCGCGCTCGGTTTCACGCTCAAGGGCGACATGGCCCATCCGCCGACCTGGCGCCCCGACATCCAGGGCGAGGCCGACCTGGTCGAGGAGGTGGCCCGCATTGCCTCGTTGACGAAGCTCCAGGGCAAGCCGCTGTCGCGCCCCGTCTCCGGCGTCCTGCGTCCGATCCTGACCCCGCAGCAAGAGCGTGAACGGGCGGCCCGGCGGATGCTGGCCGGCCTCGGCTACAATGAATGCGTGACCTACAGCTTCATCGACGCCAAGGCGGCCGCCCTGTTCGGCGGCGGGTCCGAGGCGGTCAGGATCGACAACCCGATCTCCTCCGAGATGACGCATCTGCGCCCCGACCTGCTGCCGGGCCTGCTGCAAGCCGCCGCCCGCAATCAGGCGCGCGGCTTCATGGACCTTGCTTTGTTCGAGGTCGGCCCGGTCTTCGCGGGCGGTGAGCCGGGGGAGCAGGCCGTTCACGCGACCGCCCTCCTCGTCGGCGCTGCCGCCGCGCGCGATCCCTTCGGCTCGCGCCGCCCGGTGGACCTGTTCGACGCCAAGGCGGATGCCGAGGCGGTTCTCGCCACGCTCGGCGCACCCGCCCGCGTGCAGATCACCCGCAAGACGGAAGCCTGGTGGCATCCCGGCCGCTCGGGCGTCGTGGCGCTTGGCCCGAACGCGCTCGCGACCTTCGGCGAGGTGCATCCGTCCGTTCTGCGCGCACTCGACGTCAAGGGGCCGGCGGTGGCCTTCACAATCCGCATCGCCGCCGTGCCGCTGCCCAAGGTCAAGACGCCGACCCGTCCCGCGCTCAAGCTCTCGGACCTGCAGGCGGTCGACCGCGACTTCGCCTTCGTGGTGGACAGCCGGGTCGAGGCGCTGACGCTGGTCAATGCCGCCCAGGGTGCCGACAAGGCCCTGATTGAAAGCGTCCGCGTCTTCGACCAGTTCACCGGAGAAAAGGCCGAGGCGCAGATGGGCGCGGGCAAGAAATCGGTCGCCCTGACCGTCCGCTTGCAACCGGTCGAAAAGACACTGACCGAGGCCGAGATCGAGGCGGTCAGCGCCAAAATTGTCGAGAAGGTCACGAAGGCGTCCGGCGGAACGCTGCGCGGCTGAGACAGGTCGCGTGGCCGGGGCAACCGGCCACGCGCTTCAACTTATCAGCGGAACAGGCTGCGCACCCAGGCCCAGAAGCGCCCCCATCGCGTCCGCGCCCGCTGACGCGCCGCGTCCGCACTTGCGTCGATATCGTCTAGCGTCTGGCCCACCGACTTGACCGCCGGATCGACCATCCGTTCCCAGAACTGCAGCCACATGCGGCGGATGATGAGGACCAGCAGCACCAGAACCACGATGATCGTGATGTTGAGCCAGGGGAAGAAGGTGACATCCGGCCCTTCGACCGGGCGGACGCTGATGGCGTTGGGATAGATCGACAGCCAGGCGATCCGCCAGCCGTACTTGGTGATCGCCACCCATTTCGGCGCCTCGGCGGTCGATTTCATGTCCGACGCCTTCGCCTGCAGGTTTGAGCTGTCGTATTTGAAGAACGGCGGCCAGATCCAGCCGGTATCCTCGTTGCGATAGACGATGACCTTGCCATTCGGGCGCACCGCCTCGATGAAGCGGATGTCACGGGTGGTGCTCGACTCGGCCGTACCGACGTCCGGTGTCGCATAGAAGATCGCGTTCTCGCCAACCGTGGTCAGCCGGTTGTAGGTGTTCGTGATCCGGACCACGTCGCGCTGTGGCAAGGTGTAGTGCAGGAACAGCGCGGCGATCACCAGAAGGATGATCCCCACGGTCCATTTCAGCGCGCTCCACATGGTCCGCTCTCCTTTACTGATGGTTCACGACATAGACAATGATGGCGATCACCACCGCCGGGATGACATAGACGAGTGCGATCAGCTTGCGCCGCAACCCGTGCTGATAGTGCCGCATCCCCTCCGAGATATAGGCGTCCCGGTCCTGGTCCACACCGCCGGCATCCCATTCCTTCTCGAGCCGCTCGCGCTCCACGGACCGCGAATAGACCGACACCAGCAGATAGACGACCGACAGGGCGACAAAGCCGAAGACCACGAGCCTGACGAGACCGATCATCTGCACCCCCGAACCCCTTGGCCGCACTCTCGCAAATCGCAGCGGCAGCGTCACCCCGGAAAGCGGTTGCCGGAGCCTTGGTCGCAGGGCAAGCTTCCGCCATGACCGACACGCTTTCTTCCGAGATCGACCGGCGGCGCGAAGATCTGATCCGGCTGACGCAGGACCTGATCCGCATTCCCACGCTGAACCCGCCCGGCCTGAATTACCGCCAGATCTGCGACTATCTGGCGGCCCGGCTGATGATGCATGGCTTCCAGGTCGAATTCATCCGCGCGGAAGGCGCGCCCGGGGACAGCGAAGCGCATCCGCGCTGGAACCTCGTCGCGCGGCTGGAAGGGTCGGCACCCGGCGACTGCGTGCATTTCAATAGCCATCACGACGTGGTCGAGGTCGGCCACGGCTGGACACGCGACCCCTTCGGCGGCGAACTGGTGGGTGACCGTATCTATGGCCGCGGCGCCTGCGACATGAAGGGCGGCCTCGCCGCCAGCATCATCGCCGCCGAGGCCTTCATCGCCGCCCGGCCCGACTTCCGCGGCGCCATCGAGATCAGCGCAACAGCCGATGAGGAATCGGGCGGCTATGGCGGCGTCGCCTACCTCGCCCAGCAGGGCCGCTTCTCTCCCGATGTCGTCCAGCACGTCATCATCCCCGAGCCTCTGCACAAGGACCGCATCTGCCTCGGCCATCGCGGCGTCTGGTGGGCCGAGGTCGAAACCAAGGGCCGCATCGCCCATGGCTCGATGCCCTTCCTCGGCGACAGTGCCATCCGCCACATGGCCGCGGTGCTGCAGGAGATCGAAACGCAGCTTTACCCCCTGCTCGCCACCCGCCACACGGCAATGCCCGTGGTGCCCGAAGGCGCCCGCGCCTCGACCCTGAACATCAACTCCATTCACGGCGGCGAGCCCGAGCCGGAGCCCGGCTATACCGGCCTGCCGACGCCATGTGTCGCCGACCGTTGCCGCATCATCCTGGACCGCCGCTTCCTGATCGAGGAGGACCTGGCGCAGGTGAAGGGCGAGCTCGTCACCCTGCTCGAGCGGGTCAGGGCCGAGCGACCAACCTTCCAATACGAGATCCGCGACCTGTTCGAAGTGCATCCCGTCATGGCTGACCGCAATGCGCCCGTGGTGCGCTCCACTGCCGCCGCCATCGAGAGGGTACTGGCGCGCCAGGCCGAATATGTCGTCTCACCAGGCACCTACGACCAGAAGCACATCGACCGCATCGGCCGACTGCACAACTGCATCGCCTATGGGCCGGGTCTCCTCCACCTCGCCCACCAGCCCGACGAATGGGTGGGGGTGCAGGACATGCTCGATTCTGCCCGCGTCATGGCGCTGGTGCTCGACGACCTGCTCGGCCCCTGATCGATTTTCTGCTCGAAAATATCCTCGGGGGTGAATGGCCCGGCACGGGCCAGAGGGGGCAGAAGGCCCCCTTCCTTTCCCGCATTTCCGCGAAACCAAGCGGCGGCGTCAGACAGCGATGTTGTCGATCAGCCGCACGCCGCCGACCCAGGCAGCGGCCAGCAGCCGACCCGGCCCGCTCAACTCGTCGATCCACAGCAGCGTCTCGGCATCGCAAAGGTCTATGTATTCGACCTCATCGAACCCGGCGGCGAGCAGCGCCGCCTTGGCCGCATCGAGTGACAGATGGACCGGCGCACCGGCCCGCATCGCCTGCGCCGCCTTCGCCATCTCGCGCGGGAGCGCCGACGCGATGGCGCGGGCCTCGGGCGAGAGACGCACGTTGCGCGAGGAGCGGGCAAGTGCGTCGGCCTCGCGGATCGTCGGGCAGCCGACGATTTCGACCGGCAGGTTGAGGTCGGCCACCAGACGGCGGACGACCTGCAACTGCTGCCAGTCCTTCTCACCGAAATAGGCGCGGTCGGCGAGGGTCATGCCGAAAAGCTTGGTCACCACCGTCGCCACGCCATCGAAATGACCGGGGCGATGCAATCCTTCCAGACGGGTGCTGATGCCGCCGACCGAGACATTGGTGGCAAAACCGTCGGGATAGACCTCCTCGGGCAGCGGGGCAAAGATCGCGTCCACTTCGAGGGGCGCGAGCAACGCCGCGTCGGCGGCCTCGGTGCGCGGATACTTCGCCAGATCGTCGGCGCTGTTGAACTGCTTGGGGTTGACGAAGATCGTCACGATCACCCGGGCGCAGTCCCGCTGCGCGGCGCGCACGAGGCTCAGATGGCCATCGTGCAGTGCGCCCATCGTCGGCACCACCCCGACCTTTGCGCCGTCGGCCTTCCAGCTTCGCACGAGGCTGCGCAGCTCGGCCACCGTCCGCACGATTGCAGGCCTCATTTCTTTGGCTCCGGCATCTCGTCGGCGAAGACATGTTCTTTGCCGGGGAACCGCCGGGCCCGGACATCGGCGGCATAGGCGGCGACCGCTTCGCCGGCCGTCCGGCCAAGCTCGGCATAGCGGCGCACGAACTTCGGCCGGAAATCGGTGAAGAGGCCGAGCATGTCATCGACCACCAGCACTTGACCATCGCAGTCAGGCGAGGCGCCGATGCCGATGGTCGGGATGGCGATTTCGGCGGTGATCCGGCTGGCAAGCGAATGCGGCACCTTTTCCAGCACGACGGAGAAGGCGCCCGCGCGGCTGACCGCCTCGGCATCGGCGCGAACGCGGTCGGCATCCTCGGCGCGGCCCTGCACCTTGTAGCCGCCAAAGACGTTGACCGCCTGCGGCGTCAGGCCGACATGGGCCATCACCGGAATTCCGCGCGCGGTCAGGAAGGCGATGGTCTCGGCCATGTGCTGTCCGCCTTCCAGCTTCACCGCACCCGCGCCGGTCTCTACCATGATGCGGGCGGCGTTGCGAAAGGCCTGCTCAGGCCCTTCCTCGTAGCTGCCGAAGGGCATGTCGATGACGACCAGCGATTTCTCCGACCCGCGCACCACGGCGCGGCCATGAAGGATCATCATCTCCAGCGTCACGCCAAGCGTCGAAGGCAGTCCGTGGATCACCATGCCAAGGCTGTCGCCGACCAGAAGCACATCGCAATGCGGGTCCGAAATCCGGGCCATCGGCGTGGTGTAGGAGGTCAGGCAGACGATCGGCTCACCGCCCTTGCGGGCCAGGATGTCAGGCGGCGAAAGGCGGCGGCTGGTCGGGGCGGAGGCACTCATGTCGCAGTTCCGTCGGTCGTGGGCCGCCCCACTCATATCGTGCTGCGGATGCGAAGGCTATGCCGATTGCGCATGGCTTGCATCAGGCCGTCTCCGAAGACCTGCGGTGTCGCAGTGGAATGCGCCTGCTACGTTGCGCTGTGGTTCCCTGCGCCGCTGCACCGGGCTAGAACGGGACGCCAGAACAAGGAGACGTCCATGTCCGATACGCTCGTCCGTCTTGACCGGAGCGCCGCCCCGTCCGAGACCGCCCGCCCCGATCCCGCGAAGGTCGTCAAGGGCGACCCTGTCCATACCACCTGGAATCTCGAGGACCGGAGCGGTCTTTACTGCGGGCTGTGGCAGTCGACGCCAGGGGCCTGGCGGGTGACGTACGAGGAATGGGAATACGTCCACATCCTTGAAGGCATCTCGATCCTGCACGAGGACAACCAGCCGCCGGTCACGCTGCGGGCGGGCGACAGCTTTGTCATCCGTCCCGGATTCAAGGGCGTTTGGGAGGTCGTCGAGACCACGCTCAAGGATTACGTGATCCGCACCTGAGGCCGGAAAGTCGAAGGCCCGGGCCGGACCCGGGCCTTGTCGCTTCAGCCGTTCGTCGGGCTCGACGGCGGCGGGTTGTTCGCCTCGGTCATCCTGGCATTGACCCCGAGTTCAAGCTTGGACTTGCGCTCGGCAACATGGGCCAGGGCCTCTTCCTCGGTCATGCCTTCCGGCACCTGCACGATGCGGCCGAATTCGTCGTCGATCCAGATGCCTTCAAGTGCGCGCGACTCGTCCAGAGTGCGAACGTGAACCGGCGTGCCGATGTCGACGCGGTTGTAGAGGTCGATGATGTCCTGGTTGAACAGCCGGATGCAGCCCGCCGAGGTCGCCCGGCCAATCGAGGCCGGGTCGATGGTGCCGTGGATGCGGAACATGGTGTCGCGACCGCCCCGGTACAGGTAAAGCGCGCGCGCGCCAAGCGGGTTGTCGATCCCCCCGGGCAGGCCTGCGGCATAGGGGGCATACAGGTCGGGGCGCGTGCGGACCATGTTGCGGGTCGGCTGCCACGACGGCCATTCCGCCTTGCGCTGGATGGTGCCGCTGCCCTTGAAGGACAACCCCTCGCGCCCGACGGCGATGCCGTAGCGCACGGCGCGGCCGCCATCGAGGACATAATAGAGCCGGCGCGAATAGACATCGACCACGATGGTCCCCGGCGCCTCGGGTCCGAAATAGTCCACTTCCGTGCGAAGGTTGTGGGTGATCAGGTATTCCTTGGGAACCGCAGGGATGAAGTATTCACCATCCTGGAAACCGTCATACATCGGGTTGACGGCCTGCATCGTCACCGGCGGCCCTTTCGGAGCGCAGGCGGAAACGACGGCTAGGACAGCGAGGATAAGGAAGCGGCGAAGGATCTGCGGCACTTGGGGACCGTTTCAGGATTCGTGGAAGGGCGGGCCGAGACATCTGGCATGGTGGCGTGGAAGGTCAAGTGTTTCGTGCCCGCAGCCATGGAAAAGCCCCCGGAAACCGCGTTCCGGGGGCCGATCTGTGGCAGAAACGATGCGGCAGGGATCAGTCGATCTTGCCGACCGTCCAAAGCAGGGTCTCGCCGGAGCTGTCGTCGACGCCGTCATTGTCGGTCACGAGCCAGGCGTTGCCTTCGGCGTCAAACGTCAGGCCTTCGACCTTTTCGGCGACGTAGCCGTTCTGCGCCTCAAGGTCGGGCAGAAGGTCACGGACCGGCTCCTTGGTGACAACCGGCAGGTCCTTGCCCAGCTCGCCCGGAACCATTTGGCTGACCGGCACGCGGGTGATCTGCTTGACTGCCGCCTTCTCTGCGACCTGGTTGTCACGTTCGATGAAGTAGACATAGTCACCGTGGCGCACCATCTCGGACAGGCCGATCCAGCCGCCTTCGGGCGCCTTGTCGAGCGGATAGCGGACAGCGCCCCAGGTCTCGGTCTCCGGATCGTAGGAGACGAGTTTCACCTGACCGTTCGGGTCGTCGGCCCATTCGCGCTGCACGGCCATCCAGAGCTTGCCGTCGATCAGGGTGATCCCCTCGAAGCCATAGCGCGTCTCGCCGGCCAGAAGCGCGGGCGGCAGCGCGATCTCGGTGTCGATCGCTCCTTCGGCGTCGACACGGTAGATCGCATGGGGAACCAGCTTGTCGCTGCGCCCTTCGGAGGCGAGCCAGAAGCCGCCTTCCCCATCGGCGGCGATGCCTTCCAGATCGAGCTTCTGCGCCGCGTCGCCGCCACGGGTGACAAGCGTCGCAGCGATGATCCGCGCGGGTTTGGCGGCGGTGTCGATGGTGTAGATCGTCGGCGCTGCCGCATAGACAGAATCGGAAACCGCGTAGAGAAGACCGGGTTTGGCCGGGTCTGCCGTCAGCGCCGAAAGCGCACCCCAGCCGATCAGGGGATCGCTGCCCGCCGAAGTCAGTGTCGGATAGGCCGCAGGCGCATCCTGAAGCTGATAGACCATCACATGCGCCGAGGCGCCGCCATCTTCGCGCAGATCAACCTCGTTCGCGGTGGCCAGCAGACCACGGGACGGGATCGCCACCAGACCCTCGGGGCTGATGCCCGAAGGCAGGATCTGCTTCAGGACCGGGTTCTTCAGGTCCGAAATGTCATAGACAGCCACGACCGAGCCACGTTCGGAGGCTAGGAAAGCCATCGGCACGCCGTCGAAGCTCGCAATCTCGACCGACTCGATCTCGACGCCTTTCGACTTGGAGCGGTGCTCGGGGTAATGGCCGATCGCGGCGATGGCGCGCTCCAGCGATGCGCCGGACTCCCACACCACCGTGCCGTCCTTGGCCAGGATGGTCCAGCCGCGCGCGCCGCCCTTGTAATCGCCTTCGTTGGCGATGGCGAAATGGTCGTCGTCGATCCACTTCACGCCGTCGGGCTCGCGCAGGGCACCGTCGCGCTTGGAGGTGAAGTCGAGCCTGCCGTTCTTCTTGGTGTCGATACCCTCAAGGTCGACGGAACCGGCCGAGAAGTGGTGCAGGATCTTGCCGTCGCTGCCGACCACGACGATGTGGTTGTTTTCCTGCAGCGTCAGGACAATCTCGCCCTTGGCATTGATGTCGACGAACTCCGGCTCTGGGTCTTCCGGCGCGATCTCGGCAAGACCGGTCACATCGATCTTCTGCAAGGCGGCGCAATCGGCGGCTCCATCCTTGACGGGCAACTTCACCAGATACCCGGCAGGCATCTGTGGCAACTCGCCGTCGTTCAGGTCCTCGTCGCGCTCGTTCTCGATGGCGATGGCAAGAAAGCTGCCATCCGGCGCCGCGGCAACGGAGTCGGGCTGCCCGCCCAGATCACATTCCGCCACGACCTTGCGGGTGGCCGGATCGACGGTGACGAGCTTACCCGAGGGCTTGGCCTTGCTTTCCGAGGTATTGACCGCAGCGAAGACACGGTTGCCGATGAAATGCGCCGTGGTTGGCTCGCCCCCCATCTCGACATTGCCGAGCGGCTTCGGTTTGGCCGGGTCGGTGATGTCGACAAGGCCGATCACACCAAGGGGGCTGTCGGTATAGACGAGCGTCATGCCGTCGGGCGAAGCGGTGATGATCTCGGCGCTGGTCGCGCGCGCGGTGTCTTCGCCCGCCGCCATGTTGAGCGGCGTTGCAAAGCTGGCAATGCGGTTGAAATTCGCCTCGGCGAGCGCGGGCAGGGCCGCGCTCAGGGCGAGAAGCGAAGTCAGGCCGGCAAGCTTGACGGTCATGGACGATCCCCGTTCTGTGAAATGTCCCGCCCAGATGGAGGCGGGACATGACCTGGGGACGACAGTTATGTGACGGTTCGATTAAACCGTCAGCGCATCAGACAGATCGCGCAAGGCCACCGTCGACCTTGAGGTTCTGGCCGGTGATGTAGCTCGCTTCGGGCGAGGCGAGGAAGGAGACGGCTGCGGCGATCTCGGCCGTTGTGGCGTAGCGGCCCATCGGGATACGGGCGCGGATCTCTTCCTTTTCGGGGAAGCTGTCGGTGAAGCCTGGCAGCACGTTGTTGATGCGGATCCCCTCGCGGGCGAAGGCATCGGCATAGACCTTGACGAAGGCGGCAAGGCCCGACCGGGCCACGGCC
The DNA here is from genome assembly GCA_945952585.1 of uncultured Rhodobacter sp. Lineage (GTDB taxonomy): Bacteria > Pseudomonadota > Alphaproteobacteria > Rhodobacterales > Rhodobacteraceae > Aliitabrizicola. Next base: position 46,827 of record CAMFII010000008.1, read on the forward strand.
GAGGTCGGGAAGCCCGCCTCGGGTTCGAAGGCGTTGTAGGACGAGATGTTGACGATGGCGCCGGAGCCCTGCGCGCGCATCGTGGGCGTGACGGCGCGGATCGGCCGGACCGCGGAGAGGAAATAGACCTCGAAGCCCTGGATCCATTGCTCGTCGGTGATCTCGGCGATGGGCGCGCGGGGACCGTGGCCTGCGGAGTTCACCAGAACGTCGATGCGGCCCCACTTGTCGAGCGTCGCCTGCACGACGCGGTCGATATCGGCCTGCGACTGGTTCGAGCCGGTGACGCCCAGCCCGCCGAGTGCATTTGCCAGCGCCTCGCCCTTGCCGGAAGAGGACAGGATCGCGACCTTGCAGCCATCTGCCGCCAGCCTCCGCGCCGCCGCCGCGCCGATGCCGCTACCGCCCGCGGTAATGAGTGCTACCCTGTCCATCCGATCCTCCCTTGCTGAGGCGCCCTGTGTGGCATGACCGGGCGGCGGGGGGAAGCCGCTTGCCTTGCCCGCACGATGCGTCAGGGTGGAGAAGTCGAGCGGGGGGCTGTCTGCCCCCGCACCCCCGAGGATATTTCTGAGCAGAAAATGGAGGCAGGATGAAACCGGGGCCGAGGAACCTCATCACCGATGTCGAGGGGCTGAGCGTCGGCAATGCCGAGGATGCGCGGATCCGGACGGGATCGACCGTGCTTTTGGGCGACCGGCCGTTCACGGCGGCGGTCTGCGTGATGGGTGGCGCGCCGGGGACGCGCGAGACCGACCTCTTGGCGCCGGACAAGCTGGTGCAGGAGGTGGATGCGCTGGTGCTATCGGGCGGATCGACCTTTGGCCTCGATGCGGCGTCGGGTGTCGTCGACGGGCTGCGCGAGATGGGGCGGGGCTTTGCCGTGGGCGAGGCGCGGGTGCCGATCGTGCCGGGGGCGATCCTGTTCGACCTGCTGAACGGGGGCGACAAGGGCTGGAGCGAGAACCCTTACAAGCGGCTCGGTCGCGCGGCGCTGGCAGCGGCGGGGCCGGAGTTTCGCCTTGGCTCGGCCGGGGCCGGGTATGGCGCGACGACCGGCAGCGTTAAGGGCGGACTGGGGTCTGCCTCGGCGGTGCTGGCGAACGGGCTGACGGTTGGGGCGCTGGTCGCGGTCAACGCGCTTGGCAGCCCGACCGTGGGCGAGGGTCCTCACTTCTGGGCGGCGCATTGGGAGCTGGACGATGAGTTCGGCGGTTTCGGCGCGCCTGCGAAGGGCGTGGCCGGGGACGAGCCGGCGCCACGGAAGCGGATGGGCGAGGCGACGACGATCGCCATCGTGGCGACGGATGCGATCCTGACGCAGGCGCAGGCGCTGCGGATGGCCACGGCCGCCCATGACGGCATGGCGCGGGCGCTGGTGCCCTCGCACACGCCCTTCGACGGCGACCTGGTCTTTGCGGCGGCGACGGGACGGAAGCCGTTGCCGGACCCGGTGGCCGATCCGTTCCTGCTGGGCCATGCAGCGGCGAGTTGCCTGGCCCGGGCAATCGCGCGAGCGGTCTATTTGGCGGAGGCGAAGGAGGGCGACCTGCAAGAGGCCTGGGTGACCCGGCACGGGCGGCGGGCTACCAGCGGCTGAGGGCCTGTTCGTCCTCGTCCTTCGCGGCGACCCAGCCGGCGCCCTCTGCCGTGATCTCCTTCTTCCAGAAGGGGGCGCGGGATTTCAGGTAATCCATCAGGAACTCGGCGGCGGCGAAGGCCTCTGCCCGGTGCGGCGCAGCGGTCGCGACCATCATGATCGGCTCGGAGGGGGCAAGGCGGCCGTAGCGATGGATGACCAGCGCGCCGGTCAGGTCCCATCGTTCGGAAGCCTCTGCCACGATGGCGGCGATCGCTTTCTGGGTCATGCCGGGATAGTGCTCGATCTCCATCGCCTGCAACCGGCCGGCGATGTCGCGCACAAGGCCGGTGAAGGTGACTACGGCCCCGGCCCCCGACTGGGCGGCGGCGAAAGCATTCGTCTCGGCGCCGAGGTCGAAGGGCTCGGGCTGGATGCGGACCTGCATCGCCTAGCCGCCGGTCATCGGCGGGAAGAAGGCCACCTCGCGCACCCCGGCGAGGGGCGCCGAAAACTCGGACAGTTCCTGGTCGAGCGCCACGCGCAGCGCAGCGCGATCCGAAAAGGCGACTGCGTAACGGTCTTCCCGGGCAGAGAGTTCGGCGATGAGGTCGTTCACCGTCGCCGCCTGGGTCTCGATCCGCTCGCGCGGCAGACCGATGCGTTCGCGCACCCAGGCGAAATAGAGAACGTCGATCATTGTCCGTCCCGCAGATAGGGCAGCGACTTGCGGAAATATTCCCAGCCGGTGACGAAGGTGAGCACGGCTGCGATCCAGATCAAGACCAGTCCCAACCAGGTCGCATAGGACGAACAGCCATGCGTCCCGCAGGAGCGGATCGGATCGGCGAGGCCCTGGTTGACGAGGTCGGCATACTGATCGGGAGTGAGTCCGCGGCGTGCGATGCCTTCGAGATGTTCAAGGCCGGTGCCGAGGAACAGGACGGCGATAGCGACCATCTGCGTCGTCGTCTTCCATTTGGCGAGCTGGGTCACCTTCAGGTGCGGCCCCTTGGCTCCAAGATATTCACGCAGGCCCGAGACGAAGACCTCGCGGAACAGGATCACGGTCGAGGGCAGAATGAGCCAGGGATTCATCCCGGAATAGCCGGTAATGACCATGATCGCGATCACCACCATCGCCTTGTCGGCAATCGGGTCGAGCATCGCGCCGAAGCGCGACTCCTGCTTCCACAGCCGGGCCAGGTAGCCGTCGAAATAGTCGGTAATGGCCGCGCCGATGAACAGGGTCAGGGCGAACCAGTCGGCCCAGGGACGGTGGAAATACAGGAACATCACCGCCACGCCGGGCGCGGCGAGCAGGCGCAGGATGGTCAGCGTGTTCGGGATGGTCCAGATCATGTTAGGGAGATAGCCCATTAATTGGGCTGTGGAAAAGAGAAAGGATTGCCTTCTCTTTCCGGGCGGACGTTAAGAACCGGCGGCGGCCTGCTGGGGACGGGTCAGGGTCCAGATCAGATGCGCGACCGCCGCGCTGAGGATGATCGCGCCGCCAACCAAGGTTGGGACCGGAGGCACCTCGCCGAGGAACAAGAGAACCCAGGCCGGCGCAAACCCGGCGTTGAGGATTCCGAGGAGCCCGGCCTGCGCCGCCGGAATTCGCCGGATCGCCGAGAAGATCAGCAGGTTCCCGCCGGCAAGCTGGATCGCCCCGAACAGCGCGAGCAACAGCCAGTCATGCCCCGAGACCATCGAGAGGCTGGCGAAGGGCAAGGCGAGCAGACCGCTGGTCAGGACAGTGATTGCGATGATCGGCAGGATGTCCATCTGCGGGTTCTTGCGGACCACGAGGACAATCGCCGAGTAGCAGAACAGGCAACCGACCGCGAGGATGTCGCCGACAAGGCCGCCCGTGCTGGCACCCGAGGCCATCATGATCGCGATCCCGGCGAAGCCGGCCAGTGCCGCGAGAAGGGTCGCGGGATCGAGCCTTTCGCCAAGGACCAAGCGCGCGGCAAGGGCCGCGACGAAGGGGGCCGTGGCAAAGATCATAAAGAAGTTCGCTACCGAGGTATTGGCCAGCGACAGGATGTTCATGACCATCCCGACGGCGTTCAGGAGGACGAAAGCCAAGCCCCAGACCCCAAGCGTCACCAACCGCCGCAAGCCACCGGGACCGTCGCGCAAGACAAGAAGCAGTACCAGGAATACAAAGGCCATGAAGCCGCGCGCCGAGGCCGTCGTGAAACCGTCGGTGCCGAGAAGACGGGTGAACAGGCCCGAGGTCGAGTCCACCATGGAGCCGAACAGCAGAAGAAGCAGACCGAACTGCGAGGAGGACAACCGCGACATGGATTTCCAGAAGGACTGGATGCCACTCATGCCACGCGGCGGCAGATATGAAAAGTGCCGCGCGTAAAGACTCAGCCGCGTTCGTGGAAGAAATCGTGGATCGTCTGCGCCATCGCGGCGCTGATGCCATCCACGGCCATGAGGTCTTCGACCCCGGCGCGGGCCACGGCCTTGGCGCTGCCGAAATGCGCCAGCAAAGCCCGCTTGCGCGTCGCGCCAACGCCGGGGATGTCATCGAGCGGCGTGGCGCCAACCGCCTTGGCCCGCTTGGCCCGGTGGGCGCCAATGGCCCAACGGTGCGCCTCGTCGCGCAGGCGCTGGATGAAGTAGAGGACCGGCGAGTTCATCGGCAGGGCAAAGGGCGGCTCGCCGGGGCGGTGGAATTCCTCTTTCCCCGCGTCGCGGTCGATGCCCTTGGCGACGCCGACCATGGCGATGTCGTCGACGCCAAGCTCGGCCATGATCTCGGCCACCGCGCTGACCTGCCCGGCCCCGCCGTCGATGAGCAATAGGTCCGGCCAGGCATCCGACTTGCGCTCGGGGTCTTCCTTCAGGAGGCGCTCGAAGCGGCGGGTCAGCACCTCTTTCATCATGCCGAAGTCGTCGCTGTTCGCCCCGGCCTCACCCCTGATGTTGAACTTGCGGTACTGCGACTTGAGGAAGCCGTCCGCCCCGGCGACGATCATGCCGCCCACGGCATTGGTGCCCTGGATATGCGAGTTGTCGTAGACCTCGATCCGCTTCGGGGGCATGTCGAGGTCGAAGGCCTCGGCCAGCCCGGCGAGGAGTTTGTTCTGCGTCGCGCTTTCGGCCATCTTGCGGGCGAGGCTTTCGCGGGCGTTGCGGGCGGCGTTTTCTACCAGCTCGGCCTTTTCGCCCCGCTGCGGCACGGCCAGTTCCACCTTGCGGCCCGCGCGATCGGAGAGCAGTTGCGTCACGAGGTCGGGGTTCTCGACCGGGTGCGACAGCAGGATCAGCCGCGGCGGGTCCTTGTCGTCGTAGAACTGGCTGAGGAAGGCCTCGAGGATCTCGGGCTCTTCCGCCCCGGCGCCGGTGCGCGGGTAGAAGTCGCGGTTGCCCCAGCTCTGGTTGGCGCGGATGAAGAAGACCTGCACGCATGCCTGCCCGCTTTCGAGGTGGACGGCCACCACATCGGCCTCGGTCACGCCCTGCGGGTTGATGCCCTGCGCCGACTGCACCTGCGTCAGCGCCTTGATCCGGTCGCGCAGCGCCGCGGCGCGCTCGAACTCCATCGCCTCGGACGCGGCCGACATCTGCGCGGCAAGGTCGGACTGCACCTTTGTCGTCTTGCCTTCCAAGAAGGCCTCGGCATCGGCCACCAGCCCCTCGTACCCCGCCTCGTCGATCTTGCCGACGCAGGGGGCCGAGCAGCGCTTTATCTGGAACAGGAGGCAGGGACGGGTGCGGCTAGCGAACATCGCATCCGAGCAGTTGCGCAGCAGGAAGACCTTCTGGAGTTGGTTCAGCGTCCGGTTTACCGCGCCTGCACTGGCGAAGGGACCGAAGTAGCGGCCCTTCTCGGCTTTCTTGCCGCGATGCTTCTTGATCTGCGGGAACGGGTGCTCGTGCGAGATCAGGATGTTCGGAAAGCTCTTGTCGTCACGCAGCAGCACGTTGTAGCGCGGCTTGAGCTGCTTGATGAGGTTCTGCTCCAGAAGCAGTGCCTCGGTCTCGGTCCGCGTCGTGAGGAACATCATCGACGCGGTCTCGGAGATCATCCGCGCGATGCGGCCAGAATGCCCCGAAGGCCGGGCGTAGCTCGACACCCGCGCCTTGAGGTTGCGCGCCTTGCCGACATACAGGACCTCGGCCTGCGCGTTCAGCATCCGGTAGACGCCGGGCGAGCCATCGAGGGTCTTCAGGTAATCCTGAATGACTTCGTATCCGGTCCTGTGGGGCGGTCTTTCGACCTCGCCGTCATTCATCGCAAACGGTCCAAGCAGGGTTCATCGATTCCCCCCTTTCGCTGCAACGAACCGCAGGCGGGGGCAAGGGGGAAGAAGTCCACCGTTTCTGTGGATAACTCTGCGCAAAACATTCCGGGAGTTCGGAATTTTCCTTGTTTTCTGACAAGTTCGTGAATTTGCACAAAAAATAGGCGAGATTGTAAGCATATGTTTTAGAAAGGAATATTTTGTGAAGTGGGGCAAATCCCTGAAAAACATGAAGGAAATGCGACGGCACGTTACCGGAAGGTTCGAAAGTGGAAAACTTGGGGCGGTGTGTCGCACGGGGATGCCTGAAAGCACCCTTCCGGCCTATTCCAGACCAAGAATATCGAGCGTCTTCCAGCCAAGGTGCTGCCCGCCATCGACACAGATGATCTGGCCCGTGACGCCCGGAGAATCGAGGAAAAAGCCAAGCGCGGCCGTGATGTCTTCCGGGTTCGAACCGCGCTCCAGAATGGTGGCGGCGCGCTGCCGGGCGAAGTGCTCGGCACTCTGGCGGGCGCCCTGCATCGTCGGTCCGGGACCGATGCCGTTGACGCGCACAGCCGGTGCAAGGGCTTGGGCGGACGTGCGGGTCAGCGCCCACAGACCCATCTTGGCGATGGTGTAGGACATGAACTCGGGTGTCAGCTTGTTGATGCGCTGGTCCAGCATGTTGACGATCAGCGCCTGCGCCTGCGGTTCGCCGCGGGCATCGGTCAGCGGCGATGGTGCCTGTGCACCAAACGCCTGGGTTAGCACGAAAGGTGCCCTCAGGTTCGATTCGATGTGGCGGTCCCAACTCTGGCGGCTCGCCGTGTGGATGTTGTCATATTCGAACACGGAGGCGTTGTTCACCAGCACGGTCAGCGAACCGCCCAGGGCCTCGACGGCCCTTGGAACGAGCGTCTGCGTCTCGGCTTCGACCAGCAGATCGGCGTGGAGAGCCACCGCGACCCGGCCCAATGCCCGGATTTCATCGACGGTCGACTGCGCGTCGGCTTCCGACGACGCATAGTGAACGGCGACGTCATAGCCGCGACCCGCAAGATAAAGGGCCATCTCGCGGCCAAGGCGGCGCGCCGCGCCAGTCACAAGGGCGCGCTTCGGGCTTGCCTTCGTCATGCCTTCCTCTTTTCGCAGGCGCAGGGCCCCCTGCCGATCAGGTAGGCGCCGCAACGCGGGCAGGTCCCCGGGCCAGCGAGCCTGTTTTTCGGCCGCTTTGGCCGGACGATCGCGCGGCTGAACAGCGCGACAAGCACCATGCCGAGGAGAAAGAGAAGTGCCGCCTTGGCCATTGGATCACAATCCGTACTGCGCCCAGAGCGCGCGCTCCTCGAGCGCACCCATCGCTTCACCCGCCATCTGCATACCAAAGCGGCGCAGCAGCGACCGGCGCGGACCGTAGGGAACCAGTCGCACCTTATCGCCGTAGATTTCCTTCATCTTTGGTACGAGATGGCCGACCCCGTCGGCGAGGCCGACCTTCACAGCACCGCTGCCCACCCAGATGTCAGCGTTGAAGAGATCGGCGCTCTCATCGAGCCGACCGGCCCGGCGCGCCTTCACATGCTCGATGAACGCCTTGTGGATTGGCTCCTGCAACGCCTTCAGCCGGGCGACATCCTCGGGCTTTTCCGGCAGGAACGGATCGGCGAGGCTCTTCGACCGGCCTGAGGTCACGACTCGGCGCTCGATCCCTTGGCGGGCCATGAATTCGGGGAAGCCGAAGCTGGCGAAGATGACCCCGATCGAACCGACGATGGAACTCTCATCGAGCCAGATGTGGTCACCTGCGCAGGCGAGCCAGTAGCCGCCGGAAGCCGCGACGTCCTCGACAAAGGCATGGACCTCGATCCCCTTCTCGGCTGCGAGGCGGCGAATGCGGGCAGCAATCAGCGAGGATTGGACCGGCGATCCGCCCGGGGAATTGATGATCAGCGCCACGGCGCGCGGCTTGCCGCGGGCGAAAGCCTTTTCGATCACCGGCGCCATGCCGGCGTCACTCAGCGCCCCACCGCGTCCCGAGGCGATTGCGCCCTGTAGGCGAATGACCGGGATCAGCGGATGGCGGTTTCGGAACGGGATGATGGACCACATGATCCGGACTTAGGGCAGCCAGACGCCTGCAACAAGCGCCATCCACCGCCAAGGTTGCCGGAGACGCAAATTGCTGCGATCACCGGCAGCATGATCGACAAGCTCGAGATGTTCATCGCTCTGGCGAACGAGCGGCACTTTGGCCGGGCAGCAGAGGTCTGCGGCGTGACCCAGCCCACCCTGTCCTCGGCGATCCGCCAGCTCGAGGACCAGTTGGGCGTGCAGCTTGTCTTTCGCGGCTCGCGGTTCCAGGGCCTGACACCGGAGGGTGAGCGGGTGCTCGAGCGGGCGCGCGGGATCGTCGGCGACATGCGGGCGCTCAGGTCAGAGATGAAGGCGGTCCGGAGCGGCCTGTCCGGCACGTTGCGGCTGGGGGTCATCCCGACCGCCCTGCCGATGGTGTCGGACCTGACCGGCCCGTTCACGGCGCGCCATCCGAATGTGCGTGTGTCGGTCTATTCCCGCACCTCGGCCGAGATCCTGGCCGGCATCGAGCGGCTTGAGCTGGATGCGGGCATCACCTACCTGGACAACGAGCCGCTCGGGCGCGTGGCGCAGATCCCGCTTTACACCGAGTTCTACCGGCTCCTTTGCGCGCCAGGTGTGCCTCTGGCCAATCGCGCCCATGTCACCTGGGCCGAGGTGGCGGAACTACCGTTGTGCCTTCTTACGTCTGACATGCAGAACCGCCGGATCGTGAACCAGCACCTCGCCGATACCGGGGTCATGGTGATGCCGCAGATCGAGTCCAATTCGACCATCGCCCTGATCGGGCATGTCCTGACTGGACGGTGGGCCTCGGTGGTGCCGACAAAGCTCGCGCAGATGTTCACCGGCGGAGACCGGCTGCGGGCAATCCCGATCGTCGAGCCGGAGGCAGAGCATATCGTCGGCCTCGTGACGGCCCGGCGCGAGACGGTGACGCCGGTGCTGACGGCGCTTCTGCTCGAAGCCGAGCGCTTCGGCGCCCATCGATAGATGATCTCTATCGTTTGACGGGATTTCACGATTGAATCCCCTATCGTTACAGCGCAAAATTCCGGCCAGCCAACCGGAGGGCCAGCCATGAGTTCAGCCAGCGCGGAAATCGCCGCGCGCGTCGAGGATATCCTTGCCGCGCATGATGGGGTCGAGGGGCCGCTGCTGCCGATCCTGCATGCCATTCAGGAGAGCTTTGGCTACGTCCCGCAAGACGCCCTGCCGCTGATCGCCGCCAACCTGAATCTCGGCCGCGCCGAAGTGCATGGGGTGATGAGCTTCTACCACGACTTCCGCGAAAATCCGGCGGGGAAGCATGTGCTGAAGCTGTGCCGGGCGGAAGCGTGCCAGTCGATGGGCGCCGACCGGGTGGCGGCCCATGCGCAGCGTCGCCTTGGGATCGAGTGGCATGAAACCACCAAGGACGGCGCGGTGACGCTGGAGCCGGTTTTCTGCCTTGGCCTTTGCGCCTGTGCCCCCGCGGCGATGCTGGATGGCAAGCTCGTCGGCCGCGTCGATGAGGCGCAGGTCGATGCGTTGATCGCGGAGGTCCGGGCATGAAGATCTACGTTCCCCGCGACGCCGCCGCGAAGGCGCTCGGCGCCGATGCGGTCGCCGCCGCCGTGCAGGCCGAGGTGACGCGGCGCGGTTGTGATACGCAGATCATCCGCAACGGCTCGCGTGGGATGATCTGGCTGGAACCGCTGGTCGAGATCGAGACGTCGACCGGCCGTTACGCCTTCGGCCCCATGACGGCCAAGGACGTGTCGGCGCTGTTCGACGCCGAACTGCACGATCACCCCAAGGCGCTTGGCCTGACCGACGATCTGCCCTGGATGAAGGCGCAGACCCGGCTGACCTTCGCCCGCGTCGGGCTGATCGATTCGTTGTCGCTGGCGGATTACGAGGCGCAGGGCGGTCTGGCCGGTCTGCGCCGGGCCCTGTCCATGTCCTCGGGCGAGGTCGTCGCCGAAGTGACCGAATCCGGCTTGCGCGGCCGGGGCGGCGCGGGTTTCCCGACCGGCATCAAGTGGAAGACGGTGGCCGAGGCCAAGGCCGACCGCAAATACATCGTCTGCAACGCCGATGAAGGCGACAGCGGCACCTTCGCCGACCGGATGCTGATGGAAGGCGATCCCTTCTGCCTGATCGAGGGGATGACCATCGCTGGCATCGCGGTGGGGGCGACGAAGGGCTACGTCTATATCCGCTCGGAATATCCCGATGCGATCGAGGTGATGCGGGCCGCTATTCGCCTGGTGCACGAGGCGGGCCTCTTGGGCGCGTCGGTGCTCGGCTCGGGCCGCGCCTTCGATCTGGAAGTGCGGGTCGGCGCGGGCGCCTATGTCTGCGGCGAGGAAACCTCTCTGCTCAATTCGCTGGAAGGCAAGCGCGGCGTGGTGCGCGCCAAGCCTCCGCTGCCGGCGCTGCAGGGCCTGTTCGGCAAGCCGACGGTGGTGAACAACGTCATCTCGCTCGCCACCGTGCCGGTGATCCTGGCGAAAGGGGCCGCCCACTACCGCGACTTCGGCATCGGCCGGTCGCGAGGCACGATGCCGCTGCAGATCGCCGGCAATGTGAAGCATGGCGGCCTGTTCGAGGCGGCCTTCGGCCTGACGCTCGGCGAGATCGTCGAAAAGGTCGGCGGCGGAACGGCCTCGGGTCGCCCGGTGAAGGCGGTGCAGGTCGGCGGTCCGCTCGGCGCCTATTTCCCGGTGTCGATGTTCGACACGCCCTTCGGCTACGAGGAATATGCAGCCAAGAACGGGCTGATCGGCCATGCCGGGATCGTCGTGTTCGACGACACCGCTGACATGCTGAAACAGGCCCGCTTTGCGCTGGAGTTCTGTGCCATCGAAAGCTGCGGCAAGTGCACGCCCTGCCGGATCGGCGCCGTCCGCGGGGTCGAGACGGTGGACCGCATCGCCCGCGGCGACGCTGCCGCGGTGCCGCTGCTGACCGACCTGTGCGAGACGATGAAAGCCGGGTCGCTTTGCGCGCTTGGCGGCTTCACGCCCTATCCGGTGATGTCGGCGTTGACGCATTTCCCCGACGATTTCGCACCGCTGAAAGAGGCCGCGGAATGACGGAAGACAAGGTCAAGGGACCGGCCAGCTACTTTCCATCGATCGAAAAGACCTACGGTCAGCCGATCGCGCACTGGAAGTCGCTGATCCGCGAACAGGCCGGACTGAAGCACATGGAGCTGGTCAACTGGCTCAAGGAACACCACGGCCTCGGGCATGGCCACGCCAACGCGCTGGTCGCCCATACGCTGGCCGAGGACGGTAAGAAATGACTGGGGAAGCCACGCCCTGCGGGCGCGAGTGAGGACGCAAGCCATGAAAGACTTCATCATCCCCGACCGCGATTTCGGCACTCCCGCCGCGAAATCGAAACAGATGGTCACATTGACCATCGACGGGTTCGACGTGACCGTGCCGGAAGGCACCTCGATCATGCGGGCCGCCGCAGAAATCGGCATCTCGGTGCCGAAGCTTTGCGCTACGGACTCGGTCGATGCCTTTGGCTCCTGCCGCCTGTGCCTCGTCGAGATCGAGGGCCGGGCGGGCACGCCCGCCTCCTGCACCACGCCGGTTGCGCCGGGGCTCAAGGTCCACACCCAGACCGGAAAGCTCAAGCAGCTGCGCCGGGGCGTGATGGAGCTTTACATATCGGACCACCCGCTCGACTGCCTGACCTGCGCGGCGAACGGCGATTGCGAGTTGCAGGACATGGCGGGCGCCGTGGGCCTGCGCGATGTGCGCTACGAGGCGATCGATACCCATTTCCGCGCCAAGAACACCAGCGGCGAGGCCAATCCGCAATGGCTGCCCAAGGACGACAGCAACCCCTACTTCACCTATGACCCGTCGAAATGCATCGTCTGCTCGCGCTGCGTGCGGGCCTGCGAAGAGGTGCAGGGTACCTTCGCGCTGACGATCCAGGGACGGGGCTGGGACAGCCGCGTATCGGCGGGGACCAAGGCCGACAGCTTCCTGACCTCGGATTGCGTGTCCTGCGGCGCCTGTGTGCAGGCCTGCCCGACCGCGACGCTGCAGGAGAAGTCGGTGATCGACATCGGCACGCCCGACCGGTCGGTCATCACCACCTGCGCCTATTGCGGCGTCGGCTGTTCCTTCAAGGCCGAAATGCGGGGCGACGAACTTGTCCGCATGGTCCCCTACAAGCACGGCAAGGCGAACCGCGGCCATTCCTGCGTCAAGGGTCGCTTCGCCTATGGCTATGCCACGCACCGCGACCGCATCCTGAACCCGATGATCCGCGACACGATCCACGAGCCGTGGCGCGAGGTCAGCTGGACCGAGGCGCTGACCTTTGCCGCCAACCGCCTGCGCGGCATCCAGGAGCAGTACGGTCGCCAGTCGATCGGCGTCATCACCTCGTCGCGCTGCACCAACGAGGAAACCTACCTCGTGCAGAAGCTGGCCCGCGCGGTGTTCCGCAACAACAATACGGATACCTGCGCCCGCGTCTGCCATTCGCCGACCGGCTATGGCTTGGGCCAGGCCTTCGGCACCTCGGCCGGCACGCAGGACTTCGACTCGGTCGAGGAAACCGATGTCGTGATCGTCATCGGCGCCAACCCGACCGACGGGCACCCTGTCTTCGCCAGCCGGCTGAAGAAACGGCTTCGCAAGGGTGCGCAGCTGATCGTCGTCGATCCGCGCCGCACCGACATGGTGAAGTCGGCCCATATCAAGGCCGCGCATCACCTCGCGCTCAAACCCGGGACCAACGTCGCCGTGGTGACGGCGCTGGCGCATGTGATCGTGACCGAGGGCCTGTGCGACGAGGCCTTCATCCGCGAGCGCTGCGAATGGGACGAGTTCCAGGATTACGCGGAATTCGTGAGCGATCCGCGCCACAGCCCCGAAGCGACCGAGATGCTGACCGGCGTCCCGGCAGAGGAGATGCGCAAGGCCGCGCGCCTGTTCGCCACCGGCGGCAACGGCTCGATCTATTACGGCCTTGGCGTAACCGAGCACAGCCAGGGCTCGACCACCGTCATGGCCATCGCCAACCTCGCCATGCTGACCGGCAATATCGGCCGACCGGGCGTGGGCGTGAACCCGCTGCGCGGCCAGAACAACGTGCAGGGCTCCTGCGACATGGGTTCTTTCCCGCACGAGCTGCCGGGCTACCGCCATGTCAGCCGCGATGACGTGCGCGAAGTCTTTCAGCAGATCTGGGGCGTCGAGATCGACAACGAACCGGGCCTGCGGATCCCCAACATGCTGGACGCGGCGGTGGAAGGCACCTTCAAGGGACTGTACTGCCAGGGCGAGGACATCCTGCAATCCGACCCGGACACCAAGCATGTTTCGGCGGGTCTTGCGGCCATGGACTGCGTGATCGTCCACGACCTGTTCCTGAACGAGACCGCGAACTACGCCCATGTCTTCCTGCCGGGCTCGACCTTCCTCGAAAAGGATGGGACGTTCACCAATGCCGAGCGCCGCATCAACCGTGTCCGCAAGGTGATGGCACCGAAGAACGGCTATGCCGACTGGGAGATCACCCAGATGCTGGCGAATGCCATGGGCGCCGGCTGGGCCTATACCCATCCGAGCCAGATCATGGACGAGATCGCCCTGACCACGCCGAGCTTTGCCGGCGTGACCTATGAAAAGCTCGAAACCATGGGCTCGGTCCAGTGGCCCTGCAACGAAGGCGCGCCGGAAGGCACGCCGCTGATGCACGTCAACGGCTTCGTCCGCGGCAAGGGCAAGTTCATCCGCACGGAGTATGTGGCGACCGATGAGAAGACGGGTCCGCGCTTCCCGCTGCTGCTGACCACGGGGCGCATCCTGTCGCAGTACAACGTCGGCGCGCAGACCCGGCGGACGGCGAACGTCGTCTGGCATGACGAGGACGTGCTCGAGATCCATCCGCATGACGCCGAGGTTCGTGGCGTGAACGAGGGTCAGTGGGTGCGCCTTGCCAGCCGCTCGGGCGACACGACGCTGCGGGCGAAGATCACCGACCGGGTCTCGCCCGGCGTGGTCTACACAACCTTCCACCACCCCGACACGCAGGCCAACGTCATCACCACCGACTATTCGGATTGGGCCACCAACTGCCCGGAATACAAGGTGACGGCGGTGCAGGTCAGCCCGTCGAACGGCCCGTCGGAATGGCAGGAGGAATACAACCAGATGGCCGGCCTGTCGCGCCGGATCCTGCCTGCGGCCGAGTGATGCGCACACACCGCCCCCTGCCCCGGACGCTCGTGTCCGGCTCGACCTTCGAGCCGGGTGCGCGCGTGCTGCCGGAAGAGGTGGCGGTGGCGCTGAGCTACAACGGCTCGACCCAGGCGGTGATGATGTCGACACCTGCCGACCTGACCGACTTCGCCTATGGTTTTACCCTGACCGAGGGGATCGCCCGCCCGGATGAGATCGAAAGCGTCGAGGCGGTCGAGACCGACCTTGGGATCGACCTGCAGATCTGGCTGAAGGGGGAGGCGGGCGAACGGCTGGCACAGCGCCGCCGCACGATGGCCGGACCGGTCGGATGTGGCCTATGCGGGATCGACAGCCTGTCAGAGGCGGTGCGCCGGGCGCAGCCGATCAGACCAACTGACTTTGCCCTGCACGCGAGCCAGGTGCGCTCGGCCATCGCGAGTTTGCCGCAGCACCAACCCCTTCACGATGCCACCCGCGCCGCCCATGCGGCTGCCTTCTGGACGCCGGTGCGCGGGATCGTCGCGCTACGCGAGGATGTCGGGCGGCACAACGCGCTGGACAAGCTGGCCGGTGGGTTGGTTCGCGGGACCGTAGATCGGGATCAGGGCGCGCTCATCATCACCTCGCGCGTTTCCATCGACATGGTGCAGAAGGCTGCCGCGATCGGCTCACCGATCCTGATTGCCGTTTCCGCCCCAACCGCCACGGCAGTCGAGCAGGCAAATGCCGCGGGCATCACCCTGATCGCCCTGGCCCGCGCCGATCACTTCGAGGTCTTCAGCAGACCGGACCGCATCTTTCCCGACGAGGCAACCGATGTCGCATGACAAGCTGGTCTACATGGCCAACCAGATCGCCACCTTTTTCGAAAGCAAGCCCCATGACGAAGGCGTCGAAGGCGTTGCAGGCCATATCAATGCCTTCTGGGAACCGAGAATGCGGCGCCACCTGTTCGAAGTTCTGGACGCGGGCGGTGAAAGCCTGAAGCCGCTTGTGCGCGAAGCCGCCGCGATGATCCGCCGGCCCGTCGCCGCCTGAGCGAAGCTGCGGGCCGACCTGCCCGATCAGTGGCCGGTGCAGTGAAGGACAACCCGGACTGTCCCGGCAAGCACCTTCAGATCGGTGCCGAGGGACAGATCGCGTTCGTAGTCCTCGTCAAACACTGCCCGCGCGGCAAAGGAAGAGTCGTTGCGCGCCGAGATCTGCCAGTAACCGGTCACGCCGGGCCGCAGGGAATAATAGGCCTGCCCGGGATAGAGCGGCATCTGCGAGGTCATCATCGGCCGGGGACCGACCAGGCTCATGTCGCCGACCAGTACGTTCCAGAGTTGCGGCAGTTCATCGAGCGAGCACTTGCGCAGCAGGCGGCCCAGACGAGTGATCCGAGGATCGCTTTTCAGCTTCTGGGTTTCGTCCCATTCCCGACGCGCCTCGGGATGGCGCGTCAGATAGGCCTCCAGCCGTGCATCGGCATCGACCACCATGCTGCGGAGCTTCCAGATGCGGAAAGTTTTGCGGCCCAGCCCGACGCGGTCCTGCGTGTAAAAGGGCGATCCGCCGTCACGAGCGATGAGCAAGGCCAGCAGCAGCACCAGCGGCACCCAGACCGGCGCCGTCACCAGCACCGCGGAAACATCGAAGGCTCGTTTGAAAACCCGTTTGTAGGCGCCATGCTCGCGGGTCGGTTGCCACACTGCAGATCCACCGGCAATCGAGGCGACTGGCGTGGATGTTCTGGTGGGAAATTCCGGGTAGCTCAGCGTCATTGTCAGTAACTCCGGGACAATTGAGTTAACAGAACAGCCTGAGCGGGGGGCTGACATTCAGTTTTCATCGTTTTGGCGCTCATTCTCGCACGATCATTCTGCAACTGCGTCCCAGCCCGATGCCCCCATCCCTGGCCGGAAGCACAGCTTTAACCTTACGGAAGAGTTTAGCTCATCCTTGGCATTTGACGCGAATGCTTTCTGCATCGCAGCGCAAACTTGCGTGATTTTCGGAGCTACTCGGCGGTATGGCGCCCGCCAGACTCTCCGGGCTGCCCCCTTTCTGACAATTCGTGACGAATTATCGATCAAGGATTCAGCAAATCCGGACATCACCGATTCTCTTGTCGCGCAGCCTGCCTTAGGGAAAGAGGCTCCGGCTTCTCAAGACCCGCTGCATTGCAGAATTTCCGATAGCTTCCGTCGGCCATTTCTCATTGTTTCCAAATCGAAAATAGACGGTGGCGAACCGGCGCAGGGGCGTTGGGCTTGACGGCGCGACTGGCTGCGGTAAGCGGCAGCATGACCGAATTCCAGTACGCCCCGCCCGACTTGCCGCTGCGCGTGATGCATCACGACGGTGAAATCGTGGTCGTCGACAAGCCGGCGGGTCTTCTTTCGGTGCCAGGCCGGGGCGAGGACCGAGCCGATTGCCTGATTGCGCGGCTGCGGGGGGTCTTCCCCGAAATCCTGCTCGTCCACCGGCTGGATCTCGACACTTCGGGCGTGATGGTCTTCGCGCTGACGCGGCGGGCACAAGCCGATCTTGGCCAGCAGTTCGAGAAGCGGCAGGTCCGCAAGACCTATGTCGCCCGGCTTTGGGGCAAGCTGGAGCCGGTCGAGGGCCGCGTCGACCTGCCGCTGATCGTCGACTGGCCGAACCGGCCCCGGCAGCATGTGAACCACGAGACCGGACGCCCGGCCCAAACCGACTGGAAGGTGCTGTCGCTCGACGGGCAGGAGACGCGCGTCAGGCTGATGCCGCTGACCGGTCGCAGCCATCAGCTGCGCGTCCACATGGCCGAAACCGGGCATCCGATCCTTGGCGATCCGCTTTATGCGGAAGGAGCGGCGCGTGATTTCCCGCGCCTCATGCTGCATGCCGAGAGCCTGCGCTTCCGGCATCCGGAAACGCGCAAGACGGTCACCTTTACCGCCCCGGCCCCATTCTAGAGTGCCAACGCCGCCTTTCGCCCTTCGTGGAAGGCATAGGCGGCAAGGCGCGGCGCGGAGCAGTCGCCGATCCGGATCGTGGTCTTGCCGTCGAACCTCTCGGGGAACGGATCGAAGGCCACGTTCGTGGTCGCCATCACGAGGGCCGAGGCCGGAATGGTCTGTTCCGCGCCGGTCAGCAGGCTTTGGACCGTCACCCCGTTGCCGTGCCAGCGCAGAAGCCGGGTCTCGGTCAGGAACTGCGTGCCCAGACGGGCCAGCCGCTGGCGGGCGGGACCATCGGCCGAGGTCCGGGTGATTTCCTTGCCGACATAGGGATCCGGCGTGACGATGGTGACCTTGATCCCCTGTTCTGCCATCGTCCAGGCGGTCCCCACCCCGCGCCAGTTGCCCCCCTCGTCATAGACGACGACCGCGTCGCCCAGCCGCGCCTCGCGACGCATCACCGCCTCGGGCGACCACACCCCCGCGTCGATCCCGGGAAGCCGCGGCTCGCGCGGCTGCCAGCGCTGGAACCCCGTCTCGTCAGGAAGCGAGCCGGTGGCGAGGATCACCATGTCGGCGGGATGGTCGGCGATCTCGTCGGCGTCGAGGAAGGTATTCAGACGCAGGGTGACGCCAAGCCGGTCGAACTGCCGTTCGTACCAGTCGAGCAGGTCGAGGATCTGGGCCCGACGGGGCTGCATTCCGGCAAGCCTGAACTGGCCGCCGACCCTGGATGCGGCCTCGACGATCTCGACGCGGTGGCCGCGTTCGGCGGCGGCGCGGGCGGCCTCCAGCCCGGCCGGACCGGCGCCGACGACGAGAACGTTTTTCTTCTCGGCGGCTTCGGTGAACCTGTCGCCGCCCCATTCCCACTCGCGGCCGACCGACGGGTTGATGAGGCAGGAAATCCAGTAGTCGCGGCTGCGTCGGCCCCAGCACATCTGGTTGCACGAAATGCAGCCGCGCACATCCTCGGCCCGGCCTTCGGCGGTCTTGCGGGCAAGGTGCGGGTCCGCGATCTGGCCGCGCACGATCGAGACCATGTCGGCCTGCCCGGAGGCGATGACCGCCTCGGCATTCTCGGGGGTGCGGACATGCGCCTCCGAGGTGATCTTTGCGTGTTTCACCACCTGCTTCAGCCGTTCGGTGACCGGCGTGGTCAGCTTTTCGGCGAAAAGGAAGGTCGGCATCAGCCGCTCGAAATCGAGGTAGCCACCATGGCCGACGGTGACATAGTCCACGTCGCCCGTTGCGTCGTGGAGGGCGATGATTTCGCAGAGGTCTTCGATCGTTGGCAGGACACCGGGAAAGGCGTCGGACCAGGAGATCGCGAGGCCGATGATGAAATCCGGGCCACATTCCTTGCGGATGCGGTCGATCAGGGTCCGGGAAAAACGCGTGCGGTTCTCAAGACTTCCGCCCCATTTATCAGTGCGCTTGTTCGACCAGGGCGACCAGAACTGGTCGAGCAGCGAATGGTAGGCCGCCCAGACCTCGACCCCCTGAAAGCCGCCCTTCTGGCAGCGGATGGCAGCGGCGACATGGGCGTCGAGAAGCTCCTCGATCTCGGCCTCGGTCATGGCGTGGGAACCGTCACTGTCGTGGTAGGACGGACCGCCGGACGGCGACCAGTGCGGGGCGAAGGAGAGGTCGGAATCTCCATGTGCGCCAACATGATAGAGCTGCTGGAGGATCACCGCGCCGGCGGCCTTGATGGGTTCGGTGACCTTCTGGAAATACGGGATCACCTCGTCGGTGGAGTGCAGGAAGTTGCCGCGGGTCAGGACGCCGGTGCGGTGAACGGGCATCGGCTCGGCCACGATCATCCCGGCCCCGCCGAGGGCGCGCTCAAGAAGGTAAGCGGCGGTGCGGGGGCCCGGAAGCCCTTGATCCGACATGTTGTTCGTGTGGGCCCCAAAGACGATCCGGTTGCGCAGGGTATGGCCGCGCAGGGTGATCGGGGACATGACGTGGGGGTGCTGGCTGGGCATCGGTGGCGCTCCTTGATCGCGCCAAGCTAAGCGCAACTGCTTAATGAGCACGACCCGCGATGCGACCTGCAGACGGGCCCTCATGTCGGAAATGACCCAAGCGCAGCGCAGCACAGGTGACAGCCGGGTAGCCCGATTTGACACACCGCCGCTTGATCGTTTGGGCCAAAGCGGTCAGGCTTCCGGTAGGCCCGACATCAAGGCGGGGCGGAGGGGCGGCATGGTCGAGCTTTTGGGACAGGCTCACGAACAGAGAGTGTTTGCGACGATGTGCAAAGTGGCTAGGGGATCGCTGATTGGTTGCCTTGTGGCGCTTTGCGGCTCGGCCGCTGCCGCCCAGGAACGGCCGGCGACCGACTTCGACTACGACGACCTCCAATCCGAAGTCCCGATCGAATCCGAGGTGTTCACGCCGAAACTGACCTATGACAGCCCCGGCGGGAACGTCTTCACCTTCTACGGTCAGGTCAACCTGACCTATCAAAGCTTCGATGACGGAACCGAGACCACCAGCGGGCTTGTCGACAACGGCAACTGGAATACCCGGATCGGCTTTACCTATCTCCAGCCGCTCGATGAATTGACGCTGCGCTATCGCTTTGAGACCGGCCTTGGCCTGCGCAACAGCGCGCTTGTGTCGCAGACATTCGAGCCGCCCTGGATCGACTGGCAAAAGACCTCATTGCGTTGGTTCGAGGTCGCCGCGGATGCCCGTATCGGGACATTCTCCTTCGGTCAGGGCAGCACCGCGTCGGACGGCACGGCGGGGCTCGACGACAGCTTTACCTTCGTGGCCGGCGCGACGAACTCGACCGATGGCTTCGGCTCTTTCCGGTTCCGGGATGCGGATGGCAACCTGACCAATGTCTCGATCGGTCAGGTCAACAACGCGTTCAACGGGACCCGCCGCTTTCGGGCCCGCTACGACACGCCGATCTTCAACGGCGTGATGCTGTCGACCTCCTACGGCCGCAACATCCTGACCGACGGCGACAACGCCGATTACTACGACCTTGCCATCCGCTGGACCGGCAACATCGGCGATATCGAGGTCAGGACGGCGGCCGGATACCAGTGGATCGATGATCCGGATAACGGCCTGACCCGGCGCGTCGCCGGATCGGTAACGGGTGTTCATGTCCCGACAGGGCTGAACCTGTCCGTGTCGGCCGGTCAGCAGATCAACGGCGCGAGCTATTACTGGGCGCGGGCGGGGTGGCAGACCGACCTGATCGCGGCCGGGACGACCTACCTGTCCGTCGACTACTACAATGGAAGCGATTTCCTGTCCGACGGTGCAAGGACCGAGAACTACGGGGTCTACGCCGTCCAGGACATCGACGCGCTGTCGCTGAACCTCTATGCCGGTTGGCGGCGATTCACCTATGGCGACCGCTTGGGCAATACCTATCAGGATGCCGACGGCCTTCTTTTCGGCGCCCGCTGGTTCTTCTGACGCCAGTCAGGGGTTCGGCAGCCAGCCCGTCGCAAGGACGCCGGCCCAGTCGGGCCGTCCGCGCGCGGCGGCAAGGGCGGCTGCGCGCGTTGGGTCATAGGCCACGCGCCGGAACGCGACCGACCAGCCGCCCGGGATCGCATCAAGGATGGCATAGCAGGCGTGGGGAGTTCCCGCCTCGGCGCGGTGATGGACCGGATGGTCATCCTCGAACCCCGGACAGCCGACCGAACCCGGGTTCACCACCATCCGTCCGTCCGGCAGCTGGACAGCGGCCGCCAGATGGGTATGGCCGGAAAGCAGAAGCCCGGCCTCGACATCCCCGGCAATGCGCGCCACCCGAGCAGGCGCACTTGGGGCGAACAGGCCATCAGGCCGGACGTCATGCAACCAGTAGGTCGTATCGTCTTGCGGCGTCGCGTGGCAGAGGAAGATGTCGTCGATCCTGCGTGTCGCGGGAAGCGTTGCCAGCCAGTCAAGTTGCGCGGGTCTCAGGTGTGGCAGCGAATCCGCTTCCCACGGCCCAAGCGGATCTGGGTGCTCGACCAGCCAGCGGTCGTGGTTACCGCGGACTGTCGGCCAGCCGAGTTGCTTCAGAACATCGGCGGTTTCCCCGGGCCAGAGCGGCCCGGAGAGGCAATCGCCAAGGTTGACCGTAAGGTCGGGCGATTGCAGCGCAAGGTCGTCCAGAACCGCGTTCAGGGCATCAAGGTTGCCATGAACATCGGCAAGGACGGCAAGCCTCACTCGGCCGCCATGTCGATCGCGGAATCCCAGCCCGAGATCGCCTTGACCTCGAGGAATTCCTCCAGCCCCCAGATGCCGCCTTCGCGGGCGCGGCCCGAGGCCTTCACGCCACCGAAGGGCGAACCGGCACCACGGCTCTTGCCGTTCATCTGCACCATGCCCGACTTCAGTTGCAGCGCGAGGCGGTTGCGGCGCGCGCCGTCCTGGCTTTGCACGTAGTTGGTCAGGCCATAGGGCGTGTCATTGGCGATCTGCACCGCTTCCGCCTCGGTCTCGAAGGGGATCATGCACAGGACCGGGCCGAAGATCTCTTCCTTCTCGATGGTCATGCCGGGCTTCACATCGGCGAAGATCGTCGGCTTGACGTAGAAGCCGCGGTTGAAGCCTTCGGGCAGGCCGGGGCCACCGGCGATCAGCCGCGCGCCTTCGTCGATGCCCTTCTGGATGTAGCCCTGGATCTGCTCCCACTGGCGCTTGTTCACCACCGGGCCCATGTGCGGACCTTCCTCGTGGGCGGAGCCGACCTTGATCTCTCCCGCGACCTTGGCCGCGATTTCCACCGCGCGGTCGTAGATCGGGCGTTCGACCAGCATCCGGCTCGGCGCGTTGCAGGACTGGCCCGAGTTGTCCATCATGTGGCGCACGCCGCGCTCCACCGCCCGGTCATCGGCATCGGCGAAGATCAGGTTGGCGCCCTTGCCCCCCAGTTCCAACGTGACGCGCTTCAGCGTTTCGGCGGCGGCCTTGGAGATGGCGCGGCCGGCACGGGTCGAGCCGGTGAAGGAGATCATCTCGACATCCGGATGGGTCGACAGCTGCGCGCCGACGCCCATGCCGTCGCCGTTCACCAGGTTGAATACGCCCGGCGGCAGGCCCGCGTCATGGCAGAACTCGGCGAAGATCATCGCGTTGATCGGGCTTTCCTCGGACGGCTTCAGCACGCAGGTGCAGCCGGCCAGGATCGCCGGGATCGCCTTGAGCGCGATCTGGTTCATCGGCCAGTTCCACGGCGTGATGAGGCCGACGACGCCGATCGGCTCCAGCGCGATACGGTCGTTCGGCGCGTGGGGGCCAAGCGGGCGGACCCATTCGATATGGTCGAAAGCAGTCAGGAAGTTCTTGAGGTGCCAGGGCAGGCAGGGCGCCTGTTCGCCCCGGGCATGGTCGAGCGGCGAGCCCATTTCCATGCTGATCGCCTGCGCCAGTTCCTCTTTCCGCTTCTCGTATTGTTCGAGGATGCGGACGACGGCGGCGCGGCGCTCGGCCGGGGGCGTCGCTGCCCATTTCGGGAAGGCAGCCTTGGCGGCGGCGACGGCGGCATCGGTATCGGCCTTGTCACCGAGCGAGATGATCGCGCAGACCTCTTCGTTCGACGGGTCGATGACGGCGCAATCGCGCGGCGTGGCCGGGGCCACCCATTTGCCGTTGATGTAGAACTCGCGTCTTTCGATCATGGAATCCTCCACAGGAATTTGATCAAATTATGTCAGGTCGGACCGGCTTTCGCAAGGCACCCGGTCCGCAGGCTCTTGCCGCCACCCTTCGGAGCGGAGAATGACGCTTTCGTCACAGGAGGGTGCGACAGAAAGCGACGTTCTTTCCGACATGTAATGTCGCGGCCCACGCCTTTGGGGCTGGTCTTGGCCGACAGGCGGATTATCAATCTCCCGCAACCATTTGACTTGGAGGATTCCATGGGACTTCGCATCAATGACATCGCCCCTGACTTCACCGCGGAGTCGACCGCCGGCACCATCCGGTTCCATGACTGGATCGGCGACGGCTATGCACTGATCTTCTCGCATCCGCGGGATTTCACGCCGGTCTGCACGACGGAATTCGGCGCGGTGGCGCAGCTCGCGCCGGAATTCGAAAAGCGGAAGACCAAGGTGATCGGTGTATCGGTCGATTCGGTCACGGATCACGAGAAGTGGAAGAAGGACATCGAGGCAGTGGCCGGCGTGCCCGCGAACTTCCCGATCATCGATGACTCATCGCTCGCAGTGGCGAAGGCCTTCGACATGCTTCCGGCCGATTACTACACCCCGACCGAGGGCCGCACCCCGGCCCATACCGCCACCGTGCGCAGCGTCTACCTGATCGGGCCGGACAAGAAGATCCGCTGGACGCTAACTTATCCGATGTCGGTCGGCCGGAACTTCGCCGAGATCCTGCGGGCACTCGACGCGGTGCGCGCGACCGACGGCGTGCCGCTGGCGACGCCGGCCAACTGGGTGCCGGGGCAGGACGTGATCGTGGCGCTTGCACTGAACAACGACCAGGCCAAGGAACGCTTCGGCGAGCTGGACATCAAGCTGCCCTACCTGCGCTTCGCCAAGGCGCCAAAGGCTTGATCCAGCCGATAGCGCGGCGAGGGGGGCTTTGCGCCCCCCTCGCCCCCCGCTGGATATTTGTGCAAAAGAGACAGACAGAGGGGGCCGTCCGGGAACCGGGCGGCACTTTTCATTGCAGGGAGGGGAGCGGATGACACCCGAAACGGTTGCACGGCTGCGGCGCGAGACACCGGCCTGCGCGACGCTTCTGCATTTCAACAATGCCGGGTCGTCCCTGATCCCCGATCTGGTGCACCAGACGGTGCTGGACTATCTCGAGGCCGAGCGGCGGATGGGCGGCTACGAGGCCGAGGCGGCGCTCGCCGCGCGGCTGGAGCGGTTCTACACCGGCTTTGCTGAGTTGCTTGGCGCTGAGCCGGCCGAGATCGCCTGGGCGGAAAGTGCGACCCGGGCCTGGGATTCGGTGTTCTACGGGCTGGATTGGCAGGAGGGGGACGAGGTCATCATCCATGTCTCCGACTACGGCTCGAACACGCTGTCACTCCTGCAGATGCAGGCGCGGAAGGGGATCGCGGTCCGCGAATGTCCGTCGGACGGTAGCGGGCAGATCGATGTCGATGCGCTGGACCGGATGATCGGACCGCGAACGAAGCTGGTCGCGCTGAGCCATATTCCGACGCAAGGGGGCCTTGTGAACCCGGGCGCCGAAGTGGGGCGGGTGACGCGCGATCACGGGGTCTTCTACCTGCTCGACGCCTGCCAGAGCCTGGGGCAGGTCGAGGTGGACGTGCGTGCCATAGGTTGCGACGCGCTGTCCGGAACCGGCCGGAAGTTCCTGCGCGGGCCAAGGGGCACGGGCGTCCTGTGGGTGTCCCGCGCGGCGCTGGATCGGTTGGACCCGCCCTTCATCGACGGGCATTCGGCCTTCGTGTCGGGCGATGGCTTCGAGTGGGAACCGGGGGCAAAGCGGTTCGAAGCCTTCGAGCAGAACTATGCCGGCAAGGCCGGGCTGGCGCGGGCGGTGGACTACGCGCTGGAGATCGGCATGGCGGCGATCGCCGAGCGCATCGCCGGGCTGGCAGAGCAGCTGCGCGAAGAGCTTGCCAGCCTGCCGGGCGTGACGGTGCGCGACCAGGGCGAGCGCAAGGGCGGGATCGTGACCTTCACGGTCGAGGATAAGCCGTCGCGCGGGATCGTCGCGGCGCTCGGGGCGCAGGGCATCAACTGCTCGCTGTCCTACGCGCGATGGGCGCCGAGGGACTTTGCCCGGCGGCACCTGCCCGAAATGGTGCGCGCCTCGGTCCATGCCTACAACACCCCGGCCGAGATCGGGCGCTTTGTGGCGGCGGTGGCGGAGCTTTAGGGTCAGCGGCAAATCCGAAGTATTTTTGTCGGCATTGTTGATCTGACTGTTTCTGTCTGGTATTCCGCGCCACAGAGCAACTTCCGGGATCATGCAGTCATGACACGTCATCGCCCCCTCTCCCTTCTTGCGGCCCTGGGGCTGGTTCTGGGTCTGGGGCCTGCCCTTGCCGAGACATCGGCTCTGACGGTCACGCTGACGGATGGCGTGGTTGCCCCGCAGACGATCGAGCTTCCCGCCGATACCGCCGCGACGCTGACCGTGGTCAACGCGGGAGCGACGCCGGCCGAGTTCGAAAGCAAGCAACTGCGTATCGAAACCATCATCGCGCCCGGCCAGACGACAACCATCGAGTTGCAACCCCTGCCGGCGGGCAGCTATTCCTTCGTCGAGGAGTTCCACGAGAATCTCGATACCGCGCGCGGCACCATCGTCGCCAAGTAAGCCCTTCCAAGGCGAGGCTCCCCCATGAACGGCCAGATCATCTTCATCATCTGGCGCGAAAGCGTCGAGGCGCTGTTGGTGGTGGGCATCCTTGCCGGTTGGCTTGCGCATGAAGGGGCCGGTCGGCGCGCGTCGCTCTTCCTGTGGGGTGGCGTCGCGGCGGGCATCGCCGTGGCGCTGGCGCTGGCGGCGGCGCTGATGGGGTTCTCGGGCCTTCTCACGCCGGAACTGCGGCAGCGCCTGATGACGGCGATGGTCTTCCTGGCAGCGGCCCTGATCCTGCAAATGGTCGTCTGGATGCGCCGCCACGGCCGGACGCTGAAACGCGACATCGAGCAGGGCCTGCGGACCGCCGCGGAACACCGCAACTGGTGGGGCGTCTTCGTGCTGGCCCTCGTCGCGGTCGCGCGAGAGGGCAGCGAGACGGTGATCTTCCTCTACGGCGCGCTCGCGGCAAGTCATGGCGCGGCGCTGGGTTCTGCGGCGCTGTCGATCGCGACCGGGTTCGCAGTGGCCTTTGCCAGCTACCTCTTGCTGCGGGCCGGCGCGCGGTTCATGCCCTGGCGGAGTTTCTTCCGGATCACCGAGGTCATGCTGCTCCTGCTCGGCTGCTCGCTGTTCGTGACGGGCGTGGGCGATCTGGTCGCTGCGGGCCTGCTGCCCTTCGGCGCACCACTTTGGGATAGCTCGGCCTTGCTGGACGACGGCACGCGGTTCGGCGGGCTTGTCGCCTCACTGACAGGCTATCGCGCCCAGCCGGACCTGGTCACCGTGCTCGCATGGCTCGTGTACTGGGGGATCGTGCTGCTTGCGCTTCGGCTTCAGCCCCGCCCCGGCGCGGCCCGCGTCGCCTAGGCCTGACCCGCAACCTTGGGGTAAAGCACAGCCCGCGTGCCAAGCTGGACCCGCGAGTACAGGTCCATCACATGCTCGTTCACCAGCCGGACGCAGCCATTCGACACGGCTGAGCCAACCGTCCAAGGCTCGGGCGTACCGTGGATGCGCAGGAAGGTGTCGCCGATCTCGGGCGTGAAAAGGTAAAGCGCGCGGGCGCCGAGCGGGTTGGTCGGACCGCCGGGCATCCCGTCGGCGAACTGCGCGTAATGTTCGGGGCTGCGCTGGATCATCTCCTTGGTCGGGGTCCAGCTTGGCCATTCCTTCTTGGCGCCGATGGTGAAATCGCCGGGGATGTAGAGATTGCCCTTGGCAATGCCGACCTCGTAGCGGATCGCCTGCCCCTTCTCGAGCGTGTAATAGAGCGCGAAATTTGCCGGATCGACATGGATTTCATTCGGGGCGAAGGCGTTCTTCAGGCGCACGACGCGCGGAAGAAACTCCTCGGGCAAGGTCCAGCCTTCGGGCATCGGGACGGCGCGGGCCGGCGCGGCGAAGGCGACTGCCCCCGCGGCAAGACCGCTGACAAGAAACTGGCGGCGGGTCGACGAGAAACGCATTTCCTGCAACATCCTTCGTTTTCGGACCTGAATGCCTCAAGACTGCGGTTTCGCGGCCGGAAAACAAGCCATTGCTGCGCGGATGGCATGAAAAAAGGCCCCGGCGCTGCCGCCGGGGCCCTGATATTGCAAGGGAAGCCGGGCTTACGCCTCTTCGGCTTCTTCCTTCTTCTTCTCGACGATCTCGGCGCCGGTTTCCTGGTCGACCATCTTCATGCCGAGACGGACCTTGCCGCGCTCGTCGAAGCCCAGGAGCTTGACCTTCACTTCCTGGCCTTCCTTCAGGATCTCGTTCGGATGGTTGAGGCGCTTGCTGGCGATCTGGGAGACGTGGACCAGGCCGTCGCGCTTGCCGAAGAAGTTCACGAAGGCGCCGAAATCGACCAGCTTGACCACCTTGCCGGTGTAGATCTGGCCTTCCTCGGGCTCTGCCACGATCGACCAGATCATGTCATAGGCTTTCTTGATCGCCGCCGCATCCGAGGACGCGATCTTGATCACGCCGTCGTCGTTGATGTCGACCTTGGCACCCGAGGTTTCCACGATCTCGCGGATGACCTTGCCGCCCGAGCCGATCACTTCGCGGATCTTGTCGGTCGGGATGGTCAGCGTCTCGATCTTCGGGGCGTATTCCGAGAAGCCCTTCGGAGCCGAGATCGACTTGGCCATCTCGCCCAGGATGTGCATCCGGCCGTCCTTGGCCTGCGCCAGGGCCTGCTCCATGATCGCGGGGGTGATGCCCGCCACCTTGATGTCCATCTGCAGCGAGGTGATGCCCGACGAGGTGCCGGCAACCTTGAAGTCCATGTCGCCGAGGTGATCCTCGTCGCCAAGGATGTCAGTCAGAACGGCCCAGCGGCCGTCTTCCTCGAGGATCAGGCCCATGGCCACACCAGCGACCGGCGCCTTGAGCGGAACGCCCGCATCCATCATCGACAGCGAACCGCCGCAGACGGACGCCATCGAGGAAGATCCGTTCGATTCCGTGATCTCCGACACGACGCGGATCGTGTAGGGGAAGTCGGTGGGCGCGGGCAGGACGGCCTGGAGCGCGCGCCAGGCCAGCTTGCCATGGCCGATTTCGCGACGGCCGGGCGAGCCCACGCGGCCGACTTCGCCGACC
The DNA here is from genome assembly GCA_945952585.1 of uncultured Rhodobacter sp. Lineage (GTDB taxonomy): Bacteria > Pseudomonadota > Alphaproteobacteria > Rhodobacterales > Rhodobacteraceae > Aliitabrizicola. Next base: position 74,752 of record CAMFII010000008.1, read on the forward strand.
GAGTAGGGCGGGAAGTTGTAGTGCAGCAGGAAGTTCGAGCGGTAGTTGCCGTTCAGCGCGTCGATGATCTGCTCATCCTCGCCGGTGCCGAGCGTGGTCACGACCAGCGCCTGGGTTTCACCGCGGGTGAACAGCGCCGAGCCGTGGGTGCGCGGCAGGACCGAGGTCTCGCTGACGATCGGGCGGACGGTCTTGTTGTCACGGCCGTCGATGCGGGCGCCACCGTTGATGATGTCGCCGCGCAGGATCGAGCTTTCCAGCTTCTTGATCGCCGAGTCGAGGTTCGGATCAGCCTGCTCTTCTTCGGTCAGGGCAGCATGGATCGCGTCGGCCGCGGCCGAGATCGCGTTGCTGCGCTCCTGCTTGTCACGGAGCGCGAAGGCGGCGCGCATCTGCGCCTCGCCTACCGACTGCACGCGGGCATAAAGCGCCGAGTAGTCGGGCGGGGAGAAGTCGTAGGGCTCTTTCGCCGCGACTTCGGCCAGCGAGATGATGAGGTCGATCACGGGCTGCATCGCCTCGTGGCCGAACTTCACCGCGCCGAGCATCTCTTCCTCGGTCAGCTCGTAGGCTTCCGATTCCACCATCATCACGGCGTCCTTGGTGCCGGCGATGACGAGGTCCAGCCGCTGCTCGGGGTTCGAGCGGAGCTGGGTCATGTCATCCATGGCCGGGTTCAGGACATACTGGCCGTTCGAGAAGCCGACGCGGGCCGCGCCGATCGGGCCCATGAAGGGAACGCCCGAGATGGTCAGCGCAGCCGAGGCCGCGATCATCGCCACGATGTCGGGATCGTTGTGCAGGTCGCAGCTAAGCACGGTCGCCATGACCAGCACTTCGTTGCGGAAGCCACTGACGAACAACGGGCGGCAGGGACGGTCGATCAGGCGGGAAACCAGCGTTTCCTTTTCCGACGGACGCGCCTCGCGCTTGAAGAAGCCGCCCGGGATCTTGCCCGCGGCGTAGTACTTTTCCTGGTAATGGACGGTCAGGGGGAAGAAGTCCTGGCCCGGCTTCGCCGACTTGGCGAAGGTGACGTTGGCCATCACGCTGGTTTCGCCCAAAGTGGCGATGACCGAGCCGTCGGCCTGGCGGGCAACCTTGCCCGTTTCCAGTGTCAGCGTCTCGCCGCCCCACTGGATCGATTTTCTTACTTCATTGAACATGGTTCGTTTCCTCAGGGGCTACCGGCCCTCCGGCGCCCCGCATATGGCGGCCCCATTGCCGCCGCCCCCAATCCTGTCGCACGGGCCCGGGGGTCAGGCCTCACGTCTCAGATGGGGCGGGGCCATACAGGAAAACAGGGGGGTTGGGAAGAAGCTTGTCAGCCTTGGGCGGTCTCATGCCGCCCATACCTTTCGTTTTCGCCTTCACGGGACGAGATGGTCCTGATCTGCATTTGACCCGAAATTTCGGAAACGAATACGTCAGAATTCAATCTGCACTCCACTGCAGACCTGCCTCAGTGACGATGGCATCAAGGCGGATATCGTGCGGCTGGGGAAAGATCGTGGCGAGCTGCGCGGATTGCAGACCTACACCGATCGCGAAGATCTGGGGGGTTGCCACGGCGAGCGTGCGGTCGAAGTAGCCGCCGCCATAGCCCAGCCGATACCCCTCCTTGTCCCAGCCGACCAGGGGGGCTAGCGCGATGTCGGGCTGGACGGTTTCGCGCGTCGCCGGAACGGGGATGTTCCAGTGTCCCCGCTCCATAGCTGCGCCGGAAGACCACGGTCGGAAGACAAGTGGCGCCTTGGGGGTCTCGACAACGGGCAAGGCCAGCCGCGCACCCTTCTCCGCCAGCCCGATCATCCACGGCCGCAGGTCAAGCTCGGACTTGATCGGCCAGTACCCGGAGATGACGAGCCCCCGGCAATCCGGGAACATGCGCGACATCAGCGCATCCAGATGGGTTGCGACTTCCACCGCCAAAGCGTGACGGTCTGCCACGCTCAGCGCCGCCCGCGCCTCGAGCCGCGCCACCCTTTCGCTCTTGCGCCAGCGGGCGACATCGACTGCCTGCTGCGGATCGACGGCCAACGGGTCGAAGTAATCTGGCGCAATCTCCCCGGCCAGGCAGGGCGGCGAGGCGAAGCGGGGCGGCGGCGATCCCTTTGCGGTCATGATCCTCTCCTAGAGCGAAAGCCAAGGCACTTGCACAACGACCAGACAGGAACGACGGTTTCAGCGACTCCGGGCGGATGACACCAGGGCGACCCCCGCCAGCGTTATCGCAAGACCAAGGAACATGGCGATGGTCAGAGGCTCGTCGAACAGGACCCAGGACCACAGCATCGTGACTGGCGGGCTCAGATAGATGATGGCGCTGACGCGCACGGGCGACCAGAGGCGCAGGCAGAGATAGTAGATGCCCCAGCCGCCAAAGGTCGCAAGCCCGACCAGCCAGGCAATGCCGATCGCGAAATGCGCCGTCATCGGTGGAGCGATCTCACCCCGAAGCAGAGCCACGGGCGCGAACATCAGCGCCGCGAAAAGACATTGCAGGCAAAGTCGTTGCAGGATCGGCATCGGCGTGACCGAGACCCGCTTCTGGAGGACCGTCGAGAGCCCAAAGGAAATCATTCCCAGGATCGGAAGCGCATAGGCCAGGAGCGGCGCCTGTCCGAGTCGCAGCGCGTCGGCCGAGACGATCAGCACGCCTGCCATCGCGATCACGCTTCCAAGCCATTGCCCGCGCGTCAGCCGCTGGCCCAGAACCGGGAAAGACAGCGTCGCAATGGCGATCGGCACGAGATCGGCCATCAGCGCAACCAGTCCGGTCGGAACGCGGTAGCCGATCGCGAGCGCAAAGCCCCCGAGATAGAGGAACATGCCAAGAAACGCGAACAGCGCCTGCTCACCCAGCAGGCGCAGGTTCAATCGCGGGCCACGCAGGGCGACCGGCAGAAGCAGCAGACCCGAGACGAGGCTACGCCAGAACAGGATGGCGGAAACGGGCGCTTCATCGTTGGCAAAGCGGACCCCGACAAAGCCGGAACTCCAGCAGACAAGCAAGGCGGCTGCCAGACCGGCAAACACGAACAGCGATCTGCCCCAGTCCCGTGCGGCAAGTCCAAAGGTAGGGCTGGCGGTCATCTCGGTCCTTCCACGATACCCGGACAGCATGACCGCGCGCTCAGGGAGCCAGGGCGATGGACTCGCCGCATCCGGTCCGAATTCCGACCCGTCAAAGGAAAACGCCCGCGACCTTTCGGTGCGGGCGCTTCCTGAAACCGTGGCGAATGCCTTAGCGACGCAGGCCCAGACGGGCGATCAGCGACGCGTAGCGGGCTTCGTCTTTCTTCTTCAGGTAGTCGAGCAGCTTGCGGCGCTGGGCCACGAGCATCAGCAGACCGCGACGCGAATGGTTGTCATTCTTGTGGGTCTTGAAGTGCTCGGTCAGCGTGGCGATGCGGCTGGACAGGATCGCGACCTGAACTTCGGGCGAACCGGTGTCGCCTTCCTTCGTCGCGTATTCCTTCACGAGGCGGTTCTTTTCTTCAACCGTGATCGACATCGGGGTCTCCTGTTCTAAGGGTCATGGCCACAGCCGGGATGTCGTCCAGCAGGGCCCTTGGAGGGCTCCGCATTTGAATGCGGATGCGGGCGTATAGGGGAAATGCACAAGAAAGGAAAGCCGGAATCCGGATGGGCCGGCTCTGGCTTCGGCACCGCCCTTATTGCGCCACAATAATCCGGAATAATATTGTTTGTAAACAATAGTTTAACCTGAATTCTGGTTAACGCGGCAGAAAGGGGGACGTGATGTTTCTGGCGCTTGCGGGGATGATCGGCGTGGTCTTTGCCGGGGTGGTCGCGGATGCGGCCTTCGCGATGCTGGAGTCCCCGGAACAGGAGGATGAAGACACCCCGTCGGGTGAGACGACGGCGGCCTCGGCGACCGCGTCGGATGGCGAACAGGGCAACCTGCTCGACTGGCAGGAGACGCATGACGATTCCGCCGATGACGAAGACAAAGACGATGACGACGCCGAGGAAGAAGATACCCTGAGCGGGGTCGAGACCGCGACGCCGGTAGAATTCGACGATGATGAAACCGGCACGGCAGACACCTCTGCGCCAAATGATGAAGCCGTCGAAGCCGAACCGGCAACCGCAGACGCGGATACTGACGCAGCCTCGGAGACCTATGAATCGCTCGCCCCGGATGCCTCCGAACCGGAGGCCATTGCCGCGGATGGGGGTGATCCCGACCCGGCCGCTCCAGCCATGCCCGATCAAGGCATCGACGCGACGGCAGAGGGAATCGATCCGATCCTCGGCTCCTCTGGCGACGACCTGATCGCTGCCGGTGATGGGGATGATCATGTCGAGGCGGAAGACGGGGATGACATCGTCCACGGAGATGGCGGCGACGACCTGATCCATGGCGGCGATGGGGATGACGCGCTTCATGGCGACGCAGGCGACGACAGCCTTGCCGGGGGCGACGGCGCTGACACGCTGGCAGGCCACGAGGGCGACGATCGCCTGATCGGCGGGTCGGGCGATGACAGTCTGATCGGCGGAGATGGCAATGACTGGATGATCGGCGGACAGGGCGACGATGCGCTGGCCGGCGGCGACGGAAATGACAGTCTCTCTGGCGATGCCGGGACGGACATCCTCGACGGCAATGGCGGGGACGACCTGCTCGACGGCCATGGCGATCATGCGGGCGATTTCCTGAACGGCGGCGTGGGAGACGACACGCTGATCCTCGGCGACGGGGACGTGGCCACCGGCGGCGAGGGCCACGACGACTTCCACCTCGAGGATTGGGAGAAGCAAGCCGGATTGGCGCGGATCGAGGACTTCGATCCGCTCACGGACCAGATCGTCGTCTTCTACGATCCCTCTGCTCATCCCGATCCGGAACTGAGCTTTGATCCGACCCATGACGGCACCGGCACCGTGGTCAAGCTTGACGGCCTGCCCGTTGCGGAACTGCCCGGAGTAACCGATCTGGACGCGGATGCCGTGCGGCTGGAATGTGATCCGCCGCTGGCGGCCTGAACCTCAGGCCCAGGGTTCGGGCTGGCGGTCGTAGCCGATGTAGAGCGGATGCTTCGGCTGGCCGTCCTGGGTCAGCCCCAGATGCCAGAGCGGCCGCCCGGTGGCGCGCAGCAGCCGCTCGACCTGCCGCCCCCGGTCGAGATGGGCACCATGCGCGCCCCAGGCGCAGATGATGCGGTCGGCCCAGGGGGCGCTGTCGGCAATGGCGGCGTCGTTGGCGGGGCCGACCGGATCGGCCTCTGCCCGCATCACCTTCGGGTCGGTTGCCCGGAAGGCGAAGATGTTGGTGACGCGGAACGCCCCGAAGCCAAGTGCCCGGGCGCGGCGTTCACAGCGCTCGACGGTCGGATCGTTCTGCACCTCGGTCGCGGTCGAGGGGTTCAACATCACGAACAGCGCCTTGGGGCCGGCGGCATCCCAGGTCCGGGTCAAGAGGTAGCGATAGCGTTCGCAGGGCGAATAGACAGCGGTCGACGCTGCATCACCCTTCTGGAACTGCCGCGTGATCATGAGGCCTCCACGAACACACGGCTGGGGTGAAGTTCGCCGCCAAGATAGCGCCCGACGGCGACTGCCTGCCCCAGATAGCTGGCCCAGCATTCGTCGCCATAGGTAACCCCTGCCCCGATCACCAGGCCGGGATTGCCGTTGCGAAGCCGGGCCGCGCCTTCCGGCGTCGCCTCGACCCGCGGCAGGTCGGCCAGACCAAGCTCCAGCGGCTTCAGGTGGGCGTCCAGCGCCTCGGTCCGCGCGAGGCGGTCGATCTCGTCAAGACCCAGCCCCTCGGATGCGTCGAAGGGACCGGACCATTCGCGCCGCAGCCATTGGACGTGACCGAGACAGCCGAGCACCCGACCAAGATCGCGGGCGATGGAGCGGACATAGCCGCCCTTGCCGCAGACCATCTCAAGCTCGACATGGTCGGCGTCGGGACGGGCGATCACCTCCAGCCGCTCGACCCAGAGCGGACGGGCGGCGAGGTCCAGTTCCTCGCCCTCGCGCGCGAGGTCATAGGCGCGCTCGCCATCGACCTTCACCGCCGAGAATTGAGGCGGCACTTGGCTGATCTCGCCACGGAAAGCGGGCAGCGCCGCTTCGATCTCGCTGTCCGAAGGCCGCAGGGCCGAGGTGGCCATCACCTGGCCCTCGGCATCGTCGGTGGTGGTCGCCGCGCCGAAGGTCACGACGAAGCGGTAGCATTTCAGCGCGTCGGTGATGTAGGGGACCGTCTTGGTGGCCTCGCCCAGGGCCACGGCCAGCACCCCGGTCGCGGCGGGGTCGAGAGTGCCGGCATGGCCGGCCTTCTGCGCCTCGAAGGCCCATTTCACCTTGTTGACGACCGAAGTGGAGGTGACGCCGGCCGGCTTGTCGATCACGACCCAGCCCGAGACCGCCCTGCCCTTGCGCTTGCGTGCCATGATCCCTCCGCTTCGAAGGACCGCCTGCTAGCGGCAGCCGCGCAGCGCGTCAACCGCGCGGCACGACAAGGCCGACGATCGGCCCCATCGGAAAGCCGAAATCGTCGCGCCCCACCGACGGCGCATAAAGCCGCGAGATCGAGCCGTCGAGATAAAGGGCATTCGGCGTCTTCAGCGCATCGCGGAAGAATCGTCCGAATTCGGCGAAGTTCACCGCATCGTCGGAAATCGCGAAGACCACCGTCGCCCCATCCGCCGACACACCGACACCGTTGCGGACATAGCGCGAGTCGCTGTCGGGGATGAACCTGGGATGCAGCTTGCCGTCAATGACCAGCATCGGACCGGACTGCGTGGCATAACGACAGTCGCGCGGAGCCTTCGCGAAGTGGCGGGTTTCGATCACCCGCGCACCATCGCCGATGCAGAGAACCCCGTTGGGCAATAGCCCGAAATTGCCCGAACTGGCGCCCTTGACCAGCGGCGCGAGTTGGGCGCCATCCTCGATCAGCAATCCCACCGGCGCGCGGCCAGGGTGATACATGCCGCCATTCATCGCAAAGGCCAGCGTCTTTCCCTCGCGCTCCAGCGCGGTATCGACCCGGGCGAAACTGCCGTAGGGCTGACCATCCGCCGCCTGCTGGAACACGCGCAGGTCAGCCGAGGCCGGGGCCTCGCACACCGTATAACGATGGTCTTCAAACGTGGTCGTGCGGCAGGGCGCGGCGTCCGCGATGCCCGGCAGGACGGCAAGGGCGATGAGGGCGAACCAGCGCATCGGCCTATTCCTCGTCGGGGTCGTCGACCTCGGAACTGCCAGCCTGGATGTCGCGCTGAACGGTCTCGTCCGCGAACATGCGGCGCGTGTCGTCGAGACGGTCAAAGGTTTCGTCGGTGAGGAACCGCAACTCGGGCGCGAATTTCAGCGTCATGTTCTTGGCGACGGCCCGGCGCAGTTCATGCTTGTTGCGCTTGAGCGCGGCGATCGCCTCGGCCTTGCCGCCGCCGCCAAGGGGCATGACGAAAACCGTCGCGATCTTCAGGTCGGGCGAAAGGCGGACCTCGCCCACGGTGATCGACATGCGGTTCAGGTCGGGATCATGGATCTCGCCCCGGATCAGCACGTCGGACAGGGTCCGGCGAACGAGTTCGCCAACGCGCAACTGGCGTTGGCTGGGGCCGGAGCCCGATGAGAAGCGGTTCTGTGCCATGCCTTCGCAGATAAGGGCTTTCGCGCCCCCCCGCAACGGCGGGCTTTGCGGAGGACCGCCAATGCCGCTAAGGAAGGGCCGACCAGCCAGGAGGATTTGTCATGACCGTGCCGGGTATCGTCGTCACCGGGGCATCGGGCCGGATGGGCCAGATGCTGATCCGCACGATTGCGGCGTCGGACAAGGCACGGCTGGTAGGCGCGGTCGAACGGTCGGGCACGCCTTGGGTCGGTCGCGATGTGGGCGAAGCGATGGGGGGCCCGGCGACCGGCGTGATCGTGACCGACGATCCGCTCGAGGCCTTCGCGAAGGCACAGGCGGTGATCGACTTCACGGCACCGGCTGCAACGGTGGAATTCGCCGCCCTGGCCGCGCAGGCGCGGGCGGTGCATGTGATCGGCACGACGGGCCTTGAGGCCGAGCACCTGAAGAAGATCGCCGCGGCGGCACACCATGCGGTGATCGTGCGGGCCGGGAACATGAGCCTGGGCGTCAACCTTTTGACCCGCCTGACTCAGAAAGTGGCCGAGGCGCTGGATGCCGACTGGGACATCGAGATCGTCGAGGCGCATCACCGGATGAAGGTCGACGCACCTTCGGGCACCGCGCTGATGCTGGGCGCGGCGGCCGCGGCCGGGCGGGGCGTCAGCCTTGACGAGGTCCGCGACAGCGGTCGCGACGGGATCACCGGCGCGCGCAAGCCCGGTGCCATCGGCTTTTCCGCGATCCGGGGCGGTGACATCGTGGGCGAGCATGATGTGATCTTCGCAACTGTCGGCGAACGGATCGTGCTGCGCCATGTCGCGACCGATCGATCGATCTTTGCCCGCGGGGCGCTGAAGGCCGCGCTGTGGGGACAGGGGCAGAAACCCGGCGAATATGATATGATGGATGTGTTGGGGTTGTGAGTCTGTCATCGCCCGACTGAATCCGGGGTGATCCGATCGGAGGCAAGGCGCGTAAGACTCTCGTTTCGTGAAGGAGTGTCTCGATGATGGGCCATGCCATTTCCGCGATGCTGTTCGCCCTCGCCTCGGTCACCTCGGCGCAAGCAGAGACATATGCGCCGGTGCGGGACCGCGAGGAATTCATTTCAATCGTCAGCGGCAAGACCCTTGAACTGCCATTGCTCCGCATCCGGCTCGAGGTTCGACCAGACGGGCGCATCGAGGGCAGCGCGCTTGGTTGGGAAGTGACCGGAAGCTGGAATTGGCAGGACGGCTATTTCTGCCGCGACATGGACTGGAGCGGAACGCCCATCCCGCACAACTGCCAGCTGGTCGAAACCAAGGGCGGCCAACAGTTGCGCTTCACCGTGGATCGCGGCGAAGGCGACTCTGCCTCGTTCCGCCTGCGCTAGAAGTCGATCGCGAGGCCCTTTTTTTCCCAGTCGCCATAGCGCACCGGCTCAGGTCCGTCGCGGCCGCCAAGCTCGGGCGGCAGCGAGAGCTGCGCCTTCTTCCGGCGCTCTTCTGCTTCTGCAAGGGCGCGCAGGGCTTCCGGCGGCAGGTCGCGCGGAGCGTCGTCGCTTTCGGGCATCTGCTGGGCGCCTTTCTTGTAAGCTGTCGGGCGATGATATACGCCAGATCATCCAGGCAGCAAGGCGGGCGGAGGTGCGGCATGGCGGCAGACGGGCTCGCGGCGCGAAGGGCCGCCGTGGCGCTTCTGGACGCCGTGCTTGGCGAACGCAGGCTCTTGTCCGATGTTCTGGCTGAACCGAACGGACCGATCGCGACACTGACGCCCGCCGACCGGGGGCGGGCGCAGCGACTGGCGATGACGGTCCTGCGCCATGTCGAACAGGCCAACCGGCTGCTTGACCCGCATTTACGTCGGGATCCGCCCCGCACGGTCGCGAACATCCTGCGTCTGGCGGTCGTGGAACTGGCGGTGGACCGCGCTGCAGCGCATGGCGTGGTGAACGCGGCGGTCGAGATGACCCGGCATGGGCGGCGTACCGGACATCTGACGGGCCTCGTGAACGCCGTGCTGCGCAAGCTGTCCGACAAACCCGACCTGTTCGCCGGGATGCCCCCGCAGCGGATGCCACAATGGCTGCGCCAGCCGCTGGTGCGCCGGTGGGGGCGCGAGGCGGTAACAGCGATCGAAGCGGTGCAATCCGCCCCCGCACCAGTCGACCTGACGCTGAAGCCCGGCATGACGCCGCCGCCCGGCGCTGAACGGCTGCCTACAGGCAACTGGCGGATGAGGGACGGCGGACAGATCACGGCGCTTCCGGGCTATGCGACCGGCGAATGGTGGGTGCAGGACGCGGCGGCGGCCCTGCCCGCCCGCATCCTTGCCCCCGCGCCGGGGGACCGGGTGCTTGACCTTTGCGCGGCGCCGGGCGGCAAGACGCTGCAGCTTGCAGCAGCGGGCGCGCGCGTTACCGCGCTCGACATTTCCGGGCCGCGACTGAAACGCCTGGCCGAAAATCTCGACCGCACCGGGCTTTCCGCCGAGGTGGTTGCGGCGGATGCCCTGCACTGGTCGACTGACCAGGCCTTTGATGCCGTCTTGCTGGACGCGCCCTGCTCGGCCACAGGGACGATCCGGCGTCATCCGGACCTGCCTTTCGTCAAGGATGGCAGCGAAATGGCCGAGCTTGTCCAGTTGCAGGCTCGCCTCTTCGACCGGGCCCTTGCCTTGCTCAGACCCGGCGGGCGGCTTGTCTACTGCACCTGCTCGCTTTTTGCCGAGGAAGGCGAGGATCAGGTGACGGCGGCGCTTGCCCGCCATCCCGGTCTTGCTGTGTCGGCGCCCGAGGCCGAGGGGTTGGCCCCGGAATGGACGACGCCGGAGGGCGGTCTGCGCCTGCGCCCCGACCACTGGGCCTTGGACGGCGGGATCGACGGCTTCTACATCGCGCTTCTGCGTAAACCCGCCGAAGCCTGAGGCGCTTGCGAGGTGACAGTGCCGGGGGGCGTCGCTATGCTGCAGCGGTGAAGCCCCGCAGAGGGCGCATCCGGCAGCTCAACGCGAACAAGAGGCAGGCGTGACCCAAGGAAAAGGCAAGTCCTTGGTATTGGCGAGGGCGGCGAACCGCCTGCACGCCCGGCTTTCCGGGCTTGCCCGCAGTTCAAGCGGATTCCAGTCGCAACCCGAGCCGCGCACCATCGGGCTTTTCGCCCGGGGACGGCAGATGATCGCCGGCAATTTCCTGTTCGCGGGCAGCCTTGTCGAGGCGCCGGGCCTGTTCCTGTGGGATATCGCCGTTCCCGATCCGGCCTTCGAGGCCGAGCTTCAAGGCTTCGGCTGGCTCGACGATCTGGCGGCGGTGGGCGATTCGGCGGCGCGGTCGCGGGCGCAGGACTGGACCTGGGGCTGGATCGAGCGTTTCGGCAAGGGGCGCGGGCCGGGCTGGACCCCGAACCTGACAGGACGACGGGTGATCCGCTGGATCAACCACGCCGTCCTGCTGCTCAACGGCCGCGACCGGACCCAGGCCGACGCCTATTTCCGCAGCCTGTCCCGGCAGACCGAATTCCTGTCCCGCCGGTGGAAGGCCGCCGATCCCGGCCTGCCGCGGATCGAGGCGCTGACCGGCCTGATCTATGCCGGCCTGTCGCTGACCGGCATGGAACGGCACGTGCAGCGCGCCCGCCTTGCGCTGGCCGAGGAATGCGCCCGCGACATTGCCGAGGATGGCAGCATCCCCAGCCGCAATCCCGAGGAACTGCTGGAGATCTTCACGCTCCTGTCCTGGGCGACGCTGGCGCTGTCCGAGACAGGTCGCCGCCCCGAACCTGCCCAGACGGCGGCAATCGAGCGGATCGCCCCCACGCTTCGGTCCCTGCGCCATGCCGACGGCGGGCTCGCGCGGTTCCACGGCGGCGGACGCGGCCTGGAAGGTCGGCTGGATCAGGCGCTGGCAAGTTCCGGGGTCAAGCCTGCCGGGGCGCCGACCGGGATGGCGATGGGCTATGCGCGGATGTCGGGCGGGCGGACGAGCGTCATCATCGACGCGGCCTCGCCCCCGGACGACCGTTGTGCCGCGACCGCCCATGCCTCGACGCTCGCCTTCGAACTGACCTCGGGGCGGCGACCGCTGATCGTGTCCTGCGGCTCGGGCCTGCCCTTCGGGCCGGACTGGCGCCGGGCCGGTCGCGCGACGGTTTCGCATTCGACGCTCGCGCTTGACGGATATTCTTCGTCGCGCTTCGACACTTCGGGGCAGGAACGGCTTATCGACCGGGCCGAGGTCTATGACGGCCAGATCGTCAGCCGCCCCTCCGGCACGAGTTTCGGCGCCTCGCATGATGGCTGGTCGCGCACGCACGGCCTGACCCATGTGCGCCGCATCGACCTGTCCCATGACGGCCGCCGCATGGTGGGCGAGGATCTGCTGGTCGCCGACAGCCCGGCCGAGCAGAAGCGATTCGAGCAGGTGATGACCCATACGAAGCTTGCCGGGGTGGGGTTCCAGATCCGCTTTCACCTGCATCCCGATGTCGATGCCGCGCTCGATCTGGGCGGCACCGCCATATCGCTGGCTCTGAAAAGCGGCGAACTGTGGATCTTCCGTCATACGAGTGGCGCGGAATTGCGCATCGAACCTTCGGTCTACCTTGAAAAGGGGCGACTGAAGCCGCGGGCGACCCGCCAGATCGTGCTTGCGGGCCACGCGCAGGACCGCGAGACCCGGATCGGCTGGACCTTGGCAAAGGCTCAGGATACTCCGCTCGCGATTCGCGATCTCGACCGGGAAGATCTCGCCTCGATGTCGTGACTGGGCAGATGGGGGAAGACAGATGACCAACCTCGTGCCGATCGGCCGCGCGCTGATCTCGGTATCCGACAAGACCGGGCTGGTGGAGCTTGGCCGGGCGCTGGCCGCGAAGGGCGTGGAACTGATCTCGACAGGCGGCACGGCGGCGGCGCTTCGCGCGGCAGGGCTGGCGGTACGCGACGTGGCCGAGGTGACGGGTTTCCCCGAGATGATGGATGGCCGGGTCAAGACGCTGCACCCGATGGTGCATGGCGGGCTGCTGGCGCTGCGCGACGACGACGAACATCTGGTGGCGATGGCCGCCCACGGGATCGAGCCGATCGACCTGCTCATCGTGAACCTCTACCCCTTCGAGGCGACGGTGGCCAAGGGCGCCTCCTACGACGAATGCATCGAGAACATCGATATCGGCGGCCCGGCGATGATCCGGGCGGCGGCCAAGAACCACCGCTTCGTCGCCGTGGTGACCGATCCGCAGGATTACCAGCCGCTGCTCGACCAGATGACGGCGCAGGGCGGCGCGACGAGCTATGCCTTCCGGCAGAAACTCGCATTGACCGCCTATTCCCGCACCGCCGCCTATGACGCGGCTGTCTCGACCTGGATGGCAAAGACGCTTGAGGTGGCCCAGCCCCGCCGCCGCGCCTTCGCCGGCACGCTGGCGCAGGGCCTGCGCTATGGCGAGAACCCGCACCAGTCGGCGGCCTTCTATGTCGACGGGTCCAACCGCCCCGGCGTCGCCTCTGCCCGGCAATGGCAGGGCAAGGAACTGTCCTACAACAACATCAACGACACCGACGCCGCGTTCGAGCTGGTGGCGGAGTTCCCGGCGTCGGAAGGACCCGCCGTCGCAATCATCAAGCACGCCAACCCCTGCGGCGTGGCGCGCGGCGCGACCCTGGCCGAGGCTTATGGCCGCGCCTATGACTGCGACCGCACCTCGGCTTTCGGGGGAATCGTTGCACTGAACCAACCGCTCGATGCTGCGACCGCCGAAGAAATCGCGGGCATCTTTACCGAAGTCGTGATCGCCCCCGGTGCGGATGAGGGCGCGAAAGCGGTCTTCGCCGCGAAAAAGAACCTACGGCTTCTTACCACAAGCGGCCTGCCCGACCCCTATGCGGCGGGCTTCGCCTTCAAGCAGGTCTCGGGCGGTTTCCTTGTGCAGGACCGCGACGCGGGGCGCATCACCGCCGCCGACCTGAAGGTTGTGACCAAGCGCAAGCCGACCGAGGCCGAGATCGCGGACATGCTCTTCGCCTGGCGCGTGGCCAAGCATGTGAAGTCGAACGCCATCGTCTATGTGAAGGGCGGCGCGACCGTGGGGATCGGTGCAGGCCAGATGAGCCGCGTCGACTCCACCCGCATCGCTGCCCGCAAGGCCGAGGACATGGCCGAGGTGCTGGGCCTGACCGACGCGCCGACGATCGGCTCGGTGGTGGCTTCGGATGCCTTCTTCCCCTTCCCCGACGGCCTGCTGACCGCAGCCGAGGCCGGGGCGACGGCGGTGATCCAGCCCGGCGGGTCGATGCGCGACGACGAGGTGATCGCGGCGGCAGATGCAGCGGGGCTCGCCATGGTCTTCACCGGACAGCGGCATTTCCGGCACTGACATGCGCATCGCCGCCAAGGCCGCTCTTGCCGTTTTCGCGCTTGACCAGATCAGCAAGATCGCCGTGGTCTGGGGTCTGAATCTCTATGACCGTGGCGAGATCGAGATCCTGCCGCCGCTGCTGAACTTCCGCATGGCGTGGAACCAGGGCATCAATTTCGGCCTTCTTTCGGACGATACCGAGATCATGCGATGGGCTCTCATCGCTGTCGCGCTGGCGGTCTCGGTCTGGGTCTGGATCTGGGTGAAGCGCGAAAAGACCGGCCCGATGATGCAGCTTCTGGCGGGGGTTCTGATCGGTGGCGCGCTTGGCAATGTCGTTGACCGCATCATGTACGGCGCTGTCGCCGATTTCCTGAACATGTCCTGCTGCGGAATCGATAATCCCTTTGCTTTCAACGTCGCAGATGTTGCGATCTTTGTTGGCGCGATCGGGCTGGTGCTGTTTGCGGGCAAGGACAAGCCGCCGCCCGGGCGCCGGAGAAAGACCCCGTGACGCGCCGGAGGCTTTGCGATAAAGACGGCGGAACAGACGACCAGGAGGCAGGCATGCAGACTCTGAAGTGCGCTTTGGCGATCGCGCTTGGCGCGACCGTGGCACTTGGCGCCTGCAGCCCCAAAGAACCTCGGCTGATGAACCTCGAGACCAATGGAACCGGCCCTGACGAGTTCGGGATTCTTCCGGTTAAACCGCTGGAATTGCCGCAAAACCTGGCCGAGCTGCCGCCACCTGACCCGGGCGGCACCAACCTGGTTGAACCCAACCCGCAAGCCGACGCGATCGCGGCGCTTGGCGGCAATCCGGCGGTGCTGACGCGCGGCGGCTCGATCCCGGCCTCGGATTCCGGACTGGTGCGTTATGCCTCGCGCTATGGCGTCGATCCCGACATCCGTCAGGTTCTGGCAGCCGAGGATCTGGAATTCCGCCAGCACCATCAGGGCCGGGTTCTGGAACGTCTGTTCAAGACGAACGTCTACTACCGCGCCTACAGACCGATGGCGCTGAACCAGCATGCCGAGCTGGAGCGTTGGCGCGCCGCAGGTGTCGGCAACGTGTCTGCTCCGCCGCCCCAGAAGGGCGAAAAGAACTGATCCGGCTACCCCGGGTCCGCCTTCATCACAACCGCGTTGGACGGGATTGCCTTGGCGGCGGGCGCGGTTAGGTTCGCGGCACGCAGCAGTCAGGGCCAAGCATGACGCAGAGATATCGGGCGGCCCTTGCCGCAGCCAGCCTGTGCTGGGCGGCAATGCCCGCCCATGCCGAAAAGGTAACAGACTTCACCCTGGCGAACGGTCTGCAGGTCGTGGTGATCGAGGATCACCGCGCCCCCGTGGTGACGCAGATGGTCTGGTACAAGGTCGGCGCCGCCGACGAGGCGCCCGGCCATTCCGGCATCGCCCATTTCCTGGAACATCTGATGTTCAAGGGCACCGATGACGTGCCTTCCGGCCAGTTCTCGGCCATCGTCGAGGCGCAGGGCGGCAGCGATAACGCTTTCACCTCGTGGGACTACACCACCTATTTCCAGCGGGTCGCAGCCGACCGGCTGGACATGATGATGACACTGGAAGCCGACCGGATGCGTGACCTGCGGCTGACGGAAGAGGACGTGACCACCGAACGGCAGGTCATCCTCGAGGAACGCAACCAGCGCACCGACAGTGACCCCGCCGCGCTGTTTGGCGAGCAGTTGCGCGCCGCGCAGTTCCTCAACCATCCCTATGGCCTGCCGATCATCGGCTGGCGCCACGAGATCGAACAGCTCGACCGGCAGGAAGCGCTCGACTTCTACCGAACCTATTATGCGCCCAACAACGCGATCCTCGTGGTTGCGGGGGATGTCGACCCCGCTCAGGTCCGGACGCTCGCCGAAAAGCATTACGGCCCGCTTGAACCGACGGCCACGATCCCGCCGCGCGAACGGCCGCAGGAGCCGCCGCAGCGCGCCGAACGGCGGCTGGCGATGGCGGATCCCCAGATTGCCCAGCCCTATGTCTCGCGCAGCTATCTGGCCCCGGCGCGCAAATCAGGCGACCAGAAGCAGGCGGCGGCGCTTGCCGTTCTGGCCGAACTTCTCGGCGGCAGCGGCACGACCTCGGTTCTGGCCAAGGCACTGGCCTTCGACAATCCGAAGGCCGTCTATGTCTCGGCTGATTATGACGGCGAGGCGATGGACGACGGGCTGTTCAGCCTGGCCATAGCCCCAGTGCCGGGCGTGAGTCTTGACGAGGCCGAAGCGGCAATGGATGGCGTGATCGACCAGTTCCTGAAGGACGGAGTCGATCCGGCTGCGCTTGAACGGATCAAGGCCCAGGTCCGCGCCGCCCAGATCTACGGCAACGACGATGTCGAGGGCCTGGCGCAACGCTATGGCGAGGCTCTTGCCGTCGGACTGACGATCGACGACGTCAAGGCTTGGCCGGATGTGCTCCAGTCGGTGACCGCGGATGACGTGATGGCGGCGGCCCGGCAGGTGCTGAACCGGGACAATGCCGTGACCGGCCATCTGGGCCAGGTGCAGGAGACCACGCCATGATCCGCCTGCGCGTTGCGACCCTGCTCGCCGCCCTGCTCTTCGCCATGCCCCTCAGGGCCGAGATCGCCGTTCAGGAGGTGACCTCGCCCGGAGGGATTACCGCCTGGCTGGTCGAAGACCACGAGATTCCGTTCACCGCGCTCGACATCGCGTTTCAGGGCGGAACCAGCCTGGACCTGCCGGGCGAGCGCGGCGCGGTCAATCTCATGGCGGCGACGCTTGAGGAGGGCGCCGGCGAGATGGACGCCCAGGCCTTCGCCGAGGCGCGCGACTCCCTCGCAGCCGGCTTTGGCTTCGACGCCAGCCAGGATGCCGTGTCGATTTCGGCCCGGTTCCTGACCGAGAACCGCGATCAGGCCGTGGACCTGCTGCGTCAGGCGATCATAGCGCCGCGGTTCGATCAATCCGCGATCGACCGCGTGCGCGGACAGGTGCTGTCAGGCCTTGCCTCGGATGCCACAGATCCGTCGTCGATCGCCGGCGAGACCTTCAACGCCCTCGCCTTTGGCAAGCACCCTTACGGATCGGAGGACAGCGGCACCCCGGAAAGCGTCGCGGCCCTGACCCGCGACGACCTGATCGAGGCGAAGGCCCGCACGATGGCCCGCGACCGGTTGCACGTGGCGGCGGTGGGCGACATCACGCCGGAACAACTGGGCCAGGTGCTTGACCGGCTGTTCGGCGATCTTCCCGAGATGGGTGCGCCCTTGCCGGGCCGGGCCACGTGGCAGGCCCCCGGCGGGGTCAAGGTCGTCGACTTTGACTCACCGCAGTCTGTGGTGGTGTTCGGCCAGTCGGGGATGCGGCGCGACGATCCGGATTTCTTCGCGGCTTACATCCTGAACGAGATCCTTGGCGGCAGCCGGTTCTCCGCCCGGCTGATGACCGAAGTCCGAGAGAAACGCGGCCTGACCTACGGCATCGGCACTTACCTGATGCCTATGGCCTATGGCGAGGCGCTGATGGGGCAAATGGCGACGGCGAATGCCACCGCCGGGCAGGCAATCGACCTGATCCGCCAGGAATGGGCGCGGATGGCGAAGGACGGCGTTTCGGCCGAGGAACTGGCCGCCACAAAGACTTACCTGACCGGCTCTTACCCTCTGCGCTTCGACGGAAACGGCCAGATTGCGGAGATCCTGGTGGGGATGCAGATGGACGGTTTATCTCCCGATTACATCACCACCCGGAACGCTAAGATCGAGGCCGTGACACAGGATGACATCAAGCGCGTCGCGGCCCGGCTGCTGACGCCGGACGCGCTGCAATTTGTCGTGGTGGGGCAGCCGGACGGGGTAAAGTCGACGGAGTGATTGCCGTCTTTCCCATAGCGGAATCGGTGGCGCGCTGCTACTTTTGGTGGCATGACACTCGACACCCCCAATATCCTGACCTACCGGCCAGTAATCCGGCAGCTTGACGAAGCCGCGATCAACCGGATCGCGGCGGGCGAGGTGGTGGAGCGGCCGGCCTCTGCGGTGAAGGAACTGGTCGAGAACGCGCTGGATGCGGGCGCGCGGCGGATCACCGTCGACTACGCCGATGGCGGCAAGACGCTGATCCGGGTGGCCGATGACGGCTGCGGGATGACGGCAGAAGATCTGCCGCTGGCGCTGTCGCGCCACGCGACCTCGAAGATAGACGGGTCGGACCTGCTCGACATCACCAGCTTTGGCTTCCGGGGCGAGGCTCTGCCCTCGCTCGGCGCGGTCGGGCGGCTGACAATCACCTCGCGGGCCGAGGGCGAAGCGGGGGCGGCGGTCGCGGTTTCGGGCGGGCGGATGGAGCCGGTACGACCGGCGGCGCTGAACCGGGGCACGGTCGTGGAACTGCGCGACCTGTTCTTCGCGACGCCGGCGCGCCTGAAGTTCCTGCGCAGCGACCGGGCCGAGGCGCAGGCGATCGGCGAGGTGGTGCGGCGGTTGGCGCTGGCCGAGCCGATGGTGGGTTTCACCCTGCGTGACGTCTCGGGCGGGGGCGAGGGCCGGGTGATGTTCCGCGCCGACCCCGAGGCGGGCGACCTGTTCGACGCGCTGCATCGGCGGGTGGCAACGGTGGTGGGCGCGGATTTCGCCGCCAACGCGCTGCCGATCGACCTGGAGCAGGAGGGGATGCGGCTGACCGGATACGCGGCGCTGCCAACCTATTCGCGGGGCTCGTCGGTCGCGCAGTACCTGTTCGTGAACGGTCGGCCGGTGCAGGACCGGATGCTGCTGGGCGCGCTGCGCGCCGCCTACATGGACGTGCTGAGCCGCGACCGGCATCCGGCGGCGGTGCTGACGCTGAGCGTCGAGCCGCAGCGGGTGGACGTGAACGTGCACCCGGCCAAGGCCGAGGTGCGGTTCCGGGAACCGGCGCTTGCGCGGGGGCTGATCGTCGGCGGATTGCGGCAGGCGCTGAGCGGCGCGGGGCATCGGGCGTCGTCGACCGTGGGGGCGGCGACGCTGGCGGCGCTCCGGCCGGAAGAGGTGGTGAGCCCGCGCATCTACCAGATGGACCGGCCCTCGGGTGCCGTGCTGAGCCGAGCGGCGGTCTGGCAGGCGCCCCTGCCGCAGCCGGGCTTTGCTGAAGCGCCGTCGGCGCGGGTCGAGCCTGTTCCGCAGGAGCCGGCGCTGGAGGCGCGTCCCCTCGGTGCCGCGCGGGCGCAGGTGCATGAGAACTACATCATCGCCCAGACCGCGACGGGGATGGTGATCGTGGACCAGCACGCGGCGCATGAGCGGCTGGTCTACGAGCGGTTGAAGCGGCAGATGGCCGAGACCGGGATTGCGTCGCAGGCGCTGCTGATCCCGGAGATCGTGGACCTGTCGGCCAGCGATGCGGCGCGGCTCTTGGAGCTGGCGCCGGAGCTGGAGCGGCTGGGGCTGGTGATCGAGCCCTTCGGCGGGACGGCGGTGGCCGTGCGCGAGACGCCGGCGATCCTTGGCCGGGTCGATGCGGCGGCGCTGCTGCACGACATGCTGGATGAGCTGGCCGATCTGGGCGACTCGGCCCTGCTGCGTGGGCGGATCGATGCGGTGCTGAGCCGGATGGCCTGCCACGGCTCGGTGCGGTCGGGTCGGCAGATGCGGGCCGAGGAGATGAATGCGCTTCTGCGCGAGATGGAGGCGACGCCGCTGTCGGGCCAGTGCAATCACGGACGGCCGACCTATGTGGAACTGAAGCTGGCCGACATCGAGCGGCTGTTCGGACGGACATGAATACCCTGCCCTACCAACTGCCCGAAGGCATCGAACCCTGGATGATCGCTGCGGGGGTGGCGGCGCTGGTCGTGCTCCTGCTGATCCTGACGCTGCGGGCGGCGGGCCGGTCGGCCCGGATGACCGAGCCGATGCTGCGGGAGATTGGATGGCTCGGCCAGCGGGTGCAGTCGCTGTCGGACGGGCAGGAGCGGCTGTCGGGCGGGCTGAGCCATGTGTCCGAGGCGCAGGCGCAAAGCCAGACGGCGATGCTGCAACTGATGGAGCGGCGGCTGGCCGAGGTGCAGGCGGCCATGGGCGAAAGCCTGTCGGGCAGCGCCACGCGCACGGCGCGCGGCCTGGGCGAGTTGCAGCAGCGGCTGGAGATGATCGACCGGGCGCAGGCCAAGATCGAGAAGCTGTCGGGCGAGGTGCTGACTCTGCAGGACATCCTGTCTAACAAGCAGACGCGCGGCGCCTTTGGCGAGATCCAGCTGCACGACATCGTGCAGAAGGCGCTGCCGCCGGGCAGTTTTACCATGCAGGCGACGCTGTCGAACGGGCGGCGGGCCGACTGCCTGATCCACCTGCCGAACCCGCCGGGGCCGATCGTGATCGACTCGAAGTTCCCGCTCGAAGCCTATGAGGCGCTGCGGCGCGCCGGGTCGCAGGCAGAACTGGCCGAAGCGGGCCGCGCCCTTCGGACGGCCGTCCGACATCACCTCAAGGCGATTGCCGAGCGCTACATCCTCGAGGGCGAGACGGCGGACGGGGCGATGATGTTCCTGCCCTCCGAAGCGGTCTATGCCGAACTGCACGCGAACTTCCCGGAGGTAGTGCGCGAGGGCTTCGGCCTGCGCGTCTGGATCGTTTCGCCCACGACCTGCATGGCGACGCTGAACACGATGCGGGCGATCCTGAAGGATGCGCGGATGCGCGAGCAGGCGGGCGCGATCCGCAAGGAACTGGCGCTGCTGCATCAGGATGTGGAGCGGTTGGGCGACCGGGTGCAGAACCTCGACCGGCATTTCGGTCAGGCGGCGAAGGATATCGAGGAGATCAAGATTTCTTCGGACAAGGCCGGACGGCGCGCGCGGCGGCTGGATGCCTTCGACTTCGACGAGATCGCGCCCGAGGCTGCCAACCTGATCCCGAAGGACGCCGCCGAATGAGGCACCTGACCCCGGCGGATTATGTGCGGATGCCCTGGGCCAATGGGCGGGGCGAGACCATCGAGATGCTGAAAGAGGTCGATGCCGAGGGGCATCTGATCTGGCGGCTGTCGGTGGCAACGGTCAGCGAAGATGGGCCATTCTCGCTGTTCCCCGGGATCGACCGGGTGCTGACGGTCATCGACGGGCCGGGCTTCGACCTGACCGGCGATGGCATCGCGCTGACCTGCGGGCCGCTCGTGCCGGTGGCCTTTCCGGGCGACGTGCCGGTCCGGGCTGAACGCACCAAAGGCGCGGTGTCGCGTGACCTGAACGTGATGACGGCGCGGCGCCTGCCGAGGCCAGAGGTGGCGGTGATCCGTGGCGCGGCAAGGCTGGTCGCGGGCGGAACGCTTTGCCTCTACGCCCTCGCGCCTTCCGTCATCGCGGGCGCCTATGTCGCCGCGAACGATCTGGTGGTGACGGAAGAGGCGGCGGACATGTCGGGACTGGTCGTGGCCGCCCGCCTGTTTCGCGGCGACTGACGCCTCAGATCGAGGCGCGTCGGAGCCCCACGCTTGCCGACAGCGCGAAGGCTAGCGCCGCGCAGACCACGATCGACGGACCTGCGGGCGTGTCCTGCCACAGCGACAGGGCAAGCCCCGCGACCGACGCTGCCGCGCCGATGATTGAGGCGAGAACCGCCATCGCCTCGGGTGAGCGGGCCACGCCCCGCGCCGCCGCTGCCGGGATGATGAGCATGGCCGCGATCAGAAGCGCGCCCACGACTTTCAGCGCCACAGCCACCACGACCGCCAGCGCCAGCGTCAGGATCAGGCGTTCACGCCGCGGGTCGATGCCGGCGGAAAAGGCCAGATCCTCGTTCAGCGTCGCGGTAAGCAGCCGCGACCAGCGCCACACGATGATCGCCAGAACCAGCCCCGCCCCGCCCCAGATATAGGCAAGATCGGCCTTAGAGACGGCAAGGATATCGCCGAACAGATAGACCGACAGATCGGTTCTGATGCCATGGACGAAACTGATCGCGACAAGGCCAAAGGCCAGGGCCGAATGCGCCAGCGTGCCTAACGTCGTATCCATCGCCCAGCCCTTGCCTGCCAGCGCCGAGACGGTCACCGCCATCGCCAGCGCCACGACCAGCGTGCCAAGGCCGATCGGCAGATCCATCGCCAGCGCCAGCGCCACGCCAAGGATCGCCGCATGAGAGGTCGCGTCGCCGAAATAGGCCATCCGCCGCCAGACGACGAAAGAACCGAGCGGCCCGGTCGCGAGCGCCAGCCCGATCCCGGCCAGAGCAGCGCGCATCAGGAAGTCGTCAAGCATCGCTCTCTGCCTTTGCCGGATGGGGGTGGTGGTGATGGGGCTCGTGCGAATGGTCGTGACCGTGATCATGGGTGTGATCATGGTCATGGACGTGCTGGTACAGTGCCAGCGCGCCATGGGTGCCCAGGCCGAACAGCGCCCGGTACTCCGGCGCGTTCGACACGACATGGGGCGTGCCTTCGCAACAGATATGGCCGTTGAGACAGATCACCCGGTCGGACGCCGCCATGACGACATGCAGGTCATGGCTGACCATCAGCACCGCCGCCCCGGTTTCCTTGCGGGCCTCCTCGATCAGGCGGTAGAACCCCGCCTCGCCCGGCTGGTCGAGGCCCTGGGTCGGTTCATCGAGGACAAGGATCTCGGGTTCGGTCAGCAGCGCGCGGGCAAGAAGCACCCGCTGCAACTGCCCGCCTGAAAGGGCTGTCAGCATCCGGTCTGCGGCCTCGGGCACCCCTACCCGGCGAAGGGCAGCCATCACCGCCTCGGGGCGGTGGCGTTGTGGCAGCGACAGGAACCGTCGCGCTGTCATCGGCAGCGACCGGTCGATCTGCAACCGCTGCGGCACATAGCCGATCCTCAGCCCCGGCTTGCGCGCGACTTCTCCCGCCGCAACCGGCACGATGCCAAGCAGAGCGCGCAGCAGGGTCGACTTCCCGGACCCGTTCGGGCCGACGATCGTCACGATCTCCCCTGGGTCGACCTTGAGCGAGATGTCGTGCAGCACCTCGGTTTCGCCGAAGCGGACGCAGAAATGCGCGGCAGAAAGCAGGCTCATTCCTGCATCCCCTGGCAAGCCGGACACAGGCCGAGCGCCTCGATGTTGCTGCGCTCGATCACGAAACCGAGCGAAGCCGCTGCAGCATCCAGCGCGGCGCGAACGGAGTCAGCCGGCGCCTCGGCAACGGTGTCGCAGCCCCGGCAGATCAGGAAGGCGGGGGCATGTACCTCGCCCGGATGCATGCAGGCGGTAAAGGCATTCAGCCGCCTCACCCGATGGGCCAGCCCGTTCTCGACCAGAAAGTCGAGGGCGCGATACGCGACCGGCGGCTGATGGCCGTACCCTTCTGCCACCAGTCTTTGCAGCATGTCATAAGCCCCGATAGCGCGATGGGACTCGAGCAGGATTTCCAACACCCGGCGGCGCACCGGCGTCAGCCTGACGCCGCGCTCGGCCGCAAGCGACTCGGCCCGCGCCATCACGCCGCCCGCGCAATGCGCATGGTCATGTTCCACGAATGCCTGTCCGTCGAGACTGTCCGCCATCACCGCCCCTTGACATGTTACGATATAACATATGATAAGCCATCCGAACCGAGTCCAGAGGGCATCCCGATGCGTTATATCATATCTATTGCGCTCGCCAGCGCGCTCGCAACTGCTGCCTCGGCCGAGGTGCCGCGCGTGGTCACCGATTTCGCGCCGGTTCAGTCGCTGGTCCAGCAGGTGATGGGCGATCTGGGTCAACCGGCAATGATCCTGCCCGCAGGCGGTGATCCCCATGATTTCCAGATGAAGCCGTCGCAGGCCTCGGCCCTTGCCGATGCCCAAGTGATCTTCTGGGTCGGGCCAGAGCTGATGCCGGCGCTTGGCGACGCGATCGGCACCCTTGGCGGCAAGGCGACGGTGGTGGACCTGCTGAGGGACGGAGGCGGCCATGTCCGCCAGTTCGCCGATGGCGAAGGCACTGATCCCCATGCCTGGCTTGATCCCGAAAACGCGATTGCCTGGCTTGGCACCATCTCTGCGACGCTGTCCAGCGCCGATCCTGAGCATGCCGCAACCTACCGCGCCAATGCCGATCAGGCGGTGACGTCGATCCAGATGCTTGATGCCGACCTGACCGCCCTGCTGGCCCCGGTCAAGACCAAGCCCTTCATCGTCTTTCACGACGCACTTGGTTATTTCGGCGACCATTACGGGCTGAACATCGCCGGCGCCATCGAGCTGGGGGACGCCACAACGCCGGGCGCGGCGCAATTGCAGAAGATTCGGGGCCTTGTGGCCGATTCAGGGGCTGTCTGCGTGTTCCCCGAAGCCGGGCGCGACCCGAAATTCATCGCGACCATCATCGACGACAAGGCGCGTGTCGGTGCACCGCAGGATGTCGAGGCCCTGACGCTGACCGCGGGGCCCGAGCTTTACGCGACGCTCCTGCGCAATCTGGGCCAAAGCATTTCCGACTGTCTTGCCAAAGACTGACCCGCTTGACCGTGCTTCATCTTTCCGCGCAGGTTGCCCGCGTGGAAGAGGGAGACATGAGCGATGCCGGGACAGATCACGACGTTCGGATATGGGTCGGACGGTCGCCGCGTCGATGCCGTGACCATTGGCGGGGCTGGGCTGACGGCGACCATCCTGACCCGCGGCGCGATCCTGCAGGATGTGCGTCTGCAGGGCGTCGACTACTCCCTTACGCTCGGCGGCGACAGTGTCGCCGCCTATGAGGGACCTATGGGCTATTTCGGCGCCCTTGTCGGACCGGTAGCGAACCGGATCGCGGGAGCAACAGCAGAGGTCGGCGGCAAGACCTGTCACTTCCCTGCGAACGAGCGCGGGAACCTGCTGCATTCCGGCCTGCGCGGCCTGCATGCCCGCATCTGGACTGTCGACACGATCACAGAGGATGCGGTCACGCTGCGGATCGTGCTGGAGGATGGCGATAACGGCTTTCCCGGCCGGCGAGAAATCCGCGCCATGTTCCGCGTCGAAGGTGCCACCTTGCATCTGGGTGTGACCGCGACGACGGATGCGCCGACGCTGATGAACCTCGCCAATCACGCCTACTGGAACCTCGATGGGACTGAGACTTATGCGGGCCATATGCTCCGGGTCGGGGCCGATCATTACCTGCCCGTCGATGCGGCCCTGATCCCGACGGGCGAGCAGCGCGCCGTGTCCGGCGCCTTTGATCTGCGCCAGACACGCGCTCTGGACCTGACCGAAGGCTATGACCACAATTTCTGCGTTGCCGACTCGGCGGGTGAGCCCGCCGAGATTGCGGAACTGACCGGCACATCCGGCATCCGAATGTCAATCACGACAACCGAGCCGGGCCTGCAGATCTATTGTGGCGAACGGCTGGCAACCGGCCCCTGGCTTGGCCATAATGGGGTGCCCTACGGCGCCTTTGCCGGCTTGGCGATGGAACCGCAGCGCTGGCCGGACGCGCCGCATCATCCGGCCTTTCCGTCGATCACGCTTTCACCGGGCGAGACCTATCGCCAGGACACAAGGTGGAGCTTCAGCCGCTGAGGCTCAGACCGTCGCCCGCGCCCCGCGCGCCCAGGCCTTGAGGCACAGCATTTCGACCGCAAGGATCGCGGCCGCGTTCGAGGTCATCTCGGCATGGTCGTAGGGTGGCGAGACCTCGACCACGTCCATGCCGACGAAGTCCATGCCCTTCATCGCCCGCAGGATCGACAGCGCCTGAAAGCTCGTCATACCCCCCGGAACCGGAGTACCGGTGCCCGGCGCCGTCGCAGGATCGAGGAAGTCGATGTCGAAGGTCAGGTAATTCGGCCCCGATCCGAGCGTCTTGCGGATCACCTCCGCCACGCCCTCGGCCCCCATCGCATGGACCTGATCGGCATAGAGCACGGTCATGCCGTGGGTCCGCTCACCGGTGAAGCAAGTCCGGATGCCGACCTGCACGGTGCGCTTGGGGTCGATGATCCCGTCCCGGACCGCGTAATACATCATGCTGCCGTGGTCGAGACGGCCGCCCGCATCCTCTTCCACGTCGCGATGCGCGTCGAACTGGACCATGCCGAGCGGCCCGTGCTTTGCCGCGTGGGCCTTGAGGACGGGGTAGGTCGAGAAGTGGTCGCCGCCCAGCATCAGCGTATCGGCGCCCGCCGCGATGATCCCGGCGAAATGCTCTTCGATCGCCGCCGGGATCGCCATCGGCTCGCCCCAGTCGAAGGCGACGTCGCCGAAATCGGTCACCGCCAGCGTGTCGAAGGGATCGAAGCGCCAGGGCCAGATCGGACCCCACGCATGTTGCGCGCTCGCCCGGCGGATCGCCTCGGGTCCAAAGCGAGTGCCGGGGCGGTTGCTGACGGTCAGGTCGAGCGGGATGCCCGTCACCGCCACGTCCACCCCGGTCAGGTCGCGCGTGTACTTGCGCCGGAAGAAACTCAGCGCGCCCGCATAGCTCGCCTCGATCAGCGACCCTTTCAGCGCCTCGCGCCGGAAGGCGGCATCCGCCAGCGCCTCGCCCACTTCCTTTGGCATGGTGACCCCTTAGCCTTGAATGCCCTGAGCGGCTTCCGCCGCCTGGAACCAGCGGCGGATGGTCTCGCGCTCGGCCGGTTCGATGAAACTCACGTTGGCGGGCGGCATCGCATGGGTCAGCCCCGCCTGGACATAGATGCGCCGCGCCTCGTGCGCGATCTGGGCCGGCGTCTCGAGCACGACGTCCTTCGGCGGCCAGTGGATGCCGTCCCAGCCCGGCTCGGCCGCATGGCACATCGAGCATCGGCCCTGCACGATGCTGGTCACATCGTCAAAACCGGGCGCGGAGGCATAGCGCAGCGCCTCGCCCTGCAGCGCAGCCTCCTCGGGGGCATGCCGCATCGGTGCGGTCGAAAGCCAGGCGCAAATCACCAGCAGGATCGCGGTGACGGCCCAGGTCCACCATGGCGTGCCCTTGCCTGCGTGCATGGTGTTGAAGAAATGCCGGATCGTGACGCCCATCAGGAAGACGAGGCTCGCGATCAGCCAGTTCCACTCGGTCGCGAAGGCGAGCGGGTAATGGTTCGACAGCATCATGAAGATCACGGGCAGCGTCAGGTAGTTGTTGTGGGTGCTGCGCTGCTTGGCGATCTTGCCGTATTTCGGATCGGGAACGCGCCCCGCCTTGAGATCGGCCACCACGATGCGCTGGTTCGGCATGATGATGAAGAACACGTTGGCCGACATGATCGTGGCGGTGAAGGCGCCCAGATGAAGCAGCGCCGCGCGGCCGGAAAAGACATGGGTGTAGAAGTAGGCCATGCCCACGAGGATCAGGTAGAGCAGCACCATCAGCCCGGTCGAATTCTCGCCCAGACGGCTCTTGCAGAGCTGGTCGTAGACGATCCAGCCAACGGCCAATGACGCCGCAGAGATCAGCACGGCCTGCCAGACCTGCAGCTCCATCACCTGCGGATCGACCAGGTAAAGGTCGGCACCAAGGTAATAGACCAGCACCAGCATGGCAAAGCCGGTCAGCCAGGTGGAATAGCTTTCCCACTTGAACCAGGTCAGGTGCTCGGGCAGCCGTTCCGGGGCCACGAGGTATTTCTGGATGTGGTAGAAGCCGCCGCCGTGAACCTGCCATTCCTCGCCATAGGCGCCGGGCGGCAGTTCGGGCACTTTCCGCAGGCTCAGGTCCAGCGCAATGAAGTAGAAGGACGATCCGATCCAGGCGATGCCGACGATGACATGCGTCCAGCGCACCGCGAACTCGATCCATTCGCTGATCACGACCCAGTCATACATGCGTTTGCCCCTTCTGCCGGATGCAAAACGCTATACCGGGCAGGACTGTCAGGTTAATCCATCAAATGCGGGATCACTTTCAAACCCGCGGAGAGAATGGAACGAGGGCGCAATGTCCTACGTCAACAACATCCGGATGTTCGTGCGTGTCTACGAATTGGGCAGCATGAGTGCGGCGGCGCGCGACCAGCGGACCTCGGCCGCCGTCGCCTCGGCGCGAATCTCCGAGCTGGAAAAGCACCTCGGCGTCCGTCTGTTCAACCGCACGACCCGCTCGCTGCAGCCAACCGAGAATGGGCGGATCTTCTACGAGGGCGCGCGCAAGGTCCTCGAGGCGATCGAAGAGGCCGAAGCGGCGGTTATCGACGTGACGCAGAACCCGCGTGGGTCGATCTTCGTCGCAGCCCCGCTCGGCATCGGCCGACGGTTCATTGCGCCGCATGTGCCGGTCTTCAAGGATGCCTACCCGCTGATCGACGTGCGCCTGCGCCTGTCGGACCGCAACGTCGACCTGACGGCGGAGGGGCTGGACGTGGCGTTCCATCTTGGGATGCTTGAGGATTCCACCCTGAAGATCCGTCTGATCGCGGACTGCCCCCGTGTCCTTTGTGCCGCGCCCGCCTATGTCGAACGGCGCGGAATGCCCGCGGATGGCGCGGCGCTGGTGGCGGACAGACATGACTGCCTGAACCTGCGGTTCCCCGGTGCGAAGGAATTCCAGTGGACGCTGCAGACGCCCGACGGCCCCCGCCGCTATGAAATCGGCGGCCCGTTCGAGTCGGACGATGGCGACGTCCTGACAGGTTGGGCGCTGGACGGTCGCGGGATCGTGCTGAAGCCGATTTTCGAGATCGCCGATCACCTGCGGGCCGGGCGCCTGATTCCGGTGGCGGCCGGAACACCGCCTCTGCCAACCCAGCTTTCGGTCCTGACCCAGCACCGCCGCCTGCGCGACCCGAAGATCCGGCTGTTCAATGATTTCATGGTTGCCCGGATCAAGGCCGATATGGCGGCTCAGGTCGAGGGGCTGAAGGTCGGTCTTTAAGCCGAACGGTCCAGATCGAGCCACAGTCTGCCGTCGCGGTAGCCTCCGCGGATCAGCTGCCCGGGGTTGCGAACCTCTGGATGTTGTTCCGCCCAGTCACGATAGCGATCGTTCGACACCACCCGTGCGCCCAGGTCCCGTGCGGCCGCCAAAACGATCGTGTCGGCCTGGGTTCCCTTCTGCACCACCATCACCCGATCCTCCGGCAGGCCAAGCAACCGCGAGAACGGGCCGTGATGCATGTAGCGTCCAGTTAGCAGATAGCCGGCGTTTGCATCGAACACCACGCCGGGCGTGAAGCCCAGGCCCGTCAGATGCGCGAGGATCTCCTTCACCGGAGCAAGCTGAGGGCTGTTGTCGCGCCAGTACATGACGTTCGATCCGTCGACGACGATCCAGTTAGGCGCCGCGGTAGGCTCGGAAGTTCGCCTCGACTTTGGGGCGCGGGACGATTTCCGTGACCGGACCCGCAGCAGCAGTATCGCAGCGGCAAGGGCACAGGGACCGGCAATCAGGATGAGGTCGGAATATGCCGGCAGCACAAGCGCAGATGCGACGCCGACAATCGAAACCAGAAACAGGATGAACGGCACAACCATCCGATGAGTGTATCGGGCTTGGCCTCGACTTGCAAAGCCTGAGGCCGGCACCGGCCGGCACTCGCATCGTAATGTGAGTCAGGAATACGACATTCCGTGGTATGCTTTGTTATGGGCCCGCAAGACCCGACTCAGCGTGGGAGGAAATCCATGACGCCCTGGGAGATCGACGCACTCGAACTTGCGAACTGCAACTGTGCCTTTGGTTGCCCCTGTCAATTCCTGTCGCCACCGACCCACGGCCACTGCGAAGCAGCGGTCGGCTTTCACATCAACAAGGGCCATCATGGCAAGGTTTCGCTGGATGGCCTGAACGTCGCATTCACCGCCTCGTGGCCCGGTGCCATTCACCAGGGCAACGGCACGATCCAGTTGATCGTGGACGACCGCGCCTCGCCCGAGCAGCGAAAGGCGCTGGAGAGCATCTTTTCGGGCGGCGATACCGAGGACATGGCGACCGTCTTCTGGATCTTCGACAAGATGTCTCCGAACCGGCTGGAAACCCTGACCAAGCCGATCGACATCTCGATCGATATGGCGGCGCGCCGGGGTCACATCCGTGTTCCGGGTGTCTTCGAAACGACGGCAAAACCGATCCGCAACCCGGTGACGGGCGCCGAGGTTCGGGCCCGGATCAACCTTCCCGCCGGATTCGAATTCCGCCAGGCCGAGGTTGCGACCGGAACGACATCCACGTCTGGAGCGATTTCACTGCCCAACAACAAGGGCACCCACGTGCACTTCTGCCGGGTCTACATGAACGGCAAGGGCGTGATCGACCACGCGGCCTGACGCGATGGGCAGACCGCACCTCATCGGTCGCCTGCTGGAGCGGGACCGGTGGATCGTCATTGCGGCGATGGCTGCCGCTGTCGCCGCTTGTGTGGTGTTCACTGTAACCGGTGGCGGCACGGGGATGTCGAGCCTCGACATGACCCGCATGACCGGACCAGCCGGTGCGCTGATCGCGCGGACACCCGACATGATGATGCCGACGGTCTGGACCCCCAGTTATGCCGTCGTGATCTTCCTGATGTGGTGGCTGATGATGGTCGCCATGATGGTGCCAAGCGTGGCGCCGGTGGTTCTGCTGTACGGCGCCCTGAAACCTGAACGCGGGGCGTCCGCCCAGCTTGAATTCCTTGCCGGATACCTTGGGATCTGGGCGGTGTTCAGCCTTGGCGCAACAGCCCTTCAGGCCACGCTCAGCGCAAGCGGCCTGATCTCGTCGATGTTCATGTCGGTGACCGGTGGCTTTCTCGGGGCATTGCTCCTGATCGGCGCGGGGCTGTACCAGTTTACCCCCCTCAAGTCCGCCTGCCTCGCCGCCTGCCGCGGCCCGGTCGAGTCCTTGACCCACCATCGCCGGACCGGCCGCGCCGCCGCGTTCCGGATGGGCCTCTCGCACGGGGCCTATTGCCTCGGATGCTGCTGGGCGCTGATGGTCCTGCTGTTCGTCGGCGGGGTGATGAACCTGTGGTGGGTTCTGGCGATCGCTGTCTATGTCGCGATCGAAAAGCTTGCACCGGGCGGAGACCGGCTGGCGCGCCCCATGGGCGCCGCGCTTGTCCTCGCCGGGGTGGCCCTCGCCGTCCGAACGACAGGGCTTATCTGAGCCTGCGCGCGCCGGATCAACTGCCCCGGTACGTCGAATAGCCGAACGGCGAGAGCAGCAGCGGCACATGGTAATGTGCGTCCGCGTCCGGGATGCCGAAGCGGATCGGGATCTCGTCGAGAAACAGAACGCCCTCACTCGCCTGGCCGCTTGCGCGCAAGTAGTCGCCGGCGGCGAAAACAAGTTCGTAGCTGCCCTCGGCCATCTTGTCGCCCATCAGCAGGGGGCTGTCCGTACGGCCGTCATGGTTGGTGACCGCCTCCGCGATCTTGCGGTGACTCTGACCGGAGATCCGGTAGAGCGTGATGCGGATGCCTTCGGCCGGTTTCCCCCGCGCCGTGTCCAGAACATGCGTCGACAACCGACCGCCTGCCATTCAACCCTCCATGCTTTACCGCCATCCTGCCCCCTAATCGGGCGGATGGCGATGCCTCAGGTGCAAGGAAGATGTTTCCGTGAGAATTTGATAAACCCCGCTGTGTCTAGGGCCTAGAACAAAGGCAGCAAGAGAAGGCGCCCTACCGATGACAACGCCCCCCCGTTATCCCCGCGACTTCACCGGTTACGGCGGCACGCCGCCTGACGCAGCCTGGCCCGGTGGGGCGAAGGTCGCGATCAGCCTCGTGCTCAATTACGAGGAAGGCGGCGAGAACTCGGTCCTGCACGGCGATGCCGCGTCCGAGGCGTTCCTGTCCGACATCGCCGGGGCCGCGCCCTGGCCGGGGATGCGCCACTGGAACATGGAGTCGATCTACGACTACGGCGCGCGGGCTGGCTTCTGGCGGCTGCACGACCTTTTCACCGCGCGCCGCCTGCCGGTGACGATCTACGGCGTGGCAACGGCCCTCGCCCGGGCGCCCGCGCAGGTCGCGGCGATGAAGGCGGCGGGGTGGGAGATTGCCAGCCACGGGCTGAAATGGGTCGACCACCGCGACATGCCCGAGGAGGAGGAGCGCCGCCAGATCGCCGAAGCGATCCGCCTGCATACCGAGGTCACGGGGAGCCGCCCGACCGGTTGGTATACCGGGCGCTGCTCGGTCAACACGGTGCGGCTGACGGCGGAGCAGGGCTTCGACTGGATCTCGGACACCTACGACGACGACCTGCCCTACTGGATCGAGGCGGGGGATCGCGACCAGCTGGTGATCCCCTACACGCTCGAAGCCAACGACATGCGCTTTGCCACGGCGCCGGGCTACATCACCGGCGAGCAGTTCTTCCAGTATCTGAAGGACAGCTTCGACACGCTCTATGCCGAAGGCCTGGCGGGTAGCCCGAAGATGTTCTCGATCGGCCTGCACTGCCGCCTGATCGGCCGTCCGGGCAAGATCGCCGGCCTGATCCGCTTCCTCGACTATGCCCAAGGGAAAGAGGGCGTCTGGTTCGCCCGCCGCCTCGACATCGCGCGCCACTGGACCAAGACCCATCCGGCGCGACGCTTCGAGCGGCCGAGCCGGATGGACAAGGCTGCGTTCGTCGCGCGCTTCGGCGGCATCTTCGAACATTCTCCCTGGATTGCCGAGCGGGCCTGGGCACTGGAACTAGGGCCGGCGCATGACTCCGCTGTCGGCTTGCATTGCGCGCTGGCACGGATGTTCCGCTCGGCCAGCGAGGCGGAGCGGCTTGGCGTGCTAACCGCGCACCCGGACCTTGCCGGGAAACTCGCACAGGCCAAACGGCTGACGGCGGAAAGCACCTCGGAACAGGCGAGCGCGGGGTTGGACGCGCTGACCGATGAGGAACGCGCGACGTTCCAGAAGCTGAACGCCGACTATGTGGCGAAGTTCGGCTTCCCCTTCATCATCGCCGTGCGGGATAACAGCAAGGCCTCGATCCTTTCGGCCTTCCAGACCCGCATCGCAAATGACCGCGCCACCGAATTCGCCACCGCCTGCGCCCAGGTCGAACGCATCGCCGAACTGCGCCTGAAGGATCTTCTCCCATGACCGCCTATTACGCTCCGCCCGGCGGCCTACCGCCGCAATCCGCGATCCACACCGGCCGCGCGGTCTTTACTGAAGCCTATGCGGTGATCCCGAAAGGCGTCTTCTCGGACATCGTGACCAGCTACCTGCCCGGATGGACCGACACCCGCCTGTGGATGATCGCCCGGCCGATGTCCGGCTTCTCGGAAACCTTCAGCCAGTATGTCATGGAGGTGGAGCCCGGCGGCGGGTCGGACCGGCCCGAGAACGATCCGGCGGCGCAATCGGTTATCTTCGTGACCGCTGGCGAACTGACTCTGGCGATCGGGGATGCGAAGCACCACCTGACCTCGGGTGGCTACGCCTATATTCCAGCCGGGACGACGTGGCGGCTTTGGGCTGTCGGCACCGAACCGGCCCGCTTCCACTGGGTGCGCAAGATCTGGGAACCCGCCGAGGGGATCGAGAAGCCGACCGCCTTCGTGACCAATGAACGGCAGATCGCCCCGATCGCGATGCCGGATACGGATGGTCGTTGGGCGACGACCCGCTTCGTCGATCCGGCCGACCTGCGCCACGACATGCATGTGAACATCGTCACCTTCCTGCCGGGGGGCGTCATCCCGTTCGAAGAGACCCATGTCATGGAGCACGGGCTTTACGTCCTGGAGGGCAAGGCGGTCTACCGGCTGAACCGTGACTGGGTCGAGGTCGAGGCGGGTGATTTCATGTGGCTGCGCGCCTACTGCCCGCAGGCCTGCTATGCCGCCGGGCCGGGGCCGTTCCGCTACCTGCTCTACAAGGACGTGAACCGCCATGCACGATTGCGCGGACCCTGGTCGGCAGGGCGCTGACCGGAGGCGTCGAGGGGGGCTTTGCGCCCCCCAGGTGCGGACTTGCGTCCGCCCCTCCCCCCGCAGGATATTTGGGCAAAAGATACGGGACATTTTAGTCAAATGCAGATCATCAGCGCCGAGCCCCTGACGCCGCAGGCCTTTGCCGCCTTCGGCGACGTGCTGTCGGCGGAGGGCGCGCCGGAGCGGATGATCAACGAAGGGCTCTGCGCCAGGCATCACGACCGCGCGCGGCTTGACTTCAGCAGCGGGCGGGCGGGGATATCGATCTTCGACGCCGTGCCGCGTGAACTGCCTTACGAGTTCGACCTCGTCGAGCGTCACCCCGACGGGAGCCAGTCCTTCATCCCGATGACCGCGGCGCCCTTCCTGGTGATCGTGGCGCCGGACGAGGGCGGGCGGCCGGGGCGGCCGCGCGCCTTCCTGACCAGCGGTGGGCAGGCAATCAACCTGCATCGCGGCACTTGGCACGGGGTACTGACGCCACTGGCGGCGCCGGGTCTGTTCGCCGTGGTGGACCGGATCGGCGAGGGGGCAAATCTCGAGGAATACCGCTATCCCGAGCGTTTCTGCGTAGTCGCCCCGGGCCGCTGATCGGCCTCAGGCCATCAGTCTCGCCACATCGAGCATCCGGTTCGAAAAACCCCATTCATTGTCATACCAACCAAAGACCCGGACCATCCCGCCCTTCGTAACGCGGGTCTCGGGCAAAGCCATGACAATGCTTTCGGGCCGGGCCCTGAGATCGGTCGAAACGAGGGGCCGATCAGTTACCCCGATTACCCCGCCCGCCGCGCCAAGCACGGTGTTCACCTCGGCTGCGGTCGGAACCCGCTCGACCATCACCGCAAGGTCGACGGCCGAGACGCTGGCGGTCGGCACCCGCACGGCCGAGCCTTCGATCCGGCCGGCGATCTCGGGCAGGACCTGATCGAGCAGGCGCTGCGCAGAGGTCGTGGTCGGGACCATCGACAGGGCGGCCGCGCGGCTGCGGGCGAAATCAGCAGCCGGGGCATCGACCGTCGGCTGGCTACCGGTGTAGCAATGGATGGTCGTCATGGAGCCGGTCACGACCCCGAAGGCCCGGTGCAGGACCTTCGCCAGAGGTGCGAGCGCGTTGGTGGTGCAGGACGCGTTCGAAACGATGCGCTGGCCGCGCAGGGCAGCCTCGTTCGCACCCAAGACCACAGTCAGCTCTGCTGCGCGCGACGGGCCGGAGATCAGGACGCGCCCGGCACCGGCGGCAAGCCCCTGCCCCGCAACCTCCGCACTGTCGGCGCGACCAGTGCATTCCATGACCAGATCCACTCCGGTCAGATCAAGCCTCTTCAGGTCGGGAGTACGGTGAAGGGGAATCGCGTTGCCGTTCACGACAAGCGCGCCGTCCTGTAAGGCAACGCTGCCGCGGAATGGGCCGAAGACACTGTCATATTCGAAAAGGTAGGCGCACATCGCCGCGTCTGCGATGTCGTTGATCCCCGCGATCTCAAGCCCGGGCGCGGCTCCGCCCGCCCAGGCCCGCAGGACCGACCGGCCAATCCGGCCGAAACCGTTTATGAAGATGCGCATGACCCGCTCCGTCCTTGTCTTGGGGGCAGTCAGATCATGGCGCGCGGGCGGGTTCAATGCCCCGCCCGGACGACAAGGGCATCAAGCTTTCGGAAAGAGCGCATCCGTCTGAGCCTGTACCTGCGCGGCAAGACCCGGATCAACGTTCATCTTCTGCGCCAGCAGCGCAAGATAATCCCTCTCGGCTGGGGTGTCGGGATCCACGACCAGCACCGACGCCGTGTAGATCTGCGCGGCTTCCTCCGCCGATGTCGCCATCGCCGCAATCCGGTCGATGTCGAGCGGCTGGGCAAGTTCTTCCTGGATCAACTGCGCGACCTCTGGTCCGAGCCCAAGGGTCTGGATCTGCTGCTTGATCTTTTCCTGTTCGTCGATGGTGACGTTGCCATCCGCCTTTGCGGCCGCGATCATGGCCCGAACCAGGCGCGCATTCAGCTGATCCGTCACCTGTGGCGCCGCGGTATCAAGGCCGAGCGCGCCGGTAATCGCATCCATCGGAGATTTTCCGGCCTGATAGTCGGCATAGGCGCGCGAGGCGAGGCTGCCGATCAGCGCGGCACCTCCGACACGGGCGACACCCGCCAAGCCGCCCTTCCCTCCCAGCAATACGCCGAGCAGGCCGCCCGCGAGGGCACCCTTTGTGCCGGTCGACTGGGCGTCCCAGCCCTGCCTGGCCTTGTTCACGAGGTCGCTTCCGCCACCGGCAAGGAGCTGGTCCATCAGCTTCGATACGTCTCTCATCCTCAAGATCCCCCATACGAAAAACAACTGGCGCCTATGAAGCGAAGGTATGGTCAGGATCACGACGTTTCAACGACCAGGCGGAGGCTTCCGGCTGCGGCCACCTCGTGCGATCCCCTCGCAGACAGAAATCGGCGAAAGTCCGCGCTGGTCGCGTCCCTTCACCGCTTCGCTCCCTCCAACGGGCAAGTTCATCTTTGCCAACCGCGCCACTGCCGGTCGCTCGCCTAGGCCCGCGGCAGCCGACCCGCGACGCGGTCAAGCACGGCGTTGAACGTTATGCCGTCTTCCGGTCGGCCCGGATCGGATCGAACAGCAGGCGCAGGCCATTCAGCACAACAAGCACCGTCCCGCCCTCGTGCCCGATGACCGCAAGCGGCAAGGGCAGTTCGAACGCCAGCGCGCCAATCACCAGCAGGATCATGGCAGACAGAGCGAAGATCAGGTTCTGGCGGATCACGCGCCCGGTCCGCCGCGCCAGGCGGTGCGCCGCCGCGAGCCGGTCCATGTTGTCGGACAACAGCGCGACGTCCGCCGCCTGCAGCGCGACTTCGCTGCCGGCCGCCCCCATGGCAATCCCGACATCGGCCCGGGCCAGCGCCGCGGCATCGTTCACTCCGTCGCCGACAAAGGCGACCTTGCCCGCCTTGTGCAGGTCGGCCACCAGCAGCACCTTGTCCTCCGGCAGAAGGTCCGCATGGATCTCGTCATCACGCAGGCCGAGTTCCCGGCCGATGCGCAGTGCAACCGGGCGGCGGTCGCCCGTCATCATTGCCAGCGTGGTGATCCCACCCTCGCGCAGGGCCTCCAGCCCCAGACGCGAGGTCGCCCGGGGACGGTCCGCGACCGTCACCGCGCCATAGACCTGGGCATCGCGGCCCAGATAGACGATCGTTTCGGCATCGTCGTCCAAAGCCTGCAGGCCAGCCTGCTCCGGACTGGCGCCCATGCGGGCAGCCATCCTTGCATTGCCCGCCCACAGCAGGTTCATCCCGTCAAAGCTCTGGTCATCGCGGCCGGTGATCCCTTCGCTCGGATGGGCAGTCACGCCAGAGACTTCGACCGGAACCAAACCGCGAACCTCGACGGCGCGCCGGACGGCGTCGGCGATGTGATGTTCGGAATGCGCCTCGATCCCGCCAAGAAGCGCGAGGAAGCGGTCTTCATCGCCGGTCAGATCGGCGATGCGGGTCACCTCGGCCTGACCGGTGGTCAGTGTGCCCGTCTTGTCGAAGGCAAAGCTCTTGACCGCCCCGAGGGTTTCCAGCGCGGCCCCACCCTTGAAGAGGACGCCGCCCCGGCCCGCCGCCGCCAGGGCCGACAATATTGCCGCCGGCACCGAGATCACCACGGCGCATGGGCTGGCAGCCACCAACAATGTCGCAGCCCGGTAAAGTGCATCGCCAAATGGCCACTTCAGCCAGAGAAGAACGCCGAATGCCACAATCGATCCCGCCAGCACGCCAACAGTATAGCGTTGCCCGAACCAGGCGCTGAACCGTTCCGAAGGCGCCTTTGCGGCCTGGGCCTCGGTTACCAACTTGATCATCCTGGCGATGGTGCCCTCGGATGCTGTGCGGTCCACCCGCACCTCAAGCACGGCATCCACGTTCACTGTCGCTTCGAAAACCGGCTGTCCGGGCCGTTTGTGCACCGGAACGGACTCGCCCGTGATCGTCGCCTCGTTGATCGAGCCTTCGCCCTCGACGATCGTGCCATCCGCTGGCATCCGCGCGCCCGGGCGAATGACCACGCGATCTCCGACCGCCAGGTCGCCGACTGCAATCTCCAAGACCTGACCGTCCGGTCCACGGCGCAGCGCCGTTTCTGGCCGCAGGGCCATCAGCGCCTCAACCGCCCGCCGCGCCTTTCCCATCGCCAGTTCTTCAAGGGTGGTCGACAGGCTGAACAGCATCAGCAGGACCGCACCTTCCATCGGTGCGCCGACGACCGCCGCAGCGACAGCAGCCACGACCATCAGAAGGTCGACATCAAGGACGTGATCATTCCAAAGTTCGGACAGCGCCCGCACGGCTGGCGGAACTCCACCGGCCAGGTAGACGACGCCAAGCGCAAGGACCTGAACTTCCCACGGACCACCGCCAAGCATCATGGCAGCGGCCAACAGGAGCCCCCCGACAGTAAGGCCGGTCAGCAAGGTATCTGCCCGCGTGTCGTCGCCCCGATCCGCAAGCGAATGCGCCATCGGCCCGGCCGCCTCGGCCGGCGCCGTGGCCGCAATTCCGTGCGTCAAATCCTGCCCGTCCATGTCCGACCTTCGTTTATCCGCGCAAAACACTCCGAAGGTCGCACGGAATGACGGAAGCTCCAATGATCTGCCGCAAGTCGTGAAGTCTCAACGCACGTCTTCCCCGATGCGGACCGTCAGGAACCCGTTGTTGGGAAAGGTCTCGATTGCCCCATCTGCATATGTGATGCGGAACTCGCCTTCATAAAGCCCGGCATCCGTCGTATCGGCTGCGGCCCAGCCATATTCCACGACCGCTCCTTCAAGGATGTCACAGGGCGCATCGATGATCGTCGCTCCGCCACGCAGCCGCATCTGGAACTGCGCGGTGGCACCGACCAGACTGACCGCAGGCTCAAGCACATAGCGCAGGGCGGGCGAGGTATCGCCGCGCTTGATGTAGAAGGTCTCGCTCATTCGCTTTTCTCCTCTCAGACGATCCCGCTCGCGCCGCTGCCGTCCAGATGCCAAAGCTGGAACAGCCCGGTCTCGTTGCCGGCATAGGGCGCCGTCGGCGGCGTGAAATCCGCGATGTAGCGCTCCGTAAGCCAGACCGCGTGTTCATCGCTGGTCCCGGGCCACTGATAGGTCGCGGGGCTCGATCCGAAGGCGTTGACGCCATAAACCGAGCTGCCCGCTGCCCGGACCGGGATTGCCGCCCCCTCGCTCGCGACAAGCGCACCGTCCAGGTAAAGCCGGCGCTGCGCTGGTGTGCAGACCAGCGCCACATGGTGCTCAAACCCGTCAGCCACTAAAGGGTTGGTGCCAGCGACCGAGTTGGTGCTGTCGCCTACATAGCTGTCGGCAGAACTGGCGTTGCGGAAGTTGCCCACGATCCGTCCAGCACTGTTCACGCCGATCCAGCCCTTGTTGGACATGCCGGCCAGGACGCGCGCGGCAGCCGGTGGCGCAGACAGGGTGAATCGCGCCTCGATCGTCCAGGTCGCAACGGACGGAAGGGCGGCCCCCGCCGTCGAGGTCAGGCCATATCCCGCCGTCGCGCGCTGGCCAAAGCCGGTGATTGACGTTCCATAGGCCGCCGACGTCATGGTCAGGGCCTGCGCCGCTGTGCTGGCCACGATCGGCGCTGCGGTCACCGCCCGGACAGTTCCATTCAGAGGACGTCCGATGCCAAATCCGTCCGCGCTGTTGTCATAGATCATGTCGGCGCCACCATCCGCCACAGGGTCGCTGCCGCGCACGAACCAGACGTCCAGCGCCACCCCATCGGCTTGCGCAGCGGCAAGCTTCAACGTGATCGTGTTGCCGCTGATCGTGATCGGCGTTGTCGCGTCCAGGGGAAGGGCCGTGCCGGTATCGCCCCGCGCATAGACCTTGAACCGCGTTGCCGGTGACCCGATCGAACTCAGCCCGGTCGCCCCCGAGGGAAGGGCCACCGTCAGTGCGATGTCCGTCTGGCTCGCCCGCAGGGCCGAAGTGATAACGGGCAGCGCATTGCCCCGCATCGCCCGGCTGAAGGCCCGCGCCAGCGCAACGCCGCCAGTCTGCGTTTCGTGGACTCCATCGACCAGCGCCACGTCAACCGGCTGAACGTAGGTTCCACCATTTGCGGCCGCCCAATCCGCCTGCGTCTGCCGGATGCTGGCAATCCGGTCGCCCGTACCCCAGCTGGTCGACGAAATGTTCGGCAGGGCGCAAAGAAGCTTTCCGAAGCTCGCGCCCATGACCCCATTGTGGGCGGTGATGCTGGCAAACAGGCTGTTGAGCGCCTGCCGGTAGACCAACGGAGCCGTACCGGCGCTTGAATCGCTGTGCCCCTGGAACCAGATGAACTGCTCGAACCCGCCGACCGAGTCGAGCACCGCCAGAAGTGGCGTGTTTTCCGTTCCGCCGGGCACGAACGCGCTGATGGCCTGCGCGCCCCGGGCATGCCCGACCAGGGCACACGTCACGCCATGCGCCGAAATCTGATCCTTGAGCAGCACGGCCGCCCCGGCACTGTCATATTTGCCGCTGTCTGTGGGGAACGCCCAGGCCGGCGTCAGGTCAGTTTTCTGGCTGTCCTGATAGGTACCATAGATCACCCCGTTCGCATCCGGCGTGATCGCCAGGTCGGTCAGCGTGGTGGTCTGGCTGTCCATCTTGGCAAAGAGGCGAACCGCCAACGACTGCCCTGCCAACGCGATGACCCGACCGACACCCAAGGGATGCGCATAGCTGTGAATCGCCGTCGCCCCATTCGTTCGGAACTGGATGGTCAACCAGCCCCTTCTGGCAGGGACATCCGGGCAGACAATCGCGGCGGTCCCCGCCCCGAGCCCGGTCGCTGCGACAGTCCAGTCCTTCAGCACCGTCCCGTCTTCGGCCTTCAGCACCCGATAGTCGAGCGTTGCGGCCGCACCGCTCAACGTAACCTGGAAGGTAAGTGTTCCTACGCCCTTCCCCCCTTCGCCACCGCTCACCGTCCGACGCTGTGCGACTGAATAGGCCGCAGGGCCGGAGACTGCCGTGATGACGTTCACCGCAGTGTCCGCCACCGTAAGTTCACCGGCGGCCATGACCCCCGCAATCGCCTTGTAGGTTCCCGGCACGGTCGGCTTCACAGCCACACCTTCTGCCGCGTCCAACTCGATGATCGTCGTGGCCGCAGGGATGAAATATTGCTTCACCATCGGGTCGCTCCCTCGTCCTGTCTTTCAGTGCCGAAACATCAGATGGCCGCCATTGCGGCTGTCCGAAGGAAGCGCCCCGCGACGCCCCGAGGGCATCACGTCGCCCGCAACGCCCCTGCTGCCCCCAGTCAATGGCAGCATGCCACCTGCAACAGCTGCAGCCTTAACGGCAGCCGTCGCTGTTCCGCCAAGATCCAGCACGCCCGCGCCCGAGGCGCTGGCGCCCCCGCCCGTCCAGGTCGCGCCCGATGCAGAAATCGCGTTTGCAACTGGCGCGTCGCCGGTCCAACTCGCGCCGTCGGCGGCGATCGTGTTCAGCATCTCTGTCATCTGCAATCAGGCCCCGCCCGCCGTAAGGCTGAAGGCCGTGACCGTCACCGCTTGCCCCAAGGCCAGAACCGGATTGTCCAGGGTCATGGCCCCACCACCGCCAGTCGCGGTGACATCACCCTGGATGTGGCAGACCGATCCCTGATGAATCCGGAAATGCCCGGCTGTGCCCGCCGCATCCGCGGACAGATCCTGCCAGACGCCAAGCAATTGCTTGCTTCCCGTTGCCGCCGCCGCCAGCCAGTCGGAAGGCAGAGCGACCGTTGCAAGGACAGTTCCGCTGTCTGCCTGACCGCAATCCGCGGGAGCGGGACCGTCACGCAATGTCAGCACCGGGGACGCCCCCACCGCGACCTCCATCGCGTCAAGTGCCGCGTTTCTCAACACCGTCGAAAACTGAAAGGCCATCTGCCACCCCGTGAAATCCGTCGGGCGCATGCCATTCGCGCCCTATGGACCTCATGGGTAAGCGGTAAGGCCTAACGCCCTCCTGGGGCTGCGGACGCTGACAGAACGGCGACGCAACGCCACCCGGATGCCAGGATGCGCTGCCTCCATCGCATCCTGGGCCGGCGGATCGGTGCTTGGTCAGGGATCAGCTGGCAGCAGCGTCGGCTTCGCTTGCAGTCTGTGCCAGACGGATGACCGTCGCGCTGCACGGGGCCTCGGCAACGACCTGGCTAGAGACGGATCCCAGGTACCGCCGGGTCGAGGAATGCCCGCGTGCGCCCATCAGGATATGATCGACGTGGTTGTTCGCCGCATAGTCGAGCAGCGCCCTGCCTGGATCGCTGTGTTCGAGAATGGTGTAGGTCAGCCGCTCTTCCGGCAGTTCCAGCTTCTCGGCCCACGCCCTCAGCGTGACCAGCCGCGAGACATGGATGTTCTCACCGTCGTCGGTCGTGATCGGGTCCAATCCGATCCGCGCCGTCTTGATGACGTTCACGCAGGCCACCCGTGCATCGGGCTGGATCACCAACATCCGCTGGACCCATGTCAGCAGGCGGTGCGCCAATTCCTCCATCTCGGCCGACAGGTCGACCGCGACCATCAGGATCGGCGCGCGGTCGATCTGGCTCAGCATGGTTGGTGGTGCCGCAAAGCGGCGGACTTTCCGCATCTTCCGCCAGCGCCGGAACACCGTCCAGAACCCGTCCCGCTGCGTCTTCAGGCCACGGGCGGTGATCTTGACCTGCTTCGGATGGCTCAGGTCGAACAGCATTTGCGAGGCCGACTGATAACGGTTGTTCGGATCGACCTCGAGCGCGCGCAGGATGATCTCCTGCAGCCATTCCGGAATTTCAGGAACAAGCGCACGGGGCGGCACGGGATCCCGCCACAGCCGCTTGCGCACGCCCTTCAACCGCTCGGGTTGGCCAAAGGGCATCTTGCCGGTCGCAAGCTCGTAGATCATCGCGCCAAGCGCGAACAGATCGCTGCGCAGGTCATCGCGCTGGCGCAGATACTGCTCGGGGGAAATGTAGGGAAAGGTTCCCATGGGGATGGTGAACTCTTCCGACAGAAGGTCGGGCAACTCATCATGGCGCGACAGGCCAAAGTCGATCGCGACAATCTCCCCGGTCTCGCGGCGAAGGAAGTTGTCCGGCTTCAGATCCAGATGGACCACATGCTGCTTATGCAGGGCATGGATCGCTTCGGCCATCCGCGCGGCGATCTCGATCACATCCGAGATCGGCAACGGCGCGGTCTTGAACAGCTGAAGCAAGGACTTTCCCGGAATCCTCTCGGTGACGATGAACGGCATCACCGAAAAATCCCCGACCCCCATCACCCGCGGCACATGCGGCCCTGTCAATCGCGGCATGATCATCTGCTCGACCTCGAAGCCGACGATCGTGGGGCCGTCATATCCGTCAAGGATCGTCGGAACCTTCA
Source organism: uncultured Rhodobacter sp. (assembly GCA_945952585.1). Lineage (GTDB taxonomy): Bacteria > Pseudomonadota > Alphaproteobacteria > Rhodobacterales > Rhodobacteraceae > Aliitabrizicola. Next base: position 117,888 of record CAMFII010000008.1, read on the forward strand.
TCACCATGGGCGTGCGATACAGGGGATGAGTCACGTCCCAGATCGTCGCGAACCCACCCTGATGCAGGCACTCGCCCAACTTGAAGCCGTCGATCTCCAGTCCTTCGCTTGGCCGAAGCATCCTATTCTCCCTTCACCAGGCGGATCGCCAGCGCGTCGGGCAACCCAGCCGCGCGGATCTTGGCTGCCGTCGTCGACACGTCGTAGGCGACGCGCCGAAAAGTGAGCTCGTTCGTGCCGGTATCCAGGATTGCATAGGCCGCCTCGGGGCTGCGATCGCGTGGCTGGCCGACCGATCCCACGACCGCGATCCAGCGCCGCGAGCGGATCAGCGGAACGGCGGCGCCAATGCGGAACTCGTGCTCCTGGACCTGACCTGTCAGGCCGTAGGAAATCAGCGCAGGAACATGCACATGCCCGCAGAAGATCAGGCGCGAAGTGCAGACACGGAAACTGCCCATCGCCCGCTGCGCACTGGTCACATAAATCCAGTCACCGGGATCATTGGCGCTCGCATGCACGAAAAGGATATCGCCAAGCTCCTGCGTCAGCGGCAATCCGGCAAGGAACGTGCGCTGCGCCTCGTTCATGCGTGGCCGGGTCCAGTCCATCGCGGCAGCGGCGACTTTGCCCATCGTCTCGGAACTGTCCCCCACGGCATTGTCATGGTTGCCCCTGACGGCGATCGCCCCGGCCTTCACAAGTGCCGCTGCCTTGTCCGCGCACCATTCCGGGTCGGGGCCATAGCCCACGATGTCCCCGAGCAGGACGATGCGATCGACCGCTCGCCTTTCCACATCCGCCAGCACGGCAGAGAAGGCTTCCCGGTTGCCATGTATGTCCGTCAGGATCGCCAGACGCATCCCGTATCCTCCAGCCGCCGGCAATGCCCCGGCTTTCCCCGCTTTCAGCCTAAGCACGGCTTCCCGTTGCGGCAATCACCCAAGGCCGCGACCGCTCGCCGCGCCGGCGAATCGGTCCTTCATCGATTCGCGCGGTCTAGGGCTTCCATGCGGGCAGTGGTCATTCTTGCCCTGACCAATGGGTCGCCTTGTCGGCCACAACTTCGGCGACGCTTCGTTCAGGGGTTCGGCGGAACGACCGTCTGTTGTGAATCCCCACAGTATTGAATTGGCTGGTGTTAGCGCGATCGGGAATACAAGAAATTTACAGATGAACTCTCATGACAGTCAAAATATTATCAAAAAAATGCTGTCCAATAAAATACTTACCAATTCTTTCACAAACGCGCTAAAGTGTGCCCGGGGGCGGAGGAGTGGAGTGAGTTCGCCCCCGCCAGTCGGAGGAGCACCATGACCGATCAATCCCAGACCGTAGCCATTTATCCGGCATCGCCCGACTTCGTGGCGAAAGCGCATATTGACGCCGCCAAATACGAAAAGATGTATGCCGCCTCGATCGCGGATCCCGACACCTTCTGGGGCGAACAGGGCAAACGCATCGACTGGATCCAGGACTATACCAAGGTCAAGGATACCGACTTCACCTTCGGCCAGGTCTCGATCAAGTGGTTTGAAGACGGCAAGCTGAACGTCTCGGCCAACTGCATCGACCGCCACGTCGCCCGCCGCGGCAACCAGACCGCCATCATCTGGGAACCCGACGATCCCAGCACCCCGGCCAAGCACATCACCTATGCCGACCTGCTCGAGAATGTCTGCCGCATGGCCAACGTGCTCAAGGCGAACGGCGTCAAGAAGGGCGACCGGGTCGTCCTGTATCTTCCGATGATTCCGGAAGCGGCCTATGCGATGCTCGCCTGCGCCCGTATCGGCGCCATCCACTCCATCGTTTTCGCCGGCTTCTCGCCCGACGCCCTTGCCAACCGCATCAACGACAGCGAGGCGCGCATCGTCATCACCGCCGACTATGCACCTCGCGGCGGCAAGAAAACCCCGCTCAAGGCCAATACCGACGCTGCCCTCCTGCACTGCGACGACCATGTGAAATGTCTCGTCGTCAAACATACCGGCGACCAGACCTCGTGGCGCGAAGGCCGCGACATCGACCTGAACGCCGAGATGGCCTGGGCCTCACCCTATTGCGCCTATACCGAAATCGGCGCCGAGGATCCGCTCTTTATCCTCTATACCTCAGGTTCGACCGGCAAGCCGAAGGGTGTGGTCCACACCTCGGGCGGCTACCTCGTCTATGCCTCGATGACCCACCAGATGACCTTCGACTACCATGAAGGTGACGTGTTCTGGTGCACCGCGGACGTGGGTTGGGTGACCGGCCACAGCTACATCATCTATGGCCCTCTCGCCAATGGCGCGACGACCGTGATGTTCGAAGGCGTGCCGACCTTCCCCGATGCCGGCCGTTTCTGGGAAGTCTGCGCCAAGCACAAGGTGACGCAGTTCTACACCGCGCCGACTGCCATCCGCTCGCTCATGGGCCTCGGCCCCGAGTGGGTCGAAAAGCACGACCTGTCTTCCCTTCGCCTGTTGGGTTCGGTTGGCGAGCCGATCAACCCCGAAGCCTGGAACTGGTACAACACCCATGTCGGCAAGGGGAAGTGCCCGATCGTGGACACCTTCTGGCAGACCGAAACCGGCGGCCACCTCATCACGCCGCTGCCGGGTGCCATCCCGCAGAAACCGGGTTCGGCGACCAAGCCGTTCTTCGGCGTGAAGCCGGTCATCCTCGACCCGAGCAACGCCAAGGTCCAGGAAGAGACCGAGACCGAAGGCGTGCTCTGCATCGCCGACAGCTGGCCGGGCCAGATGCGCACGCTCTGGGGCGACCATCAGCGGTTCCAGGAAGCCTATTTTGGCCAGTATCGCGGCTACTACTTCACCGGCGACGGCTGCCGCCGCGACAAGGACGGCTACTACTGGATCACCGGCCGCGTTGACGACGTGATCAACGTCTCGGGCCACCGGATGGGCACCGCCGAGGTCGAAAGCGCCCTCGTCGCTCATCCGAAGGTCGCCGAAGCCGCCGTTGTGGGCTATCCGCACGACATCAAGGGCCAGGGCATCTATGCCTATGTCACCCTGATGAACGGGGTCGAGGCCACCGACGCGCTCCGCAAGGAGCTGGAGACCTGGGTCCGCACCGAAATCGGCCCGATCGCCAAGCCCGACCTCATACAGTGGGCGCCCGGTCTGCCCAAGACCCGTTCGGGCAAGATCATGCGCCGCATCCTGCGCAAGATCGCCGAGAACGACTTCGGCAGCCTTGGCGACACCTCGACGCTTGCCGATCCCGGCGTGGTGGACGAGCTGATCGACAACCGCATGAACCGGGGTTGATCGCAAGATGGCCGCGTCCGTCTTCATCCTGCTCGGCCCTCCAGGGGCCGGCAAGGGCACCCAGGCCCGGATCCTGCAAGAGGATTTCGGCCTGATCCAGCTCTCCACCGGCGATCTTCTGCGCGCGGCTGTCGCCGCGGGCACGCCGGCGGGACTCGCCGCGAAGGCGGTCATGGAAGCCGGCGGTCTTGTCTCGGACGAGATCGTCCTGGCCATCCTGAAAGAGCGCCTCGGCCAGCCCGACACGGCGGCCGGCGTCGTGCTGGACGGGTTTCCGCGCACGGCGGTCCAGGCCAAGGCGCTGGACGGTCTGCTCGGCGAAACCGGGCAAGGCGTGACTGCCGCCATCAGCATGGAAGTGGACGACGAGGCGATGGTTGATCGTGTCTCGGGCCGCTACACCTGTGCCAAGTGCGGCGAAGGCTATCACGATAGCTTCAAGCAGCCCGCAGTTGTGGGAACCTGCGACAAATGCGGCGGCACGGACTTCAAGCGCCGGGCCGACGACAATGCCGAGACGGTGCGTGCACGGCTTCACGCCTATCACGACCAGACGGCGCCGCTCATCGCCTATTACGAGGGCAAGGGCCTGCTGGAACGGATCGACGCGATGGATACCATCCCGGCGATCCGCCAGGCGCTCGGTGCCATCGTGAACCGCGTGACGGCCTGAAGGGAGGATCGTGTCCGGCACGGTCGGGCACGATGGAGAAGTGGGGGAGACAGCGGAAATCGTGCTGCGGCGCGCTAACCCGGCTATTGCCGGGATAGGGAGAGCTTTTCCCGGCGCCAAGCCCATCCGCGGTCTCAAACCGGGGAACTGACCGGCCGGACGGTCGGATAACAAGGAGGAACGGACATGACAGCGAATCCGTCGGCCACCAAGGTCGACCGCGCCCGCCCGATGACTGCCGAGGAAAAGAAGGTCATTCTTGCCTCGTCCATGGGCACAGTCTTCGAATGGTACGACTTCTACCTCTATGGCTCGCTTGCCAAGATCATCGGGGCCCAGTTCTTCTCGGCCTTCCCCGAAGCGACGCAGGGCATCTTCGCGCTGCTGGCCTTTGCCGCGGGCTTCCTTGTCCGCCCGTTCGGCGCGCTTGTCTTCGGCTCGCTCGGCGACCTGATCGGCCGGAAATATACCTTCCTCGTGACGATCCTCATCATGGGTCTGTCCACCTTCATCGTCGGTCTTCTGCCCGGCTCTGAATCCATCGGGATTGCCGCTCCGATCATCCTGATCGCGCTGCGCATGCTGCAGGGCCTCGCGCTTGGCGGCGAATACGGCGGCGCGGCGGTCTATGTGGCCGAACACGCCCCGAACGGACGCCGCGGCTACTACACCAGCTGGATCCAGACCACCGCGACGCTCGGCCTGTTCCTGTCGCTGATCGTCATTCTGGTCGTCACCAGCATCGTCAACAGCGGCTGGGCTCCGACCGAACTTCTGAAGGATGGCCAGCCGGTCCTCGGCGCCGATGGCAAGCCCACGATGGTCACCGCGTTCCAGTCCTGGGGCTGGCGTATCCCCTTCCTGCTGTCGGCGGCTCTTCTGGGCGTTTCGCTCTATATCCGCCTGACCATGGAAGAAAGCCCGGTCTTCAAGAAGATGAAGGCGGAAGGCGCGACCTCGAAGGCGCCGCTCCGTGAAGCCTTCGGCCAGTGGAAGAACGCCAAGTTTGCCGTCATCGCCCTGCTCGGCCTCGTCGCCGGTCAGGCCGTGGTTTGGTACTCGGGCCAGTTCTACGCGCTGTTCTTCCTGCAAAGCGTCGCCAAGGTGGACAGCTTCACCGCCAACATCCTGATCGCCGTGGCGCTGGCGCTCGGCACGATGTTCTTCGTCTACTTCGGCTCGCTGTCCGACAAGATCGGCCGCAAGCCGGTCATCCTCGCTGGCTTGCTCCTCGCCGTCTTGACCTACTTCCCGGTGTTCAAGTACGTCCTCGCCACGGCAAACCCGATGCTCGCTGCGGCTCAGGCCAGTGCGCAGGTTGTCGTGACGGCCGACCGGAGCGAGTGCTCGTTCCAGTTCAACCCGGTCGGGACGGCCAAGTTCACCACCTCCTGCGACCAGGCGAAAGCGCTGCTCGGCGCTGCAGCTGTGAACTACACGACAGTTGACGCGCCTGCTGGCACCCCGGCCTCGGTCACCGTGAACGGAACGGTCATTCCGGGTGTCGACACCGCGGAGATGGACGAAGCTGCTGCCAAAGCCGCCAAGGCCGACTTCGCGAAGGCCGTGAATACTGCCCTGATCGGAGCCGGCTACCCGATGGTTGCCGCCGACAACACCACCGTCGTGAAGATCGCTTCCTTCGGCGACGTCTTCAAGGCGCAGTCGCTCAAGCTGATCGTGGTGCTGTGGTACCTGATCCTGCTCGTGACGATGGTCTACGGCCCGATCGCAGCCGCGCTGGTCGAACTCTTCCCGACCCGGATCCGCTACTCCGGCATGTCGCTGCCCTACCACATCGGCAACGGCTGGTTCGGGGGCCTGCTGCCTGCGACCGCTGCCGCGATCGCGCTGCAGGTGGGCAACGTCTACTCGGGCCTGTGGTATGCCATCGTCGTGGCAGCCGGCACCTTCGTCATCGGCCTGATCTTCGTGCCGCAGACGCACAAGCGGGACATCTTCTCGGACGAGTTCAACCGTCGGTAATTCCCCCTGAACTGGGTGCCTCCGGAGCAATCCGGGGGCACCTTTTTTGCGCGTCAGAACGAACGGTTCACAGAAGACCGCACCGAAACGTCCAACGGGAGGTCGCGATGTCCGGGAACAAGTCGAAGCGCGTTCTCGTCGTCGAACATGACGACGGAATTGCCACGGCGCTTGAATACCTGATCTCACGCGAGGGCCTTGCCCAGGACCGTGTCACGACTGGCTCTGCGGCACTCGACAGCATCCGCAGGTTTCGTCCCGACCTTGTCGTGCTCGACGCCGCGGTACCCGGAATTTCCGGCTACGACATCTGCCGCAGCGTCCGCCGCGACCGCGAACTGTCCCACATCAAGATCCTGATGATGACCGCACGAGGCCCCGCAGGCGAACGTCGCCGTGGAACCGACCATGGCGCGGACGGATTTGTCAGCAAACCGTTCGAGCTTAAGGATCTGCGCGAACAGATGCGCCGTCTTCTGGGTCCCGGCGCCTAGCCCCTTGTTCGCATGACCACGGCGCGAACACCGTAGACCACGGCCAGCAGGATGATGTTGGCAACGACACCCACCAGGAATGTCCGCAGATCAGGCAGGAACCCGACACTGCCATGCGTCATCGGCGCGATCAGCGCAACGAAGAGGACGCCGAACACCAGCGGCAGGAGCGCTCCCGTCGACGCTGCCGTCCGCATCTGAGTGAACATCAGCGCGACGATCAGGCCCACACGGAACGGATCAAGCAGTTGCGACTGAAGCAGTTGCAGCAAATCCATGGTCTTGTCCCCCTTGTCGCGCCAACTTGGCCGGATTGGCCTGGCCCGGCAAGGGGTCAGACAGCCACCCGCTCGCCCAGTTCAACGACACGATCCCGAGGCAGGTGATAATAGTCCGTCGGGTCAGCCGAGAAGCGCGACAGCAGCGCATAGATCTGGTCCAGCATTCGCTCAATCCCGATGGGCCCGGTCACGACCGGACGGCGACGACCCAGGAAGAAACTTGAACTCATCACGTCGAACTTCAGCCCTGCCCGCCGGGCAAGCCCCATCGACTTGCTGATATTCGGCGTCTCCATGAACCCGAACCGCAGTGTCAGCCTGCCGAAATGCTCGCCCAGCCGTTCCCATGTCGCCCGTTCCTCTGGCGCTGCGACCGGGGTCCGCAACGTGTCGACCGTAAGGATTACCGTCTGGTCATGCAGGACGCGGTTATGCTTGAGGTTGTGCAGCAGGGCCGACGGCACGACCGTCGCATCGGGCGTCAGGAAAAAGGCTGTGCCTGGGCAGATATGGACCGAGCTGTGCCCCATCGAACGTACGAAGCCTTCCAGCCCGACGAGCTGCTTGTGCGCCTTGGCCAGCACGTTCTGCGACCCTCGCCACCAGGCCCACATGATAAGGCCCATCGCCGCCGCCACCATCAGTGGCACATAGCCGCCCTCTTCCACCTTGACGAGGTTCGAGGACAGGAAGGCGATTTCCAGGACCACGATTGGCAGCGAGAACAGGAGTGTCGTTCCCAGTTTCAGCCGGCCGGACGCGACGATGAAGATGATGCCTAGCAGGGTGGTCACGATCATCGTACCGGTAACCGCGATGCCATAAGCCGACGCCAGGGCGCTCGACGACCCGAAGCTCAAGACCAGCCAAAGCACGCCAAAGAGCATCGCCCAGTTGACCGAGCCGATATAGATCTGCCCGCTTTGGTCATGAGATGTGTGGCGGATCGTGACGCGCGGCAGCAGGCCAAGCTGCACCGCCGCCCGCGCCATCGAATAGGCCCCGGTAATCACCGCCTGCGCAGCGATGACCGTGGCCATCGTCGCCAAGGCGACGAGGAACGGCAGCGTGGTCTCAGAGGCAAGCAGGAAGAACGGATCGCTGACCGCCTCGGGCCGTGTCAGCACGAGGGCACCCTGCCCCAGATAGTTCAGGACGAGCGCCGGAAAGACCAGCAAGAACCAGGCAAGGCGGATTGGTCGCCGCCCGAAATGGCCAAGGTCGGCGTATAGCGCCTCGGCCCCGGTGACCGAAAGGAAAACCGCGCCCAGAACGATGAAGGCGACCCCGAGATGGTCCATGAGGAAGGTGACCGACAGCAGCGGATTGAACGCCGTCAGCACGATTGGGGCATGAATGATTTCGGTCAGGCCCAGCCAGCCAAGGACCAGGAACCAGACCGCTGTGATCGGTCCGAAAGCGAAGGCGATGGATCCCGTTCCGCTTCTCTGCACCACGAAAAGTGCCAGCAGGATGCCCAGTGTGATCGGCACCACGAAGCGTTCCATCGAAGGCACGATCAGTTCCGTCCCCTCAACCGCCGACAGCACCGAGATTGCCGGCGTGATGATCGCATCACCGGCAAACAGTGCCGCCCCAGCGACAGCAAGGGAAAGCACCGGCAAGGATCGTTTCCCGATGGCCAGGCGAGCCAGGGTGTAAAGCGCCAGAACCCCGCCTTCGCCCCGGTTGTCGGCGCGCAAGAGGAGCATGACGTATTTCACGGTCACGACGATGGTGAGCGTCCAGATGATCAGCGACAGCAGGCCCAGCACCTCGGACTGTTGCAATCCATCATGGGCGACTGGACTGAGCGCCTCGCGAAAGGCGTAGATCGGGCTTGTGCCGATGTCGCCATAGACGACGCCAAGCGCCCCGAGCGTCAGGGCTGCAACGCCGGTAGGCGCAGCGTGTTGGTGCCGTTCTTCGGATTCGTCGCGCAGGAAGGACGCGATATCCAGTTCGCCATCGTCGAACAACGGCAACTGGCGTTCTCTCGGCTGTTGCCGATCCTGAGAATTATTCTTGGTCATCTGGGGAATAGCTGCGGTCTACAGCCGGAAGCAGGCAGATCAGCCAACGCCTTCATCGCCCGTTGCTCCCGCGCCGGCCGGAACAAGCTCCTGTATCGACCGTGTGACAGCCACGGTCACAGCAACTTTACCGGTGGGGCCACTAGCTCGCAAGATGATTCTGCATCGCGGCATCCGCGCCTCGGATGCCGCGATGGGAGCAAGCCCGGTGCAAGGGCTAGCGCGTGACCATCTCCCGCCGGCTGCGCCACAACGAGTAGACGGTGCCAGCCCCCAGGATGGCAAACGTGACCGCCAGCGACCAGGACGCCGGAAACTTTTCCCATCCCAGCAGGTCGGCAACGAAGATCTTCGACCCGATGAAGACCAGGAGGATCGCCAGCGCGTGTTTCAGGTAGTGGAACCGGTGAAGGACCGCAGCCAGCGCGAAGTAAAGCGCACGAAGACCCAGGATCGCGAAGATGTTCGAGGTGTAGACAATGTAGGGGTCGGTCGTGATCGCAAAGACTGCGGGCACCGAGTCGACGGCAAAGACGAGGTCTGCGATCTCGATCAGGATCAGCGCCAGGAACAACGGGGTCATCCAGCGCACGACCTTGCCGGTCTTGGGATCAGGCTCGCGCACGAAGAAGGCATGACCATGCAGCTTGTCAGTCACGCGGAAATGCCGGCGCAAGAACTTCAGGACCGGGTTCTGGCTGAGATCGGTCTCTTGCTCGTCCGTGACGAGCATCTTGATGCCGGTAAAGATCAGGAACGCCGCGAAGATGTAGAGCACCCAGCCATATTGCGCGACCAGCGTCGCCCCGACGCCGATCATGACGCCCCGCAGCACAATCACGCCCAGGATGCCCCAGAACAGCACCCGATGCTGATAGGCACGCGGGATCGCGAAGAAACTGAAGATCAGCGCGATGACGAACACGTTGTCCAGCGCCAGCGTCTTTTCCACCACGAAGGCGGTCATGTATTCGGCGGCTGAGCTTGCCCCGAATTGGAACCAGACGAAGCCCCCGAAGGCAACGCCCAGGCCAATGTAAAGTGCCGAAAGCTTAAGGCTTTCACGGACCCCGATTTCGTGGTCCTCGCGGTTTAAGACACCCAGGTCGAAGACCAGAAGCGCCAGAACGATGCCGATGAAGGTAAGCCACAACCACAGGGGCGTGCCCAGGAAAAGGGTATAGAGCAGGGTTTCCATTCGCGTCCTCTCGCAATCTCCGATCGCGCTAGACGCCTGCCTTCCCCGTCTTCGTGGGGTTTCCGGGCGGACACCGAGCGCACTCGATGCGGTCCGACATCACGACACAGCGTCGTCAGAGGGGCCCGGCCCGCAAAAGCCGAGATGGAGCGTGACCCGGCCCACGGCAAGGGGACGGCAGCGAAAAATCGATGTCCGGTCTTAGAAAGCGTTCAGGATCACGAAGATCGCCGACTTGACCACCGCATAGGCGATGCCCCCGACAATCGCGAGCGCAACGCTGGCAGCCGTCAGACCTGCCAACACCCAGATTCCGTCGCGCTCCAGCAGGCCAAGCGCGATGACGCACAGCGCGAAGGCCGGCAGCATGTTGCCGAACGGTATGGGCAGAACCAGAACCAGCGACAGCACGAGGCAGACAAGGCCCAGCAAGCGCTCGAAGGCTGGCGAGGTCAAAAGGCTGAGCCGCTGTTTCAGCAGTCGTTCCGCCCGGGCTAGCCACGGCGCAGCGCGCTCGACGATCGCCCGGTAAGCCTCGCGCGAGGTAGACTGGCGGGTGATGAAGCCCGGCAGATAAGGCAGACGACCCAGCATCATCTGGAATGACAGAAAGATCAGTGGAAGCCCAAGCACCCCGGCAAGACCGGGCGGAGCCGGCAGCATGTTCGGAAAACCGAAGATCAGGATCAGCGCGCCAAAGGCCCGCAGGTTCATGACATCCAGAAGGTCACCGACAGAGATCCGGTCGCGCGACGGATCATTGGCGATCCGGGTCAGCATCTCGGACAGCCGCTCGCGCGGTTTCGACACGGCTGACCGCCGCCGAAGGATCCGTCGTGCCCCCGTCTTTCTGGCCATGACCTCAGTTCCGCACCGATCGATCGGCGCGCCAAGGTGCAAGCTGCAGGTCCATCCGGGGTTTCATGCAGGTCATATTGGCAGCCCGAATTGCCGGCACAACCCCCAAGCCCACGCAGTCTTGACGATTGGCAACATACCGACTGGTTGGTATGTTGCGAGGATGAACGAGATTCGCTCCAAGACACCCAGTGCCCGGACAAGATTGCTGACCGCCGCCTTGTCGCTGATCAGGCGGCACGGATTTGCGGCCACCTCGGTCGATGAACTCTGCGCTGCGGCCGGGGTGACGAAGGGGGCCTTCTTCCACCACTTCCGCAGCAAGGAAGATCTTGGCGTCGCCGCCGCGCGACACTGGTCGGAAATCACCGGGACGCTGTTCGCGACCGCCGACTACCACGACCTCCCTGACCCGCTGGAACGGATCTACGGCTATCTTGACCTGCGCGCCTCACTGGCTGTGGGGGGCGTTCCGGACTTCACCTGCCTTGCCGGCACGATGCTGCAGGAAACCTACGATTGCCACCCACCGGTGGGCGAGGCGAGCTATGCCTCGATCACCGGACATGCCGCGACGCTCGAGCCGGATTTCCAGGCGGCGATCGATCTTTACGGCATCAAGGGTTGCCCATCCGCCCGAAGCCTCGCCCTTCACACCCAAACAGTGCTGCAGGGCGCCTTCATCCAGGCCAAGGGCAAGGGCGATGCCGAACCGGTGCACGAGGCACTGGAGCACCTGAGACGCTATTTCAATTTCCTTTTCCCGCGACCAGTGGAGGGCTCGCCATGACGGAGACAACCGACTTCCAGAGGCTGATGCAGGGCGTCATCCCCTATCTCGCCATCGACGGGGCCGAGAAAGCCGCCGCATTCTACAAGGACGCCTTCACGGCGCGGCAGATCGGCCAGACCGTCAAGGGTCAGGATGGCCGGGTGATGAACATCATGCTCGAAATCAACGGAGGGGTCATGATGATGAGTGATCCCTTCCCCGAGGCAAACGTCCCCGCCGCACAGCCCGCGACCTCGCAGGGCCTGACCCTGCAGCTGGTCGTTGCCGATGCCGATGGCTGGTGGGCGCGCGCCGTCAAGGCAGGCTGCGAGGGAACCCAGCCCGTCAAGCTCGAGTTCTGGGGCGACCGCTACGGCCGCGTCCGCGATCCGTTCGGCCTTGACTGGGCCTTCAACGAACCCGGGCCGGGCCGCAACCCCGCCTGACCTGGCAGTCTGCATCCAAGGGAGGAGAGGAAAATGGCCTATGTCGATGGCTTTGTTGCGGCAGTGCCGACTGCCAACAAGGACGCATTCCTGAAACATGCCCGAGAGATCGACGCGCTGTTCATCAAGTACGGGGCGACGAAGGTCGTGGAATGCTGGGGTGACGACGTGCCAGATGGCACCGTCACCTCCTTTCCGATGGCGGTGAAGAAAACCCCGGACGAAACCGTGGTCTTTTCCTGGGTCACCTGGCCCTCAAGGGCGGCGCGCGAGGCCGCCTGGAAGAAGATGATGGACGACCCCGTCATGCAGGACCCCACCCGCCAGATGCCCTTCGACGGCAAGCGGCTGATCTACGGCGGGTTCGAGGTCGTCCTGGACCTCTGACTAGCCCCAGGCGCCGGTCAGGACCCTGCGGGTAACCCGCTCGACCGGCGCATCGTGCTTGATGAGGCCCGCGACCCACTCGCAGGAGGCCGCGTTGAAGACGGCCCCCTTGCCGCGCCGGTATTCGGCAATGCAGCCGTTCCCGCGCGAGGCGCGCCCGACCGTTTCGGGCGTGACCTCGCCATAGACGTTCAGCGCGACCTCCTCGGCATCGAGCGTGCCGATGAACGGGTCGGCATCATGCGCGCCGGTGGAATGGGACAGCGTGGTGGCCGGGGACAGCGCGACGATGGTCAGGTCGCCTTCCAGGCCGGTTCCGGCTGCGGCATAGGGCAGACCCTGGTCCATCGTGTAGTCGATGCCGTCCACCTCGTAGGCGAAGATGCGGCTGTCGCGGCCGAGCACGTCGCCATAACCAAGGCCGCTATCGGTCAGGCTCCAGTGTTCGGGCCGGTAAAGCACGAAACCGCCCGTGCCATGCGCAGCGCAGCGGCTCCATCCGGCATAGACACCCATGGCTCCGGTCAGCCCCATGCTCGCCACCGCCGGGCGTCCGGTCTTGGGGTTGTCCCAGTAATTCGTGAGGCGCGAAAGGTCGGTGGTCGGATCCTCTTTCGGCGCGCGATACTTGTAGCAGATCTGGGTCGCGAGATCGTCCGACAGCCGGGTCTGCCAGAAGAAGTTCCCGGCAAACCGCGCCAGTTTCCCGCCCCGGTCGATCCACGAGTCCAAGTGGTCGCGCATCTCCCATGTCCAGTATTCGTCATGGCCGACGATCAGCATGCGCTCGTAAGCGTCCGCCAGTGACGGATTGCGGTGCAGGTCGTGCTGCGTCGCATAGTCGAGCGCGATGCCCTGTTCCTCGCACCAGAGCGCGAAGGGCTTCTCGAATGCCGCCCAGCCGGAGGAGGCGTATTTCTTCGAGATGCCCTTGGCGCGGGCGTAGTCCATGTGCGGGTATTCCGGCTTACGCAGCAGGGGAGATTCATGGGGGATGCGCGGCGCATCCTCGGGCCAGCTGACAAAGCCCTTCGCCCAGGGGCGATGGATCGACACCTCGGCGGCGAAATCGTCGCCTCGCGCGCCGCTCAGGCCCTGATAATGGTTTGACCCGCCCCAGTCGTTGTAGGCGCACCATGTCCCGGTCGCGAGCAGCATCAGGATCTTTGCCGTGGGCCTCGCCGCACGGACCACGAACATCCCCTCGGAGCTGTGACCGGGAACCGTCAGGCAGAAGGTATAGACCCCGCTGCGCCACCCGTCGGGGATCGTCAGCGCAAATCCCTCCGGCCAGCCGCAACCGCGCTCCGAACAATCGGCGAGTGTCGGAGCGAAAGCACACGCGATGTCTTGCTCTAGCACCGTTTCCGGGCGGACTCCGTCGCGGCGGATGACCAACCGCGCGACAGGTCCTTTGCCCATGACATGCAGAGCCAGCCGGTCGCCGTGGGCATAGGACAGCCGATCGGAATAGCCCCAGACCTGCGCGCGGTCGGGATCGGAAGACGCGGTTTCGTAATAGTGCCCGGTCACCGGATCGCCGTCATCGAAGGGACCGGCAACGAAGAAATCCCTCAGCATCAGCGCATTCCCTCGGCAAAGGCGCGGGTCAGGAAGGCGAGGCTTCGCTCGAGGTAGGTCTCGACATTCGAGCGCCGGAAGACCCCGTGCCCCTCGTTCCCGAACAGCATCACCTCGTGGGGTATGCCCGCCTCGGTCATCTCGCGGATCGCGACATGGGTGTTTTCCGGGCCAACGTTGGAATCCGCCAGCCCATGTACGACCATCACATGCCCGCGGATATTGCCGATGAAATTGCCCGGCGAGGCATTGGCGTACTTCTCGGGGAATTCCTCGGGCGAGCCGCCCATCATCTCTTCCGAATAGGCGCGACCCCAGGGCATCTCGGTCGCGTGGTAATCGATGTCGAGCTTGTACATCCCGCACATCGGAATCGCCGCCGTCACCAGATCGGAGTGGCGGGTGATCGCGACCCAGCTTGAAAAGCCGCCATAGGAGTTGCCCGCCACCGCGACTGGACCGGGAATGCCGGCAGCCAGAGCCGCCTCGATCCCGGCGCGGATATCGGCTTGTTCGCGCCCACCCCAGCCATCATCCTTCACCGCCTCGCGGTGCGCGAAGCCGAAACCGGTGGAGCCGCGATAGTTGGAATCGAGCACGGCAAAGCCCGACTGCACCCAGAAGCCGATCTTGGGGTTTACCCAGTCCTCGGAATGCCAGGTCGGCCCACCATGGACATAGGCGATCAGGCCCCTTGGCGTGCCTTGCGGGCGGTAGAGCCAGCCCTGCATCGGCATGCCATCCGGACCGGTCCAGCGGAAATCCTCGGGCGCAAGGTGCAGGCGCCCCGGCTCGTCCGCTGCGCGGGCCAGCGGCAGGCAGGAGCCGTCCGCCAGCACCCGGACCAAGTCATGCGGGGCGTCGGCGTCATAGGCCTCGGCCAGCCATCCCCCGTCCGGCAGCGCAGCCAGCGGCAGCAGGCTGCGGCGGCCGGAGGTGTTGGGCATCGGTTGTCCGTCTCCATTCGGCCCGAAGATCACGGCGCGGGTCGAGGACTGGTCATGCACGATGCAGGCGAAGCGCCCGCCTTCGCCCGGCAGGACGTCATGCGGGAAAAGCTGCGGCTCGCCCGCCAGCCAGACCATCTGGCCCGACGACAGGGTCAGGACGCCGACGCGGTCCTGCCCGTCGACATCGGCGACCACCGCCAGCCGGTCCTCGTCCAGCCAGTCGGCGCGGATGTGATTGGTCGGGCCGAGGTTCAGCACCTCGCGCAGGTCGCTGCCATCGTCGTTCAGCACCCAGAGCTGGTCACCCCCCGGCGCGAATTCGTGCCGGGTCCAGAGCCATTGCCGGCGCGAGGGGGAGGGCAGCGGACCCGTCTCGAACGGCGAACCGGCGCGGGCAAGCTCTGTGAAGGCGCCGCTGGCGAGGTCCAGCTTCCAGACCGCCACGCCCTCGAACTCCTCGCCCCGGCGGTAGTCGAAGTTCGAGGTTAAGATGATCGCGTCTTCCCCGGCTGTGAACCGCCCGCCAAAGACGTAATGCGTGTCCTGTGTCGGAGTCAGTTGCCGCAGGCTGCCGTCGCGACGGTCGAGCAACAGCAGGTGGTCGTGCTCATTGGCGTGGATCGACTGGGCAAGGATCAGCCGCATCCCGTCGCGGCTGACATCGCGGATCAGGAAATGGTCCTGCCCCTCGGTCAGTCTTTCGGGCGGGGCAGACCCGTCCGTCGGCGCACACCAGACATCCTCGGTCTCGCCCATCCCCGCCCAGCACCAGAAAGCCCACCGTCCATCGCCACTGGCATGGACATGGGTGATCTGCGGCAACGAGGCCCAGAGAGAGGCAGCGGTCGTCATGGGGCACCTTCGATGAAATGGCAGGCGGCCTGACGGCCACCGGCAAAGTTGCGCAGGTCCGGCCGCTCGGCATGGCAGCGCGGCTGGACCAGCGGGCAGCGCGTGGCAAAGACACAGCCCTTGGGCGGGTTCAGAACCGAGGGGATCTCGCCGGTGATCGCCGTGCCACGCCGGGCGCGCTCGCGCTTCGGGTCGGGTTCGGGCACGGCATCCATCAGCGCCCGGGAATAGGGGTGCAGCGGCCTGTCGAAGAAGGCCCGACGCGGCGCCTTCTCGACCACGCGGCCAAGGCACATCACAACCACCTCATGCGCCATCTGCCGGACGACCGCGAGGTTGTGCGAAATGAAGATCAGCGCGAGGCCCAACTGGTCCTGCAGGTCCATCAGCAGATTGACGACCTGCGCCTGGACCGAGACATCCAGCGCCGAAACCGGCTCGTCACAGACGACAAGCTTCGGCCCGCCCACCAGCGCGCGGGCGATCCCCACCCGCTGCGCCTGACCGCCGGACAATTCGTGCGGATAGCGCCCGGCGAAATCTGGGCCCAAGCCGACGCGCTCCAACGCCTCGCGCGCCTTCGCCTCGCGCTCCCGGCGCGACAGGCCTGGCGCGAAGGTCACGAGCGGCCGGGTGACCGAGGCGAGAACCGTCATCCGCGGGTCAAGCGCCGCAAGCGGGTCCTGGAAGATGATCTGCAGTTCCGCCCGCTTGCGCCGCAGGGTCTCGGCGGGAAGGGAGGCCATGTCGTCGCCCTGCCAGATCACCTTGCCGCCTGTCGGACGGTTCAGCCGCAGGATCGCCCGCCCGAGGGTGGACTTGCCGCAGCCCGACTCGCCGACGATGCCAAGCGTCCGGCCCGCCTCCAGATCGAAGGACACCTCACGCACGATGGGCAGGATACGCGGCCCGGACAGCAGGCCCTCGCCGGGGATCGTATAGCCGACATCGAGCCTTTCGACTTCAAGCAGCGGCATCGGCAGCCTCCACATGGCAAGCAAGGCGATGGCCGGCGACCGTCACCAGCGCAGGCGCCTCCCTGTCGCAGATCGCGATCCTCCGGTCGCAGCGCGGGGCAAAGGGACAGCCGGGACCACGGCGCGACATCGGCGTTCCGGGGATCGTGCCAAGGCGTGCCGTCTCTTCCCCTTCAAGGCGTGGCATCGCTAGCAGAAGCCCCTGCGTATAGGGATGACTCGGGTGCTCGAAGAGCGTGTCGATCGCCGCCTCCTCCATCACCTGCCCGCCATAGAGCACCAGAACCCGGTCGCAGGCCCGCGCGACGACGCCGAGGTCGTGGGTCACGAGGATCACCGCCGTTCCCGTTTCCCGCGCGAGTTCCGCGATCAGGTCCAGCACCTGCGCCTGAATGGTGACGTCGAGCGCGGTGGTCGGCTCGTCGGCCAGAAGGATCGCCGGCTTCATCAGCAAAGCCATCGCGATCATCACCCGCTGGCGCATCCCGCCCGAGAACTGGTGCGGATAAGCCCGCGCCCGCGCCGCCGGGTCGGGGATGCGCACCCGGTCCAGCATTGCGACAGCTTCCTTCCAGGCCGCGTCGCGCGACAGGCCGCGATGGGCGATCAACCCTTCGGCCAGCTGATCGCCGACCCGCATGTAGGGATTGAGCGCCGTCATCGGGTCCTGGAAGACGATCGACATCTCGGAACCGCGCACCTTGTCGAGCTCGTGCGGCGACAGCGCCAGCAGGTTGCGCCCGCCGAACAGCGCCTCGCCCGTGGCCGCGCCGTTCCCCGCCAGCAACCCCATCAGCGCGAAGAGGATCTGGCTTTTGCCCGAGCCGCTTTCGCCGACGATCCCCAGAACCTCGCCCCGGTTGAGATCGAAGCTCACGCCGTCGACCGCGCGGATATCGGCCTGTGGCAAGCGGAAGGTCACGCGCAGGTCGCGGACGGAAAGGAGCGCGTCAGCGGTCATTTGGGTCGAAGGCATCGCGCAGCCCATCCGCTATGAAGTTGAGACAAAGTAGCACCGCCACCAGGAAGGCCCCCGGCAACAACAGCAAACGCAGGTCAGTATCCATCGCCGCGGTTCCGGTCTGGATCAGGTTCCCCCAGCTGGCCTGCGGTTCCTTGATGCCGATCCCGAGGAAGGACAGGAAGCTTTCCGACAGGATAACCTCGGGCACCAGCAGGCTGCCGTAGACGATCACCACCGAAAAGCAGTTGGGCACGATATGGCGCAGCACGATCCCGGTCGAGGTCATCCCCCCCGCCCGTGCGGCCTCGACGAACTCCCTGCGCGCCAGCCCCTCGGCCTGAGAACGCACGATCACGGCGGGGGTGAGCCAGAGCGTGAAGACGATGGCCGCGAACAACGCGATGTTGCCGCCGCCGAAGAGGAGGCTCAGCAGGATCACGAGGATCACGTAGGGAAAACCGTACAGGATCTCGACCATCCGCATCATCAGGCTGTCGGTCCGCCCGCCTGTGAATCCCGCAACCGCGCCGTAGAGCACACCGATCCCACCTGCGACGAGCGCCCCGAGGAAACCGATGGTCAGCGAAACCCGGCCGCCCTCCAGCGTGCGGATCAGTAGGTCACGTCCGTAGTCGTCGGTCCCGAACAGGTGCGGCGACGAGAAGTCGATCGGCGCCGAGATGTAGTCGAAATCCGCGTCCTCGCCTGTGAAGGGAAACAGGAAAGGGCCGACGAAACACGCGAGCACGATCAACGCCAGGACAAAGACCGAAGCCATTGCCAGGCGGTTCCGGCGGAAACGGGCAAACTGCAGTTGCAGTGTCGAGAGGTTTTCGATGTCAGCGGCCATTGCGCAACCTCGGGTCGATCCAGGCGCGGACCAGGTCGGTGACGATGTTCAGCACGATCAGCAGCGCGCCGTAGAGAAGCGTGATCCCCATCACCAGCGGGTAATCGCGGTTCAGCGCGGCATCGACGAAGTGCCGCCCGATCCCCGGCAGGGCAAAGATGGTCTCGATCAGGATGGACCCCGTGATGATCGCCGCAGTCGCCGGGCCGAGATAGGCGATCACCGGCAGAAGCGTGCCCTTCAGGACATGGCCCCAGACCACGCGCCGCGCCCCAATTCCCTTGGCCCGCGCGGTACGGACATAGTTCTCGCGCAGGGTCTCGATCATCGACGACCGCGTGAGCCGCGAGATATAGGCGATGTTCGGCAACGCCAGCACGAGGACCGGCAGCACCAGCGCCCGCCAGCCCCCGTCGATGCCGCCCACGGGAAGCCAGCCCAGCCGCAGCGCAAAGATGACCTGCATCAGCGGACCGATGACAAAGATCGGAACGGCAACGCCGACCACGCCCACGATGCCGGCGGTATAGTCTGTCGGGCTGTTGCGCCGCATCGCCCCGGCGACACCAAGGGCGATCCCCACCAGCGAGGCCACGACGATCGCCCAGATGCCGATCGTGATCGACCAGGGCAGGCCCGAAGCGATGATGCCCCCCACGTCATAGTCACGGAAGCGGGTCGACGGCCCCAGGTCGAATGTCGCCAGCCCCTTCACATAGCGACCGAACTGCATCCAGACCGGCTCGTCCAGATGATAGGTCTTCTGGATATTCGCCAGCACCTCGGGGCTGATCTTGCGAGATTTCGAGAAGGGCCCGCCGGGAGCGAGCCGCATAACGAAGAAGGTCAACGTAATCAGGGCTGCCAGAGTCAGCCCGCCGTCCCAAAGACGTTTTCCGATGAACCGCAGCATCCGGCCTCCAAGGCGCTCGGGGTGCGGGCGCATTCACGCCCGCACCCGGCCCATCACTCCAGCGACAGGAACTGCGAGTTGTTGTAGCCGGCGGCAGAGGTCGCCCAGCCCTTCACATGCGGGCTGACCATGTGCCGCGTCGGCTCGATCGCGATGGGCGCAAAGATCGAATCGTCGAGCAGGATCTTCTCGGCCGCAGCCAGCTTCTCGTTGCGGGCTACCGGATCGACCTCTTGTGCCGCCGCGTCCATCGCTGCGTCATATTCCGGCTTCACCCAGTTGTAGCCGGGCTCTGCCGACGGACGCATATAGGCCAGGAACGTCTCGGCCCCGGCGAAGTCGCCGACAAGGTTGTCGGCAAAGACGTCCCAGTCACCGGCATAGAAGGCATCGAGCCAGGCCTTGCGCTCCATCGAGTCGACGCTCGCCTCGACCCCGAGGGTCTTCTTCCACATCAGCGCTACGCCCTGCGCCAGACGGACACGGTCCTCGGCCACGGTGGTGACGATCTTGAGCTTAAGCGGATTGTCGGGCCCGTATCCGGCTTTCGCCAGCAGTTCCTTCGCCGTCGCATCGCGATCGGCCTGGGTCATGGTCGCTTCGGCGATCTGCGGTCCGTGATAGTCGGGGTCGAAGCCGCCTGCGTAGGAATAGCTCGGAATCGCGCCACCCTTCACGATCTTGGCCTGAAGCGTCTCGCGGTCGATGGCAAGAGACAGGGCCCTGCGCACGTCGACGTTATCCAGCGGAGGACGCTTCAGGTTGAAGCTGTAGTAGGTGACCTCTGTCGAAGGCCCGATCGAGACCTGGTCCGGCACGCTGGCCTTCAGGTCCTCGATCTGGTTCACCGGGATGTCGTAGGTGATGTCGATCTCACCCGCCTGGTAGCGCTTCAGCTCCGTGTTCACGTCTTCCGTCACGAGATAGCGGACCTTCGGAATCTTGACGTTCGCCGCATCCCAATAGTTCGGGTTCTTCTCAAGCAACACATGGCTTTGCGGGACGACTTCCTTGATCACATAGGCGCCATTGCTGACCACCTTTGTCGGATCGATGAACACCGCCGCACCGTTCGCTTCGAAGCTCGGCCCGTGGAGCGGCGGAACCTGGAAGCCCCCCATGATGTCAAGCATGTGCGGGTTGGGCGACTCGAGTTCGACGACAACGGTGCGGTCATCGGGCGCCTTGAAGCCAAGCGTGGCCGGGTCCTTGGTTTCACCATCGGCAATGGCCTTGGCGCCCTTCACCTGGATCACCGAATAGAAATAGTAGCCCTTCTCCGACGCGGTATCGGGATTGAGTGTCCGCAGCACCCCGTTGACGAAGTCCTGTGCGACCAGCGGATCGCCGTTGGACCATTTGAGCCCGTCGCGCAGATGGAAGGTCCAGGTCTTGCCATCTGCACTCACGTCCCAGCTCTCGGCAGCGCCGGGGATGACCTTGCCGGTGCTGTCGAAGGTCACCAGCCCCTCGTAGGCGTCCATCTGGATCCAGCCAGCCGCAGCGTCGAAGTTCACGTGGGGGTCAAGCGAGGACCATTCCGACCCAACACCCCGGTCAAGGGTGTCGTCGGCCAGCACAGGATGTCCGAAGCTGAGGGCCGCTGCCAGGATCAGGCCGCTCAACGCCGTACCGATCAGTCGTCTCATTGTTGTTGCTCCCGTTGATGTCGTCTTCTTGTTGTACGTTCGTTCAGTCTGACAGCATATCACCCGTTCTGACAATCCTTTCTCCTGCAACATGCGCAAGACTCGCGCCGCGCAGGCAGGGTCGCCAGAGTTCCTGCCGGAAAACCATGCCACTTGTCGGGGCCAGAACGGGCAGCCGCGTCCGCGTCAGGGGGTCGGTGACATGGGCGATGGTCTGCCCTTCGTTCACCATCGCGCCCGTCTCTACGGCCCAGGTCACGAGCCCGCCCTGTGGCGCAAAGACCTCCGCTGCCCCCCCGAGCGGCAGCGTTAAGGCGTCCGGGTGGGCCGGGACGGCCGCCCAGCCCGCCACGACACCGATGCCCGCAAGGAAGGTCATCAGATTCGCGGCATCCTCGGCCGCCGTAGCGTCATCGACATCGAGTTGTCCGCGATATTCGAGCGTCGTCGAGAAGCAGGGCGACGGGATCGGGAAACGATCGCCGAATCGGTCCCTCAGATGCTTCCATGGCGCGGTGTTCGCCTCGTCGAAGGCGTTGCCGCCCGACACAGCCTCGATCAGGGCAAGCTTCGCCCCGGTCGACCGGCAGAGGAGCGAGGTAATCTCGGGCCGGGCCGGGCTGGCGTAGAGGTGCAGCACCGCAAAGTGATCGCAATGCAGGTCCAGCACATAATCGGCATCGCATGACCAGGAGAGAAGCGTCAGTTGCTCCTCGATCATCTCGGTCCGGGCGCGCGAGCGCTTCTCGGCCAGAACCTCGCGGAATGCGGCACGGATCACGTCGCGATTGGCGTCGGAATCATCTGTCAGATGCGGCTCGACCGTGTCGCCGACCAGTAAAGCGAGGTCGGGATAGCCACGGTTGAAGTTGTGCAGCGTCTCGGCCTCCATCCGGCCAAGCGGGCGCTGGAAGGCCCATTGCGACAGGCCGAGCGGGTTGGCCACCGGCACAACCCGCACGTCGCCCCGAATCCGTCCTTCCATCTCGGCCCGGTCGAGCAGCGGCAGAAGATGCTGAAGGACAAGGACACCCGGCATCTCGTCGGCATGAAGACCGGCCTGAAGGTAGACCACCGGCCCTTTGCCATCGCCATAGCGATGGCAGATGAGCCTGCGGCGAGTTCCGGGAGACGAAGACTCCAACTCATGCGTTTCGGTCTTCATGCCCCTCTCCTCACCATGCGGACAGCACCGCTTCCAGGTTGTCGCCCAGTTCCGGGCACAGATAGCCACCCTCCTGCACGATCACAGTCGGCAGGTTGAGCGCGGCGATGGCCTTTCCGATCCGGTGGAAGCCGGGCGTCGTCACCTTCAGCCCCGCAAAGGGGTCGCCTTCGAAAGCGTCGAGGCCAAGGGCAAGAACCAGCGTGTCGGTCCCGTGCCGTGTCAGCGCCTCGAGCCCCTGGTCCAGCGCGGCGAGGAACCCTTCGTCCCCCGTGCCGCGCTCCAGCGCCAGATTGAGATTCGCGCCTTCCCCGTCACCCGCGCCCCGCTCGTCCGGATAGCCCCAGAAGAACGGGTAGAACCGTTCGGGATGGGCGTGGATCGAGATCGTCAGCACGTCGCCCCGGTCGTAGAATATCCCTTGGGTGCCGTTGCCGTGGTGAAGGTCGACGTCGAGGATCGTCACGCGCCGCCCGGCTGCCACCAACCGCTCGGCGGCGATGGCGGAGTTGTTCAGGTAGCAGAACCCACCCGCGAGATCGCCGAAGCAATGATGCCCCGGTGGCCGCGACAGGCCGTAGACCGCACGTTCACCACCCAGCACCAGATCCGCCGCATGGATCGCCGTTTGCGCGCTCGCATAGGCGGCGGGCCAGGTCTCGGCTCCGATCGGGCAGGAGGTATCGGTCATATGGAACCCCGCCTGCCCCACGGCGGATTTCGGATAGCCGTCGTTGCGGGTCGCGGGATGGATGTTTGGGATCACCTCGGCGCTGGCGCCCTCGATCCGCTGCCAACGGGTGAAGATCGTCTGCAGGAAGGTCAGGTAGCGGTCGGGATGAACGGCGCGGATCGGGTCGATCCCGCTGTCCGGCGGCGCGATCACCGGCCCGCCCAACCGCCGCGCCCCGGCAAGCAGCGCCTCGATGCGAGCCGGCTTTTCCGGGCAGGGCTGGGCCGCCCCGGAGGACAGGAAGAATTGCGGGTCATGCCGCCGCTGAACCGGATCGAAGACGGTCTTCATGGCCGCTCCAATGAGGCCAGCGCCTCTCCATCAAGGATGAGGAAGTCATAGCCGCGGGGCCGGAAACCGAGCTTGGCATAAGCGGATTTGGCGGACGCATTCTCGGGCCCGACCGACAGGGTCAGATAGCGCGCGCCCCAGCAGGCATCTGCAAGCGACCGTGCCCGCGCCAGAAGCTGCCGCCCGATGCCCTGACCGCGGAGTCGCTCGTCGACGAAGAGGTCCTGCACATAGACACCCGGCTCTCCCCGCATGGTCGAGAAATCGGGATAGAACAGGACCAGACCGACCGCCTCTCCGTCCTTTTCGGCCAGCACGGCGCGAAACAGGGGCCGATCCCCAAAACCATGCTTCAGAAGCGCGCCTGCAGGGCCGACCTCGGGGCCGCCATCATGATCGGAAAGCGCCTGAAGCAGATCGCGGATGACCGGCACATCCTCGGCGACGGCGGAACGATAGGAAATCATTTGCCCTTCAGCCCCAGCATGGCCCGCACCTCGGAGGGCGTCGCGACCTCGCGCCCCAATCCTTCGACGATCCCGCGGATCAGCCTCACCTGCTCGGCATTCGACTCCGCGAGCCGGCCCTTGGCGAGATAGAGGTTGTCCTCCAGCCCGACCCGCACATGCCCGCCCATTGCTGCCGCCATCGTTGCCATCGGGATTTGCGCCCGACCTGCCGCAAGCACCGAAAACTGGTAGTCCGACCCGAACAGCCGGTCGGCCGTGCGTTTCAGATGGGTCAGCGTGTCCGGTTCCGGCGCCATGCCGCCCAGCACGCCAAAGACGAACTGGATGAAATACGGGGCCTTCACCGCGCCCCGGTCGACGAAATGCTTCAGCATGGTCAGGTGGCCGATGTCGTAGCATTCGAACTCGAACCGCGCGCCACGCTTCTCGCCCATCTCGCGCAGGACATGGGCGATGTCGCGCGGCGTATTCTTGAAGACGAGGTCGTCGGTCGCGTCGAGGAACGGCTTCTCCCAGTCGAACTTCCACTGCCGCGGCTTCACGGCCATCGGGTAAAGCGCGAAGTTCATCGAGCCCATGTTCAGGCTGCACATCTCGGGCGCGAACTGCTTCGGCGCGGCGAGCCGCTGCTCTAGCGTCATGATGGCCGATCCGCCGGTGGTCATGTTCACCACCGCGTCGGTCCCGCCCAGAATCGTCGGCAGGAAGGCCCCCCAATGCGCCGGATCGGCCGAAGGGCGGCCATTCGCGGGGTCGCGGGCGTGCAGGTGCAGGATGCCTGCCCCAGCCTCGGCAGCACCGATCGCCTGGCCCGCGATCTCCTCCGACGTCACCGGCAGATGGGGCGACATCGAAGGCGTGTGGATAGACCCGGTGATCGCGCAGGTGATGATGATCTTCGACATCAGTTGCCCGACACTGGCAGGTTGCATTCGGCAGCGAAGGCGTCAAGCGCGTCGACCAGCCGCTCCATGATCTCGCCGACCTGCGCCTCGGTCGTGATCATCGGCGGCGCGACGATCACATGGTCGCCGGAATAGCCGCCGCGCGTCCGGCGAGGATAGACGATCAGGCCGCGCTTGTAGGCCTGCTCGGTCAGCCGGTCGTAGGCGCGCAAGGCAGGCGGCAGCACCTCTTTCGTCTCGCGGTCCTTCACCAGTTCGAAGGCCAGGAGCAGCCCTTTGCCGCGCACGTCGCCGATGAAGGGATAGCGGTCCATTAGGGCGGTCAGCTGCGCCTTGATCATCCCGCCGATATGGACGGCATTCGTCATCATGCCCTGCCGCTCGATCTCTTCGATCACCGCAAGACCCGCGGCACAGGCCAGCGGGTTGCCGGCATAGGTGAAGCCATGCAGGAAGCCGCCCGCCTTGAGCAGCCGGTCCACGAGGTCGCCCCGCGCAACGATGGCGCCGAGCGGCATGTAACCAGCGCCGAAGCCCTTCGAAACAGCGAGGATATCCGGCGCGCCCTTCCAGTTCTGGCCGCCGAACAGTTTCCCCGTCCGACCGCCGCCCGACATCACCTCGTCGTGGATCAGAAGCACTCCGTGCCGGTCGCAGACCTCGCGGATCGCTTCCATGTAGCGAGCGGGCGGCACCAGCGCGCCGGTCGAGGCGCCGCCGACCGGTTCGACGATGAAGGCCAGCACGCTGTCCGGCCCCTCTTCGATTATCTTCGCCTCGAGCATGGCAGCGTAATGCTCACCCGTCGCCGGATCCTCGGGGTCCAGCCCGTCGAGCCAGGCGGTGGGTGCCGGGACCTTGGGCATCTCGACCATCATCGGCTTGAACGGATCGGTCAGGTGGTCATAGCCGCTGACCGTCAGCGCCCCGAGGGTACAGCCGTGATACGACGGGAAGCGCGATATGATCTTCCACCGGCTGCCTTGCCCGATCGCCACGGCATACTGGCGGGCGAGTTTCATCGCGGACTCGACCGCCTCGGACCCGCCCGAGACGAAGAACACGCGGTCCATCCCCGGCCAGGCATAGTCCACCATCTTCGCCGCGAGGCGCTCGGACGGCTCGGTCACGAAATGCAGCCGGTAGCCGAAGGTCGACTTCTCCATCTGCTTGCGCATCGCGTCCAGCACATGCGCGTTGGAATGGCCGATATTGCAGACCATCGCGCCCGAAGAACCGTCGATGAAGCGGTTGCCCTCGGTATCCCACATGTAGATGCCTTCGGCCCGATCCAGTACCGGGCGGGGATGCTCGGTCTGATAGAACAGATGCGATTTGGCGTTCCGGAACTGGTTCATGCGACTCTCCGTTTTCGCGCGAAAGACTGGACGGGGTCGCACCCATAGATCAAATAGATAATTGGAATATGAATCATTGACAGGAACAATGCCCGATGGCCCGACTTTCGCCGGCCGAGCGCATGGCGCGCGATCTGGACTGGAACCTGTTGCGCGTCTTCCTTGCGTTGGCCGAGGCCGGGTCCGTCACTGCCGCCGCCACGATCCTCAGCCTGAAGCAGCCGTCGGTTTCCTCAGCGCTGAAGCGCCTCGAGGGTCGCATGGGTGTGCAACTGATCGAGCGGCGCCCGGGCCATTTCCAGCTGACCCCGGCGGGCGAGCGACTGCGCGTCGAGGCTGAGGAGGTCCGCGCCGCAATTCTGCGGCTGACCGACGCCGTGGCCGAGGTCGAGGGGCAGGCCTCGGGCCCCGTGACCATCGCGATGGCCAGCCACGTCATCAGTCCCCATTACGACCGCGTCGTCAGCGATTTTCACCGTGCCCATCCCGCTGCGACCTTCAACATCGAGGTCATGGCAAGCCGAGACGCGCTGGCATCGGTCCAGGCGCGCCGGTCGAGCTTTGCCATCTGCCTGGTCAGCAGCAGACCGCCGGGCGTGGAAACCGAGATCCTGTATCGCGAGCATTTCGGCCTTTTCTGCGGTCCGACCCACCCGCTTTTCGGCAGGCGCGGGCTGCGTCTTGCCGACCTCGAAGGCCTGCCGAGCGTCTCGTTCCAGACCGATCGCGTGGGCGACGCCCTGCAACCGGTCACCGAGATGCGCCGCGCCGCCAATCTGGAAGAGCGGATCGTCGGCACTTCGGTCAATCTTGAGGAAGTGCGCTGGATGATCTGGATCGGCATGGGAATTGGGCCGTTGCCGGTCCATATCGCCGAGGAAGGCGTGAGAAACGGCGAACTTTGGCCGTTGCCGCCCTACGAAGGCCTCGCCCCGATCGACGTGCATCTGGCCTGGAACCCGAGAAAGCGCCAGAACAGCGCCGAGGCCACGCTTCTGGGGCAGTTGCGTGCGGCAATCGCCTCGATCCCGATGGAAGAGCGCATCTATGGCGCTTCCCTTCTGATGTCGTGACGCAACGGAACGACGCCTTGCCCCGGGGACTGGGCAGTTTCGTTTATTGATTCTTCATGCCGCATGGCAGCATTGCACATGCGGCATTGGAGGTTTCGGCCTCCGGACCCATCTTCGGCCAGTGTCTTCTTCTTGGAACGCGGCAATGGTGAAGTTTGACATTCTGCACGGACAGGGGGCCGGCTGGCCTGATCGTCTGACTGCGGTCCGGCAATGGTTTCGCCGCAGGCCGGGACCCGTGTTCCGCCTGTCCGAACAGGACGGTACCCGGCTTTTCCTGCATTACGCGACCCTGCCCGTCGCAGACCGGCACCAGCGCTTTCACGGCAGGAGCCCCTATGGCCTTATCCTGGAGCGTTGCCAGAACATCGACTTCAACGAAGCAATCATCCTTGGCCAGAAGGTGGGGCGCCGCCTGATCGGGGTTGTCGAACTCCTCCCGTCGATGGCGGATGACGAGCCTGCATACGAACTGGCAGTATCGGTTCTTCCGGCTTGGCAGCATCAGGGGGTCGCGCTTGCCCTGGTTCAGGCCGCGCTCAACCACGCCGCGCAGGTCGATCCGCTCCGCCCGGTGGTCCTTTTCACCGAGACGGACAATCAGGGAATGCTGCGCATCTGCCGCAAGCTGAAGGGCAAAGGCGAACTCATGGGCGGGGAATACCGTTTCCTGTTCCGCCCCAGCCTCAGGCGTTCGGGCTTGGTCGCCTGAGCCCGCATGGTTCGCTCATCCTTGCTGCTCCGTTCCGCGCGCGTGGTCGCACAGCGGAAATTTCTGAATCTTGCCGGTCGAGGTCTTGGGCAAGTCACGGAAGACGCCGGCGGTTCGCGCCATGAAACGGAACGGGGTCAGCGGCGTATAGTTGGCCGCATTCTGACCCAGCCCCTAATCGTAGATACCGGCCTTTATCTCAGGCTGCCTGCTGTCTTCCGACGGCTTTGCATCGTGACGGCACAAGTCCGACCGCGGAGCCAATCGCAGGGAAATCCTGCCGAGCCACCATCCGGGACCTATTTCTTCAACACATAACTGCCCGGCGCATCCTCGATCGCCGGCAGCCCCCCCTCGCCCGGGACTCGCGCGGGCACCCGCGCCGCGCTGTCATGCGAGTCGATCCACTCGGCCCAGGCCGGCCACCAGGACCCTTGCTTGGCGGTAGCACCCGCCAGCCAGTCCTCGGGCTTCTCGGGGTAATCGTCCCGCTCCCAGTAGCCGTATTTCGGCCGCTTCGCCGGCGGGTTGATCACGCCGGCGATATGACCCGATCCCCCCAGCACGAACTTGACGTTCCCGCCCAGAAGCCGGGTCGTCGGGTAGATCGACCGCCACGGCGCAATATGATCCTCTTTCGTGGCCAGCACGAAGAAGGGGACCGTGATCTTCGACAGGTCGATCGGGGTGCCGTCCATGGTCAGGTGGCCAGGCTTGCGCAACCCGTTCTCGATGTAGATCTTTTCCAGATACCACAGCAGCATGGCCGCCGGCAGGCGTGTGCTGTCGGCATTCCAGAACAGCAGATCGAAGGCCGGAGGTTTCTTGCCCATCAGGTAGTTCATCACATGGAATGACCAGACGAGGTCGTTCTCGCGGATCATCGAGAACATGTCCTGCAAGTGATGGTTCTCGAGATATCCCTTCGTCTCCATGTGCTTGCGCAGCACCTCGAGCCGGTCGCGGTCAATGAAGACTCCCACTTCACCCACATCGGTGAAGTCGACCATGGTGGCCAGCGTCGTCGCCGTGACGATCCGCTTGTCGCCGCGCGCGGCCAGGAAGGCGAGCGTGGCGGTGACGAGGATCCCGCCGATGCAGAAGCCGAGGATGTCGAACTTCTTCTCGCCGGTTGCGGTCTGCATCGCGTCAAGCGCCGCGAGCGGTCCGAGCTTCATGTAATCCTCGAAGCTCAGATCGGCATGTTCCTTGGTCGGGTTGACCCAGGAAATCAGGAACACCGAGTGCCCCTGCTCCAGCATGAAGCGCACCATGGAATTGTCGGGGCGCAGATCGAAGATGTAATACTTGTTGATCCAAGGAGGCACGAACAGCAGCGGCCGCTTCCGCTGCTTCTCGGTCAGCGGCGCGTAGTGGATCAACTGCATCAGTTCGTTCTGGAACACGACCTTGCCGGGCGTGACAGCCAGATCCTTGCCGACGACGAAGGCCGCCGGATCGTTGGTCGAAATATCAAGCCGCCCGTCGCCGCGCTCGATGTCATCGACAAGATTGCGCAGCCCGTCGAGCAGGCTGCGGCCCTGGGTCTGGGTGAACTCGTCGCGGACCACCGGGTTGGTCGCAAGATAGTTTGTCGGCGCAAGCGCGCTCAGAAGCTGACGGGTATAGAACTTTACCCGCAGGCTCTCCTTCGTTCCCTCTGGCAAAAGCGCCAGAAGGTCCTCGGTCGCGCGCTCCATCGCGATATGACCGTCGCGCAGGCCGCGTACGAACGGGTCGCGCTGCCAGCGTCGGTCGCGGAACCGCTTGTCGGAGGCGCCCAGCCCCTCGTCGCGGTCGCCAAGCCAGGCGTCCTGCCAGGCCTTGGACCAGTCGAAGCAGAACTTCTGCATCCGTTGCGCCGTCTCGACCGGCTGGTCGAAGAAGGTCGGAAGCACCTTCAGGTAGGCCTCCCAGACGCTGCGCGCGTCGACGATCGAGAATTCCTGATCGGTAACCTTGTCATTGACGACCGCCTGGCTGCGCTGCATTGCGGCCTGCAACCTAGAAACCAGCTGTCCGAATTCGCTCCACTGCGCCATCAGTTCGCCAGTTTCCATCGCCATGTCCTTCTCACTCGGCTACCTGCTGCCGGGCCCTCGATGTGGTCCGTACGGTCGCCTGCCCATCGACAACCTTCCGGTCCCCGACCTGACAGATCGTCGTGAGAATGACACGGTTGCGATCGCGCGGCACCTCTTTAACTGTGACTTCGGCTGTGACCGTGTCATCAGGCCGCACGGGGCCGACAAAACGCATCTCTTGCGCAACATAGACGGTGCCCGGGCCAGGCATCCGGGTGGCGATTGCCGCCGAAATCGTGCTCGCCGTCAGAAAGCGATGGGTAATGCGGCCGCCGAACGGCGTGGCGGCGGCTAGGTCCTCGCCTGCGGGAAGACCTGCTTCGAGTGGAGGTCGGCCAGGCGCAGCAACGAGGCCGAATGGCCCGCGACGCAGAGGGGCGGGAGTATCCATTTGCCGCGCTCGCAGTGGGCCTGGGCGGCCTAGAGGCCACCAGCATCACCGTGAGCAGGACCCAGATCGATCAAGTCCGTCATTGCCTTGATGCTTTCGCGCCAGATGGCTTCGGTGTCGCGCTGCAGGACGGCATTCGCTTCGGACAGTCGACCAGCGTCTATTTCTTGTTCGGCCCAGGCGTAATGCACGCGCAGGCGCATCGCTCCGATAACGGCCGCCGCACCTGCGGCCTCGTGGCACAGCGCGGACAGCTCGCTTGCCGCCGCCCCCCGGGTCGCCGCCGCAAGAATGCTGTCTTTCTGGGCTTGACCGTCGCGCAGGAAAGTCGATGTCAGGCGGGCCAGCCCATCCTTGCCGACGACCTCACGGAGCTCGGCCAGACGGCCCTTGTCGAATGGTGCGGCATCGGGCGGTCCGCCCAAGACGGCCTTTCTGCCCGAAAGCAACGCGACCAGTGCAGCAGTCGAGATCGGCTTGACCAGCACATCGTCCATCCCTGCGGCGCGGAACCGATCCTGGTCGGTCTCCATCGAATGCGCGGTCACCGCCACGATCGGAACCGAGCTTGAGGCGCCACCCGCGCGGATCAGCCGGGTCGCGGCAATGCCGTCCATCAGCGGCATGGAGATGTCCATCAGGATAAGGTCAAAGCGCTTCGCAGCAGCAGCGGCTGCGCCGCTTGCACCATCTGGCGCCAGAACAACCCGCTGGCCCAGATGCCGGAGCATTTCCTCGAGCACTGCGCGGTTGGTGGGATTGTCCTCGACCACCAGCACATCAAGGGACGGCAGGTCTGCCCCGGCAACTGGCGTGACGACCTTGGCTGGCGCGCCCTTCGCGACGGGCAAGGTCAGCCGCAGCCAGAAACAGCTGCCTTCGCCGGGCTCGCTCTCGACCCCGAGTTCGCCTCCCAACGCCGCGGCCAGCCGCCGGGATATGGCAAGGCCAAGACCGGCCCCCTGCCCCGAGCGGCGGAAGGAAGTGTCAAGCATGACGAAATCCTGGAAGATCCGCTCTTGATCCTCGGGGGCAATGCCCGGACCGTTGTCGATCACCCGGATTTCCACGGCTCGCATGTCCGGCGCGGTTTCGGTCAGTTCGGCCTCGATAATCACATGGCCCTTGCCGTCGTCCACGAACTTCATGGCGTTGGACAGGAGGTTCTGCACGATCTGGCCCAGCCGGAACGGATCGGCATGGACCACCGCGGACTCCGTCAGCATCGTGAAATCCAGGGCGATGTGCCGCTTGTTGCAGATCGGCCGAACCGCCTCGACCAGCCGGGAAAGGTGATCGGCCAGGTCGAAGTCCTCGCCGTTCAGGTCCATGCGCGCGCTTTCCATGCGCGTGATGTCCAGAACATCATTCGCATGACGCAAGAGCTGGTTGGCCGACTCCTGCGCCAGAACGACGAAACGTTGCGCTTCCGGATCGACCACTTGACGGCGTACGATTTCGAGCGAGGCGATCAGGCCATTCAGCGGGGTCCGCATTTCGTGGCTCATGACGGCCAGGAACTCGGTCTTGGCCTTTTCGGCTGCAAGCGCCTCGTCGCGGGCAGCGGTCAGCGCAGTCTCGGCCGCCAGCCGCCTGGAAATGTCGCGCAGAAAGGCGATGAAGATCCTCCCCTCGTCGCCCTCCGAAGTGGAGATCTGCAACTCGATCGGAAATTCCCGGCCTGACCGGTGCAGCGCCGTGATCTGGAAGCGCCCGGAATCGACGACCTTGACCTGCCCGGTTTTCCGCATCCGCTCCATACCCGCGCGGTGCGCGTCGCGGTGGTGTGGCGGCACGATCAGCTCGGCCACTTCGCGCCCCATGACCTCATCCCGCGAAAAGCCGAAGATGGCCTCTGCGGACGGGTTGTACTGAAGGATGCGGCCAAATGAATCGATGATGATGATGGCGTCCAGCGCGCTGTCCACTGTCGCGACCAGCCTGCGAGACAGGCGCGCGATCTGGTCAGCCTCACGGCTTGCCGTCCGGTTCAGCCAGATCACCAGCGCCAGAAGACAGGCAAAGACCAGTATCGTCGCGATGGTCGTTAGTTCCAGCTGCCGCACCAGCGAGGCAAAAGCAGCCCTGCGTTCGCTGCTTACCCGCGCCTGCCGCTCGACCATCTGGCTTGTCGTCTTGTGAAGCGCGACGCGAAGCTTATCGATGCGATCCGCCATCGCCGGCAAGCTCTGTCGCAGCCTGTCATCCGGCCCATCGATTAGCGGGGTCTCCTGCCTGATATACCCGTCCAGCAGTCCCACAAGGACCGCTTTCAGGTCGTCCTGGCCGGAGGGGGCATAGCCCTGCCCCGTGATGGCGTTCTGGGCCCGGCTGTAGAACAGGTCGAAGCGCCGCCGCAGCTCCTGAAGCGGAGCCACAGGATCGGTCGCGTTGACATGAAGCGCTTCGCTCAGGCGGACAAGGTCGACTTCAAGCTGCGCCAGATTCCAGTCCAAGTTGTCGGCAGGATCGCTCCGCAGCGCCGAAACCTCCGAGCGGATCTTGAGGCCAGACGCGGCGAGCGCGCCCAGCGCGACGATCAGCCCGACGATCAGGATGGGTCGGACAACCCAGAGAAGCGGCGAGAAACGGTCCGACGCAATGCTCATCCAGCCTCGGTCACTCTCCGAATTCGATGGTCGTCAGTTGCCAGATCGAACGGGAATAGGTCTCTTCCGAGCGGTAGCTCTCGTTCGCATCGTAGGGATAGACCATCCAGACCGGACCCTTTTCGCGCAGGCTCATCGGCTTGCCATCCATCAGGAAGGCGAGAAGCGGGGCGTCATCGGCGACGGCAGACATTGGCATCTTGATCGTATAGTCGTTCGCCGCCGAGAGCGTGATCGTCTCGCCCTTCGCGCCAATCGCCGCGACAAGATCCTTCAGCAGCACCCCGGAAAACGTCGGGGTCCCGCTCGTCCAGATGGTCGAGGTCGTGAAACTGCTCTGCGGCAGAGCCGCAAGCTGGGCCTGGTCGAGTTGAAGCGTGTCACCGGCATTCCTTGCGGCGATATCGCCCTTGATCGTCAGCAGCACCTCGCCCGTCGGGGCCGCGAAATCGCCGGCAGCCGCCGGGCTGGCCACGATAGTGGCAAGAGCAAGAATGACTGCAAGGCTGTGTCGGGATGAGATCATTCAATTCTCCATCAATCCTGAACCGCTTACCATCTTCGCCGCCCATGTGCGCCCGTCCTGAGGGATAGCGACCTACCTCCAAGGGATAGGTCCGGTCGGGTCAGCCCAGCCCCATCTCGCGCGCGATCAGCGCCGCGTGCGTGCGGTTCTTTGCCCCGATCTTGCGAAACAGCGTCTTTACATGAAGCTTCACCGTGACCTCTTGCAGACCAAGGTCGCGGGCGATCTCCTTGTTGGCCAGTCCTTGGCTGAGGCGTTTCAGCACGTCCATCTCGCGACCGGTGAGTGGAACCTTGCCCCCGGCGGGTGCAGCATTGTCCGCCTTCCCCATGGCCATGATCGGCGAATAGATCTCACCTGCCGCCATGAACCGCACCGCGGCGAGAAGCGAGCGCGTCGAAATCGTCTTGGGCAGGAAGCCCGCAGCCCCCGCCGCGATGGCCTGTTCGGCCACGACCTGCGGCGCGGCGCCCGACAGGATTGCGACCGGCACATCCGGGACTGCCTGCCGCATGGCCTGCAGGCCGCCCAACCGGTTCATGCCCGGCATCATGTAATCGAGTAGGACCAGATCATACCGCGCCGTCCCACGGACGAGTTCGATGGCCTGCGGCAGGTCGCGCGCGACATCGACGCTGATGTCAGATTCTTGCCTCAGGAAGGCGGCAAGCGTCTCGCGCACCAGTTCCTGGTCATCCGCCAGAAGAATTCTCATCGTGCCGCGTCCTGAAGTGACCCGCCCGGTCAGGCCGGTGTCCCGAGAGGCTAGCAGATGCCGGCCCACCGTCGCAACCGAAGCGCGAAGCCATCCCGAACCGGTCGACCTGATGCGGGTTTCAGCGAACTGGTCGGTCACAGAGGATTTTCCGCAGTTCCACGACCGCTTCTTCCATTTCGTCGCGCTTCGGGTCGTCCGGAAGAGCCAGCCGCAAGGCCTTTTGCGTCCGGCGCCCGATGTGTCCATCCACCGGACCGGCATCGAATCCTGCCAGAAGCAGCATCCGCTGAAGGCGGGAAGCGACAGGTTCGTCGGGAAGCCAATCGGCCCAGCAGCGAACCTCCGGAGGGGCGTCCTTCTTCGTGGCCAGTGTAGCCGGCGGGGCAGCGGGCGACGAACCCTTGCCGGTGGCCTTTACCACCGGCTTACCGGAGGACTTGGTGGATGCCGTGACCGTGGCGTTGGACGCCGCTGGTTTGGCCCCCGCCTTCCCATCCCCGGACCCTGTCGCCGCAGTCGCCTTTTTGTCAGGGCCAGCAACGGGCCTGTTCGGCGCCGGGGTGCTGTCTTTCTGTCGCGCCGGCGCGACCTTGAGTGCGACCGCGACCTTGTCCGGAGAAAGGTTCTGACCAGGACGGGCCGGGCGGATAAGCGGGACGGCCTTGGCCGGCAGGATCACGGGCCGCTTCTTTGACCGGGGAGGCTCGGCAACCAGGCAGTCCCCGATGGCCTTGGCTGCTTCGAACGCCTGACCCGGTGGCGAAGAGCGGCCCTCGTAGGTGCAGGTGCGGGTTTCGAGGTCGCAGGAAAAATCCACATGCCAGCCACGCAGCTTCAGGTCCTGGGCCACTGAACCGGAGCCGTCCTGAAACAGCCGATAGGACAGCTGCGCCGGTCCGTATTTCCCGTCCTGCCACAGGCCGGGGAAGCGGGCCGTCGAAACGCTGGTCCGGGTCAGCGTCACTTCGCGGACGCCGGGCAGCGGCTCCTCCAGGCTTTGCGGTGGACAGACGCGCCCCGCCTGCGACGATGTCGGAACCGAGATGCAGGTCAGAAGCGCAAGAATTGCGATGCGGTGAAAAGGGACAAACGAAATCATTTTACCACTCCGATCAAGGGACCGTTCTTGCGATAGGCGATCGAGGAAAGAACCATGGCGTTGGTATTGGCCGTGATCGCGGTATCGGGCGTTCCGTCGCGTTCGTACTGCCCTTCCATCCAGCCGCGTTCTGGCTTGACCAGGTGCGCGACCTTGGCGACGAGCGCATTGGAATAGGACGTGTCAAACAGCGCGTCCCAGGCGAAAGCAGCCTTGGTCGACAAAACCCGCCTGCTGTCCATCCTCTTGCCATCGCTGGTCAGAACCGCCCAGGAGTGGCCACCGCCCCAGACCGTCGAATAGGCAAAGAAAGGCGCAACGGTGATATGCCCCTCGCTCACGGCGGTCGGGATGCCAGTCTGGACGAACCGTTGCTCCTGCGCGCGAAAGACCTGCGAGGCGAACAGGTGCGACCGTGCGTCGAAGCCGAATTGCAGCCCGTCCAGAAGGTAGGGCTCGCTTGTCGTGAAGGCAGGAACCCGGTTGCGGTTCAGCCGGTTGTCACCGGGCACGATCACGCCGGACACCTCATGTCCGGTCAGGTCGTCGCTCAGGTTCAGGGCGGCATTCGCATCCAGGAGATGCGCCATCATCGCCTTGGCGGCATACTGCTCGTAGCCGATGCGCCCTTCCTGATGTTCGACGACAGCCCCGTCGACGATGTTGCCCCCGGTCAACTCGCCATTGGTCACAAGGCGCGACAGACTCCAGCCCGAGAGCAGCCGTCCAATCGGCTCTGACAGCGACGGATAGGCGCGCTCGGCCACATAGAGCGATGCCAGAAGTCGCCCCATGTCGATGGCCGACCAGCCTGTCCCCGTCTGGGTCGGCTCGTTCTTGTAGGTCACCATCGCAAGGCTGCGAATGTCATACGCCTTGTTGGGCAACCCCGAAGGCGTGAGGGGAAGCTTGGCCAGGGTCCCGACCGTCTGCGCCAGCAGTGCTTCCGCCTCGGTCGACTTGATGAGGCCAAGCCTGTCCGCGGACACCACCGCATCGATCAACGCACCGGTTTCCCACATCGTTGTCGAAGGATAGCCGTCGACCGAAGCGACCAGCCCTGTGTCCGGGTTGATGTTGTTCTTGAAGTAGCGCCACGCGATCGCCGCGGCGCGGCTTTCTTCCGCGTTTGGCGTGTGCTGTTTGGCAAGCGGCAACGGGGCAATGCCCGCAAACGGCGCCATCGGATCTGTGGCGGCCGAGGAAGGACTGCCAATTGTTCCCTCGAGCCACAGCACGAGGGCTAGTCCGCCCAAGAGGCCAGTGACCATCGCGATATGGCTGCGGGCCAGGAGCAGCGCCCGCGGCGCGAGCGAGGCTTGTGTGGTTGTCATGCGCTTTGCTCCCGAGGGTCGGAGGGTTGCCAGATTGCGGCCCGGACCATCGAAAGCATGGCCAGACAGTTGAACGCGCCCCAGGCGATGTTGGTTGCCACGCCAACCGGCGTGTGGGCACCCTGACCAAGCCAAAGCAGCAGGAGCGCCCAGGCAGACGCCGCCACGGTCATACCGATGACGACAAGCTGTGGCTTGACGAGGTGCAGGAAGTTGCCGTCGGCCCGGGTCTTGGGCGTGACGGGAAACCCGATCTTCCTGCCTTGCAGGACGGTCCTGATGGCCCGCAAACCGATCGGGAAGAAGGCGATGTAGCTTGCCTTGCTTGCAAAACTGCTTGCGCCCCAGGTGCCGACCATCATCGACATCTCCATCAGCACCAGGAAAGGGATGGCGTGCAGGAAGAAGTCGGACGAATAGGCATCGACGGGGGAAATCCCGGTCAGCAGGTAGATGACCGGACCTATCACGAAGACCGGGTTCCACAGCGACCCAAGATAAGACCAGAAGGTCGAGCCATACATCACCTTCTGGCGAAAGGTCAGGCCCGGCCGCAGGATCGGGTTGTCGTTCCACAGAATATCAAGGCTGCCGCCCGCATATTTGAACCGCTGGACGGTCCAGGCCTGCAGGTCCTGCGGGGAAAGCATTCGGCTTTCGACGGTGGGATGCATGACCGACTTCCAGCCGCGTTCCCGGTCGGAATGCAGCACGATCGAGGTGTAGATGTCTTCCGAGACATGAAATCGGTAAGGGGTCAGGGCTTCGGTCCGGACGGCTTCCGCCCGCAGGGCATCCAGCAATTCCGGCGCCACGCTGCGTTCGCGGCTTTCAAGGGTATAGGCCTCTTCCAGAAGCTGGACGCGCCGCTCGACCGCCGCACCGAAACTGCGTAGCGCGGCCTCCATCACCGCCTCGCGCCGATGGATCGAACCGGCGCCGCAGCAGAACGAGGCATTGGCGTGATTGCGGCGGCGCTGGATCACCTCGTAGAACAGGCGGGCGTCATTCACGAAGGGGTCGCGCCCGATCCTGACCTCGCCGATGAGCGTCTCGAGGACGCGCCCGACCCAGCTGCCAATCCGGCCCAGTCGGCGGCCGAGCCAATGCGACAGCGGCTCCCCCTCCGGCAGGTCGTAGAACCATTGCGGCGTCTGCACCCAGGCCATGGCCGGGTCGCGGAAATGACCCAGAGTCCGTTCCAGGATCGTCGGAAAGACCCGCGTATCGGCATCGCAGATGACGATGAAATCGCCCGAGGTCTGCTCCATCGCATTGCGCAGGTTGCCCGCCTTGAATCCTTCATTGTTGGCGCGGGTGATCCAGTTCACGCCCTCGGCTTCGCAGATCTCCCGTATCGCCGGCCGTCGGCCATCGTCGAGGACATGGATTTTCAGGTCGATCGGATGTGGGTAGCTCACCCGTTTGGCGTCGACGATGCTCAGGCGCACCAGGTCGGGATCCTCCGAGTAGGTGGCAATGAACAGATCAACGGCGATGGGCCGCGATGACCCGACCGGCGCGGCGGCAACTTCGGCGGCCGTGGCGGGCGCCGACGGAATCTCGATCGGCTGGTCCTTCCAGAGGTTTGCGACGAACAGGATGAGGCCGAAGAAGGCGAGCGTTTCGGCCAGCGCAAGCGGGATGGCGAACCAGAGGGCGTTGTGGTTCAGCGACCCGGTCCAGCGCCACCACAGATACCACAGGCCGACGACTAGCGTGGCGCTGGCCAGCATGTGCCAAAGGGCCTCGCGCCTGGCCGAGTAAGGCAGCGGTTCCGGCGGACGCCGGTCCTCGAAGGCAAGGTAGTAGGGGGTCATCGCCTAGCCCTGCGTCGCCGCTGCAAGGGGCTTGCCGCGTCCCCACGGCAGGGGTCCGAGCCCCACCGTCCAGGCGATGGCCGGCATGCGCCCGATGGCCATCGCCAGCGCCAGAGCCGCAGGCGCCACCAAGGTGAAGCGCATCAGCACCAGTGCCGCCGGGGAAAGGACAAGACCCGAGGCATGGACGGCCACATCGAACAGGTCGATCAGCATCGGATGGAGCAGATAGACACCGAAGGTGAATCGGGCGAAGCGCGACCATGCCGGGTTCCAGGCGGCATATTGCGATCCAAGGAACAGCGAAAAGATCGCCAGCGGCATCAGGAAATGTCCGTAGAATGCCCATCCTGGCCGCGGCCCCCATTCGCCACTGGCCATTG
Organism: uncultured Rhodobacter sp.; assembly: GCA_945952585.1. GTDB lineage: Bacteria > Pseudomonadota > Alphaproteobacteria > Rhodobacterales > Rhodobacteraceae > Aliitabrizicola. Next base: position 156,701 of record CAMFII010000008.1, read on the forward strand.
CCTGAACGAAATGCGGAACCGTCGCCAGAAGGGCGGTCGCCGCCAGAAAGACCGCGCCCCGCCGCAACAGGTGCGACTCGCCGCGCGGGATCCCGTCCTTCCACAGGCCGTAGATCGCGAAGGCCGCGAAGCCGTACCCGACATAGCCCATCACCTTCGCCCCGCGGATCAGCAGGTCGCGCGTGAGTCCGGAAACCGGCAGGCCCCAGATGATCCCCTGCACATCCCGCATGACGCCGAGCGTGACGATGACCATAAGCCCGAAGATCGGATACCGCTGACCGAGGCGCATGACCGGAAAGAACAGCACCAGCAGGAAAAGCGTCGGCAGGAAGTGCAGGTGATACTGCGAGTTGCCGAGCAAGAGGTAGCCGGCCCAGCTCTGCCACTGACCGATCTCGTCGAGAATTGCTTGCGAATACCCGAACTCGTTGGCCTTCACGAGGCGGAACAGGGCGTAGAACACGGTCCAGAGTGCGAACGGCACCAGCAGCCGTTTTGCCTGCTCGGCCACCGCGCCGGTCCAGCTTGGCTGCCGACGGTCAAGTTTGTAGGCCAAAAGGAAGAGCGAGAAGGTGAAGAACATCTCCGACCCCGAGAATTCGCCCAGGGCACGCATAAGGACCGGCACGATCCGCTCTTGCGGTTCGGCAGAAGGAAAGACGCCGCCAGAAAAGTCGGTTGCCGAATGGATCAACACGACGCCGATCGCGGCGCAAACGCGGTTGGCGTCGAACCATGTCATGCGGGTTTTGGTCACCGTGCTCATGGTCACACCTTCAGTTGCGATCGCTTGAAGCCAGACCGGTCAGTGCCCTTGCGGATGAGGCGGGGCTGCCGCGCCGGGCGGCAATAGCCTGTGATGGTGACCGAAGGATCAGCGATGTCCGACGGGCAGGAGGCATCCGCCGCCAGCAGCGGCAGCGACTGGATCTCCCGCGACTCCGGCAAGCAACGGCTGGCCCTCAGCCCCGTCCCGCTCAGCGCGTTGTCCCAGAGTTGCGGCAGATCGTTGCGGTATTGCAGGATCGGCCCCTGAACCTTGTAAAGCAGCGCGGCAAGGATGATGCCGTTGTTATTGGCCGTCTGAAGCGGGATGACACCGCTGCCATTCTCGTAGACGCCTTCGTCAAAGCCCTTGTCGGGTTCGGATTGCGAGGCGACGTGATCGAACAGGAGCTGGGTGTAGTCGGTGTCCCAAAGCGCCCACATTCCGATCGCGGTCTTGGTGGAAACCGCAGCGCGATCGGGCTGATAGCCCTGCGCGGGATCCAGGGTGTTCCAGGCATAGCCGTCAGCGAAGATCGCGTCATAGACGAAGTAGGGCGCCCCTTCGACCTGATGCTCGGAGCGCGACGTGAGGATGCCGGTCTCCTCGAAGCGGCGTTCCTGAACTTTGTAGATCCTGTCCGCGAAATCGGCGCGCCAGCCGTCCGAGGCGATGCCGGGCAGACCCGACGTGTCGTCGGCGCGATCCCAGTTCAGCTCGAGCCCCTCCAGCACATAGCCCTCGCTGACGACGTAGTTCTGGTTCTTGAAAATGCGGGGATCGCGACCGTCCGCAGGGACATCGACCCCGTTGATCCGCACGATCTGGAACGGCTCTGCCCGCGATGCCTCGGTCGTGTCGAAGCCCCAGAGCTGAAAGCCCTTGGCGGCATACTCCTCATATCCGAGCCGACCTTCCTGCATCAGCTGCGGTTTGCCGCCCCTGCCGATAGTCGCGCCGAAAAGCTGCCCGCCCTCGCCGATCACATCGCAGAAGTTCCAGCGCAAAACGACGTTGTCGACCGAACCGGCAAGATGCGGATAGCGCTCTTTGATGATCTTCAGCCAGACCAGCAGCCGCCCGATATCGAGCGCGGAATATCCGATCTCCCCCGGCTTGTTGAGGTAGTCGACCTTCGCTGCGGTCTTTGCGTTGTAGGCCTTGTTCGGGAGCTTCCCCTGGAAAAGATCGAGATTGCGCAGCGTCGCCAGCACCTTCACCGCGCGGCGGTCGAATTCCCGCTTGTCGATGATCTGCAGCTCGTAGGCCGACACGAGGCCGCTCAGATAAGAGGCCGTGTCCCACATCGTGGTCGACGGATATGCGCCAACCGAATTCACCAGACCCGTCTCCGGCTGGTAGGACGCCACGAAATACGACCAAGCCGTTTCCGCCATCGCCCGTTCCTGCGCGGTCAGGGCTCCGTGACGCCCAAACGGACGGGATGGGTCGATACGGCCCTCCCGTTCTTGCCCCGAAAGGCCGGCTGCCTTGTCCGCGCCAGAAGCCGTCGGGAGAGGTGCATCCACCGCCGTGGCATTCACCCTGCCGATTCCCGTGGGAAGCGCCGCCCCAAGGGCAATCAGCGACATCGCCATGGCGGTGGTCTTCACCGGTTTCAGCATGCCTGCACCAAATTCATTTCGGGCCAAACCAAAGACGAACTTTCAGGCCGCAAGCGCGCGAACGGCGCCATCGGCATCGCTGTGAATCGGAAAGACCCTGTCCATCCGCGTCAGCGTGAAGATGCGTTCGACCTTCTCGCTCATCCCGCAGAGCGCCATTTCGCCGCGCAGGCCCAGACGCTGAAGCACGCCGACCAGGGCAGAGATTCCCGAACTGTCCACGGCATTGACCTGGCCCAGGTCGATGACGATGCGGCTGTGACCGTCCTCGATCAGATCAAGGATGCTGCGCTTGAAGCCCGCGGCGTTGGCCGCCGTAAGCTCCTCGAACTGCGGGGCGATCAGCGTGACACGCGACAGCGGATGTTCCAGTTTCAACATAATGCAAAGGTCTCCTCGTACGTCCTGATGACAGCGACGCAATATGCGCTGACGCCTGCATCCGTTATGCACCGGAGCCCTCGACACAGGGGGTGGGAAGAAGGAGGTTCGAGCTACACCTTGGGATAGGATGCTACCCTCTTTGCAGGGCAACCCCGCCCCGCGGGCGTCGCCCTACCGACCCAGACAGGGCAGGAGTCATGCAGTCCGAAATCGCCGGCCTCAGCCGGACCAGCCGGGTCGCAAGCCACTGCAGCCACACGGAACGCCAACGAGTCTAGGGGAATACCCCGGTAGAAGCAGGATCTGGGGAGGAGTGGTGGCGAGGGGGGGACTCGAACCCCCGACCCCGCGATTATGAGTCGCGTGCTCTAACCAGCTGAGCTACCTAGCCACTGGCTGGGGTGATTAGGCAAGCCGTGCGGGGGCGTCAAGCGGATTCGGCAGCAACTCGGGGACCATGGGCGACCCGCGGGCGGCCGCAGGCGGTGACGCTCACGCTTGCCTCGAGGAACATCTTCTGGCCCTCGACCTCGGCCTCGCGGATTTCGCGTGCGACGGTCAGCCGCAGATCTTCGGCGCCTGCCGCCCGCGCCCGCTCCGACGCCTCGACCGTCAGTGCAGCCTCGAGCGCCGCCAGCGCGGCGTCGCGGCTGGAGAAGGTCGTGAGCCCCTCGGGCAGATGCACGGTGAAGCGGCCTTCGCCGGGGCTGGTGACCATGCCGGTCGCGCGCTGGCTGACCTGGCCGACCACCGCGCCAATGGCATTGGCCACGCCCGCATGTTCCGGCAGGATCATCCGGCATTGCAGCCGCTCGCCGACCGCGCCGTAATAGGAGGGTGCCGAGGCGCCAAGCCCGATCACCGGCACGCCAAGTCGCAAGGTCGTCTCGACGACACCCCGATGATGCGACAGGCCAAGCCGTGTCAGCGGATGGCGCGCCAGCACGTCCGGCGTCTCACCCGCAAAGGCAGGGTCCTCGCCAAAGGCGGCCTCAAGCAGGCAATCGACGGTCTGCGACGTGAGCTGATCGACGATGGACTGCGCGAGCGTCGGCGCATCCGGCGCAAAGCGTTCGCCTTTACCATTCCGACGCTTCGCCAAGAGCCGCACCGCCTTTTCCGCCGCCGCCCCATCCCAGCTGTCCAGCCGGCCCAGCACATGGCTCGCATCGGACGGCGTGACGCCTGACAGCATCACCAGCCCCCGCGCCACCAGCCGCTCCAGCGCCGCCACTTCGAGCCGCGAGGTCAGCGCGGCCACGGCCGGCATCGGCCCGGTGATACGACCCAGCACCGCCGTTTCCCGGGCGTTCAGCCCGCCGGTCTGTCCGCCCATCGGAATGACGAACCGGCCGTCTAGTTCCCCCACCGCATCGTTCGACAGCCACCGGTCGAGCGCCTCATGCACCATCGCACCGTGCTCCACGGCCAGCAGCGAGACCGGGACCAGCCGGCGCGGTCCAAGGCGCAGACCGCCCGAAAGCCCCTCGGTCACCACATGCACCTCGCTGTCGCCGCCAAGGCCGGTCGTTCGCATGGCCACCGCCTCGACCATGGTGCGGTACGGCCCGACGCGGGCGCCAGCCGGGTCGATCTCGGGCAGGCCATCGCGCAGGAGCGCGACATCTGTCGTCGTGCCGCCGATGTCACTGACCAGCGCATCGGCCTCTCCGGTCAGCCAGCGCGCGCCCACGATGCTGGCGGCGGGGCCGGACAGGATCGTCTCGATCGGTCGTTCGCGCACCATGGCCGCCGAAATCAGCGCGCCATCGCCGCGCACCACCATCAGCGGCGCATCGATCCCGACTGCCTCAAGGTGCCGTTCGCAGGCTGCTACGAGCCGGTCGATCATCCCGATCAGCCGCGCGTTCAGCACCGCCGTCAGCGCCCGCTTCGGACCATTGAGGTTGGCGGAAAGCTCGTGCGAGCAGGTCACCGGCCGCCCGGTCAGCCGCCGGATCGCCTCGCGCGCGGCGATCTCGTGGGTGGGGTTGCGGGTGGCAAAGCGTGAGGCGACGGCAAAGCCCATGACCTGCGGCCCAAGCTCCGCTGCGGCCTGTTCCAGCCGGGCAAGGTCCAGCGGTGCCAGTTCCTGCCCGGCATGGCCGTGGCCGCCGTTCAGGTGGATCACCGGATCGCCCTTCAGCGCCTCGACCAGCCCGCCGCGCTCCAGATCTCCCTCGTCAAACCCGATGAAGATCAGCGCGACGCGGCCGCCCTGCCCTTCCACCAGCGCATTGGTGGCAAGGGTGGTCGACAGCGACACCAGCGCGACGTCCGTGGGGGCTACGCCCGCCTCGGCAAGCGCGGCATCGACCGCCCGCCCGACGCCAAGCGCGAGATCGGCGCGCGTGGTCAGCGACTTGGCCGAGCCGATGACACGCGTTGCCGCTTCGTCCACGATCACCGCATCGGTATAGGTGCCGCCCGTATCGACGCCGAGGAAAACCGCCATTCGCCTGCCCTTGCCTTGCTCCAGACGCACCGGGTCTAGCGCGCCGCTCGGGAATGATCATCCCCGGATGCGACTTTTCCCTGCCGCCTTCCGTCCGGGCTGGTGTTTCCGACGGTGCGGTGCGAACTCTGGGCGGAACTCGTGTGCAGCGGTGCTTCTTGCGGCTTTCCCCTTTTCAGCGCTTCGTGGCCGCAAGCGGTCTGACCAACCTCGCCGACGGCGTTGCCACCGTGGCCTGGGGCTGGGCCGCCTCGCTGCTGACCCGCGACCCGCTGCTGATCTCGCTCGTGCCCATCGCGCTGAGGCTGCCGTGGTTCCTGTTCGCGCTTCCGGCCGGGATCGTGACCGACCGGATGGACCGCCGCAAACTCATCCTGCGGATGGACGCCTTGCGGGCCCTTGCCTTCGCGACGGCGGCCATGACGCTGTGGCATTCGCTCCCCCTTGCCCCGGCCCCTGATCGCGGCGTTTCGTCCCCCTTTCTGTTTGGCATGGTCATGGCTGCCGCCTTCATCGTCGGCATCGCCGAGGTTTTCCGCGACAATGCCGCGCAGACGATGCTGCCGGCCATTGTCAGCCACAGCGATCTGGAGCGGGCGAACGGCCGGCTGTGGAGCGTCGAGATGGTCGGCAATTCGCTACTTGGCCCGGCGCTCGGCGCTTTCCTGATCGCCGCGGCCGTGCCGCTCCCCTTCGGCGCCAATGCGCTTGCCTATGCCCTTGCCATCCTCCTGGTCGCCAGCGTGGCGGGCCGGTTCCGGCCCGAAGCCGCCGCAGAGCGCAACTGGAAACGCGAACTGGCCGAGGGTTGGCGGTTCCTGCGTGCAGCGCCGCTTCTGCGATTGCTCGCCGTCATCACCGGGGTCTGGAACCTGCTGTTCCAGATGACCACAGTCGCGCTTCTTCTCCATGCTCAGGAAAACCTCGGCCTGGGCGCGCGCGGCTACGGCCTTGTCCTGGCCGGGGGCGCGGTCGGGGGCGTTTTGGCAGGCTTCACCGCCGAATGGTTCGTGCGTCGCTTCGGACCGGGCGCGGTCGCGCGTTGGTCGCTCTTTGCCTCGGCGCCGGCCTTTCTCGGGATGGCGCTGGCACCCGGCGGCTGGTCGCTGGCGCTGGTGCTCGGGCTGTTCGAATATACCGGCATCCTGTGGAACACGGTTTCCGTTTCCTACCGCCAGCGCAGCATCCCGGACCAACTTCTGGGGCGGGTCAACAGCCTTTACCGGCTGCTTGCCTGGGGCATGATGCCAGCGGGCCTCGCCCTGTCCGGTGTGATCGTCAGGGCGGCCGAAACCGTGATGCCGCGGGCCCATGCCCTGTCGATGCCTTTCTTCGTCGCCACGGCGGGCGGGATCGCGCTGGTGCTGTTCGGCTGGCGCGGTCTCAGGTCCGGCTTCTCGGCTCCAGCCTAGCGCCGGCGCTGGCCCGCTATCGGGATTCGCAGCATCTCGCGATATTTCGTGACCGTCCGCCGCGCCACGGGATGACCGACCAGGCCAAGGGCCTCGGCTAGCGCGCGGTCGCTGAGCGGACGGTTCGGGTTCTCTGCCGCGATCAGTCGCGCCAGCGCTGACCGGATCGCCGGACCGGAACTGTCACCAAGCTGCGTGGCGAAGAGATCGGCCATACGCCAAGTCCCAAGCGGCGTCGCGACGGCCACCCCGGCGATCGCACGGCTGATGGTGCTGTCGTTCATCCCAAGCGTCTCGGCGATGTCGGACTGGCGCAAGGGGCGCAGCGCGCCGAGCCCGGCCTCGAGCGCCGCCGATTGCCGCGAGAGGACCTCGCGCGCGACGCGCAGAAGCGTCAGGTTCCGCCGTTCCAGCATCCGCGTCAGGTCCAGCGCCGCCGCAAGACGGGCGCGATCCTCTGGCCGAGTCGGCCGTCCGCCCGGGCGGACGACCGCGACCGCTGGCAAGGCGGACCGGTTGAGCTGCACATCCCATCCTTCCGCGGTCCGCGTCACCACGAGGTCCGGCTCGCGGGCATCTACGACGCCGGGATCGAACTGCGCCCCGGGCTTGGGATCAAAGCTTCGGATCACGCGGATGCAGCGCAGCACATCGGCCTCGTTGCAGGCGGCAAGCCGCGCCAGTCGGGCAATCGCCCCCTCCGCAAGCAGAGGCAGGTTGTCAAGACAGACCTCCATCACGCCGTCCAGCACCCCGGCTTCCTCGGCCTGGATGCGCAGGCAGTCCGACAGCCCCTGCGCGAACAGACCCGCAGGCTCCATGCGTTGCAAACGCGCCAGCACCGCTGCTGCATCGCCCGCAGCGCAGCCCGCCCGGCGCGCCAGGTCGTCCAGCGGCGCACCCAGCCAACCAGAGGGTTCCAGCGCCTCCGCCAGCACCAGCGCGATCTGCCTTTCGCGCGGCGACCGTGTCAGCATCTCGATTTCCGCCAGCACATGCGACATGAGGCTTGGCCCCGGCGCCGCAGCATCCGGCGCGGACCCGGCGGAAAACGCCTGGCTCCAGCGCGGCAGCCACTGTCCGGGTTCAACAGGCGGCGCCTCGACCCGAAGATAGGGGTTGGTCTCGGCCTGCTCTTCGAGAAACCGCGTCAGCCCGCCTGCATCCATCCGCAGAAGCCGGATCGAATTCTGCAGCGCGGCGTTAAGCTGCAGACGCTGGCTCTGGTGCAAACCGATGCGCTGGCCGGACATGGACAGACCTCCCGTGTTCAACCGTAAGAAGCAGTCCGCCGCGACGCAACGCCCCTCGCGGTTTCCCCGGCTGAACGGTAGTCTGCGGCCTGTCTCTAAGCCTGGAAACCTCGCCCGATGTTGGATGGACTGCCCCTGACCCGCGATCTGGTGCTGATCGGCGGCGGTCATGCCCACGCGCTGGTCCTGCGCATGTGGGGGATGAACCCGTTGCCCGGGGCACGGCTGACCGTGATCAACCCCCATCCGGTTGCACCCTATTCCGGAATGCTTCCCGGCCATGTCGCCGGGCATTACAAGCGAGAGGAGATGATGATCGACCTCGTGCGGCTGGCGCGCCACGCGGGGGCGCGGCTGATCCGGTCGCGGGTCACCGGGATCGACCGCGCCAATCGCTTCGTTCTGGTCGAAGGCCGGGGTCCCCTGCCCTATGACATCGCCTCGATCGACATCGGCATCACCACGGACCTGCCCAGCCTTCCCGGTTTCCTTGACCATGCGGTGCCCGCGAAACCCTTCGACATCTACTCAGACCGCTGGCAACGCTTCTTGGACGCCGCCTTGCCCCGGCCGCGCATGGTCATCATCGGCGCGGGGGTTGCCGGGGTTGAACTGGCGCTCGCCTCGGCCCGCCGGCTGCGACAGGACGGGCGGACACCCGAGGTGACGCTGGTCGACCGCGATCCGCAACCGCTCGGTGCGGTCGGATCGGGCGCACGGAAGGCCCTGCTGCACCACGTCCGCCAGGCCGGCATTACGCTCATCGCCGAAGTCGAGCCGGTCGAGGTGACCGCAGACACCGTCGTCCTGTCTGACGGCCGTGTGCTGCCCTCGGACTTCACCCTCGGCGTGGCCGGGGCGCGGCCGCAGGGCTGGCTGGCGCAGACAGGTCTCGATCTGCACCATGGCTTCATCAGCATCGGTCCGACATTGCAGACCTCGGACCCCATGATCTTCGCCGCTGGCGACTGTGCCGAGATGGCCTGGGCGCCACGGCCCAAGGCCGGCGTCTATGCCGTGCGTCAGGCGCCGATCCTGCTGCATAACCTGCGGGCGGCCCTGTCCGGCGGCGAGATGTGGCGCTACCGACCGCAGCGCGACTATCTCAAACTCATTTCGGCGGGGGGAAAAACCGCAGTCGCCGACAAATGGGGCCTGCCGCTCGATGGTGCCTGGCTTTGGCGGTGGAAGGACCGCATCGACCGCCGCTTCATCGCCATGCTTGCCAACCTGCCGAGGATGGCACCCCCACCCCTCCCCCTACCCCGCGCCGAAGGTCTGGAAGAAGCCCTTGGCAAGAAGCCACTCTGCGGCGGTTGCGGCGCGAAGGTGGGCGCGAGTGATCTTTCCGCGGCACTGGCCGGCCTGCCGCAACCGAAGCGGCCCGAGGTGCTGTCCGGCCCCGGCGACGATGCCGCGATCCTGCGCCACGAGAATGGCGTCCAGGTCATGACGACCGACCACCTGCGCAGTCTCTGCGATGATCCAGCGCTGATGGCGCGGCTGGCGGCCGTCCATGCGCTTGGCGACATCTGGGCAATGGGGGCCGACCCGCAGGTGGCACTGGCCCAGATCATCCTGCCGCGCATGTCCGCGCGGATGCAGGCCGATACGCTCCGCGAGATCATGGTGGCCGCCGCGGATGTCTTCGCAGCCGCAGGGGCGGATATCGTGGGTGGGCACACGACCATCGGTGCCGAACTGACGATCGGCTTCACCGTGACCGGCCTTGCCGCCCGGGCGATCACCAAGGGCGGTGTCCGACCGGGAGATGCCCTGCTCCTGACCAAGCCCATCGGCTCCGGCACGGTCATGGCCGCACTGATGGCGCAGGCCCCGCTTTCCGTGCCGCTGCTGGGCGAAGCGGTAGATGCGGCCTGGCGCAGCATGGCGCGTCCATTGTCCGCCGATGCCGCCATCCTTGCCCCCGAGGCGCACGCGATGACCGATGTCACCGGCTTTGGCCTTGCCGGTCACCTGCTCGAGATGCTGACGGCGTCGAACTGCGCGGCCGAGCTGGATCTGGCTGCGCTGCCCCTTCTGCCGGGCGCGGAAGCCCTCGCGGCATCCGGGCAGGAATCGACGATCGCCCCAGCCAATCGTGCGGCGACCATGGGGAGGATGCTGTTCACCGAGAGTCCGAAAGCCGCGCTGCTGTTCGATCCGCAGACCTGCGGCGGCCTCCTTGCCGCAGTACCGCCGGAGCGGGCCGAGCAGCTGCTCAAGGCATTGCGCGCGAAGGACATTCCCGCCGCGATCATCGGCAGAGCCGTCGAGGGCGCGCCCTTCCTGACCGTCACCTGAAGAGGGCGCCTGCCCTTCTTCCGTTCAGCAGATATCCTTGGGGGTGAATCGCCCGGCACGGGCCAGAGGGGGCAGACGGACCCCTCCTCTTCCTCAACCAATCCGCCGGACTTCGGCCGCAACGCGGGCGGCCAGATCGGGCAACGCCTCAATCGCAAGTGAGGGCGCGCCGACCTCGACCGCCTGCCGCGCGCCGGTCAGGCTGCGCTGCTTGGCGTAGCGGGGGTCGTAGTGGCGGGCCATCAGGTCGTCCGCCAGCGCCTCGAACTCGCCAGCTACGGCCTGCGCCTGCCAGCGATGGATCACCTCTGCCGCATGCATCGGGCGGAGCTGGTCGATCACCCGCGCCAACTGGGCGCCGTCCGCGGTCAGATCGGCATAGGCCCGTGCGAGATAGCTCGCCCGTTCGCCCCGCGGCGCGTCGATGGCGATGCGCGGGGCCTCCACCATGGCGCGCCATAGGCGGGGCGGGATTCGGCAGTCGCCGACCTTGGAGGATTCCGCCTCGACCACCACCGGCCGGGCGGGGTCAAGGGCGGCCAGAGCCTCTGCCAGCCGCCCCTCGAAGGCCTTCTGCGACGGTTGCCCACCCGGGCGGGACCCGAACAGCGAGCCGCGGTGATTGGCCAGCCCCTCGAGGTCGATCACCTGTACGCCGACCGTGGGCAGGAGGTTCAGGACCTCCGTCTTGGCCGAGCCGGTGTTGCCATCCAGCACGACGACCGGTGACGGCACGGGATCGTCGTAGACCGCCTTCACCACGAGGCCGCGCCAGCTTTTATATCCCCCGGCAATGGTTTCCACGCGCCAGCCGATCTGCGACAGGATCGTTGCGAAACTGCCCGACCGCTGCCCGCCGCGCCAGCAATAGACCAACGGGCGCCAGCCGCCGGGCTTGTCGGCCAGCGGTCCCTCGAGATGTTTCGCCGCGTTCTTCGCCACCAGCGCGGCGCCGATCTTGCGGGCGCGGAAGGGGCTGTCCTGCTTGTAGATGGTGCCGACGCGGGCGCGCTCCTCGTCATCCAGAACCGGCAGGCTGATCGCGCCGGGCAGGTGATCCTCGGCATATTCGGCCGGGGCGCGCACGTCGATGATGTCGTCGAAGCCCATCGCGGCGAGGTCGGAAAGTCGGGTCAGCGTCACCGCCATGAGCATCTGCCTTCCGCAAAGCCCGCGTATGGCATCCGTACCGACATCAGAGCCCCGCCTCGAGCCGGTCGAGCAGCCGCGCCAGCATCGCCTCGCAGCGGGCGATCTGGTCGAGGCTGACCCATTCGTCGGGCTTGTGGCCCTGCGCCATGCTGCCCGGTCCGCAGATGACGGTCGGGATGCCGAGCCGTTCGGAGAAGAGCCCGCCCTCGGTGCCGAAGGCGACCTTCATCGTGCCGTTCGCTCCGGTCAGCCCCTGGACGAAGCGCACAACACCGGCATCGGTCGGGGTGCCGAGGCCGGGGTAATCCCACAGTCGCTCGACCCGGATCTCGGCCTCTGGGAACTGGTCGCGCAGGGGAGCGCAGATTGCCTCGGCCTCGGCCTTCAGCCGGTCGATCAGGATCTGGGGATCATCGCCCGCGAGGTTCCGGATCTCGAAGTCGAGGACGGCATGGTTCGGCACAATGTTGACCTGCACCCCGCCCGACATCTTGCCGACATGGAGCGTGGTATAGGGCACGTCGTAGTCGCCATCCTTGAGCCCATTCGCCGCGACATCGGCCTGAAGGCGGCGCACCGCGTTCAGGAAATCGGCGGCAAGGTGGAGGGCGTTCAGCGCAAGCGGCGCCAGTGCCGAATGCCCCTCGCGCCCGGTGCAGGTGGCACGGAGCGCAATCTTGCCCTTGTGACCGGTGGCAACCTGCATGCCGGTCGGTTCGCCGACGATGCACATGGCGGGCGTGAAGGGCGCGCGGGCAAGCATGTCGATCAGCGAGCCGACGCCGAGACAGCCGACCTCCTCGTCATGACTCAGGGCAAGGTGCAGGGGCGTCGCCAGCGGGCGGCGGGCGGCGACCAGCGCCGCCGACAGGGCGCAGGCCACGAAGCCCTTCATGTCGGTCACGCCGCGCCCGTAATAGCGGCCGTCGGCCTCGGTCAGCGCGAAGGGCGGCTTGGACCAGTTCTGGCCAGTCACCGGCACGACATCGGTATGGCCCGACAGCATCACCCCCGGCACATCCTGCGGACCGATCGTGGCGTAGAGGTTCGCCTTCTTGCCGGTCGGATCGGGGATCACCGTCGCGGTGATGCCGACACCCGCCAGCAGGTGCTGGACCCACTCGATCAGCGGTAGGTTGGGTTCGGAGCTGACCGTGTCGAAGGCGACAAGGCGGTCAAGGATGTCACGGGTCTTCATGGCGTCTCCCTGTTCCGGCGACGTAACCCCAAATCGGGCGCAAGCGGAAGGGCTGACGCCTTTCCCTCGTCGCGCAGGGATGGTTATGTCGCGGAGCAAAGAGGGAGAGAGCAGGCATGACCCGCTGGATTGCAGGCGCGCTGTCGCTGGTGCTGGCCGCAGGCGGCGCCTCGGCCGAAGAGGCCGCGCCTACGCCCAAGCCTGTAAACCGCACGCCTGCACAGATCGCTGCCCCGGGTCCGGTCGGGCGTCTGGCGCTGGCGCAAGGCCTGTTCGCGGCCAGCCTTTCGCAGCGCGACCCGGTCGGCATGATCGCGGCGGCGCGGATCACGCTGGCAGTGCCGGTGCGTGACAAGGACCGCAAGCCGGAAACCATAGCCCCGACCGAGCCCGTGCCCACGACCGGCACGTCTGCCCAGCCCTTCGACGCCGCTGCCATGCTGCGCGCGGCCCGGGCGCTGGCGGCCGGGGACGAGGCCGTGCTGGCGCAGGCCGATGCCGCCGAGGCCGAGGGGGCCGGGCAGGTGATTGGCGGGCCGGCACGGACGCGGGCGAGGATCGCCCCGGGGTCGGAGGACCGCTGGACGATGGCCTTCTACAGCGCTGCATTGGCCGAGGTCGCCGTGCTTGCCGGCGGCGATGCCTCGCTGGAACTCACCGTCACCGACGGCGACGGTAATGTCATCTGCGCTTTGCCCGGCGATGGACCTGCCAACCTCTGCGGCTGGGTTCCCGACTGGAACGCGACCTTCACCGTCGCGGTGCGCAATCCCGGCCCCGCAACGGTCGCCTATTGGCTGCTGACCGACTAGCCCAGCACTTCCGACATCAGGACGGTACGCTTCTCGGCCGCCGATTTCACTGCCGCGTCCGCCAGCGCAAGAGCGATCAGGCCGTCCTCGCCCGAGGGCGTGGCGGCGCCCTTGCCGCCGATGGCCGCGATGAAGCTCGCGATCTCGGCCGCGTAGGCGTCGGTGTAGCGGGTCATGAAGAAATCATGGAGCGGCGGGCGGGTGTAGCCGAGACCCGTCGCCACCTCGATCGACACCGGCCGCTGGTTCTCGGCCGAGGCGAGGCCCTTGGAGCCATGCACCTCGATCCGCTGGTCGTAGCCGTAGGTGGCGCGGCGCGAGTTCGAGATGACGCCCATCTTGCCGCTCTTCGTCTTGAGCATGACCTGGACGGAATCGAAATCGCCAGCCTTGCCGATTTCCGGGTCGACGAGGACGGCGGCCATCGCGGACACCTCGGTGATCTCCTCGCCCAGAAGGAAGCGGGCCATGTCGAAGTCATGGATCGTCATGTCGCGGAAGATGCCGCCCGAGCGCTTGATGTAGTCGACCGGCGGGGCGCCGGGGTCGCGGCTGGTGATGACGACCATCTCCACCTCGCCCAAGGTGCCCTTGTCGATCTCGGCGCGGACGGCCTTGAAATGCGGGTCGAAGCGGCGGTTGAAGCCGACCATCAGCGTGGCCTTCGTGGCGCGTACTACCTCGAGGCAGGCCTTGACCCGGGCAAGGCTCAGATCGATCGGCTTTTCGCAGAAGATCGCCTTGCCGGCGCGGGCGAAGCGCTCGATCAGGTCGGCATGGGTGTCGGTCGGTGTGCAGATCACCACCGCGTCGATGTCCTTGGCCGCCTCGATCTCGTCGATGGTGCGGATGGCGCAGCCGTATTGGTCGGCGATGGCCTGCGCCGCCTGCGGAAAGGCGTCCGCCACGGCGACGAGTTTGGCATTGGCGTCACCGGTGATCGCCTTGGCATGGACCTTGCCGATGCGGCCCGCGCCGAGAAGTCCGAACCTGATGGTCATGTCTTTCCTCTTGTCTTACTCCGGGTAAGCCCCGGCGATGTTCTGGTCGAAATCGATCACGGCGCCGGTCATCACGCCGGACCCGTCGGAGAGCAGGTAGCTGACCAGCCCGGCCACATGGGCGGGCTTCACCAGCATGCCGAAGGGCTGCCGCGCCTCTGCCTCGGCCAGCCAGTCGTCGTTTGCGCCGTGGTATTTCTTCTGCACCTCGTCCTCGCCGGGCGTGTCCATCCAGCCGCAGTTCACGGCGTTGACGCGGATGCGGTTCTTGCGAAGGGCGTTGGCGGCGTTCTTGGTGATGTTGGCGAGCGCCGCCTTGCTGGCGGAATAAGGGGCAAGGAAGCTTTGCCCGACATGGACCACCATCGACAGGATGTTCACGGCCGAAGCCGGGTGGCCCTTGTCGACGGCGAGTTGTGCGAAGCGTTGCAGCGCGAAGAACGGCCCCCGCGCGTTGACGTTCATCAGGTTGTCCCACTCGGCGGGCGTCGCGGTCAGGATCGACCCGCGATCGGTCGCCGCCGCTGCGTTGACCAGCGCGTTGACGCGGCCGAAGCGGCTGGCGGCGCGGTCGATCAGCGCGATGGCATCGTCGGGGTTCGACATGTCGGCGGGCAGATAGCGCACATCGGCGCCTGTCCGGTCGCGCAGGCCCTTCGCCGCCTCCTCGCCCTTGGTCACGCCGCGCCCGGCGATGACCATCTGCTGGCAACCCTCGGCAAGGAGTCGCTCTGCAATCGCGAGGCCAAGACCCTGGGTGCCGCCAGTTATGACGGCAATCGTCCCCGCATGAGCGTCAGGCATAGGAGACTTCGCCGCCCTTCACGCCGGTGATGTAGCTGACGATATCGTTGCCGTCGGTCTCGTCCCGGTTCAGCGAGGCGACGATCCGGCCCCGGCGGAACACCACGATCCGGTCGACGAGATCGAAGACCTGCCGCAGGTTGTGGCTGATGAGGATCATCGGCACGCCCCGCTCCTTCAATCCGCGGATGATGTTCTCGACTTGCGCCGTCTCCTGCACGCCGAGGGCCGCCGTCGGCTCGTCCATGATGATGAGCTTTGAGGCGAAGGCGGCGGCACGGGCAATGGCCACGCATTGCCGCTGTCCGCCCGACATGTTGCGGATCGGGTTGTCGACGTTCGGGATTTTCACGGCCGTCGTTTTCAGCGCCTCCAGCGTCCGTTCCCGCATCGTGCGGCGGTCGAGCCAGGAGAAGGGGCCAAGGCGGAACTTGAACAGCTCGCGCCCGAGATAGAGGTTCGAGGGCACGTCGAGATCGTCGGCCAGCGCCAGGGTCTGGAACACCGTCTCGATCCCGGCTTCGCGGGCCTCGAGCGGGCCGGAATGGCTCACCTCCTGCCCGTCGAAAAAGATCTGGCCCGAGGTGCGCTGTTCCACGCCGGTCACTTGGCGCACGAAAGTGGACTTGCCCGCGCCGTTGTCGCCGACGACAGCGACATGCTCGCCCTTGCGCAGGATGAAGTTGGCGTCTTCCAGCGCGTGCACGCCGCCGTAGCGTTTGGTCAGGCCGCGCGTCTCAAGGATGATGTCGGTCATGGTCCTTACCCCCGCGTCCGGCGTTGCTGGCGCCATTGGTCAAGCACCACGGCGGCCACGATGATCACGCCCTTCACCATCTCCTGGTAGTAGGCGTCGAGCTTGAGGAAGGTGAAACCCGAGATGATGACGCCGAAGATCAGCGCGCCGAGGACCGTGCCGATGATCGATCCGCGTCCACCCGAAAGGCTGACCCCGCCGATCACGGCCATGGCGATAGCGTCGAGTTCGTACATCATCCCCATGCCGGCCTGAGCCGTCAGGTTCTTGGAGCTGAGCACGACCGCGGCGAGCGAGGCGAGGATGCCGGCGATCGCATAAACGAGGATCTTGTGGTGGTTGACGTTGATCCCCGACATCCGCGCCGCCGCCTCGTTCGAGCCGATGGCGTAGCAGTGCTTGCCGTATTTCGTGTAGGTCATGATGACGTGGAACAGGATGGCCAGCGCGACGAAGATCGCGACCGGCATCATGCCCTTGCCAATGGCGGCGAAGGATTCGGTCGGGAAGGAGATCGGGTTGCCATTCGACCACCAGCGCGACAGGCCGCGCGCGGTCACCATCATGCCAAGCGTGGCGATGAAGGGCGGGATCCGGGTATAGGCGATCAGGCTGCCGTTGATGAGACCTGCGACCAGGCCACAGCCCAGGCCGACCAGCACCGGCACGATCACCGGCAGGTCCATCGCCCAGTCGCCGAAGATCGCCTTGGGGTTTGGCTGGCCGTTGACCAGCGCCGTTTGCGCAAAGCTCATGGCGATCATGGCAGTAGCGCCGACGATCGAGCCACCCGACAGGTCGATCCCGCCCGAAATGATGACCTGCGTCACGCCGATCGCCAGCACGCCCACGATCGAGACCTGCAGGATGATGATCGACAGGCGCTGCTGGTTGAACAGCGTGTCGATATTGTCCCGCGTGTTGAACAGGAAGCTGTCGCCCATGAGAAGCCTGCCCAGGATCTCGAAGGCGGCCACGATCACGATCAGGGCGACCAGGACGTTAAGCTCCTGCGGCCGCGCCTTCTTGCCGGGATCATATTTGAGACCACCCAGGCCATGCGTCACCTGCGCCACGGCTTGCCCTCCTCTTCCACCCATGTCGATTGTTGCACATCCGTCGGTCGGCGTCTTGCACGCGCGCGACGGACGATGGCGGGGCGGCCGGGTGGCCGCCCCTGACGCGTGTCAGTTCTTGGCGAGGTAATCGCCGATATTGGCCGGTGTCACGAGTTCGAACGGGATGTAGACCTTCTGGTCAACCGCTTCGCCCTTGCTGAGCTTCACGGCGGCGTCGAGCGAGCCTTGGCCTTGACCGGCGGCGTTCTGGAAGACGGTCACGTCAAGATCGCCGGCCTGCATTGCCGCCAGTGCATCCTGCGTGGCGTCCACACCGCCGACGACGATGGTCTTCATGTCCAGTCCGGCGGCCTTCATGGCCTGGATCGCACCGATGGCCATCTCGTCGTTGTTGGCGATCACGCCGTCAAAGGCGGTGCCGGTCGACAGCCAGTTGGTCATCAGGCTCTGGGCCTCGTCACGGCTCCAGTTGGCGGTCTGCTCGTCGATGATGTTGAGCTTCACTTCGCACTTGCCGGCGGCCATCACGTCGTGGATGTCCTTGGTCCGCTGCACGGCAGCCTGGTTCGACAGTTCGCCCATCATCACATAGACATTGGCCTCGGTCTTGCCCTGCACTTTCAGCAGACGGCAGACCTCGATGGTTTCGAGCGTGCCGGATTCCTCTTCGTTCGACGCGACGAAGGCCTGGTTGTCCGGCAGGCTGTCGACGTTGACCGGCTGGCGGTTCACATAGACCAGCGGAACCTTGGCAGCCGCGGCGGCGTCCGACATCGCCTGGGTGGCCGAGGTGTCGACCGGGTTCACCACGATCGCATCCACGCCCGAGGCGATGAAGTTGTTGATCTGGTCAAGCTGCTTGGCCACGTCGTTGCCTGCATCCTCGATCTGGACGCTGATGCCCGAGGCATCCGCATGCGCCTGGATGCCGTTGCGCAGGACCGTCAGGAAGTTGTCGTCGAACTTGGCCATGGACACGCCGATGTTCTGCGCCATCGCGGTCGTGCCCATCAGGGCGACGAGGCCCGCGGCCAGAAGGGTCTTCTTCATGTTCTTTCCTCCACTGTCAGTGTCCGGCCCCACCGTGCTCTCCCTGCCGGACGCCCTGTCGGGCGGGTAATCTTGTCAGACCGTCGCGCTGGCAACCGATCTGTCGATGAAGTCCATCGACCTTCGAAGGGCCTCTGCCGGATCGCGCAGCTCATGCACCGAGGCGGCGAAGGGCTCGTAGCTGATCGGTCCTGAAAAACCCGCCGCCTGAAGTGCGCGGATCTGGGCAACATTGCCGAGCCGGTCGTCTGCATCGACCAGCACCCGATGTCCGTCACGCATGTCGCTGACGCTGAGCGCCTGATCGACGACTCCCGAGACGTGAACGATTCCGGTGTGTTGCGGGAAGATCGGCCCGCCGCCCGCCAGGTGATGGTGGAACGTGTCATGGACCAGGCGATAGGTGTCGGCCGCGCCAAGTTCCTCGATCACTTCGACCGCGTCCGCCTTGTAGCGAAGCGAGCAGACCTCGAAACCAAGCGGCTCGACCATTGCCTTCAGTCCGTGGGCCCGCAGAAGCGGAAGCAGTTCCGAAAGCGCGAGTCGCAGGGCGGCCATGCGTTCTGTCTTGCCCGTTGCAACCCCGTCGTTGCGCGGGATCAGGCTGACGGCCTCGGCCCCGGCAGCAACGGCGATGCGCATCAGCGCCTCTGCCTCGGCCCGCTTGGCGTCTGACCAGTCATTGAACATCTTGACTTCGGCCAAGGCAAGAAAGCGCAGGCCACGCTGGCGCAGCGCCGCCCCGACCACGGCCGGATCGTCGCCTTCGAACAGCGGCCGACCGAGATCGTTGCGGTATTCCACACCGACACAGCCCAGCCCGGCGGCCAGATCGGCAAAGGCCTGCCAACCCAGTCGCGGCGCGGCCATATGGTTCAGCGCAAACGGCTGCATGCGAATCTCATCCCCCCACGGCACACTCAACGTTATGGAATTGATATTCCAAATTTGACACAAAGCAAATGAAAAATTCTAATTTGCAGGATTGACCGGTTTCCCGGTCAGATCGACTCGGCGACGTGCAGTTCCGGCGGCAGGAAGATTTCACCGATCCGCGTCTCTGTCTGCCGATTGAGGATCAAATCGCCCATGGTCTGGAACAATGTCCGGCATAGCCGATCGAGCGGTGTATCGATGACCATGTCCACCAGCCCCTCCGCCAGCCCGGCGCGCGACTCGGGTGTCAGGGCGCTGACGATCAGCGAGACGCGCCCCGACGCGCGAAGTTCGCGCAGCGCGGCAATGGCCCCCTCCATTCCTCCGCCTGCAACATAGACCCCGCGCAAATCATCATGGCGGGACGCCAAAGCGAGAGTCGCCTCGTAGGTCAGTTGCCGCGTCTCGAGGTTCACCATCGTGTCGGTGACGGTCAGGTGCGGCGCGCATTCGCGCAGATAGCTGCGAAATCCCGACTCGCGCAGTTCATGCCCGTGCCAGCGATGCCCACCGACGAACAACGCCACCTTTCCTGGCTGGCGGACGGTCAGCCCCATGAGCCAACCCGCGGTCCGTCCAACCTTCAGATTGTCTAGGCCAAGATAGCCCGCCCGGACCGCCGGAGCGAACTCGGAAAGCAGCGAGAACACCTTCAGCCCCCGCGCACTCAGGTCTTCGACCGCGGCCGTTACCTCGGGGTGATTCACCGCCGTCGCGGCCAGGACATCGCAGCGCCCTTCCATTGACCGCAGCAGGGCGGCCATCTCGGACGGGGCCTGCGAGGACGAGAATTCCAGAACCAGCTGCGGTCGCGCCCAGGCAATCTCGGCCAGAGAGCGATGCAGTTCCTGCGCGAAGGCCTTGTAGAAATCCTGACCCTGCTTGTGCAGCACCACTCCGAAACGGATCTCGGGCAGTTGCGTGGCGACCGCCTCCCCCAGCCGCAGGGCCGCCGGATGGCCGATCCGATGGGCCACCTCGATGACATGGGCGCGCGTCGTAGAAGCGACGGATTCCCGACCGTTCAGGAGCCGGTCGATGGTGGCGACCGAAACTCCCGCAGCCTGGGCAAGCTCACTCATTCCGGGGCGGCGTGGCATTTCACTCCTGACGAGAAATCGTCACTTGCCCACGGATCATGCCGTAAACTGACGAAGAACAAAACACCCGCATTTGGCGATGCTGGAATTTTCATTCTATCATTGCCCGGAG
Source organism: uncultured Rhodobacter sp. (assembly GCA_945952585.1). Lineage (GTDB taxonomy): Bacteria > Pseudomonadota > Alphaproteobacteria > Rhodobacterales > Rhodobacteraceae > Aliitabrizicola. Next base: position 176,904 of record CAMFII010000008.1, read on the forward strand.
ACCGCGCCATGTCAGGGCGCGACTGGGAGGAATGAAATGGCAAGACGCGACTACAGCCTGCTGGGGCCGGATGCGAAGCGCGCCGTCGAGACGGGCCTCGCCGCCGCCGAGTGGTATCACACGGATGTCCCGCGCAAGGAAATGAAGGCGCTGATGCAACGCTCGGATGCCCCGGCAATCCGCGACACGGTCCTGTGGCTGGGCGGCATGGTGCTGTTCGCCGCAATCGGTATCGCGCTCTGGCCCTCGTGGTGGTCGGCGCCGTTCTGGCTGGCTTATGGGGTGCTTTACGGTTCGGCCTCCGACTCGCGCTGGCACGAATGCAGCCACGGCACCGCGTTCAAGACGCCGTGGATGAATGACTGGGTCTACAACATTGCCTCGTTCATGATCCTGCGGAACCCCGTCACCTGGCGCTGGAGCCATGCCCGTCACCACACCGACACCTATATCGTCGGTCGTGACCCCGAAATCGCCGTGATGCGGCCGCCGGTCTTTGCCAAGCTGATCCTCAATTTCTTCGGCATCCTCGACGCCTGGAACGGGTGGGGACGGATGCTGTTGAACGCGAGCGGGCGGCTCGATCCTGAAGAGGCAACCTTCGTTCCCGAGAGCGAGAAACCAAAGGTCGTCCGGGTGGCGCGTATCTGGGTGGCAATCTATGCCGCGACGATCGCACTGGCGATCTGGATGGGATCCATCCTGCCGCTGATGGTGATCGGACTGCCTCGACTTTATGGCGCCTGGCACCATGTGATGACCGGGCTTCTGCAGCATGGCGGCTTGGCCGACAATGTCATCGACCATCGCCTGAACAGCCGCACCGTCTACATGAACCCAATCAGCCGTTTCATTTACTGGAACATGAACTATCACGTCGAACATCACATGTTCCCGATGGTGCCCTATCACGCGCTGCCGAAGCTGCACGCGATGATCAAGCACGACCTGCCGGCGCCGAACCGGTCGATCGGATCCGGCTATGCCGAGATGTGGCCGGCCCTGAAGCGCCAGCTGCGCTACGAGGACTTCTTCCTCAAGCGCGAACTGCCCTCGACTGCCCGCCCTTACCGCGAGGACTTCCACCGCGCGGCCCTAGGCGAACGTGATGCCGCTGCGGCAGAGTGACAAAAGACCGGAAAAGGGAGAGAGCCGGATGAGCCAGTGGATTGACGCCTGCGCGACCGACGACATCGAAGAAGAGGACCTGATCCGCTTCGACCACGGTGGCAGGACATTCGCCATCTACCATTCGCCTGAGGGCAAGTTCTACTGCACCGACGGTCTGTGCAGCCACGAACAGGTGCACCTGGCCGACGGGCTGGTGATGGGTCACCTGATCGAATGTCCCAAGCACAACGGGCAGTTCGACTACCGCACGGGCGAAGCCAAGCGCGCGCCGGTCTGCGTGAACCTGCGCACTTATCCGGTCAAGGTCGAAGGTGGCCGCGTTCTGGTCGAGGTCGCATGATGGCGCGGCCAACAGTTCGCGACCTTCTGGAAAAGCGCGGCAAGCATCAGTTCGCAATGCTGCGGGTGGAGACACTGTATGAAGCCGAAGCGGCAGCAAAAGCCGGAATCGAGCTCTTGTCCGTTCCGCCCGCCATGATCTACGACCGCGAGTTCCGCGAGGCGGCCCCTGACGCCTTCGCCTTTCCCGGCGAGAATTTCTACGAGATTGGTGACACGGCCGATTTTCTGAAATGGGCCTTCCCGCTCTACAAACACGGGGCGGATGCCGTCTATTGCTCGGGTTCGCTGCGCACGGTGCAGGCGCTGGCGGAGAATGCGATCCCGGTCTGCGGCCATGTTGGCCTGATCCCGTCGAAACGGACATGGACCGGCGGGTTCAAGGCGGTCGGCAAGACGCTGGAAACCGCGCAACTGGTCTGGAGCCAGGTCCGCGCGCTGGAGGAGGCCGGCGCCTTTGCCGCCGAGATCGAGGTGGTGCCGCATTCGATCACTGCCGCCATTGCCGAGAAGACCAGCCTGTTCCTGATCTCGATGGGTGCAGGCCGGGGCGGGCATGCGCAGTACCTGTTCTCGGAGGATGTGCTGGGTCAGAACACCGGCCATGTTCCGCGCCACGCCAAGGTCTACCGCGACTTCGCCGGCGAATATGCCCGGCTGCAACAGGACCGGATCACCGCCTACGGCGAATTCGCGGCCGACGTGCATGACGGCAGCTATCCCGCACCGCAGCACCTGGTCGACTGCAACCCCGACGTGGTGGATGCCTTCCGGAACTGGCTGGACGATCAGGCCTGACGCGTCAAACCCGGAAGCGCAGGTTGAGCATCTGGCCCTGCCGCACCAGGCTGATCTGCCAGCGCCTGGCCTGCTCTGCCGCGGCTGCCTCTACGTCAGCCGGGGCAGTGATGTCCTGATCGTTGATGCTTTTCAGGATGTCGCCGGGCTGCAATCCCACCTGGGCGGCAAAGTCGTCAACCGACAGGACGACGACGCCCTCGGCATCTAAAGGAAGGTCGAGCTCCTCTGCTACCGCAGGATTGATCCGCGCGACCGACAGCCCGCGCAGCGGACTGTCGACGGTGATCGTTCGAGCATCGCGTGCGGGGCTGTCGGGCGGTGCAATGAGGGTGATCGACACTGTCTTTTGTTTCCCGCCGTGCAGATAGGATAGCGGCACAGTCGCGCCGACGCCCGCGGTGGTCAGGCGGAACAGCATCTCTTCCGGTGAATTGACGGCAACACCGTCCACAGACAGCACGACATCGCCCGCCGCCAGACCCGCGCCGGCCAACGGACTGTCGGCATGGACCGAATTCAACGCCACGCCCTCCGGCCGGTCGAGCCCCATCGCCTCGGCCATGCTCGCGTCGACCGCCTGACCGGAAACTCCGGCCCAGGGCCGCTGGAACCGCGTCATCCCTGCCTTGGTTTGATCGATGAAGCGTTGCACCAGGTTCGAGGGAATGGCGAAGCCGATGCCAAGCGATCCGCCGGTGCGCGACAGGATGGCGGTATTGATGCCGACCAGCCGCCCTTGCAGATCGACCAGAGCCCCGCCCGAGTTTCCGGGGTTGATCGCCGCATCGGTCTGGATGAACAGGCCATGCCCGCCACCGACACGTGGCATCGGCCGGGCAAGCCCGGACACGATACCCGAGGATACGGTCTGTCCCACGCCGAAGGGATCGCCGATGGCAAGGACAAGGTCGCCCACCTCCAACTCATCGCTGTTGCGGATGGGGAGGGCAGGCAGATCGGCCGCGCCCTTGAGCTTCATGACAGCCAAGTCACTGTCGCGGTCAGCCAGAACAACATCGGCATCGAACTCGCGCCGGTCGTTCAGAACCACCCGAATCTCGCTGGCGTCCCCGACGACATGGAAGTTCGAGATCACCAACCCATCAGGCGAGACAATGACGCCCGATCCGAGCGCGTGCTGAACGCGGGGAGTAGAAGGGGCAAGATCGCCGAACAACTGGGAAAACAGCGGATCGTCGGCAAATGGGCTTTGCTGCTGTTCCACCACCCGCGTCGTATAGATGTTGACGACAGCAGGAGCGGTCGCCTTCACCGCCGGTGCGAAACTCAGTTCGATCTGCGTCTGGCTCTGTGGCACCACGGATTCGGCCAGGCTCGGTGAGGCGAGCAGCAGCAGGGCAAGGCAGGCGGGGATCAGGCGCGGCATGGCGAACTCCTTGGCGGGTTGCGCCAAAGGTATGTTCTGCGCCGAAACCGGCCGCAAGGAGGGCACGCAGATGTGAAAAGGCCCGCCTTGGGGGCGGGCCGTAGTCTGCCGGGTTCGAGCCTTGGCTTACGCCTCGGCAGCTTCCTCGGCGGCGGTGCGGGCCTTGTCTGCGGCCCCCTTCGCATTCGGGTCGCGGTCGACGAATTCGATGATCGCCATCGGCGCCATGTCGCCATAGCGGAAGCCGGCCTTCAGCACGCGGATGTAGCCGCCCTGACGGTCCTTGTAGCGGGGCCCCAGGATCGCAAACAGGCGCTCTACATGCTTGTCTTCCTTGAGCTGCGCATCGGCCTGACGGCGGGCGTGCAGATCGCCGCGCTTCGCCAGCGTGATGAGCTTTTCGACGATCGGGCGCAGTTCCTTCGCCTTCGGCAGGGTGGTCTTGATCTGCTCGTGCTCGATCAGGGCACCGGCCATGTTGGCGAACAGCGCCTTGCGGTGTTCGTGGGTACGGTTCAGACGGCGATAGCCGCGGGCGTGACGCATGATGGTCTCCTAACGTCTCGTTTTGCTTTGTGTTGCCGGCCTGCGTGGGACCGACGTCGTTGGGGCGGGATTGCCCAGGTGTTCCCCGCACAGGCGGGCATTTGTTGGGGCGCAGGAACACTGCGCCCCGAAGTCTTAGAACTGGTCTTCGAAGCGCTTGGCGAGGTCTTCGATGTTCTCCGGCGGCCAATCCTCGACATCCATGCCGAGGTGCAGTCCCATGCCCGAGAGCACTTCCTTGATCTCGTTGAGCGACTTGCGGCCGAAGTTCGGGGTGCGGAGCATCTCGGCTTCGGTCTTCTGGATGAGATCGCCGATATAGACGATGTTGTCGTTCTTGAGGCAGTTGGCCGAACGGACCGACAGTTCCAGCTCGTCCACCTTCTTGAGGAGGAGCGGGTTGAACTCCAGCCCGTCTTCCACGTCGCCGCGGGTGGCCGATTCCGGCTCTTCGAAGTTGACGAAGATCGACAGCTGGTCCTGCAGGATGCGGGCGGCATAGGCCACGGCATCATCCGGCGTCAAAGAGCCGTCGGTTTCGACCTTCATCGTCAGCTTGTCATAGTCCAGCACCTGGCCCTCGCGGGTGGGCGTGACTTCGTAGCTGACCTTCTTGACCGGCGAATAGATTGCGTCGATCGGGATCAGGCCGATCGGCGCATCCTCGGGGCGGTTCTTGTCAGCCGCGACATAGCCCTTGCCGGTGTTGACCGTCAGTTCCATGAACACGTCGGCGCCGTCATCGAGGTGGCAGATCACGTGGTCCTTGTTCAGGACCTCGATGCCGTTGGATTCCGAGATGTCGCCGGCGGTGACGACGCCCGGCCCCTTGGCCGAGATCGACAGACGCTTCGGCCCTTCGACTTCCATCTTGAGCGACACGCCCTTGAGGTTCAGGACGATGTCCGTCACGTCCTCGCGGACGCCGGCCACCGACGAGAACTCGTGCAGGACGTTATCGATCTGGACGGAGGTGATGGCGGCACCTTGCAGCGACGATAGCAGCACGCGGCGCAGCGCGTTGCCCAGAGTCAGGCCAAAGCCGCGCTCGAGCGGCTCGGCAACGACCGTGGCCTGACGCGACGGATCGGCACCCGGCCGGACGTCGAGCTGCGTCGGCTTGATCAGTTCCTGCCAGTTCTTGTGGATCATGCGTGTCGCCTCCATACCAGTCTGTCGCCCATGTCCGTAAGCGGCAGACACCCGAGGTTCAAAATGACGAATCCGGGCCGCGCGTGGGCGCGACCCGGGAAAGGTTGTCCAGCGTCAGACGCGGCGGCGCTTCGGCGGACGGCAGCCGTTGTGGGCAATCGGCGTAACGTCGCGGATCGAGGTGATGTTGAAGCCCACGGCAGCCAGCGCGCGCAGCGCCGACTCGCGGCCCGAACCCGGGCCCTGGACTTCCACCTCGAGGGTGCGAACGCCATGTTCCTGCGCCTTGCGGCCGGCATCCTCGGCAGCCATCTGGGCGGCATAGGGGGTCGACTTACGCGAACCCTTGAAGCCCATCGTGCCGGCCGACGACCACGAGATCGCGTTGCCCTGCACGTCCGAGATCAGGATCTTGGTGTTGTTGAACGAAGAATTCACATGCGCAACGCCAGCGGCGATATTCTTGCGCTCTTTCTTCTTCTGACGGATCTTGTCACGAGCCATTGTCCTGCCCCCTTACTTCTTCTTGCCGGCGATCGGCTTGGCCGGGCCCTTGCGGGTGCGGGCGTTGGTGTGGGTGCGCTGGCCGCGAACCGGGAGGTTGCGGCGGTGACGCAGGCCGCGGTACGAACCGAGGTCCATCAGGCGCTTGATGTTGGTCGCGACTTCGCGGCGCAGGTCGCCTTCGACGGTGAAGTTGGCGTCGATGTATTCGCGGATCGCCAGCACTTCGGCGTCGGTCAGGTCATTGACCCGGCGCGCACGGTCGATGTTGTTCGCTTCGCAGATCTGCTCGGCGAAGTGCGGCCCGATGCCGTGGATGTACTGGAGCGCGATCGGAACGCGCTTGCCCGTGGGGATGTTGACGCCAGCAATACGTGCCACGCGTATCTTCCTTTCGTTGCGGTTCCGTCGTGCCAGAACCTTTTTTCACAACTCCGGTCCCTTGCCATTGGCCGGGCCGGATCGACTGATCCGTCTCGAACAGGCCGAAACGGACGATTCTCTTGCGAGACGCCGTGATCTATGGGGTTTTCACCAGACCGTCAAGGGCCGGAGCGACCCGATCAGGACTTGTCAAGAACTTTCCGGATGGCGACCGAAACCTCGTCCATCTCGGCCAATCCATCGACCGTCGAAAGCTTGCCCTTGGCATAGTAGTAGCCGATCAGGGGCGAGGTCTTCTTGTAGTATTCCATCAGCCGCTGCTTCAGCGCGTCCTCGTTGTCGTCGGCCCGGCGCTTGAGGTCGGTCGAGCCGCATACATCGCACACGCCCTTCACCTTCGTGGGCTTGGTGACGTCGTGATAGACCTCGCCGCAGCTGCCGCAGGTGAAGCGGCCGGTGATGCGGGCAACCAGTGCCGCATCGTCGACCTGCATTTCGATCACGGCATCCAGGCTCTGCCCCAGCTTGTCCAGCAGCTGACCAAGCGCATCGGCCTGCGGCAGGGTCCGGGGGAAGCCGTCGAAGATGAAACCGCCGCCGGCTGCGCCGGTCAGCTTTTCCTCGATCAGGCCGATCACGATCTCATCGGTGACCAGCGCGCCACGGTCCATCACCTCGGCCACGCGGCGGCCCATCTCGCTGCCCGAGGATTTCGCCTCGCGCAGCATGTCGCCGGTAGACAGCTGGACCATGCCCCGCTCTTCGACCAGACGCTTGGCCTGCGTGCCCTTGCCCGCGCCCGGGGGGCCCAGAAGGATGATGTTCGTCATTCCGGTCCTCAGCGACGGGCGGGGGCCTTGCGGGCAGTGCTGCGCTTCTTGCCGCGCAGCTGCGACCGCTCGATCAGTCCTTCATACTGGTGCGCCAACAGGTGCGACTGGATCTGATTGATCGTGTCCATCGTCACGCTGACCACGATCAGCACCGAGGTGCCGCCAAAGTAGAACGGGATCGCGAACTGGGTGCGCAGGATTTCCGGCAGGATGCAGACCAGCGCCAGATAGCCCGAACCGATCACGAGGACGCGGTTGACCACATATTCGAGATAGGCCTCGGTGTTCTTGCCGGGACGGATACCGGGGATGAAGCCACTCTGGTTCTTCAGGTTGTCGGCCACGTCATCGCTCTTGAAGGCGACGTTGTGGGTGTAGAAGTACGAGAAGAAGATGATCATGCCCGCATAGAACAGGATATGCAGCGGCTGGCCCGGCCCGAGATAGGCAAGGATCGTCGACAGGATCGGGCTGGAAGTGTTGCTCGAGAAGGCCGCGATCGTCGTCGGCAGCAGCAATAGCGACGAGGCAAAGATCGCCGGGATCACGCCCGAGGGGTTGACCTTGATCGGCAGGTGGCTGGAACCGCCGTCATAGATCTTCATGCCCACCTGACGACGGGGATACTGGATGTGGATCTTGCGCAGCGCGCGTTCCATGAAGACCACGAAGGCGATCACGACCACAACCATCACCAGCACGCCCACGATCACCGGGGTCGAGATCGCGCCCGACCGGCCCTGCGCCAGGAACTGAGCCAGCGCGCGCGGGATTTCCGCGACGATGCCGACGAAAATGATGAGAGAGATACCGTTGCCGATGCCGCGCGAGGTGATCTGTTCGCCCAGCCACATCAGGAACATGGTGCCGCCGACCAGCGTGATGACGCAGGTCAGCTTGAACGCAAGGCCCGGATCATGCGCCAGGCCGCCGGCCTCGAGCGAGACCGCGATACCCCAGGCCTGGAACGCCGCCAGCGCCACGGTGGCGTAGCGGGTGTACTGGTTGATCTTCTTGCGGCCTTGCTCGCCTTCCTTCTTCAGCGACTCGAGCGAAGGCACGAGCGATGTCAGAAGCTGCACGATGATCGAGGCCGAAATGTAGGGCATGATCCCGAGCGCGAAGATCCCCATCCGCCGGATCGCGCCGCCGGTGAACATGTTCAGGATGCCGCCGATGCCAGCGGTCGCCTTGTCCATGAAGTTCAGGAGCGCGGTGCCGTCGATCCCTGCGACCGGGATATAGGTTCCCAGCCGGTAGATGATGAGGAGCCCGATCGTGAAGAAGATGCGTTGGCGAAGGTCGGTCGCCTTGCCAAGGGCGCCCCAGCTCAGGTTCGCCGCCATTTGCTCTGCAGCAGATGCCATGCCCAGTACTTTCTGCGCTAGCTTTGTATGAGAGCGCCGCCGGACCGTTCTCCGGTCGGCGGCGCGGGAAAACATTGCTGATGTAAGCGGGATCGCTCCCGCTCACAACCGCTTATTCGGCCGCAGCCGCCGCCACCTTCAGCGAACCGCCGGCTTTCGCCACGGCTTCGACCGCAGCCGCCGAGGCGCCGGTGACTTCCAGCGTCACTTTCGAGGTGATTTCGCCCTTGGCGAGGATACGCACGCCATCCAGCTTGCGGCGGACGAGACCCGAAGCGACCAGCGCGTCCTCGGTGATGGTCTCTTTCGCGTTCAGCTTGCCCTCGGCGATGAATTTCTCGATCAGGCCCAGGTTGACGACCGCATAATGCAGCTTGTTCGGCTTGGTGAAGCCGCGCTTCGGCAGGCGGCGATAGAGCGGCATCTGGCCGCCTTCGTAGCCACCCAGAGCCACGCCCGAGCGGGACTTCTGACCCTTGATACCACGGCCGGCGGTCTTGCCCTTGCCCGAACCCGGGCCACGCGCCACGCGCTTCTGCTTGCGGGCCGCGCCGTCGTTGTCGCGCAGTTCGTTCAGTTTCATGTCGCTTCTCCTTGCCGGAACTGACCCCAGAGCGACCAAAGGGCCAAACACGGCTTTTCTTGATTGTGAGTCGTGGCGCAGATCGCCACCGGGGGCGTATAGACGCAGCCGGTCGGCAGCGCAAGCCCGAGTCGGGTGGGCGTCAACGCCCACCCCTTGTCGCAGCGATCAGGCGGCCGAAGGCGGCCAGACGAATTCCGGGCGCAGCCCGTTGTAAACCGGGCGGCCATCATGCGGCGCCGGGTAGCCTTTCGACTCGTCCCAGAAGGCATGATAGGAGGCCTTCGGGAACTTGGCGTCGTCGTAGCCCATGACATTCGGTACGGCGACGCGGATGCGGTGTTGCTTGTCGTCCAGCATCAGGACCGCACCGCAATCGGTGCAAAGGCAGATCTCCAGCGGCCCGTTGGGGTTGTCCTTGTTGAAGGGCACCCGTTTCATCTTCTCGGGGTGATCGACGTTGATGTCCTTGTAGTTGAAGAAGGCCACATGCGTCGTGTGCTGCCCGGTCACGGACTTGCAGACATTGCAGTGGCATTCGTGGTTGTCGATCGGTTCTGCGCTTGCCGTGACATGCACATGCTCGCAGCCGCCTGAGTATTTCGCAGCCATCCATTCCTCCCTATGGCCATTGGATCTTGCTGATCCGATTGCCCGGCTCCTCCTCCGGGGTCGGGCTGAGGCGAGTCGTAGCATGCCGTAGCGGAAATGCGAAACGCCCCGGAATGATCCGGGGCGTTAAAGTGATCGCCTTGGGAGCAAGCGCCCCCAAGTCGTGATCTCAGTTCTTTTCCTCGATGATCTGCACCAGGTGCGGGATCGAGTTCACCATGCCGCGGACCGAGGGCGTATCTTCCAGTTCGCGGGTGCGGTTCAGCTTGTTCAGGCCAAGACCCTTGAGGGTCGCAGTCTGGACGGCCGGACGGCGGGCGGCCGAAGCCACCTGCTTGACGACGATGGTTTTCTTCGCAGCCATGATCAGGCCTCCACCACTTCGGCTTCAGGCTTTTTCAGGATGTCGGCCACCTTCTTGCCGCGACGCTGCGCGACCGAGCGGGGGCTCGATTCCTGTTTCAGGCCGTCGATCGTCGCGCGAACCATGTTGTAGGGGTTCTGCGAGCCGAGCGATTTCGCCACGACGTCCTGGATGCCGAGCATCTCGAACACGGCGCGCATCGGGCCGCCGGCGATGATGCCGGTACCGGCCACGGCGGTGCGCATCACGACCTTGCCGGCGCCATGACGGCCCTCGATGTCGTGGTGCAGCGTCCGGCCGTCGCGCAGGGCGACGCGGATCATCTGGCGCTTGGCCTGTTCCGTTGCCTTGCGGATCGCTTCCGGCACTTCCTTGGCCTTGCCCTTGCCGAAGCCGACGCGGCCGCGCTGGTCACCGACCACCACGAGCGCCGCGAAGCCGAAGCGCTTGCCGCCCTTCACGGTTTTCGACACGCGGTTGATCGCCACCAGACGGTCGGCGAATTCCGGGGTCTCTTCCCGCTCGCGACGGTCTTCGCGACGTTCCCGGCGGTTTTCACGTTCTGCCATGTCTAACTCCTCAGAACTTCAGGCCGCCTTCACGGGCAGCATCGGCCAGAGCCTTGATCTTCCCGTGAAAGAGGAAACCGCCGCGGTCGAAGTAGCATTCTTCGATCCCGGCCTTCTTGGCGCGCTCCGCGATGGCCGCACCGACTTTCGCCGCCGCTTCCACGTTGTTCTTGCCGACGAAGCCCAGATCCTTTTCGAGGGTCGAGGCGGCGGCAACGGTCACGCCGTTGACGTCGTCGATCAGCTGAGCGCTGATGTTCTTGCTGGACCGATGGACCGAGAGGCGCAGGCGCCCGTTGGCCATCGACTTGATCTTGTTCCGCACGCGCAGGCGGCGCTTGAGGAACAGCTCTCGCTTGTTGTTCGCCATTTCTCTCGCCCTTACTTCTTCTTGCCTTCCTTGCGGAACACGAACTCATCCTTGTACCGGATGCCCTTGCCCTTGTAGGGCTCGGGGCGCTTCCAGTCGCGGATGTTCGCGGCGACCTGGCCGACCAGCTGCTGGTCGATGCCTTCCACCACGATTTCGGTCTGCTTCGGAGACGTGACGGTCACACCCTTCGGCACCTCGAAGTTCACTTCGTGGCTGAAGCCGAGCGACAGTTTCAGGACGTTGCCGGCCATCGCGGCGCGGTAACCCACGCCCTGGATCTCCAGCTCTTTCTTGAAACCGGTGGTCACGCCGGTGACCAGGTTCTCGACCATCGAGCGGGCCATACCCCACTGCTGGCGCGCCCGCTTGGACGTGCCGCGCGGAGTGACCGTGACGGCATTGTCCGCCAGGGTCAGGGTCACGTCGTCGGTCGCGGTGAAGGTCCGGGTGCCTTTCGGCCCCTTCACTTCGATGGTCTGACCCGAGATCGAAGCGGTCACGCCCTTGGCGAGTTCAACGGGTTTCTTGCCGATACGAGACATTCAACCCTCCTTAGAACACGGTGCAGAGCACTTCGCCGCCAACGTTGGCAGAGCGTGCAGCTGCATCGGACATGACGCCTTTCGGCGTGGAGACGATCGAAACGCCAAGGCCGTTACGGACCGAAGGAATGTCCTTCACGCCCATATAGACCCGGCGGCCGGGCTTCGAGACGCGCTTGATCTCGCGGATCACGGGCTCGCCTTCGAAGTATTTCAGGCTGATGACGAGTTCGCCCTGACCGTTCTCGGTCGAGTTCTTCTCGTAGCCGCGGATGTAGCCTTCGCCCGCAAGCACGTCGAGCACCCAGGCGCGCAGCTTAGAAGCCGGCGTCGAGACGGTCGATTTGCCGCGCAGTTGCGCGTTGCGGATGCGGGTCAGCATATCGCCGAGGGGATCGTTCACAGACATTGCGACCTCCTTACCAGCTCGACTTCACCATGCCCGGGATCTGGCCGAACTGGGCCAGGTCACGCAGCATGATGCGGCTGAGCTTGAGTTTGCGATAATAGGCGCGCGGACGGCCGGTGAGCTCGCACCGGTTGTGCAGACGCGTCGCCGACGAGTTGCGGGGCATTTCCGCCAGTTTCAGCTGCGCCTTGAAGCGCTGCTCCATCGGCAGGTTCTGGTCGGTGGCGGCAGCCTTCAGGGCCGCGCGCTTGGCCGCGTACTGCTTCACCAGCTTCTGGCGCTTCAGTTCGCGTTCGGTCATGGATTTCTTGGCCATACTCTCAATCCTTCCGCGATCAGCTGGTGAACGGCATGTTGAAATGCTTCAACAGCGCCTTCGCTTCCGCGTCGGTTTTCGCGGTGGTGCAGATGATGATGTCCATGCCCAGGATATCGTCGACCTTGTCGAAGTCGATTTCCGGGAAGACGATCTGTTCCTTCAGGCCCATGGCGTAGTTGCCGCGGCCGTCGAACGAATTGCCCTTCACGCCGCGGAAGTCACGGACGCGCGGCAGCGCGACGGTGATCAGGCGGTCGAGGAATTCGTACATCCGGTCGCCACGCAGGGTCACCTTGGTGCCAAGCGGCATTTCTTCACGGACGCGGAAGCCGGCGATCGACTTCTTGGCGTGGGTGATGACAGCCTTCTGGCCCGCGATCAGCGTCAGCTGCTCGGAGGCGGTCTTGACCTTCTTGGTGTCCTTGACGGCTTCGCCAACGCCCATGTTCAGGACGATCTTGTCCAGGCGCGGGATCTGCATGTCGTTCTTGTAGCCGAACTCTTCCTTGAGCGCGGGACGCACCTTGGCCTGGTATTCGGCCTTGAGGCGCGGGGTATAGGTGGCAGCGTCCAACATCAGATCGCCTCCCCAGTGGTCTTGGCGAAGCGGACCTTCTTGCCTTCTTCCATGCGGAAGCCGACGCGGGTGGCCTTGCCGTTCTTGTCAACGATCGCGAGGTTCGACAGGTCGATCGGCATCGCTTTCGCGAGGCGGCCGCCCTGGCTGGTCTGCGACTGCTTGGTGTGACGGATGGCGACGTTCACGCCGTCGACGACGGCCTTGTTATCCTTCGGTGCGACCGAAAGGATCTCGCCGGTCTTGCCCTTGTCCTTGCCGGTCAGGACGACGACCTTGTCACCTTTTTTGAGTTTCGCAGCCATCAGAGCACCTCCGGAGCCAGCGAGATGATCTTCATGAAGTTCTTCGCCCGGAGCTCGCGCACGACCGGCCCGAAGATACGGGTGCCGACCGGTTCGCCCTGGTTGTTCAGGATGACGGCGGCGTTGCGGTCGAAGCGGATCGAGGTGCCGTCTTCACGGCGGACTTCCTTGGCGGTGCGCACGACGACGGCCTTGCGGACGTCGCCCTTCTTCACACGGCCTTTCGGAATCGCTTCCTTGACCGACACCACGATGATGTCGCCCACGGAGGCGTAGCGGCGATGCGAGCCACCCAGAACCTTGATGCACTGAACCCGGCGGGCGCCGGAGTTGTCAGCGACATCCAGATTGGTCTGCATCTGGATCATTTGGTTTCTCCCGACCTTTGGGGACCGGACTTCTTGGCCCCAGGGTTTCGTTCAGACCGGAAAGTGGGGATCAAGCCGAAGCTTCGACCACCACCGTCCAGCGTTTCGTCTTCGAAATCGGCGCGCACTCTTCGATACGGACAGTATCGCCGACCTTGAATTGGTTGTTCGCGTCGTGGGCCCGGTATTTCTTGGACTTGCGGACGGTTTTTTGCAGCAGCGGATGCTTGAAGCGGCGCTCGACGAGGACGGTGATCGTCTGCTCGTTCTTGTCCGAGGTCACAACACCCTGAAGGATACGTTTCGGCATGTTGGTCCCCTTACTTCGCAGCCGCTTCCGCGGCTTTCTGGTTCAGCACCGTCTTGACGCGGGCCACGTCCTTGCGGACTGCGCGCATGCGGGCGGTGTTCTCAAGCTGGCCAGTGGCCTGTTGGAAGCGCAGGTTGAACGCCTCCTTCTTGAGCGCGGCCAGCTGATCGCGCAGCTGGTCCGGCGTCTTGGTCTTCAGTTCCTGGGCGTTCATCCGCCGTATTCCTTTTCACAATCACCAGAGGGCCCCTGGAACCAGGGTCACCCGCGACCTGATGGATCAATGACAAACCGACGACTCCGAGTCGCCCCGGAGTCGCGGATGCGGTCGTATAGGGGGGATGGGCGTGGGTGGCAAGGGGAAATCAGGACGCTTGTCAGCGATCCGCCCCAGTCGTGGGGATCAGGCGGTCTGTGACCTACCCCAGCTTCTCCGCGATCCACATCTTGATGAGCGACTGCCGGGTCACGCCCAGACGATTGGCCTCCTTGTCGAGGCCCTGAACCATCCAGGCCGGGAAATCCACGTTCACCCGGCGCGCTTCCTGATTGGGGCGGCGGGCCTTGGACCAATCGACATAGGCGCTGATGTCCTCGCCATTATCGAACTTTTCGTCGAACTCGTCAGTCGTAATCGTTCCTTGCGCCTTCATAGAACATCACCTCCGTTGTTCGCGATCGCCTCACCGAGATGATCCGTACTGCCGTCCCCCGAAGCGTGCAGACCGCTGTCCAGCATTTGCCTTCGAGCCGACCAATGACCAGAAAGCGTGGCTCGCCCCCCGATACGACCGGAACATCAACCAATCCATCATCCTGCCACAGTGCCTGCGCCTCGACGAAGTCGATGCCATGCTTGGCCTTGTTGCTGGCGCTTTTGGCCGGGTCGAACTCGAACTCCATGGGGTAATATGGTATAGAAACTATACCTTTTCAATCCCAGTTGTAATTGAAGCTGACGCTGATCCGCTCGTCCTCGGACATGTTCATCGGCACCTCGTGGCGGAGCCAGCTTTCCCAGAGCAGGACCTCGCCGACCTCGGGCTTCACATAGACGAAGGGCTGCAAGCTCTCCGCCGCAGTCTTCAGCCGCAGGGGTGCGTGCATCATCATCGCGTGGCGCGGATCCTCGAGCTTCAGCGCGCTCGTCCCTTCGGGCATGGCGACATAGGTCGTGCCCGAGATCACCGAATGGGGGTGAATATGGCTGCCGTGGCTGCCGCCCTCGGGCAGGATGTTGATCCAGAAGCTGTCGCATTTCAGCTTCCGCCCCTGCAGGTCAAAGCCCAGATCCTCGACAAAGGCCGCGACATGCTTGTCGAGCGCCTTCTGCAGGTCGGCAAAGATCGGCGCGCGCCAGGGCAGGTCGTTCAGCGAGGCGTAGGAGGTGTAGCCCGGATAGCCGTTGTCCTCGCACCAGGCCTGGCCCGCCTCGTCATCCTCGGCCATCACCTCGCAGGTGGACTTCAACTCCTTGTAGTCGATCTTCGGCTTGGCGAGGTCATTGACCCGCGCGCGGTAAAGACGGGTGACGAACAGCGAGGAAATCTCGGCCATGAAAGGCTCCTTGATGGCAAAGGCCCCCGCCGTTTCCGACGAGGGCCAATCTTCAGGTAGGGTGCGTTATTGCACGCAGGCCCTTACCAGTCTTCGCGGGCCACGATGCGGGTGGTGACCGGCAGCTTCATTGCGCCGAGGCGCAGGGCCTCCCGCGCGGTGACTTCCGACACGCCGTCGATCTCGAACATGATCCGGCCCGGCTTCACCTTGCATGCCCAGTAGTCCACCGAACCCTTGCCCGAGCCCATCCGGACTTCGGTCGGCTTCGAGGTAACCGGGGTATCCGGGAAAATCCGGATCCAGACGCGGCCCTGGCGCTTCATGTGGCGGGTGATCGCGCGGCGGGCCGCTTCGATCTGACGCGCCGTGACGCGCTCCGGCTCGGTCGCCTTCAGGGCGAAGGAGCCGAAGTTCAGCAGGAAGCCGCCCTTCGCTTCGCCGTGGATGCGGCCCTTGAACTGCTTGCGGAACTTCGTCCGTTTCGGTTGCAGCATTTCCTTCTACTCCCTTACGCGCGTTCGCGACGCTGAGGCCGCGGCGCCGGGCCGTCCTGAGCTTCCGCCAGGCGACGGTCATGCGCCTGCGGATCGTGCTCGAGGATCTCGCCTTTGAAGATCCAGACCTTCACACCGATGATCCCGTAGGGAGTCGAGGCTTCGGCCAGCGCATAGTCGATGTCGGCGCGCAGCGTGTGCAGCGGCACGCGACCTTCGCGGTACCACTCGGTCCGGGCGATCTCGGCCCCGCCGAGGCGGCCCGAAACGTTGACCCGGATGCCAAGGGCACCCATGCGCATCGCGTTCTGCACGCCGCGCTTCATGGCGCGACGGAAGGACACGCGGCGTTCCATCTGCTGGGCGATCGACTCGGCCACCAGAGCGGCGTCGAGTTCCGGCTTGCGGACTTCGACGATGTTCAGGTGCAGTTCCGACTTGGTGAAGTTCGCCAGCTTCTTGCGCAGCGTCTCGATGTCCGCGCCTTTCTTGCCGATGATCACACCCGGACGCGCCGTGTAGATCGTGACGCGGCACTTCTTGTGCGGACGCTCGATGATGACTTTCGAGACGCCGGCCTGCTTGCACTCTTCCTGGATGAACTCGCGCATCTTCAGGTCTTCGAGCAGCAGGTTGCCGTAGTCCTTGGATTCAGCGAACCAGCGGCTATCCCAGGTCCGGTTGACCTGCAGACGCATCCCGATCGGGTTTACCTTCTGACCCATTATGCAGACTCCCCGACTTGACGGACCGTGATGGTCAGCTGGCTGAACGGTTTCATGATCTTGCCGAACCGACCCCGGGCCCGCGGACGGCCGCGTTTCAGGGTGATGTTCTTGCCGACATAGGCTTCGGCGACGACGAGCTCATCCACGTCCAGACCGTGGTTGTTCTCGGCATTGGCGATGGCCGACTGCAGGCATTTCTTGACGTCGCCCGCGATGCGGCGCTTCGAGAAGGTCAGGTCGGACAGGGCCCGATCCACCTTCTTGCCGCGGATCATGCCGGCGACGAGGTTGAGTTTCTGCGGGCTGGTGCGAAGCATGCGCAGGATGGCCTGAGCTTCGTTGTCAGCCACGCGACGCGGATTCTTTTCGGTACCCATGGCTTACTTCCGTTTCGCTTTTTTGTCGGCTGCGTGACCGTAATAGGTCCGCGTCGGCGAATATTCCCCGAACTTCTGGCCGATCATCTCTTCGGTGACGTTGACGGGGATGTGCTTGTGCCCGTTGTAGACGCCGAAGGTGAGGCCGACGAAATGCGGCAGGATCGTCGAACGGCGCGACCAGATCTTGATCACTTCGTTCTTGCCCGATTCCTTCGCCTTTTCTGCTTTCTTCAGCAGATAGGCGTCGACGAACGGGCCCTTCCAGACTGAACGCGACATGGATTAACGCCCTTTCTTCGCGTGACGCGAGCGGACGATGAACTTGTCCGTCTGCTTGTTCTTGCGGGTCTTGTTCCCCTTGGTGCCCTTGCCCCACGGAGTAACCGGGTGACGGCCGCCCGAGGTACGGCCTTCGCCGCCGCCATGCGGGTGGTCGATCGGGTTCATGGCCACGCCGCGAACCGTCGGGCGGATGCCCATGTGACGGCGACGACCGGCCTTGCCGAGGTTCTGGTTCGAGTTGTCGGGGTTCGACACGGCACCGACCGTGGCCATGCATTCCTGACGGACCATCCGCAGCTCGCCCGAGGACAGGCGGATCTGCGCATAGCCGCCGTCACGGCCGACGAACTGGGCATAGGTGCCCGCGGCGCGCGCCAGCTGGCCGCCCTTGCCGGGCTTCAGCTCGACGTTGTGGACGATGGTACCGATCGGCATGCCCGAGAAGGGCATCGCGTTGCCCGGCTTTACGTCGGTCTTGGCGCCGGCGATCACCTGATCGCCCACGGCCAGACGCTGCGGCGCCAGGATGTAGGAAAGCTCGCCATCCGCATAGCGCACCAGCGCGATGAAGGCGGTCCGGTTCGGGTCGTATTCGATCCGCTCGACCGTCGCGGGGACGTCGAACTTCGTGCGTTTGAAATCAACGACGCGGTAGAGACGCTTCGCGCCGCCACCCTTGTGCCACATCGTGACCCGTCCGGTGTTGTTCCGGCCACCAGTGCCGATCAAACCCTCGGTGAGGGCTTTGACCGGGCGGCCTTTCCAAAGCTCCGAACGGTCGATCAGAACCAGCCCACGCTGGCCAGGCGTCGTCGGTTTGTACGACTTGAGTGCCATGATTACTGTCTTCCGTCAGCTTGAGGACCATTGCTGGTCCGGTGAAGGGCTCCGAAGATCCCCGAAACAAAAATCACAGAGCCCCGGAACGAATCCCGGGGCCGCGCGACTGGGGCGATTTAGCAGGGCAGCAGAAGGGTGTCCATAGCTCCCGCGAGGACCAAACCCAGGAATCTTGCAAGGAACTTTCAAGAGAACGTTCGCTTGCGAATGGCATGGCCTGAGGATGGCGAGCTGGTCGCCAGACCTGGCAATTCGCCGTTGATCGTTCCCGCTAGGCCAGCAGGTCAGCAGCATTCAGTAGGGCGACGCTGCTCGACCCATAGTTGGTCACTGCAATCAAGCCGTCTTGTGAAATGCCCAAACCGTGCGGGAAGTTCAAACAGTCGCCGCTGTAGATTGCCGCTATCTCTCCGCTTTCGGCATCGATCGCAAGAAGCCGGTCGCCAAGCTGGTCGGGAATCCAGATATGCTGGCCCCAGACATCGATTGCATCCGAATGCACCCCGGGCAGCTTGCAGAGACACTTCCAACCACTCATGCGGTCCGAGTGGTACCATATCGTTGTAGCGACATCGTCGTACGCCGCCTTCTTCGGGCTCTTCGAGACCGCGATGGCTAGATAGCGCCCCCTGGCCCGGTCCTCGCATACGTCGCGCACGCCCCACGGCGCTGGAAGGGTGTGCAGCGTCTCTCCTATTGCGAAGCGCGGCGAGACACCCGTGTGGATAGACCAGCAGAACCGCCCGGCTTCGTCATAGGCCACCCCATGACAAAAGTCTTTTGTCGGTGAGACTTTCGTGTCGATCGGTTCCATCGTCCAACCGGCCGCGCTGTCCGCAATATGCCTGATCTTGAATCGACTGTAGATGCATTGCCAGCACCCGCTGACTGCCACTTCCCAAACTCCAGCTTCGAGAGGCTTTGCTGCGATATCATCGGTGAGATGCTCGACCTCGCCGACCCAGACCGGGGCATCGAAGTGGTCAATGTCGAAGACGGCAATTCGCAGTCCGCTGCGATGAGCGACGATCATGGTGCTCCGATCGAGCCACCAAACACCCGTCAGGGTGGAATATCGCTCACCGCTCTTGCCGATATGCAATGGTGGCGTACCTGCGCGGTTCGGCTCTTCCCAAACCACGTAGTTCACGGCCGAGGCGATGGATACGGATCCACGTCTGGCGCCAGCCTCGGATTTCTGGGCTGTGCGTCCCTCTGGAGGAAACAACCGCGCCTGGAACCGATTTAACAAACGGCGTGCGGATACGTTCTTCAATCCGGGGCTCCACTCGATACGTTACACCCCAAAATGACAGAACGCCGGCCTTCCAGCCAGCGTTCTGTTTCACGCATCAGGAACGGATCAAAGGCCGGTCGTAACGTCGATCGACTGACCGTCTTCCAGCGTCACATAGGCCTTCTTCTTGTCCGAACGGACGCCGGGGCGACCGCGGAACCGCTTTTCCTTGCCTTTGGTGATGGTGGTGTTGACCGCCTTCACCTTCACGCCGAAGACCGCCTCGACCGCTTCCTTGATCTGCGGCTTCGTCGCGTCCATGGCCACCTGGAAGACCACGGCATTGGCGTCGGACGCCATGGTGGCCTTCTCGGTGATCACCGGCTTCTTGATCACGTCGTAGTGTTCGGGTTTCGCGCTCATTTCAGGCGAGCCTCCAGTGCTTCGACAGCCGCCTTCGTGAGCACGAGCGTGTCACGCTTGAGGATGTCATAGACGTTGGCGCCGATCGACGGCAGCACATCGAGACCCTCGATGTTGCGCGCCGCCTTGGCGAAGTTCTCGTTGACCTCGGCGCCGTCGATGATGAGCACGCGCTTCCAGCCGAGTTCCTTCGCCGCCTTGGCCAGAACTGCGGTCTTGGCTTCGGCCATCACGGCCGCATCCAGAACCACCAGCTCGCCGGCCTGGGCTTTCGCCGAGAGGGCGTGCTTCAGGCCGAGGGCGCGGAACTTCTTCGGCAGGTCATGGGCGTGGCTGCGGGGCGTCGGGCCCTTGTAGACACCACCATGACGGAAGATCGGGGCCTTCTTGGAACCGTGGCGGGCGCCGCCGGTGCCTTTCTGGCGGTAGATCTTCTTGGTCGAATAGCTCACGTCCGACTTGCCGAGCACCGAGTGGGTACCGGCCTGGGCTTTCGCCCGCTGCCAACGCACGACGCGGTGCAGGATGTCGGCGCGCGGCTCGAGGCCGAACAGCGCTTCGTCCAGATCAATGGAGCCGGCCTTGCCGCCGTCCAGCTTGATCACATCGAGTTTCATGCTTCACCCCCTTCGGCGGGCGCTTCCACGGCGGGAGCCGCAGCGCTGCGGATCGCGGCGGGCATCGGCAGGCCAGCGGGGGCCGCCTTCTTCACCGCGTCCTTGATCGTGACCCAGCCGCCCTTGGAACCGGGGACCGCGCCTTTGATCATGATGAGGCCACGTTCGGCATCCGTGCGGACGACTTCCAGGTTCTGCGTGGTCACACGGACCGAACCCAGATGACCGGCCATCTTCTTGCCGCGGAACACCTTGCCGGGATCCTGGCACTGACCGGTCGAGCCGTGCGAGCGGTGCGAGACCGACACGCCGTGCGAGGCACGCAGACCGCCGAAGTTGTGCCGCTTCATGGCACCGGCGAAACCCTTACCGATCGAGGTGCCCGCGACGTCGACATACTGACCCGCGAGGTAGTGGTCGGCGGTGATTTCCGCGCCCACGTCGATCAGGTTGTCCGGGCTGACGCGGAACTCGGCGATCTTGCGCTTCGGCTCCACGTTCGCTTTCGCGAAGTGGCCCCGCTGCGCGGCCGTGGTCCGCTTGGCCTTGGCAGCACCGGCGCCGAGCTGGACGGCGGTATAGCCGTCACGGTCGGCCGTGCGCTGTGCGACGACCTGCAGGTTGTCGAGTTGAAGGACGGTCACGGGAACTTGCTTCCCGTCCTCCAGGAACAGCCGGGTCATGCCCAGCTTCTTTGCGATAACGCCAGAGCGCATTGTCATGCCCCCTTACACTTTGATTTCGACATCCACGCCGGCCGCGAGGTCGAGCTTCATCAGCGCGTCCACGGTCTGCGGGGTCGGATCGACGATGTCGAGAAGACGCTTGTGCGTCCGGATTTCCCACTGGTCGCGCGACTTCTTGTTGATGTGCGGACCACGGAGAACCGTGAATTTCTCGATCTTGTTCGGCAGCGGGATCGGGCCGCGCACTTGCGCGCCGGTCCGCTTGGCGGTGTTCACGATTTCCGCGGTGCTGGCGTCCAGCACGCGGTAATCGAAGGCTTTCAGCCGGATGCGGATGGTTTGAGTCGACATGTTCCTGTCCTCGGGCTTTTGGCTGGGGCGGGGGCGGAACCCCCGCCCTTCCCCCGATTACTCGATGATTTTGGAGACGACGCCGGCGCCGACGGTGCGGCCGCCTTCACGGATGGCGAAGCGGAGCTTCTCTTCCATGGCGATCGGCGCGATCAGCTCGACGTTGAACTTCAGGTTGTCGCCCGGCATCACCATCTCGGTGCCTTCCGGCAGCTGCACGGTGCCCGTAACGTCCGTCGTCCGGAAGTAGAACTGCGGACGGTAGTTCGCGAAGAACGGGGTGTGGCGGCCGCCTTCTTCCTTCGTCAGGATGTAGGCTTCGGCTTCGAACTTCGTGTGCGGCTTCACCGAACCCGGCTTGCAGAGAACCTGGCCACGCTCGATGCCGTCACGGTCGACGCCGCGCAGCAGCAGACCGACGTTGTCGCCGGCTTCGCCCTGGTCAAGCAGCTTGCGGAACATCTCGACGCCGGTGCAGACCGTCTTCTTCGACGGGCGGATGCCGACGATTTCCAGTTCCTCGCCGACCTTCACCACGCCGCGCTCGATCCGGCCGGTGGCAACGGTGCCGCGGCCCGAGATCGAGAACACGTCTTCGACCGGCATCAGGAACGGCTGGTCAACGGCGCGCGCCGGGGTCGGGATATAGGCATCGACCGCCGCGATCAGTTCGCGGATCGCGTCTTCGCCGATCGCCTTCTCGGTGCCGTTCATCGCGTGCAGGGCCGAACCCTTGATGATCGGGATGTCGTCGCCGGGATAGTCGTAGGACGACAGGAGCTCACGGATCTCCATCTCGACCAGCTCAAGGAGTTCCGGGTCATCGACCTGGTCGACCTTGTTCATGAACACGACCATGTAGGGGATACCCACCTGGCGGCCGAGCAGGATGTGCTCGCGGGTCTGCGGCATCGGGCCGTCAGCGGCCGACACCACCAGAATCGCGCCGTCCATCTGGGCGGCACCGGTGATCATGTTCTTCACATAGTCGGCGTGGCCGGGGCAGTCGACATGCGCATAGTGGCGCGAGTCCGACTCGTATTCCACGTGCGCGGTCGAGATCGTGATCCCGCGGGCCCGCTCTTCCGGCGCGCCGTCGATCTGGTCATAGGCGCGGAACTCGCCGAAATACTTCGTGATCGCCGCCGTCAGCGTCGTCTTGCCGTGGTCAACGTGGCCAATCGTGCCGATGTTGACGTGCGGTTTCGTCCGTTCAAACTTTGCCTTTGCCATCTTGGCATCTCCTATTTCGGTGGCGGTGCGCGGCGCGCACCCTACGGTTGGTAGGGTGGGCGTTCCCGCCCACCGCTCAAATCACGCGTATTTCTTCTGGATCTCGTCCGAGATGTTCTGCGGAACGGCGTCGTAGTGGTCGAACTGCATCGTGAACACGGCCCGGCCCGAGGACATCGAGCGCAGGTTGTTGATGTAGCCGAACATGTTGGCCAGCGGCACGAAGGCGTTGATGACGTTCGCGTTGCCGCGGCTGTCCTGGCCCTGCACCATGCCGCGACGGCTGGTCAGGTCGCCGATCACCGAACCGGTATATTCTTCCGGGGTGACGACCTCGACCTTCATGATCGGCTCGAGCAGCTTCGCACCGGCTTTCTTCAGACCATCGCGCATCGCGGCACGGGCCGCGATTTCGAAGGCGAGGACCGACGAGTCGACGTCGTGGAACGCACCGTCAACCAGCGCGACCTTGAAGTCGATGACCGGGAAGCCGGCGAGCGGGCCCGAGTCCATGACCGACTTGATGCCTTTTTCGACGCCGGGGATGTATTCCTTCGGCACCGCACCACCAACGATCTTCGACTCGAAGGAATAGCCTTCGCCCGGTTCCGTCGGGGAGATCTCGAGCTTCACGCGCGCGAACTGTCCGGTACCACCGGTCTGCTTCTTGTGCGTGTAGTCGATTTCGGCCGGACGGCTGATCGTCTCGCGATAGGCCACCTGCGGAGCACCGATGTTCGCCTCGACCTTGAACTCGCGACGCATGCGGTCGACGAGGATGTCGAGGTGAAGTTCGCCCATGCCCTTCATGATGGTCTGGCCCGATTCCAGATCGGTCTCGACGCGGAAGGACGGGTCTTCGGCAGCCAGGCGGGCAAGGGCGATGCCCATCTTCTCCTGGTCGGCTTTCGACTTCGGCTCCACGGCGATCTCGATCACCGGCTCCGGGAAGGTCATCGTTTCAAGCACGACCTGGTTGTTCGGATCGCAGAGCGTGTCGCCCGTCGTCGTCTCTTTCAGGCCAGCCAGCGCGATGATGTCGCCGGCGAAGGCTTCTTCGATTTCCTCGCGGTTGATGGCGTGCATCATCATCATCCGGCCCACGCGCTCTTTGCGGCCCTTCGTCGAGTTGACCATCTGGTCACCCTTCTTGAGCACGCCCGAGTAGATCCGGGTGAAGGTGAGCGAGCCCACGAAGGGGTCGTTCATGATCTTGAACGCCAGCGCAGCGAAGGGCTGGGCGTCGTCGGCAGACCGCGCGATATTGCGGGTCTCGGTCTCGTCGCCCGGCGCGAAGCCCATGTACGGCTTGATGTCGAGCGGCGACGGCAGGTAGTCGATAACGGCGTTGAGAACCGGCTGGACGCCCTTGTTCTTGAAGGCCGAACCGGCGGTGACCGGAACGAAGGCCATCGCGAGGCAGCCCTTGCGGATCAGCGCGCGCAGTTCTTCGACGGTCGGCTCGGTGCCCTCGAGGTAGGCTTCCATCGCGGCGTCGTCCATGTCGACGGCCAGCTCGATGAGCTTGCCGCGCCACTCTTCGGCCTGGGCCTTGAGCGAGTCACGGACGGGGCGCAGTTCCCAGGACGCGCCAAGGTCTTCACCCTGGTACACCCATTCCTGCATCGTCACGAGGTCGATGATGCCTTCCAGCTTGTCCTCGGCGCCGATCGGCAGGGCGATCGGGGCGGGGGTCGCGCCGGTGCGGTCCTTGATCATCTTCACGCAGTTGAAGAAGTCAGCGCCGATCTTGTCCATCTTGTTGACGAACACGATCCGCGGAACGCCATAGCGGTCAGCCTGGCGCCACACGGTTTCGGTCTGCGGCTCGACGCCGGCGTTGGCGTCCAGAAGGCAGACAGCGCCGTCAAGCACGGCCAGCGAACGCTCGACTTCAATCGTGAAGTCGACGTGGCCGGGGGTGTCGATGATGTTGAAGCGGTGCTTCGGGGTCTGGGGATGGGTGCCATCCTCGGTCCGCTCCCAGAAGGTCGTGGTCGCGGCGGAGGTGATGGTGATCCCGCGCTCCTGCTCCTGCTCCATCCAGTCCATGGTCGCGGCGCCGTCGTGGACTTCGCCGATCTTGTGGGACTTGCCGGTGTAGTAGAGGATCCGCTCGGTCGTCGTGGTCTTGCCCGCGTCGATATGGGCCATGATCCCGAAGTTCCGGTAAAGCTCGAGGGGATATTCGCGTGCCATGATCAGGCGTCCTTCCGCTTACCAGCGATAATGGCTGAACGCCTTGTTGGCGTCGGCCATCTTGTGGGTGTCTTCCCGCTTCTTCACCGCCGTGCCGCGGTTGTTGACCGCGTCGGACAGTTCGGCGGCAAGGCGCTCTTCCATGGTGTTCTCGTTGCGCTTGCGGGCCGCGGTGATGAGCCAGCGGATCGCCAGGGCTTCGCGGCGCTCGGGGCGCACTTCGACCGGAACCTGGTAGGTGGCACCGCCGACGCGGCGCGAACGCACTTCGAGCGACGGCTTCACATTGTCCAGCGCTTCGTGGAAGGCCTGGATCGGCTCGCGCTTGAGGCGCGACTGAACGCGCTCGAGAGCGTTGTAGACGATGCTTTCGGCAACCGATTTCTTGCCGTCGATCATCAGGTTGTTCATGAACTTGGTCAGAACCCGATCGCCATACTTGGCATCAGGCAGCACTTCGCGCTTTTCGGCGGCGTGACGACGCGACATCTGTCGAACTCCTTATTTCGGACGCTTCGCGCCGTATTTCGAGCGGCGCTGACGACGATCTTTGACACCCTGGGTATCGAGGACACCGCGCAGGATGTGGTAACGGACGCCCGGAAGGTCTTTCACCCGGCCGCCGCGGATCAGGACCACCGAGTGTTCCTGAAGGTTGTGCTTTTCACCGGGGATGTAGCTGATCACCTCGAAGCCGTTGGTCAGGCGGACCTTGGCCACTTTCCGCATAGCGGAGTTCGGTTTCTTCGGGGTCGTGGTGTACACGCGAGTGCACACGCCGCGTTTCTGCGGGCAGGATTCCAGGTGCTGCGACTTGGACTTCCGGACGTTCGCTTCCCGCGGCTTGCGGATCAGCTGTTGGATCGTCGGCATACGTTTCGCCTTCTCTTGCAACCCGTTCAATCACCCCTCGTCAGAGGTGGTTCCGGGGGCATTTCGCTCACAGGTGCCTTGCGCGTCCGCAAAACACAAAACCGCATTCATCCCCTTCGCTGAGGACGACGCGGTGGAATTCCAGAGGATCGGGGCCTGCGCCCGGATCATGACCACTTCAGTTCGGATCCCGCGCCACAGATGCCGCCCAAAGAGGGAGGCCGCAGCGCAAGTGGGCGCCGTATATGGGGAGTCGCGGGGGATGTCAACAGCGGCCCGAAGGTCCGCCGCGTCACTTCCGCTGCTCTGGCAAGAGCCAGATGCGCAGCAGGACCGCCACCATTGCCGTGAACAGGGCGGCAAAGATTGCGTCCGACAGAAAATGCCGGCCGGCGGCGATTCTCTGCAGCGCGATCAAGACCGGCAGCGACAGGATCGCGAGTTGCAGACAGGCCCGCGTTCCCACAGCCAGGGACTTGCCGAGCACCTCCAGCAACAGCAGCAGGCTGATCGCAAGGGCGACCGCGCCGGACACCTCGCCCGAAACGAACGAGCAATTCTTCGCACACTGGTCCGACCATTCGTAGGGCGGGGTGAAGTGCAGTGAGCCGCCGAATTCCAGCGTGTCCGCCGGGCGCGCCCTGCCCCACAGCCGCTTTACGATCCCGTCGACCAGCAACGACGGACCCAGCAGATAGAGCAGGACGATATAGGCCCAGACCCGCTGGCCTACGCCAAGCACGTTGCCACCAATGACCTGGCCGGCGATGAAGGCCGCGACGGCCAGGGCGATCAGGGCCTCGGATAACCTCCAGACAACCAGGCGCAGCTCATTCGGCCACCCTTTATCCGCGTAGGAAAATCCGGAAGTGGGATTGCGGAAAAGTCCCGTCACCCAGGGGTCGAGACCCGGCCAGAGAATGAATACCATCAGGCTCAGCGCAATCGCAGCGAGAAGGATGACTATCCTGAACCGATCCTTACCGCGCATGCAGGCACTCCGCCTCAACGCGGTAAACGAGCAGGGGAACCTTCGCATAGGCCCCGCCACGCCCGTCAAGGGCACCCAAGGCCTGGGCTGGGCTTTCCGGGCAGTTGGGCGGTGCCTCGGCCACGTAGATCACCGGGCCGGTCACGGCGGAAGGAAGGGCGTGCATCTGTTCATAGTGGTTTCCGGGCCTGCCGCGTGGCGGGACAGCATAGACGGCGATACCGGCATCACGGCCCGTGTAGAACAGATCCGCGAGGATATCGCGCCGCTCGGCTACCACCGGCAGATCGCCCTGCGTCCGGGCAATCGCAAGGATTTGCAGGCTCATGTCCTCGCGGCCCAGCCAGCGCGCCAGGAGCGGCTGGGACCCATCGAAAGACAGCGCCGGAACCACGGTCAGGACCGGCAGGATCAGGGCAATCGCTGCGTTCAGGGCGACAGCCCCGATCAGCCAGGCCCGGTGCCGCAAGAGATAGGCCACCGCAACAACCGAGCCGGCGAAATAGGCTGACGCCGCCCAGTTGGCAAAGGCCCGGTCAAGAAAGGCCTGGACCGTGACGATCAGGATGGCCGGAACCGAGAAGACCAGCAGTCGCCAGGCCTCGCTCCGTCCCGGCCGCACGGCGGCAAGGATCAGCGCGGCGAAGGCGATGGGTCCGAAGACAGCAAACTGGCTAAAGAAAAACTCTGCCATTCCGGCCGGGTTCAATTGGGCCAACCCCGGACCCTCGCGCACCCAGCCGACGTTGTCGAGCGTGTGCTCGGCCGTGGCCATGCCGTTCCGAAGGTTCCAGAGGATGTTGGGCGCGATGACAAGGCCGAATGCCGCAAGCATCCTGGCCCAGTTGGCGAGAGACAGCCTCAGGTCACGGAAGAGGATCGCGCCCAGAATCGCCCCGAGCAGGAAATAGACAGCGGCATACTTGGCCAGAAAGGCCAGCCCGATCAGCGCCCCGGCGAGCAGGGCGTCGTGACCTTCGCCCTTTTCGACAAGCTTGCGATGGAACAGAAGGGCGCCCGCGAAGAACGGCGCCATGATCGTGTCGGTCGAGATCATGAGCGAGCCGACAGCAACCATCGGAAGGGTCACGTACAGGGCGGCGACCCAGATCGCTGCGGCCCGTCCATGGATGCGCGCCGCCAATCCTGCCAGGATCAGCGCTGTCGCTCCGTGGAACAGCGGCGCGGGCATGCGCACCCAGAAGGGAGAATCGCTTCCTGCCAGGGTGGTCGTCGCCCCGATAACCCAGGCGATCAGCGGCGGCTTGGAATAATAGCCGAAGTCGAAATGCTGGCCCCAGAACCAGTACTGCGCCTCGTCGACGAAAAGGTCGGTACCGTCATAGGCCAGAAGCACCAACCGCGCGGCCGTAACAGCCGCGACAATCACCAGCGCCGGAACCAGCCAGCCGGAGGCTGCTTCAGATTTCTGCATTCTGGTGGCGATGGATCAGCCAGAGGTTCCGGCCATAGATGAACACGCCAAGCGACTGGCCAAGGATAAAGACCGGGTCCATCCGGTGGATGGCATAAAACAGCAGGATCAATCCTCCCGCGATCGAGAAATACCAGAACGAGACGGGCACGACCGACCGCTTGACCTTTTCCGAGGCCAGCCACTGGATCAGGAAACGGCCGGTGAACATCAGTTGTCCCACCACCCCGATGATCACCCAGATCAACTCGCCGGTAGTGTTCACATGAAAGAAGGGCAGGATCTGCTGCATGGGCTTACTTCCGTCCCTCTGGACCGATCGGTTGCGGATTGGCCTTCTTGCGCCGCCGGATCAGCCACATGACTCCGGCCAGATCGACGATCCCCACAAGCGCGCGCTGCAGGTTGCTGTAGTTCGACCGCCCTGCCCCGCGGGATCGGTGCCCGACATCGACCAGCAGCACCTCCCACCCGTCACGGCGGAACAGCGCCGGAAGGTAGCGATGCATGTGGTCGAAATAGGGAAGCGCCAGGAAGGCATCCCGACGGAACCCCTTCAGGCCGCAACCGGTATCCCGCGTGCCATCGTTCAAGGCCCAGCTGCGCAGCTTGTTCGCGAATTTCGACCCCATGCGCTTGGACCATGTATCCTGCCGGTTCACCCTTTGACCGGCGACCAGCGCCATTTCGGGCGGCCCTGCCAGCAGTGGCTGGAATAGCGCCGGCAGGAACTCCGGCGGGTTCTGGCCGTCTGCATCGAGGGTGCAGATCACGTCAGCCCGCGCCGCCTGGACGCCGGAATGGACCGCCGCGCTCTGCCCAGCCGAGCGTTCATTGCGCAGGACGCGCAGGTTCGGCTGGGTTTCCATCCGCTTGGTCAGAAGCCGGTCCATGCCGTCGGTCGATCCATCGTCGACAACGATGACCTCATAGTCCACCAGTGGGCCCACGGCCGCATGGATCTCGTCCAGAAGCGTCGGGATGTTTTCCGATTCATTCTTGGCGGGAATGACGATGGAAACGCTTACCATGGTCTGCCGGCTGCCTTCCGTCCTTTGCGCAAGACCGCCATCCGTTTTGCGCCAGGCAGTCCCGCGCTGGTTAGCGGTCCGTGGTTCATGCGGCAACCCCTATGCCGTCTTTGCGGCATCTTGCGCCAGTTTTCGCTCGCGCAGAAGGGTGAAGAGGCCCGTCGCGATGACGACTGTTGCCCCGGCCACGGTCAGCAGATCCGGCAGCGTGCCGAAAACCAGCCAACCAAGCGCGATCGCCCAGAGGAGCGAGGTATAGCGGAACGGCGCGATGAAGCCGATATCCCCGACCCGCATGGCCTGAACACCGCTCAGATACCCGGCGACAAGGGCGACCGAAGATCCGAAGACCGTCAGCAGGTCCCGCAGGTCAGGTCCTTGCCACCCCTCGATTGCAACGCCGGAAAGCCCGAGGACCGTGACCCCAAGCGCGGCAGCCAAGGCGACGGTGGCTGTCGGCACCCCGAGGCCGAACTTTCGCGTCGAGAGATCGCGCACGACGACACAAAGCACCGACGCCACCCCGACCAGCGCCCAGACATCAAAGCCTTTTGCGCCGGGGCGGATGATGAGCAATACGCCAAGGAACCCGATGCCGATTGCGCTCAACCGGCGCCAGCCGATCCGCTCGCGGAAGACCACGGCCGCGGCAAGGGTCACGGCCAGCGGGGTGAACTGCATGACCGCCGAAAGGTTGGCCAGCGGCATATGGACCAGCGCGCCAAGGAAGGCGACCGTCGCCGCAATCTCGGCCAGAGTGCGGATCGCCAGAAGCCCCGTGTCTCGACGCTGCAGGCGAAACCGCAGCCCACCGGTTGCAAGGCCCAGAATGAACAGCAGGATCGAGGTCGAGACCCCGCGAAGCGTGATCGCCTCGAACAGCGGCAGGGTCTGCGTCACCGCCTTCATCCCGGTATCGTTCAGCGTGAACGCGGCCATGGCGATGTTCATGTAGATCGCGCCACGCAGGTTAGGGGATATCGCCAAGGCAGCACGCTTTCCGGCAGAGGACCAGTATCCAACAAAAAAAGGCCCCCGCACCAGCAGGTGCGGGGGCCCTTTTGACCAGCCAGGACTTACTCGTCGCGGCTTTCGATAGTATCGACCAGATCGCTTTCGCGACCGCTGTCGAAGACGTCGTCCATCGGGGCAGCCAGCGCCGCGGCGATTTCCGCCTCGGACCGACGTGCCTCGATCACGGTCATGTCGCGATCCGAGGCTATCTTCTTCACCCGGGTCGTGGCACCACCGGTCCCGGCCGGGATCAGCCGGCCGACGATGACGTTCTCTTTCAGGCCGACAAGCTTGTCACGCTTGCCCTGAACCGCCGCCTCGGTCAGCACGCGGGTCGTTTCCTGGAACGACGCGGCCGAAATGAAGCTGCGGGTCTGCAGGCTCGCCTTGGTGATGCCGAGCAGGATCGGCTCGCCCGAGGCCGGACGCAGGCCATGCGCGATGGCCTTCTCGTTCACCTCGTCAAGCTCCGCCTTGTCGACATGCTCGCCCTTCAGAAGCGTGGTCTCCCCGCTATCGAGGATCTCCCACTTCTGCAGCATCTGGCGAACGATCACCTCGATGTGCTTGTCGTTGATCTTCACGCCCTGCAGGCGATAGACGTCCTGCACTTCGTCGATCATGTAGTTCGCAAGCGCCTCGACCCCCATGATCCGCAGGATGTCATGCGGAGCCGGGTTGCCGTCCATGATGTAGTCACCCTTCTGCACGAAGTCGCCTTCCTGCACCGGGATGTGCTTGCCCTTGGGCACCATGTATTCCATCGGCTGCACGGTCTCGTCGACCGGCTCGATGGTGATGCGGCGCTTGTTCTTGTAGTCCTTGCCGAAGCGGACATAGCCATCGGCTTCCGCGATGATGGCGTGGTCCTTGGGACGACGGGCCTCGAACAGTTCCGCCACGCGGGGAAGACCCCCGGTGATGTCCTTGGTCTTGGCGCCTTCGCGCGGGATACGCGCCACGACGTCGCCCGGCTTCACCTCTTGTCCGTCTTCGACCGACAGGATGGCGTCGACCGACATCGGGTAGGTGATCGGGTTGCCCGCCTCGTTGCGCACCGGCTCGCCCGTTTCCGGGTTCATGATGATCACTTCCGGCTTGAGGTCGTTGCCTTTCGGCGCCGACCGCCAATCCGAGACGATCTTCTGCGTCATGCCGGTGGCTTCGTCCGTCTCTTCGCGCACCGAGATGCCCGAGATCAGGTCGACAAAGCGCGCCACGCCGCCCTTTTCGGCGATGATCGGCAGGGTGTAGGGGTCCCATTCGAACAGCTTCGTGCCGCGTTTCACGGCCTGACCGTCCTTCACATGGACCTTGGCACCGTAACCGACCTTGTGGACGGCCCGTTCGCCGCCATTCTCGTCGATGATGGCGATCGACATGTTCCGGCCCATCACGATCTGCTCGCCCGCGGCGTTGGACAGAAGGTTCGGGTTGCGGAACTCGATCTTGCCTTCCTGGCTGGCTTCGAGGAACGACTGCTGGCCGCCCTGCGCGATACCGCCGATGTGGAAGGTCCGCATCGTCAGCTGCGTGCCCGGTTCGCCGATCGACTGCGCCGCGATGATGCCGACGGCTTCGCCGACGTTCACCATCGTGCCACGGGCCAGGTCACGGCCGTAGCACATGGCGCAGACGCCTTCTTCGGCGTCGCAGGTCAGCGGGCTGCGGATGCGGGCCGACTGGACAGCGTGAAGACCGATCAGGTCCGCCTTGCGCTCGTCGATCAGCTCGTTGCGGCTGACGATCACCTCATCGGTGCCCGGCACGAGGATGTCCTCGGCCGCCACGCGACCCAGAACCCGCTCGGACAGCGACGAGACAACCTCGCCATCGTTCACCGCGGCTTCCGCCGTGATCGACCGCTCGGTGCCGCAATCGATGCTGCGCACGATGCAGTCCTGCGCCACGTCGACCAGACGGCGGGTCAGGTAGCCCGAGTTCGCCGTCTTGAGCGCCGTGTCAGCGAGACCT
The DNA here is from genome assembly GCA_945952585.1 of uncultured Rhodobacter sp. Classification (GTDB taxonomy): domain Bacteria; phylum Pseudomonadota; class Alphaproteobacteria; order Rhodobacterales; family Rhodobacteraceae; genus Aliitabrizicola. The sequence continues at coordinate 209,027 of CAMFII010000008.1, forward strand.
TTCCGCGCGCCGTGGGTCGAGTTGAAGTACTCGAGCACGGTCAGGCCTTCCTTGAAGTTCGAGATGATCGGCGTCTCGATGATCTCGCCCGACGGTTTGGCCATCAGGCCGCGCATACCGCCAAGCTGCTTCATCTGGGCAGGCGAACCCCGCGCACCGGAGTGCGACATCATGTAGACCGAGTTCGGCTCCTTCTCGGCGCCCACGTCATCGAAACGGACCGCCGAGATTTCCTTCATCATCTCGGCCGCGACCGCATCCGAGCATTTCGACCAGGCGTCGACGACCTTGTTGTACTTTTCGCCCTGAGTGATCAGGCCGTCCATGTACTGCTGCTCGAACTCCTTCACCTGATCGCGGACGCCGTTGACGATCGTCCACTTGGTGTCGGGGATGAGCATGTCGTCCTTGCCGAACGAGATGCCGGCCTTGAAGGCCTCGCGGAAGCCCAGACCCATGATCTGGTCACAGAAGATCACCGACTCTTTCTGGCCGCAGTAGCGGTAGACGGTGTCGATGACGTTCTGCACGTCCTTTTTCCGCAGGAGCCGGTTGACCAGCTCGAACGGGGCCTTGGCGTTCAGCGGCAAGAGGTTGCCGAGGCGCAGACGGCCGGGGGTCGTCTCGTAACGCTTCCAGACCTCGTTGCCTTCGTCGTCGATCTGCTTCAGCCGCGCAGTGATGCGGGCATGCAGATGCACCGCGCCGGCGGCCAGCGCATGCTCGACCTCTTCGATCGAGGAGAACATCATCCCCTCGCCGACCATGCCCTTGCGCTCCATCGTCGTGTAATAGAGCCCCAGAACCATGTCCTGCGACGGCACGATGATCGGCGCGCCGTTGGCGGGCGACAGCACGTTGTTGGTCGACATCATCAGCACGCGCGCTTCCAGCTGCGCTTCCAGCGACAGCGGAACGTGCACGGCCATCTGGTCACCGTCGAAGTCGGCGTTGAAGGCCGAGCAGACGAGCGGGTGCAGCTGGATCGCCTTGCCTTCGATCAGGATCGGCTCGAAGGCCTGGATGCCCAGACGGTGCAGCGTCGGCGCGCGGTTCAGAAGAACCGGATGCTCGCGGATGACCTCGTCCAGGATGTCCCAGACCTCGGGGCGTTCCTTTTCGACCAGCTTCTTCGCCTGCTTGACGGTCGAGGACAGGCCCTTCGCCTCAAGCCGCGAATAGATGAACGGCTTGAACAGCTCGAGCGCCATCTTCTTCGGCAGGCCGCACTGGTGCAGCTTCAGCTCCGGACCGGTCACGATGACCGAACGGCCCGAGAAGTCGACGCGCTTGCCGAGCAGGTTCTGACGGAACCGGCCCTGCTTGCCCTTCAGCATGTCGCTGAGCGATTTCAGCGGGCGCTTGTTGGTGCCCGTGATCACCCGGCCACGACGGCCGTTGTCGAACAGCGCATCGACCGCCTCCTGAAGCATCCGCTTTTCGTTGCGCACGATGATGTCGGGCGCACGAAGCTCGATCAGGCGCTTCAGGCGGTTGTTGCGGTTGATGACGCGGCGATAGAGGTCGTTCAGGTCGGACGTCGCAAAGCGGCCGCCATCCAGCGGAACCAGCGGACGCAGTTCCGGCGGGATGACCGGCAGAACGGTCAGGATCATCCACTCGGGGCGGTTGCCCGACTCGAGGAACGATTCGACGATCTTCAGCCGCTTGATGATCTTCTTCGGCTTTAGTTCGCCCGTGGCTTCCTTCAGCTCCTCGCGCAGCTGCTCAGCGGTCGATTCCAGATCGATCGCCGCCAGCATCTCGCGGATCGCTTCCGCACCGATATTCGCGGTGAAGGCGTCGGCGCCATACTGGTCCTGCGCGTCGAGGAACTCTTCCTCGGTCATCAGCTGACCATAGGTCAGGTCAGTCAGACCCGGCTCGATGACGACGTAGTTTTCAAAGTAGAGGATGCGCTCGAGGTCCCGCAGCGTCATGTCGAGCATCAGGCCGATGCGCGACGGCAGCGACTTCAGGAACCAGATATGCGCGACCGGCGCGGCGAGCTCGATATGGCCCATCCGCTCGCGGCGCACCTTCTGGAGCGTCACTTCGACACCGCATTTCTCGCAGACGACGCCGCGATACTTCATGCGCTTATACTTGCCGCAAAGGCACTCGTAGTCCTTGATCGGCCCGAAGATCCGGGCGCAGAACAGCCCGTCCCGCTCCGGCTTGAAAGTGCGGTAGTTGATCGTCTCGGGCTTCTTGATCTCGCCATACGACCACGAGAGGATCCGCTCTGGGCTAGCCAGAGAGATCTTGATCTCATCGAAGGTCTTCACCGGCGCGACCGGGTTGAACGGGTTGGTCGTGAGTTCCTGGTTCATCTTCAAATCCTTGAATCGGGGCGAATGGACCGGTCGTTTCCGCCCGGCCGAAGGTCCGTCTGGCGGGCGTCAGCCCGCCACCCGGTCACTCCTCATCCGCATCCAGGAGTTCCATGTTGAGGCCGAGGCCCCGCACTTCCTTGACGAGCACGTTGAAGCTCTCCGGCACGCCGGCCTCGAAGTTGTCGTCACCCTTGACGATCGACTCGTAGACCTTCGTCCGGCCCGCCACGTCGTCCGACTTCACCGTCAGCATTTCCTGCAGGGTGTAGGCGGCGCCGTAGGCTTCCAGAGCCCAGACCTCCATCTCGCCGAGACGCTGGCCACCGAACTGCGCCTTGCCACCAAGCGGCTGCTGGGTGACGAGCGAGTACGGACCGGTCGAACGCGCGTGCAGCTTGTCGTCCACCAGGTGGTGGAGTTTCAGCATGTACTTCACGCCAACCGTGACCTTGCGCGCGAACTGCTCGCCGGTGCGGCCGTCGAAGACCACCGACTGGCCGGACTGGTCGAAACCGGCCCGTTTCAGCGCGTCGTTCACGTCCGACTCCTTGGCGCCGTCGAAGACCGGGGTCGCGATCGGAACGCCACGGGTGACGTTGCCGGCGAGTTCGAGAAGGTCATCCTCCTCGCGGTCGGCGAAGGCCGCCTCGTAGGTCTCGTCGCCATAGGCCAGACGCATCGCCTCGCGCACCGGGGTCAGGTCGCCCGACCGGCGGTATTCGCGCAGCGCCTCGTCGATCTGCAGGCCCAGACCGCGTGCGGCCCAGCCCATGTGGGTCTCGAGGATCTGGCCCACGTTCATCCGCGACGGCACGCCGAGCGGGTTCAGAACGAGGTCGACTGCAGTACCATCGGCGAGGAACGGCATGTCCTCGACCGGCACCACTTTCGAGATGACGCCCTTGTTGCCATGACGGCCGGCCATCTTGTCGCCCGGCTGCAGCTTGCGCTTCACCGCGACGAACACCTTGACCATCTTCATCACGCCCGGAGGCAGGTCGTCGCCGCGGCGCACCTTCTCGACCTTGTCGTCGAACCGGTGATCCAAGGCACGCTTCTGCGCTTCGAACTGATCGTGCAGCGCCTCGACTTCCTTGGCCTCGGCTTCTTCGCCAAGGGCAAGCTGCCACCACTGGCCACGGCTCAGCGTGCCCAGCAGTTCGTCGTCGATGGTCGATCCGGCCTTGATGCCCTTCGGACCCTTGACGGCGGTCTTGCCCATGATGAGCGACTTCAGGCGCGCGTAGATGTTGCGCTCGAGGATGGCGAGCTCGTCGTCCCGGTCACGGGCCAGACGCTCGACCTCTTCGCGCTCGATCTGCAGCGCCCGCTCGTCCTTGTCGACGCCGTGACGGTTGAAGACCCGCACTTCCACGATGGTGCCATAGGCGCCCGGCGGCAGGCGCAGCGAGGTGTCCCGCACGTCCGACGCCTTTTCGCCGAAGATGGCGCGGAGCAGTTTCTCCTCCGGCGTCATCGGGCTTTCGCCTTTCGGGGTGATCTTGCCCACGAGGATGTCGCCCGGCTGCACTTCGGCGCCGATATAGACGATCCCGGCCTCGTCGAGGTTGCGCAGGGCTTCCTCGCCGACGTTCGGGATATCGCGGGTGATCTCTTCCGGCCCCAGCTTCGTGTCGCGCGCCGCGACTTCGTATTCCTCGATGTGGATCGAGGTGAACACGTCGTCCTTCAGGATGCGCTCGGAAATCAGGATCGAGTCTTCGTAGTTGTAGCCGTTCCACGGCATGAAGGCGACGACCACGTTCCGGCCAAGGGCCAGTTCGCCCATGTCGGTGCAGGGACCGTCGGCCACCACCTCGCCTCGCGCGACGGTGTCGCCCACTTTCACCAGCGGACGCTGGTTGATGCAGGACGACTGGTTCGACCGCTTGAACTTGCGCAGACGGTAGATGTCGACGCCCGGTTCGCCCGGCTCAAGGAGTTCGGTCGCCCGAACAACGATACGGGTCGCGTCGACCTGGTCGATGACACCGGCCCGGCGCGCCATGATCGCGGCACCCGAGTCACGCGCCACCACCGCCTCGATCCCCGTGCCCACGAAGGGCGCGTCGGATTGCAGCAGCGGAACCGCCTGACGCTGCATGTTCGAACCCATCAGCGCGCGGTTGGCGTCGTCGTTTTCCAGGAACGGGATGAGCGACGCCGCAACCGACACCAGCTGCTTCGGCGACACGTCGATCAGGTCGATCGCGTCGGACGTGTTCAGCATGAATTCCCCGGCCTTGCGGCTGGAGATCAGGTCGTCGGTGAAGTGGCCTTCGGCATCCTGCGCCGCGTTCGCCTGCGCCACGGTATGGCGCATCTCTTCGGTCGCCGACATGTAGACCACGTCATCCGTGACCTTGCCGTCGATGACCTTGCGATACGGGGTCTCGATGAAGCCGTACTTGTTCACGCGGGCATAGGTCGCCAGCGAGTTGATGAGGCCGATGTTCTGGCCTTCCGGCGTTTCGATCGGGCACATCCGGCCATAGTGGGTCGGGTGAACGTCGCGAACCTCGAAGCCCGCGCGTTCACGGGTCAGGCCGCCCGGCCCGAGGGCCGACAGACGCCGCTTGTGCGTGACTTCCGACAGCGGGTTGGTCTGGTCCATGAACTGCGAAAGCTGCGAGGAGCCGAAGAATTCACGGACAGCCGCCGCTGCCGGTTTCGCGTTGATCAGGTCCTGCGGCATGATCGTGTCGATCTCGACCGACGACATCCGCTCCTTGATCGCGCGCTCCATGCGGAGCAGGCCGACGCGGTACTGGTTCTCCATCAGCTCGCCGACCGAGCGCACCCGGCGGTTGCCGAGGTGGTCGATGTCGTCGATCTCACCCTTGCCGTCGCGCAGTTCGCACAGCGCCTTGATGCAGGCGATGATGTCTTGACGATCGAGCGTGCGTTGAGTGTCCGGCTTGTGCAGGTCAAGGCGCATGTTCATCTTCACGCGGCCGACGGCCGACAGGTCGTAGCGCTCGCTATCGAAGAACAGCGTGTCGAACAGGGCCGACGCCGCTTCCACGGTCGGCGGTTCACCCGGACGCATCACGCGATAAATGTCCATGAGCGCGGTTTCGCGACCCATGTTCTTGTCCACCGCCATGGTGTTGCGGATGTAGGGGCCGACGTTGACGTTGTCGATGTCGAGCACCGGAATGTCGGTGATGCCCTGGTCGAGCAGCACTTTCAGCGTGCCGCCCTTCACTTCGCCGTCGCGGTCGTACTCCATCGTCAACTCGTCGCCGGCTTCGACCCAGATCTCGCCGGTTTCCTCGTTGATGATGTCTTTCGCCACATAGCGGCCGACGATCTGGTCGAACGGAACCAGCAGTTCCGTGACCTTGCCCTCGTCCTTGAGCTTCTTGACCATGCGCGGCGTCATCTTGTCGCCGGCCTTGCAGATCACCTCACCGGTGGCCGCATCGACCAGGTCAAAGGACGGACGCGTGCCGCTGACGCGGCTCGGGAAGAACTTGGTCACCCAGCCCTTGTTCTTCACATGCTTGTACATGACCGTTTCGTAATAGGCATCCATGATGCCTTCCTGATCCATGCCGAGGGCATAGAGCAGCGTCGTCACCGGAAGCTTCCGGCGGCGGTCGATCCGGGCAAAGACGATGTCCTTGGCGTCGAACTCGAAGTCGAGCCAAGAGCCACGATAGGGGATGATCCGGCAGGCGAACAGGAGCTTGCCCGAGGAATGGGTCTTGCCCTTGTCATGGTCGAAGAACACGCCGGGCGAGCGGTGCATCTGGCTCACGATCACGCGCTCGGTACCGTTCACGATGAACGTCCCGTTCGACGTCATCAGGGGCATGTCGCCCATGTAGACGTCCTGTTCCTTGATGTCCTTGACCGACCGGGCACCGGTGGTTTCGTCGACATCGAACACGATCAGGCGCAGCGTGACCTTCAGCGGCGCCGCATAGGTCATGTCGCGGTTCTGGCACTCGTCGACGTCATATTTCGGCTTCTCGAGCTCGTATTTCACGAATTCGAGGACGGCATTCTCGTTGAAGTCCTTGATCGGAAAAACCGACTGGAAGACGCCCTGGATACCCTCGCCATCGGCCGGCTTGGCGCCGTCACCCGATTTCAGGAACAGGTCATAAGAGGATTTCTGAACCTCGATGAGGTTCGGCATCTCGAGGACTTCGCGGATTTTGCCGTAATACCGGCGGATACGCTTCTGGCCAACGTAGCTCTGAGCCATGCTCGTCGTCACCTTTCGTTTTCGCGGGCAGGCAACCGTCGGGGTCACGATTGCGCGCCGCATGCGAAACAGGGGGTCAGGTCCCATTCACGCCCGCCGTCCCACCGGAGGGCTCCCGAACCTTGAACCGCGCCTAGAAGGATCCTTGGCCGTGCAAGGCCCCTTCAAGACGGGTTCGGCTGGGCCCGAATTCCTTCGGACCCAGCCAGATCGAAATCGTCCAGGATGCCAGGGGCATCCGCGCGATTACTTCAGCTCGACCTTGGCGCCAGCCTCTTCGAGCTTTTTCTTCATGGCTTCGGCGTCGGCTTTGGAAACCGCTTCCTTCACCTTGCCGCCGGCTTCCACCAGGTCCTTGGCTTCTTTCAGGCCCAGACCGGTGATCGTGCGGACTTCCTTGATCACGTTGATCTTGTTCGCGCCGGCGTCGGTCAGGACGACGTCGAACTCGGTCTTCTCTTCCTCGGCAGCAGCCGGCGCAGCGCCAGCAGCCGGACCAGCAACCATCACGGCGCCGCCAGCGGCGGGCTCGATGCCATACTTGTCCTTGAGGATGGTTTTCAGTTCTTGCGCCTGAAGGAGGGTCAGACCCACGATTTCTTCGGCGAGTTTGTTCAGATCAGCCATTTCAGTTTCCGTTCTGTAAAGATGGGTTCCAACGTCGGGGCATCAACCCCACGACGGCATTCGCATTGCTCAGGCTGCAGCCTTTTCCTCGATCGTCTTGAGGATGCCCGCGATGTTCGAAGCAGGCGCGCCGATCGCACCGGCGATGGCGGACGCGGGCGCACCGAGCATCGACACGATCTGAGCGATGAGCTCTTCACGCGACGGCATCGAAGCGACAGCCTTCACACCGGCCGGATCAAGGACCGCATTGCCCATGGCGCCGCCGAGGATCACGAACTTGTCGTTCTTCTTGGCATAGGCGTCCGTGACCTTCGCCGCAGCGACAGGGTCCTCGGAATAGGCGAAAACGGTCATCCCTTTCAGCAGGTCACCCATGCTTGCGCCGGGTTTGCCTTCAAGGGCGATCTTGGCGAGCTTGTTCTTGGCAACGCGAACAGACCCACCGACGGTACGCATCTCCGCCCGCAGGTCCTGCATCTGTGCAACCGTCATGCCTTCGTAGTGGGCAACCACCACGACGCCAGAGCTTTCGAAGATCTGGCCGAGTTCCTCGACCACTTTCTCTTTCTGGGCTCTATCCACAGTTTCACTCCAAGTGTGGGGGTTTCCCCCCGGCTCATGTTTGCCCCTGCAAGCAGGAGCGTCGGGTCCGATCAGAGGTCCCGAGGCCAGGATCACCCGAGGCATGCGCCCCGTTCATTCCGTCTCGTTCACCCATCTCAGGCAGGAGATTAAGGGGCGAACCCCACCCACCGTCTCGGACAGGACGGGGCGTTTCCGCCCCGCCATCCCTTCCCTTGCGGGTCGGGAATTCTCAGTTGGCCGTGGCCGAGGTCAGGTCGACGCTCACGCCCGGGCCCATGGTCGAGGACAGCGACACCTTCTTGAGGTAGGTGCCCTTGGCCCCCGACGGCTTCGCGCGGCTGACCGCATCGACGAAGGCGCGGACGTTCTGGGCGAGCTTCTCGGCGTCGAACGACACCTTGCCGATACCGGCATGGATGACGCCGGCCTTCTCGACCTTGAACTGCACTTCACCGCCCTTGGCAGCTTCGACGGCCGCTTTCACGTCCATCGTCACCGTGCCGACCTTCGGGTTCGGCATCAGGTTGCGCGGGCCGAGGATCTTGCCGAGGCGGCCGACCAGCGGCATCAGGTCCGGCGTCGCGATGCAACGGTCGAACTCGATCTTGCCCGACTGGATGGTTTCCATCAGGTCTTCGGCGCCCACGATGTCGGCGCCCGCGGCTTTCGCCTCGTCCGCCTTCGCGCCACGGGCGAACACCGCCACGCGCACGGTCTTGCCGGTGCCGTTCGGCAGGGTCACCACGCCGCGGACCATCTGGTCGGCGTGACGCGGGTCGACACCCAGGTTCATCGCGATTTCCAGCGTCTCGTCGAATTTCGCCGAGGCAGCGGATTTCACCAGTTTCACGGCATCTTCGACCGAGAGGTTCGACTTGCCGGCGAAGGCTTCTTCAGCCTTGGCGATGCGTTTTGCGATCTTGGCCATGACTTACCCCTTCACCTCGATACCGCAGGACTTGGCCGAGCCGAGGATGATCTGCATCGCAGCTTCCACGGAGTTGGCGTTCAGGTCCTTCATCTTGGCTTCGGCGATCTGGCGCACCTGGGCCGCCGTCACGGTGCCAGCGACTTCACGGCCCGGCTTCGACGAACCCTTCGGACGGTTGCGCTTGCCCACCGGCTTCAGGCCAGCGGCCTTCTTCAGGTAGTAGGAGGCCGGCGCCGTCTTCAGCTCGAGGCTAAACGACTTGTCCTGGTAGTAGGTGATGATCACCGGAGTCGGCGAACCCGGCTCCAGATCGGCGGACTTCGCGTTGAATTCCTTCACGAAGGCCATGATGTTCAGGCCGCGCTGACCCAGTGCCGGGCCGACGGGCGGGGACGGGTTGGCTTGCCCCGCCTTCACTTGCAGCTTGAGCTGCCCGATAATCTTCTTGGCCATCTGGCCTCTCCTCTTCTCACCACCCTCGAAGCGAGGGCAATTTAGTGGTCCGGCTCGTCACCCCGGGATCAGGCCCCGGCGCGCTTGCCTCCCACGCGATGCACGTCAGGCGCTTTTCTGCACCTGCGTGAATTCCAGTTCGACCGGGGTCGGACGGCCGAAGATCGACACCGACACCTTCAGGCGGCTGTGCGCTTCGTCCACTTCCTCGACCATGCCGTCGAAGCCTTCGAACGGACCGTCGGCCACCTTGACCTTCTCGCCGATCTCGAAGTGGATCAGGTTGCGCGGCGCAACCTCGCCTTCCTCGACACGGTTCAGGATCGCGTTCACCTCGGCGTCGCGCATCGGCATCGGCTTGCCCTGCGGGCCAAGGAAGCCGGTCACCCGGTTGATCGACGAGATCAGGTGATACCCGCGGTTCGACATCTCCATCCGCACGAGCACATAGCCCGGCATGAAGCGCCGCTCGGACGTCACCTTCTTGCCGCGGCGGACCTCGATCACCTCTTCGGTCGGCACGAGAACCTCGTCGATCTCGTCCTCGAGCCCCGCATCGGCGACGGCCTGCTTGATCTGCTCGGCGATCTTCTTCTCGAAATTCGAGAGGACGCTCACCGAATACCACCGCTTGGCCATGCCTCAGTCACCTCTGCCACCCGAGGGCATTCCCCCGGAAGTTCTTTTCTTTACAAGCGGTTGAACCGCCATGCCTGGAACAAAAAACAGCGCGCAAGACGAATCGATGCGCGCCGGTTTCCTTTGATCTGGCGTTCCCTACCGTCTGGACCGCAGGAATTCAAGCCCAAAGGGGCTTAGCCGAACATCGTCAGGATATGGGTCAGACCAAAGCGGATGATGCTGTCGACGATGAAGAAGAAGGTCGCGGTCAGCGTCGCCATGATAAAAACCATGATCGTGGTCAGCATCACCTCGCGGCGCGACGGCCAGACGATCTTGGCGACCTCGGACCGGACCTGCTGGATGAACTGGACGGGGTTTGCCTTGGTGGCCATCGAGGGTGTCCTGTGCAACTATCCGGCGCGAGATACGCGGTCGAGACGCGGAATTCAAGCGCGGAAGGCGTATATGCCGCCCGCCAGCAAAGAGCATGGCGTCCCGATCCGGGCAAGACAGGTCCGCGTGGCTGGAAGGGACTTGGCAGGGGCAGCAGGGCTCGAACCCGCGACCTACGGTTTTGGAGACCGTCGCTCTACCAGCTGAGCTATACCCCTAAGTCCGGAGCGGGTGCTACGGCAGGCGGAAGGGGAAATCAAGGGGTGTTCTGGCAACCGTCCGTGATCATCTGGCGAGCCGGCCGACGAGGAACGGAGTGAGCCTCGCGACGTCGGCCGTGGACGGAAACTCGGCCTTCAGCCCATCGACGGCCGCCAGTATCACGCGTGCCCGCTCGGCTGCGTCCGGGACGCCTTCCTCCTGCAGGACGGCTGCCGTCTGCTGATTGACCCAGGCACGCAGGTCATCGAAGACCACCCGGTTCAGGCGCATGTGTTCGGCCATCAGGTCGGACCCATGGGGCGACTGCCCGAGGAGGCTGTCGATCGCGGCATACTTCGCGCCGATTGCCGTCGTAAGCCGCTCGGCGGCGGAGCCCGGGCTTGCAAGCGCTTCGGCGAAGGCCCGGCGATAATCGTCCATGATGGCCGTCCCGATCGCGACGAAGACGGCCTCCTTGTCCGGGAAGCGGGCATAAAGCGTGGGCTTTGCGACGCCTGCCTCCTTGGCGATGGCCTCCATCGACGTTCCGCGCAGGCCGTTCTGAAGGAACAGTTGCTTCGCCGCCTCGAGGATGCGCGCGGATTTGTCGGCGTTGGTCATGCATCCGCCCCCTTGATTATACGATTTGAACGATTATTGTTCATTTCGTTCAAATCACAAGGGCGACGCCATGACGGACACGGTTCTTCTGACAGGCATCACGGGTTTCCTGGGCGGTCATCTTGCACTGGAGTTGTTGAGGTCGGGCTACCATGTGCGCGGCAGCCTGCGCAATCCGGACAGGGCCGATGCCACCAGGGCGTCCTTGGCGGCCGCCGGGGCCGACATGACCCGGCTGGACTTCGTGACGCTCGACCTCACCCGCGACACGGGCTGGTCGGAGGCGATGGAGGGCGTCCGCTTCCTGATGCATTCCGCCTCACCCTTCGTCACGACCATGCCGAAAGACCCGCAAGTCCTGATCCGTCCCGCCGTGGATGGCACGGATCGGGCGATGCGGTCGGCCCTCAAGGCTGGGGTCGAGCGGATCGTGCTGACCTCGTCCACCGTCGCGATCGCTTACGGGCGCGGACGGGGCGGCCCTGCCAGACTGGGGCCCGACGACTGGGCGGACCCCAACTCGCCGAAACTGAGCGCCTATGGCGTCAGCAAGACCCTGGCCGAGCGGCATGCCTGGTCGCTGGTCGAGGGGCGGAAGGAGCAGCTTGCCGTCATCAATCCCGGCCTCATCATCGGCCCCCTTCTCGACGACGATCCGGGGACGTCGGGCGCGGTGATCCAGCGCTTTTTGCGCGGGCAGATCCCGGTCGCGCCCGATCTTTACTTTCATGTCGTCGATGTCCGCGATCTGGCGCGGATTCATGTCGCCGCCCTCACTGACCAGGAAGCCGCCGGGCACCGGCATATCGCGGCCTTTCACAGCTGTTCGGTCCATGACGTTGGCCAGATCATTGCCCGCCATCGCCCGGACTACGCCCGGAAGATGCCAAAACTTCGCGCACCCGACTGGATGATCCGCTTCTATTCGATGTTCGACGGCGACATGCGCTCGAACGTGCCGGAGCTTGGCTATTGCCCGAAGCTGGACGCCTCGGGCGCGCTGCGGCTGCTCGGCCATCCGCCGCGGAGCCTTGAGGAAACCATGGGCGCAATGGCCGACAGCCTGATCGAGCGGAAGCTGGCCTGACGCCCCTTCACCGCTCCAGGGCGTCGAGATCCGCCGACGCCAGCGCCTGTGCGCTGGCCTCGATCCGGTCAATCGGCCAGTCCCACCAGGAAATGCGGTTCAGCCGCTGGATCGTCTCCGCCTCGAAGCGGAAGCGGATCACCCGAGCAGGGTTTCCAGCGACGATTGCATAGTCGGGGACGTCCTTGGCCACCACCGATCCGGCCCCGATGATCGCGCCGTTCCCGATGGTGACCCCCGGCAGGATCATTGCACCGTGACCGATCCAGACATCGTTGCCGATGACGGTATCCGGGCGGTCGCGGACACGATCCCGGAACCTGGCGAGTTGCGACGGATCGAACACGGCGAAGGGATAGGTCGAGATGCCGCCCATGTCATGGTTCGCGCTGGCGGTGATGAAGCGGACGCCGTGGGCGAACTGGCCGAACTTGCCGATCACAAGCCGCTCGGGCGCACCGGGATAGAGATAGGGCGCAAGCCGCGCCGCCCAATCAACCGGCGGGTCGAAGTCATTGGCATAGGTAAAGTCGCCGATCCGGATGTTCGGATGGTCGATCACACGGTTCAGGTGAACCATGCAGGGGTTCGCGGTTCCGTCCGGAAAGACGAGCGGGTGACGCTTGCTTGCGTCAAGGAAGCTGACTGGCATGGAAATGTCCTCTGTCTTGCGTTTAGCAGGGTTCAGAGAGCGGACATCACCATTTCGGCCTCCATCGGTTCGGGGGCGTCTATACGCGGTCCCGGCCTGGCTGAAAAGGAACTGGCTGAAAAGGAAAAGGCGCGCAGGTTGCCCCGCGCGCCTTGATCTTCCGGCTGACCGGAAGATTACTCGATGATTTTGGAGACGACGCCGGCGACGCCTCCAGTGGTCCAGATCATCATTCGATGATCTTGGACACGACCCCTGCCCCAACCGTGCGGCCGCCTTCACGGATGGCGAAGCGCAGCTTCTCTTCCATGGCGATCGGTGCGATCAGCTCGACGTTGAACTTCAGGTTGTCGCCCGGCATCACCATCTCGGTGC
>CAMFII010000009.1 GCA_945952585.1 uncultured Rhodobacter sp.
CTTGCGGAGCCTGAATCACGCCGCAAGCGGATGATCAATGGGTCCTGACCCTAGGATCGCCTCCAACTCGTCGGGCGTCAGGCCAAGGCGCGCCGCCGGGGCTGCATCCTTCGTGCCATGGGCTCCGGCGGTTCCCGGCTGGCGAAAGGGGTAGACCCGGCCAACGGCGCGGTTCCAGATGATCGCAAGCAGCACGAGTGCGACGGTGCCTAGGGCGACTGGCGAAATGGCGAACCAAAGGCCCTCGGCGCGGATGGCGTCCGGCGACAGAGCGGCAAGAAGTGCGACCGCGCCGCCGGGGGGATGGAGGGCGCGGGCCAGCATCATCGCGGCGATAGCGCAGCCGGTCGCCAGCGGCGGGATCCAGACGCCCGATGGCAGGGCAAGGACGATGATCGTCGCGACAAGAGCCGATACGGTATTGCCGACGATGGCGGACCAGGGCTGCGCGAGCGGGCTGTTCGGTACGGCAAAGATCAGGACGGCCGTTGCGCCAAAAGGGGCGATCAGGTGCAGCGCAAGCGCCGGATCGGTGCCCGAAAGGGCGAGCGCCAGCAACAGGAGTCCGACCAGCGCGCCGCCGCCGCCGCGCAAATGGTCCACCAGATGTCCCCGCGCCATTGCGGGACCCAGTCCGTGCAGGATGCGGTTCATTGCGGCGGCCTCCCTTGAATGGACCCGATCTGGCATGAAAAAGGCCCGTGCACGTGGCGCGCACGGACCCTTTGATGCAAACCTGCGACGCGGGTCAGCCGAGCAGGGCCTTGGCCTTGGCGACAGTGGCTTCGGCGGTGATGCCGAACTCCTTGTAAAGCCGGTCGGCAGGGGCCGAGGCGCCGAAGCCCTCCATCCCGACGAAATCGGCCTTGTTCGCCTTGCCGCCTTCACCGAGCAGCCAGCGGTCCCAGCCGAAGCGGACGCCCGCCTCGATGGCGATGCGGACCGGGCCGGGCGGCAGGATCTTCTTGCGATAGGCCGCGTCCTGCTGGGCGAAGAGTTCCTGGCAGGGCATCGAGACGACGCGGGTGCCGATCCCCTGGCCTTCGAGCATCTCGCGGGCCTGAAGCGCGATCTCTACCTCGGAGCCGGTGGCGATCAGGATCACCTGGCGGCGCCGGGTCGACTCGGCCAGCACATAGGCGCCCTTGGCGACGAGGTTCTGCGCGGTATGCGACTTGCGCACGGCCGGCAGGTTCTGGCGGCTCAGCGCCATGACCGTCGGCGTCGAGCTCTGGTTCAGCGCCACTTCCCAGGCCTCGGCGGTTTCCACGAGGTCGGCCGGGCGGATCACCAGCGTGTTGGGCGTCGAGCGGCTGATCGCAAGATGCTCGACCGGCTGGTGGGTCGGGCCGTCTTCGCCGAGGCCGATCGAGTCATGGGTCATCACATAGACGACCGGCACGCCCATCAGCGCGGAAAGCCGCATCGAGGGACGGGCATAGTCGGTGAAGCACATGAAGGTACCGCCATAGGGGCGGACGCCGCCATGCAGGGCCATGCCGTTCATTGCGGCCGCCATGCCGTGTTCGCGGATGCCGTAATAGACGTAGCGGCCCTTGCGGTTGCCGGGCTCGAAGGTGCCGAGGTCCGGCGTCTTGGTGTTGTTCGAACCGGTCAGGTCGGCCGAGCCGCCGATCGTTTCCTGCATCACCGGGTTGATCGCGGCGAGCACCTTTTCCGAAGCCGAGCGCGTGGCGAGCTTCGGCAGCGCTTCGACCGCCGACTTCTTCACGCCGCGAATGACCGAAGCGAGCTTGGCCGGAACCTCGGTAGCGAAGATACGGGCGAATTCCTTCTGCTTGGCCGGCGACAGCGCGGCAAGGCGCATTTCCCATTCCTTGCGGGCGGGCACGCCGCGATGGCCAATGGCTTCCCAGGCCTTCTTGATATCCGCCGGAATCTCGAACGGGCCGTGGTCCCAGCCATAGACGGCGCGGGTGTCGGCGATGAGCTTGGCATCCGTCAGCGCGCCGTGACCCTTGGACGTGTCCTGCGCCGAGGAGCCGAGCGCGATATGGGTCTTGCAGGCGATCAGCGCCGGACCTTTCGAGGCCTTGGCGGCGGTCAATGCCCGGTCGATGTACACCGGATCATGGCCGTCACATTCGAACACGTCCCAGCCGGAGGCGGCAAAACGCGCCTTCTGGTCGGTCACGTCCGAAAGCGAGACCTTGCCGTCGATGGTGATGCCGTTGTTGTCCCACAGCACGATCAGGCGCGACAACTGCTGCTTGCCGGCCAGCGCCAGCGCTTCCTGGCTGACGCCTTCCATCAGGCAGCCGTCGCCGGCGATGACATAGGTGTAGTGGTCGATGATCTTCGACCCCCACCGCGCACGGAGCGATTCCTCGGCGATGGCGAAACCGACCGAATTGGCGATGCCCTGGCCAAGCGGGCCGGTCGTCGTCTCGATCCCCTTGGCATGGCCGTATTCCGGGTGGCCTGCGGTGATCGCGCCCCACTGGCGGAAGTTCTTCACCTGCTCGAGCGTCATGTCGGCATAGCCGGTGAGGTACAGGAGCGAGTAGAGCAGCATCGAGCCGTGGCCGGCCGACAGGATGAAGCGGTCGCGGTTCGCCCAGTCGGGGGCAGAGGCGTCGAAGCTCAGGTGCTTCTCGAACAGCACGGTGGCCACGTCGGCCATGCCCATCGGCATGCCGGAATGGCCGGAATTGGCGGCGGCGACCGCATCCAGCGTCAGGACGCGGATGGCGGCGGCTTTCTTCCAGTGGTCGGGATGCTGGGCGCGCAGGGTCGCAATATCCAAGGGTCCGATCCTTCGGGATGGGGGCGCAATTGGCCGGCGGATGCTCTCGACCGGCTCAATACCAGCCTAGGCGGATTGTTCAAGCGCGGCAGACGGGTCCTTGGGCGGAAACGGGCGCAAAGCCCTTCGCCTTTCGTGCAAATTCGGGGAAGATGGGGCAGGTTACGATTCGTCTTGGGGAAGACGGATCGCTGTCCCCCTTCGGGTGGGCAACGAAAAGAAGACCGCGAACGAAGCGGTCGCGAGGCAAGAAGGGGAGCCGTGCCGATGAGCGACATCACGGAACTCGGAAAGCGGATCACGGCGGCGCTCGACCGGATCGAACGCGGTCTGGCCGACCTGCCGTCGGCCGACTCCGGCCAGAACGAGACTGCCGCCGAACTGACGGAAGCACTCGAGACCGAGCGTCAGGCAGCGGCACAACTGGCCGAACGTCTTCGGCTGACGCGCGAGCAGGCGGCGACCGAGTCGGCCGACCTGACCGAAAAGCTGGAGCGGCTGACCCGGCAACTCGACCAGCAGGGGCTGGAGATCCAGAAGCTGCGCAAGCGGGTGTTCCGTCTGCGCGACGCCGTGCGGTCCCTGCGCGAGGCCCATGCCGAGGGCATCACCGATGCCGAGTTGATCAACCGCGCGATGCAGGCCGAACTCGACGCTCTCAGCGTCACCCGGCAGAGCGAGATCTTCGAGATCGACGAAATCCTGGCCGAGCTGCGGCCGCTGGTACTGGAGGCGCAGGATGCCTGAGGTCGACATCCATATCGGGGGACGTGCGTTCCAGGTCGCCTGTCAGCCGGGCGAGGAGCATTTCCTGCGCGCCGCCGCGAAACTGCTCGACAACGAGGCGCAGCCGCTTGTGCAGCAGATGGGCCGGATGCCGGAATCGCGGATGCTGCTGATGGCGTCGCTGATGCTTGCCGACCGGATGGCGGCGCTTGAGGATGAGCTGCGGTTGGTCAAGTCGCAGTCCGCGACGCTTCAGGCCCAGGCGGCAGGCGAGGTCCGGCAGGTGCCGCCCGCGGTCGTCGATGCGCTTGGAGAGATTGCAGCCCGGGTCGAGGCGTTGGCGCTGGCGGTTGAGGAGCGGGCAGGGGCCTGATCCACGGCTTAGGGCAGAAAGGAAAGGCGGGCGCTCAGTCGCCCGCCTTTTTCCGTTTCGCGTCGGCAGCCTCGAAATGATCGAGTTGATCCCGGACCGCCTTCCGGAAGGCCGGCCGGTCGCAGGCGCGGGCGAGATAGGCCTTCAGGGCCGCGAATTCTTCCAGTTGTTCCAGCTTGCCGGGCATGCGCAGGACATCGGCCATCAGGATGTCGGCGGCAGTAAATCGGTTGTCCACCAGCCAGTCGCGTTCGGCCAGAACCGCGTCCAGCCGTTCGAAGCGTTGCCGCATCCAGCCGGCCAGCGGATTGTCGGAAACACCCTTCATGCGGATGTACCACCAGGGCACCGTCACCATCTCGACCGAATTCAGGGCCGCGATGATCCATTGCAGCGTATCCGCCCGCAATTGCGGGTCGCGCGGCATGAGGATTTCGCTTTTCTCGGCCAGATGCAGGAGGCAAGCCCCGCTTTCGAAGATGCGGATGCCGTCATCCTCGATGAACGGAACCTGGGCGAAAGGCTGGCGCGCCAGATGATCCGGGCCGCGATCCGCGACCGGGACGGTCGCGACGGTATAGGGAAGCCCCGCCTCTTCCAGCGCCCACCGCAGACGGATGTCGCGGACATGGCCGCGCGGTCCGTTCGGCACCCAGTCATAGGTCCAGATCGTCACCGCGCCTGTCATCGAGGCATCTCCTTCAGGACGGCTGGGCTCTGCCGCCGGCGATCAGGCGTTGGCCGCGCGGATCTTGTCGGCGGCGTCCTTGTCGTAGGCAACGCCCTTCGACTCGAACAGCTGGTCCAGTTCGCCCGACAGCGTCATCTCGGTCACGATGTCGCAACCGCCGACGAATTCACCCTTCACATAGAGCTGCGGGATGGTCGGCCAGTCGGAGAAGTCCTTGATCCCCTGGCGGATCTCGGCGTCGGCCAGCACGTTCACGTCCTGATACTCGACGCCCATGTAGTTCAGCACGCCCGCGACGCGGCTGGAGAAGCCGCATTGCGGCATCATCTTCGTGCCCTTCATGAACAGAACGACGTCGTTCTTTTCGATCGTGTCGCGGATCTGCTCTTCGGCGGTGGCCATGATGGTTCCTTTCGGGGTCATTCGGGGGCTTTGGTGGTCAGGGCAAGCGCGTGCAGCTCGCCGTTCGGACCATCCATCTTGCCCTTGAGAGCGGCATAGACCGCGCGCTGCTGCTGGACGCGGTTCAGCCCGCGGAAGCTTTCATCGACGACTTCGGCAGCCCAGTGGTTCCCGTCACCGGCCAAGTCGGTGATGGTGATCCGGGCCTTGGGAAAGGTCTCGCGGATCAGGTTCTCGATGTCCTGGGCTTCCATCGCCATGTTCGGCTGTCCTTTCCTGCCGGGCCTTGCCCGAAAATGTAGTCGCCGCAATGGGGCGGTGCAAGCGGGGGCGCTCCGCTCAGCCGACAGCCGCTTCGAAGGCGGAACGGTAAAGTCCCGACAATTCGGCCAGCGCCGCGGCGGAATGCCCCATGCGGAAATCGGTGCCGGTGAACCGGCCGACCTGGGCGCAGGGGACATCTGCCGCACTTGCAGCCGCCAGCAGCGCTTCGACCGCATCGGGGCGGCAAGCGAGCAGGTAGCGGCCCTGATCCTCGCCGAAAAGCGCCGGGATCTCGGCCAGCTCGAGCGTCAGGCCGATCCCCGCCGCCTCGGCCATCTCGAAGGCCGCGAGCGCAAGGCCGCCATCGGACAGGTCGCTCGCCGTCACGATCCGCTTGCGGTTGGCCAGAATGAACGCGCCATTGCGGCGTTCGACCGCCAGATCGACCGCCGGCGCATCGCCGTCTTCGCGACCGAAAGCCTCGGCCAGGAGCGCCGACTGGCCCAGATGGCCTTTGCCAGAGCCGATGAGGATAGCGACGTCGCCGTCCTGCGGTTGGCCGGCGATCAGGTCCTCGACGCTTTCCAGCAGACCGACCGCCCCTATCGTTGGCGTCGGCAGGATGCCCTTGCCGTCGGTCTCGTTGTAAAGGCTCACGTTCCCTGAGACGATCGGGAAGTCGAGCGCGCGGCAGGCCTCGCCGATGCCTTTGATAGCGCCGACGAACTGGCCCATGATCTCGGGCTTTTCCGGATTGCCGAAGTTCAGGTTGTCGGTCGCGGCAAGGGGTGTCGCGCCGACGGCGACCAGGTTGCGCCAGGCTTCGGCCACCGCCTGCTTGCCGCCCTCGACCGGGTTGGCCTTCACATAGCGCGGGGTCACGTCCGAGGTGAAGGCGAGCGCCTTGTCCGTGCCATGCACGCGCACCACGCCGGCGCCGAGGCCGGGCGTCCGGATCGTGTCGGCCATGACCTGGCTGTCATACTGCTCCCATACCCAGGCCTTGTGGGCGTAGCTGGGCGAGGAAAGGAGCGCTTTCAGCGCGTCGATCGGATCGATCGTCGGCACCGGGCCGAGCGGCGCGGCGGCGGGCGTTGGCACCCAGGGCCGGTCATATTCAGGCGCGCTGGACGAGAGCTTCGACAGCGGCAGGTCGGCCTTGATCTCGTTGCCGTGCAGGATCAGGAAGCGGTCCTCGGGGATCGTCTCGCCGACGATGGCGAAGTCGAGATCCCACTTGTCGAAGATCGCCTTGGCCTGCGCCTCCATCTCGGGCTTGAGGACCATGAGCATCCGCTCCTGGCTTTCCGACAGCATCATCTCGTAGGCGGTCATCCGGGCTTCGCGCTGCGGGACGTTGTCGAGTTGCAGCTTGATGCCGAGACCACCCTTGTCGCCCATCTCGACCGCCGAGCAGGTCAGGCCTGCGGCACCCATATCCTGGATCGAAATCACCGCGCCCGAGGCCATCAGCTCGAGGCAGGCTTCCAGCAGGCGCTTTTCGGTGAAGGGGTCGCCGACCTGAACCGTGGGGCGCTTTTCCTCGATCGTGTCGTCGAACTCGGCCGAGGCCATGGTCGCGCCGCCGACGCCGTCCCGGCCGGTCTTGGCGCCGAGGTAGACGACGGGCATCCCGACGCCGGAGGCGGCGGAGTAGAAGATCTTGTCCGCCTCGGCGAGGCCGGCGGCAAAGGCGTTAACAAGGCAGTTGCCGTTGTAGCTGCGGTGGAAGCGGACCTCGCCGCCGACGGTCGGCACGCCGAAGGCGTTGCCGTAGCTGCCGATCCCTTCGACCACGCCCTTGACCAGATGTGCGGTCTTCGGATGCGACGGCTCGCCGAACGAGAGCGCGTTCATCGCCGCGATCGGGCGGGCGCCCATGGTGAAGACGTCGCGCAGGATGCCGCCGACGCCGGTCGCAGCCCCCTGATGCGGCTCGATGTAGGAGGGGTGGTTGTGGCTTTCCATCTTGAAGATGACCGCCAGACCATCGCCGATATCGACCACGCCTGCATTCTCGCCCGGCCCGCAGATCACCTGCGGCCCGGTGGTGTGGAGGGTCCGCAGCCATTTCTTGGAGGATTTGTATGAGCAGTGCTCGTTCCACATGGCCGAGAAGATGCCAAGCTCGGTGAAGGTGGGCACCCGGCCGATGATCTCGAGGATGCGCTGGTATTCGTCGGGCTTCAGCCCGTGCGCGGCAATCAGGTCCTCGGTGATCACGGGTTCGGTCATTGTTCATCCCCTTTGGCCGCGGCTTGCGGGCCTCTTAGGCCAAGCGCGGACGGGGGAAAAGGGGGCAACGCTGCAGGTGCCGCGCGTCGAGGATTTTTTTCGGCTAGCATGTCGAAAAACGAACGGGCTGATCGTCCTTGTCGTGACCGGAACGCAAGACCGCGCTTTCGGCATCAAATGGACCCCGAGGAGTGAACCAGATGCAATACATGGCCCTGATCTATATCGACCCGGCCCTTGCCCCGCCGATGAGTGACAAGATGAATGCCGAATATCTCGACCTGACCAAGCGGATGCGGGAAGCGGGGGTAATGAAGGGCGGCGATGCCCTGCACCCGCCTGCAACCGCGACATCGGTCAAGGTCCGCGGCGGCAAGGTCGAGACGATGGACGGCCCCTTTGCCGAGACCAAGGAACATCTCGGCGGCTACTACCTGCTCGATTGCGCCGATCTAGACGAGGCGATCAAATGGGCGTCGCAGATCCCCGGGGCGCGTCATGGCACGGTCGAGGTGCGGCCGGTCGTGGTCTTCGGGTGAGCGAGGCGGCGCGCAAGGCATTGGAAGGCGCGCTACGGGCGGAGAGGGGGCGGCTTCTGGCCGCCCTGATCGCCCGAACCGGCGATTTCCAGCTGGCCGAAGAGGCGCTGCAGGAAGCGGCCGAGGCCGCGCTGATCCACTGGGGGCGCAGTGGTCCGCCAGTTTCGGCCCGGGCCTGGCTTCTGCGCGTCGGCTGGCGCAAGGCGCTGGACCGTCTGCGGCAGCGGGCCCGCGACCAGCGCCATCTTCAGGCCGAAGCCGTTCTGGCCGCCGAGGAGGGGGCCGAGATGACATCGCAAGATATCCCCGATGAGCGGTTGCGACTGATCTTTGCCTGCTGCCACCCGGCGCTCGAGCCGAAATCGCAGGTCGCCCTGACACTTCGAACGGTCGGCGGACTGACGACGACCGAAATCGCGCGGGCCTTCCTCGACAGCGAAACGACGATGGGGCAGCGGATCAGCCGCGCAAAGGCAAAGATCGCCGCTGCGGGGATCCCGTTTGCCATTCCGGGCCCCGAGCTGTGGTCCGACCGGCTGGCGTCGGTCCTGGGCGTCATCTACCTGATCTTCAACCAGGGCTATTCGCAGGGGCCGGAGAAAGATGCCACCGGGACCGACCTTTGCGACGAGGCGATCTTTCTTGCGCGGCTTGTCGATGGCCTGCGGCCCGGCGAGGCCGAAATCGAGGGGCTTCTGGCGCTTCTCCTTTTGACCCATTGCCGCCGCGCAGCCCGGTTCGACGGGACGGGCCGGCTTGTTCCGCTCGCGGAGCAGGACCGGAGCCTTTGGGACCTGGCACAGCAGCAGGAGGGCCTCGATCTGCTCGATCGCGCCATAGCGCGCAGAGCGCCCGGGCCGAACCAGATCAAGGCGGCGATCGCCGCCCTGCACGTCACCGCCGGGGCTGTCGGGACGGACTGGCCGCAGATCGTCTCGCTCTACGAGGCGCTTCTCAGGTACGAGCCGACAGCGGTGGTGCGACTGAACCTTGCCGTTGCCGTGGGCGAAAGCGGAGATCTTGGCGGGGCAGCTGCCATCCTGGCCGACCTGTCAAACGACCTGGACGGCTATCAACCCTATCACGCGGCGCGAGCCGAATTCCTGGCCAGACAGGGACGATGGGACGAATCGATTGCGGCCTATGACCGTGCGATCGCCCTTGCCGCAAATTCCGCGGGCGCCGAATTTCTTTGCAACCGGCGGGAAAAACTGCGCGAACGGTGGGCGTCGTGATGCCGCCGTGCAGAAAGAAAAAAAAAGGCCGAGCAGAAGCTCGGCCCAAGTCCAACAGGGAGGTATGAGGTGGTGAGAAAAACTCGATCACCGCCTCGCAGACGGATCTATGGGGCCGAACGAGTCGGTTCAAGGGAAGAATGCTGCTGGTGCAGCAACGCCGCTATGCAGTTTTCGCATGGCGATATTTTTGTCACATGAAATCAAGGCATCTGCCCAAGATTTGGGCGATCCGCGAACTTGCGACAATTTCGGATTTGCCTGCGACGCCTCGTTCAGATCTGCTGGCGCTTCCTGTAGGCAAAGATCTCTTCCATCACGAAATCGCGGAAGGCGG
The DNA here is from genome assembly GCA_945952585.1 of uncultured Rhodobacter sp. Lineage (GTDB taxonomy): Bacteria > Pseudomonadota > Alphaproteobacteria > Rhodobacterales > Rhodobacteraceae > Aliitabrizicola. The sequence continues at coordinate 9,570 of CAMFII010000009.1, forward strand.
CAACGCGCTTCGAATGGCGCAGTTCCTCTGGATAGGCGATGAAAACCGGGACCTCACCCGATTCAACCTCGGGCAGGACCCGGACCAGGTTCGGGAAATCATCCAGCAGGTAATCGGGCAGCACGCCGATCCCCAGATCGTTCAGCACCGCCTGCAGCACGCCGTAATAGTTGTTCACCGTCAGCGTCGACGGAATGTCGAAGGCCATCAGCTGCTGCACAAGATGCGCGCCCGCCGCCACCTGCGGGGTCGAGGCATGCTGGCTGATGAGCCGGTGCTGCGACAGGTCCTCGGGCCGGGTCGGGGTGCCGTGCTTGTCCAGATAGGCGGGGCTGGCGTAAAGCTGCATGCGGATATTCATCAGCCGTTTGCGGATCAGGTCGGCCTGGCTGGGTTCCTTCATCCGGATGGCGACATCGGCTTCCCGCATCGGAAGGTCGAGCACCCGCTCTTCCAGCATCAGGTCGATCTTCAGCGACGGGTATTTTTCATAAAGCGCACCCAGACGCGGCGCGAGCCAGAGCGTGCCGAAGCCGGTCGTCGTGGTGACCCGCAACTCGCCCAGCACCTCGTCCTCGGCATCACGGATGCGCGCGGCCGCCGCGTCCAGCCGCTTGACCATCGCCTGGGTCGCGTCGAACAGAAGTTCGCCCTGCTCGGTCAGGATCAGACCGCGGGCGTGGCGATGGAACAGGGTGGTGTTCAGGCTTTCTTCAAGCGCGCGGATCTGCCGCGAGACAGCCGATTGCGACAGATGCAGGCTTTCGCCGGCATGGGTCAGGCTGCCGGCATCGGCGACGGCGTGAAAGATCCTGAGTTTATCCCAATCCATGACGAAAATCCCGCGATTGAACGCTGCATCATCTAAGATCGTCATGCCAGCCTTGCAACCATGTCATGGCTCGCGGTCGTGCTGCGGCGCGGCATCGTTGCGAATTTGCCGCGCCGGAGGCCTCGGGCGGCCGGCGATCCGACACAATTCGTCACCGACCTGTCATCTTCTGTAGCGCAAACTTCATTCTGGATTTAGGACAGCGCTGACGCCTTGGGGGAGCCAGTCACGGCATGAACAGACGGCAGGTAACGCGGGACATCACCTATGCCTATTCGGCCCGCTCAGGCCCCGGCCGCGCGCTGATCCGCGTTCTTGAAAATGCCACGGGTCGCCTATCGCTGATCCGCCGGGCCAACGGATACGAGCGCGAGGTCGCCGCCGGCCGCAGCTTCTGGGAAGTGATCTCGGATCGCTATGGCTTGTCGCTCGACGTCGTGGGCGGCTCTCTCGCCCAGATTCCGGCTAACGGCCCGCTGATCCTGATCGCGAACCACCCCTACGGCATCCTTGACGGGCTGATGATGGGACATCTCCTGGACCGGGTCCGGGGCGATTTTCGCATCCTTGCCAACTCTGTCTTTCGCCGGGCGGAAGAGCTGAACCGGGTGATCCTGCCCATCTCCTTCGACGAGACGAAGGAGGCGGTGAAACTGAACCTCGAGACACGGGCGGAGTCGCTGCGATATCTGTCGCAGGGCGGCGCGATCGGGGTGTTTCCCGGGGGCACTGTTTCGACCTCGGCACGACCGTTCTCGCGGCCGATGGACCCCGGCTGGCGCAACTTTACCGCCAAGATGATCGCCAAGTCCGACGCAACCGTCGTTCCGGTCTACTTCGCAGGCCACAACAGCCGCCTCTTCCAGCTGGCCAGCCACATCCATTCCAACCTGCGGCTCGGCCTGCTCATCAAGGAGTTCCGCGCGCGGATCGACGAGCCGGTGCGGGTCGTCATCGGCCAGCCCATTGCGGCCGCCGAGTTGCAACCACTCAAGGCCGATCCCAAGGCGCTGATGGATCACCTTCGCCGCGCCACCTATGCCCTTTCGCCCGAACCGCTCAAGTCCTATGACTACGGCTACGAGTTCGAGCAGAAATACCGGGCGCAGTAGATTTCGCTGACCCCGGAGGCGAGAGGCAGGACATGGCGGTTGGCATCTTCGATTCCGGTCTGGGTGGGCTGACGGTCTACGAAGCGGTCGCCAAGCGGCTGCCCGATGTGCCCTTCGTCTATTACGGCGACAACGCCCACGCGCCTTATGGCGTGCGCGATGCCGACGATATCTTCAACCTGACCTGTGCCGGGGTTGAACGCCTTTGGGCCGAGGGCTGCGATCTGGTGATCCTGGCATGCAACACCGCCTCGGCCGCCGCGCTGAAGCGAATGCAGGAGACCTGGGTGCCGAAGGACAAGCGGGTGCTCGGAGTTTTCGTCCCGCTGATCGAAGCGCTGACCGAACGGCAATGGGGCGACAACTCGCCGCCCCGCGAGGTGGCGGTCAAGCATGTGGCGCTCTTCGCGACGCCCGCGACCGTGTCCTCGCGTGCTTTCCAGCGCGAGCTTGCGTTCCGCGCCATCGGCGTCGATGTCGAAGCGCAGCCCTGCGGCGGCGTGGTCGACGCGATCGAGGCGGGGGACGAGATGCTTGCCGAGGCGCTGGTGCGGTCCCATGTCGAGGCGCTGAAGCGGCGGATGCCGCATCCCGAAGCGGCGATCCTTGGCTGCACTCATTATCCCCTGATGGAAAAGACCTTTGCCGAGGCGCTCGGGTCGGGCGTGAAGGTCTATTCGCAGGCCAATCTCGTCGCCGAAAGCCTGGCCGACTACCTTGCCCGCCGGCCCGAATTCCGCGGCCCGGGAAAGACGTCGAAGTTCCTGACAACCGGCGATCCGAAGAAGGTCTCGGACAAGGCGACCCAGTTCCTGCGCCACAGGATCACCTTCGAGGCCGCCTAGTCGCCCACTCTTGAAGCGATGGAGCCGGCTTCACGACTTCATCATGGCGTGACGCAACGTCACGGCGAGAATCCCCATTGTTTCCAGTCTTCTGCCTTGTTCTCGTCGCACCGCACGGCCATTTCGCGCTCGTACCGGTGAACCGGGGCGTAGTACTGAATTCAGGTGATTGAAATGTTCGACTTCAACCGCAGCCTTTTCGCGGCGGCCTTTGCCGCCCTCTTGGCCGGTCCTGCAATGGCCGCGACCGTGACCGAGGGCGATCTTGGCGACTTCTCCGGCAACTATTCGACTCCGACGGTGATCGCCAATGGCGCGACCCAGGTCGACGGCGTGTGGTCGGGCGGCAATGATTACGACCTTCTGGCCTTCACCGGGCTGAAAGCCGGCGCCCAGACCATTACCCTGACCTTCGCGCCGCTTGCTCCGATCGGCGACACAGACTGGTCCTTTTCGGCCGGCGGCACGGTGCTTTGGAAGACGTCGCAATTCCTGTACAGCGCCTGGGAAGGCAACTGGCTTGCTTCGGTTGGCATCCAGCACTGGAACCGCAACAACGATTTCAGCTGGACGATCAACCTTGGCGACGATTTTGCTGGTTCGCTCTATCTTGCGCTGCTGAACACCTATGGCACGCTGAAATACTCGATCTTTGCGCCGGGCAATGCCGCGACCAGCGTGACGCCGACCGATCCGGTTGTCACGCCGAGCGAACCTGTCCCCGCTGCCGTACCGCTTCCCGCCGCCGCGCCGCTTCTGCTCGCAGGCCTCGGCGCGCTCGGCGCCCTGGGTGCCGCCCGGCGGCGAAAGGTCGCCTGATCGCGGTACAGATCCCGTAAAATCAACCGTTTGGCCGGTGTCTTCCTTGCAAGGCGCCGGCCTTTCTCTTTTCGCTTTTCCCTTGCCATTCGGGGGGCTTTCGCCCATCACTCCCGCGTCTCATTCAAGGGGGACCACCCATGACCCAGAACATCGCCATTCTCGGAGCTTCCGGCTACACAGGGGCGGAGCTTGTCCGCCTGATCGCGACGCATACCTCGATGCGTATCGCGGCGCTGACCGGCGACCGAAAGGCGGGCATGGCCATGGCCGAGGTCTTCCCGTTCCTGCGCCATCTTGAGCTGCCCGACCTGACGAAGATCGAGGATGTCGATTTCTCCAATATCGACCTTGCCTTCTGCGCCCTTCCTCATGCGACGTCTCAGGCGGTGATCGCCCAGTTGCCGCGGGACCTGAAGGTGGTGGATCTTTCCGCCGACTTCCGGCTGCGCGATCTCGACGCCTACGAGAAATGGTACGGCAAGCCCCATTCTGCGCCCGACCTGCAAACCGAAGCGGTCTATGGCCTGACCGAGTTCTACCGGCCCGAGATCAAGGCGGCCCGCCTGGTTGCCGGCACCGGCTGCAACGCCGCGACCGGGCAATACGCGCTGCGCCCGCTGATCGAGAAGGGCGTGATCGACCTTGACCGGATCATCATCGATCTCAAGGCCGGGGTCAGCGGCGCGGGCCGCAGCCTGAAGGAAAACCTGCTTCATGCCGAACTGTCGGAGGGCACGCATGCCTATTCGGCCGGGGGCAAGCATCGGCATCTGGGCGAATTCGACCAGGAATTCTCGAAGATCGCCGGCCGCCCGGTGCAGGTCCAGTTCACGCCGCACCTCCTGCCGATGAACCGCGGCATCCTCGTCACCGTTTATGTGGACGGCGATCCGTCCACCATCCATGCCACGCTGGCGACCGCCTATGAAAGCGAGCCGTTCCTGAAGGTGCTGCCTTTTGGCGCACTCCCGTCGACGCGGGACATCCGCGGATCCAACTACGTCCATATCGGTGTGACCGGCGACCGAATGGCCGGCCGCGCCGTGGTGGTGGCCGTGCTCGACAACCTCTGCAAGGGATCGTCGGGCCAGGCCATCCAGAACGCGAACCTGATGCTGGGCATCGAAGAGACGGCGGGGCTGCTCTTCGCTCCCGTCTTCCCGTGAGGAGATCATGAGGGGTCTGAAGAAGAAGCGCCGCGTCCAGATCATCCTGCTCGCCTTCGTGGCGCTGATCGTGGCGACCGGCCTCATCGGCTATGCGATGCGCGATGGCATCAATTACTTCCGGACGCCCACGCAGGTGGTCGAAACCCCGCCGGGTCCGTCCGAGGTCTTCCGTATCGGTGGCCTGGTCGAACAGGGCACACTGGTGCGCGGGCAGGGCGAGACGGTGACCTTCCGCGTGACCGACACCAACAAGAGCGTGCCGGTCGCCTATACCGGGGTGCTGCCGGACCTGTTCAAGGAAGGTCAGGGCATGGTCGGCACCGGCTCGATGCAGGGCGACACCTTCGTCGCCACCGAGATCCTCGCCAAGCATGACGAAAGCTACATGCCCAAGGAAGTCGTGGACGCGCTTAAGGAGCAGGGCGTCTATGTCGATCCCAAGACCGCGCCGAGCGGGTCCTAGATGCGGTAGACCTTTTTTCTTCGTCCAAGGAAGCTGGTTAGTAGAATACTACCCAGAAAGAAGCTTGCTGACGAGGGCAAGGGAACAGCTGCGGGTCCGATACGCGGGCTAACCGACAAGGTGTCTTCAGCTAAAGAACCTTCTGCGAGATCGAAATAGCTACCGCTTGCATAGCTGTATCTGTAGATCTTGAAACTTCCTGGGAAATCGAAAGGGCCTGTTGTCAGATCGCTTGCATCTTCCAGATTGCCCGAACTGCCCGTCGGAGCGGAAAGCCAATTGTCTACTGTATAGCCATAGACGTAATCGCCGTTGGCGCTGTCGCTTCCGTAGCCGGTGCTCTGTGCCCTGTGATGGTAGTTTGTATAGCTCATGTCGTCGGATTGAACCTCAACGACACCTTGCGTCAGGCCGCCAAATTCGAAGCCCGACGAACTCCCTTCAATGGTCAGGAACGCGGAAATGATCGGTGAAGCAATCCCATATGATGTGCCGCCTTTCAGTTTGTCGTAGTACCAACTGCCCATCCAATCGCTATGAAATCCGGTCTCCCGGTTTCCAAGGGCTGTATCATATGCGTAGGTCATCACGAAATGAGCCCCTGCGAGATTTCGACCCGCTGTGCCAAAAACGCCCGTGCTGTCTAGTCCGGACGAAACGGTCCCTTTGTATACCGCAAACATCGTTGCTGCCGACGTCGGCGATGCAAACAAGACCAATGCCAACACTGATAAACCCTTGCTAAACATGATGGTTCCTCCCCCCAAATATCGGCATTTGAGAAACACGACTTACTCAGTAGGCATCGAAACAGTCAAATTCGGAGGAAAGTTGAGACAAAAATTGCTGCTGTGTCGTTGATTTGTGTCAAAGAGGAACAATTTGACGGAGGAGCAATGGTCAGCGGTTGACCAAGATGACAAACACGACCGCAAGTCGTTCTTCCAACATTGCTTGAAGTCACGGCGAACTACCCCGCAATCGAAGCAAAAAGTCAAATTATGCCGCAATTGCTTAAGGAGCGCGCGCTCCACCAATATGAGCAGGCGATTGGCGGCGCACCGACCAAAGGAGCGCACTCTGTGCTGAATCGGCATTAATGAAGCCTCGCGAATATACCTTGGCGGACGGCTCACGGGGGAGCGTGTGGCAGGAGAGACCATGGCAACGGTTCAGGAACTGGCCGAAGAGATTGTCGCCCGCGAGGGCGGCTTCGTGAACGATCCCGACGATCTGGGGGGCGCGACCAATCTGGGCGTGACGCTCGCCACGCTGCGGCGACTGGGCATGGACCTGACCGGCGACGGAGAGGTGGCTGAGGACGATTTGCGGCGACTGACGCGCGCGCAGGCCATCCAGATCTTCATCCAGCATTACTTCGAGGCCCCCAACCTGGGCGCGCTGCCCGAGGCGCTGCATGGCGACCTGTTCGACATGTATGTGAATGCCGGATCAAACGCTGTGAAGGTGCTGCAGCGCCTGCTCACCCAGATGGGCTTTCCCTGCGTCGAGGATGGCGTGGTCGGACCGGTCACGATCCGCGCGGCGCAACTCGCCTGGGACGCCGCGCCCGGCTACATCGCCGATGCCTATGCCATCGCAAGGCGCAATTACTATTACGCGCTCGCCGATGCCCGTCCGGCCAGCCGTAAGTTCGCGCGGCGCAAGGATGGCGGCAAGGGCGGCTGGATCACCCGCGCCGAAAGCTTCATGGCAGCGAAGTATCGCCTGACCGAGGCGCAGCATAGGGCGAGGGTGGCGGCATGGGGCTGATCGGCACGATCCTGGGCAATTCCGGCGCGGTCGAAGCGATGGGTTCCACCGTCAAGACCGTGGCCGAGGTCTTCACCCCGAACGCGACCCGGCAGATGGAGATCTCGGCCGAGGCGCAGGAAGCGGCGCTGACGCAATTCTCGTCCGAATTCCAGTCGGCCGGCGAAGGCCGCTTCGACCGGATCGTCAACGGGCTGAACCGCCTGCCGCGCCCGCTTCTGGCCTTCGGCACGCTCGCGCTGTTTGCCTATGCGATGGTTGCACCCATGAGCTTCGGCGAGCGCATGACAGGCCTGGCATTGGTGCCAGAGCCGCTCTGGTGGCTTCTGGGCGCTGTCGTCAGCTTCTACTTCGGGGCGCGCGAGGCACATTACTTTCGCACCCGTCCGGCGGCGGTCGCAAAGGCGGTGAAGACGGCTGCCGCCCCAACGGCCAACTTCGACGAAAATGCCGCGCTGGAGGACTGGAGACGCGCGCAGTCCTGAGGCGACGGCTGCTTCTTCTTGGACAAAATACCCTGCGGGGGGGGCGGGGGGCGCAAAGCCCCCCGCTTCCACATCTGCCACTCAGAGCGGCCGCACCTTGAGCTTGGTGATGCGGTTGTCCTGCCGCCCCGCCACCTGGAAGCGGAATCCGTGAAAGCTGAAGGCTTGGCCTTCGTTCGGGATCATCTGCGCTTCGTGGATCACAAGGCCGGCAACGGTATTTGCCTCGTCATCTGGAAGCGACCAGTCCATCGTCCGGTTCAGGTCGCGGATCGTCATCGACCCCTCGACCAGATAGTCGCCATCCGCCGCGCGTTTCAGCACCGTCGTCGGCGCGATGTCGAACTCGTCGGCGATGTCGCCCACGATCTCTTCGAGGATGTCCTCGAGCGTGATGAGCCCCTCGAGCGCGCCGTATTCGTCGACCACCAGCGCGAAATGCGTACGCCGCTTGAGGAATTCGCGCATTTGTTCGTCAAGCGTCGTCGTGTCCGGGATGAAGTAGGGCTTCATCGCCACCTTGAGGATGTCGAGGCTGGCCAGCGCCGCCGGTTCTGCCTCGGGTCCGCGCACCAGCCGGTCGACCTCGCGCAAGAGGTCCTTGGCATGGACGACGCCCAGGATGTTCTCGGGGCTTTCGCGATAGACCGGCAACCGCGTGTGGCGCGAGGCGAGGCACTGGGTCAGGATCGCATCGGGGGTGGCATCGGCGTCGATCATCTCGATCTGGCTCCGGTGGCGCATGATCTCGTCCACCGTGCGGTCGGTCAGGTCGAGCGCCCCCATCAGGCGGTCGCGATGTTCCTTCTCCACCGCGCCACCGGAATGGCCGAGGGCGATCGCGCCGACGATTTCCTCGCGCAGGGCCAGCATGTGGCCATCGGGATCGGTGCGGACCCCGAACAGCCGCAGGATGCCCCGGACAATGGCCCGGACCACCGAGACGATGGGTGAAAACAGGCGGATCACCCACAGGATCACCGGGGCGACGCGGGCGGATGCCGCCTCGGCATTGGTGATGGCATAGGTCTTGGGCAGGACCTCGCCGAAGACGAGGACGAGGATCGTGATCCCGAATGTCGCAACGGCCACGCCACTCGCGCCAAAGACCTGCGTCAGCGCGGCGGTGGCGAGCGAGGCCGAGGTGATGTTGGCGATGTTGTTGCCCAGAAGCAGCGCACCGATCATCCGCTCGTTGTCATCCGTGACCTTCAGCGCCGCCGCCGCACCCGTCGATCCCTTGTCCGCCTGCGCCCTGAGCTTGCCGCGCGAGGCGGCGGTCAATGCCGTCTCGGACCCGGAGAAGAAGGCCGACAGGAGCAGGAGCAGGACGACCGCACCGACCGTCAGCCAGAACGAGGTATCGAGACCGGAGATATCCATGGGGCAACCCTTGCAGCCTGCTTCGCTTATGCGGCGCAGGGCCGCCCGCCGCAAGGCGCAGTCAGTCGTCGCGTGCCAGCGGGTGGTGGGTCAGGACCAGCGATTTCAGCCGTTCGTCCAGCACATGGGTATAGATCTCGGTCGTGGCGAGGTCGGCATGGCCAAGCAGCGTCTGGATCACCCGAAGGTCGGCGCCGCCTTCCAGAAGATGGGTCGCGAAGGCATGGCGCAGGGTGTGGGGCGTCACCCGTTCCGGGTCGATCCGGGCGTTCAGCGCCAGCGTCTTCACCAGCGAATGGAAGGCCTGGCGGGTCAGGTGCCCGTCCTTGCCGCCCGCCGGGAAGACGAAGCGCGAGGGCGGGATGCCCTTCGTGCGCGCCAGATCCTCGTCACGGTCGCGGATCGTGAGCCAGGCCGACAGCGCCGCGCGGGCCGGGGTCGACAGCGGCACCATGCGCTCCTTGCCACCCTTGCCCTTGACCAAGATCATCCGGGGATCGCCCCGGACTGCCGCGATCGGCAGTTCGACCAGTTCCGAAACCCGCAAGCCGGTCGCGTAGATCAGCTCCATCAGGCAGCGGTTGCGCAGTTTTTCCCCTTCATCCCGCCCGGTCGCGGCGGCAGCGGACAGGAGCGCGTCGACTTCGGCCTGGCTGAGCGTCTTCGGCAGGCGCTGCATCCGGCCCGGTCCCTTGATCGGCAGGGCGGGATTGTCGGCGCGGAAGCCTTCCTCATGGGCAAAGCGGTACATCTGGCGGATGGCCGACAGGCGGCGGGCGCGGGTGGCCTTGGACAGGCCCTGCGCATCGCAGAAGACAAGGTAATCCTCGACCTCGGCCCGGGCGGCGCGGGCAAAGTCGCTGCCTCGCCGCTCAAGCCAGTCGGCGAAATCCTTCAGGTCGCGACCATAGGCCAGGCGGGTGTTGCGCGCCGCGTCGCGTTCCGCCGCCTGCGCCTCGAGAAAGGCCGAGATCCAGCGGTCCATGCGGCCCTAGCCCCGACGTTCCAGAAGCATCAGCTCCAGCGACGTCTGCCGGGCGACATCCTCGAGCCCGACCTTGCGCAGGAGCGACAACCCGGTCGTGACGCCCTTGAGGTCGGTGCTTAGCCCCTGCGCGATCTCGTCGATGGCGTTCAGGATCGCTTCGCCCACCCGGTTGTCGGCAAGAAGCGCCTTCGATCGTGGCGAAAGCGCGGGTTTGGTAAAGGCCGGTTCGATGGCGCGCGCCAGGCTGTCGGGCGCGGTCGTGCCAACCAGGCTGCCGCGCGCAAGGCCGAGCAGGAAGCCCTCGGTCACATCGACCGGTTTGTAACCTGCCGTCAGCTTCCGGTAGTCCGGCGACAGAAGCTCGATGCGGAAGGCAAGGCTCGCGGCATAGCCCTTGAGTGGCAGGGCCGCGAGCGGGGCGGCAAAGATCGTGGCGAAGGGCACCTCGAGCTCGCTCGTCACCATCAGGTCCCAGACGCCGGGCAGCATCTCGCCCACCTCGGTTGTTTCCTGCGCGCCGATCGCCTTTTCGAGCTTCTGAACCCCTGCGGCACGGTCCCAGACACCCCCCGAAGCCGCGGGCTGGCGCAGGGTGTAGAGCCCCAGAAGCTGGTTCGGCGGCACTGCACCGACCCGGGCCAGCCGTTCGGCGGCGTCGAGCTGCGCTTTCCATCCCGCGGTTTCCCGCAGCTCGGCATGGGCGAAGGCGACGGGCAGCTGGGTTGTCGGCAGGGGCTGGCCGACCGCCTCGTACATGCGCCAGACCAGGGGCGACGGGCGGTCGGGGATCGGCAGATCAGGCGCGCCATCGGCGAGATCGGGGTCGAGGAAGCGGGCCAGCAACTCTTCTTCGTCGGCGGTGACATAGCCGAGCGCCTCGGCGGTCCGCAGGGTCAGTGCCGCCGCGTTCCAGTCGCCCGAGCGCGCCAGGCAGAAGATGCGCGCGGGAAAGGTCGGGGCGAGCGTCGGTGATCCCTGCATCTTCTTGCAGGCTGCATCCTCGTCCCCGGTCAGCAGCGCCACGTCGAATTCGCGGCGGAAAAGCTCGGCGTCGTTGCTGTCGGCCACGTCGATCAGGGCCGCCACCTGGTCCAGCGCCCCCATGTCGAGCAGCGCGTCGATCCGGGCGAGGAGGAGCTTGCCCGACCCGGCCGCATCGGCGGGCGGTTCGGATTCGGCCAGCAGCACCGCGGTCAGCAGCGATTGCAGGGCAGGCAGCGTTCCGGGCCGCGGCTGGCGGATCAGGGCCACGATCTCGTCGGTGCGGCCGAGGCCCCAAAGGCTGGGCGGAAGTCCGGTCACGGCGGGCGGCAGAAGGCCAGCCGCGTCGGGCGACGGCGCCCCGATCACGCTGACCGAAATATTTGGCTCGACCGCAGCGCCAGACGTGACCGCCGGTTCTTCGGGCTTGGCCGGGGCGCTGGCGACCGGCTCCTTGATCGAGTTCGACAGCCAGTCGATGGCGGAAAGCGGCGCCTCGGCCCGGGCGGGTTGCGCCAGAAGCGCCAGGATCAGAAGGGCGGCGCGGCCCGTCTCAGTGGACATCCAGCGTCACCGGCATGCTGACCGGCGCCTGCTGCGGCGTCAGGTCGCCGAAATAGGCAAAGACCGCCAACGCCGCCACCGCCAGAATCGCCAGCACCAGAACTGCGATGAAGATGCGTGCCATGCCTGCCCAGCCTTATTCTGTTTCTTCTGCACCGGCGATGCGCGCCGCATCGCCTGCCGCTCCCATGCCCGTTCCGGGTCTCGATGTCGAGCGGTGCGAATATATATGGCATTCTCTGCGACTTCACGCCATTCAAGGCGGAAAGTTGAACTTGCGCGGGACGCTGCCGAAATTGGGTGGACGGCTGAAGAAAACCGTCGTGATGGTGGGCATGATGGGGGCGGGCAAGACGGCCGTTGGCACGGCTTTGGCCCGGATGCTCGGGGTGCCCTTTCTCGATTCGGACGAGGAAATCGTGCGCGCGGCGCATCGCTCGATCGCCGAGATCTTCGAGCGCGACGGTGAGCCGTTCTTTCGGGCGCGCGAAACCGAGGTGCTGGCCAGGCTGCTGCGCGGTTCCCCCTGCATCCTGTCGACCGGTGGCGGGGCGTTTCTGGCAGAGACCAACCGCGCCCTGATCGCCGACCAGGGCGTCTCGGTCTGGCTGAAGGCGGATCTCGACCTGCTGTGGCAGCGGGTCAGGCACAAGTCGACGCGGCCGCTTCTGCGGACACCGAACCCGCGCGAAACGCTCCGCACGATCTACGAGGCTCGGGTGCCGGTCTATTCGCTGGCCGATGTGACAGTGGAAAGCAGCCCCTCCTATTCGGTGGATGAAATGGCGGGGCGGGTGCTGGCGGCGCTCAAGGCGCGGCCCGACCTGTGGGAAGGCCCGAAGGAAGGAAAGTGACATGACGATCCAGACCGTTCCGGTCGCGCTTGGGGCGCGGTCCTATCAGGTGCGCATCGGCGAAGGGCTGATCGACCGGGCCGGGACCGAAATCGCGCCTCTCCTGAAGCGCAAGCGCGTGGCGATCGTGACCGAGAACCGCGTGGCCCCCCTGCATCTGGCGCGGCTTCAGGCAGCGCTTGAGGCCGAAGGCATCGCTTCGTCTGCTCTTGTGCTGCCGGCGGGCGAGGGGACCAAGGACTGGGCCCATCTGGCCCGGGCGACGGAGTGGCTGCTGGAGCATAAGGTCGAGCGGCGCGATGTCGTCGTGGCGCTTGGCGGCGGCGTGATCGGCGACCTGATCGGCTTTGCCTCGGCGATCCTGCGGCGCGGGGTCCGGTTCGTGCAGGTTCCGACCTCGCTTCTGGCGCAGGTGGACAGCTCGGTTGGCGGCAAGACCGGGATCAACACGGCGCAGGGCAAGAACCTTGTCGGCGCCTTCCACCAGCCGAGCCTCGTTCTGGCTGACATCAACGTGCTCGAGACGCTGCCGACCCGCGATTTCCTCGCCGGCTATGGCGAGGTGGTGAAGTACGGCCTGCTCGGCGATCCGCTGTTTTTCGAATGGCTGGAGGTCGAGGGGCCGAATCTGGCGGGCAATGCCGCGCTCCGCCAGCGCGCCGTCCTGCGCTCGGTCGAGATGAAGGCCGGGATCGTCGAGCGCGACGAGACGGAAGAGGGCGAACGGGCGCTTCTGAACCTTGGCCACACCTTCTGCCACGCACTGGAATCCGCGACCGGTTATTCGGACCGGCTTCTGCATGGCGAAGGGGTGGCGATCGGCTGCGCGCTGGCCTTCGAACTCAGCCAGCGTCTGGGACTGTGTTCGCAGGAGGCGCCAAGCCGGGTCCGTGCCCACCTGAAGGCCATGGGCATGAAGACCGACCTCGCCGACATTCCCGGCGACCTGCCGGATGCCGAGGCGCTGCTTGCGCTCATGGCGCAGGACAAGAAGGTGATCGACGGACGGCTGCGCTTCATCCTCGCCCGCGGGATCGGACAGGCCTTCGTTGCCGATGACGTGCCGGGGGATGTTGTCAAACGGCTACTGACCGACGCGCTTCGGGCCAAAGCCGGTTGATCCCGGCCCGGCCTTGGCCTAATTGATCAAATTCCCGATGGGGGCCGAGGAGCCGCGCATGAACGCCGAAGACCGCAACATCCCGACGCATGAGGTCACTTATGGCCGCCTGCGCGACATGGTGCTGTTCGGCGTTCTGGAGCCGGGCCAGCCGGTCACCATCCAGGGCCTGATCCGCGACCTCGACGCCGGCATGACCCCGGTGCGCGAGGCGATCCGCCGCCTGACTGCCGAGGGCGCGCTGCTGCTGCAGGGCAATCGCCGCGTCGTCGTTCCGCAAATGACCGAAGGCCTGCTCGACCAGATCGCCTTCGCCCGCCTGACCATCGAACCGAAGCTTGCGGAACTTGCCGGCCCGCGCCTGAGCTCCGAGCAGATCGAAGGGCTCGACCTCATTGACCGCGGGATCAACGATGCGATCGCCCATGGCGACGTGCACGAATACCTCGAGGGCAACACCCGCTTCCACTTCACGCTCTACGATGCGGCCGATGCCAATGTGCTGAACGACATTGCCCGGTCGCTCTGGCTGCGCTTCGGCCCGGCCCTGCGCGTGGTCTGCGCCCGGATCGGCGCCCAGAACCTGCCGGACCAGCACGAAGAGGCGCTGGCGGCCCTTCGCGCCGGGGATTTCGACGCACTTTCGCGGGCCATCGAACAGGACATCGTTCAGGGCATCGACCAGGTTCGCGCGGCCCTCAGGGCAGGCGAAGTTTGATCTTCCAATAATTTGATCAAATCTTGCATCCTCTCCGATTTTGATCATATTGTCGCAGCATGAGAGGTGCCGATTCCGGTGCCGAACCGGGGCAGGGGGCCAGAGGGGCCTGTCTGCGCCCGGACCAAGTCCGAGGATGCCATGAACAAGATCACCAACCACCTGCCGACGGCCGAACTGCAGCGTCTGGACGCGGCCCACCACATGCATCCCTTCACCGCGAACGCGGAACTGGCCCAGAAGGGGGCGCGCGTCATCACCTCCGCCAAGGGCGTGTGGCTGAAGGACAGCGAAGGCCACAAGATCCTCGACGCCATGGCGGGCCTGTGGTGCGTGAACATCGGCTATGGCCGCAAGGAACTGGCCGAGGCCGCTGCCCGCCAGATGGAAGAACTGAGCTATTACAACACCTTCTTCCAGACCACCCATGTGCCGGCCATCGCGCTGGCTGCGAAGCTGGCCGAACTCGCGCCGGGCGACCTGAACCATGTCTTCTTCGCGGGCTCGGGCTCGGAAGCCAATGACACCAACATCCGCCTCGTCCGCCGCTACTGGCAGGTCAAGGGCCAGCCCGAGAAGCGCACGATCATCGCGCGCTGGAACGGCTATCACGGCTCGACCATGGGCGGCGGCTCGCTTGGCGGGATGAAGTCGATCCATGCCCATGGCGGCAAGATCGACGGCATCGCCCATATCGACGAGCCGAACTGGTGGGCGCAGGGCGGCGACATGTCGCCCGAGGAATTCGGCCTGGCCCGTGCGCGCCAGCTGGAAGAGAAGATCCTCGAGCTTGGCGTCGAGAACGTCGCGGCCTTTATCGGTGAGCCGATCCAGGGCGCCGGTGGCGTGATCGTTCCGCCGTCGACCTACTGGCCGGAAATCCAGCGCATCGTCGACAAGTACGGCATCCTGCTGATCGCCGACGAGGTCATCACCGGCTTTGGCCGCACCGGCAACTGGTTCGGGTCGGAAACCTTCAACATCCGCCCGCACATCATGACCATCGCCAAGGGCCTGTCGTCGGGCTACCAGCCGATCGGCGGCTCGATCGTCTGTGACGAGGTGGCGGCGACCGTCGGCGGCGCCGGCGATTTCAACCACGGCTACACCTATTCGGGTCACCCCGTTGCGGCAGCCGTGGCGCTGGAAAACCTGCGCATCATGCAGGAAGAGAAGATCGTCGATCACGTCCGCGACGTGGCGCATCCCTACCTGGCCGAGAAATGGGCCGGCCTTACCGACCACCCGCTGGTCGGCGAGGCCAAGCTCGTCGGCCTGATGGGCTCGATCGCGCTGACCCCGAACAAGGCCACCCGCGCCAAGTTCGCCACCGACGAAGGCAAGGTCGGCTACCGCTGCCGCGAGCGCTGCTTTGCCAACGATCTCATCATGCGCCACGTCGGTGACCGCATGATCATCTCCCCGCCGCTGGTCATCGAACCTTCGGAAATCGACGTGCTGATCGAACGCGCGTGGAAATCGCTGGACGAATGCTATGCGGGGCTGAAGAACGACGGCTGGCTCAAGGCCGCCGCGTAACCAAGACCGGCCCGGTCCGGCAGGGAGAAACACGACGGGGCGCCTCGGTCAGATGCGCCCCGTTTTCCTTTGCAATCAGGACGTTCAGTTGGCGGGCAGCAGGACGGTGTCGATCACATGGATCACACCGTTCGACTGCTTCACGTCGGCAATCGTCACCGCCGCGAAGTTGCCCTTGCCATCCTCGATCCCGACCTTGCCATCACGCACCTCGGCGGTGAATTCGCAGCCGCCGACCGTCTTGAACTTGTAGGCACCACCATCCTTCTGGATTGCCGCTGCCAGCGCGTCCGACATCACGTCACCCGACACCACGTGGCAGGTCAGGATCTTGGTCAGCATCTCCTTGTTCTCGGGCTTGAGCAGCGTGTCGACAGTTCCGGCCGGCAGCTTGGCGAAAGCCTCGTTGGTGGGGGCAAAGACGGTGAAGGGTCCGGCGCCATTCAGCGTGTCGACCAGACCGGCCGCCTGGACGGCGGCGACGAGCGTGGTGTGATCGGCCGAATTGGCGGCATTCTGGACGATGGTCTTGCTGTCATCCATCGCCGCACCGCCCACCATCGGGTTGGCCGCGAAGGCAAGTCCGGTCGTCAGACAAAGCGCGGCAGCGGCGGTCAGGCTGCGGATCGTGAAGGTCATCGTGGATCTCCTCTCTCAGGTTTGCCGGGGCGTCCATCGCCCTTGCATGACCTGTTACGGAGGGAATGAGCCGCCGGTTTTGCCGGCGGCCCAGGGATCACCGTCTTGTTATGAGCCCGTGATCGGCCGTCTCAGCCGCGCCGCCGCCGCCGCCCGCCATCGCTGCCACCCCCGCCTCCGGTGTTGAAGCTCACCTCCGGCAGGCTCACCACCTTGCCGAGTTCCGGGAAGGGATCGACGGCATGGGGAATGGCGTTGGCGTTGACGAAATGCTCCTGGAAGCGCGGCTCGATGGCGGTCTCGACCTTGTGGATGTGGTGGACCGTCTCCTCGATTGCTGCCCGAGACGCCTTGTTGCAGAGCGCGATCCGCGCGCCGGTGCCGGCGGCGTTGCCAGCCGAGATGACGTGGTCGAGCGGCACGTCGGGGATCATGCCCAGCACCATCGCGTGTTTCGGGCTGATATGCGCGCCGAAGGCCCCAGCCAGCGTGACCTTGTCGACCTTGTCGACGCCCATCTCGTCCATCAAGAGCCGCGCCCCGGCATAGAGCGCAGATTTGGCGAGCTGGATTGCACGGATGTCGCCCTGCGTGACCATGATCTTCGGCCCGCCGTTCTCGCTGCCATCGTAGACGAGGTAGCTGTGCGTCCGGCCATAGGGGATCGAGCGCTCCGTCCCCGTCTGCTCGGCGCTGCCGATCAGGCCGCCCGGATCAACCAGCCCCGCCATCCGCATCTCGGCTACTGCCTCGATGATGCCCGAGCCGCAGATGCCGGTGACGCCGGTGGTCTTCGTCGCCTCGGCAAAGCCCGGATCGTCAGACCAGAGATCGGAGCCGATGACGCGGAAGCGCGGCTCCTTGGTGACCGGATCAATCTCGACCCGCTCGATCGCGCCCGGCGCTGCGCGCTGGCCCGACGAGATCTGCGCGCCCTCGAAGGCCGGGCCGGTCGGCGAGGAGCAGGCGAGCACCCGCGTCTCGTTGCCGAGGAGCAGCTCCGCGTTGGTGCCGACATCGACGATCAGCACCATGTCCTTGGACTTGTTCGGCTCTTCCGACAAGGCGACAGCGGCGCAGTCGGCACCGACATGGCCCGCGATGCACGGGAGCACATAGACCCGTGCCTCACGGTTCACGGAGGTCAGGTCGAGGTCGCGCGCGTCGAGGTCGAGGCTGCCGGAGGTTGCCAAGGCAAACGGCGCCTGGCCCAGTTCGACCGGGTCGATGCCGAGAAGCAGGTGATGCATCACCGGGTTGCAGACGAAGACGATCTCGTAGATCGCGGTCGGCTCGACCTTGGCCTCTTCGGCGATTGCGGTGATGAGGGTGTTCAGCGCCTGCCGGACCGCCGTCGTCATCTCCTGATCGCCGCCTGGGTTCATCATCGCGTAGCTGACCCGGCTCATCAGGTCCTCGCCGAAACGGATCTGCGGGTTCATCAGCCCCGACGAGGCCAGCACGCGCCCGTCCGACAGATCGCAAAGATGAGCGGCGATGGTGGTGGAGCCGAGGTCGATGGCAAGACCCAGCAGCGGCCCCTCGTGGAAGCCCGGCCAGATGTCGAGGATGCGCGGGCGGGCGTCTCGGTGGCCTTGGTGCAGCGCCACCGTGACTTTCCATTCGCCCTTGCGGAGCGCAGGCTGCAGGCGGCGGAGCAGCGCGAGGTCAGCCTCGACATCCTTCACCTGCCATTGCGCGTCGAGCGCGCGGGCCAGCCGTTCGAAATCGCCGGTCGGCTCGTGCATGTCGGGTTCCTCGACCTCGACATAGAGAAGCCGCGTCGCCGGATCCATGGCGATGACCCGCTCGGTCGCCGACTTGCGGATGACCTGCTTGTGGACCTGGCTTTCCGGCGGCACGTCGATGACGATGTCGCCCATAACCTTGGCCTGGCAGCCGAGGCGGCGGCCCTTCGGCAGGCCCCGGATGCGGTCATACCGCTCCTCGACCGCGTTCCAGTCGGACAGCGCGCCGTCGTGGACGGTCACGCCGTGCTTTGGAAACTCGCCATAGCCCGGCGTGATCTGGCATTTCGAGCAGATCCCGCGCCCGCCGCAGACGGAATCGAGGTCGACGCCCAGTTGCCGCGCCGCAGTGAGGACCGGCGTTCCAAGCGCGAAGCGGCCGCGCTTGCCCGAGGGGGTGAAGATCACGAGTGCATCGTCGGACATCGCAAGGCCTCCGTTTCCGTCAGTCTATCTAGGAACGGGCGGGGGATGCGCCATGCCTGTTCGCGGCGCAAGGCAGCGCGGAAGCGTCATCCTGAGTCACCGATACGATTTTTCTGCGAAAAATCAGAATTTTCGCCAGAAAATTCGTGTCAGCAGATGACACGGAAGAAACCCGGATTGCAGATCACGATCCACTGGCCTCCTGTTTCGACCAGGTGAAATCCGCGGGCCCGGACTTCGGAGACAAAGCGGTCACGACCAATTTCGCGGTCGATCCAGGTCATGTCGCGGCGGATCACGCCACCCTTCGAGACGGCCTTGGCCGAGAAGATCTCCTCGATCCAACCATCTGGGTCTGCGATGCGGATAGGGTCCATGACCCGGACTTTCGCCGGGTCATGGTTAAGGGTGCGTTATCAGGCGCGGGCGCGGCGGCCGCCACGGCGGCCGGAGGTCGCCTGCGAAGCGGCGGCGGAAGCTTCTGCGAAGGTGGCGCCGGCTTCGACGGCCTCGATCACCTTCGAGAAGCGGATCCACTCGCCGCCATTGGCATCGTGGTTCATCAGGAAGTTGGCGGCGCGGATCGCTTCCATCTCGACCTGGCGGACCGGGTTCATGATGGCGCTGGTCATGCCGGCGCCGATCGCCATTGGCAGGAAGGCGGCGTTGATCCCGTGGCGGTGCGGTAGGCCGAAGGAGATATTGGACGCGCCACAGGTGGTGTTGACGCCCAGTTCCTCGCGCAGCTTGCGGACCAGCGCAAAGACCTGCTGGCCGGCGGTCGCCATCGCGCCGATCGGCATCACCAGCGGATCGACGACGATGTCATGGGCCGGGATGCCGAAATCTGCGGCGCGCTCGACGATCTTCTTGGCCACGGCAAAGCGGACTTCCGGATCGGGCGAGATGCCGGTGTCGTCGTTCGAGATCGCCACGACCGGCACGTTGTACTTCTTCACCAGCGGCAGGACGCGCTCCAGACGCTCTTCCTCGCCGGTGACGGAGTTCAGGAGCGGACGGCCCTCGCAGGCAGCCAGGCCCGCTTCCAGCGCGGCCGGCACGGACGAGTCGATGCAAAGCGGGACGTCGGTGATCGCCTGGATGCGGGCGATCAGCTCCTTCATCAGCGGCGGCTCGACGAAGTTGTTGTCGGCATAGCGCGGATCCTGCGCCATCTTGTTGGTGAAGACCGCGCCCGAGTTCACGTCCAGGACCGTGGCGCCGCAGGCGACCTGCTGGAGCGCGTCGATCTCGACAGTGGTGAAATCGCCGGCTTCCAGTTCGGCCGCGAGTTTCTTGCGCCCGGTGGGGTTGATGCGCTCGCCGATCACGCAGAAGGGTTCATCGAAACCGATGATGACGGTTTTCGATTTGGATTCAAGGACGGTACGGGTCATTGTTCAACCTGTCTTTTAAGCGTGGGAGGCAGGAACGCCCGAGGCGCCGCCGTTTTCGGTAACCCAGGTGGCATTGGTCTTGATGCCACCGAGGGGGAAGAAGTGGACGCGCTCGATGTTGAAGCCGGGCGTCTTGGCCTTGTGCGCGGCCAGTTCGGTCAGGAACTCGGTCGGCTCATAGGGCAGCAGGAGCTTCGTCACATCCATCGCGCGCTTCTGCAGCACGCGGAGCGACGGGCCGACGCCGCAGGCGACGGCAAACTTGATAAGGGTCTGGAGCTTGGCCGGACCGGCGACGCCGATATGGATCGGCAGCTTGATGCCTTCGGCCGTCAGGCGGTTGGCCCAGGCGATGACGGGACCAGCCTCGAAGCAGAACTGGGTCGCGATTGCCATCTGGGCGTCGGTGCGCTCGGAGAACTTCTGCTTCCAGCGCAGGGCGTCCATCACGGCGCGGTCCGAGCCATCGGGATCGATGTCCTTGTTGCCTTCCGGGTGACCGGCGACATGCAGACGCTCGAACCCGTCGAACAGTCCCGTCTCGATCATTTGCATCGAGTTGTCGAACTCGCCCGCCGGTGTGGTCACGCCGCCGCCAAGGAGCAGCGCCTGCTTCACCCCGGCCTCGCCCTCGTAGCGGGCGATCCAGTCGGCGAGTTCGGCCTTGCTCTTGATGATCCGGGCCGGGAAGTGCGGCATCACGGTAAAGCCTTCGCCCGTGATGCGCTTGGCGGTGGCAACCATGTCCTCGATCGGCGTGCCTTCGATATGGGCGATGTAGACGCGGGTCCCGGTGGGCAGGATGTCGCGGAAGCTTTCCACTTTCTCGGCGGTGCGTGGCATCACCTCGATCGAGAAGCCGTCAAGCAGCGCCTCGAGTTCGGGGTTTGTGCCAGAAGGGGCAGCGGCCTCGCGGCGGAAGTTGAACAGGGCCATGTCCGGTCTCCTAGGGGCGCTCAGGCCCGGCCTTCGTTGTCGATCAGCGCCTTCAGGCGCTGCTTGTCGAATTCGGCTTCCAGCCGTGCCGCCTCGGCCTTGGCAACCTCATCGGGTTCGCCGTCGACCTCGTAGGGCGTCGCTTTCCGCCATTCGGCCAGGTAGCTGTCAGTGTCCTTCGCGCCGATCTTCATCGCACAGCGGTCGATCGCCTGTTCAAAGCGCTCGCTGAGCTGCACCTTCGATCCGCGCCGGCCCTTACCGACGATCACCTGAGCGGGAATGTCGCGCCAGTAGACGATCGTGACCTCGGGCATGTCCTGATTCCCCCTGCCGTTCTGAAGGCTGTTCTACGGAGCGTATCGCGACACGCGCTGTCGGTTTTCGACATTCTCGCCGCGTGGAGCGACCCGTTGCCGGACGCTTCCGTGATGTAACCCGGCCGACACGGAAATTCGAGCGGCGGGGATCATCATTTTGTTCATGGAAGACATGAACTCCGGGCCTGCCGCGCCGTCTCGGACCCCCCGCATCAAGCCTTGCACCGATCCCGATGCGGGACTAGGTTCGGGGTAACCACGATTGGAGGGCGAAGATGACGCCCGAGCGTCCCTTGGGTGCGGACGCGATCCCGATGCCGGCCGCAGCCCAATGGGCCGCAGAGCCGCCGGGCGAACCGTCTGGCACCCGCATGGCCGAGGACGATCGCCTGTACGCGGCGCTCGACCTTGGCACGAACAGTTGCCGTATGCTGATTGCCCAGCCTAAGGGCAGTCAGTTCACGGTGATCGACAGTTTTTCCAAGACCGTCCAGCTCGGTGTCGGGCTGGAGGCGTCGGGGCGGCTTAGTCGCGCCTCGATGAGCCGCACGGTTCAGGCGCTGCGCATCTGTCAGAAGAAGATCGAAAAGCACGGCGTGCGGCGGATGCGTCTTGTCGCGACCGAGGCCTGTCGGCGCGCGCGCAATTCCAAGGACTTCATCCGCCAGGTCCGGCGCGAGACCGGCCTGCAGCTCGAGATCATCCAGCCCGAGGAAGAGGCGCGGCTGGCGGTGATCTCTTGTGCGCCGCTCGTCTCGCGGCGGACCGAACAGCTGCTCGTGGTCGATATCGGCGGCGGATCGACCGAGCTGGTATGGATCGACCTGTCCGGGGTCGCGCCCGAGGACCGGCCGCGTTCGATCATGCGGCTTCATGCCGGGTTCCAGCCGCAGGGCGAGGGCGCGGCGCGGGTGGTCGACTGGATTTCGGTGCCGCTTGGCGTCGCGACGCTGCGAGACCAGTTCCACGATGTCGAGGACGATGCCGCCCGCTTCGCGCTGATGAGCTGGTTCTTCGAGGAACATCTGGCAAAGTTCTCGCCCTATAATGCCGACAACCCGCGCGAGGGGTTCCAGATCATCGGCACCAGCGGCACGGTGACGACCGTTGCCGCCTCGTTCCTTGGCCTGCGCCGCTATGACCGGGCCAAGGTCGACGGGTTGCGCATGACCTCGGACCAGATCGACACGGTGATCCGCGATTACCTGACGCTTGGCCCGGAAGGGCGGCGGACCGATCCGAGGATCGGACGCGACCGCCACGCGCTCATCATGTCGGGGGCGGCGATCCTGCAGGCGATGATGCGGATCTGGCCGACCGACCGGCTGTCGGTGGCGGATCGCGGCCTGCGCGAGGGGCTTCTCTATGCCCAGATGAGCGCCGATGGCGTGCTCGAGGACGGACCCTACGAATGACTGAAAAGAAGAACACCTCTGGCCGCGGACAACGCGACCTGCGCGTCAAGGTCAAGACCGCCAAGGGGCGCAAACTGTCCTCGACCTTGTGGCTCGAGCGGCAGTTGAACGATCCCTATGTGCAGCGGGCCAAGCGCGAAGGGTTCCGGGGCAGGGCGGCCTTCAAGATCCTCGAGTTGGATGACAAGTTCGGCTTCCTGAAACCGGGGGCACGGGTCGTCGATCTTGGCTGCGCGCCAGGTGGCTGGTGCCAGGTGGCGGTCGAGCGGGTCAACGCTCTGGGCCAGAAGCCTGGCAAGCCTGTCGGCACGGTGCTGGGGGTCGATCTCCAGGCCGTCGAACCGATTGCCGGTGCCGAAATCCACCAGCTCGATTTCCTGTCGGACGACGCCGACGAGAAGGTGAAGGGCTGGCTCGGCGGTCGGGCCGATGTGGTGATGAGCGACATGGCCGCTGCCGCCTCGGGTCACAAGCAGACCGACCACCTGCGCATCGTGGCGCTGTGCGAGGCTGCGGCGGGCTTTGCCTTCGACGTTCTGGAAGACGGCGGCACCTTCGTGGCCAAGGTGCTGGCGGGCGGGGCCGAGATCGGGCTCCAGACCATGCTGAAGCAGAACTTCACCAAGGTTGCGAACGTCAAGCCGCCGGCAAGCCGGTCGGACAGTTCCGAGAAATTCGTGGTTGCGACGGGATTCCGGGGCCGCCGGGACCAGCCGGACACCGAGGCGTGATGCGCTCCGGCCTGAAATGACGAAGGGCGCCCCAAGGGCGCCCTTTCATCGCGGGTCGGCGTCTGGATCAGCCGCCCCAGGTGCGGATCGGGCCGCAGTCCATGTGAACGAAGTTCGAGCGGGGATACTTGCCGACGCCGCCCGCCGAGCACGCCAGGGCCGCACGGGAAATCTGCCCGACCGACCGCGAGGCAAGGCGCAGGTCGGCCGCCTGGCCCTTCATGTGCAGCGAGTTGCGGGCAACGCCGCGGGAATGTTCGCGCAACATCGCGTTTGTCTGCGGGCTGCGGTAGCCCGACAGCAGCATGTAGGGTTCGTTGACGTCCAGCAGGCGGTGCGAGGCGGCCGCAATGTCGATCGTGCGGCCATCCATCTTGACCTGGGTGTCGGTCCGCCAGTCGCGCATGAAGTGGTTCAGTTCCTTCATGACCTGCGGGATGTATTCACCCTCGATCCAGTAGATCGTGTCGATGCTTTCGCCGGTGCGGCCAGAGTACATGCGGATCCGGCGGACATCGCCCGCACCACGCAGCAGGCCGAAGGCGTTGGAGTAGGTCGGTGCCGCAGCCACTGTTGTTGCCGCGAAGACCCCAAGCAACCCACGCCGAGTAATCCCGGCCGAAGTCGAAGATGTCATCTGAAAAGCCTGTCCCGTAGCTCGTGCTGCCTCCGCCTTGACGGCGGATTGTCGCAACTTGTCCCCAATTGCTTCACTTGTATGCCATACTGATTTTGATGACCCAAGCATTGATTGACATCAAATTTGCAAAGCTGGGTTAATTGGGCTGAAATTTGCTCACGCACGCGAAACGGTGCTGCCGGGACGGCGTGGCAGTTGAGTGACAGGGCTGTTGTGCAAGTGTCGCCAAGGCATGGACAATTGCCGGAGGCTCCCCGAAGCTTGCGGAACATTACGCCCGAGGATCGGATGCCAGTAAGCCCAGTCTTTTCCCCTATCTTCGTCTCAAACCATTCTTCCCGTTCAATTTTCCTGGCCCTCTGCCTTTCCACCGCCGCGACGGGACTGGCCAGTCCGGCCTCCGCGACCGGCCAAGTCGCCGCGACCGACTCGAGTTTCGTCCAGGCCGTGGCCGAAGCCGCCGCAGCGGACGAGGCGGTCGCCGCCTTTTACCGCGAAACCGGTTATTCCGCGATCTGGACCGATGCCGACGATGCGGCGCGGCGCAATGCGCTGTTGCTGACCCTTTCGCGCGCCGGCGACCATGCGCTGCCGGTGTCGCGCTATGACGCGGGCGCGCTTCTGGCGGCGCTGCGAGCGGCCCAGTCGGAGCGGGATCGCGGCCGGGTCGAAGTGCAGATGACCGAGGCGTTCCTGGATTACGCCCGCGATGTGCAGACCGGCGTGCTCGAACCGAAAAAGGTCGATGCCGGCATCGTGCGCGAGGTTCCGGTGCGCGACCGCCGCGCCCAGCTTGACGCCTTCCTCGCCGCAGATCCGGCTGCGTATCTGCGCGGCCTGCCGCCCGTAGCCCCGGAATATGCGCAGTTGATGCGTGTCCGCTTCGATCTTTTGCAGCAGATCGCGGCGGGGGGCTGGGGCCCCGAGGTCGACGCAAACCGGCTGGAGCCGGGCGACAGCGGCGCGGCCGTGGTGGCGCTGCGCGACAGGCTGGTCGCCATGGGCTACCTGCGTCCGACCGCCTCGGCGGAATATGACGCGGCGATGCGCAAGGCGGTCGAGACCTTCCAGATCACCCATGGCCTGACCGTCGATGGTGTCGCCGGGGCCTCCACCCTGGACGAGATCAATGTCGGCGCCGAGGACCGGCTGAAATCGGTTGTCGTCGCGATGGAACGGATGCGCTGGATGGCGCCCGACCTGGGCACCCGCCATGTCTGGGTGAACCTGCCCGACTTCACGGCGCGGATTGTCGACCATGGCCGCGACACCTTCGTCACGCGGGCGGTGGTCGGCAAGGCCTCGGGGGATCTCAAGACGCCTGAGTTCTCGGACCAGATGGAAATGATGGTCCTGAACCCGAGCTGGAGCGTGCCGCGCTCGATCACGACCAAGGAGTACCTGCCGCTTCTGAAGGCGAACCCGAACGCTGCCGGTCACCTGAAGATCGTCGATCGTGCAGGCCGCGAGGTGTCGCGCGCCTCCATCGACTTCTCCCGCTACACGGCGGCGAATTTCCCCTATGCCATGCGCCAGCCGCCCTCGGACGGCAACGCGCTTGGCAAGGTCAAGTTCCTGTTCCCGAACCCCTATAACATCTACCTGCACGACACGCCGCAAAAGCAGCTCTTCTCGCAGGAAGTGCGCGCTTACAGCCACGGCTGCATCCGGTTGGCCGATCCGATCGACTTCGCCTACGCGATGCTCGCCCCGCAATCGGCCGATCCCGAGGCGGAGTTCGACGGGCAGCTCAAGACCAAGGCCGAGTCCGTCATCAAGCTGACAACGCCGGTGCCGGTGCATCTGGTCTATTTCACCGCTTTCCCGGATGCGAAGGGCGAGATGACCTATCGCCGTGACGTCTATGGCCGCGATGCCGAGATCTTTCGGGCCCTGACCGATGCCGGGGTGGCGCTGGACGACGTTCAGGGATAGGGTCCGCCGCGATCTGCGAGCGGAGCCTGCCATGAGCCACACGATCCGGGACATCGCCGCCGCCCTTGGCGCGCGTGCAGAGGGCAATCTTGACCTGGTCGTCGCCCGGACAGCCGAGCCTTCGGAAGCCGGGCCGGACGCGCTCGCCATCGCGCTGGACAAGCGTTATGCCGACGGGCTGGCCAAGGGCCGGGCCCGGGCCGCGATGCTCTGGCCCCAGGCAGACTGGCAGGCGCTTGGTCTTGAAGCCGCGATCTTCATGGCGCGCCCGCGCTACGCCATGGCGGGCGTGACCCGCGTCTTCGAGAAGGTGGTTGAGACCGAGCCGGGCATCCACCCGCTCGCCGTGGTCCACCCGACGGCGGTGATCGGCGCGAATGCCTCGATCGCGCCCTTTGCCGTGATCGGCGCCCGTGTCCGGATCGGCGCCAATGCGCGCATCCTGTCCCATGTGTCGGTCGCCGAGGACGCCGCGATCGGCGACGACGTCCTCCTGCATCCGGGTGTGCGGATCGGCGCGCGCGTGCAGATCGGCCATCGCTTCATCTGTCAGCCCGGCGCGGTGATCGGGGGCGACGGTTTTTCCTTCGTGACGCCGGTCCCGGGCATGGTGGAGCAGGCGCGGGCCGAAAAGACAGTCACCTTCGAGGATCAGGATGCCTATGTGCGGATCAACTCGCTCGGTGCCGTGCGCATCGGCGACGATTGCGAGCTTGGGGCGAATTCCTGCATCGACCGGGGCACCATCACCGATACGGTGATCGGTGACGGGACCAAGATCGACAACCTCGTGCAGATCGGCCACAACGCCCGGATCGGCCAGCACTGCCTGATCTGCGGTCAGGCGGGTGTCGCCGGATCGGCAGTGATCGAGGATCGCGCGGTGCTGGGTGGGCGCAGCGCCGTCGGCGATCACCTGAGGATCGGGCGGAATGCCATCATCATGGGCAATGCCGGCGTCGCCACGCATGTTCCTGACAATGCCATGATGTTCGGCTATCCGGCCGTGCGTTATGACCAGCACCTTGCGATGTTCAAGGCGCTGCGCCGGTTGCCGCGGTTCATGGCGCGTTTCGAGGCGGAAAAAACCGTTCCCAAGGCCGGCGAGACCGACTAAACGGGCGGGCAGGAAAGGATAGGTCGGCCATGAACGACAGCGTGAAGGACAGGGTCATCGCGATCATCGCCGAGCAGGCCGTGCTCGATCCTTCGGATGTGAAGATGGACTCGACACTGGAAAGCCTCGGCATCGACAGTCTCGGGCTGGTCGAGTCGATCTTCGCGATCGAAGAGTCCTTTGACATCTCGGTGCCGTTCAACGCCAACGAGCCGACCCAAAGCGACTTTGACATCTCCTCGGTTGCGGCCATCGTGCGCGCGGTCGAGGGACTTGTCGCCGAGAAGGGCTGAGGCCCGGTCGTGAGGCGCGTCGTCATCACCGGAGCCGGCACGATCAACGCGCTGGCCCATGACGTTCCCGGCACGCTCGAGGCGTTCCGTGAAGGGCGCTGCGGGATCACCGAGCTTGACATCCGCGACAAGGACCGGCTGTCGATCCAGATCGGGGGCCAGGTTCACAATTGGGATCCCGAAGCGCACTTCAACCGCCAGCAGATTGTTCTTTATGACAAATTCACCCAGTTCACCCTGCTGGCCGCGCGTGAGGCGGTGGCGCAGTCTGGGCTGAATTTCGACGGGCATCTCGGCTACGAGACGGGCGTCGTCCTTGGCACGGCCGGGGGTGGCGTGAACACCTGGGACGAGAATTACCGCGCCGTCTACGAAGAGGGGAAGAACCGCGTCCATCCCTTCGTCGTGCCGAAGCTGATGAACAATGCGGCGGCCAGCCACATCTCGATGGAGTTCAACCTCAAGGGGCCGAGCTACTCGGTCGCGACCGCCTGCGCGAGTTCGAACCACGCAATGGGCATGGCCTTCCACATGATCCGCTCGGGCATGGTGCAGGCGATGGTCACCGGCGGATCTGAGTCGATGCTGTGCTTCGGCGGGATCAAGGCCTGGGAAGGTCTGCGCGTCATGTCCAAGGACGCCTGCCGCCCGTTCAGCCTGAACCGCAACGGCATGGTGCAGGGCGAAGGCGCGGCGGTCTTCGTTTTCGAGGAATATGAGCACGCCCGCCAGCGCGGCGCCGACATCCTGGCCGAGGTTGCGGGCTTTGCCATGACCTCGGACGCCGCCGACATCGTGATGCCGTCCAAGCAGGGCGCCTCGCGCGCCATTGCAGGCGCGCTGCGCGATGCGCGGATCAGCGGCGACCAGGTGGGTTACATCAACGCGCACGGCACTGGCACGGCGGCGAATGACAAGACCGAATGCGCAGCCGTGGCGGATGTCTTTGGCCCCCATGCCGACCGGCTGATGATCTCGTCCACCAAGTCGATGCATGGCCACCTGATCGGCGGCACCGGCGCCGTCGAGCTTCTGGCCTGCATCATGGCGCTGCGCGATGGCGTGATCGCGCCGACCATAGGCTACGAGGAACCCGACCCCGAATGCGCGCTGGACGTGGTGCCGAACACCGCGCGCGAGGCGAAGGTCGAGGTGGTTCTGTCGAACGCCTTTGCCTTTGGCGGTCTGAACGCCGTCCTGGCGCTGCGCCGGGTCTAGGCGGTTGCCCGGATTGGCGACACTTCCCTTGTATATCGCCGCAGCCTTGGCCGAGATCGGCGGTTGCTTCGCTGTCTGGGCCTGGCTGCGCCTGGGCCGATCGGCCATCTGGCTGTTGCCGGGCGGGGCGTCGCTTCTGTTGTTCGCCTGGTTGCTGACCCTGTCACCGGCGGCTTTAGCCGGTCGCGCCTATGCGGCCTATGGCGGGGTCTATATCGCGGCCTCGCTTGGCTGGCTGTGGCTGATCGAGGGGCAAAGACCTGACCGGTGGGACCTTGCCGGAGTGGCGTTGTGCCTTGCCGGCGCGGCGGTGATCCTGTTGGTTCCGCGCTCGGGCTGAACCCGGAAATGAAAACGCCGCCCGGTGGGGCGGCGTTCTGGTCAAATTGTGGCAGGCGTCACTGCTTCGGAATGGATTTCTTGATATCCTCGAAGCCGGCGGTGAAACCCTTGAGCGAGACGGGAACGGTCACCTTCTGATCCGGCGCCATCGCCGGAACGATGGTCACGCTCGCCGACTTGCCATTCTTCATCGCGTCGATTTCGGCCTGGGTGAAGCCGATCCGGGCCACACAGCCGGGAGGAGCGCAGAAGGTGAACGGATAGCGGCGGGCCGGGTTGGTGTCGATCGCGATCGTGACACCCGGGGCAAGCAGCGTCTGCAGCGGCAGGACCAGGGTCGCACCGGCTGCGGCCTGCTGGCCGGGGGGCAGGGCGAACAGGCTGAAATCCGCAACCGGGCCGCCCTGGTCATCCTTGAGGAGCTGGCGCAGCTGGCAGGGATTCGATCCGTCGACGGTGCGAACGCAAACCTTCTGCCAGTCATCGAAGGTCGCTTCGACATAAGTCGTGCCCGGACCGTCGGGCGCCTGGGTGGCCGCGCCCATCGACAGGCCGGTCCCGGCCGCCGGTGCCGCGTCGCCCGCGGCTGGAGCGGTGGTGCCGGCATCCGCCGGTGCGGTCTGGGCGAGGGCGGCCTGCCCGGCCGGAAGGGTCAGGCTAAGGGCGATCAGAAGGGATTTCGTCAAACTGGTCATCGTCTGTTCCATCAGGACGCGTCATTCGCCCGCCGCTTATCACGCGGCGGTGGCGGTGTCAGGTGCGAAAAATGTGTCAGCGGGGGGCGGCGCCACAATTGCCGCACGTCGTCCTGCATTTGTGACAGGAGGTGATCGGTTCGTGCCCGGATGCCGGGGGCAGCACCATAAAGAAAAAGGGCCCCGATCGAGGCCCTTTCCCGGTTCTTTTTTTGCTCCCTGTCGGACTGGCCGACTTCATGGTTCGGGACGCTAGGCCGGAACGACACAAGCGTCAACGACTTTCTTCACGACAAATTGCAGGTCCTACTTCCGAAAATCATGAAAAAAAGCCGCGCCTTAAGCGGGGCGCGGCCAGTCAACAGGGAGGAAGTCGCGTTCCGGTTGAGATACCCCGGTCGGAACAACATCGAGACTGGCACAACGGGGTTAACAATGTATTTTCGGCCTGACGCAGCGGCAGATTGAGGGGGCGTGATGTCCGGGTCCGACAGCATATTCGTGGGGGGCGCAGGCGAAACCCATGCCGATCCGCAGGTTCTTCTTCTTGGCTATGGCAACCGCCACGGGCTGATAGCCGGGGCGACCGGGACGGGCAAGACGGTCACGTTGCAGGTGCTGGCCGAGGGATTCTCGGCTGCCGGCGTGCCGGTCTTCGCCGCCGACATCAAGGGCGACTTGTCTGGCGTCGCCGCGGCGGGTTCGGTCACTGACAAGCGACACGAGGCCTTCATGAAGCGCGCCGAGTCGATGGGCCTCGACCTGCAATACCGCGCTTTCCCGGTGACCTTCTGGGATCTCTTTGGCCAGCAGGGCCACCCCATCCGTACCACGGTGGCCGAGATGGGGCCGCTCTTGCTGTCGCGGCTCATGCAACTGAGCGAGGCGCAGGAGGGTGTGCTGAACATCGCCTTCCGCATCTCGGATGAAGAGGGTCTGCCGCTTCTCGACCTGAAGGACCTGCAGTCGCTTCTGGTCTTCATCGGCGAGAATGCCTCGTCGATCGGCCTGCGCTACGGCAACATCTCGCCCGCGACGGTCGGCTCGATCCAGCGCCAGCTCTTGGTTCTGGAAAACCAGGGCGGACACAACCTGTTCGGCGAACCGGCGCTGGAGCTGGCGGACCTCATGGGCGTGGACGAGACCGGGGCAGGGCGCATCAACATCCTCGCCTCGGACAAGCTCATGGCCTCGCCGCGGCTATATGCGACCTTCCTGCTGTGGCTCCTGTCGGAACTGTTCGAACAGCTGCCCGAGGTCGGCGATCCGGAGAAGCCGAAGCTCGTCTTCTTCTTCGACGAGGCGCATCTTCTGTTCAACGACGCCCCCAAGGCGCTGGTCGACAAGGTCGAGCAGGTCGCCCGCCTGATCCGGTCCAAGGGGGTCGGCGTCTATTTCATCACCCAGAACCCCGCCGACATCCCGGAAAACATCCTTGGGCAACTCGGCAACCGTGTGCAGCACGCGCTCCGCGCCTTCACGCCGAAGGACCAGAAGGCGCTGAAGCTGGCAGCCGAGACCTATCGCCCCAACCCTGCTTTCACGACCGAGGCCGCGATCCGCGAGGTCGGCACGGGCGAGGCGGTGACCTCCTTCCTCGAGCTGAAGGGGGTGCCGGGCATCGTCCAGCGCACGATGATCCGCCCGCCTTCGGGACAGGTCGGCCCGCTTGATCCGGCGCTGCGCGCTGCGGCCATCGCGGCCTCGCCGATGAAAGGCAAGTACGACACAGCCATCGACCGCGAAAGCGCCTTCGAGATTCTCAAGGCCCGCGCCGACAAGGCCGCCGCCGACGCCGCCGCGGCCGAGCAGGAAAAGGTCGCGCAGAAGCAGGGCGGCGGCTCGGCCATCGACGACGCCTTCAACAACGCCCGACGTTACGACGGCGGCGCTGCGACGAAACCAGCGTCCCGGTCCCCGTCCCGCCAGAGCGACAGCGTGGCCGAGGTCTTTGCCAAAAGCCTCGCGCGCCAGCTGGGCACCAAGTCGGGACAGGCACTGGTGCGCGGGGTTCTGGGGTCACTCTTCCGCGGCAAGTGACACGGGGCGCGGTGACAATTGCGCGAGCCAGCCGGGTGAGGGCGCGACAAGCGCGCGCAGGCGCTTTCCGCCCCGGCCAATTCGCCCTAGTGTCGCCGCGCATCAAGGCAGGAGGACGGGAATGATCGTCGAGCTTGGACATTTCGCGTTGATCCTGGCGCTGGCCGTCGCGCTGATCCAGGCCACGGTGCCCCTGAT
The DNA here is from genome assembly GCA_945952585.1 of uncultured Rhodobacter sp. Lineage (GTDB taxonomy): Bacteria > Pseudomonadota > Alphaproteobacteria > Rhodobacterales > Rhodobacteraceae > Aliitabrizicola. Next base: position 41,308 of record CAMFII010000009.1, read on the forward strand.
CGGGGCGGATCGACGCTGGTCGTCCTGGATGGCCGTCGCCGAACCTGCCGCCCTGATCCAGCTCTTGCTCATCGGCTTTTCCTTCGCGGCGTTGACCTGGGCCTTCGTCACCTCGGACTTTTCGCTGAAACTCGTGGTCGAGAACTCGCACACGATGAAGCCGATGATCTACAAGATCTCGGGCGTCTGGGGGAACCACGAAGGTTCGATGCTGCTCTGGGTGCTGATCCTGGCGCTGTTCGGCGCAGCGGTCACGCTTTTCGGCGGCAACCTTCCGGCAACTCTCAAGGCGCGTGTCCTGTCGGTGCAGGCGATGATCGCCGTCGCCTTCCTGGCCTTCATCGTCCTGACCTCGAACCCGTTCCTGCGGCTCGCCATGCCGCCGATGAACGGGCAGGACATGAACCCGCTGCTGCAGGACCCCGGCCTCGCCTTCCATCCGCCCTTTCTCTATCTCGGCTATGTCGGGCTTTCGATGTCCTTCTCCTTCGCCGTCGCCGCACTGCTCGAGGGGCGGGTCGATGCCGCCTGGGGCCGGTGGGTGCGACCCTGGACGCTCGCCGCCTGGATTTTCCTGACCATCGGCATCGCGCTTGGCTCCTGGTGGGCCTATTACGAACTCGGCTGGGGCGGCTTCTGGTTCTGGGACCCGGTCGAGAATGCCTCGTTCATGCCCTGGCTGTTCGCCGCGGCGCTCCTCCACTCGGCCATCGTCGTGGAAAAGCGCGAGGCGCTGAAAAGCTGGACGATCCTGCTGGCCATCCTCGCCTTCGGCTTCTCGCTGATCGGCACGTTCCTTGTCCGCTCGGGCGTCATCACCTCGGTTCATGCCTTCGCCAATGACCCGCAGCGCGGGGTCTTCGTGCTGATGATCCTTGCCGTCTTCATGGGGGGCGCGCTGACCCTATTCGCCGCGCGCGCCAGCACGATGGAGGCAAAGGGCATCTTCGCGCTGGTCAGCCGTGAAAGTGCGCTGGTCGCAAACAACATCCTTCTGTCGGTCGCGGCCTTCGTCGTCTTCGTCGGCACGATCTGGCCTCTGGTGGCCGAGATGGGATTTGGCCGCAAGCTGTCGGTCGGCGCGCCGTTCTTCAACGCGGCCTTCACCCCCTTCATGATCGTGCTGGCCCTGATCCTGCCGATCGGAGCGATCCTGCCGTGGAAACGCGGCGACCTTGGCCGGGCAATCCTGCCCCTGCGGGGGGCGCTGGTGCTGTCCTTGGCCCTCGGGGCGCTGATCTGGGCGATGCAGACCGGACGGTCCGCCCTGGGGCCGGTAGGGGTGCTTCTGGCAGCCTGGGTGATCCTTGGCGCGCTGACCGACCTGTGGCTGCGGTCGGGGCGCGGAGACGTTGCCTCGCGCCTGTCGCGCCTGAGCCGCCTGCCGCGCGCTGACTGGGGCCGGGGGCTGGCCCATGCCGGCTTCGGCGCGACGATCTTCGCCGTCGCGGCCATCAATACCTGGTCGGTCGAGGATATCCGTGTGGTCAAGCCCGGGGCGCCCTTTGCCCTTGGCCCCTACGAGATCACGCTTGCCAGCGTCGACGAGGTCGAGGGCCCGAACTACACCTCGAGCAGGGCGACGATGAACATCACCCGCGACGGCCGGCCCGTCGCCACGCTCTACCCCGAGAAACGCAGCTATACCTTTGCCCGGATGCCCACGACCGAGGCTGCGATCGACTACGGCCTGACACGCGACCTTTACCTGGTCATCGGCGACAAGCAGGATGACGGGTCCTGGGCGGTGCGCAGCTATATCAAGGCCTTCGCCAACTGGATCTGGCTCGGCGCGCTGATGATGGCCGGGGGCGGGGTGCTGAGCCTGTCCGACCGCCGCTATCGCATCGCCGCCGGGGCGCGGCGCAACGTCAACGCGGTGCCCGCCGAATGAGGCGCCGGCTTGCCCCCGCGCTTGTCGCGCTGACGCTCCTCGCGCCCGCCGCCTATGCGGTGCAACCGGACGAGATCCTGCCCGATCCGGCGCTCGAGGCGCGGGCACGGACGCTGTCGCAAAACCTGCGCTGCCTCGTCTGCCGCAACGAGAACATCGACGACAGCAACGCGCCACTCGCGCGTGACCTGCGCATCCTGCTGCGTGAGCGGCTGACGGCGGGCGACAGTGACGAACAGGCGGTGGCCTATCTCGTCGACCGCTACGGCGAATATGTCTTGCTCAAGCCGACGACACACGGCGCGAACCTCATCCTGTGGATTGCCGGGCCGGCGATGCTGATCGCAGGGATCGGGATCGCCGTCTTTGCTAATTCCCGGCGCTACCGCCGGGGGGCATTGCCGACGTCTCCCGAGGTGCTCAGCGAAATGGAGAAGAAGCGGCTCGACGAACTCATGCAGCAGTGACGCGCCGTTCCGCTTTCCTTGGGCGGCAGGGCGGCTACGATCGACGCCGCATCAGGGGAGGACGCGCATGGACTACCAGACGATCACCTACACCGCAGACGAGGGCCTTGCCGTCATCGCCCTGAACCGTCCCGAGGTGATGAATGCGCTGAACCGCCAGCTGCGGCTCGACCTGATCGACGGGATCGCCCGTGCGGGACGCGAGGCGCGGGCGCTGGTCCTGACCGGGACCGGTCGCGCCTTCTGCTCCGGGCAGGACCTTTCGGACCCGGCGGTGCAGGGCGATCTCGACTTCGAGGGCGTGCTGAACGGGGAATATGTGCCGCTTCTGACCGCGATCTACGATTGCCCGATCCCGACCATTGCCGCGGTGAATGGCGCGGCGGCAGGGGCAGGGGCCAACCTCGCGCTGGCGGCGGATGTGGTGATCGCGACTGAAAGCGCGGTCTTTGTCCAGGCCTTCAGCCGCATCGGGCTGATCCCGGATGCGGGCGGGACCTGGTGGCTGCCGCGTCAGGTCGGGATGGCCCGCGCCATGGGCGCCTGCCTTTTTGCCGATCCAGTGCCGGCACGGCAGGCGGCCGACTGGGGCATGATCTACGAGGCCGTCCCCGATGCCGAATTCGAGACCCGCTGGCGCGACCGTGCCGCGCGGCTCGCCCAGGGCCCGACGGCAGCCTACCGGGCCACGAAACAGGCCCTGCGCGCCGCGCCGTCGAACACGCTGGCGGACCAACTGGCGCTGGAAGCCCGGCTGCAGGGGCAATGCGGCCGGACCGGGGATTTCAGGGAAGGCGTCTCAGCCTTTCTCGAAAAGCGCAAGCCGCGCTACACCGGCGCCTGATCAGACGCCACGCGCCAGCGCCGCGACGCCGGTCCGCGCCATCTCGCGCAGCCCGAGCGGGCGCATCAGGTCGCCGAAGGCGTCGATCTTCTCGGGCGTTCCGGTGATCTCGAAGACAAAGCTCTCGAGTGTCGAGTCGACCACGTTGGCGCGGAAGATCTCGGCCAGGCGCAGCGCCTCGATCCGGTGCTCGCCCTTGCCCGCAACCTTGAACAGCGCGAGCTCGCGCTGGACTGCCGGCCCCTCGACGGTCAGGTCATGCACCTCGTGCACCGGGACCATGCGGGCGAGCTGCGCCTTGATCTGCTCGATCACCTGCGGCGTACCGGTCGTCACGATCGTGATGCGGCTGCGATGCCCGGTCCGGTCCACCTCGGCAACCGTCAGGCTGTCGATGTTGTAGCCGCGCCCCGAGAAGAGGCCGATCACACGGGCCAGAACGCCGCTTTCGTTATCGACCAGCACGGCGAGCGTATGGGTGGCGATGACCTCGGCATGGGGGTCGCGAAGGTCATAGGCGGAATGGCTCGTCGAGCCTTTCTTGATGTTGAGCGGCGACATCGGCCTGCTCCCTTCCATTTTCTGCTCTCAAATATCCCACGGGGGTGCGGGGGTGTGAAACCCCCGCTTCCGCGGTCTCACACCAGGACTGCGCCCTTGGCTCCGATCACGCCCTGCGTATCCGCCTCGCCCAGCAGCATCTCGTTATGCGGCTTTCCGCTCGGGATCATCGGGAAGCAGTTCTCGTGCTTCTCGACGAGGCAGTCGAAGATCACCGGGCCGTCATAGCGGATCATCTCCAGGATCGCGTCATCCAGATCCTTCGGGTCCGAGCACTTGATGCCCTTGCAACCGAAGGCCTCGGCCAGCTTGACGAAATCCGGCAGGCTTTCCGACCAGGAATGCGAATAGCGCTCGCCATGCAGGAGTTCCTGCCACTGGCGCACCATGCCGAGCCGTTCGTTGTTCAGGATGAACTGCTTGACCGGGGCGCGGAACTGCATCGCCGTGCCCATTTCCTGCATGTTCATCAGCCACGACGCTTCGCCGGCGACGTTGATGACCAGCGCCTCGGGATGGGCGATCTGCACGCCGATCGAGGCCGGCAGGCCGTAGCCCATGGTGCCGAGCCCGCCTGAGGTCATCCAGCGGTTCGGCTCGTCAAAGCCGAGGAACTGCGCCGCCCACATCTGGTGCTGGCCCACTTCCGTGGTGATGTAACGGTCCATGCCCTTGGTCAGCGCCTCGAGCCGCTCGAGCGCGTATTGCGGCTTGATGGTCTTGGTCGAGGGCTTGTAGGTCAGGCACTTGACCGCCCTCCACTCGTTGATCTTCGCCCACCACTTGGCCAGCCCTTCGCGGTTGACCTTGCGGCCCCGCGCGACCCACCGCTCAAGCACGTCTTCGAGGACCGAGGACACGTCCCCGACGATCGGCACCTCGACCCGGATCACCTTGTTGATCGAGGAGGGGTCAATGTCGATATGCGCCTTGCGGCTGTGGGGCGAGAAGTCCTTCACCCGCCCGGTGATCCGGTCGTCGAAGCGGGCGCCGACGTTGATCATCACGTCACAGCCATGCATGGCGAGGTTGGCCTCGTAGAGACCGTGCATCCCCAGCATCCCCAGCCAGTGCTTGCCGCTTGCCGGATAGGCGCCAAGGCCCATCAGCGTCGAGGTGATAGGAAAGCCCGTCGCCTCGACCAGTTCGCGCAGCAGGCGCGAGGCCGCGACGCCGGAGTTGATGACGCCACCGCCGGTGTAGAAAACCGGGCGTTCGGCGGTTTCGATCATCTCGACCAGCGCCTCGATCATCTCGGGGTCGCCCTTGGTGCGCGGCTGGTAGTGGCCGATCCGGGCGGTTTCCGGCGGGGTGTAGTCGGCGGTCGCGAACTGCACGTCCTTCGGGATGTCGATCAAGACCGGGCCGGGGCGACCCTGCGTCGCGACATGGAAGGCCTGATGGATGGTCTCGGACAGTTTCGACGTGTCCTTCACCAGCCAGTTCATCTTGGTGCAGGGACGGGTGATGCCCACCGTATCGGCTTCCTGGAAGCCGTCGGTGCCGATCATGAAGGTCGGGACCTGCCCGGACAGCACGACGATCGGGATCGAATCCATCAGCGCATCGGTCAGCCCCGTCACGGCATTGGTCGCGCCGGGGCCCGAGGTCACCAGCGCCACGCCCGGTTTCCCGGTCGAGCGGGCATAGCCCTCGGCCATGTGGACGGCGCCCTGTTCGTGGCGGACAAGGATGTGGCGGATGTCGTTCTGCTGGAAGATCTCGTCATAGATCGGAAGCACGGCACCGCCCGGATAGCCGAAGACCACGTCGACACCGTGATCCTTCAGCGCCTGCACCACCATCCTCGCGCCGGTCATCTGCCGGCTATGCGCCTTGCTCATCGTCTGTTCCTCTGCTTGCCCTGCCGGGCCTGTCGTGCCGCCGGAATGAAAAAGCCCCCGAGGTCATCGGGGGCGCATGGGTACCATCATGGTGTGCCGTTACCGGCCCATGCGCCACGTCCTTCCAAGTACAAGTACCAGAGCCATCGCGCTCTCCATTCGTTGCAGAAGGTGTCTAGGGCGCGCTTTCGGGCAGGTCAACAGCAAAAGATCATAGAAAGTGTCGCTGCGGGCCAAAATGCCGCACGTTTCTTTCGTGGGCTGGGCAATTCTGCGCAACAAGCGGAAATCGCGCGGCATCCCGTTCAGATGCGCAGGACCCGACTCGCCTTTCTAGGGGGCTCTGGAAACCCCACCGGGCGGAACTGGCCGAGAAGTTCGCGGGCATAGTCGGGCTCGTCCTTCCAGCTTGCGGCGATCTCGAAGGCCAGATGGGCGCGGGATTCCGCCGCCGTGAGCCCGCCCCCAGTGGCCAGGTCGTGCAGCGGCAGGTCGCAGCGCGCTTCGTCCCAATCGATCAGCGCGGGGCCCCCCACCGCCATAAGCACATTGCCCGGCCCGAGATCGCCGTGCAGCGCCGCCATCGGCCGGCCAAGAAACGGCTCCCAGGCCGCACGCATTTCGGCGGCAAGATCCGCGGGGAGCAGCGTCATGTCGACATCGCCACCGCGATCGGCTGTCACGAGGTCAAGGCAGGAGGCGAAACCGGGCCGTTGCGGGATGCCCGCGGTCAGCTCGTGAAAGGCGCGAAGGCGCGGGGCAAGGGCCCGCATCTCGGCCACGCCGGCGCCACGGCCATCCAGGAAGGGCTCGAGCGTCCAGCCGGCTGGGGCGACCGCACCGCTCAGCGTCGTGCGATAAGGCGCCACGCGGAACCCGGCCTGGCGGGCCAGCCGCATCAGCGACAGCACCCACCGCAATTGCGCCTCGCTTCGCCGGGTGCTGCGCGCGACGTATAGCCGGCCCATATCATCCTCGACCCGCCAGACGGTGGCGCGGCGGCCACCCACCATGGGGCCAAGCACGCGGAAGGTCCCGAAGGCGGACAGATCGGGCGGGTCTATACGGGCAGGCGGGGTCATTTGCGTTCGATCAGGTCCCATCGGTTGCCCCAGGGATCGCGCCAGACGGCGACGGTTCCATAGGGTTCATGGCGCGGCTCTTCCTCGAACAGGATGCCGGCTGCCGTCAAGGCGGCATGGTCGCGCGCGAAGTCGTCAGTGTCGAGAAACAGGAACACCCGCCCGCCGCATTGGTCGCCGATGGCGGAAGTTTGCCGGTCTCCCTCGGCGCGGGCCAGCACGATCTCGGATCCGCCGCCGGGCGGGGCGACCGTGACCCACCGCTTGCGGCCCTGGTCGATGTCGGCGGTCAGGCGGAAGCGCAGGACGCGGGTAAAGAAGTCGATCGCTGCGTCATAGTCGGGAACGACAAGCGCCACCGCGCCCAGACGCGCGCGGCTCATCGGGTCACTCGGATTTCGCGCGGCTGTCGGGCAGGGTGATGCGGGCAACCTGTTCGGCGATGGGATCGACCGACAGGGGATGAAGTTCGGCCTTGTGCTCGGCCGGGTCGCCGATGTCGCGCCAGACGCCACCCTTGTAGATCTCGAGCGCGTCGAACTTGGCCTTGTAGCCCATCTTCCGGCTGCCCGGCACCCAGTAGCCCAGATAGACGTAAGGCAGACCCAGCTCCCGCGCGATCGCCACATGGTCGAGCACGACATAGGTGCCCAGGCTGTCAGCAGTCAGTTCGGGGTCATAGAAGCTGTAGACCATGCTCAAGCCGTCATCGAGCACGTCGGTCAGGCAGACGGCCGTCAACGACCGCGCGCTGTCGCCCGCTGCAGGGGGACTTGTATATTCGATCACCCGGCTGCGGATCGGCGTTTCCTCGATCATCGCGGCGAATTCGAAAATGTCCATGTCGGCCATCCCGCCATCGGCATGGCGATGGTCGAGGTAACGCCGGAACAGCGCATACTGGTCCTCGGTCGCCCAGGGGCTGGTCGCATTTCGCTGGAGGGCGGCGTTGCGCTTCAGGATGCGCCGCTGCGTCCGGGATGGCTGGAAGTCGGCCACCCGGATCCGCGCCGAGATGCAGGCCGAACATTCGGCGCAAGACGGCCGGTACAGCACGTTCTGCGATCGGCGGAACCCCTGCTTGGACAGGGTATCGTTCAGCTTCTGCGCATGGTCCCCCTGAAGCGCCGTGAACAACTTCCGTTCCATCCGCCCCTCGAGGTAGGGGCAGGCCTGGGGAGCCGTCACATAGAATTGGGGCGCTATGGGAAGGGTGTGGCGCATCTTCGGTCGGATCAGGGTTTCACAGACGTTAGCAAGGCCCGACCGCGTCGCCAAGCACCCTGTTGGTCTGTGGCCGCCTTACCAGCGTGCCGGACGGTTGATCGCGACGGTTCCCAGCACATGGTCGGTCAGGCTCTGGCCCCGGGCAGAGGTCAGCATCAGGATGATCGAGAACAGCTGAACCAGCACGGTCGATACCGACAGCGTGTAACCAAGCGTATGGGCCAGCGCGAGGCCGAGGTCGAAACGTTCGCCATCGCGCGAGCGCAACTCGATCCCGAACAGCCGCATCCCCGGCGTCGCCGACTTCCGGGCGAGCGAGATCGTCCGGTACATGAAGCTGAGTGTCATGTAGAGCACCGGCAGGAAAAACAGCGCAGTGAAGGCGGTGAAGGGAATGATCACCAGCGTCAAGAGCGCGATCAGGATCGTGTCGACGATCCAGGCCAGCCCGCGCTTCATCGGGACATCCGAATAGAACTCGGCCTGGTAATACGGGTCGGGCAGGGCGGTCATGGGCGGGCGGGTCCTGTAGGGATGAAGGGGACGCGCGGCCCATATGGGGCCGCGCATCAGTCAAAGGAAGAGGATCAGGCCTCGGTCACGTCCGATTTCGGCTCGGTGGCCTTGCGGGCGCGGTCCTCCATGAAGGCGTCGAACTCCTGCTTGTCCTTGGCATCGCGCAGGCGCTGCAGGAACGAGTTGAAGGCGTCCTGTTCTTCTTCCAGGCGACGCAGGGTTTCGGCCTTGTAAGCGTCGAACGCGGTATTGCCCGAGGACATCCAGGCGCTGCGATGCATGCGGTGCATCTCGCGGAACTGTTCGCGGCGGGCGTGGCAGGCGGAACGGTTGAACATGCGTTTGCTCCAGATGGTGTAACCGAGAAGGGCAAGGCCGACGGGCCAGAAGACGACGAAACCGAGAACCGTGGCCGCGATCCAGGCGGGCTTGCCGCGGTCGTCAAGCCAGGCTTCCGCCCGACGGGGCCAACTGAAAATGCCGGGACCGGAGGTCTCCGACGCCGTGTAACTGTTCATGGGCGGTCTCCCGAGGTTGATGTGAATGCTTTTCACATCGCATCAGATGGGAAATCGCCGGCCGGGGTCAAGTGGCGATGTTAAAGATTTTCACATCGAGAGTCCCGGGCCGGTCGTCACCCGGTCGATCGGCGGATTTTCGCCGGATTGACCCGGCCCGCCGGGCTCGCCACAGTCGGAACATGACCGCCATTGCCGACCATGCCCCTTTTGAAGCGCGCCTGACGCGCCTGCCGATCCCGCACGAGCCTGAGGCGGGCAAGGATGCTGCGGAACCATTTGCCGATCTGTCGTCGCCTCTGCGCGACCTTCTGGTGGGAACGGCTGGCTGTAGCCCCTTCCTGCGTGACCTCATGCGCCGCGAGGGGGACTGGCTGCGCGAGGCGCTGGCTACTTCTCCCGAGGTCTGTCTTGCTGCGGAACTGGCAACGCTGGACGGGCTGGCCGCCGATCCGCTCGCCCCGGCGCTGCGCCGCGCCAAGCGTCGGGTGGCGCTTCTGACCGCGCTCGCCGATCTGGGCGGTGTCTGGCGGCTCGAGGAGGTGACGGCGGCGCTGACCTGCCTGGCCGACCGGGCGGTGACGCTTGGCGTCGCAGCCCTTGTTGCCGAGGAAATCCGGCGCGGCAAGCTGCCCGGCGCGCTTGAGGACGATGCGGCCTCAGGCGCCGGAATGGTGGTGCTGGCGATGGGCAAGATGGGGGCGGGGGAGCTCAACTATTCCTCGGACATCGACCTGATCTGCCTGTTCGACGAAAGCCGCTATCCCGGCGTCGAGCAGGAGGCGCGCAGCGCCTTCATCCGCGTGACCCGCAAGCTGACCGCACTTTTGTCCGACCAGACCGGCGATGGCTATGTCTTCCGCACCGACCTTCGGCTGCGCCCAGATGCGGCCGTGACTCCTGTCTGCCTGTCGACGGCCGCGGCCGAGGCCTATTACGAGGCGCAGGGCCGGACCTGGGAACGCGCCGCCTATATCAAGGCCCGACCCTGCGGCGGCGATCTGGCGGCGGGCGAGCGGTTCCTGAGGACGCTGACCCCCTTTGTCTGGCGCAAGCACCTGGATTTCGCCGCGATTCAGGATGCGCATGACATGCGCCTGCGCATCCGTGACCACCGTCACCTGCACGGGCGGCTCCAGCTCGAAGGCCACAACATGAAACTCGGCCAGGGCGGCATCCGCGAGATCGAGTTCTTCACCCAGACGCGCCAACTGATCGCCGGCGGTCGTGACCCCGACCTGCGCGACCGCACCACTTTAGGCGGGCTGGCAGCGCTGACGGCGAAGGGTTGGGTTCCGCCGGAGGTGACCGAGGAACTGACCGGCACCTACCGCGACTGGCGCGAGATCGAACACCGCCTGCAGATGGTGAACGACGCCCAGACGCAGAACCTGCCCGCAACGCCGGACGGCATCGCCCGGATCGCGCATTTCCTGGGGCAGTCCGATGTCGCCGCCTTTCGCCGCGACCTGCTTGAACGGCTGGAGCGGGTCGAGCGCCTGACCGGCGGCTTCTTCGCGCCCTCCGAGGCGGCCGAGGGGCCGGAGCTCAGCGATCATGCGCGCTCGATCGTGGCCGGCTGGTCGCGCTATCCCGCGCTTCGATCCGAACGGGCCTCGATCATCTTCCGCCGCCTGCGCCCGGGCCTGCTGAAAAGCCTCGCCCGGGCCAGCAACCCCGACGAGGCGCTTCTGGCGCTGGACGGGTTCCTGGCCGGGCTGCCCGCAGGGGTGCAGCTTTTCTCGCTGTTCGAGGCGAACCCGGTGCTGGTCGACCTGATCGTCGACATCTGCTCGACCTCGCCTGCGCTCGCCGCCTACCTGTCGCGCAATGCGGGCGTTCTGGACGGGGTGATCGGCGGATCGTTCTTCGCGCCCTGGCCCGGAAGCGCGGCGCTGACGCGGATGCTCGCCGACCAGCTTGCCGAGGCGGCGGATTACGAGCGCAGGCTCGATGCCGCGCGGCGCTGGATGAAGGAATGGCATTTCCGCATCGGCGTCCACCACCTGCGCGGCCTGATCGACGCCTTCGAGGCGGGCAAGTCCTATGCCGAACTGGCCGAGGCCGTGGTCGCGGCCCTCTATCCCCATGTCGAGGCGGATTTCGCCGCCCGCCACGGCCCGCCGCCTGGCGAGGGCGCGGCCGTCCTCGCCATGGGAAGCCTTGGCGCAGGGCAGCTCAATGCAGGCTCCGACCTCGACCTGATCGTCATCTACGACCCCGCCGGGCAGGAAAGCAGCGAGGGCCGCCGCCCCTTGCCGACGCGGACCTATTACGCCCGGCTGACGCAGGCCCTCGTGACCGCGCTGACCGCGCCCATGTCCGAGGGGCGTCTCTACGAGGTCGACATGCGCCTGCGCCCCTCGGGTCGGCAAGGGCCGGTTGCGACCTCGTTCGACGCCTTCTGCGCCTATCAGCAGGACGAGGCCTGGACCTGGGAACATCTTGCCCTGACCCGTGCCCGCGCAATCGCCGGCAACCACGCGCTTGGCGACCGGATCGAGACCTTCCGTCGCGATCTTCTGCCTGCCAAGGGAAAGGGAGAGAAAGTGCTGGCGGACGTGGCCGACATGCGCGCGCGCCTGCGAACCGCCAAGCCCGCAAGCGGCGACTGGGAGGCGAAGAACGGTCCCGGCCGGCTGATGGACATCGAGCTGCTTGCCCAGACTGCCGCACTTCATGCCGGCAGTCCGCAGCGACGGGTGGAGCAGCAGGTGCGCGCGGGCGTGAAGGCCGGATTCCTGACGCCGGCAGAAGAGGCGCGGCTCCTGACCACCTACCGTCTGTGCTGGCGCGTCCAGTCCGCCTCGCGGTTGATCGCGGACGAGGCGCTGCCGCCCGAAACCTGGGGCGAGGGGGGGCGCGCCTTCCTTCTGCGCGAAACCGACATGCAAACCGTCGTTTCCTTGACTGCGGCGTTGATCGCGGCAACCGAAGATGCGTCATCGATCATCGATGCCCGTCTTGGCGTCGGTAAAGATGATGCCGCGCGCGGCGGGGAGACGGAACATGGGGAGACGGGCGATGCTGGTGCATGAGGCCGATCCGAAGGGACTTGTTCGGGAAAGCTACCGGATCGAAGGGATCACTCCGGATGAGTGCCGCTCAGTATTCATCGACTGGGCGCTGAGCCTGCCGGTCAATGCCCCCATCCAGGAGGCCGTCCGGGCGCTGATCGCGGAATATGCGATTGCCGAGCCCGATCACCCGATGAGTGCGGTGCTGAAGGATGGGCTGACAATGCCCGAGTCGCCGAAACGGCGCGGAGGACGCGCGGCCCGGGTTGGGGCCAACGGATAACCAAACGATTTTTCTACGAAAAATCGGCGTCGGCCGCGGAATTTTCGTAGAAAATTCGAAAGTGCGTGGTCAGAGGGCTGCGGCTTCCGCCGCCAGACGGGTGATCTCTGCCCAGTCGCCTTTGGCCATGGCCTCCTTCGGCGCAACCCAGCTGCCGCCAACGCAGACGACGTTTTTCTGGATCAGGTATTCGCGCGCATTCTTCAGGCTGATGCCACCTGTCGGGCAGAAGCTGACCTGCGGCAGCGGGCCGCCGAGCGCCTTGACCGCCCCTGAGCCGCCTGAGGTTTCGGCCGGGAAGAACTTCATCATCGTGTAGCCGCGTTCCAGAAGCGCCATCACCTCGCTGGCCGTCACCGCGCCGGCGAGCAGGGGCAGCCCCTCATCCTCGCAGGCGGCAACCAGCCGCTCGGTCGCACCGGGCGAGACGCCGAACTGCGCACCGGCTTTCTTCGCAGCCTTCACATCGGCGGGTGTCAGCAGCGTCCCAGCGCCGACGATCCCGCCCGGAACCTCGGCCATCGCCCGGATCGCGTCCAGTGCAACCGGCGTGCGCAGCGTGACCTCGAGCGCCGGCAGGCCGCCTTTGACCAGCGCTTCGGCCAGCGGCCGGGCGTGTGCAAGCTCGTCGATCACCAGCACCGGCACGACCGGGGCCAATTGGCAGATCTCCAGCGCGGCCTGGCTTTGCTCGGCGGGGGTCATGGCAGTTCCTCCTTGATCTATCGGGTCAGACGACGAGCGCCGCGCCGGTGGTGGCGGGGCCGACATGGGCGCGGAAGGCCGCAAAGAGCTCGCGCCCGATGCCGTGCCCGTTGGCCGTCAGGTCGACGACGACCGGCGCGCGGGTTTCGAACCCCTCGGCCATCACCGTCAGAGTGCCGGCGACGGCATCGAGGCGGACGACATCGCCATCCCTGATCCGCGCCAGCGGGCCGCCTTCGGCCGCCTCGGGGCTGACATGGATGGCCGCGGGCACCTTGCCCGAAGCGCCGGACATGCGCCCGTCGGTCACCAGCGCCACCTTCAGCCCGCGATCCTGCAGCACCGAGAGCATCGGCGTCAGCGAGTGAAGCTCTGGCATCCCGTTTGCGCGCGGACCCTGGAAGCGGACGACGACCACGGTATCGGTCGTGAACTGGCCCGCCTTGAAGGCTGCCTTGACCTCGGCCTGGTCGTTGAACACGCGGGCCGGCGCTTCGACGATGTGGCGTTCGGGGGCGACGGCGGAAACCTTGATGACACCCCGGCCCAGGTTGCCGGTCAGCTGCTTCAACCCGCCGGTCTTCTGGAACGGATCGGCGGCGGGGCGCAGGATCTTGTCGTTCAGGCTTTCGCGCGCCCCATCTTCCCAGACGAGTTTGCCGTCTTTCAGCTTCGGTTCCTGCCGGTACAGGGCAAGACCATCGCCCGCGACCGTGCGCGCATCCGGGTGGAGAAGGCCTGCGTCCAGAAGCTGGCCGATCATGTAGCCCAGCCCGCCGGCCGCGTGGAAATGGTTCACGTCGGCCAGGCCATTGGGATAGACCTTGGCCATCAGCGGCACCACCTCCGAGATATCGGCAAAGTCCTGCAGATCCAGGATCACTCCCGCTGCCCGCGCCATCGCGGGCAGGTGCAGGACAAGGTTCGTCGACCCGCCCGTCGCCATCAGCCCGACGATGCCGTTGACGAAGGCGCGCTCGTCCAGGATCTCGCCCACGGGGCGGAAATCGTTGCCAAGCGCGGTGATCGAGGCGGCGCGTTCAACCGCGGCGTCGGTCAGGGCCGCGCGCAGATCGGTGCCGGGATTGACGAAGCTTGCACCCGGCAGGTGCAGGCCCATGAACTCCATCAGCATCTGGTTGGTGTTGGCGGTGCCGTAGAAGGTGCAGGTGCCCGGCCCGTGATAGCTTGCCATCTCGGCCGCCATCAGCGCGTCGCGACCGACCTCGCCCGCCGCGAACTTGTTGCGGACCTTGGATTTCTCGTCATTCGGCAGACCGGAGGTCATCGGACCGGCCGGCACGAAAACGCTCGGCACATGGCCGAAGGTGCCCGCCGCGATGATGAGGCCGGGCACAATCTTGTCGCAGACGCCAAGGTAAAGGGCCGCGTCGAAGCAGTTGTGGCTCATGGCCACCCCGGCGGCGAGGGCGATCACGTCGCGCGAGAACAGCGACATCTCCATGCCCGGCTGGCCCTGCGTGACACCGTCGCACATCGCGGGAACGCCGCCTGCCACCTGCGCGGTCGCTCCGGCCCGGCGGGCGGCGGCGCGGATTTGGCCCGGATAGCTTTCGAAGGGCTGATGGGCCGACAGCATGTCGTTATAGGCGGTGACGATCCCGATATTCGGGTTGCGCCCCTCGGCCAGTGACGCCTTGTCCTCGCCCATTGCGGCGAAGGCATGGGCTTGGTTGCCGCAGGCCAGATGGGCCCTGACCGGCCCGTCCGAAACCGCCTTGCGCAGCCGCTCCAGATAGGGGCCACGATGCGACTCCGACCGGGCGCGGATCCTGTCGGTGACCCGGGCGATGGTTCTGTCGACTGTCATGGGCGTCTCCGTTCTGGCTCACGGACATGGGGATGGCGGGTCTATAGCACCTTCCGTTAGCGCTAACAACCGTCGCCGACCTGTCAATACGTCAATGCTATTGACCTGGCGCATGGCGGGGTTGCGCAAATGGGGAAAGCGGCAGGTCAAAGCTGACCTAGATTAGCGGCAGGGAGGTGTGTCCGTCACGAAGGAACTTTGATGATGACCACCGATGCAAGCAAACTCCGCCAAGCTCGCAGCCTTGCCGAAGTCGATATTGATGCTCTCATTCGCTCGGCGCATCTGGAGCGGAACCGGGTCCTGATAGCCAAGGCCGCCTCTGCCTTGGGCGCGCTGAGGCGCAACGTCCGGCACCACCTGCAGATCGTGCCGAGGGTGCTTCCGGTCGAATGACGGCTGGATTGGCAGGGCAGAGCGCAGGCAAATCTTGCCGGATGCGCAGTTTACAATCATTGACCTGTGCCCTGATGGCGGCATCAGAAGAGGATTGCAGCCAGCGTGCCCGACGTCCTGCCCGGTTGCCGGGCCTGGTGTCGGTGGCGCTGAACCCTTCCGCCGGTCGGGTCGATCGGCTAGGGAAGGGGCATGACCGATGACACCGCCGCCCCCGCCTATCGCTATCCCGTCGTCCGCCTGCGGCCCAAGGCCGAGGCGCGGGCGATCCGCCACGGTTTTCCCTGGGTCTATGCCGACGAGCTGGTGACCGACCGGCGCACACAGGCGCTGAAGCCGGGCGCCCTGGCCGTGCTCGAGGATGCCGAGCGTCGTGCGCTTGGCCTTGTCACAGTCAACACTGCGTCGAAGATCATCGCCCGGATGCTTGACCGCGATCCGGCGGCAGCGATCGACGAGAACTGGTTCGCTGTCCGACTGACGCGCGCGTTGGCCTTGCGCGAGCGGCTGTTCGATGCGCCCTTCTACCGCCTTGTCCATGCCGAGGCCGATGGCCTGCCTGGGATCGTCATTGACCGGTTCGGCGACACCGCCGTGATCCAGCCGAACGCCGCCTGGGCCGAGGCGCATCTGGCCCAGCTGGCCGCGGCGCTGGCCCGTGTCGCGGGCGTGGCGAACATCGTCAAGAACGGCTCCGGCCGGGCGCGGGGCCTTGAGGGGCTGGAGGAAGAGACGGCAATTCTGACAGGCAATGTCGGGGGCCCGGTCCCGGTGCCGATGAACGGCGCGACCTACATGGCCGACCTCCTTGGCGGGCAGAAGACCGGTCTATTCTACGACCAGCGCCCGAACCATGCCTTCGCGCAGCGGCTGGCCAAGGGCGCCGCCGTGCTCGATGTCTTTTCCCATGTCGGTGGTTTCGCCCTTGCGGCGCTCGCCGGCGGGGCGGCTTCGGCGCTCTCGGTCGATGCCTCGGCGGCGGCGCTGGCTCTGGCCTCGGATGGCGCGGCGGCGATGGGGGCGCGGGACCGGTTCACCACTCGGCAGGGCGATGCTTTCGCCATGCTTGAGGCTCTTGGTACCGAAGGCGCGCGCTTCGATCTGGTGATCTGCGATCCGCCCGCCTTTGCGCCCGCGAAACCGGCGGTCGAGGCCGGTTTGCGCGCCTATGAACGGGTCGCGCGCCTTGCCGCGCCGCTCGTCTGTCCCGGCGGCTATCTGGTGCTATGTTCCTGCTCGCATGCGGTCGACCTGACCGCCTTCCGCAACGCCTCGGCCCGCGGCATCGGGCGCGGGGGGCGGCGGGCGCAGCTGATCCATACCGGTTTCGCCGGACCGGACCATCCGATCCTGCCGCAACTGGCCGAGGGCGGCTATCTCAAGTCGCTCTTCTTCCGGCTGGACGGATGAAGGTCGTCCTCGACGCCTGCGTCCTGTACCCGACCGTCCTGCGCGAGATCCTCCTGAAGGTCGCACAGGCGGGCCTCTACCAGCCAGTCTGGTCGGACCGCATCCTCGAGGAATGGGCGCGCGCGACGCGCAAGCTCGGCCCCGGGGCCGAGACGGTGGTGCGGGGCGAGATCGCGGTCGTCCGCGACACCTTTCCCCGGGCAGCGACGCCCGAGCGCCCCGAGATCGAGGCGCGCCTGCTCCTGCCCGATCCGAACGACCGCCATGTGCTTGCCACCGCAATCGCCTCGCATGCCGATGCGATCCTGACCTTCAACGCCGGCGACTTCCCGCGCCATCTGCTGGCCGAGGAAGGCCTTGCCAGGCTCGACCCGGACGGGTTCCTGCGCGACCTCTGGTTGCGCCAGCCCGAGGCCGTGGCCACCGCCGTCGATGCGGTGCGCCGCGAGGCGGAACGACTGTCGGGCGAAAGCTGGCCGGTCCGGCGGCTTCTGAAGAGGGCCGGGCTGCCGAGGTTGGGCAAGGCCCTTGAGCAGGGGATGTGAGATCCGCGGAAGTCTCGCGGGCGGCAGCGGTGGAGTGGGGGTTTCCCACCCCCACACCCCCGTGGGATATTTTTCAGCAGAAAATGGGCCGGGGCGGTCAGCCCGTCACGCTCCACCGCGCCTCGCGCTCCTCGATCCGGCGGATGCGGTCCTCGATCGGCGGGTGGCTGGCAAGCCAGGCCGGGGCGCCGCCGGGCATCCCCGTGCTGCCGGTCAGCGCGCCGAGCTTGCGGAACATCGTCTTTTGCGGGCGCGTCCCGATCCCGGACTTGACCAGCAGGGCCGAGGCATAGGCATCGGCCTCGTGCTCGTCGCTGCGCGACAGATGCGCGGTCAGGGCGCCGGTCACCGTGCGGACCAGCACCGGCCCGATGCCGGGCACGAAACGTCCAAGCGTCGCCATCAGCAGCATCCCGAGCGCGTTGGCGCCGGTGAAGTCGATCATCCGGCGCTTGGAATGGCCAAGGGCGACATGGCCCAGTTCATGGGCGATGACGCTGGCCAGTTCCTCGGCCGAGACCACGCCCTGCCGGTATTTCTCGACGAAGCCGCGGGTCAGGAAGATGCGGCCGTCTGGGGCAGCGAGCCCGTTCACGGCGGGGATTTCATAGACATGAACCTTGACCTGCGGCAGGTCGAGCGCCTTCGCCATCTTCCCGGTCATTTCGGCAAAGCCCGGCTCGTCCAGCGGTCTTGACTGCGCATCGAGCGTCTTGAGTGTCCGCCATGCCGAAAAGCGGTACATCGCATAGCCATAGGCCAGCATCAGGAGGAGGGGCAGGAACTTCAGCATGACCGGAATATGGGGCGCGGGCGGGCCGCCGCCAAGCGGCGCTCAGCCATCCTCGTGCCGTCGCCACAAGTGCCGGCCGATCATCATCGCCAGGCCAAGGAAGGCCACCGCTGCCAGAACCGAGGTCATCTTCGCGCTCAGGTGGCTGACATTGTCGGCAAAGACATAGCCGCCGCCGATATAGGCGAGGATCCAGATCCCGTCGCCGATCAGGACGCCGAGCGAAAACCGGTTCCACCCCACGCGCGTGGCCCCCGAGGCAAGGTTGATCCAGGGCCCGAGCGCCGACAGCGGAAAGCGGCTGACGATCACCGCGATCAGCGCGCGGCGGTCAAGCTCGTGCTGGGCGCGGTCCATCGTCGGGGCAAGCCGGGGGTTGTGGTGGAACCGCTGCCACAGCGGCTCGCCGCCGAAGCGGCCGGCAAGATAGCCGATCTGGTCACCGATCACCGCGCCGACCAGCGTCGCGAGCATCACCGGCGCCATATGCATGTCACCGGCGGCGATGAACGCCCCTGCGGCCATCATCATCGCCGAGGTCGGCATCGGGATGCCCGCGCAGGAAATCAGCGCCACCGCGAACAGGACCGAGGCGCCGTGGGCCGGGATCAGGGCGTTGAGTTCATGGATGAAATGCTCCATCACGGCGCGTCCCCGGCATTGGCATCGGCGGCGGTCTGGATCTCGGCCAGCACGTCGGCGACGCTCCGGCCCTGAGCCTGGGCGAGATCGCGGATCGAGGCGAAGGGCGGCGCGCCCGGCGGAAAGCCCAGGATGCGGGCCATGTCGGCCTCGGGCACATGGAACACCGCCATGACATGGCGCGGGCTCATCCAGTCTTCGACCGAGCGCCTGCCATCATCGGCCAGGATCCGCCAGACCGCGTCGCCGGCAAAGATCAGCCCAAGCGCGAGGCAAAGCCAGAACAGCAGGCGCAACGAAAGCGGGGCGGGCGACCGGGGCGATGTCATGCGCGCATCATTTCCTGCCGGGACGACTCGATCAAGCCTTGCCTTCCGCAGACGTAGGTCGCCGGCGCCACTGCCAGATCGCCCGTCCCAAGAGCAGCGTCATCACGCCCGCGCCGAGGAATCCGATTGCCGGAACCACCGTGCCCTCCATCTGGTCGAGATGGGCGGCGAAGGCGTAGCCCAGACCGATATAGAGCAGGACCCAGGTCGTCTCGCCCAGAAGGCTCGCCAGCGAGAACCGTCGCCAGTCGACGCGCGTCGCCCCGGCGGCCAGGTTGACATAGGGGCCGAGCGCGCTGACCAGCCAGCGGCTGAAATAGACCGTCGAGAGCGCCCGGCGGTCCAGCGCCTCGGCCGCCTTGCGCAGCATCGGGCCGGAGGTCGGGCTGGCAGCCAGCCTTTGCCACAGACGGCTCCCCCCAAAACGGCCGGCCCCGTAGCCGGTCTGGTCCCCGATCAGCGCCCCGGCCAAAGCCGCGCCCAGCACCGACAGCGCCGCAAGATCGCCCGAGGCGACAAAGGCCCCGGCCGCGATCATCAGCAGCGACGAGGGGATGGGAACGGCAAGGCAGGACAGGAAGGTGGCAAGGAACAGCACGCTCGGCCCATGCGTAGGCACCAGGCCATAGAGCGTGTTGATCATGGCTGCGCCTTGATGGCGTCGACCGCCGCCTGCACCCGTGCGACAAGCGCCGCCGGGTCCTGCCCCTGCGCCTTGGCGATCTCGGCCAGCGTCTTGGCGCTTTTCTTGCTGCCGTCCTTGGGGGGCGGGCCGAATAGCGCCTCCATCTCAGGCTGCGGCAGGTGGTAGACATGCGCGATCAGGCCCGGCGTCATCCAGTCCTGCACCGGCCCCACTGGCGGCTCCGGCCGCAGGATGTGCCAAAGCAGGAGCCCCGCGAAAACCAACGTCAGGCCCGCCGCCGCGGCAAAGGCGGGAACGATCCAGCGCGGAAGCCGCTCGCGGGTCATCGCGCAAGATCCCGGATGCCGCGCGACAGCCCGTCCAGCGTCATCGGCACCATGCGGTTGTCGAAGATGTCGCGGATCAGCCGGATCGACTGGGTGTGATCCCAGTAGCGTTCCGGCACCGGATTGATCCACAGGCTCGACGGCCAATGCGCGCGGACCCGTTCCAGCCAGACCTGACCGGATTCCTCGTTCCAGTGCTCGTTGGCGCCGCCGGGATGCAGGATCTCGTAGGGGCTCATCGTCGCGTCGCCGACGAAGATCGCCTTCCAATCCGGGCCGAAGCTGCGCAGCAGTTCCCAGGTCGGGGTCTGGCGGTCCCACCGGCGCAGGTTCTCGGTCCAGACGCCTTCGTAAAGGCAGTTGTGGAAGTAGTAGTGCTTCAGGTGCCGGAACTCGGATTTCGCAGCCGAGAACAGCTCCTCCACCACCTTGACATGGGCATCCATCGACCCGCCCACGTCCACGAACAGAAGCACCTTCACCGCATTGCGCCGCTCGGGCCGGGTCTGGACGTCCAGCCAGCCATGTTCCGCGGTGGCGCGGATGGTGCCGTCGAGGTCCAGCTCGTCCACCGCACCGTCGCGCGCCCATTTACGCAGCCGGCGCAGCGCGACCTTGATCGAGCGCGTGCCGATCTCGACCTGGTCGTCGAGATCGCGGAACTCGCGCTTGTCCCAGACCTTGGCCGCGCGCTGATGGCGGCTTTCCTGCTGGCCGATGCGCACGCCCTCGGGGTTGTAGCCAAAGGCGCCAAAGGGGCTGGTGCCGGCGGTGCCGATCCACTTGTTGCCGCCCTGGTGGCGGCCCTTCTGTTCGGCGAGCCGCTGGCGCAGGGTTTCCACCAGCTTGTCGAAGCCGCCAAGCGCTTCGATCTGTGCCTTTTCCTCAGGCGTCAGGAAGCGTTCGGCGAGCTTTTCCAGCCAGTCGCGCGGCAGGTCGATCGCCTCGAGCACCTGTTCGGGCGCGATCGTCTCGAGCCCGGCGAAGCATTCGGCAAAGGCCTGGTCGAAGCGGTCGATATGGCGTTCGTCCTTCACCATGGCGCTGCGGGCGAGGTAGTAGAAGCCGTCGGCGTCATAGGTAACCAGACCCGCCGCCATGCCGTCCAGAAACGTCAGATACTCCCGGAGCGAGACCGGCACCCCCTTCCGCCTGAGTGCGTCAAGGAAGGGCAGGAACATGGTTCAGGCAACCCGGCTGACGATCACCGTGACAATGACGCCAAGCACGGCAAAGGCGATGCCGTAGGCCGCGCCGTAGTGCCACTGGTCGATTGGCCGTCCCCCGCGCTGACGGGCCGTGCGGACGCCCAGAAGGATGCCGAAGACCGCGGCGCTGAGGATGATCATGTCACTGCCTTTCCCTTGCGGATCAGGGCTTTGCGTCGGAAGTTCCCGCCTGCATCGCCGGGGCGAGCGCGGCGATTTCGCCCATGCGCAGCACCGCTTCCTCATCCGTGCCGAAGCCATAGCGCGCCCAGCCAAGGCTGTCGAGGCGCAGCGCCTCGGCCTCGGCCTTGCGCCCCTTCATCTCCATCCCCTCGGCCCGCAGCATCAGGAGCGTCGCCAGCAGCGCGGCGTTCTGGGCCTTGCGGGCCGCCGGAAGCGCGCGCTTGGTCAAGACCAGCACGTCATCCGCCTGGCCGAGCGACAGGGCCAGCGCCGCCATCTGCATGTCGATATGGGCGACCTGGATGTCGGTGCCGGGAAGCCGGGCATAGTCATTCCGCGCCTCGAGGAGCGCCATGACCGCAAGCTCGATCTCGTTGGCAAGGCTGAGCCGTCCGAAGGCGAAATAGCTGAAGGCCAGCCGCGCATCCTGCCAGCCCGCGGCGCGGGCAATTTCGACCGCGCGCGCCGCGGCGCGCTGCCGCGCGGCCAGCGAGCCGGACGGCCCAAGCGATGTTTCGATTGCATCCTTCCATTCCATCGGCGTCGGATCGGCGGCCAGGGGATGGCCTTTGCCGCCCGATGGATTGAGGCGCTGCAGAACGCGGGGCAGGGCGGCCGCATATTCGGCCTCGGTCATGCCGTTGTGCATTTCGGGCGCGTAATGGACCTTCAGCGCCAGCATGTCGAAGCCGGTCAGGACATTGCGGAAATTGTCGTCGTCGAAGACGGAATCCGTCAGCCGGTACAGGTCGTTCAGCGGTCCGAGCGCCTGGGCCATTTCCTCGTGCAGGCAATCGCGCAGTTCCTGCGGTCCGGTGTCCGACGGCACGAAGATCGTCGCCCGGTCCCGAACGGTCAGGCTGCGCCAGTCGGCGCGGTCGCTGCGGCGCGAGGCCTTGTAGTCATCCCAGCCGGTGACGTTCGGCACCACAAAGCAGGCGGCCTGCGGCACGAGACTGTGCAGCTTTCGCCGCGGCAGGAAATCGACGGTGATCGAGGCCGGACCTTCGGCCACCTTGGAAATGTCGAGCCCGGCCTCACGCCGCAGGCGGCCAAGCAGATGGTCGAGTTCGGCAGTCGCGATCTCGGGCACGTCACCTGTCATGGTCACGGTGATCGGGCCTTCGAAGCGGGTCAGGATCGCCAGGTCGCGCCCGGTTTCCATGCGGAATTCAAGCTCGATCAGATCGCGGGCGATGCTGCCGTTGCTGCGGCTGGGCGGCGGGGCGGCCACGACCGGGAAGGTCTTCATTGGCGGCAGTGCGATCTGCGGCATCTGTCGGCGCTGAGGCGCCTCGGTCGCCACGCAGGCGGCAAGGACGAGCGGCAGGATCAGCGCAGCAAGGCGACCCGGGAGGCGCGGAACGGTCATTCCGGGCGGTCGTATTCGATGAAGGGGGTCAGCACGCCAATCCTGTCATAAAGCCGCCGCGCGGTTGCGTTGTCTTTCGCCGTCAGCCAGTAGACCATGGGCGTTCCACCGGCATCCGCCTCGCGATAGACCTCTTCGATCAGCGCCCGGCCAAGACCGGTTCCGCGCGTTTCGCGCAGGGCAAAGAGATCCTGGAGGTAGGTCACCTTCTCATCCCGCCAGCAGTGGCGGTGGCGGACGTAATGGACCATCCCGACCAACCGGCCGCCAACGTCCGCGACGCGGCCGCGCATCTCGTCGGGATCGTCAGACAGCAGCCGGGCGAAGGTTGCCGCCGTCACGTCTTCCGGAAGGGTGGTTTCGTAGAAAGTCAGATAGCCCTGCCAGAGCGCCCGCCACTGGGCCTCGTCGGAGGCACGCAACGGCCGGATCACCGTGCCCTGAGATGCCACAGGGGGCGTCGAGTAAGGCGTGGGCCGGACATAGCGCACGAACGGGGTCAGCACGCCGATGCGGTCATAGAGTAGCCGGGCCGTGGCGTTGAAGTCCTGCGTGAACCAGTAGACCGACGGGCAGCCGGCGGCGTCCGCTTCGGCATAGACCTGTTCGATCAGGGCGCGGGCCACACCGTGCCCGCGCGCGGAGGGGTCGGTGAACAGGTCCTGAAGGTAGCAGACCTCCTCGACCTTCCAGGACGAGCGGTGAAACAGGAAATGCACCAGCCCCACAGCCTTGCCGTCGAGAAGCGCGATCCGTCCGCGAAACTCCTTCGGTCCGCCCGCCAGCAGCCGCGCGAAGGTCGTCGCATAGATCGTCTCGGGCAGCTTGGTCTCGTAATAATCGAGATACCCCGTCCACAGCCGGCGCCAGTCCGCCTCATCGCTGGCGGCAAGGGGTCGGATGACCAGACGGGACGCTTCGGACATGTGTTTGCCTGCTCTCTGGGCGAGTCGTGCCGCCCGCTTTTCTGCCATCTCGTCGCCGCGCCACACCCGAGTCAATGGCCCCGCTCCTCAACTTTTGCAGCGGTCGCGGTTCCCGGGTCGGGGCAACCAAGGCCTGGCCTGGGTCAGCGGCCCGCCCTTGCCATGAAGGCCAGACGTTCGAATAGGTGCAGGTCCTGCTCGGTCTTGAGCAGGGCGCCATGCAGCTTGGGAAGGGCGTTCTTGCCGTCGCGCCGCAGGTCCTCGGGCTTCAGGTCTTCGGCCAGCAGCAGCTTCAGCCAGTCGAGCACCTCGCTGGTCGAGGGCTTCTTTTTCAGGCCGGGCGTGTCGCGGACCTCGTAGAACTGGGTCAGGGCGACGGTCAGCAGTTGGTCCTTGATGCCGGGGAAATGCACACCGACGATGCGCTTCATGGTTTCGAGATCAGGAAAGCGGATGTAGTGGAAGAAGCAGCGGCGCAGGAAGGCGTCGGGCAGGTCCTTCTCGTTGTTCGAGGTGATGATGACCACGGGCCGATGCTGCGCCCGCACGGTCTCGCCGGTCTCGTAGACGTGAAATTCCATCCGGTCGAGTTCCTGCAGCAGGTCGTTCGGAAACTCGATGTCGGCCTTGTCGATCTCGTCGATCAGCAACACCACTTTCCCCGGCGCGGTGAAGGCCTGCCAGAGCTTGCCGCGCCGGATGTAGTTGGCCACGTCATGCACCCGCTCGTCGCCTAGCTGGCTGTCGCGCAACCGGCTGACCGCATCGTATTCGTACAGCCCCTGCTGGGCCTTGGTGGTGCTTTTGACATGCCATTCCAGGATCGGCAGCCCGAGCGACTGCGCCACCTGCCGCGCCAGCTCGGTCTTTCCCGTGCCCGGTTCGCCCTTGACCAGGAGCGGCCGCTCCAGCGCGACGGCGGCATTGACCGCCACGGCAAGGTCATCGGAAGCGATATAGGCATCGGTCGAGGAAAAACGCATGGAACACCCGGGGGTTGCGCCGATCGGTCCATGGATGGGGCTCGGCGGACGCCAAGACCATACCCATGCCCCTATTCCGCCGCAACCCGGCCCCAACAGCTAGTGACAATCCCCCGGGCATGGGATATGGCAGCGCCCGAAGGGATGCCGGATGAGTACGAACCCGATTTCCGCACTCTCCGGTCTGCAGGAGAAAGCCGTGATGAAAGCCGAAGTCTTTCTGCCCGACGATTACCGCCCGGCCGAGGACGAACCGTTCATGAATGAACGGCAACTTGAATATTTTCGCCGCAAACTCGTCACCTGGAAACAGGAACTGATCGACCAAAGCGCCGAGACCATCGACAACCTCCAGGACTCCGCTCGCAACGTGCCCGACATCACCGACCGGGCCAGCGAAGAGACCGACCGGGCCCTGGAACTCCGGACCCGCGACCGTCAGCGCAAGCTGGTCGCCAAGATCGACGCCGCGCTGCGGCGGATCGAGAATGGCGAATACGGGTACTGCGAGATGACGGGCGAGCCGATCTCGCTCAAGCGCCTCGACGCGCGTCCGATCGCGACGATGACGCTCGAAGCCCAGGAAAAGCACGAGCGCCGCGAAAAGGTTCACCGCGACGATTGATCGCTCTGGTCGCAATCTGCTTGAGGCAGGACCGATGCAACGGATAATTGGCGCCGGACCTTTCGCGGGACCGGCGCCATTTCATTTCCGGGGGACAACATGAGCCTGAACGGCCAGGAGATCACCATCCTCGGGGCAGGGATCGCCGGACTTGCGGCGGCGCGCGCGCTGGCCCTGCGCGGCGCGTCGGTCACCGTGCTGGAACAGGCCGAGGCCCTGCGCGAAGTGGGGGCGGGACTGCAGATTTCGCCCAATGGTGCCGCTGTCCTGCGCGCCCTCGACCTGGGTCGGGACCTGGAGACGGCCGGGCTCAGGGCGCAGGCGGTCGAACTGCGCGACGGGCTCGCCGACGAGCCGATCCTGCGCATGGACCTGTCCGATCGCGACTACCGCTTTCTGCACCGCGCCGATCTGATCGCCATCCTCGCCGAGGGCGCCCGGTCCGCCGGGGCGCAGATCCGTCTGCTGCAACAGATCGAGACGGTGGACCTGTCCGGCGAGTCGCCGGTTCTGACGACCCGGCAGGGCGCGCGCATTTCGACGCCGCTGCTCATCGGGGCGGACGGTCTGCATTCGAAATTGCGCGAGGCCCTCGACGGGGCGAGCAAGCTGACCTTCACCAACCAGGTGGCCTGGCGCGCGCTCATTCCCTGCGAGACCGATGCACCCTCCGTTGCCGAGGTCTTCATGGGCGAGGGTCGCCACGTGGTGAGTTATCCCCTGCGCGGCGGCGTCCTGCGCAACATCGTCGCCATCGAGGAGCGTCGACGCTGGACCGAGGAAAGCTGGTCGATGCGCGATGACCCGATGGAGCTGCGGCTGGCCTTCGAAAGCTTCGCGCCGCGCGTGCGCAACTGGCTGGAG
Organism: uncultured Rhodobacter sp.; assembly: GCA_945952585.1. Lineage (GTDB taxonomy): Bacteria > Pseudomonadota > Alphaproteobacteria > Rhodobacterales > Rhodobacteraceae > Aliitabrizicola. The sequence continues at coordinate 67,345 of CAMFII010000009.1, forward strand.
CAGGCCGACCAAGTCTGGCTCTGGGGTCTTTTCCGCCATCCGGTCGCGAAAACCTGGCATCGGGGCAGGGCGGCGATCCTGGGCGACGCCGCCCACCCGACGCTCCCCTTCCTGGCTCAGGGCGCGAACATGGCGCTCGAGGATGCCTGGGTGTTGGCCGACCAGTTAGACAAGGCCGCGAGGCCGGAAGAGGGGCTTGCCGCCTATCAACTCGCCCGTGAGGCCCGGTGCCGCCGGATCGTCGAGGCCGCCAATCGCAACGCCCATGCCTACCACCTGTCCGGCCCCCTTCGCGATGCAGCCCATCTGGCGCTGAAGATCGGCGGCAAGATTGCCCCGCGCTTCGCGCTCAGCCGCTTCGACTGGGTCTATCAATACGACGTGACGGCCAGCTGATCGGCCGGCGCAGCGGCCAGTGGCCGATAGGCCTCGGGATGGTCCGTCACCCCTTGCAGAAGCCGCCGCGCCGCGAGTTGCGCAACGTACAGCGCGAAGGCCGGGTTGCGGTAATGGAGGTCCGTGAATTGCCGCTCGCCGATTGTCGCGATGCGGCAGGGACCAAGGCAACGGGCTGTCAACGTCCGCTCGTTGGCGGCGCTGAAAAAGGCGATCTCGCCAAAGATCTCGCCTGCGCCAAGCTCGATCCCGGCCTCTTCAAGCAGCACGCGGCCGCTTTCGAGGTAATATAGATTGTCGGGCGGCGCGCCCTCGCGAAAGTTCAACTCCTTGTCGGGAAACTCCTTCGGGCGGACCAGATCGCAGACCCAATCCAGTGGCAGATGACCCTTACGCGCTTCGCCCGTGCGGCGACGCAGCAGCAGAAGTTCTGCCAGACGCCACAGGTTGACGGGCAGGAGGGCCAAGTGCAGCACCAGCACCGGCAGGATGCCGGCATTGGCCCCGTAGGCGATGAAGCAAAGGTTCGCGCAGGCGCCCACCACCCGTAAGGGCAGCATCGTCTTCATCGCAAAGGCAATCAGCGTGAAGCCGCCCGCCGCCTAACCGACCAGATCCATCGCGGCATTCATTACCCGCTCCCTCACCCGATTTCGCGGTCTTGACCAGGGATGCTCCGGGACCGGGGCAAATGCGGAAAGGGGGCCGGGAAACCGGCCCCCCGATGTAGGCTCAGGCCGCCTCGGCCAGGTCCTTCAACGTTTCCGCGACCACGACGTGCCAGGGCGTCGTCGGCCGCCCGATCAGACGCGCCAGATCACCCGTTCTGACTTCCAGCGCGCCATTTGCGGTCTGCGCATCCGCATCCGCAAGCACTGTGGCAAATTCAGCGGGCAGTCCGAAGCCCTGCAGGATGCCGGCATATGTTTCGCCCGGCAGGTCATTGTAGCCGACAGCCTTGCCGGTCAGCCGCGATACCTCCGAGGCAAGCTCGGCGTAGCTGTGGCTCTGGTCGCCGCCGAGTTCGTAGACGCGGTTCTCGTGGTCCGGCTCGGACGCCACCACGGCAATGGCCTCGGCATAGTCAGCCCGCGGAGCGCTCGAGAAACGGCCGCTCCCTGCGGATCCGATCAGAGCTCCCGCAGCGATGGCTCCGCCGAGCGAACCGGTGTGGTTTTCGGTGTACCATCCGTTGCGCAGGAAGGTGTAGGGCAGGCCGGACGCCCGGATGGCTTCCTCGCTGGCCTTGTGATCCGCGGCCAGGAGCATCGGCGTGGTGTCGGCCCGCGGAATGCTCGTATAGACGATGCGCTTTACGCCCGCGGTCTTCGCCGCCGCGATCACGGCCAGGTGTTGCGCCAGTCGAGCGCCCACATCGTTCGAGGAAATCAGCACGATCACGTCGACCCCCGCGAGCGCCGGGACCAGCGTGTCCGGCTTGTTGTAGTCGAAGGCGACAGTCTTGACGCCGAGATCGGTCGCTTTGGCAGGATCGCGCACCAGCGCGACAATGTCTTTGGCGGGAACGCGGGACTTCAGGGCGGCGACGGCAAGCCGGCCAAGCTGGCCGGTGGCGCCGGTGATGGCGATGGTCACAGAATCACTCCTTTAGTGGTTGACCGCCCCGACATAGGGGAATACTTACGAAATAGAAGTACCGACATTCGCGTAAGTATGTCGGTGTAAGTATAGGATAATACTTCACAAAGGAGGCGACCGATGGATGGATCACCCGTTTCGGCACCGCAGGGCCTGCTGCTCGACGCGCTGCGTCGGGGGAACATCATGTCGCCCGACTGTCCTTCGCGTGGGGTGCTCGACCACCTGACTAGCCGGTGGGGCGTCCTTGTCCTCGTCGCGCTCGAGGGCGGGACGCTGAGGTTCAGCGCCCTCCGCCGACTGATCGGCGGCGTCAGCGAACGGATGCTTGCCCAGACGCTTCGGCAACTGGAACAGGACGGCCTCTTGCAACGCCGGGCCTTCGATGTCGTGCCGCCGCATGTCGAGTATTCGCTGACGCCGATGGGACGCGAGGCAGCAGCGCTGATGCGGGTCCTGACGGACTGGATCGAACTCAATATCTCGGATATCTTGAATTATAGAACTAAACACGGGACCGGCGCCTGAGGAATTTCCCGGCCCCGCGCGCGATGCGACACGTGGGGGGATTGCGTCATGCATCGAAAGCGAGCCGTGCTTGTCATTGTGACGTCGCTGTTGGCGTCGACCGCGCAGGTGCGAGCGGAAGATGACGACGTTGCCGCCGGGCAGAACACCTTCGTGATCCGCTGTTCGGAATGTCACGACATCACGGCGGGTGTCGCCAAGATCGGTCCGACGCTCAAGGGCGTGGTTGGTCGCACTGCCGGCACCGTGCCGGACTTTCCGTATTCGGACGCGATGAAGGCGGCCGGATTCGCCTGGACCGAAGAGCAGTTGACTGCCTATCTGGTCTCGCCGAAGACGGTGGTGCCGAAGAACAAGATGAATTTCAACGGGATCAAGCGGCCGGGAGAGATCGAGCCGCTTGTCGCCTACCTGATGGTTGCCGGCGCGCCCTGACCCGGGTCAGGCATCCAGTTCGATCCAGACGGGCACATGATCCGACGGCTTGTCGCCGCCGCGCACCGCCTTGTCGATCGAGGCGGACTGGAGCAGGTCCGCTGCTTGCGGGCTGAGCAGCAGGTGGTCGATGCGGATGCCGTTGTTGCGTTGCCATGCGCCCGCCTGGAAATCCCAGAAGCTGTAATGCCCCGGCCCCTGGTCGCGGAGGCGGAACGCATCGGCATAGCCCAGATTGAGGATGCGGCGGAAGGCGGCACGGCTGTCCGGCAGGAACAGCGCGTCGGTCACCCAGGCTTCGGGTTTGGCCGCGTCGATCGGCTGGGGGATGATGTTGTAATCGCCTGCCAGCACGACGGGTTCCTCGGTCGCAAGCAACTCCGCGGCCCGGTCGCGCATCCGCGCCATCCAGCCAAGCTTGTAGTCGTATTTCGGCCCCGGCGCCGGGTTGCCGTTCGGCAGGTAGAGCGAAGCGAAGCGGATCGCCCGCTTGCCGATCACCGTCGCCTCGATCCAGCGCGCCTGTTCGTCAGAATCGTCACCGGGCAGGCCGCGGGTCACATCCTCGAGCGGCAACTTTGACAGGATCGCGACGCCGTTGAAGCCCTTCTGGCCATGCGTTTCGACGCGGTATCCCATCCCCTCGAAATGCTCGCGGGGAAAGCCTTCGTCGACCGACTTGATCTCCTGCAGGCCCACGACATCGGGATCGGCCGCCTTGAGCCAGTCGCTCAGCGCCTCGATCCGCGCCTTGATGCCGTTGATGTTGAAGGTGGCGAGTTTCATGGGCGCGGTCTCCGGGTGTCGGACCGTCATAGCCAATTAATTCGCCACGCGGAACTGCCAGCCGCAGTTCAAGCACGGGCGGTCGCTGTTCGAAGGTCAACCTTGGGAGGGAGGTCGGCTCTTGCGCCTGTCAGATCGAAAAACTCGTCCCGCAGCCGCAGGACGAGGTCGCGTTCGGGTTCTGCACCACGAACCGCGCGCCGATCAGTTCCTCGGTGAAATCGATCACCGCATTTTCGAGGAAGGGCAGGGATACGGCATCGACAAGCACCCGCACCCCGTTCTTTTCCAGCACCAGATCGTCCGGCGCGGGCTCGTCGAGCTTGATGTCATACTGGAAGCCCGAGCAGCCGCCGCCTTCCACCGCGACCCGCAGCGGGCGGGCATCCCCGGTCGTCTCGGCAATCTCGGCCAGCCGCGCAAATGCGCGATCGGTGACTTTTGGTGGCAGCGAGAGCGTCAGCATGGCGAAACCCGTAGGAATTTTGGTGTCTTGTGAATATAGGCTCAAGCAAGACGACCGACAAGAACAGGCCGACCCATGCTTGCCCCCTACGCCTGCCAGCCCGATGCCAGCCGCGGCCGCCTGTTCGCCGAGCGGATGTCCACCTTCCGCTCGCCCTTCCAGCGCGATCGCGACCGGATCATCCATTCCTCGGCCTTCCGGCGGCTCAAGCACAAGACCCAGGTCTTTGTCGAACACGAGGGCGATTACTACCGCACCCGCCTGACCCACACGATCGAGGTCGCGCAGGTCGCGCGCACAATCGCAGGGGTCCTGAACCTGAACACCGACCTCGCGGAAGCCATTGCGCTGGCCCACGACCTTGGCCACACGCCCTTCGGCCATACCGGCGAGGATGCGATGGAAGCGCTGATGAAGCCCTATGGCGGCTTCGACCACAATGCGCAGGCGCTACGCATCGTCACCAAGCTCGAACGCCACTATGCCGAGTTCGACGGGTTGAACCTGACCTGGGAGACGCTCGAAGGCATTGCCAAGCACAACGGCCCGGTCGAGCCGCCCTATGCCTACGCGCTGGCCGAGGTGAATGCCGCCTGGGACCTGGAACTGAACACCTATGCCAGCGCCGAGGCACAAGTCGCGGCCATCGCCGATGACGTCGCCTATTCCCACCACGACCTGCACGACGGGCTGCGCTCGGGCCTCTTTACCGAGGCCGACCTGATGGAGCTGCCCGTCACCGGTCCCGCCTTTGCCGAGGTCGATGCGATCTATCCCGGTCTCGACCCGATGCGGCGGCGGCACGAGGCGCTGCGGCGGGTGTTCGGGCGGATGGTCGAGGATGTGATCGCGGTCGCCCGAAACCGGCTCGAGGCCGCCCAGCCAAAATCGGTTGACGATATCCGCGCGATGGGGGCGACGGTCATCCGCTTTTCGAAGCCGCTCTATCAGGAACTGAAGGCGATCCGGTCCTTCCTGTTCCACCGCATGTACCGTGCCCCCTCGGTCATGGCCGAACGCGCCAAGGTGACCACGGTGGTCAACGACCTCTTCCCGCTGTTCCTGTCCCGGCCAGAGCTTCTTCCGGCGGAATGGCAGGCGGATGTGGCCCGTGCCGCGAGCGAAACCGACCTGGCCCGGATGGTGGCCGATTACGTCGCAGGGATGACTGACCGGTTTGCCCTGCAGGAACATGCCCGACTGTTCGGACCTGCGGAGGGGTAAGAGGTGGAAGGCAGCTTGTTGAATGCCGTGCAGGTCCTAGCCCTGATCGGGGTCACGGGCGTCGGGGCGCAATGGCTGGCCTGGCGGTTCAACATGCCGGGGATCGTCCTGATGCTGGTGACCGGGGTGGTGATCGGCCCGGTCCTTGGCCTGTTCCGCCCGGACCGCGACATCGGCCAGCTGCATGAATCGATGGTCTCGCTGGCTGTCGCCATCATCATGTTCGAAGGTGGTCTGTCGTTGCGGCTCAAGGCGCTGGCCGATGCGGCGATCGGGGTGCGGCGGCTGATCTTCCCGGCCGCGCCGCTCGCCTGGCTCTTTTCGACACTGGCGCTGCATTACGTTGCGGGTCTGAGCTGGCCGTCGTCCTGCGTCTTCGGTGGCATCATGATCGTAACCGGCCCGACCGTGATCGCGCCGCTCTTGCGGCAGGCGCGGCTCGCGCGGCGGCCGGCGGCCATGCTGCAATGGGAGGCGATCGTCAACGATCCCCTCGGCGCGATGGCGGCGGTGCTTGCCTTTGCGACCGTGGTCGTCCTGCAGTCGCGTTCGACCGCCCTGGAATCCTTCATCGAGATCGTGGCCGGCATCGCCTTCGCGCTGCTCCTTGGTTTCCTGCTCGGGCAGGGGATCGTTCGCGCCTTCAAGCGCGGGATGGTCCCGGAATACATGAAGGTGCCGGTGATGTTCGTCAGCGTGCTCGGCGTCTATGCGCTGGCGGATTCGGTCCTGCACGAGGGGGGACTGCTGGCCGTTACGGTGCTGGGCGTGGTCATCGCCAATGCCGACCTGCCCTCCTACCAGGAAATCCGGCGCTTCAAGGAACAAGCGACCATCCTTCTGGTGTCGGGGGTGTTCATCATCCTCGCCGCCGACATGAACCTCGCTGAGCTGCAGCTGCTCGATGCGCGCTCCTTCGCCTTCGTCGCGGTGCTCGTGCTGGTGGCCCGTCCGGCGGCCGTGCTCCTGTCGCTGCTCGGAACGCCCATTCCGATGAGAGAGCGGCTGCTGGTCGCTTTTACCGGCCCGAGGGGCGTCGTGCTGATGGCGGTGGCGGGGCTCTTCGCGGGCTGGCTTGCCGAACTCGGGGTGGAGGATGCCTACCGCATCGCGCCGCTCGCCTTCCTCGTCGTGTCAGCCACCGTCGTGCTTCACGGCTTCACCCTGTCACCGATGGCGCGGCTTCTGGGCCTGAGGGTCGCCAACACTCCGGGGGTGCTGATCGTCGGCGGATCGCCCTTCACGGCGGCCCTGGGCGATGCCTTCGTCCGGGCCAATGTGCCGGTCCTCGTCACCGACCTGAACATGCGCAACCTCCTCCATCCTCGCCTGGCCGGGCTGAAGGTCTATTGCGGCCATGCGCTGGCCGAACAGGCCGATCATTCGATGGAGATCATGGGCTTCGGCACGCTGATCGTCGCCTCGGACAACGATGCCTACAACACGCTGGTCGCCTCGGACCTTGCCCCGGAATTCGGCCGCAACAACGTCTTCCAGGTCGCGCCCGACCGCGCCGACAGCCACCGATACGCCCTGCCGAACAGCCTGAGCGGCCGCAGCTTTGCGGGGCGTCTGACCTTCGACACGCTGGCCGAGATGATGGACAAGGGCGCCCGGGTTACCGTCACGCATTTCAAGCCGGAGTATCCCTTTGCCCGCTGGCGCGAGATGCATCCCGATGCGGTGATGCTTGCCACCTGCGCCCCGAACGGCCGCATCAGCATCCTGCGCGAGGGGCAGGAGCCGCATTTGCATCCTGGCCATGCCCTGATCGCCCTGCTTCCGGCGCGTCAGCCGGCAATGGCCCATGTTCCAAATGATGAGGGAGCGCCCGCCATCCTGCCCGTCTTGCCGCCTGCCATCCGCGAGTCGGAGGGCGAGGGCGAGCCGGTCCCGACCTGAGGTCAGGATCGGAGCCAGGCCAGCGCCTCGTCGCGCCCGGTCGCCGGGAAATGCCGGGCGTCGACACCCATGAATGCCTTGGCAAAGAACTCTCCGGCACTGGCAAAGGCCGCGTCGCTGACCAGCGCAAGCTTGGCAATCTTGCCGTGGAAATCGCGGATGATGCCCATATGCGAAAAGAAGGCCTGGAAATCGGCGTAGCCCGGAAAGGCATTGGCGTCGATCATCAGACCCTTCACCTCTTCCCCATCCGCAACCATGCCCGACAGGGTGCCGCGCAACTCCTCCATGTCGTCATCGGTCAGCGCGCCGGTCGGCGCGACGATCAGGATGCCGTCCTTCTTCATCAGGCTCAGGTCAATCATTGGCAGGTCTCCTCCCCCCGGTCATGCCCTGTGCCAGAGTGCGGCGGCGGCGACTGTCTGGCAATCCAGTTCGGGTGCTTGGCATTGACGCGCCGGGGCGGCTCTGGCACAGCCGTTTTGATCATATGGGACGAGCCATGAACCTGTTTTCCGACATCCGCGCCCTTGTCGTCGGCGCGCTGGACGCAATGACCGCCGCGGGCGACCTGCCGGCCGGTCTCGACCTTTCCGCCGTCGCCGTGGAACCGCCGCGCGATCCCGCCCATGGCGACATGGCGACGAACGCTGCAATGGTGCTGGCCAAGCCGGCCGGCCTGTCGCCGCGCGCCATCGCCGAAAAGCTGGCGCCGCGTCTGGCCGCCGATCCCCGCATCGGCTCGGCCGAAGTAGCGGGACCGGGTTTCCTGAACCTGCGTCTTTCGCCCGTTGTCTGGCGCGGTCTCGTGCATTCGGTCCTGGCCGAGGGCGGAGCCTACGGCCGGTCGGATCTGGGGCAGGGGACCAAGGTCAACGTCGAGTTCGTCTCGGCCAACCCCACCGGCCCGATGCATGTGGGCCATGTCCGGGGCGCGGTCTTCGGCGATGCGCTGGCGCGACTGCTGGCCTTTGCCGGCCATGAGGTGACGCGGGAGTATTACATCAACGATGGCGGCGCGCAGGTCGACGTCCTCGCCCGCTCTGCCTTCGAGCGGTATCGCGAGGCGAACGGGCTGGAGCCCGACATCCGCGCCGGCCTCTATCCCGGCGACTACCTGATCCCGGTTGGCGAGGCACTGAAGGCCAAGTACGGCGCAAGCCTGCTCGACAAGCCGGAAGCGGTCTGGCTTGCCGATGTGCGCAACTTCGCGACCGAGATGATGATGCAGGTGATCCGCGAGGATCTCGCCGCGCTCGGCGTGCAGATGGACGTCTATTCCAGCGAGAAGGCGCTTTATGGCACTGGCAAGATCGAAGCGGCGATCGACACGCTTCGGTCCATGGGCCTGATCTACGAGGGCGTTCTGGAACCGCCGAAGGGCAAGACCCCCGACGACTGGGAACCGCGCGAGCAGACCCTGTTCCGCTCGACCGCACATGGCGATGACGTGGACCGGCCGGTGAAGAAGTCGGACGGCTCCTGGACCTATTTCGCCCCCGACATCGCCTATCACTACGACAAGATCCAGCGCGGCTTCGACCTTCTGATTGATGTCCTTGGCGCCGATCACGGCGGCTATGTGAAGCGGATGAAGGCGGTCGTCGCCGCGCTGTCGAACGGGCGCGTGCCGCTCGACGTGAAGCTGATCCAGCTCGTCAAGCTCTTCAAGAACGGCGAGCCCTTCAAGATGTCGAAGCGGGCAGGGACCTTTGTCACCCTGCGCGACGTGGTCGAGCAGGCAGGCGCCGACGTAACCCGCTTCGTCATGCTGACCCGCAAGAACGACATGGCGCTCGACTTCGACTTCGACAAGGTGCTGGAGCAGTCCAAGGACAACCCGGTCTTCTACGTGCAATATGCGAACGCCCGTGTGAATTCGGTTCTGCGCAAGGCGCGCGAGGCCGGGATCGCCTGCGACGATGCCACCTTGGCGGCCGCGGACCTGTCGAACCTGACCCATCCGGCAGAGTTCGCCCTGGCCGGTAAGCTCGCTGAATGGCCGCGCCTGGTCGAGATCGCCGCGCGCAACAACGAACCGCACAGGGTGGCCTTCTACCTGTACGAGCTCGCCTCCGAGTTCCACGGATTGTGGAATCGCGGCAATGACGACCCAGATCTGCGCTTCATTCAGGAAGATTCCGCGAAAAGTCAGGCGAAAATCAGCCTCGCACGGGCCGTGGGCGTTGTGATTTCCAACGGTCTTGGTATTCTTGGCGTCACTCCGGTCGAGGAAATGCGCTGAGCAGCTAGGGCGCCCCGGCCGGTCAACAGGCAAGAGAGCCCGCGAAATTTCAAGGCGGGCCGGGCGGGGCAGACATGGCGATCTACTCGGAAGAGGATTTTGGCGTCCCGGCGCAGGACCAGATGGCGCCTGGCCGGATGCAGTCATATGTGAACATCGCCGGGGCCTTGACCTCGCTGGTGCTGGTGATCGGCCTCGGGGTCTGGGGTTACAAGCTCGCCGTCCGGGACGTCTCGGGCATCCCGGTTGTCCGGGCGATGGCTGGCCCGATGCGGATCGCCCCGCAGGAACCCGGGGGCGAGATTGCCGCCCATGTCGGTCTTTCCGTCAATGAAATCGCCGCCGAAGGCGGTGCAGCGCCCTTGCCCGAGAAAATGGTTCTCGCGCCGAAGCCGCTCGACCTCGCGGCCGAAGACACCCCCGGCGAGGCGACGGTGGCCAAGGCAAGCGCCGCGCCCGCCGACGCGGTGACGCCCGTTCTCGCCTCGCTTCCGCGCGCGGCGTCGACCGATGGGACTGTTGCCCCGCTGGTTCCGCAAGCGCCGGTGGAACAGGTGACCGAGACGCCCGCGCTCGATGAAGGGGCAGCGCCGGATGTCGAGGCGGCGACCGATGCCGTCAACGACACGCCGGCTGCTGCAGATTCGGCCGTGGCGCTGGAAGACGCGGTAAACGGCGCGCTGGCAGAAGCCCTTGGCGGCAGCGCGGCAGCGTCGGACAGCAATTCCAGCGGCCTGACCGCATCCATACGCCCGCAACGCCGTCCCGAAGGGGATGGCTCTGACCAAAGTGCAGCCAGTAAGCAGGCGACCAAGCCGGCAACGGCGGTTCTCGATGTGGCGTCGATCACCCCGGGCTCTCGTCTTGTCCAACTTGGCGCTTTCGATGACGAAGCCGGGGCGAAGGCCGAATGGACCAAACTGCAGACCCAGTTCGGTGACCTGATCGCGCCGAAGTCGATGGTCTTGCAGACAGCGACAGCGGGCGGTCGTACGTTCGTCCGCCTTCGCGCGTTCGGCTTTGATGATGATGCCGATGCCCGCCGCTTCTGCGCGGCACTGCTGGCTGAAAACGCCACCTGCATTCCCGTCGTCCAGCGCTGATGACCGCAACCGGCGCGACGATTCTAGGCTGCCTTGGGACGACGCTGTCGGCGACCGAGAAGGCGTTCTACCGCGAAGCTGATCCCTGGGGCTTCATCCTCTTCGCGAGGAATGTCGAAACACCCGATCAGCTTCGCCGCCTGACCGGCGATCTGCGCGGCGCTGTCGGGCGGGACGCGCCGATCTTCGTCGATCAGGAAGGCGGACGGGTCCAGCGCCTGCGCGCCCCGCATTGGCGCGAATGGGCGCCGCCGCTGGATGTGGTTGCGGCGGCCGGGCCGGATGCGCAGCGCGTCATGAACCTGCGCTTCCAGCTGATCGCTGCGGAGCTTCGCGCCGTGGGGATTGACGGCAACTGCGCGCCAACAGCCGATCTGGCGACCGATGTCACGCATCCTTTCCTGCGAAATCGGTGTTATGGCAATGACTTGACGACGGTCGTTGAGGTTGCGCGCGAAGTTGCAAACGGCCTGCTTGCCGGGGGCGTCCTGCCGGTGATGAAGCACATGCCCGGCCACGGACGGGCTTCGCTCGACACCCACCACGAACTTCCGCGCGTGACCGCGGATGCCGAAGAACTGGCGGCGACTGACTTTGCCGTCTTCCGCGCCCTGCGCGACCTGCCGCTTGCCATGACCGCCCACATCGTTTTTGCCGCGCTGGATGACCGGCCCGCGACGGCTTCGGACAAAATGGTGAAGATCATCCGCCAAGACATTGGTTTCGATGGGCTTCTGATGACAGACGACCTGTCCATGCAGGCCCTGTCCGGGACGCTTGGCGAACGGGCTGCTGACGCCCGGGCAGCGGGTTGCGATGTCATGCTCCACTGCAACGGCAAGCCGGAGGAGATGGAGCAGGTCGTCCCCGCGGCAGGGCGCCTTTCGCCCCAGGCGCAACGCCGCGCGGAAGCGGCGCTTGCGCGGCGCCGGGCGCCGGATCATGTTGACATCGCCGCGCTGGAGGCCGAACTTTCCGCCCTGATGGAGGGGCGAGGTGCGGCTTGATGGCCAGCGAAGACGAATGGGACGCGACTGAATCTGCCCTGCCGGTCGAGGCCCGGCTGGCGGCGGAGGCGCTAATCGTCGATGTCGACGGCTTCGAAGGCCCGCTCGATCTGCTTCTGACCCTCTCACGCACCCAGAAGGTCGATCTTCGTCGGATCTCGGTGCTGCAGCTTGCCGAGCAATATCTTGGATTTGTGAACCAGGCCAAGGCGTTGCGGATTGAACTTGCAGCCGACTATCTGGTTATGGCGGCCTGGCTCGCCTATCTGAAGTCTCGACTTCTCCTGCCGCCCGATCCGAGCGACGAGGGGCCCTCGGCCGAGGAACTGGCCGCGCACCTTGCCTTCCAGCTCGAACGGCTCGAGGCGATGCGCGAGGCAGCGGCGCGGCTGATGGCGCGGGACCAGAAGGGCCGGGACTTCTTTGCGCGCGGCATCCCCGAGGACGTGACCCGCATCCGGCGCATCAAGTACTCGGCGACGCTTTTGGACTTGATGCAGGCCTATGCCCGCATCCGCACGAAGGACGAATTCCGCCCCTTCGTGATGGATCGTGACCATGTGTTCACAATGGAACAGGCACTGGAGCGGATGCGGGGCCTTATCAGCTATTCCGGGATCTGGACTGACCTTGCCGCCTATCTTCCGCCCGGCTGGGACATGAACCCGATGCGGCGGCGCTCGGTGACGGCCGCGCATTTCGCCGCCGTGCTCGAGATGGCCAAGGCCGGCCAGATCGAACTGAGACAAGGCGAGACCTTCGCGCCGATCCAGATACGCAAGAGGGGCGCATGAGCGAGACCACCGAACTGCAGGAAAAGAGCCTGTTCGAAGCGCCGCCGATCGCCGAGCAGGAACGCATGGTCGAGGCGATCCTGTTCGCCACGGCAGAGCCGATGACAGTGGCCGACCTGTCGGCACGCTTGCCGCATGGTTGCGACGCGGCCGAGGCACTGGCCTATCTGCGCCGCCGCTACGAAGGGCGTGGCGTGCAACTCGTCCGCGTGGGCGACGCCTGGGCCTTCCGCACCGCGCCGGACCTTGGACACCTGATGCACAAGGAGACGGTCGAGCAAAAGAAGCTCAGCCGCGCGGCGATCGAAACCCTGGCGATCGTCGCCTATCACCAGCCCGTCACCCGCGCCGAGATCGAGGAGATCAGGGGCGTCGCCGTCAGCCGCGGGACCATCGACCAGCTCCTGGAGCTCGACTGGATCCGCTTCGGCCGGCGTCGGATGACTCCGGGCCGGCCGGTGACCTTTGTCGTGACTGAGACCTTCCTGGATCACTTCGGGCTTGAGAGCGCCCGCGACCTGCCGGGGATCAAGGAACTACGGCAGGCGGGTCTGCTCGACAGCCGGCCGCTGCCCGGGGCAGAGAAGTCTGACGACGAGGACGAAGCGACGACCGGCCAGTCGGAGCTGTTCGAGGACTGAGCCCTCAACCCATCCGGAAATGCTTGGCGAGCTTCAGGCCCTGGCCCTGATAGTTCGATTTGAGGTCCGCTCCGTAGAGCAGGTCCGGCACCTCGGCCATGCGTTCGTAGACCAGCCGGCCCACGACCTGCCCGTGTTCCAGCACGAAGGGCGCCTCGTGACAGCGCACCTCCAGCACGCCGCGCGATCCTGCGCCATGCGCCGCGCGATGGCCGAATCCGGGGTCGAAGAACCCGGCGTAATGGACGCGGAATTCGCCTGCCATCGCCAGGTAGGGCGCCATTTCGGCGGCATAGGCGGGCGGGATCGTTACCGCCTCGCGGCTGACAAGGATGTAGAAGGCGCCGGGATCGAGGATGATCTGGCCCTGATCGGTGCGGATTTCTTCCCAGAACTCTGCCGGGGGGTAGACACCGATCCGGTCAAGGTCGATCACCCCGGTATGGGGTTTCGCCCGGTAGCCGACCAGATCACCCGTCTCGGGCCGCAGATCGACCGAAAAGCCGAGGCCTTCCGAAATGACCGGTGTGCCATCGACCAGCGGATCCTGGGTGTGAAGGGCAGTCAGTTCGGCATCGCCGAGCGCCGCATGACCGCGGCGAAAGCGGATCTGGTTCAGCCGCATGCCCGGCCGGACCAGCACGGAGAAGGAGCGCGGGCAGATTTCGGCCCAGAGCGGACCCTTGTAGCCAGCGGGGATGCGGTCGAACTCGACCCCGCCATCGGTGATCGCCCGCGTCAGCAGGTCCAGCCGCCCGGTCGAGCTTTTCGCATTCGCCACCGCCGAGATATCGTCGGGCAGGACAAGCCCTTCCATCAGCGGCACAAGGTAGACGCAGCCCTTTTCCAGCACCGCGCCCCGCTTCAGGTCGATCTCGTGCATGCCGAATTCGGCGATGCGCTCGGCCACGGTCCGGCCCTGACCGGCCAGGAACGAGGCGCGGACCCGATGGGCCACGGTGCCAAGGCGCAGGTCGATCGAAGCAGGCTGGATCTGCGCGGGCAGGATCTGCTCCATAGCCTTGATCTGGCTGGACGCGATCATGGCGCGCAGGGTTTGAGAGGGCAGAACGCCGCTGGTCAACACTTGGATCATGCCCCCCGATATGGAATCGCCCGCGCCCCAGGGGGCACGGGCGATTTCAAGATGGTCGGGCCGGTGAGATTCGAACTCACGACCTCCCGCCCCCCAGACGGACGCGCTAACCAGGCTGCGCTACGGCCCGACACGGGCGGATACATACCGATATTCCGGGCGGGGGCAAGCAGGAAAGCGCGAGCCAGCGGTCAGCCTTTCCGCGGCGGCGTGGCGCTGTGCTGACGGGCGCGCAAGGCCTCAAGACGGCGCCCCAGTGCCGAAAACTCTGCGCTGTACGGGGCGGCCATAGCGGGGGTCAGGCGACGCAGCTCTGTCGCGATCCAGGACCCGCGTGGCGTCTCGGCTCCATCGGCCGAGTCGCCGTTGTCGTCCTGCAGATCCATGGCCGACGGGCCAGGGGCGGGGGCAACGACAGGGGGAGGGGGTGCGGCAGCGGCGCTTGCCCAAAGTGGCAGTTCCGGCGCGGCAGGCGCTTCTTTCGTTTCGGATTCGTCCTGTTCGACGAATTCCGCGATCAGCTCGGTCAATTGCAGCGAAACCTCCACATCCAGGCCGTCTTCCGGCTGTTCCGATCCGCTCTCCACATAGGGCGTCTCTTCCAGAACCACGGCAGCGGAATCGTCGTCGAGGTCTTCTGGCACAACCTCCGTTTCGGGGAAGCCGCTTGGCCCGTCCGCCGAGGCAGCCTCTGTCTCCCTGACAGGAGGAGCGGCCCGGGTCGGGTCAGGGAATGTCAGGACCTGCGCGGCGGGCGGCTCGACCGGGGCTGCGGTGGCGGAGATGGCCTCTGCCGCGATCGCCTCGCCGGCAAGTTGTGCGTCGGCCAGCGCCATGACATGGCGGATCCCGTGTTCCCGCAGGACCTTCTGGACACCACGGATCGTCAGGCCATCGGTATGAAGAAGACGCTTGATGCCTGAGAGCAGCGCGACATCGGTCGGGCGGTAATAGCGCCGGCCACCGGCCCGCTTGACCGGGCGTACCTGCGGAAAGCGGCTTTCCCAGAACCGGAGCACATGTGGCGGGGTATCGAGAATCTCCGAAACCTCGCTGATGGTGCGGAAAGCCTCGCGTGATTTCTCCATGTGGCCCTCCCTTCGGTCCTGTCAGTCTGCCGCCCTCGTGGCGGGGATCAGCGTTTGCTGCCGGCCGCCACGCGATCCTTCATCAGATGCGACGGACGGAAGGTCAGTACCCGGCGGGGGCTAATCGGAACTTCGTCACCCGTCTTGGGGTTGCGGCCCACGCGGGCCGACTTGTCGCGCACGGAAAACGTCCCGAAGGACGAGATCTTTACGGTTTCGCCCGAGGCCAGCGCGTCGGACATATGCTGCAGCACGGCTTCAACAAGCTGCGCGGATTCGTTGCGGCTGAGCCCGACTTCGCGGAACACGGCCTCGCTCAGATCCATGCGCGTCAGTGTACGTTCACTCATTCCGACCCCCCGGTTTTCGGGCCAGATTGAGACCTTCGGAAACCCAAGTCAATATCAATGGCTTGGGAAGCCGAGTTGAGACCACTTACCAGCGCAGGACGACCGAGCCCCAGGCAAGCCCGCCACCGATCGCCTCGGTGACCACGAGGTCGCCCGGTTTGATCTGCCCGCGCTGCTTGCCGACCGACAAAGCGAGCGGAATCGAGGCGGCCGAGGTGTTGCCGTGATCCTGCACGGTGACGACGACACGCTCCATGGGCACCTGCATCCGCTGCGCCGTAGCGCTTATGATCCGCAGGTTCGCCTGATGCGGGACGATCCAGTCGACATCGCCACTGGACAGTCCCGCCTTCTCCAGCGCGGTATGGGCGGTTTCGGCAAGTTTCTCGACCGCATGGCGGAAAACTTCCTTGCCGGACATGCGCAGATGCCCGGTCTTGCCGGTCGAAACGCCGCCGTCGACATAGAGGATGTCCTTGAAGCGGCCATCCGAATGCAGGTCCGAGGCAAGGATACCGCGGTCGGCGGAGGTGCCCGCACCGTCGGCGGCCTCGAGCACCAGCGCCCCGGCGCCGTCGCCGAACAGCACGCAGGTCCCGCGATCGGTCCAATCCATCAGGCGCGAGAAGGTTTCGGCGCCGATGACCAGCACCCGGCGCGCCTGTCCCGAGACGATCAGCGCCTGCGCCTGCGTCAGGGCGAAGACAAAGCCGGCGCAGACCGCCTGCAGGTCGAAGGCGAAGCCGCGGGTCATCCCAAGTTCTGCCTGGATCATCGTCGCGGCCGAGGGGAAGGTCAGGTCGGCGGTCGAGGTGGCGACAAGGATCGCGTCGATGTCATCTGCGACAAGTCCGGCATCGGCCAGCGCAGCCCGGGCCGCCCGGGCGCCGAGCTCCGAGGTTGTCTGACCTTCGGCGGCGAAATGGCGACGTTCGATCCCCGAGCGGCTGCGAATCCACTCGTCGCTGGTGTCGATCGTCGCTTCGAATTCAGAGTTCGGAACCACCCGTTCGGGCAGATAGTGCCCGACGCCCTTTACGACGGCGCGTATTGTCATTCAGCCTTACCGCTTGTGGCCCCATCCGAGGGGGCATCCTGCCCGGCCAGCACTGCCGATGCAACCCGTGCCGCCATCCGTTCCTGAAACCGCGATTCTGCCAACTGGAAGGCCAGCTTGATCGCAGCCGAGACCCCGGTCGAATCCGCACCGCCGTGCGATTTCACCACGATGCCGTTCAGCCCCAGGAAGACCCCGCCATTCACCCGGCGCGGGTCCATGCGCTTTTGCAGCCGTTTGAGCGAACCGCGCGCCAGAAGCGCCGCAAATGTGGACAGGAAGGTGGCCTTGAAGGCCTGCCGCAGGAAATCGGAGGTCAGTCGCGCCGTGCCCTCGGCGGTCTTGAGCGCGACATTTCCGGTGAAACCGTCGGTCACGATCACGTCGACCTTGGCCGAGGGAATATCGCTGCCCTCGACAAAGCCGACAAAGTCGAAGCCGCCGGACTCGGCCACTTGCGGCATCATGTCATGGGCAGTCTTGAGCTCGGCCCGGCCCTTGTGTTCCTCGGTCCCGACATTGAGAAGGCCGACGCGAGGGCGGGTCAGTCCCAGCCCGTCGCGGGCATAGGCGGCGCCCATGATCGCAAATTGCATCAGATCGCGCGGCTCGGCGCGGATGTCGGCGCCGACATCCAGCATCAGGTTGAACCCGCCGGGATTGCGCGACGGCCAGAGACAGGCGATCGCCGGACGGTCAACGCCGGGCAGCTTGCGCAGGCGGATCATCGACAGGGCCATCAGCGCGCCGGTATTGCCGCAAGAGACAGCCGCATGGGCCTCGCCGCTGCGGACAGAGTCGATGCAGGACCACATCGACGTGCCTTCGCCATGGCGCATGACCTGGCTGGGCTTGTCGGTCATGGCGACGACGCGCGGCGCGTGGCGAATCTCTGCCCGGCCGGACAGCGCCTTGTGACGTGCCATCAGCCGCGAAAGCTCGGCCTCGTCACCGTGGACGATGAAGCGGATGGCCGGATTCTTTTCAGCCGAACGCAAAATACCCGCGACAACTGCCGCGGGCCCGCGATCGCCACCCATCGCATCCACTGAAATGACAAGGGCTGCGCCGCCCGGTGCCTGCTTGTCGTTTGGTTCCGACATGGCTCAGCGGCGCACGGAGGGAACGGCTTACGCCGCGTCCTCGTCCAGGTCGACTTCCTGCTGCAGCGCAACGACTTCACGCGAGTCGTAATGGCCGCAGGCGCCGCAAACGTGGTGCGGACGCTTCAGCTCGCCGCAGTTCGGGCATTCGGCCGGGTTCGCCGCCACGAGGGCGTCATGCGCGCGGCGCATGTTGCGGCGCGAACGGGTGGTACGGTTCTGAGGGACAGCCATGTCACAACCTCGGATAGTGGGGACAGGCCCCTGATTTCAAGACTGGAACATCCATAGCCCGGGCATCGGGCCCTGTCTCGGACATTCCTGCAAGCGAGGCGCGGAAAATAGCCGGATTCTGATCGGGCGCAAGTCCTTTCTGGCGCCTCAGCTTTCGCTTTCCGATTCCGTCCCGTCACCCGGTTTTTCCTTCGACCCGGAGGCTCCAGGGTCGTTCGAGCCGCGAAGGCGGTCAGCCAGCGAGGCGAGGCCCGCAAAGGGTTTCAGGTCAGCCTCGCGCAGCGGCGCGACGCCAGGCGCGGCGTGAACGATCTCGCCGGCCTCGGCCCCGGGCGCCCGCGGATAGTCGGGCAGGGCAAGCGACAGCGCTTCGATCATCACAGCGCCGGGGTCGATGACCGTTCCGAGCGGTTCGTCCGCGTCATCCTGCGGAATCTCGATCTCGTCCCCTTCAGGCAGGTGGTAGTCCGCGACGTAGCGGCGGCGGACCGGCTCGGCGATCCGGGTCTCGACCGGGGCAAGCGTCACCACGCAGGCCTGAACGGCCAGGCCCTCGAGTTTGCCTTCCAACACAAAGTCGTGGCGCCCATCGGCGCGGATCTCGCCGCGGAAGCGCAGTTCCGGAACGCCGAGAAGACCAAGGTCCCCCGCCACGGCCGCACGTTCGGCCTCGTCAGGGCGCAGATCGAACCGGGTCGGGCGGCGCGGCGACAGGGCCGAGACGCGATACGGTTGGGAAAGCGGGGGAGAACCGGTCACGGTGGCGTTCCTGAAAGCCGAGAGCTGCATTATCCGGCCACCGCCGATGCGGAGCGCCGCGTTCCATTCTTGAACCGCGCCGCGACCTTCTGTAAGCCGGTCATGAGTTTCGGATACGCATCCGCAATCCGCAAGGCAAGAGGCCGCGCGCAGCGGTTCGCAGGGGCAGCAGGAGGCCGTGCATGGGATCGAGCTCTATCGCGGGGACAGGTCCCCACGCGCGTCTCGCCATGCGTCTTGTCCTGTTCGTCCTGATCGGCGCACTGATCGTGGCCGTTTCCGCCTGCACCCCGATCATCCGCTATCACGGCTACGCGCCCACGGATGTGGAGCTCAAGACGGTCGAAGTGGGCAAAGACACCCGCGAAACTGTCGAAGAGAAGATCGGCCATCCCTCGGCCGAGGGCCTGCTCAATGACGATGCCTGGTTCTTCGTGCAGAGCCGCTTCCAGCAGAAGGGCCTGAAGCCGATGACCGAGATCGACCGTCAGGTCGTTGTCATCAGCTTTTCCGAATCTGGCACCGTGTCCAACATCGAACGCTTCGGCCTTCAGGATGGCAACGTCGTGGTGCTGTCGCGTCGCGTGACCGAAAGCAACATCAAGGGCGTGAGCTTCCTGCGTCAACTGATGCGGAACATGGGCCGGATGACGACCAGCGACATTGTCGGCAGCAACTCGCCCGGCCCGTGATCCGGGACGGGCGGGGGGACGAAGGCCGTTCCCCCGCTCCAGACGCCTTTCAGGACTCAGTCTTCGGGCGAGAAGGTCATCGCCACGCCGTTCATGCAATAGCGCAGCCCCGTGGGTGCAGGGCCGTCCGGAAAGACATGGCCGAGATGCCCGTCGCAGCGCGCACAGTGCACTTCCGTCCTGCGCATGAACCAGCTGCGGTCTTCGCTCGTCTCGACCGCGCTTGTCGAGATCGGCGCAAAGAAGCTCGGCCAGCCGGTGCCGCTGTCGAACTTGGTCGACTGATCGAACAGCTCGGCCCCGCATCCGGCGCAATGGAACACGCCCGGCGTCTTGGGAAAACTGTCATGGGTGAAGGCGCGCTCGGTTCCGTGCTTGCGCAGGACCTTGTAGGCCAGATCGTCCAGCTCGGCCCGCCACTCTTCATCCGATTTCACGATCTTTTCCATCCGTTCGCTCCTGTTCGCGACCAGGTTTCGCAACCTTGTCATGTGGCCATGTCAGTCTAGCCGTGTTATCTAGGCGGTCCCTGGTGGGCCGCAAGCCGCGTCATTCGGCAGGAGGCGCCGATGCTGACACTTCGCAAGGGACGTTATCACGCGCGACTGGCATCGGGGGAAGCCGATCTTCTTCGCGCGCAGCGGCTGCGTTACCTGACATTCCGTGCGCGCACTGCCGTTGAGGTCGAGGGCATCGATGCCGACGATTTCGACGAAGCCTGCCTGCACATGCTGGTCGAGGATGCGCGCAGCGGCGCGCTTGTCTGCTGTTTCCGGCTGATGCCGCTGGCGGGCGGGGCCGAGATCGGCCGCAGCTATTCGGCGCAGTATTACAACCTTTCCGCCCTGTCGGCCTTCGACGGGCCGATGGTCGAGATGGGCCGCTTCTGCATCCATCCCGACTGGAAAGACCCCGACATCCTGCGCGTCGCTTGGGGCGCGATGACGCGTTTCGTCGACGAAACCGGCGTCGAGATGCTGTTCGGCTGCTCCTCCTTCCGCGGGACCGAGGCCGAGGCCTATCTCGACGCCTTCGCCATGCTGAAAGAGGCGCATCTGGCGCCAAAGCGCTGGCTGCCCAGGGTCAAGGCGCCGGTTGTCTTCCGCTTTGCCCGCGCGCTAAAACGGCTCAAGCCGGATGCGAAGCGGGCGATGCAGGCGATGCCGCCCTTGCTGCGCACCTATCTGCTGATGGGGGGCTGGGTCAGCGACCATGCCGTCGTCGATCGCGACCTCGACACGCTGCACGTCTTTACCGGGCTCGAGATCCGGGCGATCCCGCCGGCGCGGGCCCGGCTTCTGCGCGGTGTGGCGGGATAGGCGGTCTGTCCGCGGGGGATTCGTTCTCAGGGGACCGGCAGGTTGAATGCCGCCCAGGCTTCGACAAGGTCGGGCGAGTCCTGGCATCGCACCCGTTTGTTGTCATCCTGGATCCTGAGCCAAGGCACCTGACTTTCTACGCCCAGATGCCATGTCGGGGCGTTGGGGTCGGGATTGTCGAGGGTGGGAGTGTAGATCAGAATCCAGTCCGCCCAGTTCGCGGTCACGGGCGGCTCGACTGGCCGGTAGGTCAGGCTCGACCCACAATTTTCGCAGAAGCCGCGTTCGGCGAAGGGCGAGGACCGGTAATACTTCGGCGCGCCATTGGTAAACTGCACTGCGCCGGCCCGGTAGGTCGAGCCCGCCGTGACAGGGGCGCCGCTGAACCTCTGGCACATGCGGCAGTGGCAGAAGTTCGTGTCGATCGGGGCTTCCGTCACCACGTAGCGGACCTTGCCGCACAGGCATCCGCCGGTCACCGGCACCTTTCGCCCACCCGACAGGTCGAGCAAGGGGCGTAGGTGTTCCGCTGACTGTTCGCCAGGATTGTCCGGGTCCAGATCTTCCGGAACGGCCACGGGCAGGGGACCGGAATACTTGTAGCCGCGACCGTGCACCGTGGTGATCATGTCCGCGCCGAGCGCCTTCCGCAGCGCCGATATGTGAACCTGCAGGGTGTTTTCCTCGACCTGCAGGTTTGGCCAGACCGCATCGAAAAGGGCCGCCTTTTCGATAACCTGGTCAGGTTTCGTCAGCAGCAGGACCAAGATATCGAAGGACCGCGCCGACAGGTCGACGATCCCATCGGAGTTGAAGAGAAGTCTCGACTTCTGCCTCAGCCGAAAATGTCCGAATTTCAGGTCCATTTCCGTTCTCCCCCGTCGGGCAAATTAGCAAAATCGGCCCCTGAAAGATATATTCAGCATTCTTCAGAGCTTTTCAGCCTCCTCCCAAGGACCTGCGCCGGGATCGGTGCGAGCCTTGCCGAAAAAGGAGGACACCATGACCAGCCTTTCCGATTTGGCCCGACCTGGGCCCCCGGCCCAAGACCCGTCTCTTGCCCGGTTCCCCATCGGTCTTTTGCCCGGCAATGACGGGCAGGAGATTTCCGTCGTCGACCGCTCGGCCAAGGAACGTCTTGCGGCCGTGATGGCGCTGGCCTTCAGCGCCGATCCTGCCGCCCGGTGGGCCTGGCCCGAGCCGCACCAGTTCCTGACCGTCTTCCTGCCGCTGGTGACTTTGTTCGGCGGCAAGTCCTATGACCACGGCTCGGCCCATGTGATCGGCGATTTCAAGGGCGTCGCCCAGTGGCTGCCGCCGGATGTCCATCCGGACGATGATGCGATCGTCGCGCTGTTCACCGAAAACATGGCCGAACCGAAACTCAGCGACGTGCTTTTCCTGTTCGAGCAGATGGCCGGCTATCATCCGACCGAGCCGCACTGGTACCTGCCGCTTATCGGTGTCGACCCGCTTGTTCATGGCCAGGGATTGGGCACCCGCCTGATGCGGCATGGTCTGGCCGCCTGCGACCGTGACGGCCGGCCGGCCTATCTCGAGGCCACCAGCCCGGCGAGCGCGCGCCTCTATGAACGGCTCGGGTTCCGACCCTTGGCGTCATTCGCTCGGCCGATTCCCCGCCGATGTTCCCGATGCTGCGCGAGCCTGTCCCGGCCTAGCCTTCATCCGCCGTGGTCTTTTCAATGCAGTCGGGCGCGCCTTTCCCGAACGAAAGGACGGCTGCGCCGTTGACCTTTCGAGGCCCGCCGATTAGCTCCGCGCCATCATGGCGCGCGCACCCCTTCTTCAGCTTAATGGCATCTCGCTCACCTTCGGCGGCAACCCGGTCTTCGATGACCTGTCGCTCGTCGTCCAGTCCGGCGACCGGGTGGCACTTGTGGGACGCAACGGCTCGGGCAAGTCGACGCTCATGAAGGTCATGGCGGGTCTGGTCGAACCCGACAAGGGCGAGCGGGTCGTGCCCGCGGGCGTGACGGTCGGCTACATGGAGCAGGACCCCGACCTGTCCGGCTATGCCACGCTTGGCGACTATGCGGCAAGCGGACTGCCCGAAGGCGAGGCCTACCGCGTCGGCATGGCGGCCGAGGGGCTTAAATTCCGGCCCGAAACCCCGGTGGCCCAGGCCTCGGGCGGCGAGCGGCGGCGCGCGGCCCTGGCCAAGCTGATGGCCGAGGCGCCGGAACTGATGCTGCTCGACGAGCCGACCAACCATCTCGACATCGAGGCGATCGAATGGCTCGAGGCGCAGCTGAAGGGCACGCGCTCGGCCTATGTGCTCATCAGCCACGACCGCGCCTTCCTGCGTGCGCTCACCCGAGCGACGCTCTGGATCGACCGGGGCGAGGTGCGGCGGCGCGAGGCGGGCTTCGAGGGATTCGAGGACTGGCGCGAGACGATCTGGGCCGAAGAGGACGAGGCGCGCCACAAGCTCGACCGCAAGATCAAGGCCGAGGCGAAGTGGGCGGTTGAAGGCATCAGCGCCCGGCGCAAGCGCAACATGGGCCGGGTAAGGGCGTTGCAGGCGATGCGGGCCGACCGCGCCGCGCAGATCCGCCGGCAGGGGACGGCGGCGCTGGAGCTGGAAAGCGGGCCTGTCTCGGGCAAGCGGGTGATCGAGGCCAAGGGCCTGACCAAGAGCTTCGGCGACAAGCTGATCGTCAAGAACTTCGACCTGCGCATCCTCCGCGGGGACCGGGTGGCCTTCGTCGGGCCGAACGGCATCGGCAAGACCACGCTTTTGAAGATGCTGACCGGCGAAGTGGCGCCGGATGCCGGCACCGTCACGCTTGGCACCAACCTGGCGATTGCCATCTTCGACCAGACGCGCGCGCAGCTTGATCCCGAGGCCAGCCTCTGGGACAGCCTGACGGGCGATCCGGCGATGCGCGTCTCGGGATCGTCAGATCAGGTGATGGTGCGCGGCACGCCCCGGCATGTCGTCGGCTACCTCAAGGACTTCCTTTTTGACGAACGGCAGGCGCGCGCGCCCGTCAAGTCGCTGTCCGGTGGCGAGAAGGCCCGGCTCCTGCTGGCCCGCATCATGGCGCGGGAATCGAATCTCCTGATCCTCGACGAGCCGACCAACGATCTGGATGTCGAAACGCTGGACCTGCTTCAGGACATCCTGGGCGAGTATGACGGGACGGTCCTGCTGGTCAGCCACGACCGCGATTTCATCGACCGGGTCGCGACGGCAACTGTCGCGCTGGAAGGCAAAGGCAGGGCGACGGTCTATCCCGGCGGGTGGTCGGACTATGCCGCGCAGCGCCCCGCGCCCGAGGCGGAAATAGTCGTGGAAACAGCACGTTCCACGCCGGAGCCGAAAGTCGAGGTGAAGAAGGCGACGGAAGGCCTGACCTTTACCGAGCGGAAAAGGCTGGACGCGCTGCCCGGAGTGATCGAGCGGCTGGAAGCCGAGATCGGCAAGCTCAACGACTTCCTCTCGGCCGAAGGGCTGTACCAGCGCGAGCCGGCAAAATTCGCGAAGGCAAGCGAAGCCCTGGCCGAACGGCAGACGGCCTTGATGGAAGCCGAAGAGGAATGGCTCCTCCTGGAAGAAAAATCAGGAATTTGAGATCGGCCAATACTGGCCGATCGTCGGAACCGAAATCGGCCAAAATGTACCGACCGGTTCACCAGCGCGTGAGCTGCCCTTACCCCCGCCGCGAAACATCTCCATCTCCTGGCTGCACGGGCGCCGGACGCGTCCCGTCATCTGCGGACAGCGCGAATGGCGCGCCGCACGAGAGAGACAGGAGTAGACTTCATGAAACATTTCGCAGCCCTTGCCGTTGGTTCGGCCCTGATGGCACCGCTTGCCGCCTTTGCCGGTGGCGTGAGCCAGCCCGTTCCCGAGCCCGTCGTCGCGGCTCCGGTGGTCACGGTCGCACCGTCGACCAACTGGACCGGCTTCTATGGCGGTGCATCGCTTGGTTATGGCGATATCAACACCAACACCAACATCGCCAATGGCAGCGGTGTGATCGGCGGCATTCTCGGCGGCTATCGCTATGATTTTGGCAACTGGGTTGCCGGTGCCGAAGCTGATTACGACTGGTCCAACGCCGATCTGGGCGACACCGGCAATTCCAGCCTCGACTCGATCTATCGCTTCAAGCTGCAGGCGGGCGTTCCGGTCGCCAATGGCCGCGCGCTGGTCTACGGGACGGCCGGTATTGCCCGCGCCGACACCACGATCAACGGCGAAGGCGTCAGCAGCAATGGCTGGGTCGCGGGCATCGGCACCGACTACGCCCTGACCGACAAGTGGATCCTTGGCGGCGAGGTGCTGTGGAACCAATTCAACGATTTCGGCAATGCCGGCGTCGATGGCGATGTCATGACCATCAAAGCGCGGCTCGCTTACCGGTTCTGATCTTCCCCCCGTCGGAACCGAAGGGCGCAGGATCTTTCCTGCGCCCTTTTTTCATTGCCGCAGAAGCTCTTCCACCACCTGCGGAATCATCGCGACATCCTCGGCGGTACAGTCGAACTGGCCGACCTGCACCCGGATCGCGAGGCGACCTCCCGTCCTTGTCGGGGTCAGGTAGATGCGTCCGTCATCGTTGATCCGATTCAACAGCGCCTCGGTCGCGTCATCCCCCGCCACCAGCGCGAAGGTGAAAAGCGACAGCGACGGAGACGTGACGATCTCGACGCCCGGAAGGGCCGCGATGGCCCGCGCCGCTTCCGCGGCCCAGGCGACATGATTGCGGATGCGCGTGCGCAGCCCCTCCAGCCCCTCGGCGCGCAGGAGGAACCACAGTTTCAGCGCCCGGAAGCGACGGCCGAGCGGCACGGTCCATTCGTTGAAATTGACGATTTCCTCATCACTAGGCGTGGCGAGATAGGCCGGTCGCAGCCCAAGCGTCCGGATCTGTGGCCCGGGGTCGCGCAGGAACTGGACCGCGCAGTCGAATTGCGCACCGAGCCATTTGTGCGGGTTGAAGACGATGCTGTCGGCCCCGTCGACCCCCGCCCAGAGGTCGCGAAACTCCGGGCAGATCATCGCCGACCCTGCCCAGGCCGCGTCGACATGCACCGGCAGGTCGTGCAGGCGCGCCACCTCGATGCAATCGGCGATCCGGTCGAAGGCCCCGATGGAGGTGCCCCCGGCGCAAAGGATCACGCCCGCTGGCAGATACCCCGCCGCGCGGTCGGCCGCGATCGCCCCGGCCAGCGCGCCCGGCTTCATCGAATGCCCCGTATCCGTCGGGATCTTCACCAGATTGTCCTGGCCAATCCCGGACAGCCGCGCCGCCTTGTCGACCGAGGAATGCGTCTCGGCCGAGGCATAGAGCCGCAGGCGGGGCTGGCCCGACATCCCCTCGCTCAGCCCCTTCCAGCCGATTGCACGCTCGCGCATCGTCAGGATGGCGGAAAGCGTGGCGGTGGAAGCCGAGTCATGGATCGTGCCCGTGAACCCCGACGGCAGGCCAAGCGCCTGCCTCAGCCAGTCCATCATCACCTGCTCGATCTCGGTTGCCGCGGGCGAGGTCTGCCACAGCATCCCTTGCGCCGCCATGGCGTTGGCCAGCTGTTCCGCCAGCATCGAGGCTGGTGCGGCGTTGGCAGGGAAATAGGCGAAGAACCGGGGATGCTGCCAATGGGTCATGCCGGCGGGCACGATCCGCTCGAAATCGGCAAAGATGGCGTCCATCGGCTCGGCCATCTCCGGCGGAGATTTGGGCAACTGGCGGGCGATCGCACCCGGCACCAGCGGCGCCCGGACCGGCCGGTCGCGCAAGGTGGCGTGATAGCCATGGGCCCAGTCTGCAGCGCGCTTTGACCAGTCGCGCAGGTCGTCGTGATTCATCAGGTCTCTCCTCGGCCCGGCATTCCTGCATGGCGCGCGCGGCGCCCGCAAGCGCAGGGAAGCGGCGAGAGTTCTGAGGGCACTCCAAAAGGCGCTGGCCGCCCGCAGGGAGAGGCAAGTTACTGCTGGCCCACCTCACGCAGACCAGACCTGCGAAGCGGCGCACCATGGCCGATCGAAGACGCGCAGCTCACTTTCGTTCGAGTTGACCGCAATTCGCCTGAAAAATGTGGTGAAGCATTTAACGTCTTGCGCTATTCCCGCGCGACCGCATGCAACAGTCATGCCGGAATTTGACGGGAGCTTTCTCATGGCGGTCACGCGCCGTTTCCTACTTCTTGCCGGGGCATCCACGCTGGCGCTCGCCGGTTGCAGCGGGCGTTTCCAGACCTGGTACGAAGAGCCGCTTTCCCCTGCAGTGACCAAGGACTGGCACGTGGTCGACGTGCAGGTCGATGTGCCGCAAAGCCTGACGGTGAGCGAGGCGAAGTCGCTTGAGCCGCGCGCCGATATCGTCTGGCGCGAGGATCCGCCCGGCGACCGCCATGCGCAGGTCGCGGCGATCATGGAAAACGCGGTGCGGCTGGGGGCAAAGGGCCTGCACGGTCCGCGACCTGTGATCCTGCAACTGACCATGTCGCGCTTCCACGCGCTGACCTTCGAGGCGGAAACGCGGCTGTCCAATGCCGGTGTCCACAACATCAACTTCCTGATTCAGGTGGTGGATGCGAAGTCAGGGCAGGTGCTTGTCCCACCGGTCGACATCGACGCGGCGCTTCCGGCGCTGTCGGGCAACCAGATGCGCGCCGCCCGCGCCCGGGGCGAAACCCAGAAGTCGCAGATCACCTACCACGTCGCCCAGACCATTGCCGGCTGGCTCGGCACCGGTCCGGATGTGCGCGGCAGTTTCACCCGGATGGGGATCTGAGACATCTTTTCGCTTCCCCGGCGGCCCGCCAGCGGATAGAAGGCGGGCCATGACGCATACGGGCATCATCGGCATCTGCTGCATTACCGGCTGACTTCGTCAGGCGGGCCCGTCCTTTCGTCTCTTCCCGAACGAAACCGGCTCCCGCCAGAGGGGTGGCTTTGCGAGGGAACAACATGGTCACGATCCGGCTGCACAATTCGGCGACGCGGAAGAAGGAGGAGTTCGTTCCCCTCGATCCGGCGAATGTCCGCATGTATGTCTGCGGCCCGACTGTCTATGACCGCGCCCATATCGGCAATGCCCGCCCGGTGATCGTCTTCGACGTGCTCTACCGGCTCCTGCGCCATGTCTACGGGGCAGAGCATGTGACCTATGTGCGGAACTTCACCGACGTCGACGACAAGATCAACGACGAGGCTTTGCGGCGGAAGACGGCAGGGGCCAAGGGCACGCTTGAGGAGCTGATCCGCGAGCGGACCGAGGAGACGATCCGCTGGTACCACGAGGACATGGACGCGCTCGGCGCGCTCCGCCCCGACCAGGAGCCGCGTGCGACGGAGTTCATCGGCGCGATGATCGGCATGATCGAGGGGCTGATCGCCTCGGGCCACGCCTATGCGAAGGACGGCCACGTCCTGTTCCGGGTGCGGTCCTACAAGGACTATGGCGCGCTGTCGGGCCGGTCGGTCGACGACATGATCGCCGGCGCAAGGGTCGAGGTCGCGCCCTTCAAGGAAGACCCGATGGATTTCGTGCTGTGGAAGCCGTCGGATGCCTCGCTGCCCGGCTGGGACAGCCCCTGGGGCCGCGGGCGGCCGGGCTGGCACATCGAATGCTCGGCGATGAGCTATGAACTTCTGGGCGAAAGCTTCGACATCCATGGGGGCGGCATCGACCTGCAATTCCCCCACCACGAGAACGAGATCGCCCAGAGCGCCTGCGCCCATCCCCATGGGTCTTTCGCCCGCTACTGGCTGCACAACGAGATGCTGCAGGTCGAGGGGAAGAAGATGTCGAAGTCGCTCGGCAACTTCTTCACCGTCCGGGATTTGCTGGATCAAGGCTGGCCCGGCGAGGTGATCCGGTTTGTCTATCTCCAGACGCATTACTCCAAGCCGATGGACTGGACGGAGGAGAAGGCCCGGCAGGCGAAGGCGACGCTGTTCAAGTGGTGGGGCGAAATGCGCGCTGTTCGGGCTGGCGATGGTGTGGTGAGCGGCGCAGTAACTGACGCCCTTGCTGATGACATCAACACGGCTGGCGCCATCGCCGCGCTGCACGGACTTGCGAAAGAGGGTAGGTGGGCAGACCTAAAGGCTTCAGCAGGACTGCTTGGCATTCTTAAAGATAAATTGGGTGCTTGGTCAAAACCCATAGAAGGGTCAGCAAACGTCACGATCGAATTCGCCCTTACTGCCACGGCCAAACTAGGGAAGCGTTTGGAGGATTTCCGCGCGGAGAAGGCATGGGGCGCTGCCGACGCCCTGAAAGCCGCGATCGTGGCAGCGGGCGCAGAAGTTCGCATCAGTAAGACAGGCGTGGAAATAGTTCCCGGGCCAGACTTTAGGCAAGAAGCGTTGGAGGCCCTGCTATGACGCACCTCCAGCCCTGCGCAACGGAGGTCAGCGCCCGGCACGCCGGGGGGGGCAGGTCGGGCGCTGACCGGGCCAAGGGCCCGGTCAAGAAAGAAGTCACACAATGACCCGCGAACGCCTCTACCTCTTCGACACCACGCTGCGCGACGGGCAGCAGACGCAGGGTGTGCAGTTCTCGGCCGCGGAGAAGACCCAGATTGCGCGGGCGCTCGATGCGCTCGGGGTCGACTACATCGAGGGCGGCTGGCCGGGGGCGAACCCGACCGACAGCGAGTTCTTCCGCGAGGCGCCCCAGACCCGCGCCACGATGACCGCTTTCGGCATGACCAAGCGGGCAGGGCGCTCGGCCGAGAATGACGATGTGCTGGCTGCGGTCCTCGACGCTGCCACGCCCGCCGTCTGCCTCGTCGGCAAGACGCATGAATTCCACGTCAGGACCGCCCTCGGCGTCAGCCTCGAGGAGAACCTCGACTCAATCCGCCTCAGCATCCGCCACCTCGTTGCCAGGGGCCGCGAGGCGCTCCTCGATGCCGAGCATTTCTTCGACGGCTACCGCGCCAATCCCGCCTATGCGCTGTCCTGCCTCAAGGCCGCGCTGGAGGAAGGCGCGCGCTGGATCGTCTTGTGCGACACCAATGGCGGGACGCTCCCGGCTGAGGTCGGCCGGGTCACCGCCGAGGTCATCGCCGCCGGCATCCCCGGCGACCGGCTTGGCATCCACTGCCACGACGACACCGGCAACGCGGTGGCCAATTCGCTCGCGGCCATCGACGCGGGCGCGCGGCAGGTGCAGGGCACGCTCAACGGCCTCGGCGAGCGGTGCGGCAACGCCAACCTGACAAGCCTGATCCCGACGCTGCTCCTGAAGGAGCCTTATGCCAGCCGCTTCGACACCGGCGTGACGCCCAAGGCGCTGGCGGGGCTGACGCGGGTCAGCCGGATGCTCGACGACATCCTGAACCGCGTGCCGCTGCGCAGCGCTCCTTACGTCGGCGCCAGCGCCTTTGCCCACAAGGCGGGGCTCCATGCCAGCGCGATCCTCAAGGACCCGACCACCTACGAGCATATCGACCCCGGCAAGGTCGGCAACGAACGCCTGATCCCGATGAGCAATCAGGCCGGTCAGTCGAACTTGCGCGCCCGGCTGGCGGCGGCGGGGCTGGAGGTGGGGGCCAAGGACCCGCGCCTGGGACGCATCCTCGAGATCGTCAAGGAGCGCGAGGATCAGGGCTATGCCTATGACGGCGCGCAGGCCAGCTTCGAATTGGTCGCGCGCAAGGAACTGGGCCTTTTGCCCGAGTTCTTCGAGGTCAAGCGCTATCGCGTGACGGTCGAGCGGCGGAAGAACAAGTACAACAACATGGTCAGCCTGTCCGAGGCGGTCGTGGTGGTGAAGATCGGCGAGAAGAAGATGCTCTCGGTCAGCGAAAGCATGGACGAGCACGGCACTGACCGCGGCCCTGTCAACGCGCTTTACAAGGCGCTGGCCAAAGACCTCGGCCCCTACCAGGCGGTGATCGACGACATGAAGCTGGTCGATTTCAAGGTGCGGATCACGCAAGGGGGAACCGAGGCCGTGACCCGCGTCATCATCGACAGCGAGGACGGGCAGGGGCGGCGTTGGTCCACCGTCGGCGTCTCGCCCAACATCGTCGATGCGAGCTTCGAGGCGCTTCTGGACGCGATCACCTGGAAGCTGATCCGCGACCACGGTCAGCCAGTGTCAGTCGTATGACGATCGCCGCCTGCGCGGCACTTGTCGAGCGCGGCGACCCCGACCGCTTCGCCGCGGTCATGGCGGCGCCGGTTGCAGCGCGGGAGCGGCTCTTCCCGCTCTACGCCTTCAACCTCGAGGTCGCCCGTGCCCCCTGGGTGACGCAGGAGCCGATGATCGCCGAGATGCGCCTGCAATGGTGGCGCGACATGGTCGAGGCTGCGGTCCAGGGCGGCCCGGTCCGCGCGCATGAAGTGGCGGGGCCGATGGCGGACGTTATCCGCGAGGCGGGCCTGCCTGGCGACGTCCTCGACCGGTTGGTCGAGGCGCGGCGGTGGGACATCTATCGCGATCCCTTCGCTGACGAGGCTGCCTTTGATGCCTATCTCGACGATAGCGCGGCCGGGCTGATGTGGCTCGCCGTCCGGGCGCTTGGCGGCACCGGGGAACAGGCGGCGCGGG
This sequence comes from uncultured Rhodobacter sp., assembly GCA_945952585.1. Taxonomy (GTDB): domain Bacteria; phylum Pseudomonadota; class Alphaproteobacteria; order Rhodobacterales; family Rhodobacteraceae; genus Aliitabrizicola. The sequence continues at coordinate 98,707 of CAMFII010000009.1, forward strand.
ATGCGGGCTGGGCCATGGGGCTGGCGAACTTCCTGCGCGCCGTCCCGGCGCTCGAGGCGCGGGGACGCTTTCCGTTGGTCGACGGCCGGCCGGCTGCCGTTGCGGCTCTGGCGCGGCGCGGCCTTGACCGACTGGCGGCGGCCCGTCGCGCGCGGGCAGGGGTGCCGCCCGCCGCGATGCTGGCAACCTGGCAGGCCGGGCCGATCCTGGCGCAGGCCGCGGCCGAGCCCCTTCGTGTGGCCGAAGGGCGTCTGGGCCTGTCAGAAGCGGCGCGGCGCGGCCGCCTCGCCTGGGCCGCACTGACGGGGCGGTGGTAGCTGCCTCAGTCGATCTCGGCCCAGAGCGCATGGTGGTGCGAGGCGGCCTGGTTCGGCTGCTTCAGTTCCGGATAGACCGTCCAGCGCGGTGCACCATTTCCGGGCCAGGCGCCCTTTCGGCAGATCCCGCCTCCGCTGACGCGCGCGAAAAGCGCAGGCGACATAAGCAGATGGTCGAGCTTCTGGCTGTCGTTTCCCTCACCGAACGTGCCCGTCCCGGGAAAATCCCCGATCGAGAACGCCGGATGGGCCGAGATGTCCCGGAGATCCGTTTCATCCAGAAGAGGGGCAAGCGGCGCGGCGCCGGGCGTGTCGTTCAGGTCGCCCATGACGACGATGTGTTCGGCCCCCTCCGAGCGCAGCCGCCGGTAATAGGAGGCGACCTGCTGGGCCTGCGCCTTGCGCCGCGCATCGTTTTCCCCCGGACGGCCGCAGCCCTTGCTCTTGAGGTGATTGAGCAGGCACCAGATCTTTTCCCCGCGCGGGGTATGAACGGCGTATTCCGGGCAGTCGCGGCTGAAGACGGCCCGATCCTGCCCGCCCGCGCCGACATGGCTGCGCATCAGGCCGATGTCGAAGCCGGCCCGCGTCATCAGACCGACCTCAAGCCCACGACTGTCATTGCCGTCGATCAGCATGATGTTCTCGTATGGCCTGCCCTGAACCCGCGGCAGCACGGTTTCGCTGAATTCACGCAGGGCGGTGCGGCTTTCGGCCTCGACGACGCAGAGGATGTCCGCGTCGACATCCGAAACGACGCGGGCGGTGTTTTCGACCGCCACCGCGTCGATCGGCTCCCTGACAAGTTCGGGCCAGCCGATCCAGTCCTCGCGGCCCCTGGCAACGATCTCTACCGTTCCGTCCGGATGACGCCGGAGCAGGTCGGACGAATTGCCGCTCAAGCGGACAAAGCGCCCGTCATCCGACCTCAGGAGGCCGAACTGGTCGAGGAGCAGGATGATCCGCGTCTTTTCGGCGGCCCCGTAGACTGGCTGTTCCAGCAAGCCGTTCAGTTCGGCATAGGCGTCAAGGATGGGTTTTCCTTCTGCCCAACTCTCAAGGTTCATCACCCGCGCGCGTTGGAACAGGTTCTCGACGTTGAACGTCGCGATTCGCATAGCATTACTCATGTACTCGTTAACAACGCGGAAATAGTATCGCAGCGCCGGGAGGAAGTCTGCCCCCATCGGGCAGCGGTCAGCGCATCGTTACCGCGGCCGCATCACCAGCCAGATCAGCGCCCCGCCGGCGAGGATCAGGAAGGGCAGCATGGCCAGGTTGACCATCTGCCAGCCGGCCTCGGGCGTTCCGCCCGAACAGTTCATCAGGCCGCCCGAGGACAGCGAGGCGAGCGTCACGCCGCCGAACACGATGAAATCGTTCATGCCCTGGGCGCGCCCGCGCTCGTCGGGGGCGTGATGCGCAGCCAGGAGCGTGGTTGCGCCGATGAAGCCGAAGTTCCAGCCAAGGCCCAGCAGCATCATCGCCCCGAAGAAATGCGGCAAGCTCACGCCGGTCAGCGCGACGATCCCGGCCCCGGCCAGGATGAAAAGGCCGAGCCCCATGATCCGCTCGGTGCCGAAGCGGGCAATCAGCGCGCCGGTGAAGAACGAGGGGATGTACATCGCAAGGACATGGCTGGACACCACATCGGCGGCGTTCGAGGTGGTGAACCCGCAGCCGACGATGGCGAGGGGCGAAGAGGTCATCACCAGGTTCATCAGCGCATAGGAGACGGTCGCGCAGATCACGGCGACGCGGATATAGGGATCGGCCAGAAGTTCGCGCCAGCTGCGGCCCTTTGGCGCGTCGTGGGCACGGGGGGCCGGACGCGGGATGTCGAGGAAGGCGAAGAGGAAGACCCCTACCATGTTGAGGGCCATCACCACCAGGTAGGTTCCGAGGAATGGCACCACCATCGCCTGCGAGGTCAGCTTGACCAGTTGCGGGCCGATGAAGGCCGACAGAAGGCCCCCGGCCATGACCCAGGAAATCGCGCGGGGGCGGAACTCGGCGCTGGCCATGTCGGTCGCGGCGAAGCGATAGAACCCGTTGGCCGACATGTAGAGGCCGAGCAGCAGCGATCCGCCAAGGAACATCAGGAACGAGTTGTGCTGCAGCGCCAGGCTGCACAGCCCGCCGCCGGAGAAGCCACCGGCGGTGCCAAGGACGAAACCGGCGCGCCGTCCGAACCTTTGCATCACCAGCGAAAGCGGCGTGGCGGCCAGCATCGACCCCATGACCATCATGGTGATCGGCAGGGTCGCCCAGCAGGGATTGGGGCTGAGCGTGGTTCCCGCGAGACCTGCGATGGTAAAGACCATCGGCAACTGCGTTCCAAGCAGCGCTTGCGCGGCGACAAGCACGACGACATTGCGGCGCGCAATCGCATCCGAGGTCTGGGGCAGGGCGGAGTCGGTCATGCGCCTAGCCTTAGGCGGCAGCGCGGGGGGCGGCAAGGGCCGCCGCTTGCCCGGGAGGGCGTGACAGGGACGGATCGGGCTGGCAGGATCGCAGCGGCCTGGCGAGGGGATCATGGTCGGACGCATCATCGAAACGCCGGACTGCGTGGCCGAGGGCGCTGAACGGCTCGCGCAGCGCGAACCCCGCTTTGCGACGGCACTTACCCTGACCGGCCCCCTGCCGCTGCGTCTCCGGGCCGACGGGTTCTCCGCGCTTCTCGACGCGATCGTCAGCCAGCAGGTCTCAACCGCTTCAGCCGCCGCAATCTGGGGCAGGTTGCAGGCGGCGGGGCTGACCGAGGAAACCGCCTGGCACAAGGTCACGGATGACGACCTGCGTGCGGTCGGACTTTCACGGCAGAAGATGCGTTATGGCCGGGCCCTGGCCCTTGCGGGCCTCAACTATGACGCGTTGCGGCGCGCTCCGACTGGAGAGGTGGTCGAGCGATTGGTTGCGTTGCCCGGGATCGGACGCTGGACGGCCGAGATCTACGCAATGTTCTCGCTTGGCCGCGCCGATGTCTTCGCTCCCGGTGACCTGGCCCTGCAGGAATCGGCGCGGCTCTTATTCGACCTGCCCGATCGACCGTCGGAAAAGGCACTTCGCGCGATGGCCGAAGCCTGGTCGCCATGGCGGGCGGTTGCGGCCCGGCTCCTGTGGTCCTACTACAGGGTCGCGAAACGGCGTGAAGGCGTGCGGTCGGGCGAGTTGCAGGGCCTGCCAGCTAGTCCAGGCGAGACTCTCCAGAAAGGCAGGAAGGCGGATGACGCGTGAACTCCAGTTTGGCCGGCGGGCGGCCGCATCAGGGCTGGCGAACAGCCTTGTGATCTTCCTCCACGGCTATGGCGCCGATGGCGAGGACCTGCTCGGTCTGGCCGATCCGCTGGCCCCGCACCTGCCCGATACGGTCTTCTTGGCCCCGAACGCGCCGGAACGCTGCTCGGGCAATCCCTTCGGCTTTCAATGGTTTCCCATTCCCTGGCTCGACGGGTCGAGCGAGGCCGAAGCGGCGGCGGGGCTTCAGGCCGCGTCCGAGGACCTGAACCACTTCCTGGACACCCGCCTCGCCGAGGAAGGACTGACCCCTGACCGGCTGGCGCTGGTCGGGTTTTCGCAAGGCACGATGATGAGCCTGCATGTCGCGCTCCGCCGGCCAGAGCCGATCGCCGGGATCGTGGCCTTCTCGGGCCGACTTCTGGCGCCGGAACGCCTGGAAGCCGAGATGGCCTCGCGCCCGCCTGTCCTGTTGATCCACGGCGATGCCGACCCGGTCGTGCCCTTCGACGACATGGCCAAGGCCGGCAATGCGCTGGTGGCCGCCGGAGTGGAAACCTACGGCCATGTCATGCAGGGGACCGGACACGGCATCGCCCCCGATGGGCTTTCCGTGGCGTTGAGCTTCCTGAAGGATCGGCTGGGATAGAAACCTGCCGCTTTCGTCATCGTTTCGTCACCGCGCCGGGTTATCCACAGATCGGGCGAGGTGCTGGCTGGCCACCACAAGAGATCGGGGGGCTTGTCAGCAGGAAACCGCCATATATAGTTTCTGGTAACGGGGCGGGCTCCCCGCCCTGGTGCCGGGAACGGCAGGCAGGACGAAAGCGGAGTCTGATTGAAGATGGACGGCGATTTCCGAACCAGTTTTGTACGTGACCCTGCGGCGCTGAGGCATTTTCCGGCCTTGGTGCTGAACGCCGACTACCGCCCGCTGTCCTATTACCCGCTGTCACTGTGGCCCTGGCAGGAGGCGATCAAGGCGGCCTTCCTCGACCGGGTCACCATCGTCGCCGAATACGACCATGTCGTGCGAAGCCAGAGGGCGGAATTCCGAATACCCTCTGTCGTCGTCCTCAAAGATTTCGTCCGACCCCAGAAGCGCGTGGCATTCACGCGCTTCAATCTTTTTCTGAGGGACCAGTTCTGCTGCCAGTATTGCGGGGCGAAGGGCGACCTGACCTTCGACCATGTCCTGCCCCGTTCGCGCGGGGGCATCACCAGCTGGGAAAATGTCGTCGCCGCCTGTTCCCCCTGCAACCTGCGCAAGGGATCGAAGACGCTCAAGCAGGCGGGCATGCGCCTGCACCGCATCCCGCGCCAGCCCTCGGCGGAAGAGATGCAGAATGCCGGCCGCAAGTTTCCGCCGAACCATCTGCATGACAGCTGGCTCGATTACCTTTATTGGGATGCAGAGCTGGAAGCCTGACGCGGGGCACGCGCCGGGGCAGGGTAGTGCCGGGAATGTTCGAAAGACTGGACGACCAACTTGCCACGCTTCTGGTGGCGATGCTGTTTGGCGCCATCATCGGGATGGAACGGCAAGCGCGCGGCCGGATGGCCGGCGTGCGGACCAACGCCCTTGTTGCAATAGGCGCGGCGAGTTTCGTCCTGTTTTCGACTCTCGTCACCGGCGACAGCTCACCCACCCGCGTCGCCGCGCAGATCGTCTCTGGCGTGGGGTTCCTGGGCGCCGGCCTAATCTTCCGCGACGGCTTCTCGGTCCACGGGCTGAACACGGCGGCGACGCTCTGGTGTTCGGCGGCGGTCGGAATGCTCTGCGGTGTCTCGGCCTATCCGCTTGCGGTCATGCTGACCGGCGTCGTCATGTTCGTGAACATGGGGCTGCGGCCGGTGATGTACTGGATCGACCGCCGTTTCCTTGCCCGGACCGGCGCACAGTTGCCCGCCACGCTGCTGCTGGTCTGTGACGAAGATGCCGAGACGGCGCTGCGGGCCGCCGTTGCGCGCGAAATCGCGGCTCAGCGGCTTTCCCTGTCCTTCGTCGACAGCTCGCGGGGAAGGGATGGACAGATCGAGGTGCGGGCCGGCCTGTCGATTCCTGCCAGCGACCCCGCCGCATCCGGGCGCGTTCTTCTGGCGCTCGCAGGTGAGCCGGGGCTGCGCCGGGCCGAATGGACGGGCGAGAATGCCGACTGACCGTCGCGCCGCGCATTCATCTTGTCGCCCCCGGTCAGGGTGCTAGACTTTCGCGTGCCATGTAGCTAGAAAATGCGAGCGTTAGCGCTAACAGCTGCACTGCGGCATAGCTCGGAGAAGGCCATGGTTTCGCGTGTCATCCCGGTCGAGACATTCGACCTAGTGATCTTCGGTGCAACCGGAGACCTGGCAACCCGCAAGATCTTTCCAGGACTGTACCGGCGGTTCTGGGCGGGGCAGATCCCGCCGGAAAGCCGCATCATCGGCGCCGCCCGATCGGACATGACGCCGGAGTCCTTCCGCGAACAGGTGCGCAAGGCGATCGACGACTTCGTCTCGGCCGACAAGAAGGACGCCGCAACGATCGATGCCTTCCTTGGTCGGATCGGCTACGTCCCCATCGACGCCAAGGGCACCGGCGGCTGGGACAAGCTCAAGGCCGAGATGCGGCCCGGGACCGTATCGGCCTTCTACTTCTCGGTCGCCCCGGCGCTGTTCGGCGATCTGGCGGAACGGCTTCACTCCTTCGACATCGCGACACCGGAAAGCCGCATCGTCGTGGAAAAGCCCTTCGGCCGCGACCTAGCCTCGGCCCGGGCGCTGAACGCGACGCTGGCCGCCCATTTCCGCGAAGAGCAGATCTACCGCATCGACCACTATCTCGGGAAGGAAACCGTCCAGAACCTGATGGCGGTGCGCTTTGCCAATATCCTGTTCGAGCCCCTTTGGAATTCCCAATACGTGGATCACGTGCAGATCACCGTGTCCGAGACGGTGGGCGTCGGCGGGCGCGGCAGCTACTACGACAAGTCGGGCGCCATGCGGGACATGGTGCAGAACCACATGATGCAGCTCCTCTGCCTGATCGCGATGGAGCCGCCCTATCACTTCGACCCGAACGCCGTCCGCGACGAGAAGTTGAAGGTCATCCGCGCGCTCGACCCTGTCCGGCCCGAGGACATCGTGCGGGGCCAGTATGCCCGCCAGAACGGCCAGCCCGGCTATCTGGAGGATGCCGAGAACCCGCAAAGCCGGACCGAAAGCTATATCGCTCTGAAGGTGAACGTCTCGAACTGGCGCTGGAAGGGTACCCCCTTTTACCTGCGCACCGGCAAGAAGCTGCGCGCCCGCGCCTCAGAGATCGCCATCACGTTCAAGGAACCGCCGCATTCGATCTTTGACGACGCCGCCGGCTGGCGCGAGAATGTCCTGACGATCCGTCTGCAGCCGAACGAGGGCATGAACCTGAGCGTCATGATCAAGGAACCGGGTCCCGGCGGCATGCGGTTGGTGCAAGTCCCGCTCGACATGTCCTTTGCCGAGGCGCTTGGCGAAGAAGGCGCGGATATTCCCGACGCCTACGAACGGCTCATCATGGACGTGATCCGTGGCAACCAGACGCTGTTCATGCGCGGGGACGAGGTCGAGGCCGCTTGGGCCTGGACGGATCCGATCATCGGCGGCTGGGAAAGCTCCGACGACCGTCCGAAACCCTACGACCCGGGGTCGTCCGGCCCGGATGACGCATTGATGCTGATGCATCGGGATGGACGACGCTGGCGGGAAATTCGCGAATGAACCTGATCGAGTATCCGGATCGCGAGCTGATGATGCTGTCGCTCGCCAATACCATCGCCGGGGAGTTGGGCCAGGCCTTGCGGCTGGACGGCAAGGCCAGTCTTTGTGTGCCTGGTGGCACCACGCCCGGGCCGATCTTCGACACGCTGTCGGGGGTGGACCTGGACTGGGCGAATGTCGCGGTGTTCCTGAACGACGAACGGTGGGTGTCCGAGGACAGCCCGCGGTCGAACACGCGGCTCCTGCGCGACCGCTTGCTGGTGAACCGCGCCGCCGCCGCACACGTGGTGCCGCTTCATGCCCCTGCCGACCGGCCCGAAGATGTGCTGGATGACCTCGCCGCGGGCATTGCCCCGCATCTGCCGATCACGGTGCTGCTTCTCGGCATGGGCGCCGACATGCATACGGCGTCGCTTTTTCCCGGCGCGGACCGGCTGGAAGAGGCGATGTCCGATAGCGCGCCGATCCTTCTGCCCATGCGGGCCGACGCTGCGGGCGAACCGCGCATCACCCTGACGGCGCCGGTGCTGAAGGGGGCGATGTCGATTCACCTTCTCATCACCGGGCCGGAAAAGCGCGCCGCCCTCGAAAAGGCACAACGCCTGACCCCGGCCGAGGCGCCGGTGAAGGCGGTTCTGGGCAATGCGACCGTCCACTGGGCGGAATGAAACGGGACAGACGGGAGCAAGGCATGAGCATCGAGACGAGCTGGCAGGCACTGGCCGCGCATCACGACCGGGTGCAGGACAGACCCATTCTCGACCTCTTCCGCCACCCGAACCGCGCCGCGGAGTTCAGCGCGCGACTGGGCGACATGCTCTTCGACTATTCCAAGACCAACATCGACGCGGAAGCCATTGATCTGCTGGTGCAACTCGCGGAATCGGCTGGCGTCGCCGCCGAACGCGAGGCGATGTTCCGCGGCGCAAAGATCAACGTCACCGAGAACCGGGCCGTGCTGCATACCGCGCTCAGGAACCTGGATGCAGATGTCGTGGTGGATGGCGTGAACGTCATGCCGCCGGTGCGCGAAACCTACCGGCGGATGCAGGACTTTGCCAGCCAGGTGCGGACCGGGCAGATCACCGGGCAGGGCGGGTCGATCACCGATGTGGTCAATATCGGCATCGGCGGTTCTGACCTCGGACCGGCGATGGCCGTGCTGGCGCTGGCGCCCTATGCCACCGGACCGCGCTGCCATTTCATCTCGAACGTCGATGGCGCCCATGCCCATGACGTCCTGAAGGACCTCGACCCGACGACGACACTTGTCATCGTCGCTTCCAAGACCTTCACCACGATCGAGACGATGACCAACGCCGAAACGGCCAAGCGCTGGATGTCGGCCCGGGTGTCCAACCCCGCGGAGCAGTTCGCCGCAGTCTCGACCGCTGCCGACAAGACCGCCGCCTTCGGCATCGACCCATCGCGCGTCTTCGGTTTCGAGGACTGGGTCGGCGGGCGTTATTCGATGTGGGGACCTATCGGGCTGTCGTTGATGATTGCGATCGGACCCGAGGATTTCGGCCGCTTCCTTGCTGGCGCTGCCTCGATGGACCGGCATTTCCGCGAGGCGCCGTTCGACCAGAACCTGCCGGTGCTGCTGGCGCTGGTCGGGATCTGGCATAACCAGATCTGCGGCCATGCCACCCGCGCCGTCCTGCCCTATGACCAGCGCCTGTCGCGGCTCCCCGCCTATCTCCAACAGCTGGAGATGGAGAGCAATGGCAAGCGCGTCGCGATGGACGGCGCGACGCTGACCCACAATTCCGGCCCGGTGGTCTGGGGCGAACCCGGCACCAACGGCCAGCATGCCTTCTACCAGCTGATCCATCAGGGCACCCGCGTGATCCCGTGCGAATTCCTGCTGGCGAAGGAGGGCCACGAACCGGCGCTGGCCCATCAGCACCGGCTGCTCGTCGCCAACTGCCTCGCCCAGTCCGAGGCGCTGCTGAAGGGCCGGAGCCTCGATGAGGCGCGGGCGATCATGGCGAAGAAGGGCCTGACGGGGGCCGAGCTTGAACGGCAGGCCCGCCACCGGGTCTTCCCGGGCAACCGGCCGTCCACGACGCTCGCCTATCCGAAGCTGGACCCCTACACGCTCGGCCAGATCGTCGCGCTTTACGAGCACCGGGTCTTCGTCGAGGGCGTGATCCTTGGCATCAACAGCTTCGACCAATGGGGCGTGGAACTGGGCAAGGAACTTGCTCTGGCACTGGCGCCGATCCTCGACGGCAAGGAAAGCGCCGCGTCGAAGGATGGCTCGACGCAAGCGCTGGTGGCCTACCTGACGGCCTGAGAAAGGCCCTGCAAGGCCTTTCTTCTGTTCACAAATATCCCACGGGGGTGCGGGGGTGTGAAACCCCCGCTTCCGACCGTCAAGCCTGCGCGGCGGTGACGATGATTTCGACCTTGTAATCCGGCGTCGCGAGCTTGGCTTCGCCAGTGGCGCGGGCGGGAGTGTGGCCCTGCGGCACCCAGGCGTCCCATTCGGCGTTCATCTCGGCAAAGGTCGCGATATCAGCCAGCCAGATCTGCGCCTTGAGGATCTTGGTCTTGTCCGACCCGGCCAGCGCCAGCAGGCGGTCAATCTCGGCCAGGATGGTCCGGGTCTGCGCGCCGACGCTCTCGCCCGGTTCGCCGACGATGCCGGCCAGATAGATCGTTCCGTTGTGGATGACCGCGTTCGACATGCGCGCGCCGGTTTCAAGGCGGGTAATGGTCATGGGATGCTCCTTCCAGGGCGTTGACGCGCCTTGGCTAGCGGTTCGGAGCGGGGAAGGGAAGGGCGGCTGGAGCGGGTGAAGGGAATCGAACCCTCGTCATCAGCTTGGGAAGCTGCGGCTCTACCATTGAGCTACACCCGCCCGCTCTCTGCCCTGCAGATGCGTCGGATGTAGCCAATAGGGCGCTTGCAGGCAAGGGGGTCTGAATTCCCTTGCCCGCTGCGGTCGGTCAGCCGCCGGACCCTTCGGACGGCATGGGCATCATGTGCTGCGAATGGTCGGCATCGACATTTGCCGGATCGACCATGAAGTCGACCGTCACCTCGCCCGCCTTTTCAAAGATCAGCGTCACCGGCACCATGTCGCCTTCCTTGAGCGGCTGGGACAGCCCCATGAACATGATGTGATAGCCGCCGCGTTCCAGAACAGCGGTGTCGCCGGGCGGAATTTCGATGGCGTCGACCGGAGACATCGAGGTCACGCCCTCCGCATCGGTCTTCGATTCATGGATCGAGGCCTCTTCGGCAAAGCTGGCCCGCACGCCGATCAGCCGGTCGGCGGCAGGGCCATCGTTGCTGATCGCAAGGTAGCCACCGGCGGCCATGGCATTGGCGGCCGGTTGCGGAATGTTTGGATGGATGATGTCGAGAGTGCCGACCTTCAGCTCATGCGCGGCGGCAGAGGTGGCCAGGAACAGGGCTGCGGTCAGCCCGAGAAGGCGGGTGAATGTCATGGTGTGACTCCGAAAGTCAGGATTGAGGGAGAAAATGGCTCTTGGTCAGGCCATTTGTGGCGGGCCGCGCGGCGGCACCACCGTCCATCGTTTCGGGACTGTCGGCAGGTTGGGCGGATAGGGCAGGTCGGCCGGACCCAGTCCCGCCAGGATCGGACCTGTTCCGGCATGACCGGGAAGCACGGCAAGGCTGCCGGTCGAATGGCAGATCTGGCAGTCATGGTGATGCTGTGCGCCGGACTTGCCGATCGCGCCGGTCTCATCGCAAAGATCGGCCAGCGCGCCGCCTTGCAGCACGAACTGCTCCAGCGCGATCTCTTCCCCGAGGTTGAGCGGGCGGCCGTTCCATCCCGACAGGACTCCGGCGAGGGCCAGGAGCACCGTCAGGGCAAGGGTTGCAAGGGAGCGGCGGCTGGTCGTCATGGATACCTGACTAACAGCCCCGGCCGGGTGATTGAAGCCCCGCGAACTGCGACCGATGGTTCGCAGGTTGCGCCGTTGCGAAGAGCGGCGGAAACAGGCAAGACTTTCATCCGCATACTGGAGAAATCTCCGGCAGAAGCGCAAAAGGTCATGTCCACGGGAGAGTTCATGCTGGATTGGGCGGGCGTGCTTCGGCTGGGCCTCGTGAACTATTCCATCGGTTCGATCACCGTCCTGATGGTGTCGACCCTCAACCGGGTGATGGTGGTCGAACTCGGCCTTCCGGCGCTGGTGCCGGGGCTTCTCGTCGGCTTCTACTACGTCTTGCAGATAAGCCGTCCGGGCTGGGGCCACCGGTCCGACATGGGCGGTCGCCGCACGCCGCTGATGCTGACCGGTATCGCGGTCATGTCCCTGGGCGCGATGCTCGCGGCGCAGGCCATCGGGATCTTCCCCGACCATCGGGCCGCCGGCCTTGCCCTGTCGACCCTCGCCTACGGGATGATCGGGCTTGGGGCAGGGGCTGCGGGGACGTCGCTTCTGGCGCTCGTGGCTGTCGCCACACCCCAGGACCGGCGGGCAGGGGCGTCGACGATCGTCTGGCTGATGCTCGTCTTCGGCATCGCCACGACGGCGGCGATCGTCGGTCGCTTTCTCGACCCCTATTCCCCCGCGCGGTTGCTGGGGATCGTTGGTGCCGTGGCGGCAGCGGCGACCTTGCTGTCCATCGTGGCGCTCGCCGGGGTCGAACGCCGTCTGCCGATGACACCGCCCGAAACGCACCTACCGCTGCGGGAGGGGCTGACCGAGATCTGGCGCGAGCCACCGTCCCGCCGCTTTGCGTTGTTCGTCTTCCTGTCGATCACCGCCTATTTCCTGCAGGACCTGATCCTGGAGCCCTATGCCGGCCTGGTCTTCGGCTTTACGCCGGGCCAGACGACATCGATGCAGGGGGTGCAGAGCAGCGGCGTCTTTGCCGGCATGGCGACGGCCGGCCTGCTTGCGACCGGACTGCGGATCGGCAGTCTGCGGAACTGGGTCAGGGGGGGATGCATCGGCTCAGCCGCCGCGCTGACCGCTATCGCGCTTGCCGGTCCCCTCGAGGCCGGGCGTCTCTTGCCGCTCGTCGCCGCGCTCGGCTTCAGCAACGGTGTCTTTGCCGTCGCGATGATCGCCGCGATGATGCGCCTGGCAAGCAACGGGCGGTCCCGGCGCGAAGGCACGCGTCTGGGGATCTGGGGGGCGGCGCAGGCGCTCGCCTCGGGCTTTGGGGGGCTGATCGGTGCGGCGGCCGTCGACGTCCTCAGACTTTTCTTGCCCGTCCGTCTTGCCTTCACGCCGGTTTTCATGCTGGAGGCTGTGCTGTTCCTGCTTTCGGCCGTGCTGGCGTCCCGCGCAATCGTCGGGACAGGCGAGCCGCAACGGGATAACATGGCCCCGAACGGAGAAATGTTGTGACGGCTTCACGCAGCCAGCCCGGCCCGCAAGGCATGACCGACCTGATCCCGGCCTGGGTCGCCGGCGAGCTGGTGCCCGTCGACAAGCTTGAGGTGCATCGCCGCGGTCTGCGCCACCCGGCGATTTCGGTCTTCGTGACGCGCGGGGGGGAAATCCTGCTGCAGCGCCGCGCCGAGACCAAGTACCACACGCCGGGACTTTGGACGAATACCTGCTGCACCCACCCGAATTGGGGTGAGTCGGCGGTCGATTGCGCGACGCGGCGGCTGCGTGAGGAACTCGGCATCGAGGGGCTGGTTCCGACCCTGTCCGAAACCGTCGAATATCGCGCCGATGTCGGCGGCGGGCTGACCGAGCACGAGGTGGTGGACATCCTGATGGCCGAAGCCGGTCCCGATCTGCGGGTGCTACCGGTTCCGGAAGAGGTCCAGGACACGCGCTGGATCGACTTGGCAAGCCTGGACCGGGAAATCGCCGCGGCGCCAGAGCGGTTCACCCCGTGGCTGCGCATCTATCTGGCCGAGCATCGCGACCGGATCTTTCCGGCCGGGGTCTGACGACACCGGCGCCTTAGCGGATCCGCTCGCGGATCTGGCGGTGAACGTACCAGACGGCACCGATCGCAAGGGCCAGCACGACCACCGCATCAAGGATATGCATCACCGCGCGCAGGGTCGGGCTCGAATCCCAGGACTCACCCAGCCTCATGCCGACCCAGGCCAGGGCGAAGCACCAGGGCAGCGATCCGAGGAAGGTGTAGATCTGGAACTTCACGAAGGGCATGCGCGCGATTCCGGCCGGCAGCGAGATGAAGGTCCGCACGACGGGCAGGAGCCGGGCGACGAAGACCGTCAGGCTGCCATAGGTCTGGAAATAATGCTCGGCCCGATCCACCGACTTGCTGTCGAGCCAGATATACCGTCCCCACCGCTCGATCGCCGGGCGTCCGCCCGAGGCGCCGACCAGATAGGCCACGGTCGATCCGATGTTGCAGCCGATCGCCCCGGCCAGCGCCACCATCCACAGGTCGAACCGCCCGGTGTAAACAAGATAGCCCGAGAACGGCATGATGATCTCGGACGGCAACGGGATGCAGGCGCTCTCGATTGCCATCAGGAGCGCGATTCCCGCATAGCCCATCGCCGAGATGATGCTGGTAATGACCCCGGCAAAGGCCGCCATGAGGCTGTCGATCATCCGGGACTCTCCAGTCGCAAGGCAGGTCGAAGGTCAGGGTCGCCGGGCAGGGCAGGCCGGCGTCAGAACGGGATCTCGTCGTCGAGATCGCTGCGGCTCGGCGCGCCGCCGCCGCTGCGCCCGCCGCCAAAGCCCGAACCGCCGCCACGCTCGTCAGGGTAGCCGCGATCGTCGCCGTAGCCGCCGCTGCGGTCATCAAAGCCGCCGCCGCCGCCATCCCGACCGCCAAGCAGGGTCAGGTTGCCGGTGAACGGCCGCAGGACGACCTCGGTCGAGTAGCGGTCCGCGCCGGACTGGTCCTGCCATTTGCGGGTTTCGAGCTGCCCCTCGATATAGACGGTCGACCCCTTGCGCAGGTACTGCTCGGCGATCTTGGCCAGCGGTTCGTTGAAGATCGCGACGGAATGCCATTCGGTGCGTTCCTTGCGTTCGCCCGATTGCTTGTCCCGCCAGGTTTCCGAGGTGGCGATCCGCAAGTTCACCACCTTGCCCCCATTGGCAAAGGTCCGCACTTCCGGGTCGCGACCGAGGTTGCCGATGAGAATGACCTTGTTGACCGAACCCGCCATGGATGCCTCCGTCCTGTTGCTGCTGCCCGGACTGTGGCCCGGCTTGGTTAACGGCCGGTATATCCCCGCGCCCCCCGGCGCGCAACCGCCGGTCCCCCTGCAACCGGGGTTGCAGATCGGTCGAATAGGCCTTCCGGGCGATATCGCTGCACTGCCGCATGGCCCATGTCGACCCCAGTCCGGGGGCATTCCGCTGCCCGGCGAAACCTGACTGAAGGAACACGACATGACCATGACCACCCGTCTCAGTGCCGCGATCGCCCTGGCCCTGACCCTCGTCGCCCCGATGGCCCATGCGGAAAGCGAAGGCAGCCTTGATGCCGCGACGCAGGAGAAGGTGACCGCCGCGATGACCGCACAGGGCTATGAAGTGCGCAAGGTCACGACCGAGGACGGCATGATCGAGGTCTATGCCGTGAAGGACGGCAAGACCTACGAGCTGTATCTCGATGATCAGATGAACATCGTGAAGTCCGCCGACTGACGGACTTTTCGAAGGGCGCGCGCCCTGTCCCCGGTGCGCGCCCTGAAACCCGCTTTCCCGAGGAGTTTACGATGCCAAGCAAGATCAGGGTCTGGGACCCTTTCGTGCGCGTCTTCCACTGGTCCGTCGTCGCAGGCTTTACGGCGAATGCGCTGTTCACCAATGCCGAGAAAAGCCTGCATCACAATATCGGGCTTGCCGTGCTGGGGCTTGTCGTGTTGCGGCTGGTCTGGGGCCTGATTGGTCCGCGCCATGCCCGTTTCAGCGATTTCCCGCCCGATCCCGGCGCCGCGATGGACCAGATGCGCGAGATGGTCTCGGGCCGCAGGAACATCCATCTTGGTCATTCGCCCCTTGGCGCGCTGATGATCTACAACCTGCTGCTGACGCTGATCGCCATCGGAGTGACCGGCTACATGCAGACAACCGTCGCCTGGTTCGGCATCGACTGGGTCAAGGAGGTGCATGAAGCCCTTGTCACCTGGGCCGAGATCTCGGTCGTGCTGCATATCCTGGCGGTGTTCACGGAGTCGCGACGTCTCGGGGTGAACCTTCCCCGCTCGATGCTGACAGGGTACAAGTCCTTGCCGGATCAATCCCCCGGCGAGTGACAGGACGGTATTCGTGACCCTGAGATTCCTGCGGTCCAAGGCGGCTGGCCCGCGAAGCGACCAGAACGTGATCCTGCGCAACCGGGAAAGCCTCACGCTGCTGGGGCTGATCCTGTTCCAGATCTTCTGCACGGTCTTCTTCCTGACCGATGTCTTGGGCGACATGGAAGAGATCGGCTGGTCCTCGCTGCACGATGCCCATGTCCTGCCCGAGCTTCTGGCGACGCTCGGGCTGACGGCGGGGATCGTCATGCTGTCGCGGAACCTGCTGAAGCTCCTTCACCGGCAGTCGCAGATCGAGGAAAGCCTGAACGTTGCGCAGGGCGCGCTTGGCGATGTGATGGAGGGGTATTATCGCAGCTGGGGCCTGACCGCCTCGGAACAGGACATCGCCACCTTCACCATCAAGGGCTATTCCATCGCCGAGATCGCCGAATTGCGCGGCTCGGCGGAGGCCACGGTGAAGACCCATCTCAACGCCATCTACCGCAAGTCGGGCACCTCGGGGCGCGGGCAACTGACCAGCCTGCTGATCGAGGACCTGCTGGGAAGTCCGCTTGTCTCGCTCGAAAAAGACGGCCGCGCGCGGGCCAACGGGCGGTCTTCTGCCGAAGCGGCGGAGTAGGCTCAGCCATGCCTCTGGCGGAGCGTTGTTTTTTCGGTATAGTGCCGCAAAAATAACGGCGAACCTGCATGGATCGGGGGCCGGGTGGCGGGACTTTTGGGATGCGGCAAGGGATCGCTCGAAAGCTGTGGATCGGGACGCTGGTGCTTTGCGCCGGTGCAGCCGGCATGGTCGCTGTTGGCGCAGGGCAGGCTCAGGCCGACGGAATCAAGTTCGCCAAGGGTGGAACGAAAAGCCGCGCGGCGCTGTTTGCCCAGCAGTCGGAACTTCTGGATACACGCCTCGCCTCGCAATACGACAACTCCATGCGCCTGAGCCCGGGCGTTGATACCGGCCGGGACATGGACCTGTCCTTCCTGCGCTACCGCGGCAATTACAAAGGCGAGTATCTCGAGGTTGCGAAGGCCGCTGCGCGCAAGCATGGCGTGCCAGAGGACCTGTTCCTGCGCCTCGTCCAGCAGGAATCCGGCTGGAACGTGCTGGCGGTCTCGACCAAGGGCGCAACCGGCCTGGCGCAGCTGATGCCGGGCACGGCCGACCTGATGGGCGTCGATATCAACGACCCCAAGCAGAACCTCGAAGGCGGCGCGAAATACCTGCGCAAGATGTATGACCGCTTCGGCAGCTGGAAGCTGGCGCTCGCGGCTTACAATGCCGGGCCGGAGGCGGTGGATTCGGCGAACGGCGTGCCGGAGTTCGAGGAAACCCAGGACTACGTCGCGGTCATCCTCGACCAGGGCTGAATTGGCCGGAATGGCCGGGGGATCAACGGCTAGGGGATCGCGGCGTCACTCCGCCGCGATCTTGATGACCGGTTCCATCTTGTTCAGGACATCATCCGCCAGGTGACACTTAATCTGGTGCCCCGGCGCCAGCGTCTTCAGCGGCGGCATCTCGCGCTCGCAGAGGCCCCCCGGCACCTGGGATTTCCACCGGCAGCGGGTCTGGAACGGGCAACCGGGCGGCGGGTTCATTGCCGAAGGGATGTCGCCTTCCAGGACGATCCGTTGCTTGGTCACATGGGTGTCGGCGATCGGAACGGCCGACAGCAGAGCCTCGGTGTAGGGGTGGTAGGGCGGGCTGAAGACCTGATCGGTCGAGCCCAGTTCCACCACATGACCGAGATACATCACCATCACGCGGTCCGAGAGATAGCGGACGATCGACAGGTCGTGGCTGATGAAGAGAAGCGTCGTCTTGTTCTTGCGCTGGATCTCCATCAGCAGGTCCGTCACCGCCGCCTGCACCGACACGTCGAGCGCCGAGACGGGTTCATCCGCGACCACGATCTTGGCCCCGCCGGCGAAGGCCCGGGCGATGCCCACGCGCTGCTTCTGCCCGCCCGAGAGCTGACGCGGCATCCGGTCCGCGAAAGCGCGGGGAAGCTTCACGAGGTCGAGGAGTTCCAGCATCCGGTTGCGGCGCTCCTCGTCTGAATTCCCCTCGCCGAAGATCTCCAGCGCGCGGATGATCTGGCGGCCAACGGTCATCGACGGGTTCAGCGTGTCGAAGGGGTTCTGGAACACCATCTGCACCTTCGACACGGTATCGGAGGCGCGTTTCTGGATCGGCGTCGACTGGACGTTTTCGTCGAAAAGCATGATCGACCCGGCCGTCGCGGTCTCGAGCCCCATCAGCACCTTGGCGAAGGTCGACTTGCCGCAGCCCGACTCGCCGACGATGGCCAGCGTCTCGCCCTCATGCGCCTCGAAGCTGAGCGTCTCGTTGGCCTTGACGACCTTCTTCGCGCCGCCGCCGAACAGGCCCGAGGACACCTCGTAGTATTTCCTCAGGTCGTCCATCTTGAGGACGACATCGCCGATCTTCGTCTTCTCGGTCTTTGCGGCCACCTGCGGGGGAGCGGCCCAGTCGATCTCCTGCCAGCGCAGGCAGCGGGTGGCGTGGCGGTCGCTGCCGGGAACATCCTCCATCGGGATGTCCTGGGCATCGCAGCGCCCCTTGACGAAGTAGGAGCAGCGCGGCCCGAAGTTGCAACCCGGCGGGCGTTCATGGGGCAGGGGGAAGTTCCCCGGAATGGCCACCAGCGGCCGCGAATTCTTGTCGGCGCCGGGCAGCGGGATCGAGCGGAACAGCGCCTGGGTATAGGGATGCTGCATCTTGTCGAAGACCTGCTCGATCGAGCCCGTCTCGACCGCCTCGCCGGAATACATGACGCAGAGCCGGTCGCAGACCTCGAGCACGAGCCCGAGGTTGTGGCTGATGAACAGCATCGAGGTGCCGTATTTGTGGCCCAGGTCCTTGACCAGATCGACGATCCCGGCCTCGACCGTCACGTCGAGCGCGGTCGTGGGCTCGTCAAGAATCAGGAGCGCCGGCTTCGACATCAGCGCCATGGCGATGACGATGCGCTGCTGCTGGCCGCCCGACAGCTGGTGCGGATAGGAGCGCAGGATCCGGTCCGGGTCGGGCAGGCGCACGTCGGCGACGATCTGACGGGCAAGTTTCCACGCCTCTTCCTTCGCCATGCCTTCGTGGATCATCGGCACTTCGGCCAGCTGCGCGCCGATCTTCATCGCCGGGTTCAGGCTGGCCATCGGTTCCTGATAGATCATCGCGATTTCCGAGCCGCGGATATGGCGCAGCTCTTCGTCCGACATCGTCGTCAGGTCGCGGCCCTTGAACTTGATCGAGCCGCCGACGATCCGGCCATTCTTGCCGAGATCGCGCATGACGGCCAAGGCCACGGTCGACTTGCCGCAGCCGGATTCACCGACAAGCCCCATGGCCTCGCCCGGCATCACCGTGCAGGAAAAATCCATCACCGCCGGGATTTCCCGAAGGCGGGTGAAGAAGCTGATCGACAGGTTCTCGATCTCGAGAATCGGCTTGGTCGGATCCCAATCGGTTTTCGCGGTCATGGCGGGCCTCTCTTGGCTGGCGCGGGACCGGGGGTTTCACACCCCCGGACCCCCGTGGGATATTTGAGAGCAGAAAATGGGGCTTGCGGGTCCCATTCAGTCCTTCAGGCTTTCTTCGCGCAGACCGTCGGCCAGAAGGTTGAGGCCAAGGACAAGGCTCATCAGCGCGAGTGCCGGAACGACGGCGGGATGCGGGAAGGCGGCAAGCAGCTTGCGCCCCGCATTGATGGTCGACCCCCAGTCCGGGCTTTCCGAGGACAGGCCGAGGCCGAAGAAGCCGAGCGTCCCGAGCAGGATGGTCGTGTAGCCGATCCTGAGGCAGAAATCGACGATCAGCGGGCCGCGGGCGTTGGGCAGGATTTCCCAGAGCATGATGTACCACGGGCCTTCGCCCCGGGTCTGGCTGGCCGCCACGTAATCGCGCGTCTTTATGTCGAGCACGAGCCCCCGGATGATCCGGAAGACCGTCGGCGCGTTCACGAAGACGACCGAGACGAAGACGATCAGGATATTCGACGGGACCGAGATGAAGTCGATCGACGCGGGCAGCGGGGCGAACTTCGTCTGCGGCTCGGACAGCAGGGCCAGGTAGATCCAGCCGCCGAAGATCACGATCCCCGCGATCAGCATGTTGCGCAGTTGCGGCTTCACGTAGAGCCGCGAGTTGACCAGCACGATCAGGAAGATCAGCGGGAACAGGAACAAGACCATGCCCATGTATTGCGGCAGGCCCGACTGCGCGATTTCCGGGGTCACGAGCAGGTAGAAGAGCAGGATGACCGGAAAGGCGAGGATGAGGTTCGCCAGAAAGCTGAGGAACGTATCCAGCCGTCCGCCATAGTAGCCCGCCGGCAGGCCGAGCGTCACGCCCACCATGAAGGCGAAGGCGGTGGCGAGCGGCGCGATCTGGATGACGATGGTCGAGCCGGCAACCATGCGGCTGAACACGTCGCGGGCCAGGTTGTCGCCGCCGAGGAGGTAGAACGTGCCCTCCACGCCCTTGACCGGCATGCCGGGCAGGGCGTTCTTCATGCCGGAGACCTGCGTCAGGGGATCATGGGTCATGATCATCGGCGCAAAGATGGCAGTGAACACCCAGAACATAACCATGCCGAAGCCGATCATGCCGATCGGGCTGTCGAAGAGCTTGCCATACAGACCGAGCCGCCGCTTGAAGGTGATCGACACGGCGAAAAGGACGACCAGCGCGATCCAGACCGGCAGGAATTGCCCTGCCATCCGCGCGAGGATCTGGCCCCAGGTAAGTGCGTCTGCCATCGGTTTCCTCCTCAGGACACGCGGATGCGGGGGTTGAGGAAGACATAGCCGATGTCCGAGATCAGCTGCGTCACGAGCACGACGAAGACCGCCACCACCGAGCAGGCGAGCAGAAGTTCGATGTCGTTGTTGCCGGCGGCCTGCACCAGCGTCCAGCCGAAGCCCTTGTAGTTGAACAGGGTCTCGGTGATGACCACGCCGTTCAGGAGCCAGGGGAACTGGAGCATGATGACAGTGAAGGGCGCAATCAGCGCATTGCGAAGCGCGTGTTTCAGCACCACGTCGCGGAAGGCCACGCCCTTGAGCCGCGCGGTGCGGATATACTGGGCCGTCATCACCTCGGTCATCGAGGCGCGGGTCATCCGCGCGATGTAGCCGGTGCCGTAAAGCGCGATGGTTGCAACCGGCAGGGCGAAGTTCCAGAAGGTGATCCCCTCCATCGCCGACGTTGCCGTGCCGGGGAACAACGTCTTGCCGCCGATCCAGCCGTGTTCGGCAAGCCAGGGCGATATGCCGGTGGTGGCCGAAGCGAAAAGTGCGATCAGCACGACGCCCGACACATATTCGGGCGTGGCCGTCGAGGTGATCGAGAAGATCGACAGCGCCCGGTCAAGCCGCGAGCCCTCGCGCATGCCCGACAGGACCCCGATCAGGAGCGCGGTCGGCACCATCACCGCCATGACCCAGAACATGAGCCAGCCGGTCGCGGCCAACCGTTCGGAGATGATGACCGACACGGGCTGCTTGAACACGGTCGAAAAGCCCCAGTCGCCCTGAAGAATGCCGCAACGCGACGGGGCGACTGCCGGATCGGTGCCACGGGGGATGCAGCGCCCGGTGGTCACGCCTTCCTCGGTGCGGGTCCAGCCCGGAACAACGCCCAGCCATTCGCCATAGCGTTGCAGGACCGGCGTGGCATAGCCGTTGCGTTCGATCCATTTGGTGACGTCTTCGTCCGACATCCGGGCAGAGGCCTCGGACTTAGCGAGCTTCTCCAGGTTGGCGGGAAGGTTGGTCAGGTAGAAGACGATGAAGGTCAGGCATACAGCCGTCAGGACCATCGTCAGAACGCGACGGATCACGAAAAGCAGCATCTGGGCGCTCCTGGGCCACGACCCCCGCTTAGGCGGGGCCGGACCTTGGTCAGACGTCGGATGAGAATGGCGGCGGGGCGCGACCCCCGCCGCCTGCGCAGGTCAGACGCGGATCAGGCGCTCACCGACCACTTGTAGTGGTGATGCTCGAAGGTCGGATGCATGTCGATCCCGTGGACGTTTTCCTTGTGGTGCCGGTAAAGCGAACGCCAGTACGGCTGGATCAGAACGCCCTCTTCCTGCATGATCGTTTCGAGCGTCTTCATCACTTCGCGACGCTTGTCGGCATCGGCGATCGACATGGCCTTGGCCAGGTTCTCGTCGAACTCCTTGTTGGAGAAGGCCGATTCGTTCCAAGCCTCGCCCGAGCGATAGGCCAGCGCCAGGATCTGCACGCCGAGCGGACGCATGTTCCATTCGGTTGCCGAGAACGGGTACTTCGTCCAGTCGTTCCAGAAGGTCGAGCCCGGCAGGATCGTCCGCTTGATCTTGATGCCGGCATCGCGGACCTGCGCAGCGACCGCGTCACAGGTGCCGGTTTGCCAGCCATCGTCGATCGAGATCAGTTCGAACTCGTGATCGGCCATCCCGGCTTCGGCGATCATCGCCTTGCCCGCCGCCGGATCAACCTTCTGTGGCGGCAGTTCATAGTATTCCGGGTGGATCGGGGCGACATGGTGGTTCTCGGCCTTCATGCCGCGCCCGGCATAGCCAAGCTCCAGCACGACGGCGTTATCGACGCACATCTGGATGCCGCGGCGCACCCGCTTGTCCTTGTACTCTTCGGCAAGCTGGTTGAAACGCACGGCGATGGTCGCAGCGGTCACGACCTCGGACAGGGTCCAGCCGATTCCGTCGAACAGGTCGACATAGTCGCCGACCGTCTGGTAGGTCGCGTCGATCTCGTCAGAGCCGGCAGCGGCAAGGATCGCGGCCGGGTCGGTGCCCAGGTCGTAATACTCGATCCGGTCGAGATACGGGCCGCCATAGACTTCGGTGCCCCACCAGGGCTTGTCGGACTTGACGAGGAACTGCTTGACGCCGACCTCGTTGACCTCGGGCATGTAGGGGCCGGTTCCGACCGGGTTCTTCGACGGGTCGCCGCCGTCGTAGGATTTATGGACCACGGCCGCCGGATAGTCGGCCATGCCGGCGATGATGGTGATGTCCGGGCCAAGCAGCTTCAGCTTGATGGTGTGGTCATCGACCTTCTCGACCGCGTCGGGGCGCATCTTCTTGCTGGTCGCATCGACCAGAGCCGACATACGGCCCGCCATCGAGTTGCCTTCGACGTTGCCGTCGCACCAGCGTTCGATGTTGAAGACCACGTCATCGGCGGTGAAGTCGTCGCCGTTCGACCACTTCACGCCCTTGCGGACGTTCAGCGTGTATTCGGTGGCGTCATCGTTCGTGGTCCAGCTTTCCAGCAGCATCGGACGGAAGCTGCCGTCGGCCTCGTACTCGACCAGGTATTCCAGCCAGCCGCGGGTGAAGTTGGCGATCTGCGACCAGTCGGCCAGACGCGGGTCCTTCAGGCCCTTGGTTTCCATGTCCATGCGCAGCGTGCCGCCGGCGGTCGGAGTGTCCTGTGCGCGGGCAGGCGCCTCGAGGCCGATCAGCCCGTAGGCGGCGACGGCCGAAACACCAAGCGCGGTCGTGCGGGTCAGGAACTCGCGACGCGACAGCTTCCCGGCCGCAACTTCGTCCGCATACATCCGGGCAGCTGGATGCATCTGCGCGGCGTTAGATTTCGTGTCAGTCATTTATATCTCCCTGTGCTTTCCGGTCTGTTTGGGCGGCTTATGGGCACCGCATTTTGGGGCCAGACCAGACCCGATGGCTGGCTCTATTCCGCACAGAAACCGCCCTTGCGTCAACGGCGCGATTCGCCTCATCGATGTTCATTTGCGACATCTTTGCGTCGGATAGACTCGATCCCTCGAAATGACCCACCGGCTACGACACCGCGGCGCGGTCGCAGACAGGTCGTGTCGGGAAAGGTCGAGGGTTATGGGGTGCGACGGAAGGCCGACGGGGTCTTGCCAGTGTGGTGCTGGAAAGCGCGGGTGAAGTAGGCGGGCGAGGTGAAACCCAGGCTTTCCGCGATCTTGCCGACAGGGATTGTCGTCTCGGACAGCAGCTTGCGCGCCTCGAACAGAACGCGGTCATGCAGCAGCGCCGAGGCTGGCCGACCCGAGGCCTGCTTGCAGCAGCGCGTCAGATGCGTGGGCGTCACGCCCAGCTGCTCGGCATAATGCGCGACGCCATGGCCGCTGCGGAAGTCCCGTTCGAGCAGCGAGGTGTACTTCGTAACGAGCTTGCGCGCGGCATCCGGGCGCTGCGCCTCGGCCGCCTGGCGCGCCGCCTGGCGCTCTATCCAGACCCCGAGCAGCCCGAGGTAATGGCGCGCAGCCCGGTCATGGGCCGGCGTAGTCGCCTCCAGCTCGCGCTGGATCGAATCGAGAATCAGGTTGATCTCGACCTGGGGCTGGTTCTCGCGGATGCGCAGGTGCAGGGGCTGATCGGGCAGCGGCACGTTGCAATCGCGACCAAAAAACACCGCAGTACCAAAGACCTGCGGCCCCACCTCGAACCCGTGCATCACGCCGGGCGGAATGAAGATCGCGTTGTGGGGCGTGTAGCCGCGCGTAACCCCCGCGACCGTGATCCGCCCCTGGCCCTTGGTGAACCATAGAAGCAGCGGCTCGGAGATCGACCGCATCGCCTCGACGCGCCAGCGCCCGCCAGCCGCCAGCCGGGGAATGGCCGCGAGACGCAATTGCGAGAAGGCGGAGAGGTCTTTCATGCGATGCGCTTGTCCGGTTGCGATCGGGTGCACTGTAGCGGCAGCGTTGCGCCGCACCATAGCCTAAAGCGAGAACAATGACGGTTGTGGCATCGCTGCAAGCTGTCAGCCCATTTTCAGGGCATAGTCAGTTCCTGCCACGCCCCCATGCGGCTGCGGAACCAGGTGCGCTGGCGTTTGGCGTATTGCCGACTGGCGAGTTTGCCGGCGGCAATCGCCTCATCCAGCGTCATCTCGCCGCGCAGATGGGCGACCAGTTCCGGCGCACCGATGGCACGGGCCGAGGGGCGTATCGGATCGAAGCCGGGTTCCTCCGCCCGAACCTCCTCCAGCGCCCCCGCCGCGATCATCTGGTCGAATCGCCGGTCGATCCGCGCGTTCAGCCAGCCTGTCTCGGGGCGTAGGACCAGAGCCGCCGCCTCGGACAACGGCAGAAGCGGCCGGCCCGTCCCTGCCTGCCAGTCGACCAATCCTCGCCCGGTGCTGCGCAGCACTTCCCAGGCGCGCTGGACGCGGGCCGGGTTGCGCAGGTCGATGCGGGCGGCCGTCACCGGATCGAGCTCCCCCGCCATCGCCGCGACTCCGCGTTCTGCCAGCCGTGCATCGGCCTCGAGCCGGATTTCTGCCGGGATCGGCGGAATCTCGGCCAGTCCTACGGTCAGCGCCGTAAAGTAGAGACCGGTTCCGCCAACGATGACCGGGCGACGCCCTTCGTCGATCACCGCCGCCACCTCGCGGAGCCAGTGACCGACGGAGTAGGGCTGGTCGCGTCCGACATGGCCGTAAAGGCGATGGGGCAGGGCCGTCTCCTCGGCCTCGGAGGGGCGGGCGGTCAGGATGCGCCAACAGCCATAGACCTGCAGCGCATCGGCATTCACGACAACGCCGCCCCGCCGTTCGACAATCCGGGCGGCCAGCGCCGATTTGCCGCTTGCCGTCGGGCCGGCGATCAGCACCGGGCGGTCGTCAGGAAGTGCGTCAAGCATCGCGGAAAGGTCGAAGGCAGGCTCGGTCTCGGCCATCGGTCCTGTCTTCTCCGCTTCCCCGGTTGAACCTCGCGGCGTTTTCCGACATTTTGCCCGCCAGTCAAAGATCAAAACCAAATCAAGATAAGCTGGGGGCAGGAATGGATGGCGCGTCGGAAAAGGGCAAGGTTCTCTACAAGCGCGTCCTTCTGAAGATCTCCGGCGAGGCCCTCATGGGCGATCAGGGCTACGGCCTGCACCCGCCGACCGTCAACCGCATCGCGCAGGAAGTGAAATCGGTCCACGATCTCGGCGTCGAGATCTGCATGGTGATCGGCGGCGGCAACATCTTCCGCGGGCTTCAGGGCTCGGCGCAGGGGATGGAACGGACGACGGCCGATTACATGGGGATGCTCGCCACGGTGATGAACGCGCTGGCCATGCAGGCCGCGCTCGAGGCGCTCGGCGTCTTCACCCGCGTCATCAGCGCCATCCCGATGGACCAGGTCTGCGAGCCCTACATCCGCCGCCGCGCCGTGCGCCACCTGGAAAAGAAGCGGGTCTGCATCTTTGCCGCAGGCACAGGCAACCCCTATTTCACGACCGACACCGCGGCGACTTTGCGTGCCAATGAAATGGCTTGCGAGGCGATCTTCAAGGGAACCAAAGTGGACGGGGTCTATGACAAGGACCCCAAGAAGCACGCCGACGCCAAGCGTTATGAAACCGTGACCTATGACGAGGTGCTGCAAAAGCATCTCGGCGTGATGGATGCCTCGGCCATCGCACTCGCCCGCGACAACGACCTGCCGATCATCGTATTCTCGCTGGACGAACCTGGCGGCTTCCGCGGAATTCTCGCGGGCCAGGGCACCTATACGCGGGTGCACGGCTGACGCTATACGCGGTGTTAGTGCCTGCGCTATAGAGCGGTGACGGGCGCTGCCGACAAAGACAAAGGGAAGACCCATGAGCCAGGACGATATCGAGATCGATCTTGACGCCATCCAGCGCCGCATGGACGGCGCCGTAGCCGCGCTGCGCACCGAATTCGCCTCGCTCCGGACAGGACGCGCCTCGGCCGCGATCGTCGAGCCCATCCACGTCGAGGCCTATGGCCAGATGACCCCGATCAACCAGCTTGGCACGGTCAACGTGCCCGAGCCGCGCATGGTTGTCATCAACGTCTGGGACAAGGCAATGGTGTCGAAGGTCGAACGCGCCATCCGCGACTCCGGCATCGGCATCAACCCGGTGGTCGACGGCCCGCTGATCCGCCTGCCGATCCCGGAACTGAACGAGGAACGGCGGCGCGAGCTGACCAAGGTCGCCTCGCATTATGCCGAGCAGGCGCGCGTGGCGATCCGCAACGTCCGCCGGGACGGCATGGACCAGATCAAGAAGGCCAAGTCCGTCGGCATGTCCGAGGATGACCAGAAGATGTGGTCGGACGAAGTGCAGGACATGACCGACAAGACCATCGCTGCGGTCGACAAGGCGCTGGAGGCGAAGCAGGCGGAGATCATGCAGGTCTGACCCGCAGGATCGACGACCCGGAAAGGGGCAGGGACGTGGCCATAGCCGAACAGCATGACGTGCGCCAACCTGGACGGTCGCCGTTGCATGTTGCCATCATCATGGACGGCAATGGCCGTTGGGCGATCTCGCGCGGCTGGCCCCGGCTGGTCGGCCATCGCCGTGGCGCCGAACGGGTGAAGGAGATCGTCCGTTGCGCCCCCGATCTCGGCATCGGCTGGCTGACGATCTATGCCTTCTCGACCGAGAACTGGAAGCGCTCAACGGAAGAAGTGCTCGGCCTGATGTCGATCTTCGCCCGCTACATCGAGCGCGAGGCCGACCGGCTGGCGACCGAGGGCGTGCGCATGCGCTTCATTGGCGACCGGTCCCGCCTTGACCCCAAGCTGCAGAAGCTGATGGCGGGGATCGAGGAGCGGACCAAGGGCCTGTCCCGGCTGAACCTGACCGTGGCGATCAACTATGGCGGCCGCAACGAGCTGCTGCGGGCCGCGCGCCAGATCGCGGCGGATGTCGCGGCGGGCAAGCTTGCACCCGAGGCCATCACCGAAGACGTCGTCGAGGCGCGGCTCGACACCCATGACTTGCCTGAGCCCGATCTGGTGATCCGCACCAGTGGAGAGACTCGCATCTCGAACTACCTGCTCTGGCAATCGGCCTATGCCGAGTACGAATTCACCCAGACCCTCTGGCCGGATTTCACGCCTGAAGAACTGGCGACGATCGTCGAGCGGTTCGGTGGGCGCGAGCGCCGCTACGGTGCGGCTCCGGCGTGAGGCAGGCGCGGTGAGCGGTTCCGGCAAATGGTCCGACCTTGCGCCGCGCATCGCTTCGGCGGTGGGGATGCTGGTCGTCGGCGCATTCTGCATCTGGCTTGGCGGCTGGTGGTTCATCGGTCTGGCCTCGATCGGCGCGGGCCTGATGCTTTGGGAACTGGCGGCGATGCTGGCGCCCGGACAGTCGGCCGTCTCGCGCGGTCTGGGGGTTCTGGGCGGCGTGGCCGTGCTGATTGCCTCGCAGATCGCAGGCTGGTCAGGCGTCCTGTTCCTTCTTGTCCCGGTCCTCGCCGGGCTTCTGGTGGTGCCGAAGGACAAGGCGATCTTCGCGGGCTACGGGCTTGCCATCCTGATCGCGGCCTGGGGCCTGCCGATTTTCCGCGCCGAGTATGGCGTCGTCTGGCTGGTCTGGCTGGTTCTTGTCGTCATCGCCACCGACGTGTCGGGCTATTTTGCCGGTCGACTCCTTGGCGGCCCGAAGTTCTGGCCGCGCGTCAGCCCCAAGAAAACTTGGTCCGGCACGGTGGCAGGCTGGATCGCGGCGGCGCTGGTCGGGCTGATTTTCCGCAGCTTCACCACAGCCGGGCCTGATCTGCCCTGGATTTCGGCCGGGATCGCCTTTGCCTCGCAGATGGGCGACATCACCGAAAGTGCAATCAAACGCCACGCCGGGGTCAAGGACAGCTCGCACCTGATTCCCGGACATGGCGGGCTGCTAGACCGCTTCGACGGCCTCCTCGGCGCGGCGCTGCTGATGTTGCTGGTGGCTCTCGTGGTCGTGGTCCCCGAGGTCCGGCTCTGATGCGGCGCATATCGGTTTTCGGCGCGACCGGCTCGATCGGGAAAAACACGCTGGATCTTCTGACCCCGGGAGAGGTCGAAATCGTCGCGCTGAGCGGTGGACGGCAAGTGGATCTGCTGGCGGCAGAGGCACGACGGTTCCGGGCGCAGGTGGCGGTCACCTGCTATCCCGATTGCTACGAGGCGCTGAAGAACGCTCTCGCCGGCACCGGCATCGAGGCGGCCGCGGGTCCCGAGGCCGTGGTCGAGGCGGCGGATCGGCCTGCGGACTGGGTCATGTCGGCCATCGTCGGGGCGGCCGGCCTGCTGCCGGGACTGCGCGCCCTGCGACACGGGGGCACGCTGGCGCTTGCCAACAAGGAAAGCCTCGTGACCGCCGGTGAATTGCTGATGGCCGAGGCCCGGTGTCACGGCGCCACCATCCTGCCCGTGGACAGCGAACATTCCGCGGTGTTCCAGACCCTCACGGGCGAGGATCGTTCGGCCGTCGAGCGCGTCATCATCACCGCCTCGGGCGGGCCGTTCCGGGACTGGCCGCTTGAGCGACTGGCGGGGGCGACGCCGGAGCAGGCGGTTGCCCATCCGAACTGGGCGATGGGCAAGCGGATTTCGATCGATTCGGCGTCCATGTTCAACAAGGCGCTGGAACTTATTGAAACCAGAGAGTTTTTCGGATTCGAGCCTGGGCAGATAGAGGTCATCGTTCACCCCCAGTCGATCATCCACGCGATGGTCGGCTTCTCAGACGGTGGCATCCTTGCGCATCTCGGTCCGGCCGACATGCGCCATGCCATCGGGTATGCCCTGAACTGGCCGGACCGCGCCCATGTACCTGTCGAGCGCCTGGACCTCGCCCGGCTTGCCAATCTGAGCTTCCAGGCCCCGGACGAGAGCCGCTTTCCCGCGCTGCGGCTGGCACGCGCGGTGATGGCGACGCGCGGCCTTTCGGGCGCGGTCTTCAACGCCGCCAAGGAGGTGGCTCTCGATCATTTCATCGCCCGCCGGCTGGGTTTTCTTGAAATGGCGGCCGTTGTGGAGGAAACAATGGCCCGGGTTTCGGGCGATTTACGCCGCAATGATGCCGTGCTCAGCCTGAACGATGTGCTGAACGCAGATCAACTGGCCCGACAGAAGGCCGAAGAGGTCGCGCGGCAAAGATTGAGGTAGGTTCTTGGATTTTCTTTCTTCCCTTATGTCGCTTGGCGGCTTGGCCTGGACAGTCGTTGCCTTCGTCGTCGCCCTGTCGATCATCGTGACGGTCCACGAATACGGCCACTACATAGTGGGCCGCTGGTGCGGAATCCATGCTCAGGTCTTTTCGCTCGGCTTCGGTCCGGTCATCGCCTCGCGGACCGACCGGCGCGGAACCCGCTGGCAGATCGCGGCATTGCCTTTCGGCGGATATGTAAAATTCCTTGGCGACGCGAGCGCGGTATCTGATCGCGCCTCGCCCGAGCTTGAGTTCCTGACCGAAAGCGAACGGCGCCACAGCCTGCATGGCGCGCCGCTCTGGGCGCGGGCGGCGACCGTTGCGGCGGGTCCCGTCTTCAATTTCATCCTGTCGATCGCCGTCTTCGCCGGGTTCTTCCTGATCCAGGGCGTCGCGACCGACGTGCCGACCGTCGGCTCGGTCCGGCCGCTGCCGGGCATCGAGGACGGGTTAAAGCCCGGCGACCGCATCCTTGCGATTGCGAACACGCCAGCCGCCGATTTCGCCGCAATCGGGCAGGTGGCGGACAACCTGCCGCCTTCGCTGACCGTACCCTATACGGTCGAACGGGACGGCCAGCAGTTGACGGTCCAGGGGCCGTTCCCGTTGCCCCCCGTTGTCGATGGGGTCCAGCCCAAATCGGCGGCGATGGATGCCGGGTTCCGGCCCGGTGACGTGATCCAGTCGGTCGATGGCAAGCCCGTCTACGCCTTTACCCAGTTGCGCGACATCGTCGGGGCCTCGGGCGGCAACCCGCTGACCTTGGCTGTCTGGCGCGACGGCGAAAGCTTCGACGCCACGCTGACCCCGATCCGCCGCGACATTCCGAAATCCGACGGCGGGTTCGAGACGCGCTGGCTGATCGGCCTGACAGGCGGACTGGCCTTCGACCCCGAGACCCGCCGTCCGGGCCCGGTCGAGGCGCTGAAACTGGCGGTGGAACAGACCTGGTCGGTCGTCACCACCAGCCTTTCAGGCATGGCGCATATCGTCTCTGGCGCGATCAGCAGCTGCAACATCAGCGGGCCGTTGACCATCGCCCAGACCTCGGGCGCCGCGGCCAGCCTTGGCATCGCCAGTTTCATCGGCTTCATCGCCATGCTGTCCACGGCCGTCGGGCTGCTGAACCTGTTCCCGATCCCCGTGCTGGACGGCGGGCATCTGGTTTTCCACGTCTGGGAGGCGATGACGGGCAAGCCGCCCTCTGACCGGGCGCTGCGAATCCTGATGGCCGTGGGCCTCACGCTTCTGGCGAGCCTGATGGCTTTCGCGCTGACCAACGACCTGACCTGCCCCTGAGGCATTAGGAATAGAAGGGCCGCGATTAAGCCCTAAAGGCGCCATATTCCTTTGGGAACCTTTACCCCGGTGAATAGGGGTATTGACCATGCAAAACGTCATGAAAGGCTATCGCGGGCTTTCGCTGCTCGTCGGGTTGAACTGGGACCGGGTTTTCTTCCTCGGAACCATCGTCGTCGGGCTTCTCGCCGGCGCTTTCCTGGGCTCGGCTTTCACCCATTATTGACCACTGGACCGAACCTGCCTGTGGATATGTTGTATCCGCAGCAGGGCCGATACACAGGCTTTTGACAAGGCTCCACAATCGGGCTAGTCAGGTCTGAACAGGCAGGTTCCAGGGTGGGTGGCATGAAGCTGACCAAAGCCGCCGCGACGCAGGCGGCAATCGAGAGCACATCCCCGCAGTTCTCGTTCATTACTTTCGTAGCGACCGTCATCCTGCTTTGGTTGCTGGCGTTTTCGGGTGTCGCGCGCGCGCAGGACTATAGTTTCTCCAACGTCCGCGTGGTCGGGAGCGAGTATGTCGATCCCTCGACAGTGATCCGCTACGCAGGAATCACCGCCGGCCAGGCGGTGACCTCGGGTCAGCTGAACGATGCTCTGCAGCGCATCCAGGACTCCGGACTTTTCGAGTCGGTGAGCCTCGATCCGCAGGGCAGCACCCTTGTGGTGACGGTCAAGGAATACCCGGTCATCAACGTCGTCAGCTTCGAGGGCAACCGCCGTCTCGAAGATGACAAGCTGCAGAAGATCGTCTCGTCGCAGTCGCGCCAGATCTATTCGCCCTCCAAGGCCGAGGCGGACGCCCAGGCGATCATCGATGTCTACGGCGCGCAAGGGCGAATGGCGGCAACCGTCACCCCCAAGATCATCAAGCGCGACGGCAACCGCGTCGACCTCGTCTTCGAGATCCAGGAAGGCAAGGTGACCGAGGTCGAGCGCATTGCCTTCGTCGGCAACCGCGCCTTCTCGGACAAACGCCTGCGCCAGGTCCTGCAGACCCGCCAGGCCGGCTTCCTGCGCAGCATCATCACCAAGGACACCTACGCACCTGAGCGGATCGAGTTCGACAAGCAAGCCCTTCGCGACTTCTACGCGTCGCGTGGCTATGCCGATTTCGAGGTGCTGGATGCGACCGTCGAGATGTCTCGCGAACGCGACAGCTTCTTCGTGACCTTCACCGTCCGCGAGGGCCAGCAGTTCCGCATCGGCAATGTCGATACGGTCAGCAAGGTCGAAGGGGTCGATGCCGGCGATTTCGCCCGGGTGAACCGGCTGCGCTCGGGCGTGGTCTACAACCCGGTGATCATCGACTACAACATCCAGCGGATGGAGAACGTTGCCCTCCAGCAGGGGCTCAACTTCATCCGCGTCGATCCAGTCATCACGCGCCATGAGCGCGAAGGCCTTCTGGACATCACCTTCACCATCACCAAGGGGCCGAAGCTCTTCGTCGAGCGCATCGACATCGAGGGCAACACCACGACGATGGACCAGGTCATCCGCCGGCAATTCCGCGTGGCCGAAGGCGACCCCTTCAACCCGCGCGAGATCAGGCAGGCGGCCGAACGCATCAAGGCGCTCGACTTCTTCAGCAATTCGAGCGTCAACACCAAGCAAGGCACGAGCCCGGACCAGGTGATCGTTGACGTCAATGTCGAGGAAAAACCGACCGGGTCCTTGACCCTCGGCGGCACCTATTCGATTTCGGACGGTATCGGCATCAATATCGGCCTTCAGGAAACCAACTTCCTCGGCCGTGGTCAGTCGGTGGGCATCACCGTCGGGACGACCTCTGACGAAACCAGGCTCATCGGGACGTTCGCAGAGCCGGCCTTCCTGGGGCAGGACCTGACCTTCCGTGCGTCGGCTACTTATGTCGAGACCAATGTCGGCACGAACGTCGCCTATGACACGACAACCGGGGCCTTGAAATTCGGCCTGGTTTTCCCGACCGGCGACTACAGCAAGTTCGACATTCACTACGCCTATACCAAGCAGGAGTTGCGCAACGTCGATTCCGATTCGTCGCTGATCCTGCAGACGGAAGAAGCATTGGGATGGCAGAACGCCAGCGCGCCCGGCTATCTCTACACGTATGACACCCGTGGGACGGGACGAAATCCGCTTGGGGGTGTCGTTCTGCGCTTCGGTCAGGATTTCGCAGGACTTGGTGGCAACGTGACGTCGATCACGACCAACGCCTATGCGGCCATCGAGCGCAAGACCTTCAACGAGCAAGTGACGATCCGCGCTTCGATCGAGGGTGGCGTCATCAACATGCTCGATGATGAAACCAGTATCGCACCGGCCCGTTACTTCGGAACGAGCCGCCTGCGCGGCTTCGAATCCTACGGCCTTGGCCCGCGTGACCTGACGGCACCGAACCAGGACGCGCTCGGCGGCAACATGCTGGCCGTGGCGCGGATCGAGGCCGAGTTCCCGATCGGGCTTCCGGCCCAGTATGGCATCCGCGGCGGCTTGTTCCTGGATACCGGCTCAGTCTGGAATCTGAATGACATCAACGGGACGGGGGGACCGGTTGACGACAGCTTCCACCTGCGGGCAACCATCGGTGCATCGCTGTTCCTGACCACACCGATCGGTCCGCTGCGACTGAACTTCATGAATGCGTTCATCCGCGAGGACTACGACATTCCGATGAACTTCGACCTGTCCGTTTCCACGACATTCTGATGTCCGCGCGGCCCTTCAAACTGCTTGCCGCCGCCCTTCTGGGCGGCGCGCTTCTGGGCGGGGGCGACGTCGTGGCGCAGGAACTGGCAACCGGCGTACTGGCCGAAGGACCGGTAGAGATCCT
The DNA here is from genome assembly GCA_945952585.1 of uncultured Rhodobacter sp. Taxonomy (GTDB): domain Bacteria; phylum Pseudomonadota; class Alphaproteobacteria; order Rhodobacterales; family Rhodobacteraceae; genus Aliitabrizicola. Next base: position 132,290 of record CAMFII010000009.1, read on the forward strand.
GACGATCGATCAGGAGCGTCTCTATACGGGGTCAAAATTCGGACAGAAGATCCTGGCTGAGATCGACGCCCAAGTGCGGACCCTGCAGACAGAGAACCGCACGATCGAGTCCGATCTCGAGGCGGAAGAGAAGGCGCTGACCGAAAAGCGCCCGACGCTCTCGGCCGAGGAGTTTCGCAAGCAAGCCAACGAATTCGACGCCAAGGTGAAGCAGATCCGCTCTGCACGCGACGCCAAGGAACGCGACATTGGCCTGCAGCGCGATCTGGCCCAGAAGAAGTTCTTCAATGCCGCCGTGCCGATCCTGGCCGCCATCATGCGCGAACGCGGCGCCTCGGCCATCGTCGACCGAAAGGCCGTGCTTCTGTCCTTCGAGCGGATCGACATCACCGAGATCGCGATCGCGCGGGTCGACGCCCAGCTCGCCAACGACAGCAGCACGACCACGCCGGATGCGTCCGGCCCAGGTGCGCAGGACCCGGCCACAGCGACGGAGGCAGCCCCGACCGGTGCCGGAGCGGCGCCGTCCGTCGGAGGGGCTGCCACGGATGGCGCGGACACGGGCAGCACTGACGCAGGCGCCACCGGCTCCGGCAGCGCCCCGTGATCCGACGGGTTGGCTGAGGTTCTTGCCCGTCCGGGGGCAAGTTGCTAGTCAGGCGGCAAAAGGGCAGGTCCCGGCAGACACAAGGGAGACAGCGATGACAGAACCCTATCGGTGGCAGGACATCAAGGTTGCGGACATGGCGATGATCCAGCGGATCATCCCCCATCGCTATCCCTTCCTGCTGGTCGACAAGGTGAAGGATATCGTGCTGCGGGAAAGCTGCGTCGGCATCAAGAACATCACCTTCAACGAGCCGCAGTTCCAGGGACACTTCCCCCAGACGCCGATCTTCCCGGGCGTGATGATCATCGAGGCGCTGGCTCAAAGCTCGGCTGTTCTGGTCGGCCTGACCATGGACCTCGTCGACAAGGAGCCGCTGGTCTATTTCATGGGCGTCGACAACTGCAAGTTCCGCCGCAAAGTGGTGCCAGGCGACGTGCTGGAGCTGCATGTCACCGTGACCCGCCCGGGTGGCAAGGTCTGGCGGTTCGACGGCAAGGGCATGGTCGATGGCGAGATCGCTGCCGAGGCAAGCTTTACCGCGATGATCGACCTGCCGAAGGCCTGAGCGAATGGACAAAACCAAGATCCACCCGTCAGCGGTCGTCCACCCCTCGGCGATCGTCGAGCCGGGCGCGGTGATCGGGGCGGGCTCGACCGTCGGGCCGTTTTCGCTGGTCGGGCCGAATGTGGTTCTGGGCGAGCGGGTCGAGGTGAAAAGCCATGTCGTCCTGACCGGCTGGTCCGAGATCGGCGACGAAACGGTCATCTTTCCCTTCGCCACCATCGGCGAGATCCCGCAGGACCTGAAGTTCAAGGGCGAGAAGAGCCACCTCAAGGTCGGCAAGCGCTGCCGCATCCGCGAGGGCGTGACGCTAAACCTCGGCACCGAGGGGGGCGGCGGCTGGACCCGTATCGGGGACGACTGCCTGCTGATGACCGGCGTCCATGTCGGCCATGACAGCCAGGTCGGCGACCGGGTGATCCTTGGCAACGACGTGGCTTTGGCCGGTCATGTGGTGCTCGAGGATGACGTGATCGTCAGCGGCCTGTCGGGCGTGCACCAGTATGTCCGCGTCGGCCGTGGCGCCATCATCGGCGGCATCACCATGGTCACCCATGACGTGATCCCCTATGGCCTTGTCCATGCCTCGCGCGGTGAGCTCGAGGGGCTGAACCTTGTCGGCCTGAAGCGGCGCGGCGTCGACCGTCCGGCGATCCATGCGCTGAGGGCGGCCTATGAGGAGCTGGCCAAGGGCGAGGGCACCTTCCTTGACCGGGCGCGGCGTCTGGCCGAGACCTCGGACGTGGCGCAGGTCAAGGAGATCGCAGAATTCATCCTCGGCCAGTCCGACCGCAACTTCCTGACCCCGAAATGACCGGGCAGGGCGGCCGGGTCGCGATCGTCTCGGGGCGGGGGGTGCTGCCCGCTCTGGTGGCCGGCGCGCTCGAGGCGCCTTTCGTCTGCGCCATGGAGGGTTTTCCGCCGGAAGGTATCGAACCCGACATGACCTTCCGGGTCGAGCGGCTGGTGCCCTTCCTCGATCACCTCCGCGACAGCGGCATCCAGACGGTTGTCTTCGCCGGCGCGGCGCAGCGGCCGCGACTGGACCCGGCATTGTTCGATGCGGCGACGGCGCAACTGGTGCCGCGGCTGTTGCCAGCGCTTCAGGGTGGCGATGACGCGCTCCTGCGGGCGGTGATCGGGGTGTTCGAGGAGTGGGGACTGACCGTGGTTGGCGTCGATCAGGTCGCGCCCGATCTGGTGCCCGGCGCAGGGGTGCTCGCGGGCACGGTCTCGGCGGCCGATGAAAAGGACGCGGCGCGGGCGGCGGCGATCGTGGAAACGCTCGGGCCGATGGATGTGGGGCAGGGGGCGGTCGTGGCACAAGGCCTCTGCCTTGCCATCGAAGCGCTGCCCGGAACGGATGCCATGCTGGACTTCGTTGCGACCGCGCGGCCGGGCCTGAGGCTTCCGCCGAGCGCGAGGGGCCTGCTCTACAAGGCCCCGAAGCCGGGACAGGACCGCCGCATCGACCTGCCCGCGATCGGTCCCGCGACCGTGGCGAAAGCCGCTGCTGCCGGTCTTGCCGGGATCGCCTGGGCGGCAGGCGGCGCCCTGCTTCTCGACCGGCAGGCGACCATCGCGGCGGCCGAGGCGGCGGGTCTCTTCCTTTGGGCGCGGGAGCCATGAAGCTCTACCTCATCGCCGGGGAGCCTTCGGGTGACCGGTTGGGGGCGGCGCTGATGGCCGGGATGAACCAGATTGCGCCAGGCTGCAGCTTCCGCGGCGTGGCCGGATCTGCGATGCAGGCGCAGGGGATGGAAAGCCTCTTTCCCATGCAGGAGCTGTCGGTGATGGGTCTGGCCGAGATCCTGCCGAAGTATTTCCACCTCAAGCGCCGTATCCGCGAGACGGCCGAGGATGTGATCGCCGCCGCCCCCGACGCGCTGGTGACGATCGACAGCCCGGATTTCTGCCTGCGGGTGGCGAAACTCGTCCGCGCCCGCCGCCCTGACCTGCGCACGATCCACTACGTTGCACCCTCGGTCTGGGCCTGGCGGCCGGGAAGGGCGGCGAAGATGGCGAAGGTCATCGACCATGTGCTGGCGCTGCTGCCCTTCGAGCCGCGCTACATGACGGCCGCCGGAATGACCTGCGACTTCGTCGGCCATCCGGTCGTCACCGAACCGCTGGCCAGCGCCCAAGAAGTTCAGGCGTTCCGGGAAGTGATCGACGCCGTTGGCCAGCCCCTGCTGCTGGCCCTGCCCGGGTCGCGGCGGGGTGAGGTGGAACGGCTCTGCCCGCTGATCGGCGAGGTGCTGGGGCGGATCGTTCCGGATCTGCCTGGGCTGAAGGTCGTGCTTCCCACCGTGCCGAATGTGGCCGAGCAGGTGCGCGAGTTATCCGCCAGCTGGCCTGCCACGCCCCTGATCGTCGAGGAAGCCGCCGCCCGTCGCGCCGCCTTTGCTGCCGCTGATGTGGCGCTGGCTGCCTCCGGCACGGTGTCGCTTGAACTCGCGGCCAACCGCGTGCCGATGGTCATCGCCTATACGATGAACCGGCTGACCAATGCGATCGCCATGCGCCTGTCGCTGGTCGACACCTACACTCTGGTGAACCTCGTCTCGGAAACCCGGGCCATCCCGGAATTCGTGACCGACCGGTTCCGCGCTGATCTGGTCGCGCCGGCCGTCGAGCGGCTGTTCCGGGACGACGCTGCGCGCGCGGCCCAGATCAGCGCAATGGACCTCACGATGGCCCGGCTTGGCCGGGGCGGCGAAGCGCCGGGCGTCAGGGCGGCACGGTCGGTGCTGGCCCATCTGGCTTAGACGAATTTTCTACGAAAATTCCGGCACCAGGCTGATTTTTCGTAGAAAAATCGTTCAGCGCCCGCGCCAGATCCAGCCGCCGCCATGGATGCGGCTGCCTTCCGGCGCGTAGAAGACACAGGCCTGCCCGGCCGAAACCCCATCCTCGGGCGACAGAAGCTCCACTTCCGCTTCGGTCGCCGAAAGCGGCCGCAGGATCGCCGGGCGCGGCGCGCGGGTCGAGCGGACCTTGACCGAGAGGTGCCATTCCGGCTGGCTGTCGAAGGGCGCATCGCCCAGCCAGTTGATCTCGCGCACCGGGATCACCCGCGTTGCCAGCGCCTCTTTCGGCCCGACGATCACGCGCCGAGTCTCGGGATCGAGCTTCAGCACGTAAAGCGGATCGCCCGTCCCGCCGATGCCAAGGCCGCGCCGCTGCCCGACGGTGTAGTGGATCACGCCGCGATGGGTGCCGAGCACGTTGCCGGCTAGATCGACGATCTCGCCCGGCTCGGCCGCACCCGGGCGCAGCTTTTCGATCACCGCCGCATAGTTCCCGTTCGGGACAAAGCAGATGTCCTGGCTGTCGGGCTTGTCGGCGACGGCCAGGCCGTACCGCGCGGCAAGCGCCCGCGTCTCCGCCTTCGACGCAAGGTGCCCGAGCGGGAAGCGCAGGAAGGACAGCTGCTCGCGCGTGGTCGAGAACAGGAAATAGCTCTGGTCGCGCACCGGGTCCGCCGCCATGTGCAGTTCCGGCCCCGCGAGCCCGACCTTGCGCTGGATGTAATGGCCGGTCGCCATGCAGTCGGCGTCGAGTTCCTTTGCGGTCTGCAGCAGGTCCTTGAACTTCACGCGTTCATTGCAACGGATGCAAGGCACCGGCGTCGCCCCTGCCAGATAGGCATCGGCGAATTCGTCGATCACCGCCTCGCGGAAAGTGTTCTCGTAATCGAGGACGTAATGGGGAAAGCCCATGGCCTCGGCCACGCGGCGGGCATCGTGGATGTCGCGACCGGCGCAGCAGGCGCCCTTCTTGGCCAGGGCCGCGCCGTGGTCATAGAGCTGCAGCGTCACGCCAACGACGTCATAGCCTTCCTCGGCCAGTTGCGCCGCCACGACGGAACTGTCGACGCCGCCCGACATGGCGACGACCACTCGGGTCGCCGAAGGGGGCTTGGGCAGGCCCAGGGAATTCAGGGGCTGGTCGAGGGGCATGGGTCTTTTTCCGGGAAGGGCGGAACGGCTCCGCGAAGTCCGCAGGAATATAGGAAAATCCTCGACACTCTCAACCCCCCGGTTTCAGGGCCGGTTAAGGCTGTTCTGCAAGGCTGGTCCAATCCATGGGGATGGGACAACAGGGGTAAGCGATGTATCTCAAGAAAGTCGATGGTCCGCGACAGGTCACGCTGCCGGATGGCAGCGTGCTCAGCCGCGCCGATCTGCCGCCCGCCGACACGGAAAGATGGGTGGCCAGCCGCAAGGCAATCGTGGTCCGCGCCGTCGCCTACGGCCTTCTCAGCCAGTCCGAAGCGCTTGAACGCTACGGCCTGTCGGAGGAGGAGCTGGCGTTGTGGACATCGGCCGTCCTCCAGCACGGGGAAAAGGCGCTGAAGGTCACGACAATTCAAAAGTATAGACAACCTTAAATTGTTTGACCGCATTCGCTTTCTGGGTAACGTCCAATTAACCAATGCATCGCAGGGTTGATTAAGACAAGAGTTGCAGCCGGAGTGAATGGAATGCGGATACTTCTGGTCGAGGACGATCCGACCACCTCGCGCAGCATCGAGATGATGCTGACGCATGCCAATCTGAACGTCTATTGCACCGATCTGGGCGAGGAAGGCATCGATCTTGCCAAGCTCTACGACTATGACCTGATCCTGCTCGACCTGAACCTGCCGGACATGACCGGGCATGAGGTGCTGCGCCAGCTGCGCCTTGCACGGATCGACACGCCGATCCTGATCCTGTCAGGGTCCGATGATACTGACAACAAGATCAAGGGCTTCGGCTTCGGGGCCGACGATTACCTGACCAAGCCCTTCCACCGCGACGAACTGGTCGCCCGCATCCACGCGATCATCCGCCGGTCGAAGGGGCATTCGCAATCGGTGATCCGGACCGGTCCGATCAACGTGAATCTCGACGCCAAGACGGTCGATGTCGACGGCAAGTCGGTCCATCTGACCGGCAAGGAATACCAGATGCTGGAACTGCTGTCCCTGCGCAAGGGAACGACGCTGACGAAGGAAATGTTCCTCAACCATCTTTATGGCGGGATGGATGAACCGGAACTGAAGATCATCGACGTCTTCATCTGCAAGTTGCGCAAGAAACTGGCAGAAGCGACTGGCGGCACCAATCTGATCGAAACGGTCTGGGGCCGCGGCTATGTGCTGCGCGACCCGATGCAGCAACCGCAGCGGCGCATGGCGGCAGGCGCCTGACGCCACTTGGACTGACACCGGCGAAAGGGGGCTTTGCGCCCCCGGTCCGGATTGCATCCGGACCTCCCCCCGCAGGGTATTTGTCGAGGAGAACGTGCGGACTGCCATCGCAGCTTCATCCGCCGATCGGTTTGCCGGGCTGGACCTTGGACCTGCGGCCTCCTAAACCTGTCGGACAGGATCCGGGGAGGGGCGCATGGCCGAGTTGAAGCCCGTGGGCGAACTGACCGAAGCCGAAGCGCAGGCAGAGCTTGCCGCGCTGGCCGAGGCGATCGCGCGTGCCAACCGCGCCTACCATACCGCTGATGCGCCCGAGATCACCGACGCCGATTACGATGCCCTGAAGCAGCGCAACGCGGCAATCGAAGCACGCTTTCCCGAGTTGAAGCGCGTCGACAGCCCGAGCGACCAGGTCGGCGGGGCGCTGGCGGAAGGTTTTGCCAAGGTCCGGCATGAAGTCCGGATGCTGAGCCTCGAAAACGCCTTCGACCGCGAGGAAGTCGAGGATTTCGTCGCGCGGATCCGCAATTTCCTGAACTTGCCCGAGACTGCGCCGCTCGCCTTCACTGCCGAGCCGAAGATCGACGGCCTGTCACTGTCCTTGCGCTATGAAAAGGGCATCCTCGTGCAGGCCGCGACACGCGGGGATGGCGAGATGGGCGAGAACGTCACCGAAAACGCCCGAACGATCGCCGACATCCCGCAAAGGCTGACTGGCGCACCGGATGTCCTTGAGGTCCGGGGCGAGGTCTACATGAGCCATGCCGACTTCGCTGCCCTGAATGACCGCCAGCAGGCTGCTGGTGAACGTCTGTTCGCAAATCCGCGCAATGCCGCCGCCGGCTCGCTGCGGCAGTTGGATCCGGCGATCACCGCCGCGCGGCCTCTGCGGTTCTTCGCCTATGCCTGGGGCGCGCATTCCGCCCCGCTCGGCGACAGCCAGATGGGGATCATCGAGTGGTTCGAAACTTTAGGTTTCAAGACCAACCCATTGACCGTGCTGTGTAATGGGCTGGACGGGATGCTTGCCCAGTATCGACGGATCGAGGAACAGCGCGCCACGCTTGGCTATGACATCGACGGGGTCGTCTACAAGGTCAACGACCTTGGCCTGCAGCGCCGGCTCGGGTTCCGGTCGTCGACCCCGCGATGGGCGTTGGCGCACAAATTCCCTGCACAGCTCGCCTGGACGCGGCTCGAGGCCATCGACATCCAGGTGGGCCGCACCGGCGCCCTGTCGCCGGTGGCGCGCCTTATGCCGGTCACGGTGGGCGGCGTGGTGGTGTCAAACGCCACGCTCCACAACGAGGACTACATTGCCGGGCGCGACTCGCGCGGCGAGCAGATCCGCGGCGGCAAGGACATCCGCATCGGCGACTGGGTGCAGGTCTACCGTGCCGGGGATGTCATCCCCAAGGTCGCCGATGTCGACCTGTCGAAAAGGCCCGAGGAAGCAGTCCCTTACGTCTTTCCCGATCATTGCCCCGAATGCGGCTCCGAGGCGATCCGGGAAGAGGGCGATTCGGTCCGCCGCTGCACCGGCGGCCTGATCTGCCCGGCGCAGCAGGTCGAGCGGCTGAAGCATTTCGTCAGCCGCGCCGCCTTCGACATCGAGGGGCTTGGCGCCAAGCAGGTCGAGGCCCTCTGGCGCGATGGTTGGATCCGCGAGCCCGCGGATATCTTCACCCTGCAGGCGCGCTACGGCTCGGGCCTGCAGCAGTTGAAGAACCGCGAGGGCTGGGGCGAGAAATCGGCGGCGAACCTGTTCGCCGCCATCGAAGAAAGACGCCGCATTCCCTTGAACAGGCTGATCTTTGCGCTCGGCATCCGCCATGTCGGCGAAACGACGGCGCAGCTTCTGGCCAACCAGTATCACAGCTGGGCCGAGTTCGAATCCGCCATGACCCGCGCCCGGATCGGCGAGGGACCGGACTGGGAACAACTCCTGTCGATCGACGGGGTTGGCGTGGTTCTCGCGACCTCGGTCGTTGCCACCTTCGACAACCAAGCCGAACGGGGGGCGATCGACACGCTCGTCGCGCAGCTTGAGATCCAGGACGTCATGGCGCGGGCCCCCTCGGGCAGCCCGGTTGCGGGCAAGACCGTGGTCTTCACCGGCACGCTGGAGCGGATGACGCGGGCCGAGGCCAAGGCCCAGGCCGAGGCGCTTGGCGCCAAGGTCGCGGGCTCGGTCAGCGCCAAGACCGACTATGTCGTGGCGGGGCCGGGGGCCGGATCCAAGGCCAAGGACGCCGAGCGGCTGGGGGTCGCCATCCTTGACGAGGATGCCTGGCTTGCCCTGATCGGCGCGGCATGAGCCGCCCGCCCGCGCTTTTCCCGCTGTTCGCCGGGCTTGAGACGCTCGAAGGCGTCGGGCCGAAGACGGCGAAGGCGCTGGAGGGGCTGGACGTCACCAAGCCTAAGGACCTGCTGTTCCTGTTGCCCTATGCGGGGGTGGACCGCAGCCGCAAAGCCTCGGTGCGCGAGGTGGTGCCGCCGACGACGGTGACGGTCGAGGTGACGGTGGGGACTCACTATCCCCCGAGAAACAAAGGGAAACCCTACCGGATCGGGGTCAGGGACGCGCAGCTCGACTTCCAGCTCGTGTATTTTCACGCCCGCGCCGATTACCTGCAGAAACTCCTTCCCACCGGGCAGCAGCGGCTGATCTCGGGCAAGGTCGAACTGTTCGATGGCGTGGCGCAGATGGTCCACCCCGATCACGTCCTGCGGCCCGAAGAAGCCGGCGAACTGCCCGCCTACGAGCCGATATACCCGCTCACCGGGGGACTGACGCAGAAACAGGTGGGCAAGGCCGTCGCCTCGGCGCTGGAGCGGGTTCCGCGACTTGCGGAATGGGTGGATCCGGCGCTCAAGGCCCGCGAAGGCTGGCCAGACTGGCACGAGGCCGTCGCTATGGCCCATGCGCCGGCAGCCGCGGGCGATCTCGCGCCCACGGCCGCCGCCCGCCAGCGCCTCGCCTATGACGAGCTATTTGCCCATCAGGTGACGCTGGCGCTGGCCCGCAGCGCCCTGCGCAAGGGGCGGGGCATCGCGACGCACGGCACGGGGCGGTTGCAGGCGCAGGTCCTGCAGACTCTGCCCTATTCGCCGACCGCCGCCCAGAAGCGCGCCGTGCATGAAATCGCCGCCGACATGGCGCAACCGCTGAAGATGAACCGGCTGCTGCAAGGCGATGTGGGGTCGGGAAAGACGCTTGTCGCCTTCCTTGCGCTTCTGGTCGCAGTCGAGGCCGGAGGGCAGGGCGTAATGATGGCGCCCACTGAAATTCTAGCATGTCAGCACTTCGACGGCCTTGAACCGCTGGCCAAACTCGCCGGGGTGCGGCTGGAACTGCTGACCGGGCGCGACAAGGGCGCAGCCCGGCGGGCAAAACTCGAGGCGCTGGCGAAGGGCGAGATCGGCATCCTTGTCGGCACCCATGCGGTCTTCCAGAAGGATGTGGAGTTCAACGACCTGCGCCTTGCCATCGTCGACGAGCAGCACCGCTTCGGCGTTGCGCAGAGGATGGAACTGGGCGCCAAGGGCGAGGCGGTCGACGTGCTGGTGATGACCGCGACGCCCATCCCGCGCAGCCTCGCGCTCGCGACCTATGGCGACATGGATGTGTCGATCCTCGATGAAAAGCCGCCGGGACGGAAGCCGGTGAAGACCGCGCTGATCTCGGCCGCGCGGATCGACGAGGTGGTGGGCCATCTTCGCCACGCGATCCTTGAGGGGCGGCAGGCCTATTGGGTCTGCCCGCTGGTCGAGGACAGCGAGGTGGTCGACTACGCCAGCGCCGAGGCCCGCTTTGCCGCCCTGCGCGCCGCGCTTGGCGAGGGCGTTGTCGGACTGGTCCACGGCCAGATGCCGCCCGCCGAGAAGGATGCCGCGATGGCGCGCTTCGTGTCGGGGCAGACGCGGGTGCTGGTTGCGACAACGGTGATCGAGGTCGGGGTCAACGTGCCCAATGCCTCGATCATGGTCATCGAGCGGGCCGAGATCTTCGGGCTGGCGCAGCTCCATCAACTCAGGGGCAGGGTCGGGCGAGGGGCCGAGGAATCGACCTGCCTGCTGATGTACCAGCCGCCCCTGTCCGAGTCGGGCGAACGACGCCTGACGATCCTGCGCCAGACCGAGGACGGCTTTCGCATCGCCGAAGAAGATCTGGCGATGCGCGGCGCAGGCGACCTTATCGGCACGGCCCAGTCGGGCCTGCCGAAATTCCGCGTCGCCGATCTGGAGCGACAGGGGAGCCTGATGGCCGTGGCGCAAAGCGATGCGCGGCGGCTGCTGGCCGACGACCCGAGCCTGGAAACGCCACGCGGACAGGCGGTGCGCGCGCTGCTGTGGTTGCTCGACCAGGACCGGGCGATCCGGCTGATCGGGGTAGGTTAACGGAAAGTTCGCGTATGTTCTCCTAAAGTTCTTTACAGAGAGCGAATCATGTGAGAACAAATGAGCAACACAGAACGGAGGTTGCCATGCTGAACGAAGTGAAAGAGACGCTTGCGAATTCGTCCCGCACCCTGATCGAGGATGCGCTTGGTGTGGTGACCCTGTTCGGCCTGTTGATGGCGGCGCTCAACCTTCCGGTCTTTTCCTGAACTGCCTCGCGTTCTGCTGACGGGCCCGCGGCTGCCCCAGCCGCGCCCGGCGCGCCGGTTCGCCTAGCCGACGCCCCCGGTGTTCCCCAGCACCTTTGCCCGACAGACGCGTTCCTCGCCGCCGCCATCCGCCCGGATGTGCGGCGGTCTTTTCATTTGCGAGCAACAGGGGGCGCTGCCCCCTCGGCGCGTGCCGCGCCTCACCCCCGGGGTATTTCGGCCAAGAAGAAACTCAGGCCGCGCCGGAGGTTTCGGCCGCCGTCATCGCCTCGGACGCGGCATCGAGCGCCAGCAGGATCGAGGCATGACGGTTGGCATAGTCGCGGGCAGCAATCAGCACTTCGAGGCCGTCGAAAGGCGCGGCGGGGGCGGGGCCGTTTTCCTTGAGCATGGCCCGCAGTTCGTCGCGCGCACGGTCGACCTCGGCATGGCTCCGGCCGATCAAGGCCCGGCCGACGACGCTGGCCGAGGCTTGGCCAAGCGCGCAAGCCTTCACGTCCTGCGCGAAGTCGGCGATCCGGCCGTCCTTCAGCACCACGTCCATGGTCACGGTGGAACCGCAAAGCGGCGACCGGCGGCGGGCAGAACCCTGCGGCGCAGGCAGGCGGCCCATATGCGGAATATCGGCCGCAAGTTCGAGGATGCGGGCCGAATAGAGGCGGAGGAGGTCGCTGTCGCTCATCTCTTTCCCTCGGGCGGGTTCCCCCCTAGATAGGCGACGGTCTCGTGAATGGAAAGGACGGCCCATGGCCTTCGACCCCGCCAGCCTCAAGTTCGATGCCGCCGGCCTCATCCCCGCGATCGCCCAGGACCATGCCTCGGGCGAGGTGCTCATGTTCGCCTGGATGAACGCGGCCTCGGTCGCGAAGACGCTGGAAACGGGGCGTGTCACCTATTGGTCCCGGTCGCGGGCCGAGTTCTGGGAAAAGGGCCTGACCTCGGGCCATGTGCAGCGGCTGGTCGAGATGCGGATCGACTGCGACCGAGACTGCCTGCTGCTGCTGGTCGACCAGTCCGGCCCGGCCTGTCACACCAACCGTCGCTCCTGTTTCTACACGGCGGTCCGGGACGGGGCCGAGGTCGAGATCCTGAAGCCGCTATAGCCCGACCATCGCCCGGATGTCTGCGGGCGAAGCCCCATCCTTTCGGTAGAGCGCGATGGCGCGCGCGTCGTCGCGTTTCGCCAGGCGCTTGCCTTGATCGTCACGGATCAGATCGTGGTGCCAATAGGTTGTCGTCGGAAGATCAAGCAGGCGCTGAAGCAGGACGTGGATTGCCGTGGCGTCGAAAAGATCGACCCCGCGCACCACTTCGGTGATGCCTTGGGTGGCGTCATCCACTGTCACCGAGAGGTGGTAGGACGTGCCCATGTCACGTCGGGCAAGGACCACGTCGCCGACGGTGTCTTTCATCTGCAGTGGCTGGAGCACGTGAAGGCCGGTGTGCAAGGGGCCGATTTCATGGAAGGAAACCGGACCTACAAGCGCTGTCGCCTTCGCCATGTTCAGACGGATGGCGTCCTGTGGGCCGGCTTCGGACATCGACCTGTGACGGCAGGTGCCGGGATAGATCAGCCCATCCGGCCCCGTGGCGCCCTCCTGCGGGGCAGACACTGCCGCGCGGATATCGGAGCGGGTGCAGCGGCAGGGATAGGTCAGGCCGAGCGCCGCCAGCCGGTCGAGGGCCTCGGCATAGGCGGGGAGGCGGTCGGACTGGCGCATCACCGGCTCAGGCCAGCTTAGCCCTAACCAGTGCAGGTCATCGTAGATCTGCGCCTCCCAGTCCGGACGACAGCGGGAGCGATCGATGTCCTCGATGCGGAGCAGGAAGGTGCCGCCCTGCGCCTGCGCGCGGTTAAAGGCGGTTACTGCCGAATAGGCGTGGCCAAGGTGCAAGGGCCCCGTTGGCGACGGGGCGAAGCGGGTCAGGTAGCTAGCCATTGCGTGAAGGCGGCCTTGGCGCGGTCGGTATAGGCCTTGTAGCGGTCCTTGCGCCCCTTGCGACCCCCGCGGGCGTCGATCGGGGGGAAGAGGCCGAAGTTCACGTTCATCGGCTGGAAGGTCTTGGCGTCAGCCCCGCCGGTGATGTGGGTGATAAGCGCGCCCATGGCGGTTTCAGGCGGTGGGGGCGGCAATTCGCGGCCCAGGATCTCGGCGGCGGCCATGCGGCCGGCGAGCAGCCCCATGGCGGCGCTTTCGACATAGCCCTCGACGCCCGTGACTTGTCCGGCGAAGCGCAGGTTGGGCCTCAACTTCAGCCGCATCTGGGCGTCGAGCAGCGTGGGCGAGTTCAGGAAGGTGTTGCGGTGGATGCCGCCGAGACGGGCAAAACTCGCATTCTCCAGGCCCGGAATCATCCGGAAAACATCGGTTTGGGCGCCGTACTTCATCTTCGTCTGGAAACCGACGATATTGTAGAGCGTGCCAAGCTTGTTGTCCCGGCGCAGCTGGACGACGGCATAGGGTTTCACGTCCGGGCGATGCGGGTTGGTGAGGCCCACGGGCTTCATCGGGCCGAAACGCAAGGTCTCGCGGCCGCGTTCGGCCATGACCTCGATCGGCAGGCAGCCGTCGAAATAGCCCGCCGTCTCGCCCTCATGGAACTGGGTCTTGTCGGCGGCGAGGAGCGCGTCAATGAAGGCCTCGTACTGGGGCTTGTCCATCGGGCAGTTCATGTAGGCGGTCTGTTCCTCGACCGTCTCGCCCTTGTCATAACGCGACTGCATCCAAGCGACCGACATGTCGACACTTTCAGCATAGACGATCGGGGCGATGGCGTCGAAGAAGGCGAGGCTCTCGGCACCAGTCGCTGCACGGATGCTCTCGGCGAGCCTGGTCGAGGTGAGGGGACCGGTCGCGATGATCCATCTTCCGCCTGAGGGAAGGTCGGTAACTTCTGCCTCTGAAAAGGAAATCAGCGGATGCGACCGCAGACGGGCCGTCACGCCTTCGGCAAAGGGTTCGCGGTCGACGGCCAGCGCACCACCCGCTGGAAGGCGATGCGCCGTCGCCATCTCCATGATGAGACCGCCTGCCGCCCGCATTTCCCAATGCAGAAGGCCGACGGCGTTCCGCTCGTCATCGTCCGACCGGAAGGAGTTGGAGCAGACCATCTCGGCGAAGTTGCCGGTGTGATGGGCAAAGGTGCCGACCTTGGGCCGCATCTCGTGCAACACAACTTGCACGCCCATCTGCGCGGCCTGCCAGGCGGCCTCGGACCCGGCCATGCCGCCGCCGACGATATGGAGTGTTTCTGTCATGGGCCGGATGTAGGCGATCGGCGCGGAAATGGAAAGCGGGCCGGGATTACTCCCGACCCGCTTTACGCGATCCCGTGAAGGATCAGCGCTTGTCGACCGCCACGGCGCCGGCGCCGTTGGCGAAGAGCAGGAACAGACCGCCGGCGATGGCGAGGTTCTTGAGGAACATGGTCATCTGCATCTGGTCGGCCGGCTGGAAGTGGTAGAGAAGCGCCGCCAACAAGGTGAAACCTGCGAGCAGGACCGCAAAGATCCGGGTCTGGAAGCCCACGATCAGGGCGACGCCGCCGAGGATCTCAAGGGCGATGGTCGGCCAGGCCAGAAAGGCCGGAAGTCCGCCGGACGTGAGGAAGCCGGTAAAGCCGGCCACATCGCCCAGTTTGCCCACGCCTGCCACGAGGAAGAGCAGGCCGATAAGGATGCGTGCCACGAGCGGCACATAGGTGGTGATCTTTTCCATGATGTTTCCCTTTGTCCTGTCCCGTCTCTGCGGGAATGGGCAAAAGGTAGTCCATGCAATCCGGCCCATATAGGCCGATTGGTGCAGGTCCGCTCTGCATGTGCGCACAGACAGAAAGGGCGCCCGAAGGCGCCCCTTTTGGTACCTACTCTTCGTCACCCTGGTCGGCGACGCGGGCCACCGAAACGACTTCTTCCTCGCCGTCGATGTTCAGCACCTTGACGCCCCCGGCCGAACGCGACCGGAAGGAGATCCCTTCGACCGGACAGCGGATCGACTGGCCGGTCGAGGTGACCAGCATGATCTGGTCCGTCATCTCGACCGGGAAGGACGCAACCAGCGGCCCGCCGCGCATGGCCGAATCCATCGCCTTCACGCCCATGCCGCCGCGCCCCCGCACCGGATAATCGTGGCTGGACGAGAGTTTGCCGGTGCCAGTTGACGTGATCGTCAGGATCAGATCCTCGGCCGCCGACATCTCGGCATAGCGTTCGGGCGAGAGCTGGCCCTCGGCCACGGCTTCCTCGTCCTCGTCAGCCTCGACCTCATCCTCGATCGCGCCAGCCATCAGGCGGCGCTGCTTGAGATAGGCGGCTCGTTCGGCCGGGTCGGCCTCGAAATGGCGGATGACGGCCATCGAGACGACGCGGTCGCCATCGCCCAGGCGCACGCCGCGCACCCCGGTCGAGTCGCGGCCCTTGAACACGCGCACATCGGTCGAGGGGAATCGGATCGCGCGGCCTTGCGCGGTGACGAGCATCACGTCGTCATTCTCGTCGGCGATGCGGGCATTAACCAGCGTCACGCCATCGGGCAGCTTCATCGCGATCTTGCCGTTGCTCTTCACATTCGTGAAATCGCTCAAGGCGTTACGGCGCACATCTCCATCAGAGGTGGAGAAGACGATCTGGAGATCGTCCCATTCTTCCTCGGGCACGTCGACGGGCATCAGCGCAGCGATCGACACGCCATTGGCGATCGGAAGGATGTTGACGATGGCTTTGCCCTTGGCCGTGCGGCCTGCCAGCGGCAGGCGCCAGGTCTTGAGCTTGTAGGCCATGCCGTCATCGGTGAAGAACAGAAGATGCGTATGGGTGTTGGCGACGAAAAGCGTCGTCACCACGTCGTCTTCCTTGGTCGCCATCGAGGCGAGGCCCTTGCCGCCGCGCCGCTGTGCACGGAATTCGGCGAGAGGGGTGCGCTTGATCCAGCCGGCCGAGGTGATGGTCACGACCATATCCTCGCGCTCGATCAGGTCCTCGTCCTCCATGTCGCCGGCCCAGTCGACGATCTCGGTCCGGCGAGGAACGGCGAAAAGCTCTTTCACCTCGCGCAATTCATCCGAGATGATCGACATGATCCGCTCGCGCGATCCGAGAATATCCAGGTAATCCCGGATCTTGCCAGCCAATTCTGCCAGTTCGTCGGTAACCTCCTTGACGCCCATCGCGGTCAGGCGCTGCAGGCGGAGGTCAAGGATGGCGCGGGCCTGGATCTCGGACAGGTTGTAGGTGCCGTCCTCGTTGATCGTGTGCGAGGGGTCGTCGATCAGGCGGATGTAGTCGGCGATATCGGCAGCGGGCCAGCGCCGCGTCATCAGGCGGTCGCGCGCTTCGGCGGGGTCGGCCGAGGAGCGGATGGTGGCGACCACTTCGTCCACGTTCGACACCGCGACGGCCAGACCGCAGAGGATATGGCTGCGCTCACGGGCCTTGCGGAGTTCAAATGCCGTACGTCGCGCGACAACTTCTTCGCGGAAAGTGATGAAATGGCTCAGGAAATCGCGCAGTGTCAGCTGCTCGGGCCGACCGCCGTTCAGCGCCAGCATGTTGCAGCCGAACGAGGTCTGCATCGGCGAGAAGCGCCAGAGTTGGTTCAGCACCACGTCCGGGGTCGCGTCGCGCTTGAGTTCGATCACCACCCGGACACCGACACGGTCGGATTCGTCTGCGATGTTGGCGATGCCCTCGATCTTCTTGTCGCGGACCATTTCGGCGATCTTCTCGATCATCGCGGCCTTGTTCACCTGATAGGGAACCTCGTCGATGATGATCGCGAAGCGGTCCTTGCGGATCTCTTCCACGCGGGTCTTGGCGCGGATGATGACGCTGCCGCGCCCTTCAAGATAGGCCTTGCGCGCGCCGGAACGACCAAGGATCTGCGCGCCCGTGGGGAAGTCGGGGCCGGGCACGATTTCCATCAGCGCCTCGGTCGACATGTCGGGCGCCTCGATCAGGGCGAGCGTCGCGTCGATGACCTCGCCGAGGTTGTGCGGCGGGATGTTGGTCGCCATGCCGACGGCGATGCCGCCCGCGCCGTTGACGAGCATGTTCGGGAAGCGGGCGGGAAGGACGGTCGGTTCCTTGTCCTTGCCGTCGTAGTTGTCTTGGAAATCAACGGTGTCCTTGTCGATGTCGGCCAGCAGGTAGGCTGCCGGCTTGTCCATGCGCACTTCCGTGTAGCGCATGGCGGCGGCGTTATCGCCGTCCATCGAGCCGAAGTTGCCCTGGCCGTCGAGAAGCGGCAGCGACATCGAGAAGGGCTGCGCCATCCGGACGAGCGCGTCGTAGATCGCACCGTCGCCGTGGGGGTGGTATTTCCCCATGACATCGCCCACCGGTCGCGCCGACTTGCGATAGGGCTTGTCGTGGGTGTTGCCGGTTTCGTGCATTGCATAAAGAATGCGCCGATGCACAGGTTTCAGGCCGTCGCGCAGATCGGGGATCGCGCGGCTGACGATCACGCTCATCGCGTAATCGAGATAGGCCGTCTTCATCTCGTCCGCGATCGAAACCTGGGGGCCGTGATAATGCGGCCGCTCAGGCATTTCGCTTGCGTTTTCCGTATCTTCTGTCTCGTCGCTCACGTCGGAGGCTCTTTCCCGCCGGGGCAGCTGGTGCCGCTCTAGATTTAGTTGGTGGCACTATAGACCATCGCGGATATGGGGTGCAATGGCGCGGCGGCGCCGCATTTGGCAGCCGCAGCGCCATATTGCCAACACACTGTTTTCATTGAAAAGAAAACGTTCCGTGTCATCATTTCTTCATAGAAGAAACCATGGAGGCAGATAATGGTGACTTCAGAGACGGAAATGATGCTCAAGGGCTACGGCCTGACGACGGCCGAGCTGTTCTACCGGATGCCCGACTACCGCAATGTGCTGAATACCTTCGTCTGGCAGGAATACGATCTTGCCCCCGACTATCCGCAGCTCTTCAAGTTCATCGAGTTCTGGCAGGAAAAGATCGAGGGCCCGCTGCATTCGGTGCGCTTCACCCACCGCAAGCTCATCAAGCCGGGGGAGTGGCGCAACGTGGTTGGCGAGTTCCGGCTGCATTGAGGGCGACGGGGGGCGCCGATCTTGCGCCCCTTCTGGACAAGCTAAGCCTGCAAACAGGTCAGGCGGCAGCCCTCAGGATCATTCCGAACAGGTCACGCGGGTCGTCGGGGTCGGCGATCATGTCGAGATTGTCGTAGAGCCCGGTCACGGCCAGCTTACCATGGACATAGCGCAGCGCCGAGAAATCCTCGATGGCGAAGCCCACGGAATCGAAGAGGGTGATCTGCGACGCCGATGTGCGGCCTGCAGTTGCGCCGGTAATGACCTGCCACAGCTCCGTCACCGGGTGATCGGCGTCGAGCTGCTGGATTTCTCCCTCGATGCGGGTCTGGGGCGGGTATTCGACGAAAATCGACGAGCGGTGCAGGATCGCAGGGGCGAGCTCGGTCTTGCCGGGGCAGTCGCCGCCGATCGCGTTGATATGGACGCCGGCGCCGACCATGTTGTCGTTCAGGATCGTCGCGTAGTTCTTGTCGGCGGTGCAGGTGGTCAGGATCTGCGCGCCGAGGATCGCATCCTCCCGGCTTTTGCAGCGGGTGATCTTCAAGCCGGAAGCCGCGAGATTCCTTGCACATTTATCGGTGGCGTCCGAATCGATGTCGTAAAGGCGCACCTCTTCGATGCCGCAGATCGCCTTGAAGGCCAGCGCCTGGAACTCGGCCTGCGCGCCATTGCCGATCATGGCCATGACCCGGGCGCCTTCCGGCGCGAGGTGCTTCGCGGCCATGGCCGAGGTCGCAGCGGTGCGCAGGGCGGTCAGGATCGTCATCTCGGACAGGAGCAGCGGATAGCCGGTCGCCACGTCGGCCAGAAGGCCGAAGGCGGTGACGGTCTGCAACCCGCGGCGCAGGTTGCTGGGGTGACCGTTCACATATTTGAAGCCGTAGGTCGTGCCATCCGATGTCGGCATCAGCTCGATCACGCCGACATCGGAATGGCTCGCCACGCGGGGGGTCTTGTCGAACTGCGGCCAGCGGCGGAAATCGGCCTCGATCTCGGCAGCGAGGTCCACCAGAACGCGTTCAATGCCGATGTGAAGAACAAGCTTCATCATCTTGTCGACGCTGACAAAAGGAACAAGGTTCAGGCTCATGCGTAGCTCCGGGTCGGGCGGTCGAAGACCTTGCGGCCCATCAGGCTCGCCACCAGTTCGACCATCAGGCGGGCCGTGCGGCCGCGCTCGTCCAGGAAGGGGTTGAGTTCGACGAGGTCGAGCGAGGTCACGAGCTTGCTTTCGTGCAGAAGCTCCATGACCAGATGCGCCTCGCGGAAGGTGGTGCCACCGGGCACGGTGGTGCCGACGGCCGGGGCGATCGAGGGGTCGAGGAAATCAACGTCGAGCGAGACATGCAGCAGGCCGTTCGCCTCGCGCACCCGGTTCAGGAAGGCGCGCAACGGCGCAACGATGCCGAACTCGTCCAGCACCCGCATGTCGTTGATGGCGATGTCGTGCTGGAGGAGCGCCGCATGTTCCGCCGGATCGACCGAGCGGATACCGTAGAGGCAGATGTTCTCGGGTGGCAGCGGTTCGGGGAAGGGCGGGAAGGCGTCGAAGCCGTCGCGTCCGGCGATATAGGCGACAGGCGTGCCGTGCAGGTTGCCGCTCGTCGTCGTTATCGGCGTGTGGAAATCGGAATGGGCGTCGAGCCACAGCAGGAACAGCGGCCGCCCCTCTGCATGGGCGCGGCGCGCGACGCCCGCGACGGTGCCGAGCGCCAGCGAATGGTCACCGCCGAGAATGATCGGGAAGCCTTCGCCCGAGGCGGCAAAGGTCGCGTCCGACAGGGCGTCGGTCCAGCCGATGGTTTCGGCCAGGGAATGGACGACCGGGTTGGGGCAATGCGCCTCTTCCAGCCGGGGCAGGGCGACGTCGCCCCGATCCTCGACCGTGTGGCCCAGATCGCGGATCGCCTGTGCCACGCCGGCGACGCGATAGGCCGCCGGGCCCATCAGGCAGCCGGGGCGGCGTTGTCCGCTGTCGATCGGCGCGCCGATCAGGATGCAATGGGTCATGTCATCTCTCCGAAGGTTCGCGGATTGTCATTCATCTTGCGGCAGTTTCCAGCGGCAGTATTGTCGCTATGGACGATGAACTTGCCAATACGGCAAAGGAACTGCGCAAGATGGACGATGCGGACCAGCGATTGATCGCGGAACTCCGGCGCGACGGGCGCGCCTCGCTGTCGGAACTGGCCGAGCGGCTGGGCCTGTCGCGGGCGACGGTGCGGGCACGGATGGAGCGGCTGGCGGCGCGGGGCGAGATCGCGGGCTTCACCGTGGTCACGCGCGGCGACGTCACCGCGACGCCGGTGCGGGGGTTGATGATGATCGGGATCGAGGGGCGGGGAACCGAACGTATCCTTGCGCGCCTTGCGGGATTGCCCGCGGTTCAGGCGGTGCACAGCACCAACGGCAAATGGGACCTGATCGCCGAGATCGGCACCGAGACGCTGGTGGAGCTGGACGAGGTCATCGGCCAGATCCGCCGCTTCGAAGGGGTGACGACCAGCGAGACGAACCTGCTTCTGACCACCCGCAAGGCGGGCCGGCGTCAGGGCTGACGGCGGGCTGCGGCGATCCAGAGCAGCATCAGGACCAGCGACAGGATCACATTGTACGAGGCCATGGACAGGCCGAACATCTCCCACGCGACCTGGTCGCAGCGGACGACGGGGGCGATGATCTTGGTCGGATCGAGCAGGTCCTGCGCGCTGATCCCGGCCAGCGAATTGCCCGAGCAGGTCTCGGGGCCCGGCCACCAGCCGCGCTCGACCCCGGTGTGATAGGCGCCGATCCCGGCCGTGGCCAGAGCAGCCAGCGCCCCGAGCCAGCACAGAAGACGCGAGCGGATGGTCAGCGCCAGGACGCCGATCAGGATCGCGGCGGCATGGGGCCAGCGCTGGAGCAGGCACAGGTGGCAGGGGGCGAGCCCACCGAGATACTGGAACGCAAAGGCGCCAAGCAGCGCGGCCAGCGAACCGCCGGCGGCGAGAAGGATGAGCAGGCTGCGTTCGGTCATCGGGCGTCCCTTGCTGCGGTTTTGCGCGACCATAGGGCGATCCGCGGGTAGGGGAAAGCCCATGCGCCGCCTGTCACGTCGGCGTGAAAATTGGGGTCGTTGAATGAGCCAAGGCGCGCTAAGTTTCGTTACGACCGGCAGGACGCAGGAGGGCGCGATGGAATGGCGTGGGCGACGCGGAAGCGACAATATCGAGGACCGCCGCGGCACGGGTATGACGCGGAGCGCCGGAGTCGGCGGGATCGGCGTCGTCGCGGTCGTGCTGATTGCCTTGTTCTTTGGCTATGACCTGACCCCGCTTCTGAATGGAGGCGGGGGTGGCACCCTGATCCAGGACAACTCTGAAGGCGGCGAGCTAACGGCCGAGGACAAGGCGGCTGGCGAGTTCGTTTCGGTCACGCTGGCCGATACGGAAGACATCTGGAACAAGATCTTCCGCGAACAGCTCAGCATGCAATACCACGCCCCGACGCTGGTCCTGTTCAAGGGCGCGACCCAATCGCCCTGCGGCGGGGCGAGCGGCGCGACCGGACCCTTCTACTGCCCGATCGACAAGAAGGTCTATCTCGACACCGCCTTCTTCACGACCATGGACCGCGAGCTTGGCGCCGGCGGCGATTTCGCCTCGGCCTATGTGGTCGCGCATGAGGTCGGCCACCACGTCCAGGACGAACTTGGCATTCTTGGCAAGACAACCGAGATTCGCCAGCAGGTCGGCGGCGCGCAGGCCAATGCGATCTCGGTCCGGGTCGAGTTGCAGGCCGATTGCCTGGCCGGAATCTGGGCAAAGCAGGTGCAGGAGCAGTTCGGCTCGATCGAACAGGGCGACTATCAAGAGGCGCTCAACGCCGCGGCCCGGATCGGCGACGACACGCTGCAACGCAATGCCGGGCGCTATCCGATGCCGGAATCCTTCACCCACGGCACCTCGGAACAGCGGATGCGCTGGTTCGCGACCGGGCTTGAATCCGGCAACATCGCCGATTGTGACACCTTCTCGGTGCCCAACCCCTGACGTCGGCTGTGCATTGACGAGCGCATGGCTGGCCGGTAAACCCGGCCGGCGTTGCCCGAGTGGCGGAATGGTAGACGCAGGGGATTCAAAATCCTCCGCCGCAAGGTGTGCGAGTTCGACTCTCGCCTCGGGCACCACATTGAATTTCCACCCATTTCATCTGCCTTTGCTCTTTGCCACGATAGGCCGCTAGAGGGTGTAGCCCACACCCCGAGCCCACATTCATGTTCCGTTCCCGTTCTGGTCCCGGCGATTCTGTGCAGCCTTCGACAGGCGCCGCCCGCTGGCTTTGGCGCGATAGTAGGCGACCATCGCCGGCGATTGATTTGTGACCGCCTGGATCTCGGCATCCGAGCAACCTGCTTCCGCCAGCTCGATGATCGCCAGCTTGCGGAGCCCGTGAAGCGTGAACGCCGCCGCCTTGTCGCCAAGGGACACGCGCCAGCGGCGGAACTGCTTTTCGACTGCATCGTAGCCCTTGGGCTCGGTCAGATTCTTCGCCAGCAGATACCGGCCGCGCTTAGGCAGGCCCGCTACAAAAGACTGCAGGCGGGGCGGGCAATAGACTTCCCGGTCGAGATCCTGCTTGTCGTCGCGTACCGTCATCCATTCACCGGCAAAATTGTCGTGGCGCATGGCGATCGCCGCCGCAGGCCGCTGACCAGTGCCAAGGATCAGCTCCGCGGCAACCCGGACGTCATCCGGCGCGCTGGCCAACGCCTTGACCATCCATTCAGGCCAAGGCTCGAACTCGCGGCTCTTGCCATAGAGATCGATCCCGGCGGCAGGGTTGTCGCCCAAGGGCCAGTCGAGCTTGTCCTTGGCGTAGTTCCAGAGAAGCCGGATCACCTGGATCATGTGATCCGCCTTGCGCGGCACATGGGCGTATCTGTCATGAATCGCGCGGACATGCGCCCGCGTCGTCAAGCGAACGTCCTTGTCCGCATTCTTCTCCAAGATGGCGTCCATAGGTCGCCGGTAGCTGAGCTTGGTCCCATCGCTGAGCTTCCGCTGAATGCGAGGATCCGTGCGCCAGGCGATGACGAGCGATTTCCAGCTCGTTGGCGGCGCCTTGGGCTTCTGTGCGGGATGCTCGCCCCGCTCACACTGCCAATAGAGGCGATCGAGCTCGGCCGGATCGCCTTTCCAGTCGAGTGTTATGATCCGCTCGCGGCGCTTGCCGCCTTCGCTCCAGCTGACCCGATGGCGAGGCACGAGGCGACCGCGCACGTTTTTCCATTCAAGCCGTGGCTTCTCGATGCGCCTGGTCAAAGATCCAGTCCTCCATGCGGGCGCGCTGCTTCGCCGGAGGCGATGCGGCGCAACTCATCCACTGACCAGCGTAGCAAGCCCGGCGCAACCTCGCGCCCGCGCGGCAGGTGGCCGTCGACAACAAGCTTGCGGAACTCGCTCGGCTTGAGGTCGAGAAGTGCTGCAGCCGTGCTTTCGCTGGCAAGGAGAGGGACAGGCCGCGACATTGCAGTCTAGGGCCCGTCGACGAACTTCATGACCGCGCGACGCGGGCCGCTGCGCATCAGCCGCAATCCAGTGTCAGAGCTGCGATCCTCTATGAAAAGATCCGTCGCGTAGTAGCGATGCTCGTCATCTTCACCGTCAAGTCGCTCGATGACGACACAGTCGACTCGGTGAAACGGCGCAGGAAGCCAAACCGTAACGTGCTTGATCATTGTGCGATCCTATCCTGCGGGGTGTCTGATAAGCCGGGATGGAGATTCCCCCATCCCGGCCGGTGCGCCGTCACTCAGCTAAGGAGGCCATTAGCCGGCGCTGCGGGTGTTGTGCGTCACCGCCCGCTGGACGGCCGCTGCGGCTGAGATTGCAGCGGCAACCGGCCCATCTAAACCGAGATGAGCCGAATTCGCTTAGGCGCCCGGGTTGAAGTACCAGGTCGCAGTTTCGATGAAGCGGCAGTCCAGGGCCCAGACCATCCGCATTTCGGCCCCAAGCATGCTCCACGAATCCCGCGTCTGGATGTCCGGAGCTTCCTGTCCCTCAAGCGTCGCGATGGTCAGCCCGTCGTATTGGGCCGGATCTGCGATGAGATACCAGCCGGTGGTGGACGTGAGACCCGGCTCCACCAGGAGCTCCAGAGCGCCTCCAAACGGGTTCACGTTGCCGGTTTGCTGCGCGCTGATCGATGTGAGCAACTGTTGTGCCAGAGTTTCCTGAGCCGGATGCACGAGAAGCGCCCAAGGCTCGATTGCCAGTTTGGCACCGCGGCTATCCGCCTGCAGGCGCATGGCCTGCCTGGCGGCGCTAAGCGTGGTGATGCTCAATGCGCCTCCGCTCGCCGCCTTGTTGTTATTCGCTGCACTGAACATCGGTTGACCCGATCGCATCGTCATGCCGTTACCGCTGTTGGCCAGGAGCGGCGCGAGCGTATCGTTGCGCAGTTTCTCGACAGCAGCGCGGTTCATCGAGTCGGCGATCCGCGAGAACACCCCAGAGAAATCCTGCACGATTGCCCGGCGGGTGATGTTGAAGATGGCGCCGAGATCACGGGGAACAGGCAGCGCTTCGCCTTTCTCGTCGATCGTGACCGCATTCAACTCACCCGCCTCGCCCACGTTCTGCAAGGCCGATGCAGCGGATAGCGCCAGGTTATTGCCGGAGTTGTAGTCAGGCCGGGTGATCTGCCGGGCCGCGCGAACGATGGCCGGAGGGACCTGAGCGATGCGCCGCGCCACTTCGTTTCGGAGGACGTTCGCCGTGATGAGGGGGAAGTCGCTCGAGCTGTGGAAAGCGCGGGTAGCCTCCGCGACACCGAAGTACTGGATCCCCATTGCCCGGCAGTAGCGTTCGGCAAGGTCGTCGATGGTCCGGACCGGACGGTTGCCCTGCATCAGCTTGTGGTCGGGGTTCACCAGGACCGTCATCGCGTCCTCAAGGAGCTGGCGCTGTGTAACCCGCTCGTTGTGGAACCCGGTCAGGGTCGGTTCGGTGCGGCCCCCAGCCGGCGCGGTGCGGGCAGCAAGCTCATCGAGCACGGCGGCCCGCGCTTGCTCGATGGTCAAGTTGTCCTCAATCGCCTTCTGGGCCTTGTCGGCCATGTCGTGGCGTTGGTAGAGCGACAGGATCGAGGCGCAGCGCTGGCGCTCTGCTGAGATGACTTCGGGCGACGGAACGGCCCGAGTTTGGGTCTGCGTATTCATTTCAGTCCTTTCTT
Source organism: uncultured Rhodobacter sp. (assembly GCA_945952585.1). Classification (GTDB taxonomy): domain Bacteria; phylum Pseudomonadota; class Alphaproteobacteria; order Rhodobacterales; family Rhodobacteraceae; genus Aliitabrizicola. The sequence continues at coordinate 157,549 of CAMFII010000009.1, forward strand.
GAACTCGGGCGGGCAGAGCCGCCGTTTCTTGGCTTCGAATTTGCGCGTCGGCATCAGCGGGGATTGCGACAAGGCTGATCTCCAGCGGTGTCCAGCTGGTGGCGCGGTAGAGCGGCCGCTTGCCGTCTTCTCGGGTCACGTCGTAGCGCTCGACGCTGTAGCCGACGGACACGTTGCGGATGACGCCCGCCCGAATGTCGGACCAGATCCCTTCGACGTCTGGGCGATCGGAGATCCTGATCAGCGCCACGCCCTGGCCACCTGCGACCCGAACGCTGCCAGGCACAACGCTGCCGATTACGTCGGCAAGCTGACCAGACCGGTGCGAATTGAGAACGGACGCCCCGGCATTGAGCCGGCGCAGATCGATCGCGGCCGGGCTGACTTCCAGCTCTTCATCGATTTCCCCATCCGTCCAGCTGTAGCGACGAACGGTTGCGCCCGTCGTCCAGATCACTTCGACGGTGCGGGCCTCTTCATCCAGCGATGCGGGGGTCAGGTCGGCCGCCCGGAATCGAGTCTCTCTCGAAGGGCTGAGGTCATTCATCGGACTGGTCCAGCTTCAGAAAGCCATTCCCGTGCGGGACGTAGCCGGCCGAGATGGCCAGCCGTTTAGCAGTCGCAATCGACCGGGCCACCGAGATCATGCGAACCGCCAGCACTGCGCCGTAGTTGCGGCCGTCATGCTCGACCATCTCGGCAATCTCGGCGGGCGTACCCATCCCCGCTGCCCAAAGTTCGGCTTGAGGCGTTTCCGCATCGATAGGCGCAACCGGCCAAACGGCGAAGAAAAGTCCCGCACCATCTTGCGCAGCTTTTAAAGCACGATCGGCCGCATACTCTCGGTGCATCAGCGAAGCGGCGTCGTCCCAGGTCATGCCGAGTTCAGAGAGGTCCCGCGTCATGCGCCAGGCGACTGCGTCAGCCCAGCCGAACTTTCGCGTGTGGCCATGCTCAAAATCGCCATCGCCAGGCTGGCGGGGCTCACGCCCAGGCCGTCCATAGACGTTCCGAACGATGGTGTAGGTCTCTCCGACGACTTCCGTGAAAGATGCTGTTTTCAGGTGCATCGCGCACTCCATATGTTTTCTAAAACACAATCCATCAACAGACAGCGTGCTGTCAACATATTATGTTTTCGAAAGCACAAATATGGGCGTGACCCGGAACCGGATCACGCTGACTGCATTTCTTCAGACGACCGCCAGCACGGCCTCGCCCAACAAAGCGGCCAGATTGCCGTTCTGGGTGATGCCGTCGCCAAGGGTCCCCGTTACCTGATCGTAGCCATCCATCGCGCCGATCAATGCCGCGGCTCTGGCCTTGATCCGAACGCCCTCGATGGTGCGGGAAGGCTCCTGAAGCACCTTGCGCGCGAAAGAGATGACGTTCCGCGCCGCTTCCTGGCGCGCATTGTCGATCGCATCGAAATTGGAGACGCGCTTGATCCGCTCTCGCTCGGCAAGATAGCCGGGCAGTAGCTGCAGGCCCAACTTGGCTCGCGCGAGCTTCTCGGTCTCCGCCTGGACAAACCTTTTGCCCCAGCTCCGCTTGCGGCGAGCATCTCGCTCAAGCTGTGCCGTCGACCAGGCAACCTCCCATTCCAGCTCCTGCTGTGTCTTGATTGAGCGGGGTTCTGTGCTGCCAGGACGGACCAAGCCTTTGCCGCTCAGATCCCGCTCGATCCGCGAGCTGTACATGCTCCAGAAATGCAGGCAGCACTCGGGCGCCAGCGGCCATTGCGGGTTCCATTCTGCCCATGCGGCGAACCACGCATGACGGGCCGAAGTGTAGGCCGCCTCGATCGAAGGAAGCTGTTCACCAAGGGCGAGGAGTTCTGCATTCTCCTCGGCCGCCGGCGTCGCGTCGATTGGGGGCAGGGCGGCGAGAGCGGCGGCCGGCACAAGGGCGGCGGCAGGGGCGGCACTGAGTAGGGCGCGGCGAGTGAGCTGGCCAGTCATTGCATTGCCCCCTCGATCAGCTTGGACGTCTCGCGGAGGGCCGCGCGGACATAGCTACGAGCCTCGCGCTCGGCCCGCGAATAGCCATTGCGGCGCTCGCTGGCGTCCAGGGCGAGGGTCAGGCAATCGTGGATTTCGTGCAGTCTGGCAGCAGGCAAGCCAAGGGCGGCTGCCGGAACAAGGTTCGGCATGGTGGACTCCATTGCGATGTGATGCGGATGTGTTAGTGTCTTACACCATGTCAGATTTTAAATCTGACTTCAAGTAAGATTTGAGATGACACCAGCACAGTGCAGAGCCGCCCGCGCGCTATTGAACCTAGAGCAATCGCAGCTCTCTGAAGCATCAGGGGTGGCGAGGGCGACGGTGATCGACTTTGAGAAGGGCATACGAGCGCCACGCGCTGCGACGGTTGCGGCGCTGCGCCAGGCCCTCGAATCCGCCGGCGCCGAGTTCATCCCGGAGAACGGCGGCGGGGCAGGGGTCAGGTTGAGGAAAGCCGCGCAATGACACCCGAACAACAAAGCAACAAGGAGGCTGCAGAGCGGGCGCACGATGCCGGAACATCTTTTGTTTCGCAGTTCAATGAGTTCGCCGATCGGTCATCTCAGTTTGCACTGAAGTCATTGTTCCTCGTGAATGGCGGCGCGCTTATCGCGATCCTGACATTTATCGCCTCGCTCATTGGGAACGCTGATCTGAGGTCTGCGGCGCCTAGCGTTACCGCTCCGATGATTTGGTTCGCGGCGGGACTTGGAGCAGTTACCGCCGCGGCGGCTTTTGGCTATTTGACCAGCTTTGCCACTTTGTCAGCTGCCGCAGCTGCCGACTTTAGATGGACCCACCCGTACGTGGCGGACTCAAAGGCATCGGTCAGATGGAAGCAATTTGCGACGGTTTGCCATGTCGTGGCGATAGCCTTGGGCTTCTTTTCTCTCGCTGCTTTCTGGATTGGAATGCTGGAAGTAAGGACCGCTATCCAGTCGCTTCCATTCTAACGAAAACGAGAAAATGCGGAACATCCTGCACTTGATGTCGCCTTGCACAAACGCACATCCGAGGGGTGCCCATATGAACCACCCGAACACACGCGAACTGAAGGCGCTGCGTCAATTGACCATTGAGTGGGAGCATCGATCAAAGCTTGGCGGTGCCAAGACCTTTGCCGCGTTGATTGAGCACGGTTGGATCGAGCCCTTTACGGGGCACAATCCGTTTGGCGATCGCTACCAGATCACCGAGGCCGGCCGCGCAGCCCGTTCCGCGGGGCTTGCGCCGAAGGTTAGGCGGACGTCGAAGCTCAAGCTCGCCACTGGACGCCTGAAAGAGCTTCCGCCCAGGCTTGGGCGCGATAGAGGCTAACAAGCCTCGCAGTTCAAGTGCATTTGGCCAGTCTTAAGCCTGAAGCAAAAAATCCCGGCCTTGGCTGCGGCCGGGCGCCTCCATGACAATTACCGGGCGATGTTAGGCAGCTTTCTCTTTGTCACTCGACTTGGCCATATCCGCCAGGAGGGCAAGCACACGGTCCGGATGCATCCCAATGATCATGAGATACGCTCTGACACCACCTATTGGGCGTGAACGATGCTGTTCCCAATCACGGATTTGCGAAACCGAGAATCCAAACGTTGCTGCGAAGTCATCCTGAGACAAGGCAGTAGCGCTACGGATCGCCCTGACATCGATATCCGCGGGAATAAATTGAGCCGCAGGCTCAATCTCGCCCGTTGCGATCGCCAAGGCTTCCTGCGCAGCCCCTATCAGTCGCTTTCCTGCGTTGCTCATCATGCACCCCCGATCAATCTCGTTTTCATCTTCTGACCAGCGCGATACGCGTCTCCCAGCCGGCCCAAGATCGCGCTGAGTTCGTTGCGCTCTGCTTGGGTAAGGTTGATCTTGTCACCCTTCGAGTAAAAATCCAGTAAGAACACCGGTATATCCTCTCCGCCATAGTAGGTAACGACTCGCGCGCCTCCACTTTTTCCTTTTCCCTTGAAGGGGATTCTCAACTTTCTTGCTCCGCCTGCGCCTGGAATTACGTCTCCGGCATCAGGGTTCTGCGACAGGAAAACATGGAGCGCATGCCGCTCATCTTCCGACATTCCAGCATCCTTCGCGGACGAGGCGAAGGTCGGTGTTTCAACGACTGTATGCACTCTTATGTTCCCTCGCCTACGTAAGTTACGTATAAGACTACAGCAAGACGAAGGGAAGTCAATTCATGGCAACTGTGTGGCCTGATTGTGGCATCAACACCTGCAAGCTCTCCGATCGACCGCATGCTCAAGCTTTGTTGACCGGGATCCACAAGCGCTCGCGGACGGAACTACCAGATAGCTGCGGCGAAGAACTTACAGAAAAAGCACCTTGGCGCACCTAACGGACGTCGCAGGCTAGAAGTCGGCATCCCGTTCTTTCTCCGTCATCGCGATATTCCCCGCCTCCGCTTGTAGATCCTTCGCCCGCTCCGTTCGGTGGTCGCGCCAAGCGGCCATGAGAACGGCGCGAACGGCCTTGAAATCCACGCCCATCTGGTCCGCCACCCGTCGTGCCCCATCGCGCAGCACGAGCTCGAACTTGGCGATCTCGTTGTTCATCATCCGGCCGACTTCGCGCTCGACCTCGCTAGCCAAAACGAGCGTTCCGGCCGCCAGCTCATTGTCGCGCTTCAGTCGGCGGGCCTCCTGTTCCATCTTCTCGGTCTTGGCCAACTCGAAGCGGCTGGCATCAGGCGAGGGCGCATCACTGAAGGCCGCGCCCGTGGCCGGCCCCCGGTTGATGCGATCGAGGATCCTGCGGGTCCGGTCGCCGTTGCCATGCATCTGGCCGACGTCGAGCCGCTGACCGAGCGCCTGTGCGCAGGCATCCAGGTCGAACCGCCGCGCGCGCCCTTCGCCATGAAAACAGCCGTCCAGCTTCCCGGCCGCGACGTACTGGCTGATCCTGGCGGACGACACACCGAGGCAGGCTGCAAGCTCCGAAGCGCGAACCAGCATTTTACGTCTCCACTTCCAGCTTAAGGATTATGTTAAGGCATTGAATTTCCTTAAGGAAGGCAAAAGACATGCGCCTTGCGCCCCCGTATACGTGGGAGTCCAGGAAGGACCCGAAGAGCCAATTCCTAACCGACCTAACCGACCTAACCGACTTTTCGGTATCATCCCCTACGCGCGCACGCGCGCGTGGCCAGTTATCTGGTTTCTCGGTTAGGTCGGTTAGGTCGGTTAGGATCATCACCGAGCCCCCTCATCCGTCATGCGGCGCAGCTGGATGCCGCGCCAGACACGGACGTTCTTGCCGTTCACCCATTGCTGATCTCGCCTTAGTCCAAGGCGCACCATGGACTCGCCGAAGCGCTGCGTCGTGCCCGGCTGGTGGCCACCCGCACGGGCATAGGCGGTCCAGGCCTCGAACAACTCCTTGGCGGTGTCCCATGTCTGAGGATCGCCAGGCCTCACAGAGCATTCTTCGGCCACCCACTGCCCGAACGTGTCCTGTTCCTCGAAGTACTGGGCGGTCGCATCCAACACACTGCGAGGCCGCACCAGGCCGTGCTTTTGCCAATCGAGGCACCCGTTGATCGCCCATCGCAGGATCCCCGGCCACTCGGCCCGGAGCTTCGCCTCCAGATGAGGATCCGGCTCGATCGGCTTGCGCGTGAATGGCACCATGCAGAAGCGCCGCTTCACGGCTGCGTCGACATTCGCCAGCGTCGGGCGGTGATTTCCAAGGATCGTCAGCTTGAACTGCGGCCGGTACTCGAAGAAATCCTGTCGCATGAATCGCGCGGCGATCATGTCGCCGCCAGTCAAGACCTTGATCCGGCTTTCATCCCAGCTGCGCCCCTGTTCGGTCTCGCTCGCCGTGACCATGCGCGCGCCCCGGAGCGCCGCCAGGTCGGTCGGGTGCCGATCGGCGCTGGTCTTCACAAAGGTCGCCATCGCAGCCGTCTGAGCATAGCTGCCGAGGAGCGCTTGCACCGTGGAGGTGAACACGCTCTTTCCGTTGCCGCCATCCCCATAGATGAACACCAGCGAGTGTTCGCGCGTGTCGCCTGTCAGGCTGTAGCCGATCCACTGGGCTAGGAACGTCATCAGATCGCCATCCGCCCCAGTAGCGTCCTCCAGGAACTGGTGCCAAATCCGGCAGTCTTCGTACTCGGCTGGCGCGACCGCAACGCGCCGCGTGATCCCGTCTTCCGGATGTGGAACTCGCGCTTCGCCCGTACGCAGGTCGATCGTCACACCAGGTGCGCCCAGAAGCCAGGGATCCCGATCCCAGACCTCTTGGGTAACCGCATGGATCGGATCGGTCCTGGCGAAGCGCTCCACGCCTGAAGCGAAGGACGCCTTGCGCGCAGTGGCCCGCTCTTTTGGCTTGGCAGTGTCGCTCGCCTTGCGTGCCAACTCCCGGCAAAAGGCATAAGCCCGCGCGGTCTCATCCGCCCGCCAATGGTCACCAGTGAAGGAGAACCATCGGCCCGCGTTGTGATCAAAGCGCAAGCTGGTGCCGTGCACGGCCGTGAAGGCAAGCGCCACCCCGTCCTCGGTCACCTCAATGTCGCCGAGATCGAACGGAATTGACGGTCCTTGACCATCTTCGGCGGGTGCGGACGCCAAACCGTCCCAGTCGCCCATATCGATGCCCTCGGGGTCCGACATCACCTTGCGGACGTCCTCAAGTCCCATTGATCTTTCCCTTCGTCACAGCCTTGATGAAGGCCAGCCGATCGGTGTCTCCGAAGCTCTGCCAGAGGTTCCGGAACAGCTGCTTGCGCTGCGAAACGTGCAGAGCACGATCACCAAGCGCACGCATGGCGACAGAGAGATACTCCAGCAGCTCCACCGGAGTCGCGCGTGCCGCCCACCAGCCCGCATCCTCGCGAACGTCTCCGAAGACGGTCATTGGAGGGTCGCCAGCCGAAAGATCAATCAGTGCTGCCGTCAGGATCTGGCGCGCATCATCCGGATGTGCGTCGCGGATCGCATGCGCCAGCGCTGTCGCTCGCTCCATTCGGATACGGTAACAAGCGATCCGGCTCTGCGCGATCTTACCGCGCGCGCGCTTTACCAGTTCAGGACCGGCGGCCTCTGGCAGCGACATTGGACAGGCAATTTCAGCGTTCTCGGAGGCTATTTCGCCCGAGCCCACTTTCCGGTTTTGTTCATCTTCTGTCTGTGGGCCGCCTTTCTTGCTATCCACATGATCAGAAAAGCTATCGCCTGAATTCAAAATCCTCCGCCGCAAGGTGTGCGAGTTCGACTCTCGCCTCGGGCACCACACATCTTCAGGAAATCACTCGATCAGGACGATCTCGTCATCCGGCAGCGGGCGCTGAAGGTGCTGCGCCTCCGTCCAGGGGGCGGAAAGCCAAGTGGTCCAGTCGGCCGGCTTCGTCAGGATCACCGGCATGGCCTTGGGGTGGATGGCGCCGACGGTCGCATTGGGCGCGCAGGTAAGGAAGGCGTAAAGGTCGTCGGTGGTCGGCCCGTCCTTCAGCTTGCGCACCGAGGTCCAGCCCGGCACCTGAAGGCCGGCGAAGAAACCCGGGCGATCCTCGCGCAGGGTAAACCAGGCGTTGCCGCCGCGGCTCGGGTCCGGCTCGGCGAAGGCAGTCATCGGCACAAGGCAGCGATGGGCCGGGCCAAGCCAGCGCCGCCAATGGGCCGAGGCGGTGTTGCGCACGTTGGTCACGCCGCGATCCGTCTTGCGCCCCTCGAGGAATTTGGGTGGCGTCGGCAAGCCCCACCGCGCCATCACCAGCTCGGTCCCTTCGGAGCCATTGCGCAGGATCGGTGCCTTCTGGTCAGGGTAGATCATCGGCAGGGGCGCGAGGTTGCCCAGCCGGTCCTCTGCCGCCGGGAACAGCTGGCGCATCGCGTCCTGCGCCCGGGTCATCGAGTAGAGATTGCACATCGGAGCCCCTCCATCCCGATCGAGCCTAGGACGGCGGGGCAGGGCTGTCACCGGTCAACTCCCGGCAGACGGGTCACGATTTCCGCCGCAGGATCGCCACATTTACCCTCCTGCGACCAATCAATTGGGCCGAAGTGATTCGCTCGATCCGGGAGCGAGTGTTTCCGGAATGCGGATGATCCGGGCAATCCGCCAAGGATAGGCGCAAACCGGAAACGGCGGGAGGCAGGGAGCGCAGGGAAGTTCTGAAAGACACTTTGTTCCCGGACAGGAACAGATCCCGCCTGCGACCCGATGACGACCTTTGGCATCCCTGGAGGGGCAGGAGACAAAGCGCGGTGAAACAAGGCGATTTTGTGGCGAACTGCCACAATTGGCCAAATCCGGGAATCAACAGCAGTCTGCGGGCGCCGCGCGGATGCCCTCATGGCGAGAAGTTGCCTCCCGAAAACATCTTAAGCGTGTGCGACGGAATACCCCTTCGCTCGAGTTGTCCTTCCTCGCGCGGGCGCGTCCCGGTATTGTGAAACGGCCTGCTGGGGGCATCTTGGCCGTGGGGGCGGCCTTGTACCGGTGGGGTGGTCTGCGACCACCTGAGCCGTGCTGCCATAGTCGACGTCGAGCGCAGATCGCTGCCGCTCGTCCCGTCGCGATTTACCGGCAGTACCGCTTTCACCTGCAAGGATGAGCCAATCGTCGTCCGATCGGACCGGTCACATGCGGCCTGTCTGCGGACTGCAGGTTTATCCCGCTTTGGCGGGGAAAGTGGTTGCTGCCGGATCCCGGTCGGGACGGCGCGGTAAGGGTCGGACGGATGACGGCGCAGAACGGACATGGATCGGGCGGGGACGATTGCGGCACTGGCGGCACGACCCCGGTCAAGAACGGCATCGTCGAAGGGACGAACAGCGCCGACCTGATCGACGTGAACTACACCGGCGATCCGCAGGGCGACCGGATCGACCACAACGACTCCATGCAGAATTTCGTCGACACGCCGTTTTCCTCGGACGTGCCGAGCAGCTTCTACGCCGTGCCGGGTGCGCCCTTTGCCGGCAACAACCGCGATGCGGTGATGGCCTATGGCGGCGACGACACCGTGAAGGCGGGCGAGGGCGACGATGTCGTCTATGGCGGCAGCGGCAACGACCAGGTCTATGGCGCGGCCGGAGCGGATGTCCTCGTGGGCGACGAGGGGGCGGATTCCCTTTTCGGCGGAGCCGACATGGACCGTCTCTTTGGCGGCAACCAGGATGACTATCTCGATGGCGGCGAAGCCCGCGACCGCCTGTTCGGCGGCAACGGTGCCGACAGCCTGTTCGGCGGCAATGGCAACGACGACCTTTATGGCGGGAATGACAAGGACCTGCTGGACGGCGGCGCGGGCGATGACAGCCTGGATGGCGGCGAAGGCGAGGACACGCTCTTTGGCCAGGACGGCAACGACACGCTAGCGGGGGGCAATGCCAAGGACCTGCTTTATGGCGGGGATGGCAACGACAGCCTCGATGGCGGCAGCGCCAATGACTCGCTCGATGGCGGCGCAGGGCAGGACTATCTGACCGGCGGGATCGGCAACGACCTGATGAACGGCGGCTCGGGCAACGACACGCTCGACGGCGGCGGCGAGAACGACACGATGCTGGGCGGGTCAGGCAATGACCAGCTTGGCGGCGGGTCAGGCAACGACGACATGTATGGCGAGGAAGGCAACGACACCCTCACCGGCGGCGACGGCAACGACAAGATGTATGGCGGCGCCGATGCCGACGTCTTCCTCGGCCAGAAGGGTGACGAGATCTACGGCGGGTCGGACGGCAACGACCACGACAGCCTCGACATGAGCCTGACGCCCTACTTCCGCATCGTCGACAAGACCGTCGACAGCGACGGAAACGGATTCGATGGCAAGGTCGAGATCCTGGACGCCAAGGGCCATGTGACCGGCTCCTACACCTTCGAGAACATCGAATGCGTTCCCTGCTTCACCCCCGGCACCCTGATCGCCACCCCGCGCGGCGAGGTGCCGGTCGAGGATCTGGGCGAGGGCGACCTGGTCATCACCCGCGACAATGGCCTGCAACCGGTCCGGTGGGCGGGGCATCGGATGCTCGACTACGCGACACTGATGCGCAACGAGCACCTGCGCCCGGTCCTGATCGAGCGCGGCAGCCTGGGTCACGGCCTGCCCGAGCGCGACATGCTGGTCAGCCCGAACCACCGCATGTTGGTGGCCAACGAACGCACGGCACTATATTTCGACGAGCACGAGGTCCTGGTCGCGGCAAAGCACCTGATCAACCATCGCAGCGTCAGGTCGGTGCAGAGCCTGGGCGTGGCCTACCTGCATTTCATGTTCGACCGCCACGAAGTCGTCCTGGCCAATGGAGCATGGACCGAAAGTTTCCAACCTGGAGACTATTCGCTTAAAGGTGTCGGCAATTCGCAGCGGAACGAAATTTATGAACTCTTCCCCGAGTTGAAGGAAAAGGCGGCGCTGGATCGCTTCGTGACGGCCCGCAAGACCTTGAAACGGCACGAAGCTTCGCTGCTTCTGCACTAGGGAATAAGTGACTCAAAGGTCACAGCTTACGGGCGGCGTTCACAACCCGCTCGTTTGTTTCCATATTTCCGCCTAATTCTACCTCCAAAGCGCATGGGCGGGACTCTGTATCCCGCCTGGCACCTCGAGGCAGAGTTCGATCATGGCAACGCTCACCGGAACTTCCGGCAACGATACCTTGAACGGTACGAACAGTGCCGACACGATCTCTGGCCTGGCCGGTAACGACAGCCTCACCGCCAATGGCGGAAATGACCTAGTCTACGGGGGGGCAGACAATGACTCTCTCTACGGCGGGTCCGGCGCCGATACCCTCTATGGCGACGACTCCCTGAACAGCCTGACCGGCGACGACTACATCGACGGCGGGTCGAGCGGCGATGTCATCTACGGCGGCATCGGCAACGACACGCTCCTGGGCGGGACCGGTTCGGATGCGCTTTACGGTGGCGCCGGGACCGACACAGCCGACTACACGGGTTCAAGCGGCGTCAACGTCAGCCTGGTGACCGGACTTGGATCGGGCAGCGATGCTGCGGGCGACAGCCTGTACGGGGTCGAGAACATCCGCGGCGGCGCAAGCGGCGACACGCTGACCGGCGACTCCGGCGCGAACCTCCTCGACGGGGCTGCGGGCAATGACTCGCTGACGGGCGGCGCCGGGATCGACACGCTTCTTGGCGGCGATGGCTCGGACACGATCTTTGGCGGCGATGACGGAGACTCGATCACCGGCGGCGCCGGGACCGACAGCATTTCCGGCGACGCGGGCAACGACACGATCGATGCGGGCGACAGCAACGACACTGTCTATGGTGGCACCGGCGAAGACAGCATCATCGGTGGCCTTGGCAACGACAACATCCAGGGCAATGACGGCAACGACACGATCGATGCGGGTATCGGGACAGATACCGTCTATGGCGGGTTGGGGACCGATGTCGTCTATGGCGGCGATGACGCGGATTCGCTCGGCGGCGACGACGGCAACGACACGATCTATGGCGGCGCGGCGAACGATACGATCGCGGGCGGCAACGACAACGACTCGCTTTTCGGGGATGCCGGGACGGACTCGATCACCGGCGATGCCGGCAACGACACGATCGACGGCGGCACCGAGTCCGACACGATCTATGGCGGCGAGGGCGACGACAGCCTGATCGGCGGCGCGGGCAACGACTCGCTCTATGGCGGCAACGGCGGCGACACGCTGAACGGCGGTGCCGGTGCCGACCGGCTCGATGCCGGGGCGGGCATGGACTATGCCGATTACAGCGCTTCTTCCTCGGGCGTGACGATCGTCATCAACACCAGCGCTACCGGGGGCGACGCGACCGGCGACACGCTGAGCGGTGTCGACGGGATCATCGGCTCGGCCTTTGCCGACAACCTCACCGGCTTTGACGATGAGGGCACCACCGGCACCGACATCTACACCAACGTCTTCTACGGCAACGCCGGCAACGACACGATGGATGGCCGTGCCGGCAACGACATCCTCTACGGCGGCGACGACAACGACTCGATCATTGGCAACACCGGCAACGACAGCGTCTATGGCGATGCCGGCAACGACACCCTGTATGGTGATGACACGGCCGGGACCGCGACGGGGAACGACTATATCTCGGGCGGCGCCGGGACGGACGTGCTGTACGGCGGTCTCGGCAACGATACTCTCGCTGGTGGCGCAGGGGCCGATAACCTCGTGGGCGGCGCAGGCACGGACACGGCCGACTACAGTGCCTCGGCGGCGGTCAACGTCAACCTGACCACCGGCACCGGCACCCTCAACGACGCGGCGGGCGACACCCTTTCAGGGATCGAGAACCTGATCGGTGGTGCCGGCGCCGACACGCTGACCGGTGATACCAACACCAACCAGATCGTCGGCAATGCCGGCAGCGATTTCCTGTACGGCGCCGGCGGCAGCGACACGCTCTACGGCGACGACACGGCCGGATCCCTCACCGGCAACGACTATATCGACGGCGGCACCGGTACCGACATCCTGTATGGCGGGCTTGGCAACGACACGCTGGTCGGCGGCGCGGCGGCGGATTCGCTCTATGGCGGCGGCGGCAGCGACACGGCCGATTACAGTGCTTCGGCCGCGGTGAATGTCAGCCTGACCACTGGCACGGGGTCCCTTAATGATGCTGCGGGCGATGTCCTGTCGGGCATCGAGAACCTCATCGGCGGCACCGGCATCGACACCCTGACCGGCGACGGCGCTGACAACGTCCTGGTCGGCAATGCCGGTGGCGACTCGCTCTATGGCATGGACGGCGCCGATACGATCTATGGCGACGACACTGCCGGGACGTTGAGCGGCAACGACTCGATCGATGCCGGCAGCGGCGCCGATATCGTCTATGGCGGCCAAGGCGGCGACACGCTCATCGGTGGTGCCGGGGCCGACACGATCTCGGGCGGCGATGGCGCGGACATCGCCTATGGCGGAACCGAGGCCGACAGCCTGACCGGCGACGCCGGCAACGACACGCTTTATGGCGGCGATGCCAACGACATCATCTCCGGCGGGGCGGACAATGACTCGCTCTTCGGCGATGCCGGGGCCGACACGATCTCGGGCGGCGATGGCGCGGACATCGCCTATGGCGGAACCGAGGCCGACAGCCTGACCGGCGACGCCGGCAACGACACGCTTTATGGCGGCGATGCCAACGACATCATCTCCGGCGGGGCGGACAATGACTCGCTCTTCGGCGATGCCGGGGCCGACACGATCTCGGGCGGCGGCGGGGCGGATGCCGTCTATGGCGGCACCGAAGCCGACGATATCACGGGCGGAGCCGGGGCGGACGCGCTTTATGGCGGCGCCGACCAGGACACGTTCCATGTCGTCTCGGCGGCCGAGGGAGCGGGCGACACGATCGACGGTGGTGAGACCGGCACCGACCAGGACATCATCGACCTGACGGGGGTCGGACCCTACAAGATCAACTACACCAGCAGCGACCGCGAAAGCGGCTCGATCAACTTCCTCGGCACCAATGGCGAGGTGCTGGGCACGCTGAACTTCTCGAACATCGAAACGATCATTCCCTGCTTCACGCCGGGTACGATGATCGAGACCGGACGCGGTTCGGTCGCCGTCGAGGCGCTTTCGCCCGGTGACATGGTCTGGACGCGCGACCACGGCCTGCAACCCCTGCGCTGGATCGGTGGCAAGACGCTGACCCGGGACCAGCTTGCGGCCCAGCCTGTGCTGGCCCCGGTGCGGATCGCGGCGGGTGCGCTTGGTCGCGGCCAGCCGCTGCGCGACATGCTGGTCTCTCCGCAGCACCGGGTTCTGGTCACCGGAAGCCGGGCGGAGCTTCTCTTCGGGGAAGACGAGCTGCTGGTCGCCGCCATCCACCTTGTCGGCCAACCCGGCATCACCCGCGTCGAAGGTCGGCCGGTGCGGTACATCCACCTGATGTTCGACCGCCACGAGATCGTGCTGTCCGATGGCCTCTGGACCGAAAGCTTCCAGCCCGGCGACCGGACCTTGGCAGGCATGGATGCCGACCAGCGGGCCGAGCTTGACGCGCTGTTCCCGGGCATCACAGCGGGCCGGCTTTACCCCGCCGCCCGCCGCGCCCTGAAATCGCACGAGGCGCGGGTCCTGTTCGCGGCCTGATGAACCCCCGGCGCAACCGGTAAAAAGTCGCCGCTTCGGCGGTCACCACGCCATGCGGCCTTGCCCCCGCGGCGGGGAGGATTACGGTTCAAGGAAGCGCCGCGCACCTTTCCCCTTTCCCGAACCGAGATGACGATGAAAGACCACAACGACTACGTTCCGCCGAAGGTTTGGACCTGGACCGAACCGAACGGCGGAGAATTCGCCAGCATCAACCGACCGGTTGCCGGCGCTACCCATGAGAAGGTGCTTCCCGTAGGCCGTCACCCGCTCCAACTCTACTCGCGGGGCACTCCCAACGGTGTGAAGGTCACGATCCTGCTCGAGGAGCTACTGGCCCTTGGCAAGACTGGCGCTGAATATGACGCCTGGATCATCGACATCAACACGGGCGAGCAGTTCGGCAGCGGCTTTGTCGAGGTCAACCCGAACTCGAAGATCCCGGCGCTGATGGACCATTCGACGACACCGCCGACGCGCGTCTTCGAATCCGGCGCCATCCTGCTGTACCTCGCCGAGAAGTTCGACGCCTTCCTGCCGAAGGATCATGCCGGCCGCACAGAATGTCTGAACTGGCTGTTCTGGCAGATGGGGGCCGCGCCCTATCTCGGCGGGGGCTTCGGCCATTTCTATGCCTATGCGCCCACGAAGATCCGCTACGCCATCGATCGCTACGCCATGGAGGTGAAGCGCCAGATGGATGTGCTCGATCGGCAGCTTGCGACGAGGCCGTATATTGCCGGACCCGAGTACACCATCGCCGATATCGCCATCTGGTCCTGGTACGGGCAACTGGCCCTTGGCCGTCAATACGACGCGGGCGAGTTCCTCGATGTCGAAAGCTATGCCCATGTGCAGGACTGGTCAAAGCGCATCGACGCGCGCCCGGCGGTCAGCCGTGGGCGCATGGTCAACCGTGCGACCGGCAATCCGGCCTTCCAGTTGCGCGAACGCCACGACGCCTCGGATTTCGAGACGCGGACCTGGGACAAGATCGGGCCAAAGGACTGAGACCGTCTAGGCCCGGAACTTTCAAAACAAAAAGGAGGAACACTTGGCTTTTGACGGAAGCTGCCATTGCGGCGCGGTGACCTTCACCGTCGATGCGGCGATGCCGGAAACGGCCATCTCCTGCAACTGCTCGATCTGCCGCCGGAAGGGAAGCCTGCTCAGCTTCTTTCCGGCCTCGGTCTTCACCCTGAAAAGCGGAGAAGACCAGCTGAAGGGCTATACCTTCCATACCCACAGGATCGAACACCTGTTCTGCACGGAATGTGGGATGCATCCCTTCGCCAAGGCGACCGGGCCCGACGGGGTCGATACCCGCGCGATCAACATGCGCTGCGTACCGGATTGCGATCTGGAGGCGCTGACGGTGCACAACTATGACGGGGCGAGCAAGTAAAGCTGCAGGAAGGAGGGCCAGGGAACGATGGTTGCCCGGCCCTTCGCTTGCACTCAGGTCATTCGAACCTGAAGACGTCCACTGGAGCGTCTTAGCCCTCGGCCGAGGGCCGGTACTCTCCCGGCCCTTCGCTTGCGCTCAGGGCGTTCGGACCTGAAAACGCTCCACTGGAGCGTTTTCGCCCTCGGCCAGAGGCCGAGGGCCGGTCCTTACCCCCGCATCCGCGCGCCGTCGGCGTCGAACAGGGGCTGGTCCACGACGACGGCCGGACGGCGTTCGCCCAGGATCTCGATCTCGCACTTGGTGCCGGCCACGGCGCGGTCAGCGGGCAGGAAGCCCATCGCGACCGATTTGCCGGTGAAATGCGAGAAGCCGCCCGAAGTGCAGAAGCCCACCACCGCGCCGTCAAGCCAGATCGGCTCCCACGCCACGACATCGGCATCCGTCGCATCGACGATGAAGCAGCAGAGCTTGCGCTTCGGTCCGGCGGCCTTCTCGGCCGTCGCGGCGGCCTTGCCGATCCAGTCGGCTTCCTTGTTCCAGCGGATGAAGCGGTCGAGGCCGGTTTCCGCCGGAGTGTAGTCGGGCGAGAACTCGCGGCCCCAGCTGCCGAACCACTTGTCGAGGCGCAGCGACATCATCGCCCGCATCCCGAAGGGTCGGATGCCTAGGTCCTGGCCAGCATTCCACAGCGTATGCCACAGGTGGCGCTGGCTCATGTGGTCGGTGAAGATCTCGTAGCCGAGATCGGCGGTGTAGCTCACGCGCTGGACGATGCAGTTGGCCATGCCGACCGTCATCTTCCGCACATCCATGAACTTGAACGCCTCGCCCGACACATCCGAACGGGTCACGCGGGACAGAAGCTCGCGTGCTTTCGGTCCGGCGATCTGGAAGCCGGTACGGGTATCCGAGATGTTCTCGACACGCACATCGGGGTCCATGTTCTGCTCGAACCAGCGCGAATGCCAGCCCTGCGCGCCATAGCTCGCGGTCAGCTGGAATTCGGTTTCTGACAGGCAGGAGACGGTGAAGTCGCCGAAGATCTTGCCGGAATGGGCGAGCATCGGCGTCAGGCTCAGGCGGCCCGGCTTGGGGATCGAGCCGGCCATGATCCGGTCGAGCCAGGCGCGGGCGCCCTTGCCGGTGACGCGGTACTTGCCGAAGTTCTGCACCTCGTTGATGCCGACGCCATTGCGGACGGCGAGCACTTCCTGCTTCGTCGCCTCCCAGGCGTTCGAGCGCTTGAAGGTTGGGGTTTCATAGCGGGGCTCTCCGGGCAGGGCGTAGTAGTTCGCCACCTCGAGCCCGTATTGGGCGCCCCAGACGGCGTTCATGTCGTCGAAGATGTCGTACATCGCCGTCGTGCGGAACGGGCGCGCTGCAGGGCGTTCCTCGTTCGGATAGCTGACCGAGAAGCGCATCTGGTAGTTCTCGATCACCTTCGGCACGGTGTAGCCCGGCGAAGTCCAGTTGCCGAAGCGCGCCACGTCGAAGCCGCGCGGGTCGCGCTCGACCTCGCCCTCGATCATCCACTGGGCAAGGGCCAGGCCCATGCCGCCGCCCTGGCTGAAGCCCGCCATGACGGCGCAGGCCGACCAGTAGTTGCGCAGGCCCGGCACCGGTCCGATCAGCGGGTTGCCGTCGGGGGCGAAGGTGAAGGGCCCGTGGATCACGCGCTTGACGCCCGTGCGCTCCAGCACCGGGAAGCGGCGATAGGCGAAGTTGACGGAGTCCTCGATCTTGTCGAACTGCTCGTTCAGCAGCTCGTGGCCGAAATCCCACGGCGTCCGGTCGACCGACCACGGCTCGCAAGGCTTTTCATAGAAGCCGATGCAGAGGCCGCGGCCTTCCTGCCGGAGGTAGCTTTCGCCGCCCGGATCCATCACATGCGGGAATTCCTTGCCGCGCTTGAGGATCTCCATGATCTCGGGGATGTCGTCGGTGACGAGGTACTGGTGCGCCATCGGCAGGAGCGGCAGGTAGATACCCGCCATTGCACCGATCTCGCGCGCCCAGAGGCCGCCCGCGTTCACCACATGCTCGGCGATGATCGTGCCCTTTTCGGTCACGACCTCCCACGAGCCATCGGGGCGGGGATTGGTTTCCAGCACACGGTTGTGCAGAACGATCTCGGCCCCGCCCAGACGCGCGGCCTTGGCATAGGCGTGGGTGGTGCCCGAGGGGTCGAGATGGCCGTCGAGCGGGTCGTAGAGGCCGCCGATGATGCCGTCGAGGTTGACCATGCCGTCGGTCAGCTTCGAGATTTCCTCGGGCGTGACGATCTCGGTGTCGAGGCCCATGTAGCGGTGCTTTGCGCGTTCGGCCTTGAGCATCTCGAACCGCGCCATGTTGTCGGCCAGCGTCACGCCGCCGACATGGTGCAACCCGCAGGACATGCCGGTGATCGCCTCGAGTTCTTTGTAGAGCCGGATCGTGTAGCCCTGCAGCGCCGCCATGTTGGTGTCGCCGTTGATCGTGTGGAACCCGCCCGCGGCGTGCCAGGTGGAGCCCGATGTCAGCTCCGACCTTTCGACCAGCATCACGTCTTTCCAGCCAAGCTTGGTGAGGTGGTAGAGCACCGAGCAGCCGACGACGCCGCCGCCAATCACGAGCACGCGGGTATGGGTCTTCATCCTGATCTCCCTGGTCCTGTGGACGATCCTGCCTGTCACGGGTGGCTAAATCCGACCTGTGGCGGCTGTTTTCCGCATGAATACATCTGTCGCGGCCCCCGTTCATCCCGTCCGCGACAGAATGCGTCGCTTTTGGGTATCGACTGGCAAGAGTTCGCGAGGCTCGCCGATCGCCTGTGGACTTCCTGCCAAAAACGGTATGTGTGGCGGCAGATGGCAAGGAAGCTCGGCATGAGGCTTTGGATCGGCGCAGTGCTCGCGGCTTTCGCCGCAGTTCTGGTGTTGCAGGTGCTGCTGCGTCCGTTGCTGCCCATCGACGAGACGCGCTATCTCGCCGTCGCCTGGGAAATGCACCTGACAGGCGACATCTTCCACCTGACGCGCAACTTCGACTCCTATAGCCACAAGCCGCCGTTGCTGTTCTGGCTCATCAATCTGGTCTGGCTGGCAACCGGCGTGTCCGAGACCGCGGCCCGGCTGGTCGGCCCGGTCTTCGCCGTGGCCTCGCTGGCGCTGACGGGTCATCTGGCGCGCCGCCTCTGGCCGCAGGACGAGGGGATTTCGCTGCGGGCGATGGTCATCCTCGCCGGTTTCACCTTGTTTGCCCTTTATGGGGGCGCGGTGATGTTCGACGCGCTGCTGACGGTCTTCGTTCTGATAGGTGTGCTGATCCTGTGGCGCATCGGGCAGGGCGCGCAGGGCTGGGGGAGCTGGCTGTGGTTCGGGGTGGTGCTGGCGCTCGGCACGCTGGCCAAGGGGCCGGTGGTCTTCCTGCATCTCGTTCCCGCGCTGGTGACGATGCCGCTCTGGGCAAGCGAACCGCCAGACTGGCGGCAGATCGGGCGGGGCAGCGCGGCGGCGCTGGCGGTCGGGCTGGCGATCGTCCTTGTCTGGCTGGTGCCCGCGCTGGTCGGGGGCGATGCCGCCTTCCGCAAGGAGTTGCTGGTGACGCAATCCGTCGCGCGCGTCAGCGGAGATCTTGGGCACGGACGGCCGATCTGGTTCCTGATCGCGCTTCTACCGGCGATCCTGTTCCCCTGGGGCTGGTCGTGGCGGTTGTGGCAAGGCGTGCCTGCTGCGATTAGGGGCGACGGGGCAGGGCGGATGGTCGCGATCTGGGCCGGGTCGGCTCTGGTCCTGTTCTCGCTCGTCGGTGGGAAGCAGATGCATTACCTGCTGCCCGAACTGCCAGCCATGGCGCTGATCTTCGCCCGGGCGGCGGTCGTTCCGGATCGGCGCGGCGGATCGCTTGCCTTCCTTCCGCCCATCCTGATTGCGGTCGCCCTTGCACTGGCGGCGGCCGGACTGATCCGGGACCGGAACCTGGCCGATCTATCACCGATCTGGGGTGTGGCATTGGCGGCTTTCCTCTGCCTCGTCCTTTCCTTCGCGAGCCTTCGGCTTCCGCTCTTGCGCGGTCATCTTGTTCTCGGCCTTGGCCTTGCCCTGACCCTGCATCTTTTGGCGGCGCTGACGGTCGCCGGTCGTAGTCAGGATACCGCGCCGATTGCACAGGCGCTCGCCGCGCGCCAGTCGGACGGCACCGCATTCTACGGCATGCCCTACAACGCAGAGTTCAACTTCGCTGGCCGTCTCACCACCCCGGTCGCAGTTCCCTTTGAGCCGCAGGCGCTTCTGGACTGGGCAGCAACCCATCCCGCCGGCCTTGTCATCGGCCCGGTTGCACGGACCGGGATCACCGTTCCGCCAGAGATGACCTGGCGCTTCCGGGGCATGGAATTCGGTGGCTGGTCGGGCGCCAGCCTGGCCAACGGGCCCTGACCGGCTCCGGGCCTTGACCAAAGGGGGGCCATAGGCCAAACCCGCGCCATGCTGCCGCAGGACACTCTCGACCAGATCACCCGCCGCTTCGAGTTCCTCGAGGCAAAGCTGGCGCAGGGTGCCGCCCCGGCCGAAATCGCGACGCTCAGCCGCGAGTATTCCGAGCTGAAACCGGTCGTGGCCGAGATCCTCGCCTACCGGACCGCGAAAACCGACCTGTCGGAGGCCGAGGCGATGCTCGCAGACCCCGAAATGAAGGCCCTGGCCGAGGAGGAAATCCCGCGCCTCAAGGCCCGCATCCCCGAGATGGAGCAGGCGCTGCGCCTCGCCCTCCTGCCCAAGGACGCCGCCGATGCCCGCCCGGCCATCCTCGAGATCCGCCCCGGCACCGGCGGCGAGGAAGCGGCACTTTTCGCCGCCGACCTCTTACGCATGTATCAGCGCTATGCCGAAGGGCAGGGATGGCGGTTCGAGATCCTCTCCGAGCAGGAAAGCGACCTCGGCGGCATCCGCGAGGTCACGGCCCATGTGCAGGGCGAGGGCGTCTTTGCCCGGCTGAAATACGAATCTGGCGTCCACCGCGTGCAGCGCGTCCCGGAGACCGAAGCCGGAGGTCGCATCCACACATCGGCCGCAACCGTCGCCGTGCTGCCCGAAGCGGAGGAGGTCGACATCGACATCCCCGCCTCGGACATCCGCATCGACACGATGCGGTCTTCCGGCGCCGGTGGACAGCATGTGAACACCACCGACTCCGCCGTGCGGATCACCCACCTGCCGACCGGGATCGTCGTGACCTCGTCGCAGAAGTCACAGCACCAGAACCGGGCGGTCGCGATGCAGGTGCTCCGTGCCCGCCTCTACGAGATGGAGCGCGACCGGCTGGCCAATGAACGCGCCGCCGACCGCAAGTCGCAGGTGGGCTCTGGCGACCGCAGCGAACGCATCCGGACCTACAACTTCCCGCAAGGGCGGATGACCGACCACCGCATCAACCTGACGCTCTACGCCCTGCCGCAGATCATGGCGGGCGACCTGACCGAGGTCATCGACGCGCTGACCGCCCATGACCAGGCGGCCAAGCTCGCCGAGATGGAGCAATGACCGGAACCGAGGCGCTGCGCGCCGCGATCCCGCGGCTTCAGACGGCCGGGGTTCAGGATGCCCCCCGCGACGCGCGCCTTCTGCTGGCCCATGCGATGGCGATCGCACCCGACCGTCTGACGCTGCACCTGTCCGACCCGCTGGCACCCGAGGCAGCAGCGCGGTTCGAGGCTGCACTGGCCGAGCGGATTTCCCGGCGCCCGGTCAGCCAGATCATCGGCCAGCGCCTGTTCTGGGGCCGATCCTTCCGCGTGACCTCGGACACGCTCGACCCGCGCCCTGAAACCGAAACGCTGGTCGCCGCGGCGCTGGAGGAACCCTTTGCCCGCGTGCTCGACCTGGGCACTGGCACCGGCGCGATCCTGCTGTCGCTCCTCGCCGACCAGCCGCAGGCGACCGGGCTGGCCGTGGATTTGTCGCCCGCCGCGCTTCAGGTGGCGCGGCAGAACGCCGGAACCCTCGGCCTCGCGGACCGCGCCGAGTTCCGGCTGTCCGACTGGTTCACCGGCATCGAAGGCCGCTTCGACCTGATCGTGTCCAACCCACCCTATATCGCCGCCGCCGAAATGGCCGAACTTTCGCCCGAGGTTCGGGACTGGGAACCGCGTCTGGCGCTGACGCCGGGCGGAGACGGCCTCGACGCCTATCGCGCCATCTCCGCCGGCGCCCCGGCCCATCTGGAACCGGGCGGGCGGCTGATGGTCGAGATCGGCCCGACCCAGGGAGAGGCGGTTGCGGACTTCTTCCGCAGGGCGGGACTGGCGGACGTGCAAATCCTGCTGGATCTCGATGGCCGACCCCGAGTCGTCGCCGGTCGCCTTGCCTGACGGCAATTGCAGGGAATCGGCCACAATTCCCGGAAAAATTGCCGGAAACCCCGGGGAGAAAGCCGATTTCCCCTTGTGCCGCCCCCCTCCACATGCTTATCCCATCGCAAGGGATGTGACTGCGCCTGACAACGGGCAAGCGGAACATGTCTCCCTCGCTAGCCGAACAACTCGTCCACGGGGCTCCGCATCGGGGGTGAGGCGCGCTACAGGCGCAGGCTATCGGGAAAGGCCACGCTGGCTGGAACAACGGATAACATGAGATCATCGAAATCACGTTCGCGCTCGAAGTCGAACCGGCCCCGGTCGATCGGCAACATCATCAACCGCGTCTTCGACAGCAACGGCCCCGAAGGCAAGGTGCGCGGAACCCCGCAGCAGATCATCGAGAAATACCAGATCCTCGCTCGTGATGCCCAGCTCTCGAACGACCGTGTCGCCGCCGAGAACTTCATGCAGCATGCCGAGCATTACACCCGGCTCCTGGCCGAGGCGCAGCGCGAGCTCGCGGCCGAGCAGGAAGCACGCCAGCAGCAGCAGGGCGGACAGAATGGCCAGAACGGCCAGGGTGGCAACCGCGACCGGAACTGGCAGGACCGCAACGACAACCGCAGCGAGCCCCGCTTCGACCCGACATCCGACGACCAGCCCGAAATCGAGCCGGCGCCGCGCATGGGCGGCATGATGGATTTCATCGAGGATCTGGGCGAAAGCAGCCTCGTCGAAACGCCCGAGACCCGCACCCGCGAACCGCAGCACCAGCAGCGGTCGGATCGCAACGAGAACCGCGACCGGCAAGACCGCGGGCCCCGCAACGATCAGCAGGGCCGGAACGATCGCAACGACCGCCGCCCGCCCCGTCAAGAGCAGCCGCGGCAAGAACAGCCCCGCCAGGAGCACCGCAGCGAACAGCCGCGGGTCGAAGCCGCCGCTCCGGCGCCGGCACCTGAGCCTGTCGCCGTCGAGGCTGTGACCGAGACACCTGCCGCACCGGCTGCCGAAAAAGCCCCGGCCGCGCGCAAGCCCCGCGCCCCGCGCAAGCCGAAAGCCGAAAGCGGTCCCGCCGAAGCGGCGGAATGACCCTCAGCCCTTGCCCGCGACCAGCCGGGCGAGGGCGCAGAACTTTTCCAGCGAGATTTCTTCTGCGCGCGCCGTCGGCTCGATCCCGGCCGCGTGGAGCTTGCCCTCAAGGTCCGGCCCCAGCCCCTTGAGACTGGAGCGCAGCATCTTCCGGCGCTGGTTGAAGGCCATGGCCGTCACCCGCGAGAGCACAGCCGCATCCGCCGGAAAGCGCGGCTCGGGCAGGGCGGTCAGATGCACCACCGCCGAATGCACCTTGGGCGCCGGCACGAAGGCTTCGGGCGGCAGGGTCAGCACGATCTTCGGATCGGTCCGCCATTGCGCCAGCAGCGCCAGACGCCCGTAGGCGCCGCTGCCGGGCCTTGCCACGATGCGCTCCGCGACCTCCTTCTGGAACATCAGCGTCAGGCTCTGCCAGAAGGGCGGCCAGGCGGGTGGCGAAAGCCAGCGGATCAGCAATTCGGTCCCGACATTGTAGGGCAGGTTCGCCACGACCCGGATCGGCGCGGTCAGCCGGGCTGCCGCATCGACCTCCAGCGCATCGCCGCTCACCACCTCGAGCCGCCCCGGATAGGCGCTGGCGATCTCCTCCAGCGCGGGGATGCAGCGCGCGTCCTTCTCCACCGCAAGGACATGCCGCGCGCCTTCAGCCAGAAGCCCGCGGGTCAGGCCGCCGGGCCCCGGCCCGACCTCCAGCACGTCGCAGGCCGACAGATCACCCGCCATCCGCGCGATCTTGGCCGTCAGGTTCAGGTCCAGCAGGAAGTTCTGGCCGAGCTGTTTCTTCGCCACCAGCCCATGCGTCGCGATGACCTCGCGCAGGGGGGGAAGACCGTCAATCGCTGCCACGGAACCCTGATCCCATTTTCTGCTTACAAATATCCTGCGGGGGTGTGGGGGTGCAAAACCCCCACGTCCGACGCTGCCCCACGCGCCGCCGCCATGTCCTGCGCCATCCGCAGCGCCGCGATCAGGCTTGACGGATCGGCCACTCCCTTGCCTGCGATGTCGAAGGCCGTGCCGTGATCCGGCGAGGTGCGGATGAAGGGCAGGCCGAGCGTCAGGTTCACGCCGCTAGCGAAATCGATGGTCTTGATCGGGATCAGCGCCTGGTCGTGATAGGCGCAGACCGCCGTGTCGTACCGCGCCCGCGCGGCCGGGTGGAACATCGTGTCGGCGGGCAGGGGGCCGAGCAACTCCATCCCCTCGCCGCGTAGCCGGTCGAGGAGCGGGATCATCCAGTCGATCTCTTCCCGACCCATGGCGCCGCCTTCGCCCGCATGGGGGTTCAGGCCCGCCACCGCGATGCGGGGCGCTGGTATCCCGAAGTCCCGCACCAGCCCCGCGCGGGTGATGCGGAGCGTCTCTTCCAGCAGGGCCGGCGTCAGCGCCCGGGGCACTTCCGAAAGCGGGATATGGATGGTCGCCGGCACGACCCGCAGTTCGGCGCAGGCCAGCATCATCACGACACGCTCCACCCCGGCCAGCGCCGCGAGGTACTCGGTATGTCCGGGAAAGGCGAAACCTGCCCCGTCCTTCAGCGCCTTCTTGTGGATCGGCGCGGTGCAAAGCGCCGAGGCCTGTCCGGCCTGCACCAGCGCCACGCCTCGCGCGATCGCGGCGACAACGCCAGCCGCCAGCGCCGGATCGGGCTGACCGGGCAGGGGGCGGGGGCCCATATCTATCGGCAGGACCGGAAGGATCTCCGGGGCGAGGGACACGGCTTCGGCGGGGTCGGACAGGGCCTGCCAGCGGGTGCCGTCCGGCAGGTGGCGGGGATCGCCGATCCAGAAGAAGGGCACGGCCGCGCCCAGCACGGTCCGCGCCTTTACGGCGATCTCGGGCCCTATTCCGGCAGGTTCGCCGCAGCTAACGGCGACGGGCGCCCGCAAAGGGATGGCGCCGCTCACGGTTCGCGGATGATTGCGGCCGCCTTCAGCTGCTGCAGGTATTGCTCGCTCAGCTCCGTAAGCCGCTGGTTCGTCAGCTTCGAAAGCATCGCCTGGCGCTGCTTGGCGATCTTCTCTTCCTGCGTCAGCGTCGGCTTCGGCTCCTTCGGCCCGGGCGCGTTGGCATCCGGTGCTTCCTGCACGTTGCCAAGCCCATCTGCCGTGGTCTCGTCGACCGGCGCCATCGTCCGTCCGCACAGCATCAGGAAAACGCGGCTGCCACCGCGGCGCAGGGAGAATGACGTCTCGAAGGTGTCAAGCCGGGCCAGTTCCAGGGCGACATCCCGCGGCACCGCGCCCGAGGGCTGGACCGTGCGGATGACCTGCTGCTGCGGCAACTTGTTGGTCAGGCGCACCACGTCCGTGCAGGTATCGGCCTTGGCCATCAGGGTCGAGGCCCAGCCCTGGCCTTCCGGTCCGTCGGGCAGGATCACCTCGACATAGTCGACATCGATTGCCACCTGAGGCTTTTCGGTCGTCGGCTGGAGACCACGCATCAGGAAGATGGCATAGGCATTGGGGATCGGCATCGGGTCCGACACCTGGCCCGGCGTCAGTCCGAGTACCAGTTGCCGCAGCGCCGGGGGCAGCTTGCCGACATCAAGCCAGTCGATCTGACCGCCCGCCTGCGCCGAAGCCGAGGCGGAATACTGCCGCGCGGCGGCGGCGAAATCGGCCTCGCCCCGGATCGAGGCCTTCAGTTCCTCGATCTGCGCCAAGGCATCGGCTTCCTGCCCGGGCGGAGCAGGAATGATGAGTTCGGACAAAAGCACGCGGGCACTGCCCAGCAGCGAGGTGTCTGACAGAGCCCGGTCGACCTCGGCATCGGTGATCTGGACGGCTCCGGCATAGCGCTGCCGGATCACGCCACGCCAGGCAACGCCGGCGCGCACGAAGTCACGGTAGGTCTCGGGGGCGACGCCCTTCTGGCCAATCGCCTGGACAAACTGCTGGAGCGGGACATTGCTGCGCCCGGCGAATTCCTGCATCCCGCGCGTGACCTCGACCTCGTTGGGAAGGACGCCAGCCGCCTTCGCGGCCTGAAGCCGCAACTTATCCTCGATCAGGCCGGTCCGGGCCTGCTCCTCGACATCGCCCGAAAAGTTCAAGGCCCTGAGAAACAGGATCCGCTGGTCGAGTTCATATTCGGAAATGGCGCTGTCGTTGACAAACAGCGCAGGTACGAAGGGGCCGTCGGCGGCGCTGGCGGCGGAGGTCGCGGCCAGCAGGAAAAGTCCGGCGAGCATTCTCAAAATCGGGCGCATGTCCAGTCCGTCTGCTCCGTCTGCTCATTCCCGGGCGGTGTGTCCCGGCCCTTGTTCTGTCTTACCCGAGGGCATTGCCCCCCTTTAGCCCTTATCCCCGGCATTGCCGCGCGGGTCCAGGAGCCGATCCGCCACCGAAGCCCAGAAGTTCGACCTTCAGGCCGAATTCGGTCGTCGGGTTCAGACTTGTTGAATCCGCATACCAGCGCGAAACCGAAAGGTCCACCAGCATGCATTCGTTGCGGTACACGAAGCCGAGGCTGGCGTCGGAGGTGCGCCCGGCAATGAAATCATGGCGGATGCCCAAGACACTCGACCAGTTGTCGTTCATCTTCCATGAACTGTTGAAGCTGACCTCCGAAACGTCATTGGGTCGGTCGGCCTCGTCATCGGCGATGCCCCAGTAATATCCGCTCTCGAGCCCGACATTGCTGTTACCCCAGTTCATGCGGAACTCGCCCATATTGGCGTCGAACTGGTCGTCGAGCAGCACCCGCTGCGTCAGGGTCAGCCCCTTCCATGAGGCCACCCTCATCGCGAGCAACCAGTTGGACCAGGCTCCATCCAGGCCAGAAGACGGGGTGAACTGGTCCAGATCGTCGGCGCGCAGGACGCGGCCGAAGGCAAGCTCGACCTCAGACCCGTCCCGGGCGTAGCGCGTCCAGTCCAGGCCCATCGCGCCGCGGGTCCCGAGCTCGATCTTGTCGGTGCCGGGGAAGCGGTCGAGCGACAGGAGGTTGCCCTCGTCAAGCTCGACGACAAGGCTGTCATTGTCGGGAACCGTCGGCAGGCTGCTCTTTGAAAACAGGACGTTGACCACCGGCTGCAGAAGCTGGGTGCCGCCCCAGGCATCGGATTTGACCATCGGATAGCGCAGTTCCGTGCCGAAGACGCCGTAGGCGCGTTCGATCGCGCTCGGATAGGCGGGGTCCTGCCCGACAAAGGTCACGTCGCCCAGCACCCGCCCCGTCGCGGCGGCGACAAACCCGTTCGCCAGAACCCAGTCCCGCCGCCAGTCGAGCCGCACCAGCCCGCGCGCCGTATCCTGCCCGTCGGAATTGCCGTCGCCGTTCGAATCGACGGTGGAACTCGAGGCCGTCATGCTGCCGGTCGCTTCGTAGCGAAGGCTCGCGGCGCCGCCGATCACGGGCGGGGCAAAGCGCTGGTCGTAGATGACATTGACGAGGGTTGAAGGCTGGGTGTCGCTGCTGTCTTCGTCGCGGAGCGAAGCGAGATGGGTCAGGCCAGCGTAGATGTAGTTGTCGCGCTTGACCCGCTCGACCTGGATGAAACTGTCGAGCCGGTCCTGCGAGGAAATCCCGTAATCCTGCAGATAGGAGTTGTCGCTGGCCATCTGCAGCCCGAAGGACAGCGTGAAGCTGTCGGGCAGGCCGAAATAGCCGTTGGCGAACAGGTAGCCACGCGTGCCGGGGTCGATCTGGTCACGCGACACCGCGCCCTCCGCCTGGAAATAACCGTTCCAGAAGGCCTGCCGGTAACGCAGGCCAAGCGTCTGGGCGTCGTTCGTGCTGATATAGGGCGTGATCGTCAGATCGCGGTTTTCGCCGATCGGCACGAAATACGGCGCCATGATGCCGAAGCCGAGTTGGCTTGTGCTGCGGATGCTCGGCAGAAGCCAGCCGCGCGCCCGCTCGAGCGTCGGGTCGGGCATGCGCAGGCGCGGGATATAGGCGACCGGCACGCCGAACAGGCGCAGGTTGGCATCCTCGAAATAGATCTGCCGCGTTTCCTTGTCATGCACGACGCGGCTTGCCCGGATCTCCCACAGCGGCGTCTGGCTGCCCTTGCAGATCTGGCAGGACGAGGCGACGGTCCGGCCAAGCTCGGTATAGCGGCCACCGGCACGCATCGCATAGTTCGAGGCAAGCTGTAGCTGGTCCTTCAGCACCAGCCGCGCCCCGGTCAAGATGCCGTCGGTCAGCGAGGATGACAGATCGGCCTGATCGGCGACGATGCGCGTGCCGGTGGCGTCGGTCAGGACAATCGGACCTTCGATCTTCAGCTTGTCAGTCTTCTGGTCAAAGGTCACCCGGCTCGCCTTGAGCCGCATTCCCTTTTGCAGGACCTCGACATTGCCGGCCGCGACCAGCACGCTGTCGGCTTGGATCTCGATCTGGTCGGCGACCAGTGTAGCCAGGTCGGGCGGGCTGTCCTGGGCCTGGGCCGGAACCGCAAGTCCGAGAAGCAAGGCGAGGGAAAGCAGGTGCCGCCGCATCAGCCGTCCTCGACATGCAAGAGAAGGCCAAGCGCGGCAAGGATGGTGGCAGCCGGCGGCACCCACGCCGCCGCAATGATCGGGATTTGCCCTGACGTTCCAAGAACTTGAGCAAAGTTTCTAAGAAAAAACATCGCAAAGCCGGTCAGCACGGCCAACAACACCATGATGTCGGTCCTGCCGAACCTTGTGTGCCGCATGGTGAAACCCGCGGCAAGCAGGACCATACCGGCCATCAGGAAGGGCATCGCGAGTTCGGTCTGCAGCCACACGCGATGCGCGCGGGCCGAGAAGCCCGCCTGATCGAGGCTGGTGATGAAGGCCGGCAGGTTCCAGATCGAGATGCTGGACGGATCGCCAAAACTGTTGCGGATGCGTTCGACCGTCAGGGTCGAAGGCACCCGCGCCTGTGGTTGCGAGATCGCCGTCGCTTCAGGGTTCTGCGCGGTCAGGTCCCACCGCTTGACCCCGGCAAGCGCCCAGGCGCCCGGTTCAAGCCGGGCAGAAGCCGCCTCGACCCGGGACAGGGGGGTCCCGCTTTCGTCCGAGGCAATGAAGGTCACGTCGAACAGCTCGGTCGCATCCTCATTGGCCCGGGTGGCCCGGATCACCGACTGGACCCCGTCGCCGCCCTGACGTAGCCACAGCCCCTCGGAACTGACCGAGAGCACGCTGTAGCTTCCCGACGTGAATTTCGCGGCCAGTTCGGCCGAGCGCTTCTGCGTGGCGGCGGCCAGCGGGTTCAGGACCGCAACCGAGAAGAGGCCGATCAGGAAAGCCATGAAGACCGGCGCGATCAGCATGCGCAGACCAGACCGGCCCGCGGCACGGATCACCACAAGTTCGCTCGACCGCGCCAACGCGAGGAACAGCATCATCGCCGACAGGATCATGATGAGCGGCAGGATGCGATAGACGCTTTCCGGCACGTCGAGCGCCGCGAGCCCCGCGATCTGGCCGAACCCGGCCGACGTCCCGGCCAGCTTGCGCACCCGTTCGACCATGCCGATCAGCATCATCAGCATCGAGAAGATGCCAAGGACCATCAGATAGGCGACAAGGAACCTGCGCGCGAGATAGCGGCTGAGCGTCATGCCGCGCCTCCCGCCGCCAGACTGCCCTGCGGCCGGATTCGCCGGGGTCGGGTCGCGAACCACAAAAGTCCGATGCCGATCAGGATACCGAGCACGGGCGCGGCATAGGTCAGCGGCCAGGCAGAGGGGTCCTGCAGCGCCGCCTTGGTGGCGACGTTATCGACCAGTTGCACCACGATCAGCAGGAAGATCGCCCCGACCACCTGCCGCCACAGGCCGAAACGGCTGAACGCGCCAACCAGAAGGGCGGAAAAACCGATCAGGGGTCCGGCAAGCCCCATGAACGGGCTGGCGATGCGGTTGTGGGCCTCCTGCAAAAGCGCCGCGGGCGTGGTGCCCATCTCTTCGGCCAGTCCCGGCGGAGGGAAAAGCAGCGTCAGCGTCGGTGTCTCGTCGGCCCCGCGCCTGACCGGGCCTGCGGACTGCAGGAACGACGACAGGTCATAGGTCAGGTCGGCAAAGCGGGTCACGGAAAGCCGCGTGGTCGCTTGGTCCAGCGTCTGGGCCATACCATCGAACATGATGAGCTTTGGCCCGGTATCGCTGCGCACGATCAGCGCGCGGTGGGCGGTGTAGGTCACGCGCTGGCGCGGATCGCGCGCGTCCGACAGGAACACCTGCAAAAGCTCGCCCGTCGGGGCGATCTGGCGGATGTAGATGGTGATCCCGTCCGTCGGATGCACGAACGCGCCCTCGCGCAGCAGGCGCGAGCTGATGTTGGCCTGGATCTCGGCCGTGCGGGTCTGCAGCGTCATCCGGCTGGCGGGCACGATGACATTCATCAGGATCGCCATCAGCAGCGTGACGATCAGCCCGAAATAGACGATCGGCCGTGCCAGCCGGAACGGCGAGAACCCGGTCGCCTGCATGACCACAAGTTCGCTTTCCCGCGTCAGCCGGTTTGCCGCATAGACCGCCGCAGCGAAGGCCGAGACCGGCAGGACAAGGCGGATGACGTTCGGGAGGGTCAGGGCCGTGAACTCGAGGAACACCAGCGCCGACTGGCCGTCCCCGATCAGTTGGTCGAACAGGCTGACGGCGCGGTTCACCCAGTAGACGGCCACAAGCACAAGGGAAAAGAACCCGAACAGCGCCATGAATTGCGACAGCAGATATCTGTCGAATCTCGACACGCCCGATGCTCTCCCTCGTTTCGTTCTTGTTTCGCGCGAACCTAGTGGAATTCCGCGGCAGGGAAAACTGCTATCTGGTCATTGCCGGGGGCGCGGGCTAGGCTCCGCCTATCTTGGGAAGGGGCCAGACGGCCACCTGTTTCCACATCCGACAGCAAGCTCCGGAGCGCCCTCATGACCACTCCCGTCACCATCCAGTTCCGTCCCACCGAGGCCGAAGCCGCCGCCGGATTTGCCGGCAAGGTCGTGGTCATCGCCGGGGCGAATGGCACCATCGGGCCGGTCACGCGCAGGATCAACCGGCTGACAAAAGGCGCGCTGGAGCGGTTTCTCTCATCGCCGGCCTTCGACAAGATGAAACCCGGCGATGCTGCCGAACTCGCCTGGCCGGCAGGTCTTGCAGCCGAGTCGCTCCAGATCCTGCGGCTTGACCGCCAGGCCGACGCGCTGACTGCCCGCAAGGCCGGGGCGGCGGTGGGCAAGGCTCTTGGCGCTGCCGGGGCGCTGGTCCTGGCGGAGGGTCATCCGAAGGCGGCCGACATCGCCTATGGCCTGGCGCTCCGGGCCTATGATTTCACCACCTACCGCACCGGCGAGGTGGCGAAACCGGGCGACGTCACCTTCCTTGTCGCCAATCCCGAGGCGGTGGCGGCCCAGGCCGCGGCCCATGCGGCGGTGACGGAAGGCGTGTTCTTCACTCGCGACCTGACCAACGAGCCGGCCAACGTCCTGACCCCGGTCGATTTCGCCGCCCGGCTGGCGGCGATGCAGGAACTGGGACTCGACGTCGAGATCCTGGAACCGGACGAGTTGAAGAAGCTCGGGATGAACACGCTTCTGGGCGTGGCGCAGGGCTCGGTCAACCCGGCCCGCGTCGTGGTGATGCATTGGAATGGCGGCGCGAAGGGCGATGCACCGCTCGCCCTGATCGGCAAGGGCGTGACCTTCGACACCGGCGGCATCTCAATCAAGCCCGCGGCGGGGATGGAGGACATGACCGGCGACATGGGCGGGGCAGGCGTCGTCTCGGGCGTGATGCGGGCGCTGGCGCTTCGCAAGGCCCGCGCCAATGTCGTCGGCATCGTCGGTCTGGTCGAGAACATGCCCGACGGCAACGCGCAGCGCCCCGGCGACGTGGTCAAGTCAATGAAGGGCGACACGATCGAGGTCATCAACACCGATGCCGAAGGCCGCCTCGTTCTGGCCGATGTGCTTTGGTATGTGCAGGAGCGCTTCAAGCCGATCGGCATGGTCGATCTGGCGACCCTGACCGGGGCGATGGTGGTGGCGCTCGGGCATGAAAATACTGGCGTCTTCTCGAACGACGACACCTTCTGCAACGCCTTTCTCAAGGCGGCGAAGGCCGAGGGCGAGGCTGCATGGCGGATGCCGCTTGGCGATGCCTATGACGCGCTCTTGAAATCGCGCATCGCGGACATGAAGAACGTCACCGGCCGGGAAGGCGGCGCAATCACCGCCGCCTGCTTCCTTCAGCGCTTCGTCAAGCCTGGCACGCCGTGGATCCATCTCGACATCGCCGGGACCGCGAGCCTGAAGGGCGACTCGACCTTCGCGCCCAAGGGGGCGACGGGCTGGGGCGTGCGCACGCTCGACCGGCTGGTGCACGACCTTTGCGAGGGATGAGCGGGCCTTGGGCGCGGTCTTCTTCTACCACCTGACGCGCAACCCGGTCGAACAGGCGCTGCCGCAGATCATCGCGCGGTCGCTTTCCAACGGCTGGCGGGTAGCAGTGCGGGGCACCGACCGGGCGCGGCTCGAATGGCTCGACGAGAAGCTCTGGCTGGGGTCCGACGAGGATTTCCTGCCGCATGGCCTGTCAGGCGGCCCGCATGACGTTGACCAGCCGGTGTTGCTGACCGAGCGGCCCGGCCTGCCGAACGGCGCCCGCTGCCTGATCGCCATCGACGGCGCGGCGGTGGACCCGGCCGAGGCCGCGGGCCTCGACCGAGCCTGCCTGCTGTTCGACGGCGCCGACCCGGTCGCGCTCGAGGCGGCGCGGGGGCAGTGGCGGGCCGTGGTGGCGGCAGGGCTTAGCGCACAGTACTGGTCGGACGAGTCCGGCCGGTGGGAAAAGAAACAGGAGCGGGCGGCGGGCAGCTAGGTCAGGTAGCGCCGTCTTCGTCCTGCCCGCCGATCTGCCGGAGGAGCTTTTCGTTCCAGTACGGTGTCCAGCAGACCAGCACCTTTCCAGTGCCGCGGAACACCCGAAGGCGGCTTTGCCCCGAGATGAAGCTGCGGAAGAACCCGGCCGGGCGTTCCGAGCGGAAGCTGAGCCCTTCGGTCCGGCCAAGCACCAGCCGCCCCTGCACCCGCATCTCGGCCCCGGCAATCTCGACGATCTCGACCGGACCCGGGGTGTTGATTGCGGCCCGACCATGACCTGCGAGCAGGGTCTTCCAGTTGAAAAAACCGTCCCCCGCCCAGAGCGAGGCGAAGAAGGGATCGCGTGTCAGCCCCAGTTTCACCGACCCCTCACAGGCCCAGAACACGCCGGGTTCAAGAATCCAGCGTTCGCCATCTGATACGTCGAGCAGATGGTAGCCGCCGGTCGAGGGCTGCAGCAGAATTTCGCCCGTGCCTTCATAATAGGGGCGGATGGTTCCTTCGGGGATGAACAGGCTGCGCCAGAGATCGCTCACCGGGCAAACGGGGGATCAGGCGGATCTTGCCACGAAGGTTGGACATCGCCCCCTTGCGGGCACGCACCATTTCATCGGCGATTTCGATGCGCACCTGGCGCATCCCTTCAACATCCCGGATCGAGAATTCGGCCATCTGATGCGCTCCAGCCTCAACCGTTCGATTCGTCCCAGACCATCGTCTTCTGCCAGAGCAGAACGAAGGGATCGGGCTGAAGGCCCGCAGGGCCGCGCAGCGGCCGATCGAGCACGATAATGACGAACAGGATCACGCCAAGGAAGAACGCCGTGATCGACCCAAGAACGAACTGCTGCAATGTGCGCATGCGGAGCAGCACGATCAGCAGGATGTTGACCGCCGCTCCGACCAGAACCGCATACCAAAGCACCCCAGGAATACCGGTGATGGTCCCACCAAGGCGAACCTGCCGCGCCTCGACGAAGCGCTGAAATCCCGAAAGGACCTCGGCATGCAGAATCTCTTGGCCCTTGGTCTGTGGCTCGAACCGACCAAGCTTGTTTCGGATCGCCGCGACCCGGTTCACGCCGCCATTGAGCACCCCGCCTTTGCGATGGGCCGGCCAATCGCTGTTGATGGTGAACAGCGCATAGTCGCGCATCATGCCGCGCACATCGCTGCGCAGCGGCTCGGGATAAGAGTCCATGGAGGTGTAGAGCGCCCCCAGCATCGAGGCCTCATCCTGGATGCCCGAGCGTATGCGCTCGTTGTTCTGGTAGGCCGCCACCGTGAGCAAACCAAGGAGAAGGCCGTAAAACAGGCTGAAGCCCGCCGTGACGTATGAAACATTCTGGTTGAAATCCGGTCCGGTCCCCATAAGGAGCCGCAGGATCGGCTTTATGATGACGACACCGACCAACACCGAGCCCACGATCAGGAGTGTGATCGTAAGCGCAAGCTGACCCGGGTCCATATCGTAGATGAAGTCCGGCATCGCTTGTTGCCCCCTGCAGCGTCTATCCCGGAACCTGCGCAGAAGAATGACGGGCGCTCTCGACTCAGGCAACTGGCCAGAAGAGGTTTTGACGGCTATTTTTGCATCAAGCGGGAACTGTGGGGGCAGGGATGAGAGCGGCGGCGGTGTTCTGTGTGATGGGGCTGGCTGGCTCCGGTGCCTTCGCGCAAGAAATGCCCTTCTTCTCGGTAGGGTCGGGCGATGTCTCGGGCGGCTATTATGCCGTTGCATCCGCGATCTGCGATCTTGTGAACCGTGTCGAACTCGGGGCGATGCGCTGCAGCCCCGATCCGACGACGGGATCGGTCTACAATCTTGACGCGCTGCGCCAGGGCGAACTCGACCTGGCCCTGGTCCAGTCCGACCTGCAGGCCCAGGCCCTGAGCGGCACCGGCCGCTTCGCAACCAAGGGCCCCGTTCCCGGTCTGCGCAGCGTCATGGGGCTTTACCCCGAAACCATGACCATTCTGGTCCAGACCGATGCCGGCGTCAGGGATGTGATGGACCTGGCGGGCAAGCGCGTGGATGTCGGTCATCCCTCTTCTGGCCGCAGGGCAACGGTCGAGCGGATGCTGTCGTCGATCGGTCTGAGCGAGGATCAGTTCTCGGAACTGGCGGAACTGCCGACCAGCACCGCGATCAACGCGATCTGTGACGGGGCAATCGATGCAACTTTCATCGTTGTCGGTCACCCGAATGACGCGATTGGAACCGCCTTGAATAGCTGCCCGATCACGGTTCTGCCGCTGTCCGCCGATGAAATCACCTCGGTTATAGGGACAGGGAAGGACCTCACTGCCGCGACCATCCCGATGTCAGACTATCGGCCCGGGGCGCCGGCGCAACCGAGCTTTTCCGTGACCGCGACGATGGTTGCGCGGGCAGACACGCCGCCGGAGGTTGTCGATTCCATCGTGAGCGACGTCTTGCAGGCGCTTCCGGAGCTCGGACGGCGTGCGCCAGTTCTGGCCGGGCTCGACCCGCGAAAAATGGCGACAGACGGTCTGACAGCGCCGCTTCATCCGGGGGCCGATATTGCCTTTGCCCGAGTCCTGAACGCGCCCTAGCGTGTCAACACCATCTTCCGCCCGTCGATCTCCATCTTGAAGCCATGGAGGTAATCCATGCCGAGGAGCGAGCCGTCCATCTCGCCCTGGTTGACCCAGGCGGGCTGGTTCTTGTCGGTCCAGGGGCCGAGCGTCAGGCTGTCGAGCTTGACCCGCGCGGTCGAGACGGTGCCATTCGCCGTCTGCGCCTGGCCGATATAGACCAGCGCGGAGGGATCGATCCCGACCCGTCGCGCGTCCTTCTGAGACAGGACGATGTTCGACGCCCCGGTATCGACGAGGAAATCCACCGACCGGCCGTTGACCTCGACCGGCAGGTAGAAATGTCCGTCGGGGGCGCGGGTGATCTCGACCCGGCCATCCTGCACGAAGGCCTGGTGTGGGAGGTCGCGGCGCATGTCGGTCCAGAGGCCATAGCCGGCGGCGACGCCGACAAAGATCAGACCCCAGGCCATGAAGTTGCGCAGGGCCGCGCCCAGCCGTCCGCGATACTCGACCAGGACCCAGCCGCTGACCGCCGCCAGCAGCACGCCGAGGTAGACCAGCCGCATCAGATCGTTGCTGTCCATCCGAACTCCCTTCGTCTTCGCGGATGTAGGTACCGCGCCGACGCTTCGCAATCGCCGTCAGGAGGTCAGAAGGCCGGTGCCGACGATCCCGTCGATCACGAACTGGACAGAGAGGGCGGCCAGCAGCATCCCCAGAAGCCGGGTGATGACCATGGTCCCGGTGCGGCCAAGCGCCCGCTCGATAGGGCCCGCGACCTGGAACAGCAGGAAGACAATGGCGATCACCGCCAGCGCTTCGAGAAAGACGAGACCCGTGCCGGTCCAGCCCGGCCCGGACTTGCCGACGAGGAGGATCATCGAGGCCAGCGCACCGGGACCGGCGATCAGCGGCATGGCGAGGGGGAAGACCGAGGGGTCATGCGCCGGATCGGCATGTTGGCCCTCGCGCCGCTGTGTGCGCCGTTCGAACAGCATGTCGAGCGCAGTCAGGAACAGAAGGATCCCGCCGGCGATGCGGAAGGCGGGCATCGAGATTCCGATGAAGGTCAGGAGTTTCTCACCAAGCAGCCCGAAGACGATCAGCAGCGCCGCCGCGATGGTGCAGGCCCGCCGCCCGACCGCCCGACGCTGTTCTGGCGCCATACCTTGCGTCAGGGCGATGAACAGCGGGATCAGGCCAAGGGGGTCGATGACCACGAAGAGCGTCACGAAACTCGTGATCAGGAACCCCGTGTCGATCACCCGCCCGCCTCCTCAAGCCGTTCCTGCGCGGTGAGCCACAGCGCCTCGGCGCGGTCGAGCCCCTCCATCACCTCGGCATACTTCTTCTGCCAGGTTTCAAGTTCGCCGATCCGCGCCTGTTCGTAAAGCTCTGGGTCAGCGAGCTTTTTCGCCAGCTTGTCGCGCATGTCGTTCAGCTTTGCGACGCGATCCTCGCTTTTGCGGACCTCGGCCTTGAGCGCGAGGATCTCGTCGCGGCTGGCCTTCTTCGGCTTCTCGGCGGGCGCTTTCGGCTTTTCCGGCTCGTCGCCGGCGAGAAGCATCCGGCGATAATCCTCCAGATCGCCCTCGTAGGGCGCGACCGCGCCGCCCTTCACCAGCCACAGCCGGTCGGCGACGAGGCCCAGAAGGTGCATGTCGTGGCTCACCAGCACCACGGCGCCGGTATATTCGGTCAGCGCCTCGACCAGCGCCTCGCGGCTTTCGATGTCGAGGTGGTTGGTCGGCTCGTCAAGGATCAGGAGATGCGGCGCGTCGATCGTGGCCAGCAGCAGCGACAGCCGCGCCTTCTGGCCGCCCGACAGCCGCGCGACGACGGTATCCGCCTGATCCGCCATCAGGCCAAAGCCCGCCAGCCGGGCGCGCAGCTTCGGCTGCCCCTCGGTCGGCCGGACCCGCATGATGTGCTGGAGCGGGGTTTCGTCCAGATGCAGCTCGTCCACCTGGTGCTGGGCGAAGTAGCCGACCCGCAGCTTGGACGAGGTCGTCATCCGCCCTTCGCTGGCCTGGAGCTTGCCCGCGAGCAGCTTCGAAAGGGTCGACTTGCCCTCGCCGTTCCGGCCGAGAAGCGCGATCCGGTCGTCCTGGTCGATCCGCAGCGACAGCTTGCGAAGCACGGGCTTGCCGCCATAGCCGACCGCAGCGCCGTCGAGGTTGACGATCGGCGGTGAGAGCTCTTCTGGCTCGGGGAAGGTGAAGACCTGTTTCTTCGCCTCCTCCGGCGGGGTGATCGGCTGGAGTTTCTCCAGCATCTTCACCCGGCTTTGCGCCTGAACAGCCTTCGACGCCTTTGCCTTGAACCGGTCCACGAAGCTTTGCAGGTGCGCCCGCCGCGCCTCCTGCTTCTTCGCTTCCGCCGTCATCACCGCGATCCGCTCGGCGCGCTGGCGGGCGAACTGGTCGTAGGGGCCGGTCCAGTAGGTCAGCTTCTTCGCGTCGAGATGCAGGATGCCCTGCACGGCGCGGTTCAGAAGGCCGCGGTCATGGCTGATGATGATGACGGTGTGCGGGTATTTCTGGAGGTAGTTTTCCAGCCACAGCGCGCCTTCGAGATCGAGGTAGTTGGTCGGCTCGTCGAGCAGCAGCAGGTCCGGCTGGGCGAAGAGCACCCCAGCCAGCGCCACGCGCATCCGCCAGCCGCCGGAGAAATCCGAACAGGGTCGCAGCTGTTCCTCGGGCTCGAAACCGAGGCCCCTCAGGATCGCGCTGGCCCGGCCCTCGGCCGACCAGGCGTCGATATCGGCCAGCCGGTGCTGGATGTCTGCGATGCGGTGCGGGTCGGTCGCATGTTCCGCCTCGGCCATCAGCTCGGCCCGTTCGGTATCGGCCGCCAGCACGGTGTCGAGGAGCGAGGTCGAGGAGGAGGGCACTTCCTGCGCGACGCCGCCGATCTTGGCGCGCGAGGGCAGGGTGATCGAGCCGCCCTCCAGCGCGAGGTCGCCCTTGATGAGCCGGAAGAGCGTCGTCTTGCCCGCGCCGTTGCGCCCGACGAGGCCCACCTTGTGGCCGGTCGGAATGGTGGCCGAGGCGCCCTCGAACAGGGGGCGGCCTTCGACGGAATAGGTGATGTCCTCGATCTTCAGCATGGGATGCGTCCTGCCCCAAGGGGGATGCGGCGTCAACCGGCGCTCCCGGCTTTTCAAGGCGAAAGGCGCGTGATAGCAGGGCGCGGCAATCACGAGGGGCGGGCAGGGGCCTGCCTCGACATTTCCGGAAAGTGACCCTCATGGCCATCGAACGCACCCTGTCGATCATCAAGCCCGACGCCACCCGCCGCAACCTGACCGGCAAGATCAATGCCAAGTTCGAGGAAGCCGGCCTGCGCATCGTCGCGCAGAAGCGCATCCACCTGTCGCTCGCCCAGGCGCAGAAGTTCTACGAGGTCCACAAGGACCGTCCGTTCTTCGGCGAACTGACCGAGTTCATGGCCTCCGAGCCGGTCGTGGTGCAGGTGCTGCAGGGCGAAGGCGCGATCGCGAAGAACCGCGAAGTCATGGGCGCGACCAACCCGGCCAATGCCGCCGACGGCACCATCCGCAAGGAATTCGCCCTTTCGGTCGGCGAGAACTCGGTCCACGGCTCGGACGCGCCGGAAACCGCCGCTGTCGAGATCGCCTATTTCTTCTCGGGCCTCGAGCTGGTCGGCTGAAGGCACGATTTTTCTACGAAAAATCAAGGGGCCGCCCGTTCGGGCGGCCATTTTTCATTTCAGAATTTTCGCAGAAAATTCGTCATCGCCAGCGTTCAATCACGCCGATCGCGTTCAACGCCGCCTCGATTCCCGACCGGCTACCACCCATCTCAGCCTTGATCGCGTCAAAGCGGACCCGCAGCGCCTTCTTCTCTTCGCCCTGGCAGTCGTTCCAGGGCCGGCCCTGAAGGCCCATGACCAGCACATAATAGCCGATGAAGTGGGGTTGCGTCCCGGCGCGAAGCAGCCGGCGATAGGCCTCATCCGGTCCGAGCGCACGGATCTCCTCGGCCGAATGGATGCCGGCGCGCGCAAAGGCGGCCTCGCTCGCAGGCCCGAGATTGGGGATCGAGGATACGGGGGAAGGCATTCGTCACGCTCCGGTCTGGGCCGAACTATCGGCCGGACCGGGCGCGGGGACAACGCTCAGATCGAGGCCCAGTCCTTGAAGATCGGCTTCTGCCCTTGCTGGGGCGAAGGTTGCGTGCTGGCGCCCATCTGGCTGGAGCCTTGCGGGTTCGAGCCTTGCTGATGCGGGGCCGGGGTCGGTTTCTTTGCCATCTCAGTCTATCCGTTTTCTCTTTTTCTTGGCGGAACCTTCCGCCTTATCAAAACTCGTCCTGCTCGTGCGCCCAGGTCCGCCGGGAAACCCGAGCCTTGCCGGAGAGCCCCCCGCCCCGGTCCTGGACGCCGGGCAATTATGCGCTCAACCGGATGATTTCAACTCAAGATTCGTTCATAAGCCGACATTTGAAGCGGGATTTGCGACAAAGGTCACACAGCTGTCACCATCGCCGACCGGCGCGAAACAGAAGAAGAAGGCGTCCGCCTGCAGTCTGATTCGCCGCACCGGCAGCGCTGCGGCGCGGCGGAGGGCATGAAAAGACCCCGACCGCACCTTCGGCCGGGGTTTCCCGGTGTCTTGGGGTCTGTCGCCCGGTCAGGCTGCCTTGAGCAGATGCTCCAGCTCGCCATTGTTGCCGACCAGATCGGCCAGCGTCGATCTGTCGAGGCGCGCATAGAAGGCGTCCATCGCCTCTTTCAGCACACAGGACAAACGGCAGGCGCCCTTCAAGGGGCACTCGCGTTCCGACCCCTGCCAGCAATCGGCGAAGGGCAGGGGTGCCTCGAAGCTGCGAAAGACCTGACCGACGGTGATCTCCCCCGCGGGGCGCCCCAAGGCCAATCCGCCGTGACGTCCGCGACGGGTCTTCAGATAGCCGTTGCGCGCCAGAAGATGGATTACCTGCGCCAGATGGTTCTCGGAGGCATCGCAGGTTGCCGAAATCTCGTGTCGTTGGACGATCCGACCTTCGTTGACCGCGCAGAACATCAGTGTCCGCAAGGCCAGACTGGTTCGCATTGTGAGTCTCATGGCACTAATCCCTCGACAGGAAATCCCGCAAATGAAGAATAGCAATATGTCGAATGCCACGATTTGATGCAGATCATGCGGAAGGGGGCAGTGCAGCTTTGTGCCGGAAGCCATGCGAAACCTGTCCAAAGCTCTGCCCGGGTTGCAAATATCGGCGATCGTCCACCAGGACCGCTCGAATTTGTTGATTATTTGTCAGGCATGTGGGCAAATGCCCATCACATCACTCTGGTTTGTGGCCCCAGACCGAGTCGAGAACCGAAAGGCAGACCGATGAGACAGGGTAGCCACGCCCCCCTTCAGGCTTGCAAAAAGCGCAAGACTGTCAAAGCATTGGTTCCGGTTGCCGATACGGCCGCCGATCTGCTCTGATCCGTTTGACCCAGATCCAGGAACCGACGCCTTGTTCGATACCCAACTGACCCTGCCCGATCTCAAGACCGCGATCCTGCAGCACCTGACCTACACGCTTGGCAAGGATGCGCAGAACGCTAGCGTCTATGACTGGCGAATGGCGCTGAGCTTTGCGATTCGTGACCGGATCGTCGGCCCATGGTTTGCGTCAACGCGCCGCACCTGGGGTGAGGATCGCAAGCGCGTCTATTACCTGTCGATGGAATTCCTGATCGGCCGGCTGCTCGAGGATGCCTGCGTCAACCTGGGCCTTCGTGACCTCGCGGTGCAGGCAATGGAGGAATTCGGGCAGGATTTCTCGGCGATCGTCGAGAACGAGCCCGATGCGGCGCTTGGCAATGGCGGTCTGGGGCGGCTGGCGGCCTGCTTCATGGAGTCGATGGCGACGATCGGTTGTCCCGCCTATGGCTACGGCATCCGCTATGAACACGGCCTGTTCCGCCAGCGCTTCGAGGGCGGGATGCAGGTCGAGACGCCCGAGGACTGGCTGCTGAGCCGCCACCCCTGGGAATTCGAGCGCCCCGAAAGCGCCTATACGATCGGCTTCAAGGGTGCGGTCGAGACCCGCGGCGGCCGCGAGGTCTGGGTGCCAGGCGAG
The DNA here is from genome assembly GCA_945952585.1 of uncultured Rhodobacter sp. Lineage (GTDB taxonomy): Bacteria > Pseudomonadota > Alphaproteobacteria > Rhodobacterales > Rhodobacteraceae > Aliitabrizicola. The sequence goes on from CAMFII010000009.1 coordinate 198,936, forward strand.
ACGGTGCAGGCCGAGGCCTATGACACGCCGGTCGTCGGCTGGCAGGGCAAATGGGCCAACACGCTTCGCCTCTGGGGCGCGCGCCCGACGACGCTTTTCGACCTCGAACGCTTCAACCGGGGCGACTACACCGCCGCGGCCGAGCCCGAGACGCTCGCCCGGACGCTGAGCCGCGTGCTTTACCCCGATGACACGACTTACCAGGGCAAGGAGTTGCGGCTGAAGCAGGAATTCTTCCTGACCTCCTCCGCGTTGCAGGACATCCTGCGCCGCTTCCTCAAGTCCCATGGCGACCTCAAGGCGCTTCCGAACTTCGTCGCCATCCAGATGAACGACACCCATCCCGCCATCGCCGGGCCGGAACTGATCCGCCTTCTGACCGACGTGCACGGGATGGAATTCGTCGAGGCGCTGGAAATCGCGCAGGCCTGCCTTGGTTATACCAACCACACGCTTCTGCCCGAGGCGCTGGAGCGGTGGGCGACCTTCACCTTCGGCAATGTCCTGCCGCGTCACATGCAGATCGTCGAGCGCATCGACGCCTGGCACAAGGACAAGTACCCGTCGCGCCCGCACTATGTCGGCATCGTCAAGCACCACGAGGTGCGGATGGGCGAACTGGCCTTCGTCATGGCCCACAAGGTCAACGGCGTCTCAGCGCTGCATTCCGAACTCATCAAGAAGAACCTCTTCCCCGAACTCGACAAATTGCATCCGGGCCGGATCATCAACGAAACCAACGGCGTGACGCCGCGCCGCTGGCTCAAGATGTGCAACCGTCCGCTGTCGACGCTCATCACCGACACGATCGGCGATGGTTGGGAAGACGATCTCGACCGGCTGCGCGACCTCGAGCCGCATATCGCCGAGAAGGGCTTCCGCGACGCCTTCGGTGCGGCCAAGCGGATCAACAAGGCGCGGCTCTCGGACTGGCTGAAGGCGGAATGCGGCGTCTCGGTGAACCCGGACGCGATGTTCGACGTGCAGGTCAAGCGCATCCACGAATACAAGCGCCAGCTGCTGAACATCCTCGAAACCATCGCCCACTGGCACGCGATCAAGCAGAACCCCAAGGGCCGGTGGGTGCCGCGGGTCAAGATCTTCGGCGGCAAGTCGGCACCGGGCTATGCCGTGGCCAAGGAAATCATCCACCTCATCAACGATGTCGCGACCGTGGTGAATGCCGACCCGGCGACGCGCGACCTGCTGACTGTCGTCTACCCGGCCAACTACAACGTCTCGATGGCCGAACGCCTGATCCCGGCAGCCGATCTGTCGGAACAGATCTCGACCGCAGGCAAGGAAGCATCGGGGACCGGCAACATGAAGTTCATGATGAACGGCGCGCCGACCATCGGCACGCTCGATGGGGCCAATGTCGAAATCCTTCAGGAAGTGGGCGCCGCGAACTTCTTCCTCTTTGGCCTGACCGCAGAGGAGGTGCTGAAGCGGCGCGAGGATGGCGAGCATTCCAAGAAGGCGATCGAGGCGTCGAAGCCCCTGCAGGACGTGCTCCAGATGATCGCCGAGGGTCGCTTCAGCCCGACGCAGAAGGACCGTTATCACGGCCTTGTTCACCGGGTCTGGCACCACGACTATTTCCTCGTGGCCGACGATTTCGATGCCTATCACGCCGCTCAGGCCGAGGTGGACCGCGCCTTTGCCGACCGCGACCGCTGGCTCGGGATGGCGGCGATGAACACGGCGCGATCGGGGTTCTTTTCGTCCGATCGCACGATCCGGGGCTACATGAAGGATGTCTGGTCGGTGGAACCGGCGCTCTGAACAGGGCGAAAGACCACCGGCCGGCTTGAGAGGAGGGGAGGACTCGATGGCCAAGGCAGCAGAACCGCTTGTCGAAGCGGGGGCCGCACGCGCGATCGCCGACGGGTCGCATGGCGATCCCTTCTCGGTGCTGGGTCCTCACCAGAAGGGCAAGCGCTGGACGGTCACCGCCTTCGTGCCCGGCGCCGACCGGCTGACCGTGCTTGCCGCGACCGAGGTCGAGGCGGCGGCCGTCCCGGGCGTGCCGGGCCTGTTCGTGGCTGAGATCGGCAAGAACCTGCCGTACCGGCTGCGGGCGGGGCAGGGCGACAACATCTGGGAGTTCGAAGACGCTTTCCGCTTCGGCCCGGTGCTGGGCGAAATGGACGAATACCTTCTCGGCGAAGGCACGCATCGTCGCCTGTGGCAGGCGCTCGGCGCCCATGCGATCACCCACGAAGGCGTCGAGGGCACGCATTTTGCCGTCTGGGCGCCAAATGCGCAGCGCGTCTCGGTCGTGGGCGATTTCAACGTCTGGGACGGTCGCCGCCACCCGATGCGCCGCCGGGGCGCGACCGGCGTTTGGGAAACCTTTATCCCCGAGATTGGCGAAGGCACGGCCTACAAGTACGAGATCCGGGGGCCCGGTGGCGCGATCCTGCCGTTGAAGGCAGACCCGGTCGGCTTCGGCTCGGAACATCCGCCCAAGACCGCCTCGGTCGTCCGCCGCATCACCGGAGCCAAATGGGCCGACGACCGCTGGTTGAAGGAGCGCGCCGACCGCCAGACCATCGACGCGCCGATCTCGATCTACGAGGTGCATCTGGGGTCCTGGCGCCGCGCGCCGGGCGACCGGATGCTGTCCTATCAGGAACTGGCCGAGCAGCTTGTCGACTATGTGGCAACGATGGGGTTCACCCACCTGGAACTGTTGCCGATCTCGGAACATCCTTTCGACGGCAGCTGGGGCTATCAGCCGGTTGGCCTGTTCGCGCCCACGATCCGGCACGGCACCCCGCCCGAATTCCGCGCCTTCGTCGATGCCGCCCACAAGCGCGGCCTCGGCATCCTTCTCGACTGGGTGCCGGGTCATTTCCCGACCGACCCGCATGGCCTCGGCCGCTTCGACGGCACCGCGCTTTATGAGCATGCCGACCCGCGCGAGGGCTTCCACCAGGACTGGAACACGCTGATCTACAACTACGGCCGGCGCGAGGTGGCGAATTACCTGGTCTCGAACGCACTTTACTGGCTCGAGGAGTACCATCTCGACGGACTGCGCGTGGATGCGGTGGCCTCGATGCTCTACCGCGACTATTCGCGGGGCGAGGGGCAGTGGATCCCCAACCGTGATGGCGGTCGCGAGAATTACGAGGCGATCGAATTGCTGCGCCGGATGAACATCACCGCCTATGGCGAAGTTCCCGGCATTATGACCGTGGCCGAGGAATCGACCGCGTTCCCAGGCGTTTCCCGTCCCGCCAACCACGGCGGGCTCGGCTTCGGCTTCAAGTGGAACATGGGCTGGATGAACGACACCTTGAGCTACATGCACAAGGACCCGATCCACCGCAAATGGCACCACCACCAGATGACCTTCGGCCTGCATTACGCCTGGTCCGAGAATTACATCCTGCCGATCAGCCATGACGAGGTCGTGCACGGCAAGGGCTCCATGCTCGACAAGATGCCGGGCTCGGGGGCCGAGAAATTTGCCAACCTGCGCGCCTATTACGGCTTCATGTGGGGCCATCCCGGCAAGAAGCTCCTGTTCATGGGGCAGGACTTCGCCCAGGGGCGGGAATGGAACCACAACCAGAGCCTAGACTGGCACCTGTTGGACCATGCCGAGCATCGCGGCGTGCAGGCGCTCGTGCGCGACCTGAACAGCACCTACCGGGCCACCCCCGCGCTCCACTACAACGACGCCCGCCCCGAAGGCTTCGCCTGGATCGAGGCCAACGATGCCGAGGCGTCGGTCTATGCCTGGGCGCGCTATGGCGGGCCGCAGGACAAGGCGGTGGTGGTGGTGTCGAACATGACCCCGGTCGAGCGCCGCTATCGGCTCGGCTTTCCGCGCCCCGGCCAGTGGGAAGAGATCATCAACACCGATGCGGGGATCTACGGCGGCGGCAACCGCGGCAATCTGGGCGGCATCGCGACCGAGGGGGTGGCCTGGCACGATCAGGCGCAGTCCGCCCTCATTACCCTGCCACCACTCACGACCCTGATGTTCCGTCAGGCCTGAGGCCGGCGGGGCACAGGAAATTCGCGTTACAACCATCACGCCGGGGCTGGCGCCCCTGAACGTCACGGGAGGAAGGGATGAAACCAAGACCGAACACGCGGCTGTCCTCGCAGGCCATGGCCTTCGTGCTGGCCGGGGGGCGGGGATCGCGGCTGAAGGAGCTGACCGACCGCCGCGCCAAGCCTGCCGTCTATTTCGGCGGCAAGGCCCGGATCATCGACTTCGCCCTGTCGAACGCGCTTAATTCCGGCATCCGCAAGATGGCGATCGCCACGCAGTACAAGGCCCACAGCCTGATCCGCCATTGCCAGCGCGGCTGGAACTTCTTCCGGGCGGAGCGGAACGAATATCTCGACATCCTGCCCGCCTCGCAGCGCGTGGATGAAAACAAGTGGTATCTCGGCACCGCCGATGCCGTGGCGCAGAACATCGACATCGTCGACAGCTACGGCATCCAGTACGTGATCGTCCTGGCGGGCGACCATGTCTACAAGATGGATTACGAGATCATGCTGCGCCAGCATGTCGAAACCGGCGCCGACGTGACGATCGGATGCCTCACCGTGCCGCGGATGGAGGCGACCGCCTTCGGCGTCATGCATGTCGACAAGACCGACCGCATCACCGCCTTCATCGAGAAACCGAAGGACCCGCCCTCGATCCCCGGCGATCCGGACCATGCTCTGGCCTCCATGGGCATTTACGTCTTCAACTGGGACTTCCTGCGCGACCTCCTGCTCAAGGACATGGCCGACCCGAATTCCAGCCACGACTTCGGCAACGACCTGATCCCGGACATCGTCAAGAACGGCAAGGCGATGGCGCACCGCTTCTCGGAAAGCTGCGTGACGAGCGGGCTCGAGGAGGAACCCTACTGGCGCGACGTGGGGACCATCGACGCCTATTGGCAGGCCAATATCGACCTGACCGATTTTGTGCCGAAACTCGACCTCTACGACAATGCCTGGCCGATCTGGACCTATGCCGAGCTGGTTCCGCCGGCAAAGTTCATCCATGACGAGGATGGCCGCCGCGGCATGGCGGTGTCCTCGCTCGTGTCCGGCAACTGCATCGTCTCGGGCTCCGAGGTGCGCAATTCGCTGCTGTTTACAGGGGTGCGGACCCATTCCTACTCGGCGCTCGAATATGTGGTGGCGCTGCCCTACGTCGATGTCGGCCGCAAGGCGCAGCTGACGCGCTGCGTCATCGACTCGGGCGTGGTGATCCCCGAGGGGCTGGTGGTGGGCGAGGATCCTGTGGAGGACGAGAAATGGTTCCGCCGCTCCGAGCAGGGGATTGTCCTTATCACCCAGGACATGCTGAATGCGCGGGCGGCGAAGCTCGGGAAGTGAACAGGCCGGGGCAGGGGGGCTGTCTGCCCCCCTCTTGGCCTTGCGGCCAATTCACCCCCCGAGGATACTTGTGAGCAGAAAATAGCAAGAGGACTGGCATGAGTGGTCAGGTACTTTCGGTGGCCTCGGAATGCGTGCCGTTCCTCAAGACCGGCGGCCTGGCGGATGTCGTCGGCGCGCTGCCGGGAGCGCTGAAACCGGCGGGATGGGACATGCGGGTGCTCTTGCCAGGCTATCGCGGCCTGCGGTCAAGACTCGAGTCGATGGACGAGGTCTGGTTCGAAGCCGACCTGTTCGGCGGCCCCGCGCGAGTGTTCGCAGGCGAGGCCGAGGGGCTGTCGCTGATGCTGCTCGACGCGCCGCATCTCTTCGACCGCGAGGGCGGCCCCTATGTCGGCCCGGGCGGGGACTGGCCCGACAATGCCTTCCGCTTTGCCGCGCTCAGCTGGGTTGCGGCCGAGATCGCCCGCAATGGCGCGGGCGGCTGGAAGCCCGACGTGCTTCATGCCCATGACTGGCAGGCGGGCTTTGCGCCGGCCTACCTGCGCTACCACGGGCAGGGCGATGTGGCGTCGGTCATCACCGTCCACAACATCGCCTTCCAAGGCTGGGCGCCTGCCGCTCTGCTCGGCCCGCTGCGGCTGCCGGGGAACGAGTTCCATGCGGGCGCACTGGAATATTACAACGGCCTGTCCTCGCTCAAGGCCGGGCTCGTGACGGCGGATGCAATCACCACCGTCTCGCCGACCTATGCCGAGGAGCTGATGCGGCCGGAATTCGGCATGGGGCTGCAGGGCGTGATCTCGGCACGCGCCGACCGTGTCCACGGCATCCTGAACGGGGTCGATACCGGCGTCTGGTCGCCCGAGGCCGATCCCGGCATTTCCCCGTATTCGGTCAAGTCCCTGAAGAAGAAGGCGGAAAACAGGGCGGCACTGTCGCGCGAGTTCGGGCTCGATGTGCCAGGGCCGCTGGCGATCATCGTCAGCCGCCTGACAGACCAGAAGGGGATCGACCTTCTGCCCGGGGCCATTCCGGGTTTCATCGAGGCAGGCGGCGGGCTTGCCATCCTCGGCTCCGGCGATCCGGCGCTCGAGGCGGCGATGCACGACCTCGCGGCGCGCTATCCGGGGCGGGTCGGCGTCCGGATCGGCTATGACGAGGCGCTGAGCCACCGCATGTTCGCCGGGGCCGATGCCGTGCTGGTGCCGTCCAGGTTTGAGCCCTGCGGCCTGACACAGATGTACGGGCTGCGCTATGGCACGCTGCCGGTCGTGGCGCTGACCGGGGGGCTGGCCGACACGGTGATCGGCCTGTCGCCGGCCACGCAGGCGGCGGGCACGGCGACGGGGATCGTCTTCCATCCGACCGACGCGCTTGGCCTGTCGCAGGCGCTGAAAAAGCTGACGGACCTTTACGCCGATCCGGCCGCCTGGACCCAGGTGCAGAAGAACGCGATGCGCCATCCGGTCGGCTGGGAATCCTCGGCCGCCGCCTATGCCCGGCTCTATGAAAGCCTGATCGGATGACACCCCCGGCCGAAAGCCCGCCGGACCGGCTGGCAGGCCATGCCGTCGGTGCCGGGCGCGACTGGCCGATGGGCGCGGAGTTCGACGGGGACGGTGTGAATTTCGCCGTGTTTTCCGCCCATGCCGAGAAGATCGAGCTGTGCCTGTTCGCTCCCGAAACGCGGCGCGAGATCGCGCGCCTGCCGATGACCGAACGCGACGGCGACATCTGGCATGCCCGCGTCTCGGGGCTGATGCCCGGCGCGCTTTACGGCTATCGCGCGCACGGGCCCTACGTGCCCGAGCAGGGCCACCGCTTCAATCCGAACAAGCTGCTGCTCGACCCCTATGCCCGTGCCTATGACGGCCGCCTGCGCTGGTCCGACGCGCTGATGGGCTACAAGGTCGGCAGCCCGCGCGCGGACCTGTCCTTCGACACCCGCGACAGCGCCTTCGCCATGCCGAAATGCGTGGTGACCGATCCGGCCTTTCACTGGGGCGACGACATGCCGCCCCACCGCCCCTGGACCGACACGCTGATCTACGAGGCGCATCCCCGCGGCTTGACCATGCAGAACCCGCGGGTCGAGAAGGCCCATCGCGGCACGATTGCCGGGCTCGCCTCGGATGCGGTGATCGACCACCTGCTGACGCTTGGCGTCACCGCGATCGAACTGATGCCGATCCAGTCCTTCGTCGACGACCGCTTCCTGGTGCTGAAGGGGCTGAAGAACTACTGGGGCTACCAGACGATTGGCTTCTTTGCACCCGAGCCGCGCTATCTGGGCCGCGGCGGCGCGCGCGAGGTGCAGGCGATGGTACGCCGGTTCCATTCCGCCGGGATCGAGGTGATCCTGGACGTGGTCTACAACCACACGGGCGAAGGCGACGAGTTCGGTCCGACCCTGAGCTTTCGCGGTCTCGACAACCGCAGCTACTACCGGCTCGTCGAGGGCGGGCGCTACTACGTCAATGACGCCGGCACCGGCAACACCCTGAACCTGACCCATCCGGCGGTGCTGCGCATGGTGATGGATAGCTTGCGCTACTGGGTTGAGGCCTATCACGTCGACGGCTTCCGCTTCGATCTGGCCCCGGTCCTGGGGCGCGAAGCGGGCGGCTTCGACCCGAATGGCGGCTTCTTCGACGCGATCCGTCAGGACCCGGTTCTCGCGAAGGTGAAACTGATCGCCGAGCCCTGGGACATCGGGCCGGGCGGCTACCAGCTGGGCAACTTCCCCCATCCATTTGCCGAGTGGAACGACAAGTTCCGCGACGGCGTGCGGCGCTTCTGGAAGGGCGATGCCGGCCTGACACCGGACCTCGCCAGCCGGCTTCTCGGCTCGGCCGACCGCTTTGACCGCGCCGGGCGGCCTGCGACGGCCTCGGTCAACTTCATCACCGCCCATGACGGCTTCACGCTCGAGGATCTGGTCAGCTTCACCGTCAAGCGCAACCTCGCCAATGGCGAGGACAACCGTGACGGCCATTCAGAGAACCATTCCGACAACATGGGGGTCGAGGGGCCGACCGCTGATCCCAAGGTTCTGGCGGCGCGGGCGCTGCGCAAACGCAACCTCTTCGCCACGCTGCTGCTGGCCCAGGGAACGCCAATGATCCTGGCGGGGGACGAGATCGGCAACAGTCAGGGCGGCAACAACAACGCCTACGCGCAAGACAACGAGACCGGCTGGATCGACTGGAGCAATTCCGACCACAAGCTGACGGCCTTCGTCGCCCGGCTGGCACACCTGCGCCGCAATCATCCGGTGCTGAGCCAGAAGCGCTTTCTCCATGCCCAACTGCGCGAGGCCGACGGCCTGCCCGACGTTATCTGGCGCTGCGCGGATGGGACGACGCCCCGGCCCGAACACTGGCACGATCCCGCGTTCCGATGCCTTGGGGTCGAGCTGCGCCGCGCGGCAGAGGAAGGATCCGCCGGGACCGACGCGCTTTATGCGCTCTTCAACTCCGGTCCGGCCTGTGCGGCGGTCCTGCCCGCCACAGCGGCGGGTTGGCGGTTGATCCTCGACACGACCCGACCAGAGATCGAAGACGAAGCCTGCCTCGCGAGAATTGCAGTCCCGGCCCAATCCGTGCTGCTGTTCGAAGCGACGGGCCCATCCGGAGGAACAGAATGAGCGTCCAGACCATCGCCACTACGCCGATCGCGGGGCAGAAGCCCGGAACCTCGGGGCTCCGCAAGAAGACGCCCGTCTTCATGGGCCGCCACTATCTGGAGAACTTCGTCCAGTCGATCTTCGACGTCGTGGGGGCCAAGGGAAAAACCTTCGTCCTGGGCGGCGACGGGCGCTATTTCAACGACCGGGCCGCGCAGGTGATCCTGCGCATGGCCGCGGCCAACGGCGCGGCGCGGGTGATCGTGGGGCAGGGGGCGATCCTGTCCACACCGGCGGCAAGTCACCTGATCCGCCTGAACAAGACCGACGGCGGGATCATAATGTCGGCCAGCCATAACCCCGGCGGCCCGAACGAGGATTTCGGCGTCAAGTTCAACATGCCGAACGGCGGCCCCGCGCCCGAGGCGGTGACCGAGGCGATGTATGCGCGCACGACCGAGATCACCAAGTACCACATCGTCGAAAGCCAGGACGTGGACTTGTCGAAAGTCGGGCGCACGTCGCTTGGCGGCATGACGGTCGATGTCGTCGATCCGGTTGCCGATTACGCCGCGCTGATGGAAAGCCTGTTCGATTTCAACGCGATCCGCGCGATGTTCAAGTCGGGCTTCCGCATGCGCTTCGACGCGATGTGCGCCGTGACCGGGCCTTACGCGACCGAGATCATCGAGAACCGTCTGGGCGCCGCCAAGGGCACGGTCGTCCACGGCACGCCGCTGCCGGATTTCGGCGGGATGCACCCCGACCCGAACCCGGTCTGGGCCAAGGAGCTGATGGACGAGATGTTCGGTCGTGACGCCCCGGATTTCGGCGCGGCCTCGGATGGCGATGGCGACCGCAACATGATCGTGGGGCGGAACGCCTATGTCTCGCCGTCGGACAGCCTCGCGGTGCTGGCGGCCAATGCCACGCTTGCGCCGGGCTACAAGGCAGGGCTGAAGGGTGTTGCGCGCTCGATGCCGACCTCGGCGGCCGCTGACCGGGTAGCGGCGGCGCTGAAGATCGGGTCCTACGAAACCCCGACTGGATGGAAGTTCTTCGGCAACCTCCTCGACGCCGGAAAGGCCACCATCTGCGGCGAGGAAAGCTTTGGCACCGGATCGGACCATGTGCGCGAAAAGGACGGACTCTGGGCCGTGCTCCTGTGGCTGAACATCCTCGCCGTCCGCAAGGAAAGCGTGGCCGAGATCCTGACCTCGCACTGGTCGAGCTTCGGGCGCAACTTCTACTCGCGCCACGATTTCGAGGCGATCCCGACCGACAAGGCCGATGCGATGATGGCGGCGCTGCGGGGCGCACTCTCTTCGATGCCAGGCCAGCAGGTCGAGGGCATGAAGATCGTCGGCGCGGACGATTTCGAATATACCGATCCGGTCGACGGCTCGGTCAGCCGCAAGCAGGGCGTCCGCATCCTGTTCGAGGATGGCAGCCGGATCGTGCTGCGCCTGTCGGGCACAGGAACCGAGGGCGCGACGCTGCGGCTTTACCTCGAGCGGTACGAGGCGGACCCCGCGAAATTCGGCCTCGACCCGCAGATCGCGCTCGGCCCGGTGATCCGGGCGGCCCACGGCCTAGCCCGGATCGAGCAGCATACCGGCCGCTCGGCCCCCGACGTGGTGACCTGAGGGAAGGAAGCGACCCCGACCTGCGCGAACGGGTCGCTTTTCGCCACGCCCCCTTGCCGTTTCCCGCGACACTTCGGGAAAAGAAGCCAGGGAGAACGAGATGGGCGAGACACGACCGGCGCGGGGCGGGCGACAGGCCCGGCAGGCGGATCGGCAGGGGAAGCATATCCTCGGCCGCCCCTACATCACCCGCAACATCCCGACCTATGACATCCTGTCGGACGAGGCGCTGAGCCGGATCGAGGCGGTGGCCGACCGTATCCTCGCCGAGGTCGGCATCGACTTCCGCGACGACCCGGTGGCGCTGGACCATTGGCGGCGGGCCGGGGCGAAGATCGACGGCGTCAATGTCCGCTTCGAGAAGGGCATGCTGCGCGAGATCCTGAAGACCGCGCCAAGCGAGTTCACCCAGCACGCCCGCAACCCGGCGAAAAGCGTGCGGATCGGCGGGAAGAACGTGGTCTTCGCGCCCGCCTATGGCTCGCCCTTCGTGATGGACCTCGACAAGGGCCGCCGCTTCGGCACGCTGGAGGACTTCCGCAATTTCGTGAAGCTCGCCCAGTCCTCGCCCTGGCTGCACCACTCCGGCGGCACCGTCTGCGAACCGACCGACATTCCGGTCAACAAGCGCCATCTCGACATGGTCCTTGCCCACCTGACGCTCTCCGACCGGGGCTTCATGGGCTCGGTGACAGCCGAGGAGCGGAGCGAGGATTCCATCGAGATGGCGCGGATCGTCTTCGGGCGCGACTTCGTTGACCGGAACTGCGTGATCCTCGGCAACATCAACGTCAACTCGCCGCTCGTCTGGGACGGGACGATGACCCGGTCCTTGCGTGCCTATGCCCGGGCCAATCAGGCGGCGGTGGTGGTGCCCTTCATCCTCGGCGGCGCCATGGGGCCGGTGACCAATGCGGGTGCCATCGCGCAGTCACTGGCCGAGACGATGGCCGGCTGCGCGCTGACCCAGCTTGAACGCCCCGGCGCGCCGGTGATCTTCGGCAACTTCCTCAGCTCGACCAACCTGCGCACCGGCTCGCCCACCTTCGGCACGCCGGAACCGGCGATCGGCAGCATGGTCGTGGGCCAGCTCGCCCGCCGCCTGAACCTGCCCCTGCGCTGCTCGGGCAACTTCACCACCGCGAAACTGCCCGACGCGCAGGCGATGACCGAGGGCACCAACTCGATGCTCGCGGCGATCCATTGCGGCACCAACTTCATCCTGCATTCGGCGGGCTGGATGGATGGGGCGCTCGCCATGGGCTACGAGAAGTTCATGCTCGACGCCGACCTTTGCGGCGCGCTTCATTCCTATCTCGACGGGGTAGGGGTCTCGGATGACGACCTTGCCTTCGACGCCTTCGCCGAGACCGGCCCCGGCAACCATTTCTTCGGCTCGGGCCATACGCTCGCCCATTACGAGACTGCCTACTGGACCTCGGAGATTGCCGACAACGAGCCCTTCGAGAAATGGCAGGCGAATGGTTCGACCGATGCCGCCACCCGCGCCAACCGGGCGTGGAAGAAGGCGCTGGCGGAATACGAGGCGCCGCCGCTGGACGAGGGGATCCGCGACGGGCTTGTCGACTTCGTGACACGCCGCAAGGCCGAGATGGACGATATGTGGTATTGACGTGGGGCGTCGGTCGGGGAACCGTCCGTCCGCCACCCCGGAGATCAGACATGCTTCGCCTCGCCGCCTTCCTGTCCTTCGCCCTCGTCCTGCCAGCCCTAGCCGAGACGGGCGAATACGATTTTGATCCGATCAAGATCCGGGCCGGGAAAGAAGCCTTTGCCCAGGCCTGCGCCAGGTGCCACCAGCCCGATGCAAAGGGCGAAAGCTACGGGCCGCCGCTCGACAACATCGCCGGGCGTCAGGCCGGCACCTTCATGGATTATCCCTATTCCGAGGCCCTGTCCGAGGCGGGTTCGTCTGGACCGACGAGTTGCTGCGCGCCTGGATGGCCGACAACACCAGCTTCCTGCCCGGCACCAAGATGCGCCATGCCGGAATTACCGATCCGACCGTTCAGGACCTGCTTCTGGCCTATCTCCACTCGATCTCGATGGGGGAATGAGCGACCGCAAGGCCAAGGGCGTATCTCGGAGTAAGGGTTTCTGGTATGAGTCCGGGGTCGGCGCCCACGACCGACTGAACTACCTATCGGGGGAATGTTATGTCCCTAACGATGTCGGACTATCTTCTTTCGCGCAGCAATGGTCGACCCTGGCTTTCGGACGGGGGGCTCGAGACTGCGCTGATCTTTCTGGAAGGCTTCGATCTGCCCGGTTTCGCCTCGTTTCCCCTGCTGGAAACGGCCGAGGGCACGGCGGCGCTTCGACGCTATTTCCGCGACATGCTGGAAACCGCGCGAGAGCATGAGACCGGCCTGATCCTTGCCACCGCGACCTGGCGCGCCAGCCGGGGCTGGGGCCCGTCTCTCGGCCTGAGCAGCGACCAGATCGACGAGGCCAACCGCCGTTCGGTCGCCTTCGCCGAAAGCCTGCGCGACGAGTTTCCCGATGTGCCGATCCTGATCGAGGGCGTCCTTGGCCCCCACGGCGATGCCTATGCGCCGGACCGGATCCTGACTGCCCAAGAAGCGCAGGAGTACCACCGCCCGCAGATCCGGGTCCTCACCGATGCCGGCGCGGACTTCATCGGCGCGTATACGCTGAGTTCTCTGGGCGAGGCCATCGGCATCGCCGAGGCTGCCCGTGAGGTGGAGATGCCGGTGCTCCTGTCCTTCACGGTGGAAACCGACGGTCGCCTGTCCTCGGGGATCACCCTGGCCGAGGCCATCGCCCAGACCGACTCCGCAACCGGCAGCTATCCGATCTGGTACGGCATCAACTGCGCCCATCCGGACCATTTCCGCGACCACCTGAACGGCAACTGGATCGGGCGGATCGGCTCCATTCGCGCCAATGCCTCGCGCAAGAGCCATGCCGAACTTGACGAGGCGACCGAACTAGACGCCGGCAATCCGGCGGAACTGGCGCTGGACTATGCCGAGCTTCTCAGCCTGCTGCCGCAGGTCCGGGTGCTCGGCGGCTGCTGCGGCACCGATCACCGCCATATCGCCGCGATCGGCAAGGCCTGTCTGGGGTAGCGCCCTGACGCGAGCGCCCGTGTCGACCCGCCCGGTTCCTGCCGCGGCCGAAGCATCGTAGTGGGTTGCCCTTGCCATTCCGCACAAAACCGTCTAGACGCGCGGCACTTCACAGGCGGAAGGCGGGCTTGCAGGGGAGAAATCCCTGTCGGTCCACCGGTTGGGGGAAACCCTGAGATCCTTCCGCCGAGGCGCGAAACCGGAAAGGAATGGACATGGCGCTCCCTGAATTCTCGATGCGTCAGCTCTTGGAAGCTGGCGTTCACTACGGTCACCAGACCGCTCGCTGGAACCCGAAGATGGGTGAATACATCTACGGCGACCGCAACGGCATCCACATCATCGACCTGACCCAGACCGTCCCGATGCTGGACGCGGCCCTGCAGGTCGTGCGCGACACCGTCGCCAAGGGCGGCCGCATCCTCTTCGTCGGCACCAAGCGCCAGGCGCAGAAGCCGATCGCCGAAGCCGCCGAGAAATCGGCGCAGTTCTACATGAACCACCGCTGGCTGGGCGGCACGCTCACCAACTGGAAAACCGTCTCGCAGTCGATCCAGCGCCTGAAGCAGATCGACGAACTGATGGAGCACGGCGCCGAAGGCCTCACCAAGAAAGAGCGCCTGAACATGGAACGCGAACAGGCCAAACTGCAGGCCTCGCTCGGCGGCATCCGTGAAATGGGCGGCACCCCGGACCTGCTGTTCGTGATCGATGTTGGCAAGGAAGACCTCGCCATCCTCGAAGCGCAGAAACTGGGCATCCCGGTCATCGGCGTGGTCGACACCAACAACTCGCCCAAGGGCGTGAACTACGTGATCCCGGGCAACGACGACGCCGCCCGCGCGATCCAGCTCTACTGTGACCTCGTCGCCCGTGCCGCGCTTGACGGCATGTCGGCCCAGCTCGGCGCCGCCGGCGTCGACCTTGGCGCGCTGGAAACCGCGCCCGAGGAAGAGGCCATCGCCGACGCCTGATCGGCTGTCGCAATTTCTTGATCCGGCGGGGATATGTCCCCGCCGGACATTCCATTGAATATGAGGAGAGCCGGGATATGACCGTCACCGCCCAGATGGTGAAAGAACTGCGCGAAGCGACCGGCGCAGGCATGATGGACGCCAAGCGCGCCCTGACCGAAGTGAATGGCGACATGGAAGCGGCCGTTGACTGGCTGCGTACCAAGGGTCTTGCCAAGGCCGCCAAGAAAGCCGACCGCGTGGCCGCCGAAGGCCTGATCGGCGTTGCCGTGTCGAACGGCAAGGGTGTCGCCGTCGAGATCAACTCGGAAACCGACTTCGTCGCGAAGAACGCCGATTTCCAGTCGCTGGTGAACGAAGTCACCAATGTCGCGCTGACGACCGGCAATGACATCGAAGTGCTGAAAGCCGCGCACCTGAACGGCAAGCCGGTCTACGAGGTCATCAACGAAGCCATCGCCCGCATCGGCGAGAACATGACGCTGCGCCGGATGCACGTGCTCGAAGGCGATACCATCGTCTCCTACGTGCACAACTCGGTCGGCGACGGCCTGGGCAAGATCGGCGTGCTCGTCGCGTTGAAGGGCCCGGCGGACAAGGCGCAGGCCATCGGCCGCCAGTTTGCCATGCACATCGCCGCGACCTCGCCGCTGTCCCTGTCGGAAGCCACGCTGGAGCCCTCGATCCTTGAGCGCGAACTGGCCGTGCAGACCGCCAAGGCGCTGGAAGAAAACGCGTCCTCGGCCAAGCCGAAGCCCGAGCAGGTGATCCACAACAACATCATCCCGGGCCGGATGAAGAAGTTCCTCGCCGAGAACACGCTTCTGGGCCAGGCCTTCGTCATCAACCCCGACCTGACCGTCGAGCAGGCCGCGAAAGAGGCCGGCGTCGAGATCACGGGCTATGCCCGCGTCATGGTCGGCGAAGGCATCGAGAAGAAGGAAGAGGATTTCGCCGCCGAAGTCGCCAAGGCGCTTCAGGGCTGATCGCTTCGTTCATTGCTGGATCGGAAACGGTGCGGGCCCTTGGCTCGCACCGTTTTCATTTTGGCAACCCGCGAGATTCGCATCGGGTGATGCGCATTTGACAACGCCCGGGGGGTTTTACACCCCCCGGACCCCCCTTAGGATATTTTCGAACAGAAGAAGGGCAGGGGCGGGCATGACGCAGTCCTATGACGTTGTGGTGATCGGCGGGGCGGTGATGGGATCCTCCGTCGCCTATTGGCTGACGCGGATGCACCCCGGGCTCAAGGTGCTGGTCGCCGAACGCGACCCGAGCTTTGCCCAGGCGTCCACGGCGCTGTCCGTCGCCTCGATCCGGATGCAGTTCTCGACCCGGGTGAACGTTCGGATCTCGCGCTTCGGCATTGGATTCATTCGGGATTTCCAGGAAAGCCTGGGGCAGGACGTCGGCGTCGGATCGCTCGGCTTCCGTGAGAACGGCTACCTCTTCCTCAGCACCTCGGCCGAAGGTGCCGCCAAACTGTCCGACATCGCGGCCATGCAACGCGAGGAAGGCGCCGCAACCGAGCTCTGGTCCGGAGCCGATGTCACCCGGCACTACCCTTGGATGGTCAGCGACGACGTGCTGGCGGCGACGTTCGGTCCGCGCGACGAGGGCTGGTTCGACAATATGGGGCTGCTCAACGGTTTCCGCGCGGCAGCCAAGGCGCAGGGCGTCACCTTCGTTTCCGACCGTGCGACCGGCCTGGACCTTCAGGCGGGCAGGGTGGTCGGCGTCCATCTGGAAAAGACGGGACGGGTGGCCTGCTCTTCGGTCGTCAACGCCGCCGGAACACGCGCGGCCCAAGTGATGAAGTGGGCAGGCCTTGACCTTCCGGTCGAGCCACGCAAACGCACCGTCTTCGTGATCGACGCACCGAACGCCCGCCACCCCGATGCGCCGCTGCTGATCGACGGCGGCTATTACATGCGTCCCGAGGGGCAGAACTGGATCATCGCGACGGTTCCCGAGGCAGATGGTCCCTGTGATCCCAATGACTTCGAACCCGATCTTCACCTGTTCGAAGACGTGATCTGGCCACTGGTCTGGACCCGTGCCCCGGGCTTTGACGCGGTCAAGGTCGTCCGACACTGGGTCGGACACTATGCCTACAATTCGCTGGACCAGAACGCGATCCTTGGTCCGCACCCGGCTGTGCCGAACCTCTACCTCATGAACGGCTTCTCCGGGCATGGCCTTCAGCAGGCACCAGCCGTCGGTCGTGGCCTGGCGGAACATATCCTGACCGGAGGCTGGCAAAGCATCGACCTGTCCGATCTCTCGGTTCAGCGGATCCTGGAAGGCAAGCCTTTCCGTGAGCTGGAAATCGTCTGATTTCCACGCGTTAGGACCTTGTCCTAAAGTTCGTTGATCGGAACTTTCAGGAAGGTCTTGCCCTTGTCGTCTTTGGGCGGCATCTGCCCGGCGCGCATGTTCACCTGCAGCGAGGGGATGATGAGCCGCGGCATCGAGAGCGTCTTGTCCCGCGCCTCGCGCATGGCGACGAAGCTGTCCTTGTCCTTGCCGCCGCCAATATGGACATTCCTGGATTTCTCATCCGCCACAGTGGTTTCCCAGGCATAGCTATCGCGCCCCGGGGCCTTGTAGTCGTGGCAGACAAAGATCCGCGTCGCGTCAGGCAGGGTGAGGATCTTCTGGATCGACTCATAAAGCTCGGCCGCCGAGCCGCCGGGGAAGTCGCAGCGGGCCGTGCCATAATCCGGCATGAACAGCGTGTCGCCGACAAAGGCCGCATCACCGATCACATAGGTGAGGCAGGCCGGGGTATGGCCAGGCGTATGAAGGACCAACCCCTGCACCCCGCCGATGGTGAAGGTGTCACCTTCCTTGAACAGCTGATCGAACTGCGACCCGTCGCGTTGGAACTCGGTTCCCTCGTTGAAGATCTTCCCGAAAGTATCTTGAACGATAACGATTTTCTCGCCGATCCCGATCTTGCCACCTAACCGCTCCTGCAGATAGGGGGCGGCGCTGAGGTGATCGGCATGGACATGCGTCTCGAGGATCCATTCCGTCCTCAGCCCGCGGTCCCGCACATGGGCGACAATTGCATCGGCCGAGCGCGTATCCGTCCGGCCCGAGGCGTAATCGAAGTCGAGCACGGAATCGATGATCGCACAGGCGTCGCTGCCCGGAGCCTTGACCACATAGGACACCGTATTGGTGGCCTCGTCGAAGAACGCAGCAACCTCGGCAATCTGATCGGTGTCGAACATGGCGCTAACTCCCCACGGATGTCTGCACAAGGGAACCGGGACAGTTCCTTGATATAGCGTCTGCAGAATGTGTTCAATCCCGGGACAGGCCAAGGGCAGGGCGCGCGCTTATCGAGCGCCTTGAGCGGCCTCGCGTATCATCTTGATATTGCGCCCATAAGCATCAGGATTGTCAGCCGATCCGCCCTTGAACACAGCCGCACCGGCCACGAGCACATTTGCGCCTGCAGCCACGATCCGCTGCGCCGTCTCGACACTGGCGCCGCCATCGACCTGCAGGAAGATCGGCCGTTCTCCGATCATTTCCCGCAGGGCTCGGATTTTCGGAAGTTGCGAATCGAGGAAGCTTTGGCCGCCGAAACCCGGGTTCACCGTCATCACACAGATCAGGTCGAGTTGGTCGAGCAGATACGGAACCATCCCGATATCGGTCCCGGGATTGATTGCTAGGCCAGCTTTTTTCCCAAGCCCACGAATGGTTTGCAGGCTCCGATGAATGTGCGGGCCGGCTTCCGGATGAACCGTCAGGTGATCCGCGCCGGCCTTTGCAAAGGCTTCCAGGAACGGGTCGATCGGCTCGATCATCAGGTGCACATCCATGACACCCTTGATATGCGGCCGAAGCGCCGCGCACATCGCCGGACCGAACGTGATGTTCGGCACGAAATGGCCGTCCATCACATCAACATGCACCCAATCCGCGCCTTGCGCCTCGATGGCGCGGCACTCGGCGCCGAAATTGGAAAAGTCCGCCGCCAGGATGGACGGGGCGATCTTGATCTTGGGGACGAAGGCCATCTCGGGAACCTGCAGGGGGCTAGGATTGGAATGGCGTCTGCTTAATGCGCAATGCTGTCCAAGGCCAGAGCCCTGCGCATCGGCAATTTACATAATACCGATTATAGGTCTTTCATACCACCCAAGGGTGGATTCAAGATTGAAGTGCGACTTTTGAGCAAAAACAATGTGTTGCTCAAA
>CAMFII010000010.1 GCA_945952585.1 uncultured Rhodobacter sp.
CCTCGCTGCAACCGTCATGTTCTGGTTATGACGAAAGAACGAGTCCTGACCCTAGAACGCCTGCGCCAGACCGCGAACCTCGGCGTCGCCGACCTCGCTCGGCTCGTAGGCGCGGCGGAAGAGGCAAGCGCCGCCCACCGGCTCGAGGCGACGACCTGCGCTGGCATCATGTCGCGCGATCTGGTCACCGTTCCGCCCGACGCTCCTTTGGCCGAGGTCGTGCGCATCTTCACCGAACGTCGCTTTCACAGCCTGCCCGTCACCGGGCCGGACTCCGAGTACCTCGGAACGATCTTCCAGAATGGCGTCATCCGCGCCGCGACCGCCGGAGGCGATCTGACGGCAGCGGCGCTGATGGATGCACATGTCCCGACGGCCGAGCCCTCCACGCCGATCGGGGTGCTGCTGCCGCTCCTGTCCGATGGTGGCGCAGAGGGGGTGCCGATCATCGAGGGCGACCGGATCGTGGGCATCGTGACCCGCAGCGACCTGATTTCGGCGCTGGCGCGGGCGGTGGCGCGCTCGGCCCTCGCGCCGAAGGCCGAGGCGTGATTGGCCCGGATCAGCCGGCCTTCAGGTAAGGGATCGTCCCGGCAAGGTCGGTGTCGTCGATCAGGCGGAAGCGGCTGATGCTGCCGGCCTGCCGCGCCTTGCCGAACGGGGCATAGTCGGGGTCCGCGGCGAAAGCCTCGACGGCCTCCCGGTTCGGGAAGGAAATCAGCGCGATCAGTGTGCTGTCCTGATCGCCGCCTTCCAGATTGGCGATGTTGCCACTGCGCGAGAGGTAGCGACCGCCATGGCGTTCGACCAGCTTGTGCACCTTGGCGGCATAGTCGGGAACCCAACGGTCGTCGGTGATCTTGATGTCGGCAATCAGATAGACGGTCATGGCACGCTCCTGAAGGTCAACCCCCGCGGGATTGCGGGATGCCCCAAGGGTCAGGCCAAGAGGCGCACGCATCCAGTCACGCATCTGGAGCGGCAGGTACAGTTTCTGGACTGGATAGGAAAAGGGATCGGCGCGATGCTTGGCCCAGGCAAGCGTGGAGGACGCGATGACCCAGGCCAGCTACAAGCAGTTCTGCCCCCTCTCTATGGCCGCCGAGATCCTGTGTACGCGCTGGACGCTGGTGCTCCTGCGCGAGTTCATCGCCGGATCGACGCGGTTCAACGACCTGCGCCGCGGGGTGCCCAAGATGTCCCCCACGCTTTTGTCCCAACGCCTCAAGGAGTTGGAGGACTCGGGCATCGTGGAGCGACGCCCAGTCCCGCGCGAACGCGGCGTCTTCGAATACCACCTGACCGAGGCGGGCCGCGACCTGCGCAGCGTGATCGAGAGCGTCGGCTTCTGGGGCCAGAAATGGGTGCAGTCCAGCCTGTCGCTGAAGAACCTCGATCCCTCGCTCCTGATGTGGGACATGCGACGCAATCTGAACCCCGAACCCCTGCCCCGCAAACGCACGGTGATCCAGTTTCTGTACCCCGAACTTCCGGCCTCGAAACAGCTGTGGTGGCTGGTGGTAGAGCCGCAGGGCGAAGTGGACCTGTGCTGGTCCGATCCGGGATTCGAGGTGGACTGCTACGTCACCACCGACCTGCGCACCATGACGGCAATCTGGATGGGCGTAACCACGGTCGAAAAGGAGCGCGACCGGATCGAATTGTCAGGCCCGCGCGCCATCACCACGACGATGCAGACCTGGCTTGGCCTGAGCCCCTTCGCCGTGGAACCGAAGCGGGTGGGTTGATCCGGCTGCTCACCCGGCCCGCGTGACGAGCCGGACGAGCGGAGAGATCACCCGCGTCGCCACCGGGATCAGCCCGAGGCCCAGCACCAGTCCGATCACTCCATCGCAAACCGCCGTGACCAACCAGGCAACCAGCCCCTGACCGGCCGAAGGCGAGAAATGCGCGGCGGCTTCGGCCCAGTGGTGGATCATGTCGTAAATCCGGGAAAAGCCAAGTTCGGCAAAGCCATGCAGCACGATGTTGCCACCGACCCAGAGCATCGCGGCAGTGCCAACGGTGGATAGGACCGACAGCAAGACCGGCATCCCCCTGACCAGCCCGCGCCCCAAGGCCCGCGTTGCCGCGAGCCGCGCCTTGGCAGCAAGGTGCAGCCCGACATCGTCCATCTTCACGATCAGCGCGACCGCGCCATAGACGCCCACGGTGATCAGGATGCCAACCACCGCCAGCGACACCGCCTGCAGCCAGAAGCTGTCGCCCGGGATGACCGCAAGCGCGATGGTCATGATCTCGGCCGACAGGATGAAGTCGGTCTTGATCGCGCCCGACACCTTCTGCTCCTCGAGATGCGCGGGATCCTGGATGTCGAAGTCTTCCTCGACCCCGGAATCGGCATGGGGAGCGAAGACGTGCAAAACCTTCTCGGCCCCTTCGAAGCACAGGTAGGCCCCGCCCAGCATCAAAAGCGGCGTAATCGCCTGAGGCAGGAAGGATTCCAGCAGCATCAGGGCCGGCAGCAGGATCAGCAGTTTGTTCCGGATCGATCCGAGCGCGATGCGCCCGATCATCGGCAGTTCGCGCTTGGCCTCAAAACCGGTGACATATTTCGGAGTGACCGCCGCATCGTCGATCACCACGCCGGCGGCCTTGGTCCCCGCCTTGGCCGCAGCGGCCGCCACATCGTCGATCGACGTCGCCGCGACCTTGGCAATCGCCGCCACATCATCCAGCAGCGCAAGCAGTCCACTCATCGACAGGCTCCCGATCGTTTCCAGCTTCAAACCTAATTGATGCCGGAACTTGCACAAGCCCCGCCACCGTTAGCGCAATCACTTCAAGTTTGCGCTAACACAATGAAATATCGTTGTTTTTGGGCTTTCCATGAATCTGTTCCCGAGGTAATTGCGTTGCATCCCTTCGCATACGCAGCATTTTCGGAGTCTTCCATGACGATCACCGTCGGAATCAACGGCTTTGGCCGGATCGGCCGCTGCACGCTGGCCCATATCACCGAAGCCGCCCGGAACGACGTCCAGGTCGTCGCGATCAACGCCACCGGCCCGGTGGAAACCAACGCCCACCTGCTGAAATACGACTCCGTCCATGGCCGCTTCCCCGGCACCGTCAAGGTGGTGAACGGGGCGCTCGACCTTGGCCGCGGCCCGATCCGGGTGATGTCGACCTACAATCCAGACGAGCTTGACTGGGAAGGCGTCGATGTCGTGCTGGAATGCACCGGAAAGTTCAACGACCGCGACAAGGCCGCCGTCCACCTGACCCGTGGCGCCAAGCGCGTGCTGGTCTCGGCCCCGGCCAAGCGCGCCGACAAGACCGTCGTCTACGGCGTGAACCACCGCCAGCTGCTGCCCGAGCATCTGGTCGTCTCGAACGGCTCCTGCACAACGAACTGCCTCGCGCCGCTCGCCAAGGTGCTGAACGACGCCATCGGCATCGAGTCGGGGATCATGACCACGATCCACAGCTATACCGGCGACCAGCCGACGCTCGACCGCCGCCACAAGGACCTCTACCGCGCCCGCGCCGCCGCCATGGCGATGATCCCGACCTCGACCGGCGCCGCCAAGGCCCTGGGCGAAGTGCTGCCGGAACTGGCGGGCAAGCTTGATGGCACCGCCATCCGCGTGCCGACCCCGAATGTCAGTGCCGTGGACCTGACCTTCGTCGCGGGCAAGGACGTGACCGTCGAGGACGTGAACGAGATCGTGCGCGAAGCTGCCGCCGGCTACATGGGCATGGTTCTGGCCTATGATCCCGAGCCGAAGGTGTCGATCGACTTCAACCACACCACGCATTCGTCTATCTTCGCCCCGGACCAGACCAAGGTCGTCGGCAAGCGCACCGTGCGCGTGCTGGCCTGGTATGACAACGAATGGGGCTTCTCCTGCCGGATGGCCGATGTCGCCGGCGCTCTGGGGCGGCTCGCGAGCTGAGAGGAGCCCCGGGGGCCTGCCCCCGCCCATGACGAACCGATTGGCACTTGTTCTGGGCGGGCTTGTCCTTGGCCTGCTGGTTCTTGACCTTGGCATCCTTCACACGGGTGCGACGTTGTTCCTCGGGCGAAAGTTCGCGGACCTCGTGGAATATCTCTCCTTCTGGCGCTAAGCTGCCTCTGCGGGCGGTTGCATTTATCGTCGCGTTGACGATGTTAGCGCTATCAGAATGAACGAGTCGCCCTTTGGGGGCGGCCTTCAGCAAGGAGAGAAGCATGGCGGTCAAAGTGGCTATCAACGGCTTCGGCCGTATTGGGCGGAACATCCTGCGGGCGATCATCGAATCCGGGCGCACCGATATCGAGGTGGTCGCGATCAACGACCTCGGCCCGGTCGAGACCAATGCCCATCTGCTGCGCTTCGACTCCGTCCATGGCCGCTTCCCGGCCGAGGTCACGACCGGCCCCGACTGGATCGACGTCGGCCGTGGCCCGATGCAGGTCACCGCGCTCAGGAACCCCGCGGATCTTCCGTGGAGCAATGTCGATATCGTGCTCGAATGCACCGGCATCTTCACCTCGAAGGAGAAGTGCCTGCCGCATCTCGAGAATGGCTCGAAGCGGGTGCTGATCTCGGCCCCCGGCGACGGCGCGGACAAGACCATCGTCTTCGGCGTGAACCACAACGTCCTGACCCGCGACGACATCGTGGTCTCGAACGCCTCTTGCACGACGAACTGCCTGTCGCCGGTGGCCAAGGTGCTGCATGACGCGATTGGGATCGAGAAGGGGATGATGACCACCATCCATTCCTATACCGGCGACCAGCCGACGCTGGACACGATGCACAAGGACCTCTACCGCGCCCGCGCCGCGGCGCTCAGCATGATCCCGACCTCGACCGGCGCCGCCAAGGCCGTGGGCCTCGTCCTGCCGGAGCTGAAGGGCAAGCTCGACGGCTTCGCGATCCGCGTGCCGACGCCGAACGTCTCGGTCGTGGACCTGAAGTTCTTCGCCAAGCGCGCGACTTCGGTCGAGGAGATCAACGGCGCGATCCAGGCCGCCGCCGATGGCCCGCTGAAGGGCATCCTCGGCTACACCAAGTTCAAGAACGTCTCGTCCGACTTCAACCACGACCCCCATTCCTCGGTCTTCCACATGGACCAGACCAAGGTCATGGACGGCACCTTCTGCTCGATCCTCAGCTGGTACGACAACGAATGGGGCTTCTCAAACCGCATGGCCGATACCGCCGTCGCCATGGGAAAGCTCATCTGAAGCGCAGTTTCGGGCCGGTCACATCTTGTGATCGGCCCGGGGCCATTTGACGATTCACCTCGGGCCCCACTGACGTTAAGGCAGGCCCATGGATATCGCCGCCCTCCTTGGAATACTGGCCGGTCTGTTCGTGGTCATCGCGCTGTGCGATCCGCTGGCGGAGCGGCTGCGCCTGCCGGTCAGCGTGGTTCTGGCGGCGGCCGGCATCGCCATCGGCGCGGGGGCGGCGTTCTTCTGGTTCACGCCGCTGACCAACGCGCTGAACCCGGTCGCCCTGGCGATCCTGCGCCTGCCGATCTCGTCCGATGTCTTCCTGTTCGTCTTCCTGCCGACCCTGATCTTCCAGGTCTCGCTGTCGCTCAACCTGCGGCGGATGATGGATGACTGGGTGCCGATCCTGGTCCTTGCGGTGGTGGCGGTGGCGGTGGCGACCGGGGTGATCGGCCTGGCGCTGACGCCCTTCACCACCCTGCCCCTGACCGCTTGCCTGCTGATCGGCGCGATCGTCTCGACAACCGATCCTTCGGCCGTGGTCAGCATCTTCCGCTCGACCCCTGCCCCACAGCGGCTGGCGCGGATCGTCGAGGGCGAAAGCCTGCTGAACGACGCCGCTGCCATCGCCCTGTTCGGGGTATTCATCGGCTTCGTCACCGTCACCACCCAGGACAATCCCGGCATCGGCGCGGCGCTTGCCGGCTTTCCCTGGCTGGTCCTGGGCGGCGGCGCGGCGGGCTGGCTGGTCGCCCGGCTGGCGGTCTGGTTGATGGCAAAGGTCGCCGACTATCCGCTCGGGCAGATCTCGATCTCGCTCGCGATTCCTTATGCGGCCTTCCTGATCGCGGACGACGTCATCCACGCCTCGGGCGTGATCGCCGTCGTCGCCGCCGGGATGACGGTCAACCTTGTCGCGCCAGGGCGGATGTCGCCGCCGGCCTTCGCCAAGCTTTCCGACACCTGGGACCTGCTCGCCTACTGGGCCGGATCGCTGATCTTCATGCTCGCCGCGATCCTGATCCCGCGGCTTCTGTCGGGGCTGGGCCTGCACGACCTGCTTCTGATCGGGGTGACGGTCGTAGCGGCCCTGTTCGCCCGCGCGCTGATCCTCTTCGGCCTCTTGCCCCTGCTGACCGTCTTGCGGCTTTCACCGAAGGTCGAACGGCCCTACCGGCTGGCGATCCTGTGGGGCGGCCTGCGCGGCGCCGTCACGCTGGCGCTGGCGCTGGCCGTCACCGAAAGCGCCGGCGTTCCGCCGGGCGTCAAGCGCGAGGTCGGCATCATCGCCACCGGCTTCACCCTGTTCACCCTATTGGTGCAGGGTACGACGCTGCGCCGGGTGATCGCCTTCCTTGGCCTCGACAGGCTGTCGCCGCTCGACCTTGCCCTGTCGAAGCAGGTCGTCGCCGTCGCCCTTCAGACGGTGCGTGAAACGGTTGCGGAAACGACCCGAGAACTCGGCTTGCAAAAGACCCTTGTCCGCGACGAGGCGAAACGGTTCGCAGCCCGGCTTGATACCGCAGTCGAGGCGGCGGACGAAGGTCAGGGCATCCATGATCGCGACCGCATCACCCTCGGCCTCGTCGCGCTGGCCGGGCAGGAGCGCGATCTGGTGCTTGTCGCCTTCCGCGACCGTCTGGTCGGCGCACGCCTTGCCGACCGGATGCTGGCCGAGGCCGACCGCCTGATCGAAGCGACGCGGCTTGGAGGTCGGTCTGGCTACCGGGTCGCGGCGCGCGCGGCGCTGCGCCCCGGTCGCTGGACCCGCCTGGCCGAGCTTCTGCACAACAGCCTGTCGATCTCGGCCCCGCTGGAACGCGAGACGGCGGACCGCTTTGGCCGGATCGTCGCCCAGACGGTCATCCAGCGACAGCTTCACGACTTCATCGACCGGCGCATCCTGCGCATCCACGGCCGCCGCGTCGCGGACCTGCTGCACGAGCTTCTGCATCGGCGCGAGGAAGAGACGGCGACGGCGCTCGAGGCACTGCGCCTGCAATATCCCGGCTATGCCGAGGAACTCGAACGGCGGATGATCCGGCAGATCGCGCTCCAGCTTGAAGCTGCCGAGTACGACCAGCTGACCCAGGACGGCCTGATCGGACCGGAGCTGCGGTCGGACCTGATGGCCCAGATCGGGCAGCGGCAACGCCAGATCGACGAGCTTCCCGACCTCGACCTTGCCCTGCAAAAGACCGAGTTGGTCCGCCGTTTTCCGCTGTTCGCCGGCATGGACGCCGAGCAGCAGGTCCAGCTCGCGAACCGTCTGCACACCGTCTATGCCGCGCCGGGGGACGTGCTTCTGCGCGAGGACGAGCGGCCGCGCCGGGTCTGGTTCATTGCTTCTGGCGCAGTCGAGGTCCTGCGCGCGGGCCAGAAGAACCTCCTGGGCCGGGGGGACATGTTCGGACAGCTCGCCGTCCTGACTGGCCAGGCGCGCAAGGTCCGGGTGACGGCTGTCGCCCGCTGCACGCTTCTGACCCTGGACGATGCCGGTTTCCTTGCCCTGGTCCGCAGCAACGAGGCCTTCGCCAGCCAGGCCGTTGCCGAAGCCGAGAAACGCGGCGTCAAGATCGACCTTGCCGCCCTTTCTGCGCCACTTGCCCGTCCTGAACGGCGCTTCGCGCGGCTGCGCACGGCGCTTGGCGGCTGGCGCCGCGACTGACACACCCATGCGTAATCCGGTCTACATATGCGCTATGCGCATGACGGATCGACCGGATTGGCGATTGTTAGCGCTAGCAGGCGACATACATTCATCTCGCGGAACGGAGAGACCAATCCGGGTCTTGTCGGACCGCAGATGTGAAAGGAAATCAAAATGCTGAACGTGATCGCACGCTTCAAGGAAGCTGCCCGCAAGCAGGTTCTTTACCGTCGCACGCGGCAGGAAATCGAAAACATGCCGCTCGACATCGCGCTTGACCTCGGGATCTACCGCGGGGACGCCGATAGGATCGCCCGGGAAGCCGTTTACGGCTACTGACGGCGCGCCCCTTCCGGGGCGTCAGACAGGGAATTCAAGGGGCCGGTTCGGAAGAACCGCCCCTTTTTCCTTTCAGCGGAACTTCTGCACCAACGCCGCGTCGACGGTCGGCGTGACGAACTTCGACACATCGCCACCCAGTCGCGCGATTTCCTTGACCAGTTTCGACGCGATGGCCTGCCGCCGGGCATCGGCCATCAGGAAGACAGTCTCGATGCTGGAATCTAGTGCGCGGTTCATCCCGACCATCTGGAATTCATACTCGAAATCCGCGACCGCCCGCAGGCCACGGACGATGACGGTGGCACCCACGTCACGGGCGCAGTCAATCAGCAGGTTCTCGAAGGGATGGACGACGATCTCGCCGCCCGTGCGGGCGACGATCTGCTGACATTCTTCCTCGACCATGGCGACACGCTCTTCAAGGCTGAAGAGCGGGCCCTTGTCGCGGTTGATCGCGACGCCGATCACCAGCCTGTCAACCAGCGCCATCGCCCGCTGGATGATGTCGATATGCCCAAGCGTCACCGGATCGAAAGTGCCGGGATAAAGACCGATGCGCATGGAACCCCTCTCGTTGCCCCGCGCGCCACGCAACATTATTGCGCGGGGCTTTGCAAGCGCCAAAGTGTCCCGGTAGCCTGCGGCTCAATAGCCCTTGATCATGCCTTCAAGCGCGTCCTTCTCGGCGGCCAGTTCCGCCAGGCGCGCCTTGACCACATCGCCGATCGAAATCAGCCCGATCATCTGCCCGCCCTCGATCACCGGCATGTGGCGGAAGCGACCGTCGGTCATCGTCTGCAGCACGTCCAGTGCCGTCTCTGACCGTCCGCAGCTGACGATCTTCGAGGTCATCACCTGATCGACCTTCTTGGTCAGACATGAGGTTCCGTACTTGCCCAACTCGCGCACCACGTCGCGCTCGGACAGGATTCCGGCAACTGTCCTGCCATCCACAGATACAACGACGGCCCCGATCCTGTGCGCCGACAAGATTTCGACCGCCTCGTTGAGGGTCGCACTCGGCGCGATGGTGACGGTGCCGGTTTGGGGCTTCATCGACAGGATCTGCTGGACGATCATCAGTACCTCCATTCCCTTTATTGCGTCCAGCGTCGCGCCTGCGTAACTTTCTGTCAAGCAATGCTTTCCAGCCTTTGGACCTCCTTTCGGACGCCCTGCGCGAGCAGATCGGCGAAGCGATTGAGCCGGGCGACACGGCGGTCATCGGCATGGCGGATCAGCCAGAAGGCCCGGGTCAGCGCGACCTCGTCGGGCAGGACCTTGACCAGTTCCGGCGCTGCGGGCATGGCGAACATGTGCACGACCCCCACCCCGGCCCCATGCCGCAGCCAGTTCAGTTGCACCGAGACAGAATTCGAGGCCAGGCCCACCGTCTCGGCCCCGACTTCCGACAGGTAGTCGAGTTCCTTGTCGAAGATCATGTCGGGAATATACCCGACATAGCGCCGCCCTTTCAGATCGGCGGTCGTCCTGATTTCCCCAGCCCGCGCGAGGTAGTCCCGGCTTGCGGCGAGGCACAGCCTGTAGTCGGTCAGTTTCTGCACGGTCAGCCGCCCTGCCGAGGGTGGAGAGACCCCGACCGCGAGGTCCGCTTCGCGCTTCGACAGGTTGAAGACGCGGGGAAGCGCCACGATCTGCACCTCGAGTCCCGGATTGGCGTCGCAGATCGCCGCGACCACCTGCGGCAGAAGGTAGTTTGCGCAGCCGTCCGGCGCGCCGATGCGGATCTGGCCCGACAGGCCCTGTTCGCCGCCGCGCAGCTCCTCAGCCGCGGCACCCATCGCCTGTTCGGCGCGCTCCGCATGGGGCAGCAGGCGCTGGCCCGCCTCAGTCAGCGCATAGCCTTGCGGGCCCTTGAGGAACAGACGTGCGTCCATGTCCTCTTCCAGCCGGGCGATGCGGCGGCCAACCGTCGCAGGGTCAATGCGCAGCACCCGGCCGGCCGCCGAAAGGCTTTCCGCCCGCGCCACGGCAAGAAATATCCGCAGATCGTCCCAGTCGGCCAAGGATCACCTTTGCAGGAATGCAAAACGATTTTGGAATCTTGCCGCTGTTCGGCGCATTTCCGCAAGCCTATTCTGTCTCCAACGCATCAGGGAGGATCCCATGAAAGAACTGACTCACTGGATCAACGGCAAGCATGTGAAGGGCACCTCGGGCCGCTTTGCCGACGTCTTCAACCCGGCGACCGGCGAAGTGCAGGCGAAGGTGCCGCTCGCCTCGAAAGCCGAGCTTGACCACGCCGCCTCCGAGGCCGCGAAGGCTCAGGTCAAATGGGGCGCCACCAACCCGCAGCGCCGCGCCCGGGTGATGATGGAATTCGTCCGCCTGCTGAACCGCGACATGCAGAAGCTCGCGGAAGTCCTGTCGAGCGAGCACGGCAAGACGGTTCCGGACGCCAAGGGCGACATACAGCGCGGGCTTGAGGTCATGGAGTTCTGCATCGGCGCGCCGCAGATGCTGAAGGGTGAATTCACCGACAGCGCCGGCCCCGGCATCGACATGTATTCCATGCGCCAACCCGTTGGCGTTGCAGCCGGAATCACACCGTTCAACTTCCCGGCCATGATCCCGATGTGGAAGATGGGCCCGGCGCTCGCTTGCGGCAACGCCTTCATCCTGAAGCCATCCGAGCGTGACCCGTCGGTGCCGCTGATGCTGGCCGAGCTGATGCAGGAAGCGGGCCTGCCCGATGGCGTCCTTCAGGTCGTCAACGGAGACAAGGAAGCGGTCGACGCGATCCTCGACAACCCCGAGATCGGCGCGATCGGCTTCGTGGGCTCCACCCCGATCGCCGAATACATCTACGGCCGGGGCTGCTCGAACGGCAAGCGCGTGCAGTGCTTCGGCGGCGCGAAGAACCACATGATCATCATGCCGGATGCCGACATGGACCAGGCCGCCGATGCGCTGGTCGGCGCGGGCTACGGCGCGGCGGGTGAACGCTGCATGGCGATCTCGGTCGCGGTTCCCGTGGGTGATGCCACGGCGGATGCGCTGATCGAACGCCTGATCCCGCGGATCGAGAAGCTGAAGGTCGGCCCTTACACTGCCGGCAACGACGTGGATTACGGCCCGGTCGTGACCGCCGCCGCCAAGGCCAACATCCTTCGCCTCGTCGAATCCGGCGTCCAGCAGGGCGCGAAGCTCGTGGTCGATGGCCGGAACTTCAAGCTGCAGGGCTACGAGGACGGCTTCTTCGTCGGCCCCCACCTGTTCGACCACGTCACCCGCGACATGGACATCTACAAGAAAGAGATCTTCGGACCGGTCCTGTCGACCGTGCGCGCCAAGACCTATGAAGAGGCCCTCGCCTACGCGATGGACCACGAATACGGCAACGGCACCGCGATCTTCACCCGCGACGGCGACACGGCGCGCGACTTCGCCAACCGCGTCAACGTCGGCATGATCGGCATCAACGTTCCGATCCCGGTTCCGCTGGCCTACCACACCTTCGGCGGCTGGAAGAAATCGGCCTTCGGCGACCTGAACCAGCACGGCCCGGACGCCTTCCGCTTCTACACCCGGACCAAGACGATCACCTCGCGTTGGCCCTCGGGGATCAAGGAAGGCGCGAGCCTGAACTTCAAGCCGATGGACTGATCTGCAACGCAGATAAATTGAAGACGGCCCCGGATATCTCCGGGGCCGTTTCGCATTCAGAGACAATAATTCGCCGGAATCCGCCGATAGACTCTGGGCCGGGATGACCTTGCGCCTTGCCCGGGCTAGGTCCTGCTGGAAGCGAAATCGAGGATTCCGATGAAACGTCTTGTCATTGCTGCCACCCTTCTGACCGCCCTGGCCGCGATACCTGTCGCCGCGGAAGCCAAAGGCTGCCCGCCGGGGCTGGCCAAGAAAGCCGTGCCCTGCGTCCCGCCCGGGCAGGCGCACAAGATGTACCGCTACGACGATGATGACGATCACGAGCATTCGCATCACCGCCACGGCACATACATCACCGACTACGACTATGAGCGCCTGCGCTACCCCGACCGCTACGGCCTGCCGCCGCTGCGTCCCGGCGAGCGCTACTATATCGCCGATGGCCAGATCTACCGGGTCGACAGCCAGACCTACAAGATCCTGAACCTGATCGGCGCTGTCTCGGCGTTTCTGAACTAAACGGTTGATCGAGGTCCTCGCCGCATCCTAGGTCTGGGTGGCATCGCCTCTCGGGACATCCAATGACCGCCTGGACTGATTCCCCCCTTCTCTCCAGCCTTGACGGCCCGGCACGGGATACGCTTGCGCGTCTTGCGGCATTGAATGTGCCGAAAGGTGCAGCGCTGTTTCACCCCGGTGACGTTGCCAAGGGTTTTGTCGTCGTCCTGTCGGGCCGGATCGAGGTCTATCTGACCGGCCCGACCGGGCGCGAGATCCTGCTTTACGCGGTCGAGCCGGGCGAGAGCTGTGTGCAGACGACGCTCGGACTTCTTGGCGGCGAGGATTATTCGGGCGAGGCGATCGCCGCCACCGATTGCCGGCTGGTACTGATCCCGCGACCGACATTCCTTGCCTTGATGGATGGATCCGAGCCTTTCCGCCGCTTCGTCTTCGCCGCTTTCGCGCAGCGGATGCAGGGGATGATGCATGTGCTGGAGCGGGTCGCCTTCACCCGGGTAGAATGCCGGCTTGCGGCCGAGCTGCTGCACATCGCCGAGGGGCGCGAAGTCCATGCGACGCAGGCGGAACTGGCCACGCGCATCGGCTCTGCGCGCGAGGTGGTGACGCGCCGTCTCGACCAGTTCGCCAGTCGGGGCTGGGTGACGACCGAGCGAGGCCGTGTCAGCCTGACCGATATTCCCGCCCTGCGCCGCCTCGCGGCTGCCGGCGAAGATTGATCCCGCTTGGTGACGTGGTCACAGACGCGGCGCGCCTTCCGTGCCAAGGTCCCGCCATGCCCCGAAACCAGGGGCGCAGAAAAGGGACCAAGACCATGTTCACCACCAATGTCGGCGGCATTGACCGCATCCTTCGTATCGTCGTCGGGCTTGCGCTTCTCGTCTGGTTCTTCGTCGATCAAGGCACGGGTTTCTGGCATTTCGCCAAGCTGATCGGGATCGTCCCGCTGGCGACCGGCCTGCTCAGCACCTGCCCGCTCTATTCGATCCTGGGCATCAGCACCTGTCCGATGAAAGCCTGATCCTAATTGTGCTCAAGCGCCCGGAGGCGGCGCGAGAAGGTGGGGCCATCCGGCCCCGCCACCCTCTCCCCTGGGATGATCGCCTCCTGCATGACCTGGTCGAAGGGCACATCGGTGCGGATCGCCCCGTGCTCATACAGGTATTCCGGGAAATAGCCCGACAGCAGCACCCGCCAGTTCAGCGGCAGGCCCGGCTCGATCTTGCGCGCAAGCCGCCAGACCACGGTCGTGCAATTGGTGGTCAGGGTGTTGTAGAATTCCGGCTCGCGCGCCAGCTGGTTGCCGAGCGCCAGGTATTCAAGGAACAGTTCCTTCCGCCGCTCGGGGCCAAGATTAAGCGCGAAGATGCGCACGGTTTCCGGCGGGGCGTCGCGCACATCGGTGCGCAGGCGAATGATGTCGCGCTCCTCCGCCGCCAGCAGGACCAGCGTATAAAGCCGGAAGAAGCCGCCGATGGTGGTATAGACCTGCCCCTTGGCCTTGCGCGTCTCGGCCGAGAAAACGACATGCTGGCCGTCCTTGAAGCCGAATCCGACCAGCACATGGGCGATCGCGGGGTTGCCCCAGACCGAAGTGAACAGGTCGACCGAGGTGATCTCGTCGATATTGTAGCTCTTCTCCTCCCACCGGGGGATGAAATCGCTGGTAGTTCGCCAGTCGAAATCTCGCACATGATGCAGCGTGGCGATGTTGCCGTTGATTTCCGAGGTGACGCCGAACTCGACATCGGGCTGCCAGTCGCGGTCGTTTGACGGACGGATCGAGTTCCACCAGACTGCCGCAAGGAAGAACAGGACCCCGGCTGCAAGCCAGACCGTCCAGACATTGTTGGCCCACCACAGGCGGGCAAGCGCAACGGCGGCCCCGACGATCAGAATCTGGATGGCAATCCGACCGACGCCCGCGAACTGGTAGTGCACAGCCATCGCCAGCAGAATGAGGAACGGCAGGATCAGCAGCAACTGGAACGTCCGCATCAGAAGGTGCCGCCGACCCGGCGGAGAGGACCGGAAATTGAGTCCGAAGCCGTTCTTACCGCCTGTCATCGCGCCCCGCATCCCCAGTCTTGCCGGGTCTTCGCCCGTCTCAGCGCACAGACTGTCATGCTTCGCGGCCCCGCGCCACCCGGGGCGCCGCGTCATTCGGCGGGGGGCCGCGCGTCAGACGCGGCTATTCGGCGGCAACCCGCCGCGTCTTGAGCATGTCCTTCAGGTAACGCCCGGTATGACTGCGTTCGACCTTGGCGATGTCCTCGGGCGTGCCGGTCGCGACGATCTCGCCGCCGCCATCGCCACCCTCGGGACCGATGTCGATGATCCAGTCGGCGGTCTTGATGACGTCGAGGTTGTGCTCGATCACGATGACCGAGTTGCCCTGCTCGACAAGTTCATGCAGAACTTCAAGTAGCTTGCGCACATCTTCGAAATGCAAGCCAGTTGTCGGCTCGTCGAGGATATAGAGCGTCCGTCCCGTGGCCCGGCGGCTGAGTTCCTTCGACAGCTTCACCCTTTGCGCCTCGCCGCCCGAGAGCGTCGTCGCCTGCTGGCCGACCTTGATGTAGCCGAGGCCAACCTGCACCAGCGCGTCCATCTTCTCGCGGATCGCGGGGACGGCCTGGAAGAAGCTCTGCGCATCCTCGACAGTCATCTCAAGAACGTCGGCTATGCTCTTGCCCTTGAACTTGATTTCCAGCGTTTCGCGATTGTAGCGATGCCCCTTGCAGGTCTCGCAGGTGACATAGACATCCGGCAGGAAGTGCATCTCGATCTTGATGACGCCGTCGCCCTGGCAGGCCTCGCAGCGGCCGCCCTTGACGTTGAAGCTGAACCGTCCCGGCTGATAGCCGCGCGCCTTGGCTTCCGGCAGGCCCGCGAACCAGTCGCGGATCGGGGTGAAGGCGCCGGTATAGGTCGCGGGGTTCGACCGCGGCGTGCGGCCGATCGGGCGCTGGTCGATGTCGATCACCTTGTCGAGATGCTCGAATCCTTTGATCGTTTCGCAAGGCGCGGGCGTCTCATGCGCGCCGTTCAGGCGCATCGCGGCGGTCTTGAACAGCGTCTCGATGGTCAGTGTCGACTTGCCACCGCCCGAGACGCCGGTGATGCAGACGAACTTGCCGAGCGGGAAGTCGACCGTCACATGCTTCAGGTTGTTGCCGGTCGCATCGACCACGGTCACCTTCTTGCCGTTGCCTTTCCGCCGCTCGACCGGAATCGCGATTTCCCGTGTACCGGCAAGGTATTGGCCGGTGAGGCTAACGGGATCTGCGGCGATTTCCGAAGGTGTTCCGTGGGCGATCACCTGCCCGCCATGCACCCCCGCGCCGGGGCCGATGTCGAAGACGTAATCCGCCTCGCGGATCGCATCCTCGTCATGCTCGACCACCAGCACCGTATTGCCCTGATCGCGCAGGTTCTTGAGCGTGGTCAGCAGCCGGTCGTTGTCGCGCTGGTGCAGGCCGATCGAGGGCTCGTCCAGAACGTAGAGCACCCCGGTCAGGCCCGAGCCGATCTGGCTCGCCAGACGGATCCGCTGCGACTCGCCGCCGGACAGGGTGCCAGCGTTGCGCGACATGGTCAGGTAATCCAAACCGACGTTCACAAGAAATCCGAGCCGCTCGCGGATCTCCTTCAGGATCGCCCGGGCGATCTCGTTTTTCTGCGCCGAAAGCGTGGCGGGCACCGTCTCGATCCAGGCATGGGCCTCCTTGATCGACATCTGCACGACCTGGCCGACATGCAGGCCTGCGATCTTGACCGCCAGCGCCTCGGGTTTCAGGCGGTAGCCGTGGCAGGTGTGGCAGGGACGGTTGTTCTGGTAGCGCTCCATCTCCTCGCGCGACCAGGCGGAGTCGGTCTCGCGGTAGCGGCGTTCCATATTCGGGATCACGCCTTCGAAGACGCGGGAGACTTGATAGACCCGGCCGGCTTCGTCATAGCGGAAGGTGATCTCCTCCTCGCCCGAGCCATAGAGGAACACGGCTTGCGCCTTTTCCGGCAGGTCCTTCCACTTCTTGCGCTTGTCAAAGCCGTAATGGGTGGCGATGGCATCGATGGTCTGGGTGATGTAGGGCGATTTCGACTTGGCCCAGGGTGCGATTGCCCCGCCCGTCAGCGTCAGGCCCTGATCCGGCACGACGAGGCGTTCGTCGAAGAACAGCTCCACCCCGAGCCCGTCGCAGGCCGGACAAGCGCCGAAGGGGGCGTTGAAGGAGAACAGACGCGGCTCGATCTCGGGGATGGTAAAGCCCGAGACGGGACAGGCGAAGTTCTCGGAATAGGTGATGCGCTGTGGCTCACCTTCCGCAGGCGCCGTCTCGATGATCGCAATGCCGTCGGCCAAATCGAGCGCGGTGCGGAAGCTGTCGGCCAGCCGGGTCTCGATCCCCTCGCGCACGACGATCCGGTCCACGACGACATCGATGTCGTGGCGCAACTTCTTGTCGAGCGTCGGCGCCTCTTCGATCTCGTAGAACTGGCCATCGACCTTGACGCGTTGGAAGCCCTGCTTGCGGAGTTCCAGGAATTCCTTGCGGTACTCGCCCTTCCGGTCGCGGATGATCGGGGCGAGCAGGTAGGCGCGCGTCCCCTCCTCCATCGCCATGACCGCATCGACCATGTCCTGCACCTGCATCGCGGTGATCGGCAGGCCGGTCGCGGGCGAATAGGGCGTGCCAACACGAGCGAAAAGCAGGCGCAGATAGTCGTAGATCTCGGTCACCGTGCCGACGGTCGAGCGCGGGTTCTTCGATGTGGTCTTCTGCTCGATGGAAATCGCGGGCGACAGGCCCGAGATATGGTCGACATCCGGCTTGCCCATCATGTCGAGGAACTGGCGCGCATAGGCCGAGAGCGACTCGACATAGCGGCGCTGTCCCTCGGCATAGATCGTGTCGAAAGCGAGCGAGGACTTGCCCGAGCCTGACAGCCCGGTGATCACGACAAGCTGGTCGCGCGGGATATCGACGTCGATGCCCTTGAGATTGTGCTCGCGCGCGCCGCGAACCTCGATGAACTTCTGCTCGGCCATGAAAGCCCCCAACACCCGGACCCGCTGATAGATAGGCGAAGGGAACCGAGTCTCCAATGCGAAATTGTGAACGAATAGTGAACAAGTACAAGGTCAATGACAAGGGCGATAGGGAAATGGGCAACCCGCCGTTGACATTCAATTTATCGAATTTAAATCTGGACGAACCAGGCCCCTCCTGCAACCCACAAGGACTGCCATGTTGAACCTCTTCCGCTCTTCCGGTCCCAAGGTATCCTCCATCGCCCCCGCCGACGCCATTGCCCGGGCCAAGGCGGGGACGTTGACCCTGCTCGATGTCAGCGAGGTGGCCGAGGTGGCTGCGTCCGGGAAGGCCAAAGGTGCGGTTCACATCCCGCTTGGCCTTGTGACGGTCAAGGCGGACCCCAAGGCGCCCGATCTTGATCCACGCCTGTCCTCGGACAAGCCGGTCGCGGTCTACTGCATGATGGGCGGCCGCAGTGCGAAGGCTGCCGAGGCGCTGATCGCGATGGGCTATACCGAGGTCTATAACCTCGGTGGGCTCTCGAACTGGACCGGCGCCGGCGGGGAAGTCGAAAAGGCCTAAAGCCGCCGCCTGCGGTATGCCTGCCAGGCGTGCATCAGGATGCCCCCCGCACAGAGTGGCGCCGCGAACCACACCACCCCTGCAGAGCCAAAGCTTGCCACCAGCGCCGCCAGGATCGGCGTTCCGGTAGTGGTGCCGAGATTGCCGAGCTGCGCCACCGCACCAGAGGCTCTGGCCCGGTCCGCCTCGACCGGGTTCAGCTGCGGGATCGAGGCGAAGGACGCCCCCTGCACCATCCCGAGCGCAGCAGTCATCGTCAGCGCCGCCGCAAGCCTGACCGGCGGCATTCCCCAGGACAGGCCCATCACGATAGCTGCGCCGAGGGCAACCGCAAATCCGCCCTCCACGATCCTCACGGCAGGCAGGTGCTTCAACAGCCAGACGCCGAGCGTCAGCGAAACGCCGATGCTGAGAAGCGGCATGACTGTTGCGGCTATGACCCTGTCCTTCCCCAGCATCGGCGGCAGGAGGGTGAGCAGCGCGACATAGAGCATAGTGTAGAAGACGAAACCGGTCGCGGGGGCGGCAATCCGGGGTGAACGGTAGATCTCGACATGCTGGGCAAGCACGCCCCCTTGCGGCAGATCGCGGGCGGCGACTGGCGGGTGGGGCGGCAGCAAGGCCCAGATGACGACCGTCATCGTCGCCATGTAGACCGAATGCGCCAGAAACAAAGCCCCTGCCCCGTGCGTGATGAACCAGCCGCCGACCAACGCCAGAAGTGCATAGGACAGGCCGAAGAAAGTAGACCACAGGGTCATTGCAAAGCCCTGATGGCGCGGCGGCGCTGTCTGCGCGATCAGGACCGGCCCGACCACGACGATGGCAAGGTGCGACAGTCCCTCGACGATGCGGCTGGCCATCATCAGCGGATAGGACGGGAGGGTCGCCTGAATGGCCGAGATGACGGCCCCCGCCGCCAGCGCGACGAGAAGGACTCGGCGCAGGCCAAGTCGTTCGACGATGATCCCTGCCGTCGTGCCAAAGATCAGCCCGACCAGGCCCACGACCGAAACCATGAAGGCGACGCGGCCGATGCCGCCGTAATGGGCGACGAGCAGGTCGTAAAGGATGCTGACCTTGCCGAACTGTGCGGCGGCGCCAAGTCCAGCGGCCCAAAGGGCAAAGATGATGGGGAACGGTCGCGGCTGCAGGGAAGTCATGCCCCTGCCTAGCAAGGCAGGGCGGAATGCTCCATCCCGGATGCGACAAATGGAAAAGGGGCGGCCCGTCCCTTGGCCGCCCCTTCCGATTTGGCCGGAGTTGTCCCGACTCCGACCGCCTGCGCCAGCGCCAGATGGCGCAGGTATCCCACGTCGTCCGATCCGTCCCGGGATCGTCTTCGGGCTTGAGGACAATCTGCCGGGCGTTCGTGGCGGATTTTCTGCGCATTTTCGGGACTTTCGGGGCATTTCGTGGCCCCTTGTCAAATAGCGGAAACACTCGGCGGGTGGCTGCGGGATTGTTGCCACCGAACGCAGGTCCGAAAGCAAAAGGGGCAGGACGATCGCCCTGCCCCCTTGCGTTTCCGCTGTCGCGATTCGTCAGATGTGCAGCGCGCGACCGTAGGCGTCGAGCACGGCTTCGTGCATCATCTCGCTGAGCGTCGGATGCGGGAAGACCGTCTCCATCAGCTCGGCCTCGGTGGTCTCCAGCGTGCGGCCGACGACGTAGCCCTGTATCAGCTCGGTCACTTCCGCGCCGATCATGTGGGCGCCGAGCAATTCGCCGGTCTTGGCGTCGAACACGGTCTTGATCATCCCCTCCGGCTCGCCAAGGGCAATGGCCTTACCGTTGCCGATGAAGGGGAAATGGCCGACCTTGACGGTATAGCCCGCCGCCTTGGCCTTCTCCTCGG
This sequence comes from uncultured Rhodobacter sp., assembly GCA_945952585.1. Taxonomy (GTDB): domain Bacteria; phylum Pseudomonadota; class Alphaproteobacteria; order Rhodobacterales; family Rhodobacteraceae; genus Aliitabrizicola. The sequence goes on from CAMFII010000010.1 coordinate 19,806, forward strand.
TCAGGCCGACAGAGGCGACCTGCGGGTGGCAGTAGGTGCAGCCGGCGATCGAGTTCGGCTTGATCGGGTGCGGATGACCGCCCGCGATCAGTTCGGCGACCATCACGCCCTCATGGCTGGCCTTGTGGGCGAGCCAGGGTGCGCCGGCGATGTCGCCGATGGCATAAAGCCCCTCGACCCCGGTGCGGCAGTATTCGTCGGTCACCACATGAGTGCGGTCGATCTTCACGCCGAGCGCCTCGAGCCCGAGGTTCTCGACATTGCCGACGATGCCCACGGCGGAAATCACGGTGTCGAAGTCCTGCGTCTCGATCTTGCCGTTCACCTCGATATGCGCGGTCACGCCCACGCCCGGCTTGCGGTCGAGTTTCTTGACCGCCGCCTTCTCCATGATCTTCATGCCCTGTTTCACGAAGGACTTCTTCGCGAAAGCGCTGATCTCGGCATCCTCGACCGGCAGGATGCGGTCCATCACCTCGACCACGGTCGTGTCGGCGCCAAGCGTGTGGAAGAAGCTGGCGAATTCGATGCCGATGGCACCCGATCCGATGACCAGCAGCTTTTTCGGCATCCGCACCGGCTGGAGCGCGTGCTTGTAGGTCCAGACCAGATCGCCGTCGGCCTCGAGCCCCGGCAGTTCGCGGGCACGGGCGCCGGTGGCGACGATGATGGCTGGGGCGGTCAGGTCTTCCACGCCCTTGTCGGTCGTGACCTTGACCTGGCCCTTCCCGGCCAGCACCGCCGAGCCCATGAAGACGGTGACCTTGTTCTTCTTCATCAGGTGGCCGATGCCCGAGGAGAGCTGCTTGGCCACCCCGCGCGACCGGGCGACCACGGCGTTCAGGTCATAGCCGATGCCGTCGGCCTTGAGCCCGAATTCCTTGGCGCGGTGCATCAGGTGGAACACTTCGGCCGAGCGGAGCAGCGCCTTGGTCGGGATGCAGCCCCAGTTGAGGCAGATGCCGCCCAAGTGCTCGCGCTCCACGATGGCGACGTTCTTGCCAAGCTGAGCGGCCCGGATCGCGGCGACATAGCCGCCTGGACCTGCACCGATCACGATGACGTCGAAGGATTTGGCAGCCACGGTTCCCCTCCTCTGGAAAAGTAGTTTGCCATTAAACTATTTCTCGGACTCCAGCAATACAACGGGCGCCGCACCTCATTGCGGTCAATGCATGGCTCCCTCGCGCAGCCGTCTCACAAAGGCGGGGTAGCCGCCGGCATCCATGAATTCCTGTTCGGCAGCCGTCATCTCGCGCCCGAGCGCGGCATTGCGGAAGGGAAACCGCCCGAAGCGCGCGATGATCTCCCTGTGGGCAATGGCATGAAGGACATTGTCGGCGCCGGTTTCGGGTAGCCGTTCGCGCATGAGCGCGACGCCGAAATCCTGGTCCGCCAGATCTTCGCTATGCTCAAAGGGAAGATAGAAGAATTGGCGTTCGGGCTCGGGGGCGCCGAGATCCCAGTCGGCGGCGACAGCCTTGCGGGCCGCATCCCGCGCCTTCTCGTCGGTCGCAAAGGCCAGCGCCGTGCCGCGATGGATGTTGCGCGGCAGCTGGTCGGTCAGGACGAGGTAAGCCAGCGACCCCACCGTGCCATCGACCCAATGGTCAAGCCCGCCGTCATGGGCCGCCTGCCATAGCTCAAGGAAGCCCTCGCGACAGGCCGCGTCGACCGCCTCGCTGCCGACATACCAGCCCTCCTCGCCGATCTCGCCCAGCCAGAAGTCGAGCACATCCACTGGATCGGCCATGACTTTCTCCCTGCCGCGTCGCAGATGTCACCCTGACAGGTCGGGGCGCGGGCCGCAACGGTCCTGTCTGGCAACGAGGCCCCTTGCCGACCGGGAGCCTCAGGCCGCCGGTTTCTCGGCGCGCTTGTCGACGACAGCATCCACCGCCGTCACCGAGGCGGAGGGCACGACCGGCGCGAAGCCGGTTCCACGGGCCGGGGCGGCGCGGCGCGTCATTCGCCAGCCGGCATAGGCGGCCAGGGCAAGGAAGAGCACCGAGAGGAACAGGAACAGCCCCTCCGGCCCGACCTGGTTCATCAGCCAGCCTGCCGCCACCGGACCGCCGATCGCCCCGAGCCCGTTGAGGAAGATCATCCCGGCACTGGCCGCCGGCATCTCCTCCTTGCCGAGAAAGTCGTTGGTATAGGCAATCAGCAGCGAATAGAGCGGGTTGATCATGCCGCCCAGGATCACCCCGGACACCAGGTAGGCCACAAACGGCATGTCGAACAGGAAGGTCAGCACCATCGCGAAGCCGCCGAAAGCCGAAACGCCAAGGATCAGCTTGCGCCGGTCGATGCGGTCCGAGGCCCAGCCGATCGGGTACTGGAACACCAGCCCGCCGACGTAGAGCGACGCCACGAACAGGGTGATCTGCTGGACGCTGTAGCCCTTCTGCGCGCCCCAGACCGCCGCCATGCCGAACATGGCCGAGAAGATGCTGCCGGTCAGCAGCATCCCCATGCAGCCGAGCGGCGAAATGCGGAACAGCCGGCGGAAGGGTAACGGCTTGATCGTGTCAAAGATCGGCGCCGGGGTCGCGGCCAGCAGGATTGGCAGGAAGGACAGCGACACCAGCACCGAGGGCAGGATGAACAGGACAAAACCCGATGGGTCGGGCAGGTTCAAAAGCGCCTGGCTGGTGATGATGCCGATCATCTGCACGATCATGTAGAGCGACATGGCCTGGCCGCGCGTCTCGTTCGTGGCGGTGTTGTTCAGCCAGCTTTCCGCCGTGATGTAGACGCCGGCGAAGGAAAATCCGATCAGCGCCCGCATCACCGACCAGGCCATCCAGTCCTGGATGACCGGGTAAAGTACCAGAACCGCAGAGATGATCGAGGCCAGCGCCGCGAAGACGCGGACATGGCCGACCTGGCGGATCATGATCGGGGCGAGCCTCGACCCGACCAGGAAGCCCAGGAAGTAGGCCGACATGACATAGGAAATCTGGTAGGTCGAGAACCCTGCCCCCGTGCCACGGATGCCAAGAAGCGATCCCTGCATGCCGTTGCCGACCATCAGGAACATCATGCCGGCCAGCAGGGGCCAGGACGAGGCGAGAACCTTCAGCACTGCGGTCTCCAAGGCTGGGTGAAGTCTAGCACTAATCCGCCGCCGCCACGCTTCTGTTCCGCGAGCGACAGGGACAAAGAAAGGCGCGTCATCTCGGCTCCGGGATCAGGAGCGAGGCGTCGCCGTAAGAGAAGAAGCGGTAGCCTTCGGTGACGGCGTGGTCATAGATCCTGCGAATCCGATCTTGCCCCATCAGGGCGGAGACCAGCATCAGCAGGGTCGATTTCGGCAGGTGAAAATTCGTCATCAGGGCATCGGTCGCCCGGAAGCGATAGCCGGGATAGATGAAGATATCCGTCGTGCCGCTGAAGGGATGAACGATGCCTGCCGGATCGGCGGCACTTTCGATCAGGCGCAGCGCGGTGGTGCCGACGGGTATGATCCGCCCGCCTGCCGTTCGGGTCGCGTTGATCTCGGCGGCCGCCTCTGCCGTGACCTCGCCCCATTCGGCATGCATCCGGTGGGTGGTCACATCCTCGACCTTGACCGGAAGGAAGGTTCCCGCCCCCACATGTAGCGTCACTTCGGTGAAGGTCACGCCGCGCTCGGCCAGTGCCCGCAGCAACGGCTCGTCGAAATGGAGCGAGGCCGTCGGCGCCGCGACGGCGCCGGAATGGCGGGCAAAGACCGTCTGGTAATCCTTGGTGTCCTGCGCGTCCGGCGCGCGCTTGGCGGCAATATAGGGCGGCAGCGGCATCGCGCCCGCCTCGGCCAGCGCCGCATCGAAATCCTCGCCCGTCAGGTTGAAGACCAGCCGCATGTCGGTCTCGGTCTTTTCCGCGACCTGGGCAGACAGGTGGTCGGAAAAGCGGATCTCCTCGCCTTTGACAACCTTGCGCAGCGGCTTGCCAAGGGCCCGCCAGCCTTCGGCGGCGGGTTCGAGAAGCGTGACTTCGATCTTCGCCTCGACCTCGCCCTGTCCCGTCATCCGCCGGCGTGTTCCGGTCAGGCGGGCCGGGATGACCTTGGTGTTGTTGAGGATCAGCCGGTCGCCCGGGCGGAATTCATCGATCAGGTCGGAGACACGGCGGTCCTCGATCCGGTCGCCGCGCGCGACCAGCAGTCGGGCCGAAGTCCGGGGACGCGCCGGGCGCGTGGCGATCAGCCGTTCGGGCAGGTCGAAGTCGAAATCGGAAAGCTGCATCGTCAGCCACCGGTCTTGGGTGGCGGGGCGCGGAAAATCTCGCGGAACATGCCGGGGGTCAGGATCGAAAGCGGGTTGACGGAAACCCGGGGCGCGCTTGTCGGCCCCCGGACGGTGTAGTTGAAACCGAACAGCCCCTCGCCTGGGCGGGTCAGGATGCTGCCGATGCCGTTGAGCATATAGATCGGCGAGATCACCCCCGCCAGATCGATCGAGTGCGATTCCGCGTCGAAACGACCCGACAGCGACACGCCGAGCGACGCGCCGACGCCCGAGCTTTGCAGGATCTCGACCCCCGCCGGCGAGGTCTGGAACTCGGCCTGCCCCGAGCTGAAGAAAAGCCCCGACGCCCGCAGCTGTTCGAGCAGGCCGACAACGCTGACCGCGTTCAGCAGGGCCGCGAGCACCGGAGCCTCGGTGATCTGGACATCGCGGAAATCGGCCGAGCCGCGATAGGCGGCCTTTCCGCCGGTCGGGGTCAGAGTCAGATCGAGTGTGCCGCCTTTTGCCTTCTCGAAGATCCCCGCTGCGGCGATGACCGCTCCGGCATCATCAGAGCGCAGACGCAGCGCGGTTCCCTTGGAGGTGGGCGCGATGGCTCCGACCACCGCGGCCTTGCCGTTCAGCCGTGCGGTGAAGTCGCCATTCAGCCCTCCGCGCCCGTTGACGGTCCCGGCGAAATTGGTCAGCGACAGGCTTTCGGTCGCGGTGATCCGGTCAAGCTGGACAGCGATGTCGGGCCCGCCTTCCCCCGAACCCGCCACGATGTCGGGGATCCGTCGCAGATCGAGCCTTCCGCCGGTGATGGCGATGGCGACAGGCTTGCCCTGCCCCTGCCCGCGCAGATCGGCGCTGACATCCAGCCAGTTGCCGCTGGTCACCTTGCTGAATCGGGCAAGGTCGAGACCGCCTTCGGGGCGGGTGGTGACCGAACCCTCCGCCTGCACCGGTCCCGATTGCAGCAGCAGCCGGTCAACACCCGCCGGCTTGCCAAGATGGCCCTCAACCTCGAGCTGGCCGGTGGCCTCGCGTGGCTTGGCAAGTCCGATCGCGGGCAGGCTCAGGCCGATGCCGGCAAGATCCGAGGTGATGCGGAACCGCCCACTTTCGCCCTTCACCAGGTCGATCTGCATGTCCGCAGTTCCCTGTCCGGTCACCATTCCCTCGGGCAAGGCAACGCCGAATTCGTGCAGGGCGGCATCGGACAGCTGGGCAGTGCCGGTGACGCGGCTGGTGCCTTTCTTCTCGGGGGCGAAGTCCTGGTGCCACTGGCCATCGAAGGGCGCCTGGCCCAGATAGCCCGGCCCGGAAATGGTCAGCCCCTTGCGATCCGCGCTGACCTGCAAAGCCTCGGCCGTCAGGACATGCCCCTGGACAAGGCGATCCGAGCGGACACCGGTCATTAGGCCCCGAACCTGAAAATCGACATCCGGCATCTCGATCTTGGGTTTCAGCGGGAAGGTCAGCGTCGCATCGACCTGCGCTCGCCCTTCCGCCAGATCGACCGGCTGACCGGCCTTGGACAGGAACTGGAATGGCGGCTCGTCGAGGATAGACAGGGCTGCCGTGATGCTGCTGTCGGTCTTGAGCGCAACCTGGGCCGTGGCGGGTTTCTGGGTGATGTCGAGCACCTTGAACACCGACCCGGCCATGTCGATCGCGCCACCCTGCGGCGCCTCGACAGCGCCGCGTTCAAGGACGGTCGTGTAGGTCTTGCCGCTGATCGAGGAGTAGCCGTAGCCGTTCCGGACCGGCGGCATCGTCCGCATGAAGCGCACTTCCGCACCGGCGAATTCGTAATCAAAGGTCAGAACCGGCTCGGCCTGCGGCACCAGCCGCAGCCCGGCGCGCACATTGAACAGCGTGCCTTCCTGGAGATTGGCCTTGACCCAGTCCCGCGTCTTCGGCGTCAGGGCCAACGGCCAGAGCCCCATTACCTTGTTTGCGCTGATCTGGTTCATCCCGAGATCGGCCGATACGTTCCACCCGTCGAGGCCAGCCGTGACGGTACCGCGCGCGACTAGGCGAGTGTCGCCCTCCTGCAGGGCGAACTGCCCCATCTGCACCGTGAAGGGATCAAGCGTCAGCCGGAAATCCGCCTGACCCGCCGAGAACCGCACCGGCGCTTGGAACAGCCCTTCCGGATCAAGCTGCAGGTCGCTGAACGAAACCTGCGAGACGTAGCTTGTCGGGAGCCCGCGCGCGAGGCCGGGCAAACGGCTGACACCGGACGCGCTGAGCCTCAGGGTCTGGCTGTCGATCGTCAGGTCCGAGAAGGTGAAGGTCTCGGACGGGACGTCGAGATGCACCTTCAGACCCGCCTTGTGGAAGGGCACCGGCTTGGCGGCCGGCGAGGGGTGGAGTGCCCCCGCCGCGATGTCGAGCGAGGCGTCGATGACCGACATCCGCCCCTGATCGTCGATGGCGGCCTGGATGCCACCCGAAATCGGCGCGTCCAGCACCCCCAGCCAGGCAAGCGCGTTGCTTTGCGCCGCGATGTCGGCCGCGGCAACATCGGCCACGTTGGCGGTCATGCGCGCGGCATGGGTCGGCTTGACGCTTACGAAGGTCAGGTCGGCCCGGGCCGGGTCCGTCGCCCCGCCGACCAGCCCGAGCGACACCTGAAGCGCCAGTTCTTCGGGCCGGTTTTCCAGCGTGATGCGACCGTCGCCAACCTGCCAGACGCGCCGCGCCCGCCGGTCGTCCAGGGTCAGGCTCAGCCCCTCCGCCTCGATCCGGTCGAGGCGGCTCAGGATCGGGGCCTGGAAGGTGGCCTCGGTCTGGTCGAGGATCTCGGCCAGCGTCCCGGCCGGCGCGCCCGCCGTCTCGGTCCCGAAGGCAAGGTCGAGCCGCCCATCTTCAAGCCGGACCAGCGTGATCTGGGCGCCCACGATCCGCAGAAGGCTGGGCCGCAATTCCCCGGACAGAAGCGCCCCGGCGTCAAAGGTGACCCGCGCCTCGGGCAGGCTGGCGATGGTCTTGCCTTCAAGCGTCAGCAGGCGCAGGTCGTCGAGCGCCAGGCGCGGCGTCCAGTCCCGGTCCACCCGCAGGATGACCCCGCCGACCGCAACCCGCACTCCGGGCGCGAGACCACCCTCAAGCGCCTTGTTGATGCGGCTTTCGGCCTCGGCGACGATCCAGACCGGAACATGCAACGGCCTGCCTGTCAGCCCAAGAACGGCGAAGAAGCCGATCATCCCGAAGAAGATGGTGGCAAGCGTCCAGCGCACCCCGCCATGGCGGCGATGCGTGACCAGCCGCCGGGGTCGGGTGCTGACCGGCTTTTCCTCTTCGTCCTGTATCTTTCCGCTCCCCGGACCCGGCGCCCCGCCCGATGCCCTTTACCTTCGGTCGATGGCCGGGCTTGCCTTTATCTTTGCCCGGCGGCAACTAAAACACAAAAGGTTGTAACCTTTTGCCCTGAAGGAGCGTTCCATGCCTGCAATCGGCGATATTGCGCCCGACTTCACTCTTCCGCGCGATGGTGGCGCGGCCATCACCCTGTCAACTCTGCGGCCCGGCAAGGTGGTGCTCTATTTCTACCCCAAGGACGACACGCCCGGCTGCACCCTTGAAGCGCAGGATTTCTCGGCCCGCCTGGCCGACTTCCAGGCGGCAGGGGCGACGGTGATCGGCATCTCGAAGGACAGCGTCAAGGCGCATGACAAGTTCTGCAAGAAGCACGGTCTGCAGATCGTGCTCGCCTCGGACGAGGAAGGCAGCACCTGCGAGGATTACGGCGTCTGGGTCGAGAAGAACATGTATGGCCGGACCTATATGGGGATCGAGCGGACGACCTTCCTGATCGGCGGCGATGGCAAGATCGCGCGGGTCTGGCCCAAGGTCAGCGTCAAGGGTCACGCGGACGAGGTTCTGGACGCGGTCAAGGCCCTGTGACGCAGTCGCTTGCCGAAATGGCGGTGGAGGTGCTGACCACCTCCGACGGCCGCACCAAGACGGCGCTCGGACGGCGTCATGCCGCGACCTGGTTCGCCGCCCGGGCCGCCGGTACGCCACTGCCAATCGGCATGGCGACACCGCCGATGCGCCCGGCCCGGCCCGATCGGCCCGAACTCTTGCCGCCGCGCGATGTGCCGCGGCGGCGCCCGGGATCGCCAGCGGGGCGCATCGCACTGCTCCACGCCGTTGCACATATCGAGCTGAACGCGGTCGATCTGCACTGGGACATCGTCGCGCGGTTCGCGGATGTCCCGATGCCGCTTGGCTTCTATGACGACTGGGTCAAGGCGGCGGACGAGGAAGCCAAGCATTTCAATCTGATCTGCGACTGCCTCGAGGCGATGGGCAGCCATTACGGCGCCCTGCCCGCCCATGCCGGCATGTGGCGCGCGGCCGAAGACACTGTGGACGACCTGCCCGGCCGCCTTGCCGTCGTGCCCATGGTGCTCGAGGCGCGCGGGCTCGATGTGACGCCCGGCATGATCGAGATCTTCCGCAAGGCCGGCGAGACCGCTGCGGTCGAGGCAATGGAGGTGATCTATGCCGAGGAAGTGGGCCATGTCGCCTATGGCTCCAAGTGGTTCAACTTCCTCTGCGGCCGCCATGACATGGACCCGAAAGACGCCTTCCACGCGCTGGTGCGCAAGTATTTCCACGGCGCGCTGAAACCACCCTTCAACGAAGAAAAGCGCGCCGAGGCTGGGCTACCGCCTGATTTCTACTGGCCGCTTGCAGACGAGTCGGCAGACACCTGACGCCGCATTTTCAAGCGCCAAGTGTACGCAAGTTTGAACCTTACGCAGAGGCATCGGCAGGAAGTCGCCTATTTCCAACGCTGATGCGCAGCTTTTCGGCATCACCTGCGCAAAATCGTTGCGGGTCCCGCATGGCCTCTGCTAGCCCACGGTCATCCGGGCGCTTGGGGAATGTCGCGCCGGTATAAAGGCGGCCAACGCCTTGCTACCTTGGGGACATTGGACGGGACGGGGACGTGACGGGGCAACTCTCGCATAAAGTGAATTCTGTGCTCGAGCGCTGGCTGCCAGAACAGCGACTCTTCCTGAAATCGGATACCGACACGCGCTATATCCGCCTGCGACCGGCGACGCAGCTTGTCGCATTGGTCGGGTCCAGCCTGTTTGTCGCCTGGGCAATCATTGCCTCGGCGATCCTGTTCCTGGGCATGATCTCGGCCGGAACCGCGCGCGAGCAGGCGCGGCTGGCCAACCAGATGTTCGAAGACCGTCTGGTCGCCATGTCGAGCGACCGCGACGCCCGTTCGGTCGAAGCGCAAAGCGCGCAGGCCCGCTTCAATCTGGCGCTCGATCAGGTCTCGCAGATGCAGGCGCGGCTTCTGGCCTCGGAAGACCGTCGGCGCGAGCTTGAGACCGGGATCGACGTGATCCAGAAGACCCTGCGCCGCACCATCAAGGAACGGGACGAGGCGCGCAGCCAGCTGGTCGAGGTTTCGGCCCAGCTTCAGGCGGAAAGCGGATCGGTCCAGACTGATGACAGCCGCCAGCAGGACATGCAGGCGACACTCGCCGTGCTGACGGATGCCCTGACCGATACCGCCTCGGAACGCGACCAGATGGCGGTCGCAACGGCGCAGGCCCGGGATCAGGCGGCGGCATCCGAGATGGACCTCAAGTTGATGGAAGAGCGTAACGACGCGATCTTCGACCAGCTCGAGCAGGCGGTGACCGTCTCGATGGAACCGCTCGACAAGATGTTCCGCTCGGTTGGGCTGAACCCGGATTCGGTCCTGGCCCAGGTGCGCCGCGGCTATTCCGGCCAAGGCGGCCCCCTGACCCCAATTTCGCTGTCGACCAAAAGCGATCCGTCCGGCCTTGGATCTTCCGAGGAAGCGAGGGCCAACGGCATTCTGACAGCGCTGGACCGCATGAACATGTATCGCATCGCCTCGGGCAAGATTCCGGTGGCGATCCCGCTCAAGACCAGCTTCCGCTACACCTCGGGTTTCGGTGGGCGTGACGACCCGATGGGCCGTGGTCACCGGATCCATGAGGGCGTCGATCTGGCTGGCGCCTATGGCTCGCCCGTCTATTCGACCGCCGATGGCGTCGTCGTCTATGCCGGCTGGGAAAGCGGGTATGGCCAGTTGGTCCGCATCCGCCACGACTTCGGACTCGAGACTCGCTACGGCCACCTGTCGCGAATTCGTGTGAGTGTCGGCGACAAGGTATCGCGCGGAGACCGGATCGGTGATATGGGCAGTACGGGCCGGTCGACCGGCACGCATCTCCACTACGAAGTCCGGGTCGATGGAACCGCCAAAAACCCGATGACGTTCCTAAAGGCAGCGCGAAATGTTTTCTAAGAGCCGAATCAACGAACCCGGGCCCAAGTCCGGTTCAGAACCGGAGCGCCCGAAGGCGCCAGAGACTGCAGCGAAAAGTTCAATGGATTTCACCTCCCCCGCCGGCAAGGCCAAGCCCGGTGCCTCGGTCCTTTCCTCGGACCTGACGGTTGTCGGCAACCTCAAGACCACCGGCGACATCCAGATCGAAGGCACGGTCGAGGGCGACATCCGCGCCCATCTGCTGACCGTCGGCGAAAGCGCAACCATCCGCGGCGAGATCGTCGCCGATGATATCGTGGTCAACGGCCGGGTGATCGGCCGCGTCCGCGGCCTCAAAGTCCGCCTGACCTCGACCGCGCGTGTTGAAGGCGACATCATCCACAAGACCATCGCCATCGAAAGCGGCGCGCATTTCGAAGGCTCGGTCCAGCGTCAGGACGATCCGTTGCAAAACGGGCGCCCTGCCCTTGCAGCACCGGCGCCGGCCGCTTCGGCCGCGAGCACGGCCACGGCAAAGCCCGACGCCGTCTGATCCAGGGACGCAAGAAGTCAAAACGGGGCGCCTGGCGCCCCGTTTTTCATTGCATCAACTCACTGGTCGTGAAGCTGTCGTGCAGACGCGGCGCGGGTTTGGCCCGCGCCTTTGTCCTTTCCGGGTTCAGCCCACCGCCCGGCGATACAGGTGCCAGCTGGCATGGCCCAGCACCGGCAGCGCGATGAAGAGGCCGAGGAAGGCCGGCACCATGCCTACCAGCAGGAAGCTGGCGATCAGACCGGCCCAGCTTGCCATCACCCGCGGATTGGCCAGGCAGACGGCGATGCTGGTCCGCATCGCGGTGACGAAGTCGACGTCGCGATCCAGAAGCATCGGCATGCTGATGACGGTCAGCGCGAACAGGACCCCAGCCAGCAGGCCGCCCAGCATGCTGCCCACGGCAAACATGGCGATGCCGCGGAGGGAGCCGATGAAATCGAGCGGCTCCGACAGGTCGCCCATGGTCATGGTGCCGAAGAAGGCCGCGAACAGGCCGTAAGCCAGCAGGATCCAGGCCATGAATACGAAGAAGATGACGACGATCATGAAGGGCAGTTGCCCCTGTCGCTGTCCCCAGATCACCCCCAGGATCGAGCCGAACCGCAGGGGTTCCCCCTTTTCCAGCCGGCGGCTGACCTCGTAAAGCCCAACAGCGGCGAAGGGTGCGACCAGCGGGAACCCCCCGGCGAAGGGAATGATCCACCAGACCTGCCCCTTTAGCGTGAACAGCACCCAGAGAGCGATGCCGGCCAGGACATAGACCGCGCTGAAGAACAGGCCATAGAACGGCGCCCGGCGGAAATCGCGCCCCCCGGCCGCAAGGGCCGCGTCGATATCGGCGATGCTGATCGTCCGCACGGTCGGCTCGGCAGGGGCCTGGGTATCGGTCATGGTGGCTGTGGTCATCTCGTCTCCCTTTTTGGATTCTTGCCCGGCGGCGGCCCCTCTCGTCCCGGCCGCCTTCGGGCGCATCTGTCTAGCTCAATGCCTTTCGGTAGAGGTGCCAGGTCGCGTGACCCAGCACCGGCAGGACAAGGAACAGGCCGAGGAAACCCGGCAGCATTCCCAGGAACAGCAGGGCGGAAATGATGACACCCCAGCCGAGCATCACCACCGGATTCTCGCGCACACAGGCGAGGCTCGTCAGCATCGCGGTGACGAAATCGACCTCGCGGTCCAGAAGCAGCGGCAGGCTGACCACGGTCAGCGAGAACAGGAGCGTGGCGAACACCGCGCCGACCAGCGTGCCGACGGTCAGGAACATCAGCCCGTTCGGCGTCAGGAACACCTCGAAGGACGAGGTGACGTTGGTCATCACGCTGAGGCCCATGAAGAGCGCAAAGATCATGTGGGCAAGAAAGTTCCAGAACAGGAAGAACACCACGATCACCGCCGCCATCGACGGGATCTGCCGGTCCTTCTGGCGGAAGATCACGCCAAGGACGCCCCTCCAGTCGAGCGGCTCACCCACCTCCAGCCGCCGGCTGACCTCGTAAAGGCCACAGGCGAGGAACGGCATGAGGATCGGGAACCCGGCCGAGGCGGGCAGCGTCCACCAGATCTGGCCCTTGGCCGTGACCGCCCAGAGGATCAGCCAGCCGCCCGCGACATAGACGGCCGCGAAGAACAGTCCGTAAAGCGGCGCACGGGTGAAGTCGCGCCAGCCTGCGGCAAGGCAGGCGCGCAGGTCGGCAAATGTGACCGTATTCACCTCCGGCACCGCTGGCGGGCCGGCGAGACCCTCCTCGGTCATCGCGATCCTCCTACTCCTCGTTGGTTACGCTAACGGAAGGAGGGAAGAGCAATCAATTCCATATATTGGATTTTGCATTTACGGGGACCGCAACCTGCGCTTGTAACGCGCGTCCGGGTTGCGTTAGGGTCGGACTGGTGAAGCCGGGAGGTTGTGCGGTGACGAGTGGATTGCCGAAGATCTGGGCGACGGATTTCGAGACGAAGCCGGTCAACATGACAAAGCTCGATCCGCGCTATAGCGGACAGCCTATGGATTACATCAATCTCTACGATGCGCGCGTTCCTGTGACTCGCGAGCAGGCGCCGGACTATCTGTTTTTCGACAAGACGGGATACCCGGAAAAGTTGAAGTCCAGCCTGCATGACCTCTTCAAGGTCGGAGGTGGCATCATCGTCATCTCCGAGCGCTTTCACGATCTCCTGCAGGGTTTTGATCTCGGTCCGACGCAACTGATCGAGGTGCCGGTCTTCGAATATGACCAGCAGCGGCAGCGGCCGGGGCGGTTCTGGATCCTGCACATCGTCGCGCAGAAGACCGAGTTCGTGCCGGAGGCGTCTGAGAATGTGGAGATAGCCAGGAACGGAAAAGCTTGGTGGCCAGACCCGGCGATGCGAGGTGACGATGTTATCGCGGTGCGCGCATCCGCTGCCGAGGGTCCCGATCTGTGGGTCGATCCAACCCTGATTGACCGCATCTTCGTCTCCGACCGCCTCTACCGGGCGATCAAGACCGAGAAGATCACCGCGCGGTCGCTGAAGTTCAAACCCTGTCGGGTGGTCTGAGGCGCGGCGGGGCACGGACCAAAAGTCTTCGAAGACTTTTGGCAAATTCCTTCGAAGGAATTTGCCTGAGCCCCTGCGGCCCTAGTCCTCGGCGTTGGCCTCGGCGCGGCTCTTTCCGGCGACGTCCATCGCCAGCGTCGCGGCCATGAACTGATCCAGATCACCGTCGAGCACGCCTTGGGTGTCCGAGGTCTCGACCCCGGTGCGCAAATCCTTCACCATCTGGTAGGGTTGAAGAACGTAGGACCGGATCTGGTTGCCCCAGCCGGCATCGCCCTTGGCCTCGTGGGCCGCGTTGATCGCCTCGGTCCGCTTGCGCAGTTCCAGCTCGTAGAGCCGCGATTTCAGCGCGTTCATCGCGATCTCGCGGTTCTGGTGCTGCGACTTCATCGAGCTGGTGACGACGATGTTGGTCGGAAGGTGGGTGATCCGCACGGCAGAGTCGGTGGTGTTGACGTGCTGGCCGCCCGCGCCCGAGGACCGGTAGGTGTCGATGCGGATGTCGGAGGCCGGAATCTCGATCTCGATATTGTCGTCGACCACCGGATAGACCCAGACCGACGAGAACGAGGTATGCCGCCGCGCCGCCGAGTCATAGGGCGAGATGCGCACAAGACGATGGACGCCCGATTCCGACTTTAGCCAGCCATAGGCGTTCGGCCCGGAGATCTTGTAGGCGGCCGACTTGATCCCCGCTTCTTCGCCCGGACTTTCCGACTGAAGCTCGACCGTGTAGCCCTTCTTCTCGGCCCAACGGACATACATCCGCGCCAGCATGTTGGCCCAGTCGCAGCTTTCGGTGCCGCCGGCCCCGGCGTTGATTTCGAGGTAGGTGTCGTTGCCGTCGGCCTCGCCGTTCAGCAGCGCCTCGACCTCCTTGGCAGAGGCGAGTTCGACCAGCTTCTTGAGCGCGCCCTCGGCCTCGGTGACGATCTCGGTATCGCCCTCGGCCTCGCCCAGTTCGATGAGTTCGACATTGTCCTTCAGCCCGCTCTCGATCAGGCGATAGGTCGAGACCTGGTCCAGAAGCGCCTGCCGCTCACGCATCAGCTTCTGCGCGCGGGCGGGGTCCGACCAGAGGTCGCCGTCTTCGATCATGGCGTTGAATTCTTCCAGCCGGTGCGGGGCGGTTTCCCAGTCCATCCTCTGGGCAAGCAGCGTCAGCGACTTCTTGATCGCTTCGACGTTGTTCTGGGTTTCGGCGCGCATCGGTTCTGCATCCTTCGAAGGTCGGGGCGGAGATAGCGGTTCAGAGGTCGCGGGGCAAGGCCCGCTGCCCCTGCCCTGCCTCGCCTGTCAGTAAAGGCCGCCCGAGCTCAGCGTGCCAAAATCGGCCTTCTTGGGGATCACGGCCCGCTCGCCGGTCGAGGTGGTCACGGCCGAACCGCCGTCCTCTGATCCATCCGTCTCGCCCGCCGAGAAGAGCGGCAGGTTCGAGCCCATGGCGAAGCCGCCGTCGACCACGGCCTGGGCAAAGGCGGTGTCCTGCTGGCCCTCGCGGAAGTATTCGGCCTGGACGTTCGGGCCGGTCGCATCGTCGGGCAGCCGCGCACCAGAATAGCGGTCGACCTTCACGAAATAGCCGCCGGGCGGCACCTTGAACTCGGTGCCCCCGTATTTCTTGACCGCCTCTTCCATGAAGGTCTGGAACACCGGCGCGCAGGTGCCGCCGCCCGAGGCGCCGCCAAGGCTGCGCGGCTGGTCATAGCCGATGTAGCAGCCGGCCACGAGGTTCGAGCTGAAGCCGATGAACCACACGTCCTTGGCATCGTTGGTGGTGCCGGTCTTGCCAGCGATCGGGACCGGCAGGTGGATGCCACGACCGGTGCCGCGCTGGATGACGCCCTGCATCATCGAGGTCAGTTCGTAGGCGGTGATCGGGTCCATCACCCGCTCGCGGTCGGCGATGATCGCCGGTGCATCGCCGGCATCGAGGCTCGCCAGCTGGCAATCCTCGCATTTGCGGTCGTCGTGGCGGTAGATGGTGCGGCCGTAGCGGTCCTGCACCCGGTCGACCAGCGTCGGTTCCACCCGCTCGCCGCCGTTGGCGAACATGGCGTAGGCGGCGACCATCTTGAACAGCGTCGTCTCCTGCGCGCCAAGGGCGTTCGCCAGGAAGGGACTCATCGGGTTGTAGACGCCGAACAGCTCGGCATATTTCGCGACCGTCTCCATCCCGATCGCCTGCGCGATCCGGACGGTCATCAGGTTCCGGCTCTGCTCGATCCCGACCCGCATCGGCGCGGGACCATAGAACTTGTTCGAGGCGTTCTTGGGCTTCCACAGCCCCTCGGGCGTGTTCACCTCGATCGGCGCGTCGATGACGATGGTGGCGGGCGTAAAGCCCGAGTCGAGCGCCGCGGCATAGACGAAGGGCTTGAAGCTCGACCCCGGCTGCCGCTGTGCCTGAGTGGCGCGGTTGAAGACCGAGGACTGGTAGCTGAAGCCGCCCTGCATGGCGATGACGCGGCCGGTGTTGACGTCCATGGCCATGAAGGCGCCCTGGATCTCGGGCACCTGCCGCAGGGACCAGCGCTTGACGCTGCCGTCATCGGCCGTCAGCCGCGTCACCAGAACCACGTCGCCGACATCGACCAGATCGCCCGGCACCTTGGCCTTGGGGCCAAGCTTGCCCTCCGCCTCGCGCTTGCGGGCCCAGGTCACGTCTTCGGCGGGTATCTCCTGCGTGCCATCAAAGCCCTCGACCCCGATGGTCGCCACGCCGCCCTCGGTCGATAGCACGACCGCTGGATACCAACCGGTGATGTCGCGGGGCACTTCCACCTTGGACAGGGCGATGCGCCAGTCGTCGGCGCCCAGATCCCCCTGGGGGATCGTCTTGCGGGTCCCGCGCCAGACACCGAGCCCACGGTCATATTTCTCGAGCCCCTGCCGCAAGGCGAAGGCCGCCCGCTCCTGCAGTTCGGGGTCCACGGTCGCACGGATGGTCAGGCCGCCCGCGAAGAACTGGTCTTCGCCGAAGCTGCCCGACAGCTGGCGGCGGATTTCATCGGTGAAGTAGCTGCGCGGCGGCAGGGTTGAACGGAAGGCGGGGAAGTCACCGCTCTGCACGGTCTTCAGCGGCTCGGCCTTGGCGGTTTCGTAGGTCGCCTGGTCGATATAGCCATTCTCCAGCATCTGGCCGAGAACATAGTTCCGCCGGTCGACCGCGTCCTGATAGTTGCGCACCGGGTGAAGCTCCGCGGGCTTCTTCGGCAGGGCGGCAAGATAGGCCACCTCGCCGGCGGTCAGCTCCGTCAGCGGCTTGTTGAAATAGGTCTGGGCCGCGGCGGTGACGCCGTAGGAGTTCTGGCCGAGGAAGATCTCGTTGAGGTAAAGTTCAAGGATCTTGTCCTTGGACAGCGTCTTTTCGATGTTCGAGGCAAGGATGATCTCCTTGATCTTGCGCTCGCCCGTCCGCTCGCCGCCAAGCAGGAAGTTCTTCATCACCTGCTGGGTAATGGTCGAGGCTCCGCGCGTATTCTCGCCCCGCGACACGATAGCATCGCGCAGAGCGCCTGCCATCGACGTCACGTCGTAGCCCTTGTGGTGGTAGAAGTTCTTGTCCTCGGCGCTGATGAAGGCGTCCTTCACCAGATCGGGAATGTCCTCGATCGGCGTGAACAGGCGGCGTTCATCGGCGAATTCGTCGATGATCTCGCCCTCGCCGGAATAGATCCGGCTCATGGTCTTCGGCGCATAATTCGCCAGGCTGGCGCTGTCGGGCAGATCGCGGCTGTACATGTAGAAGACGCCGCCCACGATGAGCGCGACGAAGAACAGGCCGAGCGTGACCATCGTGAAGATGGCCCCGAAGAAGGAACCGATGAACCTGAGCAAAAGCGACTCCCGAAAGGATGCCCCCCTATACAGGGGAATGCCGGGAAAGGTCAAAACCCGATGGGATGAACTGAGCGTGAGCCGCCCTAGTCCCGCGGAATCTGGGCGCGGGCCGCATCCTCTTTCGCCCAAGTCTGTAAGCCGCTCACGATTGCCTTGGCCAGTTGGCCCCGCCATTCCGGATCGGTCATGCGCGCATGGTCGCGGGCGCTCGACAGAAAGCCGATCTCGAGCAGGACCGAGGGGATATCGGGCAGCTTCAAGACCGAAAAGCCAGCAGACTGCAGCGGAACCCGGTGCATCTTCAATCCGGCGCCAAGGATGGCGTCGCGCATGTCCACCGCCAGCGCCTCGGTTCGCGGGCGCGTCTCGGTCCGCGCAAGATCCATCAGGACCGTCGCCACCATGTCATCCTGATCGGTCAGGTCGACGCCTGAGAGAAGCTCGTCGCGGTCGTGGCGCTCGGCCAGGGTAGCCGCGGCGCGGTCGCTCGCCTCAGCTGACAGCGTGTAGATGGTGGCGCCGACCGCCTCACCCTCGGCCAGAGCGTCGGCGTGGATGGCGATGAAGGCATCGGCGGCCGCGGCATTGGCGATCGAGATGCGGGTCTCGAGTGGCACGAACACGTCTTCGTCCCGGGTCATGACCACGGTGAAGCCACCCGCCCGCAGCAACGCTTCCTTCAGCTCGCGGGCGAAAGTCAGGACGATGTCCTTCTCGAAGGTCTTGTCCCGCTCGGCGCCGGGGTCGATGCCGCCATGGCCGGGGTCGAGAACGACGACGAGTGGCCCTGTGCCGCGCGGCAGGGCCTTGGGCAGATCGGCCGGCTTGGGCAAGGCCCATTCCGGCGGCTCGGGCAGGCTGGATTTGGCGGCAAACGCCTCTGCCGTGGCGGGGTCGAGACGGATCGCCAGCAGCGCCCGGCCATCGCCCGTCTCCATTTCCGCGCTGGTCACCGTCATCGGCCCGCCCAGTTCCAGCACCAGCCGCGACCAACCGGCACGGACGGTCCCCGCCCGCAGGTCGGACAGGCCGCTACCCGGGCGTTCGACCGTGGCGATCCCGCTCCAGTCGACTTCGCGCGTGTCGAGCACAAGGCGCGGCGGGGAGTCGAGCAGGCGCACCCGCCACGGCACCGGCTGGCTGAGACCAAGCTTCACCGTCAGCCCGCCACCCGAAGCCTCGATCGAGGTGCGCACTGGGTCCAGACGCGCCAGCGCCGACAACTCGTCCGCCGACGCCGCGAGACCCGCGAACAGGACCACCATCACCGCTGCCAGGAATGCCCGCATCCGCCCTGCCCTCTTTTTTGCGACAGACTACCGGGCAGGCTGCCTCATTGTCCATCGGCGGCAGGACAACCGTGGCGATCACGTTGCGGCGAAAGCCCGCCCTTCGCCTTGTCTTTCCCGCCCGCTCGCCGGTAAGCTTGCGCGCGAAAAAGGGCCGCCCCACACATCATGCGGCCGAGCAGATGGAGCCCATGATGCCCGCGACCCGCGCCGCCCGGCGGCTGATCCCCGCCCTTGCGGCAACCCTTGCCTTCGCGGCGCCGGCCCTGGCGACCGACCTGTCCCAGATGACCGACGCCGAACGCGCCGCTTTCGGGCAAGAGGTGCGGGCCTATCTGCTGCAGAACCCCGAAGTGCTGGTCGAGGTGATGAACGAGCTTCAGGACCGCCAGCAGAAGGCCGAGGCCGCGAACGACCAGCAACTGGTCCAGAACCATTCGGCCGACATCTTCAGCGACCCGAACAGCTGGGTGGGCGGAAACCCGGACGGCGACATCACCGTGGTCGAATTCACCGATTACCGCTGCGGCTATTGCCGCAAGGCCTATGACGAGGTTTCGGAGCTGGTCCGGTCGGACGGCAATATCCGCTTCGTCGTCAAGGAGTTCCCGATCCTCGGCGAAGCCTCCATCACCTCGGCGCGCTTCGCCATCGCGGTGCGGCTTACGGCCGGCGACGCAGCCTATGAAAAGGCCCACGATGCGCTGATCACCCTGCGCGGCGATCCGACGCCCGAGAACCTAGGCAAGCTGGCGGACCAGCTTGGCCTCGACAGTGATGTGATCCTGGCCAAGATGGACAGCGACGAGGTGACGGCGATCATCGCCGCCAACCACGCCCTTGGCGAGGCGCTGCAGATCTCGGGGACGCCGACCTTCGTCGTCGATAACACGATGCTGCGCGGCTACGTTCCGCTCGACGGAATGCGCCAGATCGTGGCGCAACAGCGCAAGGGCTGAAGCCGTCCTGCGCGTTGCCTCATCGCCGCTATTCCTTTGCCGACTTCGGTGCAGCTTGGGGAAACATGGCCTTGTTCCTGCCCCATGCCAACAGGACCTATGCCTGGCCCGTGGCGAAGTCGAGCGAAGGATTCATATTAGCATTTCCCCATAAAACCTTATAATTGCTTCAAAAAACGTCTCAGATTCATTTTGGAGTGGCGTTTATGACGCTCGAGCCATCCGGCTGCAAGAAGAGGTCATACTCCGCTTCCTTGCAGTCCACATTCCAATAGACGGTGTCATTCTCGAAAGGGGCCGTCGCGCTGATCGCAGGAATGCTGCAGGGGTGATCATGGCCGCGCAGATAAAGCGCAAGCGCGTTTCGACGGACATCGTCTTCATAGCCAGCCAGTTCAGCGCCAAACGGCTCGGGCGGCTTGGCTTTCGGCGCCGAGATGTAGAGCTGATTGCCAAGCGCCTCAACATTCGGGGCAACAACCTCTGTCGCGATGATGTCCCAGAGTTTTTGCCGGCCACCGAAGGCCATAATGGTCCTCCAGGCCGTTTGAGGAGAGATGTCGTCAGTCTTCTCAAGCCCGATGTCGTCCTGGAACGCATGAAGCGCGGCGCGTGTTTTCGGCCCCATCTCGCCATCTGGCGTCCCCACGTCATAGCCGGACAGCCCGAGCGCCGCCTGCGCAATATAGGTCGTGAAGAGTGGACCAGGCTCCGTGAATTTGGTGATCTTGCCATTGGGGCTGACGGTCTGTGTCGTTGCGCAATACCCGTTCAGCTTGGTCATGCAGGCCGTGATCGACGCGAGCCGCGCCAGAGCCTCGGTTCTCATGCCGCACGAAATGGCCAGGGCCTCGGACCAATCATTGGATGAGCTGGCAATTGCAGCCCAGCCGCGCGGACAGGTCAGTGGGATCTGGCAGGCAGGTCCGCCAGCATCCTTGCAGAACTGGACCGCCTGTTCCCATCCGTCTGCCCCGCAGTTGACACAGAAGCCAAGGCTAAGGTCATTGTCGATTGCGAAGGTAATCTCCGCGCGAACCGTCGCGGGCGCGGTCGCTGCAAGCAAAAGACCAATGGGAACGGCACAACGCAACATGACAGCCATCAGCCAGCTGACCCAACGCCAGTGACGCTACCACAACCACGCCAAACTGTGAACGACCTGCTCTATTCCGCCGCTTCCGCGCGGGCCTGGGCTGCTTCGATTTCAGCAGCCTTTGCCTCGACCAGTTCGACGATATGGTCGATCATCTTGTCGTTGCCCAGCTTGTGGCTTTGCCGGCCGGCCAGATAGACCATGCCGGACCCCGCCCCGCCACCGGTGAAACCGATGTCGGTCATCAGCGCTTCGCCTGGGCCGTTCACCACGCAGCCGATGATCGACAGGCTCATCGAGGTGGTGACATGGGCCAGCCGCTCTTCCAGCGCCGCCACTGTCTTGATCACGTCGAAACCCTGCCGGGCGCAGGACGGGCAGGAGATGATCGTCACACCGCGGTGGCGCAGGCCTAGTGACTTCAGGATTTCGTAGCCGACCTTCACCTCTTCCACCGGATCGGCGGACAGTGACACGCGGATTGTATCGCCAATCCCCATCCACAGAAGGTTGCCGAGCCCGATCGCCGATTTCACCGTGCCCGAGACGAGCCCCCCGGCCTCGGTGATGCCGAGATGGATCGGGGCATCGGTGGCGTCGGCGAGTTGCTGGTAGGCGGCGGCTGCCAGGAACACGTCCGAGGCCTTCACGCTGATCTTGAACTCGTGAAAATCGTTGTCCTGCAGGATCTTGATATGGTCTAGGCCGCTTTCGACCATCGCTTCGGGACAGGGCTCGCCATACTTGTCGAGCAGATGCTTTTCGAGGCTGCCGGCATTCACGCCGATGCGGATCGAACTGCCGTGGTCCTTGGCCGCCTTGATGACCTCGCGCACGCGGGCCGCGTCACCAATGTTGCCTGGGTTGATGCGCAGGCAGGCGGCCCCCGCCTCGGCCGCCTCGATGGCGCGCTTGTAGTGGAAATGGATGTCCGCGACGATCGGCACCGGGCTTTCCGCCACGATTTCCTTCAGGGCGCGGGTGCTCTCCTGGTCAGGTGTCGAGACCCGGACGATGTCCGCCCCCGCCACGGCGCAGCGCATCACCTGCTCGATCGTCGCCTTGGCGTCGCTGGTGATGGTGTTGGTCATGGTCTGAACCGAGATCGGCGCATCGCCCCCCACAAGCACCTTGCCAACGCGGATCTGGCGCGACTTGCGCCGGTCGATGTTGCGCCAGGGGCGGACGGGATTGTGCGACATGGAGGGCAAGCCTTGGTGACGGGCATCGGTCCCTAGATACTCTCAGCCGGCGCTGGCCGCAACGCAGCAGAGACAAAAGGATCAGGGCCTGTCCTGACGGAAGTACGGCCGAGACTTGATGTGCAGAAGCACAATCGGCATGGCCATGAGAAGCGCCCCGATCACGAAGGCGCCGATCCCGGTGGAGATGGCAAGCACACCCGCCTGCCTTGAGGCGCCGAAGGTGAACCATGCGACGGGCAGGAACAGCACGACAGCGGTGAACACGCCGGGCGAATAGCGGCCTTTGGTCCGGATGACCGGAAAGACGTGAAACACCAGCGCGTTGATGACCATTAGGGCCGGAAATGCCAGCGCAACGACCGGCAGGGCCGTCACCAGGTTTGCCGCGACCAGGCCAAGGACAACGACGATGCTGTTGGTGACGAAGAAATCCGCCCATTCGACCGGAAGACCAATGACGGCGCGGGCCCAGTTGCGCCAGTCGAGCATGAATTCTTCCAACATATGTAAGGCATAGGCGCCGACACACAGCCAAACCCAATGGGTCAGATCCATCCCGTCTCCACTGTCCACCCTACCGCCGTCAGTCCCACCACGACGTCCACGCCAAGCTCCGGACAAGCAGTCTGACTACTCGGCAGGGGCAGCCTGCCCGGTTGCACCCGGAACCTCGGGCGCCATCGATGCGTCCGCTACAGCGACGGCAGCCGCCAGATCGGGATCGCCATTCAGGTCGGCGAGTTGATACCTTTGCGTCAGAGCCTCGGGCGACAGCGCGACATTCTTGACGACCTGAGCACCCGGTGCGGCCGGACCATAGGTCTTGCCGTTGACCGCGAAATAGACCGAGCCGGAGTTCCCTGCGCGCAGCACGGCGGCCTGTTCCATCTGCGGCACGACATAGCGTTCGCCAGCGTCGAGCACCTTTTCGAAAAGCACTGTACCATCGGCCGACTGGACCCGCACCCAGGATGGGCGCGCTGCAATCAGTTCCACCGCCGGCGCCGCATCGGCCACGACCTGCGGAGTGTCGCCGGCCGCGCCGTCCGTCACACCCGCCGCGGCCAAGGCCTGATCCACCGCCGAGCCGAGCTCGGGGCCGGTTTCCCCGGCACGGGGGTTGATCGAAGCGATCGGGCCATCACGGGAAACCAGCACCGGCACGTCCAGCGCCTGCGGCCGATAAAGCCGGTCATAGCCCTGCGTCGCCGCAACCGGATCGTTTGCGGGGTCGGCCGAAGCAACGGTGGTGTCTGCCGGCGGGGCCGAGCGCACCAAGGGCGCATCGCCCTTCACATTACCAAGCGGGTCAACCTCGGCCACCACGACCGGCGCCTGCTCAACCGGGGCAAGCTGGACGCGCTGCACTTCCTGAAGCACCGACCATCCGCCATAGCCAAGTGCGCCGATCAGGCCGACGAGGACCATGATGGAGCCAACTGCGCCAGGTTCGATCCGCGACAGGACGCTCTGCCCCCGCGGGATGAAGGGCGTGCCGGGTTCGACGAAGGGATCGCGGATCCCCGCAGTCGAACGCGCTGCCGGCGTGGCCTTGGCGACGCGACTGCTGCTTGGCCCGCCAAAGGACTGGGCCGGCGCGAAACCGGCCTCGGTGCAGAATTTCGCATAGGCCCATTCGGGATCGAGGCCGAGATAACGCGCATAGGAGCGGATGTAGCCGGCGATGAAGCCCTGGCTCTCAAAGGCCGAGACATCGCAATTCTCAATCGCGGCGATATAGGTCGCCTTGATCTTCAATTCCCGCTGAACATCCAGCAGCGACCGTCCGAGCGTAGCACGTTCGCCGCGCATAACGTCGCCCAGCCGCACCTCGAAGTCGTCAAACCCTTTGGGTTTGTCTTCCACTGGCGTCGAAGGATTGGACCTCCGCCCGATCATGCGCCTCTGCCCTTCTGCCCCACCGTACGGGCGAGTCGTGTCTTTGCCGACTCGCATCACGTCCTATTGACCAAACGCTACCACAGGACAAGTCGCTTTGCACTTGCAGAGCGTATCAGGCAGAGGCCTCGGCGCGATTCAGCGCACAATGTGACCAGAGATTGTCCATGGCCTTCACGAGGTGGTCGATGTGGCGCGCATCATGCACCGGCGACGGCGTGAAGCGCAGCCGTTCGGTGCCGCGGGGCACCGTCGGGAAGTTGATGGGCTGGACGTAAATCCCGAAATTTTCCAACAACATATCCGACAGCATTTTGCAGTGGACCGGGTTGCCGACATGGACCGGGACGATATGGGTGCCATGGTCGATGATCGGCAGGCCAAGGCCCCGAAGCCGCATCTTCAGGATGCGCGCGTTCAATTGCTGGGCGTCGCGCAGCGACTGGTCCGTCTTGAGGTGACGGACCGATGCAGCAGCACCTGCCGCTACGGCGGGCGGCAGCGAAGTCGTGAAGATGAAGCCCGGCGCATAGCTGCGGATGGCGTCGACCATTTTCGCCGAAGCGGCGATATAACCGCCCATCACGCCATAGGCCTTGGCCAGCGTGCCGTTGAAGATGTCGATCCGGTCCATCAGGCCTTCGCGCTCGGCGATGCCGGCGCCGCGGGGGCCGTACATGCCGACGGCGTGAACCTCGTCGAGATAGGTCAGCGCGCCGAACTCGGCCGCCAGATCGCAGATCTCGCGGATCGAGCCGACATCGCCATCCATCGAATAGATCGATTCGAAGGCGATCACGATCGGACGGCCCTTCTCGATCCCTTCAAGGATGCGGCGCAGGTCGGCCACGTCATTATGCTTGAAGATGTGCTTCTCGGCCCGGCTGCGGCGGATGCCTTCGATCATCGAGGCATGGTTCAACGCGTCCGACACGATCACCAGCCCGGGGAACAGCGTGGCCAGGGTCGAAAGCGTCGCGTCGTTCGCGATATAGGCCGAGGTGAAGACCAGCGCCGCTTCCTTGCCGTGGAGGTCGGCCAACTCGGCCTCGAGCCGCTTGTGATAGACCGTCGTGCCCGAGATGTTGCGCGTGCCGCCCGACCCTGCGCCGGTCGCATCCAGCGCCTCGTGCATGGCCGACAGCACCGCCGGATGCTGACCCATGCCCAGGTAATCGTTGCCGCACCAGACGACGATGTCCTTCTCCGTCCCGTCTGGACGGCGCCAGACGGCATTCGGATAGGCGCCCTTGCGACGTTCGATGTCGATGAAGGTGCGATAGCGCCCTTCGTCGTGCAGCCGCTTGAGGGCTGAGTCCAGGGCCTTATCGTAGTCCATTCGCGTCTCCAAGTTCCGCTGGGGGGCAGGTCTGCCCTCTCTCGCTGTCACGGCAGGCGGCGTGGTTCCTTGATACTGATCAAAAACCCATCTCTGACATCGGTCATTTTGCCGCTGCATCGACGCGGGCTGTCAACCGACAATCCTGTCAATCGGCAATTACGACAATACAGTCGGTCGGGGCAACAGGGGCCGGCTTCTTCGAGCATTCCTCGATCGCCTTGGCCGCCGCATCCTTGCCCTTGCCGACGCCCCAGGTTCCAGTCGACGGTGAGATGGCAAAGGCCTTGTCGCGACGGATCTTCTTGTAGGTCTTGTCAAAATCCTCGGTCGCGCTCGACGACAGCTGGAAGGGGCGTTCGGTCCAGCCCTTGGGCCGGATCAGGCCGACAAGCACGCAATCCGCCTTGCCTTTGCGCTTCTCGTTGCAGGCGGCCAGCGCGGCGACCTTCGCAGCTTCGATCGTGTGGTGGTTCGCCGCGGCGACGGTCGCCTCGGACATCAGACCTTCGTCGGGGGAGATGGCAATCGCGCCATAATAGGGCTGGGCCGCGCCAACCTGCGACAGAATTGCCGCTTCCTTCTCGGACAGGGCCTTGTTCGGCAGGATCTCCACCTCGGCCTCACCCACGGGATAAAGCAGCGGCTCCACCGCCGCTTCGGTCAGGGTCTGGGCCGCGGCGGCGGAAATCCCCAGGGAAACGATGCCGGCGGCCAGGGTCAGGCCCGCCCGAATGACGGTCATTCCGTTCTCTCCGTTCTGCGGCTCAAAGCCAGAGTCGCCGCCCATATATGCGATCCCGCCGGCACTGGACAGTGGTTGCAGCCCGCGCCTAGGGTCGCGGCGACCGAAATCACGAGAGTGTTCCCATGAGCCTGCAAGATGTCCTCGCCCGCATCGACCGCGACCTGCCCGAGGCCGTCGCCCGGCTGGAGGCCCTGCTGCGCATCCCGTCGATCTCGACCGACCCGGCCTATCGCGGCGATTGCGCCAAGGCCGCCGACTGGCTGGTCGAGGACCTGCGCGGGATCGGCTTTGACGCCTCGGCGCGCCCGACACCGGGCCATCCGATGGTCATGGGTCATGGCGGAGATGGCGGCGGGCGGCACCTGCTGTTCTACGGACATTACGACGTGCAGCCGGTCGATCCGCTTGAGCTGTGGCACAGCGATCCCTTCGATCCGCAGATCGAAGATACGCCCGCAGGCAAGGTGATCCGCGCACGCGGCGCTTCTGACGACAAGGGGCAGCTGATGACCTTCATCGAGGCCTGCCGGGCCTGGAAGGCGGTCCACGGCACCCTCCCCGGCCGCCTGACGATCTTCCTTGAGGGCGAAGAGGAATCGGGATCGCCCTCGCTGATCCCGTTCCTGAAAGAGAATGCGGCCGAGCTGACCGCCGATCTCGCGCTGATCTGCGACACGGGTCTTTTCGCCGACCGGGTGCCGGCCATCGTCACGCAGCTGCGCGGGCTGGCCAAGGTCGAATTCACCATCCGGGCCGCCAGCCGCGACCTGCATTCGGGCGGCTATGGCGGGCTTGCGATCAACCCGCTCCGGGTCATGGCGCGGCTGCTTGCGGGCCTCCATGACGACACCGGCCGCGTCACCCTGCCCGGCTTCTACGACGGTGTAAGCGAGCTGCCAGAGGATATCCGCGCCCAGTGGCAGGGTCTGGCCTTCGACCACGCCGCCTTCCTTGGCGATGTGGGCCTGTCGGTGCCGGCGGGCGAGCAGGACCGCACGCCGCTCGAAATGCTGTGGTCGCGCCCGACCTGCGAGATCAACGGCCTCTGGGGCGGTTATACGGGCGCCGGCTTCAAGACGGTGCTGCCGGCCGAGGCCCATGCCAAGGTAAGCTTCCGTCTGGTTGGCCAGCAGGACCCGGCGAAGATCCGCACCGCCTTCTTCGACTATATCCGCTCCAACCTGCCCGCCGATTGCTCGGTCGAGTTCGACCAGTCAACCGGCAGCCCGGCCAGCCATATGTCGGTCAGCGATCCGGCCTTCGAACTGGCCCGCAAGGCGCTGAGCGACGAGTGGGGAATGCCCGCGGCTTTCATCGGCGAAGGCGGCTCGATCCCGGTCTCGGGCTATTTCAAGACCTATCTCGGGATGGACGCGATGCTGATCGGCTTCTCCAAGGACGACGACCAGATCCATTCGCCGAACGAGAAATACGACCTCGCCTGCTTCCACAAGGGCATCCGCTCCTGGGCGCGCATCCTCGCGGCGCTGGCATGACCGTTACCTTCCGCGACGCGCAGCCGGAAGACGAGGCCGACTGGCGGCGGCTGTGGCAGGGATTTCTCGACCATTATGTCGAGTCGCTGGACCAGGGCGTGATCGACGCGACCTGGGCGCGGATTCTCGACCCCGGCCATGGGCTCAATTGCCGCCTGGCCTTGCTCGACGGGCGGGTGGCGGGCTTTGCCCATTGGCATCCGCAGATCGCGACCTGGCTTCTCAAGGATGACCTTTACCTCGAGGACCTCTTCATCGACCCCGACTGTCGCGGCCGCGGCCTGGGTCGGGCGGTGATGGAGGATCTGGCCGAGGTCGGCCGGGCGCGCGGGCTCGGCCGCCTGTGCTGGAACACCGAGATCGACAACGACCGCGCCCGGGCGCTTTACGAGACGCTGGCACCCTGGGACGGGCTGATCCGCTACCGGATGCCGCTGTGACTGCTTGATGCCCGCACTGACTACTTGATGATCGTCACCGAGGTGGCGCGCCGGTTCGCGCCATCCGCATACCATTCGATCTTGACCTTGGAGCCGTTCTTGAGCCCCGGATCGACGAAATCCGCCGGCAGACGGTAGACGGTGCGGTTCGACATCACCAGGTTCAGCGAAGTCTCGTTGAAACTCTTGACGATGCCTGTCGCGGTCACGGTCGGGATCGTGGGCGTATCGGGAATCGCGACGCTCTCCTCGGCGACGCCGAATTCGTTGAAGACCAGAGGATTGGTGTCGGTCGGCTGGCCCATCGAGCCATCCGTCGGCGGCGCGCCGGCCCCACCATCCACCGGTTCCCCCATGCTGGCTTCCGCGGACGGGGCACCGGCGGAGGGATCGACCGGCTCGCCGAGCGAGTCGATCGGCGGCTGCGTGATTGTCACCTGATCGTCGGGGGCCACGACCGGCGCCTGTTGCACTTGCGGCGCCTCGGGAATCGGCGGCTGGGCCAGCGGGCCATCGTCCACGGGCGCACCAAGGGAATAGCCCTGAGCCAGGCTTCCGGTCGCCAGCCCGACCCCGATGATCAAAGACAGGGACAGGGTTTGCAGCGGGCGGAGGGGGCGCATCGTCTTCTCCTTGCAGTCCGGGGAGCGCGGTCTTCGCAACACATGCCATCTTGGAAGCGAATTCTGAACCCCCAATCACGCGATCGGCACCGACCTGCCGGCGATCCGCCGCGCAACAAGGCCTTTTGGGGTCAGGATCCGCCCTGCACCATGCGCACCAGCTTGATGATCAGCGCGAGCCATGGTGCCGCATGCAGCGCGAGATCGAACCAGTCGAGCGGGCGCACCAAGGTGCCGGAGGCCAGCATCCTGAACTTTTCCACGATATGCGGCTCGGGGACAAACGGCGCGAGACCAAGCGTCGCGGCCGCCAGAAGGAAATAGACAAGCGGGGTCTGGTCGAAGAAGGACATATGCGCGTTTCCGAATGTGATGCAGCCGTGATGGCGCATCGCAGCCCGGTTGTCCCTGAGGTGAAATGGCGCGGTGGACGGGGCTCGAACCCGCGACCCCCGGCGTGACAGGCCGGTACTCTAACCGACTGAGCTACCACCGCGCATGGGCTTCCGTTTCGCCGGAAATACGACGCCGGGCGGTGTCCTGGCAGGTGGCGCGGTGGACGGGGCTCGAACCCGCGACCCCCGGCGTGACAGGCCGGTACTCTAACCGACTGAGCTACCACCGCGCGGGCACCTGCCGGGGACACGCCCGGCGTGGGCGGTCTATTACGCATCCCCACAGGCGGCGTCAAGCGCACCTCGCCGCGAAAGCCGCGAAATTCGTGCGCGCGCCGCTAGAGCGGATGCGCGGCAAGGAACCGGGCGATTGCCGCTGCCGTCCGGTCCGGTTCGAAGTCCGGGAAGAAATGCCCGCCCGGCAGCGCCTCGGCCTGAAGGTCGGTGCATTTCGGCACCCAGGTGGCCGGCAGGTCGTAAAGCCGCGCCATCGCCCCGGCCGCGCCATAGAGAACCAGCGTGGGCGCCTTGATGCGCCGGCCAAGGTCGGCCCGATCATCGGCGCGATCCACCGTGAGCGCCGCCCGGTAATCGTTGCAGGCGCCACGGATCGCCTCGGGATCGCGCCAGGCGGCGCGGTAGGCGGCCATTTGGTCGGGATCGAAATCCTCGACACGCGACGCGCCCCAGCCGACAAGGCAGGTTTCGAAGAAAAAATCCGGATCGGCGCAGATCATGCGTTCGGGGAAAGGTTCGGGCTGGGCAAGGTAGAACCAGTGCCAATAGGTCTGCGCGACCTCCATCCGCAGGTCGTCGAGCAGGGACAGCGTGGGCACGATGTCCATCAGGGTCACGCTCGCCACCGCCTGCGGGTGGTCAAGCGCGAGCCGATGCGCCGTGCGTCCGCCGCGGTCATGTCCGACAAGATGAAAGCGGAGGTGGCCAAGTGCGCGCATCAGCGCGACTTGATCCGCGGCCATCGCCCGGAATGAACAGTCCTCCACCGCCTGCGGCTTCGACGACGCGCCATAGCCGAGCAGATCGGCGCAGATCACCCGGTAGCCGCGCGCAACCAGATCCGGAGCGATCCGCGCCCAGAGGGCATGGGTCTGCGGGAAGCCATGCAGCAGCAGGACCGGCGGCCCCTCGCCCGCCGCGACACAGAAGATCTCGGCGCCATCGACCGCAATGCGGTGTGGGGTGAAGCCTTCGAACATGCGCTTCCTCCTCTGCTCGCCACCATCCTGCGGCCAAGCGGCGGCGGGCGGCAAGGGGGCTCAGCGCTCGGGTGCCGGGATGAACTCCTGGTCATCGTCGGGCGGCAGGCGGAAGCGGCCATGCGCCCAGTCACCGGCCCGCCAGGCCTCTTTCGCGGCCTCGATCCGCTCCTTCGACGAGGCGACGAAGTTCCACCAGATGTGGCGCGGCCCGTCCATCGTCGCCCCGCCAAGCAGCATCAGCCGCGCCCCCTGACCGCCCGCCTTGACCGAGATGCGATCGCCCGGGCGGAAGACCAGCATGCGGCCCGCCTCGAAGTCCTGCCCACCCACCGTCACGGTGCCCTCGAGCACATAGACGCCGCGATCCTCATGGTCGTCGGGCAGCGGAATCGCTGCGCCCGGCTGAAGCAGCGCGTCGGCGTAGAAGGTCTCGGAGAACACCTTTACCGGCGCCCGTTCGCCCCAGGCGGTTCCCAGCACCAGCCGCACCTGCTTGCCTTCGCCTTCCAGTTCCGGAAGCGTCGTCTTTTCGGCGTGGATGAAGTCGGGGGCGACGTCCTCGTGTTCCTTCGGCAGGGCGACCCAGGTCTGAAGGCCAAACATCGCGAAGGGTGCCTTGCGCATCTCCTCGTCGGTGCGCTCGGAATGACTGATCCCCTGCCCCGCGACCATCCAGTTCACCGCACCCGGCTCGATCCAGAGATTCGTCCCGAGGCTGTCGCGGTGATGCAGGCACCCCTTCATCAGGTAGGTCACGGTCGCCAGCCCGATATGGGGATGCGGGCGCACGTCGATGCCCTGCCCGGTCAGGAACTCGGCCGGGCCCATCTGGTCGAAGAAGATGAATGGACCGACCATCTGCCGCTGCGCCGAGGGCAGCGCGCGGCGCACCTCGAACCCGCCGAGGTCGCGGGCGCGGGGGACGATGACCGCCTCGATGGCGTCGACGGCATCGCCGATCGGAATCTCGGGGTCGAGCAGCGGGTTCCACATGGGGGCCTCCTGTTCCTGTCTCGGCTCAACATAGTGCGGGAACAGGAGCGCACAAATTGATGATGTGCGAGCAGTTTCTGCGCACAAACGCGCAGATCACTTGGCAAGGAGTCCCGGCAACTCCTCCAGCACCGCCCCGCGCAGGAAGGGGCCGAGCGCCGGGCCGCCGCGCGCAGCATCAACCTGCATCGTGGCAAAGACCACCTCCCGCCCGTCCTTTGCGGCCCAGCCGACGAACCAACCAAGCGGATGCGCCCGGTCCGGTTTGCCGTCGACCAGCGGATAGCCTGTGCCAGTCTTGCCATGGACGGTCCAATCTCCGGCCAAGAAGGTTGGGATCACGGTTTCGGTCATCGCCACGGCCCGATCCGAAACGGGCAGTTGCCCCAGCCGGAAGCGGCGTAGGAAATCCACCTGCTCATCGGGCGAGATCGCGAGGGAGGACATCAGCCAGGATTGGGTCAGGCCGTTGTTCTTTCCCGGATCGCCCGAGACATCGGCGTTGCCATAGCCGAAGTCGCGCGTGTAGGCCGCGAACCTGTCCATGCCAAGCTTGGCCGTCAGGACACGCGAGAACCAGACGAGCGACTTCTCTTCCCAGAGCGCGGCGTCAGCCTTGCGGATCTCGGGCGCATGCTCGGCAGGTTCCTCGCCTTCGGGCAGGTCCCAGACGGGGTTGTGCGCATCCACCAGCAGGCCCGCATCGAAGCCCATGATCGCCAGCGGCAGCTTGAAGCTCGACATTGGCGGCATCCGGGTGTCGCAATCTCCTTCCCGGTGCAGCACAGTGCCGCTGGCAACATCAGCCACCACGGCACATTGCAGAAGCGGCGCCTTGGCTGAGGCCGGAATGGCCTGAACCGGCAGAATGAGCGACAGGGCGAGGGCAAGGGGCAAACGCATGAACTTCTCCTTCCAAAGCGCGCG
Source organism: uncultured Rhodobacter sp. (assembly GCA_945952585.1). Taxonomy (GTDB): domain Bacteria; phylum Pseudomonadota; class Alphaproteobacteria; order Rhodobacterales; family Rhodobacteraceae; genus Aliitabrizicola. The sequence goes on from CAMFII010000010.1 coordinate 51,866, forward strand.
GGTGTAGCGAGGCAGGCGCCGATGGCCAAGCCGATCCGGCGCCCCCTCACGCGAATGCGACACATCGTGTCGCAGATGTGTTGACGTCCTTGCCGATTGGACCGCACTCTGCCGCCATGCCCGCCGCTTGAGGAGTCTCCATGTCCGCGCACGCCCCAGACCGCGCTGCCTTCCTCGCCCATCTCGGCCAGACCCTGACCGGGATCGAGGCCGAAGGGCTTTACAAGCGCGAACGCCTCATCACCTCGGCGCAGGGGACATGGGTCGGGATACAGGGGTCGGATCGCAAGGTCCTGAACCTTTGCGCCAACAACTATCTCGGCCTCGCCGACCATCCCGCGCTGATCGCGGCGGCGAAACAGGCGATGGACGAACACGGCTACGGCATGGCCTCGGTCCGCTTCATCTGCGGGACGCAGGACCTGCACCGGCAGCTGGAAGAGCGGATCGCACGGTTCCTCGGGATGGACGACTCGATCCTCTTCGCCGCCTGCTTCGATGCCAATGGCGGGCTGTTCGAGCCTTTGCTCGGCCCTGAAGATGCGGTGATCTCCGACGCGCTGAACCATGCTTCGATCATCGACGGCATCCGCCTCTGCAAGGCGAAGCGCTATCGCTATGCCAATTCCGACATGGCCGATCTCGAGGCGCAGCTGAGCCAAGCCCGCGCCGATGGCGCGCGGTTCATCCTGGTGGCGACCGATGGCGTCTTCTCGATGGACGGCTACCTGGCAAAACTCGGCGAGATCCGCGCACTGGCCGACCGATACGGCGCGCTGGTGATGGTCGACGACTGCCACGCCACCGGATTCATGGGGCCGCAGGGGCGCGGCACGCCGGCCCATGCGGGGGTCAAGGTCGACATCCTGACAGGCACGCTCGGCAAGGCGCTTGGCGGCGCGCTTGGTGGCTATATCGCCGGGCCGCAGGCGGCAATTGACCTCCTCCGACAGCGGGCACGCCCTTACCTGTTCTCGAACGCCCTGCCCCCGGCGGTTGTCGGCGCGGCGCTGGCAGCGCTCGACATCGTGGAAGCCGCCGACGACCTCCGCGCCCAGCTTTTCGCCAATGCCGCCTATTGGCGCGCGGGCCTGACCGATGCCGGCTTCCGCCTGCTGCCGGGCGAGCACCCCATCATCCCGGTCATGCTGGGCGAGGCGGTGCTGGCGCAGGCGATGGCGCGGGACCTGTTCACCCGGGGTGTCCATGTCTCGGGCTTCTTCTTCCCGGTCGTGCCCAAGGGGCAGGCCCGGATCCGGACGCAGATGAATGCGCGGCTGACGCGCGACGACCTCGATTTCGCGCTCGACGCCTTCCGGGTGGCGGGCAAGGCCACGGGAGTTCTCGCATGACCAACATGATGAAGGCGCTGGTGAAGGCCAAACCCGAACCGGGCCTCTGGATGGAAAACCGCCCGGTCCCCGAGATCGGGCCGGATGACGTGCTGATCCGCATCAAAAAGACCGGCATCTGCGGCACCGACATCCATATCTGGAATTGGGATGCCTGGGCCGAGCGCACCGTGCCGGTCGGCCTCATCACCGGCCACGAATTCGCCGGCGAGATCGTCGAACTGGGCAAGAACGTCACCGACCTGAAGATCGGCCAGCGCTGCTCGGGCGAAGGTCACCTGATCGGCAAGCACAGCCGCCAGAGCCGCTCGGGCAAGTTCCACCTCGACCCCGAGACGCGCGGCGTCGGCGTGAACGAGCCGGGCGCCTTCGCGCAATACCTGCGCCTGCCCGCCTTCAACGTCGTGCCCCTGCCCGACGCCATCGACGACGAGATTGGTGCGATCCTCGACCCGCTCGGCAACGCCGTCCATACCGCGCTCAGCTTCGACCTCATCGGCGAGGACGTCCTCATCACCGGCGCGGGCCCGATCGGCATCATGGCAGCCGCCGTCGCCCGCCATGTCGGCGCGCGACATGTCGTAATCACCGACGTGAACCCCGACCGGCTGGCGCTCGCCGCCAAGGTCGCCGATGTGGTGCCGGTCAACGTGGCGCAGGAGGACCTGAAATCGGTCATGGCCAAGCTCGGCATGGTGCAGGGCTTCGACGTGGGCATGGAGATGTCCGGCAACCAGGCCGCGCTCGACCAGATGGTCGAGGCGCTGGTGATGGGCGGCCGCATCGCGCTTCTCGGCATCCCGCCGGGGAAATCGCCGGTGGACTGGAGCCGCATCGTCTTCAAGGCGATCACCATCAAGGGCGTCTACGGCCGCGAGATCTTCGAGACCTGGTACAAGATGATCGCGATGCTAGAAAACGGCCTCGACATCCGCGCGGTCATCACCCACCGGATGAAGGTCGACGACTTCCGCGAGGGATTCGAGACGATGCGGTCGGGGAGAAGCGGCAAGATCGTGCTCGACTGGACCTGAGCAGGCCCGTTACGCAACGTTCCGCTGTAACCCCGACCGGGCAGCCGCCACTCTCGCAAAGAGCGCGAAAAGAGGCTGCCCATGTCCTTGCCCGAAAACCATCCCCGCCTGCGCAAGCGGCCCTTCACCGCGCAGGAGATCCTTGCCGATGGCATCGTCCATGCGGTGGCGCTGGTCGCGGGGCTGGTCGCCTTTTCGGTGCTGCTGGCGCAGGTGCTGTGGCGGCAGGACATCGGCACCTTCTCGGCGCTCGCGGTCTATGCGACCGGATATTTCCTGATGTTCGGCTTCTCGCTCGCCTACAACATGGTTCCGCCCTCGCCGATCAAATGGGTGCTGCGGCGTTTCGACCATTCAGCGATCTTCATCATGATTGCCGGTACTTACACGGCGCTCGTGATCCATTTCGACAGCTGGATCTGGACGCTGGCGCTCCTTGGCGTGGTCTGGACCGGCGCCATCCTGGGCGCGGTGGTGAAGATCGGACTGCCCGGCCGGTTCGATGGCCTCTCCGTTATCGCCTATGTCGCCCTTGGCGGCGTCGGTCTGGCCGCGATCCATCCCGCCTGGAACGCGCTGCCGACCGCCAGCCTGATCCTGATCGGCCTTGGCGGCGTCACCTATATGGCTGGCATCGCTTTCTACAAATGGCACAGCCTGCACTTCCACAACGCGATCTGGCACCTCTGCGTCGCCGTCGCGGCGGCGCTGCACTTTGCTGCGGTCGCCGTGGCCGTCGGGACCTAAGGCCCGTCATCAGGCTGAGCGCCCGTCAGACCGGCGGAAGATGCGGATCGAGCAGCGCCATGCGATAGGCGCGCGAAGCGCTGGCGAGGCTGTGGGATCCTGCTGGAAAAGCGCCCTTCGCCTGCTCGGCAAGGCTGCGCTCGAACTCGTCCTGGGCCAGGCGCAGACGCTCCAGCGCCCGGGCCGTATCTTCTGCGGTGGGGAAGTAGTTTCTAGACATCTTCATCAAGTTGTCGTCTTTCCGCTACTTGTTGCGCAGGTCCCACCCTGGCGCAACCGATTTCTGCGGATTCGCCATATTGGCCGTCCGCAATCGCAGAGAGATGCGTCTGTCGTATCCCCCCGGGCCCTGCTTCGGGCGTCGGTCGGCTGGATCGGGGTTACAGCGTTTGCCGGCACCGACGGACAGTTCCGGCAGGGCCTGCCGAAGACGCTCGGACACAAATCAGCCCGTAAGACCATTCAACATATTGATAATAAATGAAATGGTGGGCGGTGAGGGACTCGAACCCCCGACATTCTCGGTGTAAACGAGACGCTCTACCAACTGAGCTAACCGCCCGCCGCGGTCCGCATAGCCCGATATTGCGGTAAGGTGCAAGACAAGCCTTCTTGTAGGACGCACCAGACACAACCCATGGCAGAATTTGATCGCTCCGCCGCACAACCGTACGGCGTTCGCCTCAAAATTGTCTCATCGGGAGTGATTCCTTTAGACATACGGAGACAGAAAGCTCCGACGGACAAAGCGTTGAAAGGGTGCTGCCATGAAGACCCAAAAGATCGCCGAACGCGCCGGAAGCCTGGCGTTCATCGTATTCACCATCGGCGCCATGGGCGTGTTGATCGGGCTGGTCATGGCGATGGTCTTCGATCCCAGTGAAGCCGGTCGTGCAACGCTGGTTGACTGGGTTGCGGCCTCGCTGGTCGTGGCGCTTCTGGGGGCCGTCCTTGGCTCGGTCGCCGACGCCGCACCAGTACGCAAGCCAATCACCGATGCCGAACGCCTTGCGCATCTTCGGGTTCCGGCCGCCGCCCCGCAGACGCCGGACTTTCCCGTCCGCAATGCCGCCGTCCCGCGCATGACCGTATCGGCCTTCCGCCCGGAACTCGCCCGTCGCTGAGCGTCAGACAGCGGCCGCGATGGCCAGAAGCGCCTCCAGATCGACCGAGCGCTCCACATGTTCGGCCAGGGCGTCGAGGGTCGCCTCCACCTCTGCCCCGTAACTGAGGCCCGAAGCGGAGGCGCCGACCCCCGCCAGCCAGGCCGCCCGGAACCCGTCCTCGCCGAACAGGCCATGCAGATAGGTTCCGACCACCCGCCCGTCAGCTGACATCGCCCCTTCGGGCTGGCCGTCGATCTCGGCAAAGGGGCGGTCGCGATCGGGGCCTTCGCTGCGGCCAAGGTGGATTTCATATCCCGAGATGGCACAGCCGCTTGGCAGATGCCGGCCACGCACCCGCTCCAGCCGCTTGTCCGCCGACATGGTGGTCTCGATGTCGAGAAGGCCGAGACCGGGGGTACTTCCGGGCGCTCCCTCGATGCCCTCGGGATCGTGGATGACGCGTCCGAGCATCTGGTAGCCGCCACAGAGGCCCAGCACCCGCCCGCCCCGGCGCAAATGCGCGACGAGGTCGATGTTCCAGCCCTGGGCACGAAGAAACGCAAGGTCGCCGACCGTGCTTTTCGAGCCCGGCAGGATGACGAGATCGGTGTCGCCCGGCAATGCCTCGCCCGCCCGGAGCATGGTCAGCGATACGCCCGGTTCGAGTTTCAGGGGGTCGAGATCGTCGAAATTGGCGATCCGCGCCAGCTGCAGGCAGACGATGCGGTAGCCGCCGCTCCGCTCGGCTCCCCCGATGTCGAGCGCATCTTCCGCAGGAAGCCGGTGCGCCGCGGGGAACCACGGCACGACGCCGAGCCCGCGCCAGCCGGTTCGCTCGGCGATCAGTGCGTAGCCATCGTCGAAGAGGTGAGGATCGCCGCGGAACTTGTTGATAAGGAAGCCCTTCACCATCGCGGCATCCTCGGGATCGAGCACCGCCTGCGTGCCGATGAGTTGGGCGATCACGCCTCCCCGGTCGATATCGCCCGTCAGGATGACCGGCACCCCCGCGGCGCGGGCGAAGCCCATATTGGCGATGTCGCCCGCCCGCAGGTTCACTTCGGCCGGACTGCCGGCGCCCTCGACGATCACCAGATCGGCCTCGCTCCCGAGGCGGCGGAAACTCTCGAGCACCGGAGCCATCAGGCGCGGCTTGATCGCGGCATAATCGCGGGCCTTGGCCACGCCCCACCGCTTTCCCTGCACGACGATCTGCGCGCCCGTATCCGTTTCGGGCTTGAGGAGCACCGGGTTCATGTCGGTATGCGGCTCGACCCCGCAGGCCAGCGCCTGCAGCGCCTGCGCCCGGCCGATTTCGCCGCCATCCACGGTCACGGCGGCATTGTTCGACATGTTCTGCGGCTTGAACGGCCGCACACGCAGACCGCGCCGGGTGAAGGCGCGGGCCAGTCCGGCGACGAGCAGCGACTTGCCGACATTCGACCCGGCGCCCTGGATCATGATCGCGCGCATCAGGACTGCCTCGCAACCAAACGATTTTTCTGCGAAAAATCAGAGGCGATGTGCGCCAGAATTTTCGTAGAAAATTCGTGCCACCCCATTCTCAGAACTCCACCCCCGCCTGAGCCTTGATGCCGGAGCGGAACGGGTGCTTGACCAGCGTCATCTCGGTCACGAGGTCGGCGATCTCGATCAGCTCGGGTTTGGCGTTTCGCCCGGTCAGGCAGACATGGGTCATCTCGGGCTTCTCTTCGCGCAGGAAGGCCACGACCTCACCCAAGTCGAGGTAGTCGTAGCGCAGTGCGATGTTGATCTCGTCCAAGAGGACGAAGCGGATCGCGGAGTCGCGGATCAGCGCCTTGGCCGCTTCCCATCCTGCCGCCGCCATCGCCTTGTCGCGGGCAAGGTCCTGGGTTTCCCAGGTGAAGCCCTCACCGGCCACGACAAAGCGGCAGGCGTCGGAAAACTGCGTCTCGATCAGGGTCCGCTCGCCGGTCGACCAGGCGCCCTTGATGAACTGCACGACCGCGCAGGGCATGCCATGGGCGATGCAGCGGAAGATCATGCCGAACCCGGCCGAGCTTTTGCCCTTGCCCGGCCCGGTATGGACAATGACGAGCCCCTTCTCGCCGGTCTTCTCCGCCATCATGCGGTCGCGCGCCTCCTTGATCTTCGCCTTCTTCTCGCGGTGGCGGAGTTCCTCTTCTGGGGTCGGATCGGACATCGCGGCGGGGTCTCCGGCTTGACAGGGCGCGGCACTTGGCGCAGGGGTGGAGGGCTGGTTCCTGTCTATGACAGGTGAAAAGGGAATGTGCTAGGGCGTGACGCCCGAAGCGCAGCCGCCCCCGCGACCGTGACCGGAGAGGTCGTCCAACCGCCACTGGCAGATGCCGGGAAGGCCGGGCGACCGACAGGGAAACCTGAGATCCGCAAGCCGGGAGACCTGCCAGCGCGGACGAAACACCAACCGGGCGGGGTGCCCCGGTGACGGTCCGGCGCGCGTCGCCGCCCCGCCGATCCCCCGCCACATGAAGGACGACGATGCGGCCCTGCCCTGCCCCGATGTTGCGCTTGCCCCCGGCCTTGGACGGGGGCGCTGCCCCCTTCCGCGCCTGCGGCGCGGAGTCCCCCGGGGTATTTGCGCCAAGAAGAAGCCGGGGGCCGGAATGGATCTGAGCGCCGCGCGGCCTTCGGTCGAACTTCTCATCTGCACGACCTGTCGCATCATGGGTGCGCCGGCCGAGGGGCCGGTTCGGCCCGGGGCGATCCTGCATGCCAAGCTGGCGCGGGCGGGCGTGCCCGGCGTCACGGTCCGCGCCGTCGAATGCCTGTCGAATTGCGAGCGCGGCTGTTCGGTCGCGCTGCGCGGACCGGGCCGCTGGACCTATGTCTATGGCGACATCGACCCTGCCCAGCATCTCGAGGCGCTGATCGACGGCGCCACCCGCTATGCCGCGACCGCCGACGGGCTGATCCCCTGGCGCGAGCGGCCCGAGCATTTCCGCAAGCACTGCATCGCACGCATTCCCCCTTTGGAGACGACCCATGTCTGACCTCGTGAAGATCCCCGTCACCGTCATCACCGGCTTTCTTGGCGCCGGGAAGACGACGCTGGTGCGGCACCTGTTGCAGAACCCGCAAGGCAAGCGGCTGGCCGTGGTGGTGAACGAGTTCGGCGATGTCGGAGTCGATGGCGAGATCCTGAAGAGCTGCGCGCTTCCCGATTGCCCCGAGGAGAACATCGTCGAGCTGGCCAATGGCTGCATCTGCTGCACGGTGGCCGACGACTTCATCCCGACGATCGAGGGGCTGATGGCGCTGTCGCCGCGGCCCGACCATATCCTGATCGAGACCTCAGGCCTTGCCCTGCCGAAACCGCTGCTGAAGGCCTTCGACTGGCCGGCGATCCGCTCGCGCATCACCGTCGATGGCGTGATCGCCGTGGCGGATGCCGAGGCGGTGGCAGCGGGCCGGTTCGCGCCCGACGTCGAGCGGGTCGATGCGCAGCGGCTGGCGGATGACTCCATAGACCATGAGACGCCGCTGTCGGAGGTGTTCGAGGACCAGATCGCCTGCGCCGATATCGTGCTCTTGACCAAGCCCGATCTTGCAGGGGCCGAGGGCCTTGCCGCTGCCCGCGCCGTGATCGCCGCCGAGGCGCCGCGGCCGCTGCCGGTGGTCGAGGTGGCGGAAGGCGTGGTCGATCCGCGCGTGATCCTGGGCCTTGGCGCTGCGGCGGAGGATGACCTTGCTGCCCGGCCCTCGCATCACGACGGGATGGACGAGCACGACCACGAGGATTTCGACTCGGTCGTGATCGACATCCCCGAGCAGGCCGATCCGGCGGCGCTGGCGGCGAAGGTCGAGCGACTGGCGCGCGAGCTGAACATCCTGCGGGTCAAGGGTTATGCCTCGATCGCCGGCAAGCCGATGCGACTCTTGCTGCAGGCGGTCGGGTCGCGGGTTCGGACCCAGTTCGACCGCCCATGGGGGCCGGGCGAGGCGCGGCGTGGGCGGCTCGTCGTCATCGCCGAGCATGACGACATCGACGAGGCCGCGATCCGCGCGGTCCTCTTGGGGTAAGGCGGGCCGATGCACGTCATCTTCCGCGAAAGTCACGGTCTGGACGAGGCGGCGGTTCCAACCGATCTGGGGCAGTCGCCCGCCGATCTGGTGGTGCTGTCCTTCTCGGACAGCGACCTTGGCGCTTTCGCGGCAGGATGGCACCGGGCGAAGGGGTCGCTGCCCAGCCTGCGGCTCGCCAATCTGGCGGCGCTGAAGCATCCCCTGTCAGTCGATACCTATGTCGAGAACACGCTCGCCGACGCGAAGGGCATCCTGATCCGGCTGATCGGTGGCGTGCCCTACTGGGCTTACGGGCTGCAGCAGGTCGAGGCGCTGGCGCGGGAGCGCGGCATCGCGCTCGCCGTCCTGCCCGCCGACGGGCGGCCAGATCAGCGGCTTGATGCGGTTTCGACCCTGCCGGCCTCGACGCTGAAGCGGCTCGCGCATCTTTGCGATGAGGGCGGCGCGGTGGCGGCGCAGGCGGCGCTGGCGCAGATGGCGCTGGCGGCGGGGCTCTATGCCGGACCGGTGCGCGGGGCGAAGGTCCTGCCGATGGTCGGCGGCTGGATGCCGGAGGCGGGCGTGGCCTGCCCGGCGGGGCTGATGCTTGCGGCGGAGCGGCCACGGGTTCTTGTGACCTTCTACCGCGCCTGGGTGGCGGCGCATGACCTTGCTCCGGTCGAGGCTTTGTTCGCTGCGCTGCGGGCGCGGGGGTTCGATCCGGTCGGCCTCTTCGCCCCCTCGCTGAAGGCACCCGGCGCGAAGGGGTGGCTCGCGCGCTGGACTTCCGCGCTTAAACCGGTCGCCATCGTCAACGCCACCTCCTTCTCCGGGCGCGGGGATGATGGGACAAGCCCGCTCGACGCCGCCGGTGTTCCGGTGTTCCAGATCGCGCTGTCGACGGCCACGCGGAAGGCCTGGGACGGCTCGGCGCGCGGACTCTCGCCGGCCGACCTCGCCATGCATGTCGTCCTGCCCGAGGTCGACGGCCGCCTCTTCGCCGGGGTCGCCTCGTTCAAGGAACCGGGCGCCCGCGATCCGGCGCTGGAATTCGCGCGCTACGCGCATCAGGCCGACGCGGCCCGGATCGAAGCCATCGCCGACCGCGTCGCAGGCTGGGTGCGGCTTTCTACCGTGACGGAGGACGAGCGGCGGGTGGCGCTGGTGCTGTCCACCTATCCCGGCAAGGCGCACCAGATGGCCCATGCCGTCGGCCTCGATGCGCTGGCCTCGGCCGAGGCGATGCTGGCCGATCTCGGCGCGCCCGCCGGACCGCTGGCCGATGCGCTCACGACCGAGACGCTGGCCTGGCCGGTCGCCGCCTACAAGGCCGAGCTTGCCCTTCTGCCGGAAAGCCTCCAAGCCGATCTGACCGCCGTCTGGGGGAAGCCGGATGAAGATCCCGCCGTTCAGGACGGCGCCTTCCGTTTCGCCGCCGTCCGGCGCGGGAACGCCCTCGTCGCGCTCCAGCCCGAACGGGGCGCGCCGAAGCAGCGCGATGCCGAGTATCACGACCTTTCCCGCACGCCGCGCCACGCCTATGTCGCCTTCTACCTCTGGCTCCGCCGGGCCGAGGACATCCACGCCCTTGTCCATATCGGCGCGCATGGCACGTTGGAATGGCTGCCGGGCAAGTCGGTGGCCCTCTCCGATGCCTGCTGGCCCGAGGCGCTGACCGGCGATCTGCCGGTGATCTATCCCTTCATCGTCAACGACCCCGGCGAGGCGGCGCAGGCCAAGCGGCGGATCGGGGCGGTGACGATCGGCCATGTGCCGCCGCCGCTGAAGGTCGGCGGCACGTCGGAGAAGCTGCGGCGGCTGGAGGGGCTGCTCGACGAGTTCTCCAATGCAGACGGGCTCGACCCCGCCCGCCGCGACCGCCTGCAACGGTCGATCCGCGACGAGGCGCAGGCGGCGGGGGTCGAGGCCGACCTGGGCCTGCACCCCGAGATGTCGGCGGCCGAGGCGATCACCCGCATCGACCGCTTCGTCTGCGATGTGAAGGAAAGCCAGTTCGGCGAGGGGCTGCATGTCTTCGGTCGCGCCGCGCCGGGAGAACCGGGGGGCGAGGCCTCGGCCCGCGCCGAACGTCAGGCGCTGCTCGAGGCGCTGAAGGGCAAGCGGATCGCCCCCGGCCCCTCGGGCTCGCCCTACCGGGGCCGCGCCGATGTGCTGCCGACGGGGCGGAACCTCTACACCACCGACCCGCGCGCCGTGCCGTCCCGCGCGGCTTACGCACAGGGCGTGAAGCTCGCCGAGGAACTGGTCCGCCGCCACCTGCAAGATCACGGCGACTATCCGAAGGGGCTGGTCGTCGACCTTTGGGGCTCGGCCACGATGCGCACGGCGGGCGAGGAATTCGCCATGGCGCTGCATCTTCTGGGTGCGAAACCGGTCTGGGATGACGGCTCCGACCGCGTCTCGGGCGTGGAGATCCTGCCGCTCGCCCTGCTCGACCGGCCCCGGATCGACGTGACGCTGCGCGTCTCGGGCCTGTTCCGCGATGTCTTCCCGACGCTTTCGACCCTGTTCGGGCAGGCCGTCGCCGCGCTCTCGACGCGCGACGAGGCGCCCGACTGGAGCCCCTTCGCGGGCCGTTCGGCGCAGTCCCGCGTCTACGGCCCGGCCCCCGGCAGCTATGGCCTGGGGATGGGCGAGACGGTCGAGGACTATTCCGACGAGGGCCGCCGCGCCGCAGGTGAGGCGTGGCTGAACGCCAGCCAATGGGCGCTCGACGGGGCCGAGCCCGCGCCCGACCGTGCGGGACTAGAACTGCGCATCGCCGGGGCCGATGCCTTCGTCCACCTGCAGGACCTGCCCGAGACCGACTTGTTGCTCGCCGTCGACTATGCCGCGCATGAGGCCGGTTTCGCCGCCGCGCAGGCGGTCACCGGGGGCAAGGCCGCGCTCTGGCACCTCGACGCCACCAACCCCGATACGCCCCGTGCCCGCTCCCTCAAGGAAGAGATCGCCCGCGTCACCCGCGCCCGCGCCGCCCATCCGGACTGGCTCAAGGGCATGATGCGCCACGGCTTCCGCGGCGGGGCCGAGATCGCGGCGACGCTGGACCACATGGCGGCCTTCGCCCATCTGGCGGGCGCGGTCGAGCCGCATCTTTTCGACCTCTACCACGATGCGACGCTTGGCGACGCGGTGGTCCGCGACTTCCTCGCCCGTGAGAACCCGGGCGCACTGGCCGCGATGGAAGCGCGTTTTGCCGCGTTGCATGCCGCCGGCCTCTGGCGCACCCGGAGGAATTCGATCCTCGCCTCCCTGGAGCGTCTGACATGAGAGCGCGTCCGCAGGTCAAGGGCTGGTGCCCCGGCGCCTACCGCCCGATGCAGTCGGGTGACGGGCTAATCGTCCGCGTTCGCCCCGTGCTGGCACGGCTGACGGCCGAGCAGGCGCTTGGCCTTTGTGACGCCGCCTTGAGTCACGGCTCCGGGATCGTCGACCTGACCAGCCGGGCGAACCTGCAACTGCGCGGCGTCACCGCCGGCAGCCTCGACCCGCTGATCGCCGATCTCGACGCGCTCGGGCTCCTCGACGCCGATCCGGCGCTGGAGGGGCGGCGGAACCTGCTGGTCCAGCCGCTCTGGACGGACACCGACCTGACCGACCGCCTGACCCGCGCCCTGCTTGCGCGGCTGGCCGACCTGCCCGACCTGCCCGCGAAGATGGGCATCGCCGTGGACGCCGGCCCTGCCCCGGTCCTGTCGCAACACTCTGCCGATTTCCGCTTCGAGCGGACTGCGGACGGCCGCCTGATCCTGCGCCCCGATGGTTCACCGAGCGGTCAGGTGGTGACGGAAGCCGAAGCCATCGACCGCCTCATCACCCTCGCCCACTGGTTCACCGAAACCGGCGGCGCTGTCGCCGGGCGCATGTCCCGGCATCTGGAGGCGACCCCGCTTCCCGTTGAATTCACCGGCACGACCCCCGCTCCATCGGCGACGCTGCCAGAACCCGGCCCGACCGCGCTCGGCCCCGCCTATGGCGTCGCCTTCGGCCAGATCGAAGCAACCGCCCTCGCCCGCCTTCTCACCGCGACCGGCGCGACCGCGCTGCGCGTCAGCCCCAACCGCCTCCTGATGCTCGAGGGCGGTCAGCCTGCCGAGACGCCAGACTTCATCACCGATCCCGCCGATCCGCTGCGGCGGGTCGAGGCCTGCCCCGGCGCGCCGTTCTGCCCTTCCTCCTCGGTCGAGACGCGCCAACTCGCCCGCCTGCTCGCCCAGCTGGTCCGTGCAACGCTCCATGTTTCCGGCTGCACCAAGGGCTGCGCCCATGCCGCGACGGCCGATGTCGCGCTTGTCGGTCGGGGCGGCGCATTCGACCTTGTCAGAAACGGCGCGGCATGGGATGCCCCGTTCGCCTCGGGTCTTGCGCCCGAAATCCTGCCCCAGACCCTCGGAACCGCCTGATGCATAGCTACGAAACCGACGGCGCCGCGATCTACCGCCAGTCCTTCGCCATGATCCGGGCCGAAGCCGACCTCGCCCGCTTCGATGCGGACGCGGAACAGGTGGTGGTCCGCATGATCCATGCCGCCGGCATGGTCGGGCTGGAGAAATTCGTGAAGATCTCGCCCGGCTTCGTGCCCGCCGCCCGCGCGGCGCTGGAAGCCGGCGCGCCGATCCTCTGCGACGCGCGGATGGTGAGCGAGGGCGTGACCCGCGCGCGCCTGCCCGCGAACAACGAGGTGATCTGCACCCTGCATGACGCTGCCGTGCCTGACCTTGCGAAACGCATGGCGAACACCCGTTCGGCAGCCGCACTGGAGCTGTGGCGGCCGCATCTGGCCGGGTCCGTCGTCGCGATCGGCAACGCCCCGACCGCGCTCTTCCACCTGTTGAACATGCTCGAAGACCCCAGCTGTCCGCGTCCGGCAGCGATCATCGGCTGCCCGGTCGGCTTCGTCGGCGCAGCCGAATCGAAAGACGCGCTCTGGGCCGAGCAGCCGGTGCCGAGCCTCATCGTCGAAGGCCGCCTCGGCGGCTCCGCCATCACCGTCGCCGCCATCAACGCCATCGCGAGCCGCAAGGAATGACTGCCAAGGGCATCATCTGGGGTTTGGGCCTCGGCCCCGGCGAGCCCGACCTGATGACCGTCCGCGCCGACCGCCTGCTGCGCGGCGCGCGCCATGTCGCCTATTTCCGCAAGGCCGGAAAACCCGGTCAGGCCCGGCAGATCGCGCGTGACATGATCGGACCGGAAGCGATTGAATTCCCGATGGAATATCCGGTGACGACCGAGATCGCGGTCGAGGATCCGGCCTACAACGCCGCGCTCTCCACCTTCTACGCCGACTGCGCCGCGCATCTGGCGGAGCTCTCGGACCGGGGCGAGGACGTCGTCGTCCTGTGCGAGGGCGACCCGTTCTTCTACGGCTCGTTCATGCACCTCTACACCCGCCTGTCGGGCACCCATCCGGTTCAGGTCGTGCCCGCGATCACCGGTATGTCCGGTGCCTGGACGGCGACCGGCCAGCCGATTACCTGGGGCGACGATGTGCTGACGGTGCTGATGGCGACCCTGCCCGAGGACGACCTTGCCCGGCGCATGGCCGATACCGACGCGCTGGTGGTGATGAAGATCGGCCGCAACATCGACAAGGTCCGCCGGGCGCTCGAACGGGCCGGGAAACTGGCGCAAGCCTGGATCGTCGAATATGCAACCATGCCCGGCCAGAAGGTTTCCAGACTGATTGAGGTTGACGGCATAACCCCCTATTTCTCCATTGTGATCGTCCACGGCCAAGGACGCCGGCCATGAGCGGCTGGGTCGCCGTCGCGGGCCTTGGCCCCGGCGCCGAGGCGCTGGTCACGCCCGAGGTGACCGCGACGCTGGCCGAGGCGACCGACGTTGTCGGCTACATCCCCTACGTCGCCCGCGTGGCCCCGCGCCCCGGACTGACGCTCCACCCGTCCGACAACCGGGTCGAGGTCGACCGCGCCACCCATGCTCTGACGATGGCGGCCGAGGGGAAACGGGTCGTCGTAGTCTCCTCCGGCGATCCGGGCGTGTTCGCGATGGCCTCGGCCCTGTTCGAGGCGCTGGAAGCCGGTCCGCAGGACTGGCGGAAGATAGACATCCGCGTGCTGCCGGGGATCACGGCGATGCTCGCGGCCTCGGCCCGGGCCGGTGCGCCGCTCGGCCACGATTTCTGCGCGATCAACCTTTCGGACAATCTGAAGCCTTGGGACGTTATCGAGAAACGCCTGCGTCTGGCCGCAGAAGCGGACTTTGCGATGGCTTTCTACAATCCGCGATCTGCAAGCCGCCCCAATGGGTTCGCGCGCACTCTTGAGGTTCTGAAGGAGGCCTGCGGTGACACCCGTCCGGTGATCTTCGCCCGCAACGTCTCGCTTCCTGACGAGACGATCCGGGTCGTGCCGCTGCCCGACACCACCCCCGAAATGGCCGACATGCGGACGCTGGTCATCGTCGGCTCCAGCCGAACCCGCATCATCGAACGTCCCGGCCTCGCGCCGATCGTCTACACCCCGAGGTTCGCGGAATGATCGAGCCAGTCCAGAACCTCACCCACCTCGTGCAGCTCCTTCCGGGGGGGCAGGACCGGACGGTCGATCATCAGGACTGGGATGCCCAGATCCCGCGCCGCCGTGAGCTTGGCCGAGGCGCCGTCGCCACCCGCGTTCTTGCAGACCACCAGATCGACGCGATGTTCGCGCATCAGCGCGCTATCGCCCTCGACGGTGAACGGCCCGCGGGACACGATCACGGTCCTGTCCGGCAGGGGCAGCCGGTCGACCGGCGGGTCGACGAGGCGCAGGACATAATGATGCTGCGGTTGGGCCGCGAATTCGGCCAGGTGCATCCGGCCAAGGGCGAGGAAGACGCAACGCTTTTGCCCAGCAAGGGCTTGAACAGCCTCCGGAATACTGGAGACCATCTGCCAGCGGTCGCCCGGGACGGCCTGCCACGCCGGGCGGGTCAGGGCCACCAACGGCACGCCCGCCTCCCGCGCCGCCGCGACGGCGTTCCCGCTCATCTGGGCGGCGAAAGGATGTGTGGCATCAACAAGATGCGTGATGTTGTTCGCGCGCAGGTAGTCCGCGAGACCTGCCGCTCCACCGAAGCCGCCGGTCCGGACCGGGATCGGCTGGGCGCGCGGGCTTTCGACCCGGCCGGCATAGCTCAGCACCGCTCGCTCGCCCCGTTCGGCAAGCGCATGGGCCAGGGCCGTCGCCTCCGTGGTGCCGCCGAGGATCAGGATGTTGCGCATGGCTGAGTCCGCTTGGCTCACGATTGTCGGTCTGGGCGAGGATGGCCCGGATGGCCTGCCGCCCGCAAGCCGCGCGGCGCTTGACGCGGCCGAGGTGGTGATGGGTGCCAAGCGGCATCTCTCGCTGCTGCCGGGGCTTAAGGCCGAGACGATCGAATGGCCGGTGCCCTTTGCCGATGGCATCCCGATGCTGCTCGGGCTGCGGGACCGGAGGGTGGTGATGCTCGCCTCGGGCGATCCCTTCTGGTTCGGCGCGGGAACCTCGGTTACGAAGCATCTCTCCCCCGGAGAGTGGCTGGCGCACCCTGCGCCCTCGACCTTCGCCCTGATTGCGGGGCGCCTTGGCTGGCCCTTGGAGCGGACGGTCTGCCTTGGCCTCCATGCTGCCCACCTGACCGACATCCGACCGCATCTTGCGCCCGGCCAGAGGATCATCGCGCTTGTGCGAGACGGAGCGGCGGTGCGCGATCTGGCGACGTTGATCTTCGCGCTCGGCTTCGGAGCCAGTCACCTGACCGTGTGCGAGGCGGTCGGCGGATCACGCGAGCGGCTGCGAAACTTGAACGCCCATTCATATGACCTGGATGACGTGGCGCATCCGGTCGCCCTCGCCGTCGAGGTCGAGGGCGATGGGCGCGTCCTGACGCGGGCGAGCGGCCTGCCCGACGACCTGTTCGACCATGACGGCCAGATCACCAAGCGACCCGTCCGGGCGCTGGCGCTGTCTGCGCTGGCCCCGCGACCGGGTGAGCTTCTGTGGGACATCGGCGCGGGCTCCGGCTCGATCGGCATCGAGTGGATGCTGGCGCATCCGACCTGCCGCGCGATCGGGATCGAGGCCGATCCTGCGCGGGCGGAGCGGGCCGGGATCAATGCGGGGGTGCTGGGTGTAGGCGGATTGAAGGTGGTGCGCGGTGCCGCGCCAGAGGCGCTGGAGGGTCTGCCTTTGCCGCAGGCGGTGTTCATCGGCGGTGGCGTGACCGAGGGCTTGCTTACCCGGCTGTGGGACATCCTTCCCGAGGGTGCCCGTGTCGTTGCACATGCCGTGACAATCGAGAGCGAGGCGCTGTTCGCGGCGTGGCAGGAGAAGGCGGGCGGCACTCTCTTGCGGATCGAGCTGGCCGAGGCGGCGCCCTTGGGCCGCAAGCGCGGCTGGAAGGCGAGCTATCCGGTGGTGCAATGGAGCGTCACACGGTGATCGTCGCGGGGTTCGGCTTTCGTCAGGCGGCAACGCTCGCCTCGCTGCAGGACGCGCTGGCGGGCGCGACGCCGGGGCTGATCGCCACGGCCGAGGCCAAGGCCGGGCACCCGGCGTTCCGTGCGCTGGCCGAGGCGCTGGCGGTGCCGATCGCGGCGATTTCCGAACCGGACCTCACAAATGCCTCGACCCTGACGGACAGCGCCGCTTCACGCGCCGCCCATGGCGCGGGCAGCGTGGCCGAGGCGGCGGCGCTGGTCGCGGCTGGACCGGGCGCGTCGCTTCTGGGGCCGCGCGCGGTGTCGCGCGACCGTATGGCAACCTGTGCGCTGGCGGAAAGGATATCCCCATGACCGTGCATTTCATCGGCGCCGGACCGGGCGCGCCGGACCTCATCACCCTGCGCGGCCGCGACCTGATCGCGGCTTGCCCGGTTTGCCTCTACGCGGGCTCGCTGGTGCCGGAGGAGATCCTGCGCCATTGCCCGCCGGGGGCGAAGATCGTCAACACCGCGCCGATGGACCTCGACACGATCATGGCCGAGATCGCGGCGGCCCATGCCGAGGGCAAGGATATCGCGCGGCTCCATTCCGGCGACCTGTCGGTCTGGTCGGCCATGGGCGAACAGCTGCGCCGCCTGCGCGAGATGGGTATCCCCTACGACGTGACGCCGGGGGTTCCCTCCTTTGCCGCCGCCGCGGCGGCGCTCGGGACAGAGCTGACCCTGCCGGGGCTGGCGCAATCGGTTGTGCTGACGCGAACCTCGGGGCGGGCCTCGCCCATGCCCTCGGGCGAGACTCTGGCGGCCTTCGGCGCGACGGGCGCAACGCTGGCGGTGCACCTGTCGATCCATGTGCTGGGGAAGGTCGTCGAGGAACTGACGCCGCATTACGGGTCCGATTGCCCGGTAGCGGTCGTCTACCGCGCGTCTTGGCCGGACGAGAAGATCGTGCGGGCGACGCTCTCGACCATTGAGGCTGCGATGGGCGACGGGGTCGAGCGGACGGCGCTGATCCTCGTTGGGCCGGCTCTGGCGGCGGAAGGGTTCAATGAAAGCCGGCTCTATTCGACGGATTACGACCGGCGGTTCCGGCCGCAGCGGGCCGATGGCTGAAGCAGTCGAGAAAAGCGCGAAGGGCAGCGCCCGACCCGAGGGGTGGGCGAGAAGCGCCCGCCCCGTGGGGGTTCTGAGCGATCAGAAATCTTCCGGTGGAAGATTTCCGCGAAGAACGCCCGGCCCGTGGCCGGGCTATGGTCGGGCGCTGCCCGGGCGGGACATCCTTTCCAGCGGTGCATCGATGGTGGGCCAATGACCTCCCTCCCGCCCGGCCTTCTCGTCTCGGCCCCGGCCTCGGGCACCGGCAAGACCACGGTCATGCTGGGGCTGCTGCGCGCGCTGCGGGACCGGGGCATGGCGGTGCAGCCGTTCAAGTCGGGACCGGATTACATCGACCCAGCCTTCCATCGCGCGGCGGCGGGACGGCCCTCTTTCAACCTCGACAGCTGGGCGATGGTGCCTGCGCTGCTCGACACCATCGCGGGTCGCGCGGCGGAGACGGATATCATCGTCGCCGAAGGCTCCATGGGTCTTTACGACGGCGTGGCGACCAAGGGCGCGACCGGCACCGGGGCGAGTGCCGAGATCGCGGCGCGGATGGGTTGGCCCGTGGTGCTGGTTCTCGACGTCGGCGGGCAGGCGCAATCGGCGGCAGCGACGGCGCTCGGATTCCAGGCCTACCGGCCGGACCTGCCCTTCGCCGGGGTGATCCTGAACCGCGTCGCCAGTGCCCGGCACGAGCGGCTGGCACGGCTGGGGATGGAGCAGGCGGGACTGACGGTGCTGGGCGCCCTGCCCCGGCGCGGCGATCTTGTCCTGCCCGAGCGGCATCTGGGCCTCGTGCAGGCGGTCGAGCATCCCGACCTCGAGGCGGCGATCGTGGCCTATGCGGCCTTCCTATCGGCCCATGTCGATGTTCCGGCGCTGGCGGCGCTGGCGCGGGGCACCACGGCGGGTGCGGCGGGGAACCTGCCCCGGCCCCCGGCGCAGCGGATCGCGCTGGCGCAGGACGCGGCCTTTTCCTTTGCCTATCCGCATCTTGTCGCCGGCTGGCGCGACGGCGGGGCCGAGATCCTGCCCTTCTCGCCGCTGGCCGACGAGGCACCCGATCCGTCGGCGGACCTCTGCTGGCTGCCGGGCGGCTATCCCGAACTCCATGGCGGGCGGCTGGCGGCGGCAGAGCGGTTCCGCGACGGGCTGCGGGCCTTTGCCGCGACAAAGCCGGTGCATGGCGAATGCGGGGGCTACATGGCGCTCGGCGAGGCGCTGATCGACAAGGACGGCACGCCGCACCGGATGGCGGGGCTTCTGGGGCTGGTGACGAGCTACGAGAAGCGGCGGATGCATCTGGGCTACCGGCGGGCGGACCTCCTCGGCCCGGTGCCGGGCTTCGTCGCGGGTGCGGCGCTCCGGGGGCACGAATTCCACTATTCTACGATCCTCGAGCAGCCCGATGAGCCCCTGGCCCGCGTCACCGATGCCGAGGGCGCCGAGGTGCCCGAGACAGGTTCGCGCCGGGGCAATGTCACCGGCACCTTCTTCCACCTGATCGCGGAGGACGCATGACGGGTTTCGTTTCCTTCGTGGGTTCGGGTCCGGGGGATCCGGAGCTTCTGACCGTCAAGGCGGTGAACAGGCTCAAGGCGGCCGATGCGGTGCTGTTCGACGATCTGTCGGCAGGGCCGATCCTGGAACTGGCGCGGCCGGGCGCGGACATGGTGGCGGTCGGCAAGCGGGCGGGCCGCCCCTCGCCCAAGCAGGACCATGTGAGCCGGCTGCTGGTCGATTACGCCCAGACTGGCGCACGGGTGGTGCGGCTCAAGTCCGGCGATCCGGGCATCTTCGGGCGGTTGGAGGAAGAGATCGTCGCGCTTAGGGCGGCAGGCATTCCGTTCGAGGTGATCCCCGGCGTGACCTCGGCCACCGCGGCGGCGGCCGCGGCCGCAATCCCGCTGACACGGCGGCTGACCGCGCGGCGGGTGCAGTTTGTGACGGGCCATGACGTGGCGGGGGCGCTGCCGGGCGACCTGAACCTCGCCGCGCTGGCCGATCCGCTGGCGACGACCGTGGTTTTCATGCCGAAGCGGACCTTTCCCGGTCTTGCCGCACGGCTGATCGCGGCGGGGCTGCCGGGCGGGACGCCCTGCCTGATGGCCGAAAACGTGAGCCATCCCGACCAGCGCCTGAGCCGGCACACCGTCGCCGCCCTGGCCGAGACGCTTGCGACGGGCGCGGGCGATGCGCCGGCGCTGATCCTCTACGGACCGCTGATGGAGGACGAGGCGTGAAGGTCACGCTTTGCGCCACCTGCGACGGCTATTCGGCGGCCTATTTGCAGGCGCTGCGCCGGGCGGTCGAGGCCGAAGGGCTCGCGGTCAGGGTCGCCACGGCGGCCTGCATGCAGGGCTGCACCCGGCCGGTGGCGCTGGCGGTCCGGGCCGAGGGCAAGACCGCCTATCTCTTTGGCGAGACGAGCGAAGCCGATCTGCCGGACCTGATGACCTTCCTGCGGCTCTACGCGGCCTCGGCCACGGGCGAGCTGGACGATGCCCGCCCGCTCGGCGGGCTGCGATTCAAGGCGATGGCCCGCATTCCGGGATAGATGTCGCAGCCGGACATGCTCCGGTCGCAGTTCGCGCTTGACCCGGGGCGGGTGGCGGCCCACAAGGACAGGGCAAGGTGGACGTGTCGCAAGGCACGGACTGAAACGGGAACCGGGACCGACCGCAAGGCCGACAACCCGACCGCCCCCGCGACTGTATGCGGCGAGCGCCCTTCCGGAATGCCACTGGTCCTTCGGGACCGGGAAGGCGGAACGGGCGCGGTGACCCGCGAGTCAGGAGACCGGCCCTGCTCGAAACGAAGGTAGCGCCGTCGGGGTTGACGGCAAGGAGAGACAGATGACTACTTCCACTTCGCTCAGCACCGCCAAGTCGGGCTCGGCCCTGATCGCGATCCTGTTCGTGACCGTCCTTGGCGTTTCCAGCGTCTTCCTGACCGGGCTCGCGCATTCGCAGACGCTGCATGACGCGGCGCATGACGTGCGGCACACCACGGGCTTCCCCTGCCACTGAGGCAGGACGCATCCCACTTCCATGCTGAAACACATGTTGACCGGCGCGTTGTTCGCCGGTGTGCTGGCTGGGCTGCTTGCGGCTCTGCTCCAGTATTTCCTCGTTCAGCCGCTGATCGTGCTGAGCGAACGATATGAATCGGGCGAACTGGTCCATTTCGCCGGGGTCGCGGGCGCCGAAGCCGGCCACGACCATGACCACGCCGCTACCGAACCG
This sequence comes from uncultured Rhodobacter sp., assembly GCA_945952585.1. Classification (GTDB taxonomy): domain Bacteria; phylum Pseudomonadota; class Alphaproteobacteria; order Rhodobacterales; family Rhodobacteraceae; genus Aliitabrizicola. The sequence continues at coordinate 72,925 of CAMFII010000010.1, forward strand.
GCTGCTGCAGAAGGCGCCGCGCCTGCGGCCGACACCGCGGCCGCTCCGGCGGCCGAGGCCCATGACCATCACCACGACGACGGAGAGGAGACCCCGCCCCTGACCCGCAACCTGCTGACGGTGGGCTTCCTTGGGCTGGTCTATGTGGGCTACGGGCTGATCCTCACCGCGGGCTTCGCACTCGCGGCCCAGTTCGGCATCGAGATCACCGCGCGGCAGGGGCTGCTCTGGGGGCTGGCGGGCTTTGCTGCTTTCCAGCTGGCCCCCGCGATCGGCCTCGCGCCTGAGCTTCCCGGAACGCCTGCCGCCGACCTGACGGCGCGGCAGATCTGGTGGGTCGGAACGGCGATCGCCACGGCCGGCGGGCTTGCCCTGATCGGCTATGGGCGGAGCCTTGTCCCCCTCCTCGCGGGTGCGGTCCTGCTGGCCCTGCCCCATGTGATCGGCGCGCCGGAACCGGAAAGCTTCGGCGGCGTTGTGCCCCCGGAACTCGCCGCGTCCTTCGCCGCACGCGCGCTGGCCGTCGGGCTGATTTCCTGGACCGTGCTCGGCTGGTTGGCCGGTCGGTTCTGGAGCCAGCCCGAGGCCTGATCGGCCCGGCCTTGACAGTCTGGCGCCGGCCTCCTTTCTGGAGACCGGCGCTTTTGCCTGAGGACAGACATGATCACGCTTTCCCTGATCGGCATCGGCACCGGCAATCCGGACCACATCACCCTGCAGGCGATCAGGGCCATCAACGCGGCCGACGTGATCCTTCTGCCGCGCAAGGGCGAGAGCAAGGCTGACCTCGCCGACCTGCGCCGGACCATCCTTGCCGATCACCTGACCGGTCCGGCCCGCGTGGTGGAATTCGACCTGCCGGTGCGGGATGCGGGCACGCCCGACTACCTGGACGGGGTCAATGACTGGCATGACGCCATCGCCGCGACCTGGGCCGGTCTGATCGCAAGCAACGCTTCCGATGGCGGACGCGTGGCATTGCTGGTCTGGGGCGATCCGTCGCTTTACGATTCGACCCTGCGTATCGCCGACCGCCTGAAGGCGGCGGGGATGGAGATGACGGTCGAGGTCGTGCCGGGGCTGACCTCGCTGCAACTCCTGACTGCCGTTCATGCCATCCCGCTGAACACCCTCGGCGCGCCGGTGGTCATCACCACCGGACGGCAGATCCGCGACCACGGCTGGCCGGCGGGGGCCGAGACGGTGGCGGTCATGCTGGACGGCACCTGTTCGTTCCAGACGTTGCCGCCCGAAGGGATCGACATCTGGTGGGCGGCCTATCTGGGGATGCCGATGCAGATCGCCGATCACGGTCCGCTTGCCGAGGCCGGGCCGCGCATCGTCGCCGCAAGGGCGGCGGCGCGGGCCGAGCATGGCTGGATCATGGACATCTACCTGATGCGGCGTGCCGGGTAAGCCGAAGGCGATGCATGGCCTGTCCTGCCGCGAAGTGGCAGGAAGACGGCAGGAGGACGCGATGGAACCGGAGACCGACATCCGCCCCGGCGAACGCGCCGTCGAGACGCCCGGCGCCTATGATGCCGGCCTCTGGTTCATCGGCCGCCTCCGCACCCCCTGGACCGAGCGGCGGGATTGTCCTCGGCAGGGCGACATGGACAACGGTCCCGACTGTCGTGTCGAACTTGATCTGCGCTGGCAGGCGGCACTGACCGGGCTGGGGCCGGGCCAGACGGTGCAGCTTCTCTACTGGATGGACCAAGCGCGGCGCGATCTGGTCCTGCAGACGCCCCGCGGCAAGGACCGGCCGCTCGGCACCTTTGCGCTGCGCTCGCCCGTCCGGCCCAACCCGGTGGCCGTGTCGGTCGTGCGCCTGCTTGCGCTCGACGCGGCGGGACTGAGGGTGCGCGGGCTCGATTGTGTCGACGGCACCCCGCTCATCGACATCAAACCGGCGGGCTTTGGCCCGTGGCACCTGCCGCATCGCGAATTGAACTAACGGCAGGTTGACATATTCCGGCCAGCCCTCATGCTAAGGACTGACCTCGCGTGGCCGGAGGAGGACCGGCCGCGGCGATGGGCCTTACCGGAGGAGGCCGGCCTTGGCGCGCACCATGGCGCAGACGCATGCGAATGCCGTGGAAGCTGCTATCCGCAGCAATGCCGCCGCACGTTCTCCCGTTGTCGCGTCCTGGAGCCGCTCTGCACATCTGCACGGGCTCGACCCCGATCACCGGCGCCCGCCCGAACGCCTGACCGAGGCCGAGCTGGCCCAGGCACGCGAACGGATGGAGCCGCTGCTGAAGGTGGCGGGGCCAAGCCTCGACAAGCTGTTCCAGACCGTGGGCGGGGTGGGCTGTTCGGTCATGCTGGCCGACAGCGAGGGCGTGCCGGTCGAACGTCGCGGCGCCCCGGTCGATGACCGGCAGTTCCACGACTGGGGGCTGTGGACCGGCGCGATCTGGTCGGAGGCGACCGAAGGCACCAACGGGATCGGCACGGCACTGGCCGAAAAGCGGGCGGTCACCATCCACCGCGACCAGCACTACCTGTCGCGTAACACGCTTCTGTCCTGCATGAGCGCGCCGGTGCATGACGCGACCGGGCAGATCGCGGGTGTGCTGGATGTCTCGTCCTGCCGCGACGACCTGACCGAGGGCTTCGCCACGATCATCTCGCATCTCGTGGTCGAGGCAGCCCGCAAGATCGAGGCGGACGCCTTCCGCCATGCCTTCCCCAAGGCGCGGATCGTGCTGGTGCCCGGATCCGACCGGGCCGCCGCCGCCCTGCTTGCCGTGGATGGCGACGACCTGGTCGTGGGGGCGACGCGTAGCGCGCGGCAACTGCTCAACCTGACCGGCGACCTCATTGCCGCCCCGCGGCCCGCGACCGACCTTCTTGGCCTTGCCGGCCCCGAAACGCTCGAGGACGCCGAACGGGCGGTCCTTCAGCGCGCACTTGCCCGGCATGGCGGCAATGTCTCGGCCGCGGCGCGATCGCTCGGGATCAGCCGCGCGACCTTCCACCGCAAGATCGGCAGCCTTGCACAGCGGTCATAGCCGCAATTCGCCCTCGTCATGTGTCGCAATCCTGAGACAGGTCGGCCGAAAGGTCGTCTTCCGACGGGCTGACAGCGCGAACTTGTGAGTCCACCTTCTCCTCAGGCCGCAACGAAGGCGGCTATGTGGAGGAGACACCATGACCAAGCACGAGGAATTCGGCCTCAAGACGGCCCCCTTCAAGACCCGCTATGACAACTACATCGGTGGCGAATGGGTTGCGCCCCGGTCGGGCCGCTACATGCCGAACATCTCGCCGGTGACCGGCCAGGTCATCTGCGAAGTGGCCCGTTCGGACGCCAGCGACATCGAGATTGCGCTGGACGCCGCCCATAAGGCCCGCAAGGCCTGGGGCGAGACCTCGGCCACCACCCGCTCGAACATCCTGCTGAAGATCGCCGACCGCATCGAGCAGAACCTGGAAGCCATCGCGCTGGCCGAGACCTGGGACAATGGCAAGCCGCTGCGCGAGACGCTGGCAGCCGACATCCCGCTGACCATCGACCACTTCCGCTACTTCGCCGGCGCGATCCGCGCCCAGGAAGGCTCGATCGGCCAACTCGACAACGACACCGTCGCCTATCATTTCCACGAGCCGCTCGGCGTCGTCGGCCAGATCATCCCCTGGAACTTCCCGATCCTGATGGCGGCGTGGAAACTCGCCCCGGCGCTGGCCGCCGGCAACTGCGTCGTGCTGAAACCGGCCGAGCAGACCCCGGCCTCGATCATGTTCATGATGCAGTTCATCGAGGACCTGCTGCCCCCGGGCGTGCTGAACATCGTCAACGGCATCGGCGAAGAGGCCGGCGCGGCGCTGTCGTCGTCCAAGCGCATCGCCAAGATCGCCTTCACCGGTTCGACCCCCGTCGGCAAGATGATCATGCGCGCCGCTGCGGACAACCTGACCAACATCACGCTGGAACTGGGCGGCAAGTCGCCGAACCTGTTTTTCGCCGACGTGATGGACGAGGACGACGAGTATCTCGACAAGGCGCTGGAAGGGTTCACCATGTTCGCCCTGAACCAGGGCGAAGTCTGCACCTGCCCGTCGCGGGCGCTGATCCAGGAATCGATCTATGACCGGTTCATGGAAAAGGCGCTGAAGCGGGTCGAGGCGATCGTGGCGGGCGACCCCCGGATCGGCAACACCATGATCGGTGCACAGGCGAGCCAGGAGCAGTTCGACAAGATCTCGTCCTATCTCGAGATCGGCCGCAAGGAAGGCGCGAAGGTGCTGACCGGTGGCTCGGCGAACCACTTCAACGGCGATCTGAGGGAAGGCTTCTACATCCAGCCGACCGTCTTCGAAGGCAACAACAAGATGCGGGTGTTCCAGGAGGAAATCTTCGGGCCGGTCGTATCAGTGACCACCTTCAAGACGCTGGAAGAAGCGCTCGAGATCGCCAACGACACCGTCTTCGGCCTGGGCGCCGGGGTGTGGAGCCGTGACATGAACACCGCCTACCGCGCCGGTCGCGGCATCGAGGCGGGTCGCGTCTGGACCAACTGCTACCACGCCTATCCGGCGGGTGCGGCCTTCGGCGGCTACAAGCAGTCCGGCATCGGGCGCGAAACCCACAAGATGATGCTCGACCACTACCAGGAAACGAAGAACCTGCTCGTCTCGTACAACCCGAACAAGCTCGGGTTCTTCTAAGGCGATCGCTCGCGGCGGGGTCCCTCCTTTTCCCGCCGCGAGCGTCCGGGCAGCAGAAGGTCGGCGCTTCCGGAACCTCCTTCTGTCATTGCCCCGAAGGGCGGCGCGGGTCCTCCCCCAAGAGCGCCGCCCTTTCCTTTTCCGCTGCCCGGCTGTTCACCCTTGGAACCCGCCCGATTTCGGGCGAGACTACCGGAAATTGGGAAGCGCGGGGACGGGCCGACAAGATGCAGTATGTGGCAAGTACGGAGGCAGACCGGCGCGCCGTCACGCCCTTCAAGCCGCAACTGCTGAAATGGATCGGCAGCAAGCAGAAGGTCGCCCCCCGCATCATCGCCGAATTCCCGGCGAGCCTTGGCACCTATCACGAACCTTTCCTTGGCTCCGGCGGGGTTCTGGCGACGCTTGCGCCTGAACGCGCCTTCGGATCCGACACCTTCGCCCCGCTGATCGAGATCTGGCAGGCGCTGGCCCGCGACCCGGATGAGTTGAAGCGCTGGTATGCCGAACGCTGGACCGCCTTTCGATCGGGCGAACGCGAGGTGGAATATGAACGCATCAAGGCCAGCTACAATGCCCAGCCGAATGGCGCCGATTTCCTGTTCCTGACCCGCAGCTGCTACGGCGGCGTCGTGCGGTTCCGCCGCAAGGACGGCTACATGTCGACGCCCGTCGGCGCCCATCCCCCGATCCCGCCTGCGGCCTTCGGCAAGCGGGTGGACCTGTGGCATGCCCGGCTGAAAGGCGCGCAATTCGACCGGCTGGATTTCGAAGAGGCGATGGCCCGGGCGCAGCCCGGTGACCTGGTCTACTGCGACCCGCCCTATGCTCATTCGCAGACGATCCTCTACGGTGCGCAGGCCTTCGACCTGGCGCGCCTCATGTCGGCGATTGGCGATTGCAAGGCGCGCGGCGTTCGGGTGGCGCTCAGCATCGATGGCACAAAGAAAAGCGGCGACCGGGCCTGCGCGATCCCCCTGCCTCCGGGCCTGTTCGACCGCGAGGTGATGATCGACCTTGGCCGCTCGATGTTGCGCCGCTTCCAGATGGAGGGACAAAGCCTCGAGGCGGAACAGGTCAGTGACCGGCTGCTGCTGACCTGGTAGGCCCCGCGGCGCTCTGACGATCCTTTCACGCTGGACCCGACGAAGCCCTGACGCGGCACGGCGCATCCTTTGTGCGGGAGCCTGAACCGCTGAGAGGATCCGACATGACCCGTACACTGAACTTGTCGCCCGACCGCGAGGCCCTGCTTTATGGCTGGGGCTCCGGCCCGATGCACCTTATTCGCCTCTGGCTGGCCGGACTTCTCCGCCGCCCCGCCGGGTGGTGGAGCCAGACGCAGGATCGCCGCACCCTGCGTGGCCTCTTCGACTATGACGATCACATGCTGTCCGACTTCGGTCTGACCCGGGACGACATCCAGAAGATGTGCGAGCCGCCCGTCAGCCGGCGCGGAACGCTTACGATCCGCCTTGACCGACCGGGCTAGGCCCTTTCCCGCGCGGGGCGGAAGCGTTCCGGCCCGCGCAGTCCGGCCTCGCCGGCGCTGCGGACCACCTCGGCCACCTGCGCGAGTTGTCGTGCAAAGGGGCTCGTCCGTCGCCAGACCATCCCGATGGTCCGGCTGGGCTGCGGCGCGCGGAACCGCGCGATCGCAACGGCGGCCGACCGTGTCTCGACCGGGACCGCCATATCGGGGATCAGCGTGACACCGATGCCCGCCCCCACCATCTGCACCAGCGTCGAGAGCGAGCTTCCATCCAGAAGCTCGCGGGGCGGCGCGGCGGTCAGGTTGCAGAAGGACAGCGCCTGATCGCGAAAGCAGTGCCCCTCTTCCAGCAACAGGAGCCGCATCTCTCGCAGTCCCTCGCGGTCGGGGACCGGCTTGTTGCTGTCCGCAAGCGGGCGGACCAGCACGAACTCCTCCGAGAACAGAGCGACCTCGGTCAGCGCCGGTTCGGAGACCGGCAAGGCGACGATGGCCGCATCAAGCTTACCCTCATCCAGCTCCTGAACCAGCTTCGGCGTGATCGTCTCGCGCAGATGCAGGTCGAGATCCGGGTTCGTCTCGGTCAGGCGGCCGATGATGGACGGCAGAAGATAGGGCGCGACCGTCGGAATCACCCCAATCCGAAGCCGCCCCACCAGCCCGTCGCGCGAGGCGCGCGCCAGATCGCTCAACTCGTCGACTGACCGCAGGATGTCATGGACCCGACCGACAAATTCCTCGCCAAAGGAGGTCAGGCGCAACTGTCGCGCGCCGCGTTCGAACAGCTCGGTGCCGAGCGACTGCTCCAATTCGCGGATCTGCATCGACAACGCCGGCTGGGAAATGGCGCAGGCATCGGCGGCGCGACCGAAATGGCGCAGGCGGGCCAGAGCGGCGAAATAGCGAAGCTGGCGGAGGGTCAGGTTGTTCATAAGACGATCTTATCGCAGCAATCAGGAAATCCAACTTAATCTAATGACTAGCCTCTGATACTCCGGTGGCTGTGACGCGGGGGAGATGCGGTTCACGTCCCGGATGAGTCTGTTCCGCACGGCACTGTGTCATGCGGTCTTGACCTGGGGCGCGTAAGCACTGGAACGACCCCGCGATTGTCCTTGAAGAGCCAGCATTGGAGAAAGCCATGGATGGAAACGATACCGGCAACGGCGGCAAGTGCCCGGTGATGCACGGTGCGCTGACGACCCTCGGGGCGCAGTCGAACCAGGACTGGTGGCCGAACCAGCTGAACCTCCGCATCCTGCACCAGCATTCGGCCAAGTCCGACCCCCTCGGCCAGGACTTTGATTATGCCAAGGCCTTCAACGGGTTGGATTATCAAGCGCTGAAGGCCGACCTGACCGCGCTGATGACCGACAGCCAGGACTGGTGGCCGGCCGATTTCGGCCATTACGGGCCGCTTTTCATCCGCATGGCCTGGCACAGCGCCGGGACCTACCGCACTGGCGACGGTCGCGGTGGCGCGGGCGCAGGTCAACAGCGCTTTGCGCCGCTGAACTCCTGGCCGGACAACGTCAACCTCGACAAGGCCCGGCGGCTCCTCTGGCCGATCAAGCAGAAATACGGCAACGCCATTTCCTGGGCCGACCTGATGATCCTGACCGGGAACGTCGCGCTCGAGTCGATGGGCTTCAAGACCTTCGGCTTCGGCGGAGGCCGTCCTGACACCTGGGAGCCGGAAGAGGATGTCTACTGGGGGGCAGAGAAGAAGTGGCTCGAACTGAGCGGTGGTCCGGACAGCCGCTACAGTGGTGACCGCAACCTCGAAGACCCGCTCGCGGCCGTACAGATGGGCCTGATCTACGTGAACCCCGAGGGGCCCGACGGCAACCCCGACCCGCTTGCGGCGGCAAAAGATATCCGCGAGACCTTTGCCCGCATGGCGATGGATGATGAGGAAACCGTAGCCCTGATCGCCGGCGGCCACACCTTCGGCAAGACCCATGGCGCAGGCGACTCGGCTCTGGTCGGCCGCGAGCCGGAAGCGGCCCCGATCGAGGAGATGGGTTTCGGCTGGGCCAGCAAGTTCGGCTCGGGCAAAGGCGGGGACACGATCTCGAGCGGGCTCGAGGTGACCTGGACCACCACGCCGACCAAGTGGAGCAACAATTTCTTCTGGAACCTGTTCGGCTACGAATGGGAGCTGACGAAATCCCCGGCCGGCGCACAGCAATGGACGCCGAAGCACGGAATGGGCGCGGGCACGGTGCCCGACGCCCATGACCCGAGCAAGCGCCACGCGCCGGCGATGCTGACGACCGACCTCGCCCTGCGCTTCGACCCGGACTACGAGAAGATCTCGCGCCGGTTCCTCGAGAACCCGGACCAGTTCGCCGATGCCTTCGCCCGCGCCTGGTTCAAGCTGACCCACCGCGACATGGGGCCGAAGGTCCGCTACCTCGGGCCGGAAGTGCCGGCAGAAGACCTGATCTGGCAGGATCCGGTGCCGGCCGCGGATCATCCGCTGATCGACGCCGCCGATGCGGCTGCGCTCAAGGCACGCATCCTGTCCTCGGGCCTGAGCGTGTCCGAACTGGTCGCGACCGCCTGGGCCTCGGCCTCGACCTTCCGCGGATCGGACAAGCGCGGCGGCGCCAACGGCGCGCGCATCCGGCTAGAGCCGCAGAAGTCGTGGGAGGCGAACCAGCCCGCGCAACTGGCCAAGGTGCTGGACGCGCTGGAAAAGGTGCAGGCCGAGTTCAATGCGGCTGCGACTGGCGGCAAGACCGTGTCGCTGGCCGATCTGATCGTCCTCGGCGGCAACGCCGCGGTCGAGAAGGCGGCCAAGGCGGCCGGCCATGACGTGACCGTGCCCTTCGCCCCCGGACGCACCGACGCGACGCAGGAACAGACCGATGTCCATTCCTTCGAAGTGCTGGAACCGGTGGCGGACGGGTTCCGCAACTATGCGAAGACCCGCTTCTCCATGTCGGCCGAGGAAATGCTGATCGACAAGGCCCAGTTGCTGACGCTGACCGCGCCGGAAATGACTGTCCTGGTTGGCGGTCTGCGGGCGCTGGATGCGAACTACGGCCAGACCAAGCACGGCGTCTTCACCAGTCGGCCCGGTACGCTGACCAACGACTATTTTGTCAACCTGCTCGACATGAGCACGAAATGGGTCGCCAAGTCGGACGCGCAGGACCTGTTCGAAGGCCGCGACCGCAAGACGGGTGCGCCGAAATGGACGGCTAGCCGCGTCGACCTGGTCTTCGGATCGAACTCGCAACTGCGGGCCATCTCCGAGGTCTATGCCCAGGCGGACAATACGGCCAAGTTCGTGACGGACTTCGTCGCGGCCTGGACCAAGGTGATGAACCTCGACCGCTTCGATCTGACCTGATCGCGGGCGACACCAGATGCGGGCGCGGCAGTGTTGCCGCGCCCGCTTTCATATCCTCAGGTCTTGATCCGGGCGCATCCTGCTTGCCAAAGTGGGACATGCCCCATGCCTGCCCAGCCCCCTGCCGGCCCGCCGGTGCGCCATGACCCAGGACGAGTCCGGCTTTGTCGCTTTTCCGGCGCTCGCGGCAGGCGCACACCAGACCGCTGTGGCCGAGGTCGCCGCGCAATTCCGGACAGATGAGAGAGGCCTCGCCTCGGATGAGGCAGAGCGGCGGCTGTCGGTCTTCGGACCGAATGCCTTGCCCGAGGTCCGGCGGCGTGGCCCGTTCCTGCGCTTCCTCGCGCAGTTCAACAACGCCCTGATCTATTTCCTGCTGGCCAGCGCCGCGGCGGCGCTCGCGCTTGGCCATGGCATCGACGCAGGCGTGATCCTTGCCGTCGTGCTGTTGAATGCCACCGTAGGCGTGCTGCAGGAAGGAAAGGCGGAAGAGGCCCTGCGCGCGATTGGCAGCCTGATCGCGCCGCGGGCCTCGGTCCTGCGCGACGGGCAGCGCATAGGCGTGCCCGTGGCGGACCTTGTCCCCGGCGATGTCGTGCTGATCGAGGCGGGCGACCGCGTTCCCGCCGACCTGCGGCTTTTAAAGGCCCGGAGCCTCCTGATCGACGAGGCGATCCTGACCGGAGAGTCGGTGGCAAGCGCGAAGCAGGTTGCGCCTTCGCCGGCTGAAGGTTCCCTGGGCGACCGCCACTCGATGGCCTGTTCCGGCACGCTGGTCGCGGCTGGCCAGGGAGCGGGGATCGTCGTTGCAACGGGCCTTTCGACGGAAATCGGCAAGATCAGCGCCCTGATCGGCTCGGTCGGGGACGTGACCACCCCGCTCCTGCGCCAGATCAACCGCTTCGGTCGCCGCTTCACCTGGTTCAGCCTGGCGCTTTCGGTCGCGCTCTTCGCCTTTGCCGTCGGCCTGCGCGGCTTCGGCTGGACCGAAGCGCTGATGGCCGTGGTAGCGCTGGCGGTCGGCATGATGCCCGAGGGGCTGCCTGCGGTCATCACCATCACCCTGGCGATCGGGGTCCGCCGCATGGCCGCGCGCCGCGCGGTGATCCGTCGGCTTCCGGCGGTCGAGACGCTTGGCGCGGTATCGATCATCTGCTCGGACAAGACCGGCACGCTGACCCGCAACGAGATGACGGTCCGGCGGGTCGTGGCCGGGCACGAGACCACTGTTATCGGCGGAGCCGGATATGACCCGGGCCCGCACGGGCTGGGCAGCGGTGCGGATCACGGGCCGACCCTGTCGCTGATCCGGGCGGCGACGCTTTGCAACGATGCGGTGCTGCGCGCCGATCGTGGCTGGTCGGTCGAAGGCGATCCGATGGAAGGCGCGCTGGTGACGCTGGCCCACAAGGCGGGCTTCGATCCCGCCAACGAACGCGATGAATGGCAGCGGATCGACGAGATTCCCTTCGATGCCAAGCACCGCTTCATGGCAACGCTGCACCGGATGCCCTACGAACAGCGCATCATCTTCGTGAAGGGCGCGCCCGAGCAGGTTCTGGCGACGTGCAGCCGGCAGGAAACGGCGACCGGCACCGAACCCGTCGACAGCGCCTTCTGGACCGCCCGCATCGCCGAAGCGGCGAGCCAGGGCGAGCGCGTGCTTGCCTTCGCCACCCATGCCCTGACCGACGGCCGGACCACGCTCGGCTTCGAGGATCTGCGCGAGGGACTGACCTTCCTCGGCATCGTCGGCCTCATCGACCCGCCCCGGGACGAAGTCATCCGCGCCATCGCCGAATGCCGCTCGGCCGGGATCGGGGTCAGGATGATCACCGGCGACCATGCCGAGACGGCGCTGGCCATCGCCCGCCAGCTCGATCTGTCGGACGATCCGAAGGTCCTGACCGGGCAGGATCTGGACCGGCTGTCCGACGCGGACTTTGCCGCCGCCATCGCCGACGTCACCGTCTTTGCCCGCACCAGCCCGTCCCACAAGCTGCGCATCGTCCAGGCACTTCAGGCCGAGGGGCGGATCGTCGCGATGACCGGCGATGGCGTGAACGACGCCCCGTCGCTGAAACAGGCGGATGTCGGGATCGCCATGGGGATCAAGGGGACCGAGGCGGCGAAGGAAGCGGCACAGATGGTGCTGCTCGACGACAACTTCGCCTCGATCGTCGCGGCAGTGAAGGAAGGGCGCACCGTTCAGGACAACATCCGCAAGGTGGTGGCCTGGACCCTGCCCACCAATGGAGGCGAGGCGCTGATCATCATCGCCGCGATCCTTCTTGGCTTCGTCCTTCCTATGACGCCGGTCCAGATCCTGTGGGTCAACCTGCTGACCGAGGGCACGCTCGGCCTTGTGTTGGCCTTCGAGCCGCCCGAACCGGGGGTGATGCAGCGCCCGCCGCGCCGGGCCGATGCCGCGCTTCTATCCCGGTTCCTGCTCTGGCGGATCGTCTTCGTCACCGCGCTGTTCACGGCGATCTGCCTGGCCACGTTCTTTGTCGCACTCGATCAGGGCCGCGACCTGGAAACCGCGCGAACTGCGGTCGTCAACATGCTGGTCGTGCTGGAGATTTCGTATCTCTTCTCTGTCCGCTATCTGCACCGGAGCTCTTTTTCGCTGACCGGCGTGAGGAGAACGCGGCCCGTCCTCGCCGCCGTCACGGTGGTCGTGGCGGGACAACTCGCCTTCACCTATGTCCCGGCGCTGCAGAACATCTTCGGCTCACGACGCTTGAGCGTGACCGACGGTGCGATCATCCTGGCGATGGGCGCGGCATCGCTGGTGCTCCTCGAGGTCGAGAAGCTCCTGCTGCGCCGATACTTCGGCTGAGCGGCGCGGCGACTCAGGCCGCTTCGAAGCCCGCTTCGGCCAGAGCCGCGACGACGGCCTGACGATCCGCCCCGGTCTTGACCTCGACATTGCGGGTGTCGAGATCGGCCTTGACCTCGGCGGCGGGGTCGATGCCCTGGATTGCGCGCGTTACCCCGCGGACGCAGCCGCCGCAGGTCATGTTTTCGACGTGGAACTGCATGATTTGCCTCCTGGCTCGAATGGTGTTCCCAAGAGATAGGGCTTCCCACAATGGCAAGGTCAAGAGCCAAACCAATTTTTGACTTGCCGCAAATCAGCCCTTGACCTTCCCATCATTGGAAACCTTATTTCCAGCAGCGGAAGACATCCACGAAAGGAGTCCCGCCATGACCAGACATGAAAAACCCGCAGCCGAAGCCGAGCGCGTCGTGCTCGACATCGAAGGCATGACTTGCGCCTCTTGCGTGGGGCGGGTGGAGCGCGCGCTCAAGGCGGTGCCGGGGGTCGAGGGCGCCTCGGTCAACCTTGCCACCGAACGGGCCGAGATCACGGGGCCCGCGCTGGACCGCGAGGCGCTGATCCGGTCGGTCGAAACGGCGGGTTACGACGTGCGCCGCCCACCCGTCGATCTGGCGATCGAGGGGATGACTTGTGCCTCCTGCGTCGCGCGGGTGGAAAAGGCGCTGGTCGCGGTGCCGGGCGTCACCTCGGCGGCCGTCAACCTTGCGACCGAACGGGCGACTGTCGCCGGCACCGCCGATCCTGCGGCCCTGATCGCGGCAGTCGAGAAGGCCGGATACGATGCCCGGGTGGCGGCCGCGGCCGGGGCAGCCATGTCCGAAACCGCGGAACGTCGCGCCGCCGAGGAAATCACCTTGAAGCGCGACCTCCTGATCGCCGCAGCGCTGACGCTGCCGGTCTTCGCGCTGGAAATGGGATCGCACCTGTTCATGGCCGTCCACATGGCGGTGATGAACACGATCGGGACGCAGAACAGCTGGTATCTGCAATTCGCCCTGACCACCGCCGTCCTGCTTGGCCCCGGCCTGCGCTTCTATCGCAAGGGCCTGCCCGCGCTGGCGCGGATGGCGCCCGACATGAACAGCCTTGTCGCCGTCGGCACGCTCGCCGCCTATGGCTATTCGCTGGTTGCGACCTTCCTGCCCGGCCTGCTGCCTGCCGGCACGGTCAATGTCTATTACGAGGCCGCGGCGGTGATCGTGACGCTGATCCTTTTCGGCCGCTGGCTTGAAGCACGGGCCAAGGGTCGCACGTCCGAGGCGATCCGGCGGCTGGTGGGCCTGCAACCGAAGACCGCGCGCGTGCGGCGCGGGGCAGAAGTGGTCGAGCTGCCCGTGGCCGAGCTTCGCACCGGCGATCTGGTCGAGGTGCGACCGGGCGAGCGCGTTCCGGTCGACGGCACCGTGACCGAAGGCGAAAGCTGGATCGACGAAAGCATGATCACGGGAGAGCCGTTGCCCGTGGCCAAGACCACCGGAGCCCAGGTCACCGGCGGCACGGTCAACCAGACCGGCGCCTTCAGCTTCCGCGCGACCGCCGTGGGCGAGGCGACGATGCTTTCGCAGATCATCCGCATGGTCGAAGAGGCGCAGGGCGGAAAGCTTCCGATCCAGACGCTGGTCGACCGGGTGACGCTGTGGTTCGTGCCCGCCGTCATGGCATTGTCGCTGCTGACCTTCGCCCTCTGGCTGGCCTTCGGCCCCTCACCCGCGCTGACCTTCGCGCTGGTCAATGCCGTTGCCGTCCTCATCATCGCCTGCCCCTGTGCGATGGGTCTTGCCACGCCGACCTCGATCATGGTCGGCACCGGGCGCGGCGCCGAACTGGGCGTGCTGTTCCGCAAGGGCGAAGCGTTGCAGGCGTTGCAGGATGTCTCGGTCGTCGCGCTGGACAAGACCGGCACGCTGACCGAAGGCCATCCGCGCCTGACCGACCTGACGCTCGCCCCCGGCTTCGACCGAGCCGCGGTGCTTGCAGCGGTCGCCGCCGTCGAGGCCCGGTCCGAGCACCCGATCGCCCGCGCGCTGGTCGAGGCAGCCATCGCCGAAGGACTGACAGTGCCAGAGGTGACCGAGTTCACCTCGGTCACAGGTTACGGTGTGACGGCGAAGACCGGCGGAACGACGGTCGCCGTGGGCGCCGATCGCTACATGGCGAAGCTGGGGCTCGATCCGGCGGTCTTTTCCGCCGAAGCCGAACGACTGGCAACCGAGGCCTGTTCCCCGCTTTATGCTGCAATCGACGGACAGCTGGCGGCGATCCTCGCCGTGGCCGATCCGGAGAAGGAGACGACGCCCGAGGCGATCCGTGCCCTCCATGCCCTTGGCCTGAAGGTCGCGATGGTGACGGGCGACAATGCCCGCACGGCCGAGGCCATCGCCCGCAAGATCGGCATCGACGAGGTCGTGGCCGAGGTCCTGCCCGAAGGCAAGGTCGCCGCGGTGCGCCGGCTGAAGCAGAGGGGCCGGCTTGCCTTTGTCGGTGATGGCATCAACGACGCCCCGGCGCTGGCCGAGGCGGATGTGGGCCTCGCCGTCGGCACCGGGACGGACATCGCGATCGAGGCGGCAGATGTGGTGCTGATGTCGGGACGGCTGACAGGCGTTTCGGATGCGATCGCGCTGTCGAAGGCGACGATGCGCAACATCCGGGAAAACCTGTTCTGGGCCTTCGCCTACAACACTGCGCTGATCCCGCTCGCGGCGGGGGTGCTGTGGCCGGCCTATGGCATCCTGCTGTCGCCCGCGGTCGCGGCCGGGGCGATGGCGATGTCGTCTGTCTTTGTCCTTGGCAACGCGCTGCGGTTGCGGCGCTTTGCCCCCCAACAGGAGCTCCGGGCATGAATATCGGGGAAGCCGCCCGCGCGTCGGGCGTGTCGGCGAAGATGATCCGCTATTATGAGTCGATTGGTCTCGTCCCGGAAGCGGCGCGGACGCAGTCAGGCTACCGCACCTACGGCAATACCGAAGTGCAGATCCTGCGCTTCATCCGCCGCGGGCGCGATCTGGGCTTTCCGGTCGAAACCATCAACACGCTGCTGGCGCTGTGGCGCGACCGCAGCCGCCACAGCGCGGACGTGAAGCGGCTGGCGCTGGATCATGTGTCCGAACTGGAGCGGAAGATCACCGAGATGCAGGCGATGGCCGACACTTTGCGCCATCTGGCCCATACCTGCGCCGGTGACGGCCGGCCGGACTGCCCGATCCTCGATGATCTGGGCGGCATGGCTGGCAAGGCCTCGGCGTCCTGTTGCTAGGCGTTGCCGAGGCCCGCATCGCCACCGCCGGTTGCCGGGAGGATGGCGTCCGGGCGACAATGTTCGTCTTCCCCGTCCATTCGGGACGGGGACGAAGATCAGGCGCGACGCGCGGCGTCCAGCGCAATGTCCTCGATCATGAAGCGGGTGATGCCGAGATCGGCAAGGTCACGGTCGCTCATCGCTTCGAGTTCGCTGCGGGTTTGCGCGTAAACGCGGATTTCCGTGATCTTGCGCGTAACGGCTTCCTTCACCCGGACGAAAACGCCGGTCGAAGCGTGCGAACCGCGATGTGCTACGGAAATGGTCATGGTCTTGTCCTTTCGACGCAAGTGGCTTCAATCCACTTTCTGCATTGCAGCATATAGGTATGCGCCGCTGACTTTAATCCATGCATTCAGAAGAACTGCCATGCGCCATGCGCATGGCTTGGACCCACCCCGCCCTGCTGCCGCACCACCGCCCCGGCCTTGGCCGCTTTACGGCAGAGACGCCCTCGTCTAATCAGGAAACGGACGGCGAAAAGGCAGGCGGATGCGCATTCTCATCACCAATGACGACGGCATCAACGCTCCTGGGCTCGAGGTGCTGAGCCAGATCGCCACCGAACTCGCTGGACCGGATGGCGAGGTCTGGACCGTCGCCCCGGCCTTCGAGCAGTCGGGCGTCGGCCACTGCATCAGCTACACCCACCCGATGATGATCGCCAAGCTTGGTGAACGCCGTTACGCGGCCGAGGGCAGCCCGGCGGACTGCGTGCTGGCGGCGCTTTACGACGTGCTCGACGGGAACTGGCCGGACCTCGTGCTGTCCGGCGTGAACCGCGGCAACAATGCCGGCGAGAACGTGCTTTATTCCGGAACGATCGGCGGGGCGATGGAAGCGGCACTGCAAGGGATCCCGGCTATCGCGCTGTCGCAGTTCATGGGAAGCGCGACCGAGCGGCTGGATGACCCCTTCGAAGCCGCGCGCATCCACGGCGCAGACCTGATCCGCCGCCTGCTGGAACGGGGGCATTGGGACGAAACCGATTACCGCCTGTTCTACAATGTGAACTTCCCGCCGGTCGGGGCCGCTGCCGTCAAGGGCTCGCGCGTTGCCGCGCAGGGCTTCCGCCGCGACACCTCGTTCTCGGTCGAGCCGCACATGTCGCCTTCGGGCCGGCGGTTCCTGTGGATCAAGGGTGGCGCGCAGCACCGCCCTACCCTTCCCGGCACGGATGTGGCGGTGAACCTGGATGGCTATATCTCGGTCACGCCGATGCGCGCGGACCTGACGGCGCATGACCGGCTGCGCGATCTGGAGGCGGCGCTCGGATGACGGATGCCGCGGAGCAGAAGATGCGCTTTCTCTACGCACTCCGCTCCAAGGGCGTGACCGACGCACGGGTTCTCTCGGCGATGGAAAAGATCGACCGCGGCCTGTTCGTGCGCGGCCTCTTCGCCGATCGCGCTTACGAGGACATGCCGCTGCCGATTTCCTGCGGGCAGACGATCAGCCAGCCCTCGGTCGTCGGGCTGATGACACAGGCCTTGCATGTCGGCCCGCGCGATACCGTGCTCGAGGTCGGAACCGGCTCGGGCTATCAGGCGGCGATCCTCAGTCTGCTGGCGCGACGGGTCTACACGGTCGACCGCCACCGCCGGCTGGTGCGCGAGGCGCAGGAGATCTTCCGCAAGCTGGATCTGGTGAACATCACCGCATTGACGGCCGATGGCAGCTTCGGGCTGCCGGATCAGGCCCCGTTCGACCGCATCATCGTCACCGCCGCCGCCGAGGACCCGCCGGGCCCGCTCTTGGCGCAGTTGAAGATCGGCGGTATCATGGTGCTTCCGGTCGGGCAGTCCGATGCGGTGCAGAGCCTGATCAAGGTCACGCGGACCGAGGCGGGCTTCGAATATGAGGAACTTCGCCCGGTGCGTTTTGTGCCGCTGGTCGAAGGACTGGCATCGGAATGAAGCGCATCGGGATCAACCCGGGCGGCAAGGTGAGGCAAGGCATGGCACTTTCTGGCAGGATGGCTTTCGGCGGGGCACCTTCGGGGTCGACAGTCCGCGTGCTGATGGCTGGCGCGGCCCTAATGGCGCTGACCGCCTGTGTCAGCCCTCAGCGCGCCACGGACTGGGATCTACGCGGCAACGGCGCCTCGACGACGGAGGCCGCCGTGACGGCGACGGCGAACCGCCCGGTGCCGGATGCGCGTGGCGTCATCTCCTATCCGGGGTATCAGGTCGCGGTGGCGCGGCAGGGCGATACTGTGGGCACGGTGGCGACGCGCGTGGGCGTCGCCCCGACGCAACTGGCCGATTACAACGCGCTGAATGTCGACACGCCGCTGAACGATGGCGCGGTTCTTGCGCTGCCCAACCGTGTTGCCGAAAGCGCCCCGATGGGCAGCGCGGTCGGGACCGCTCCGGCAGCAACCGCGGGCGGCATCGAGGTGACCGCGATCGCGTCCTCCGCGATCGACCGCGCGGCCCCTGCTACCACCACCACCAGCGCCGCCGCCCCGGCTGGCGCTGAACCGATCCGCCACAAGGTCGCCCGCGGCGAGACCGCCTATTCGATCGCCCGGATGTACGGCGTCTCGGCGAAGTCGCTTGCGGAATGGAACGGGCTGGGCCCCGACCTTTCGGTGCATGAAGGCCAGTATCTGCTGATCCCGGTCGCCATGCCCGGTGCGGCCCCTGCCGCAGCCGCGACCAATGTGGTCAACGCCCCCGGCACGGAATCCCCGACGCCCGAGCCGCCCTCGGCATCGAAGCCGCTGCCGAAGGAGAAGACCCAACCTACCGCGGCCAAGCCCGAGAATACCCCGCCCTCGCCCGATCTCGGCAAGCAGCGCACGGCCGCCTCCGCGGCCCGCTTTGCCATGCCAGCCCAAGGCAGCATCATCCGGCCCTTCGCGCCCAAGGCCAACATGGGCATCGACATCGGCGCGCCGGGTGGCAGCCCGGTCAAGGCCGCCGATGACGGCACGGTCGGCGCGGTGACCAAGGATACGTCGGGCGTGGCGATCGTGGTGATCCGCCATGCCGGGAACCTTGCCACCGTCTACACCTATATCGACAACATCACCGTCAAGAAGGGCGACACCGTCAAGCGCGGCCAGCAATTCGCCACGGTGCGCAAGGCCGATCCCGCCTTCCTGCATTTCGAGGTGCGCAAAGGCACCGAGGCTGTCGATCCGGCGCCCTACATCCAGTAGGGCGTCAGCCGCCCTGCCGCAGGCGGTCCCGGTTCGCGGCCAGCCAGAGCACGGTCACCAGAAGCGGCGCGTTGTTGATCTCGCCGCTCGCGGTCAGGTCCATCAGGCGGTCGAAGCCGATCAGGTGGCCGCGGATATCCTCGGATTCCTCGGCCAGCCCGAAGGTCCCGGCACTGCCATCGGGCAGGTCGGTCAGGGCGACATAGGAATAGAGGTATTCGGCCTTGGCACCCGGCGAAGGGTAATAGCCGGCGGCAAAATGCATCGGGCCGATCACCAGACCCGCTTCTTCCACCGCCTCGCGCCGCGCCGACTCCTCGGGCGTCTCGCCCGGGTCGATGCGCCCTGCAATCGCCTCGAGCAGCCAGGGCTGGCGATCGCCCCGCGCCAGGGGGCCGGGACGGAACTGTTCGATCAGCAGCACGCGATCGCGCACCGGGTCATAGGGCAAAACGGTCACCGCATCGCCCGAGATGAAGACCGCCCGGTTTACCTCGGGGCCCAGACCACCGCGGAACCGGGCATGGCGCAGGTCATATTCCTCGACGGCGAAGAAATTCGCGTAGGTCTGGCGGACGGATCGGGTCGCGACATCACCCGGCCGGGCGTCATGGCGCAACGTCGCCGGCGCCGGCTGGGCAACCGCGCGCGCCCGCGACGAGGCGCGTACCATCATCAGCCGAAGCCGGCGGCGGATACGGGCGGGGTCAGCCTGCCCCTGAAGCGCCAGCACATCCTCGACCGTTGCGGCAAGGGTCGCGCCCCATTGCACGGACCAGGGGCCTTGCAACCACGGCTTAACGCCATCGGAGGGCGGGTGGATCGGAACCAGCGCGCGCGCGGTGCGATGGCCGGCTTCGGTGGCAACCGTCACCAGTGCAAGGCTCTGGTCCAGAACCTCGGCCAGGAATTCAAGCCGCGCGAGGCCATCCAGATCGAGCCGCAGCACGATGCCCTCGGCCTTCTGGCCCTTTTCCGGCAGCAGGTGGGGCCAGGGATCGTCCCGGGCGATCAGGATGGCGTGATCGCCCAGGCTTGCCGGGATCTCGGTCCTGTCGGCTCCAAGGATTGCACGGCGCGATGCGGGAAGCGCCAGCGCGCCATGCAGGAAGACGTCTTCGATCACGGCCACCTGCGGCTGACAAACTCGACAACCACACCGGCCAGAATGCCGCCAGCGAAGGCCGGAACCAGCACATCGACGGTCAGGATCGACCGGCTGAAATCAAGCATCAACCCGCCTGCGCCCAACAGCGCCTCCATCGGGTCGCCGTAAATCTTGCGGGTCGACTGGATGACCATGACATAGATCGCGAAGGTCAGGATCACCCAGAAAAAAACCGTGACCACCGTGCGCGCGCCAAACCCGATCGAGGCCCAGTAACCGGCGCCGGCCAGCCGCCCGGACACACGCCAGCCCCAGACCAGCCCAATGAAGGCCGAAACCTCGCTCAGATAGCCCCAGACGGTGCGTTCGGTGATCGTGGTCTTGTAGATCTCGGCGATACCAAAACCGAGCGCGGCGAAGAGAATAGCAGCAACGAGCTTGGCGGCGGTCGGCATCGCGGTCCTATTGCGGTCGGGTGACGGTGATCTGCGTCACGTCGCAGTTACCGCCGCGGAACGTACCGGCGCAAGAGGTGAGGTAGAAGTTCCACATCCGCCGGAAGCGGTCGTCAAAGCCCATCCGCGAAATCTCGTCCCACCGCCCGTTGAAGGTGTCATGCCAGCGCCGGAGCGTCTGGCTGTAGCTTTGGCCGAACTCGATCGAGTGCAGCACCCTGAGCCCCGCCCGCTCGACCTCGCCGCGCAGGACTGAAGGCGAAGGCAGCATTCCCCCGGGAAAGATGTATTTCTGGATGAAATCCACGCCGCGCTTGTAGACCTCCCACCGCTTGTCCTGGACGGTGATGATCTGGAGCGTGGCGTTCCGCCCCGGCTTCAGCCGGTCGCGCAGCGTGTTGAAATAGACCGGCCAGAACTTCTCACCAACGGCCTCGAACATCTCGATCGAGGCGATGCCGTCATAGCTGCCGGTCTCGTCCCGGTAGTCCTGGAGCTTGATCTGCACCCGGTCGGACAGCCCCGCCCGATGGATGCGGGCCACCGCGTAATCGTGCTGGGCCTTGGAGATGGTCAGACCGGTCACCTTCAGCCCGCGTTCCTTGGCCGCGTATTCGGCGAAACCGCCCCAGCCGCAGCCGATCTCGAGCACGTGGTCGCCCTCGGTCGCACCCATCTGGTCGATCATGCTGGCATATTTCTGGATCTGCGCCTTTTCGAGGCTTTCCTGCCCTGTGCGGAACAGCGCCGAGGAATAGGTCATCGTGTCGTCCAGCCAGAGCCGGTAGAAGTCGTTGCCAAGGTCGTAGTGGTATTCGATGTTCTTTTTCGCCTGCTCGCGGGTGTTGCGCTGCAGCCAGAAGCGGAACTTCTCGTAGGCCCGGATCAGGCCCAGACCGGGGAAACCGTCATAGACGCCGTCATTGTCCTCGTGGACCAGATCCATGAAGGCCTGCAGGTCCGGCGTCGTCCACCAGCCGTCGAGATAGGCGTCGCAGAAGCCAAGATCGCCTTCGCGGATCAGCCGGGCGAAGGTGTCGGGGTTGTGGACGTGGATCTCGGCCACCGGCCCGGGATTTGGCCCCTCGGCCCGGAAGCGCCGGCCATCGGGCAGGACGAAATCCAGCCGACCGTTCTGCAGTCGACGCGCGACATCGAACGCCGCAGTGAAATACCGCGGCAGGTCTTTCTGGTCCTTCGTTGATGTCAGTGCCGTCACTATTTCCCCCCCGGCTTGGTCGTCTTTTGTTTTGCGGATGCTGGCCGATGATTTCCCGAGGCTCAAGACTTTCTTGACGCATAGGCGGCGAGTGCCCGCTCGCGCCCAGCCTCGAGGCCGACAATCGGCTGCGGATAGGGCGTCTTGGGATCTAGATGCCAGGATCGGGGCACGGCGTCGAAATAGGACAGCGCCTCTGGTTCCGGTCGCGACGACAGTTCGGCGATGAACCGGCGGCGGTAGGTGCCATCCGGATCGAACTTCTCGGCCTGGGTGGCGGGGTTGAAGATGCGGAAATAGGGCGCCGCATCGGGCCCCGAGCCTGCCGCCCATTGCCAGCCCATCGCGTTCGAGGCCGGATCCCAATCGGTCAGGCAATCCGCGAACCAGTCGAGCCCGACCTTCCAATGGGTCATCAGGTGCTTGGTGAGGTAGGAGGCGACGATCATCCGCCCGCGATTGTGCATGGTGCCGGTGACGTACATCTCGCGCATGGCGGCATCGACCAGCGGCTCTCCGGTCATGCCCCGCCGCCAGGCCTCGGCCAGGGCGTTGTCGCCGATCCAGGGAAAGCCATCCCACTCCTCGCGCCAGTTCCGTGTCGCGATATGGGGCGTGTGGTAGAGAAGGTGCCAGGCGAAGTCGCGCCAGACCAGTTCCTTGAGGAAATGCTCGGCGCCGTGCCGGCCCTCTTCCATCGCGCGCCAGCCGGCATGCCAGATGGTGCGCACGCCGATCTCGCCATAGGTCAGGTTCTCGGACAGGCGCGAGGTGGCGTCGCGGCCCGGATAATCGCGTGCCTCGCGGTAGTCCTCGATCGGGCCGCCCAGAAAGCGCTGTAGCCGCGCCGACGCCGCTGCCTCGCCCACCGCCTGCCAGGGCCGAACGATCGCCGCGCCGCGCCGCATCGCCGCCCCCATGCGCCAGTCAGCCAGCCGGTCGGACAGGGGCCAGTCCTCGGGCGGCGGCAGGTGCGACGGCGCGGGCTCGGGCGGCGGAACCGGCCGCCCACGGACGGACTTCCAGAACGGGGTGTAGACCTTGAAGAACCCGCCCTGCCCGGTTTCGACCGTCCAGGGCTCGAACAGGACCGAACCGGGATGGCTTTCAGCGATCAGGCCCCGCGCCTTCAGCGCCGCCTTGACCGCCGTGTCGCGCGCACGGCCGTCCGGGTCATAGGTCCGCGTCCAGAAAACGCCCCCGGCGCCGGTTTCGGCGACGAGACGCTCCAACTCTGCCATTGCCGGCCCGCGCCGCAGGATCAGGCGGCTGCCTCGCGCCGCGAGCGCTGCAGCAAAAGCCTCGATCGCCAGCCCCAGCCGCCACTTCGCCGCCGCCCCGAGCGCTTCCGTTTCGGGATCGAAGAGGAAGACGGGCAGCAGCGGACGGCCGGTCGCCACCGCCGCCGTCAGCATGGGGTTGTCCGCCAGTCGAAGGTCGCGGCGGAACCAGAGGATCAGGGGCGGAGTCATGTCGGGCCTAGGCGGATCACATCGGCTAATACGGCGGAGAGGAAGGACCGGATCAGGACATTATCTGCTCACAAGCGTCCTCGGGGGTGAGCCGCGCCCGGACGATCTTCGAATGGAAGGTCGTCAACGGCGATCGCCCGTTCCGGACAGGACCGGGCTGGGGGCACATGGCCAAGGGGGAAAGAAGCCCCCGTCCGACCTTACAGCACTTCGTCGAGCGCCGCGATCAGCCGCGAGACTTCCTCGGCGCTGGTATAATGCACGAGGCTCATCCGGAGCACGCCCTTCTCGGTGTCGACCCCCATCGCCTCAAGCGGGCGGACGGCATAGAAATGGCTGCCGCCGCAATTGACCCCACGTTTGCCAAGCTCACCCGCCACCGGCTCCGCCGCCCGGTCAAGGGCGACAGCCACGGTGGGCGCGCGGTCTGCCGCCTTTCGCGGCCCGATCAGGCGTAGGTCGTTGCGCCCGGCAAGGTAGTCGAGCAGCGGCGCCACGATCTCGATCTCACGCGCCCGCATCAGGTCATGCACGGCGCGGTTCCGTGCGGCGGGGGTCGCCGAGCCGGCAAAATGGCGGGCATGGAGTGCGTCGATGTAGTCGGCGATCCCGGCCGAGGCCGCGATCTGGGCATGGTCCGGCCCCGCCGGGGTAAAGCGCTTGTAGAGCGTACCGGCGTTGAACCAGTGGCCCTGCGCCGGTAGCTCCTCGCCGAAGCTGCGGGCAATGGTCATGATGCCCTGATGCGGCCCGTAGGTCTTGTAGGCCGAGAACAGGTAGACATCGGCCCCAAGCGCCGGAATGTCGGGCAGACCGTGCGGGGCATAGCTCACGCCGTCGACCACCGTCCGGGCGCCCGCCGCCCGCGCCATCGCGCAGATCTCGGCCACCGGGTTGATCTCGGCCACCACGTTCGAGCAATGCGGGAAGCAGACCAGCTTCACCTTGCCGTCGCCCAGCAGCCGGGACAGGTCGGCCGGGTCCAGATGGCCGGTCTCGGGGTCAACCCGCCATTCCCGAACCTCGACCCCCTCGTCCGCCAGACGCCGCCAGACGCCGGAATTCGCCTCGTGATCCTGGTTGGTCACCACGATCGCGGCATCCTTGCCCTTGAGCCACAGCCGAACGGCATTGGCCAGCACGAAGGTATTGGCGCTGGTCGAGGGGCCAAAGCTCAACTCGTCCGGGGCGATCCCCATCATGGCCGACAGCCGCGCCCGGGCTTCATCCATCTCCTCCCCCGCCAGCTGCGAGACGGCGAAGGGCGCATAGGGCTGGACCTTGCGCTCGGTGTAGAAGCGATGCAGCCGGTCAACGACCTGACGGCAGGGATAGGAGCCGCCCGCATTCTCGAAAAAGGCCTGATCCTGCAGGCCGGGAACCGAAAAGGCGGGGAACTGGCTGCGCACGAAGTCGAGGTCAAAGGGCATCTTCAGGGGATTCCGTTGCTTGCGTCGCCGGGACGATCCGGTTGCCCTGTCCTATCATCCGCCACAGGGCCGCTCCAGCCGTTACCGTACTCTCCAAAATTTGATCAAATCTTTGGGACAACCATTGCGTCCTCAAGGGGACGTGGCATAGTCCGCGCGGAATTGCGCCTTCCCGCGAATGAGTCGCCGGCCGGCGCCCAGAGGAGAGGTAGCAATGAAACATGTGAGCATGCTGAAGGCCGGGCTCTGCGCCCTGGCGATCATGGCCCCGCTTGCGGCCCGGGCGGAAGACCCGGAACTTCTGGTGCTGGACTGGGCCGGGTTCGGTCTTCCCGGCCTGATGGAAGCCTACAAGGCGAAGAACGGCGACCTGCCGACCTACTCCTTCTACGGCGATGACGACGAGGCCTATCAGAAGGTCGCTTCGGGGTTCCGCGCCGATGTCGGCCACCCCTGCTCGCAGATGATCGCGAAATACCGCAATGCCGACCTGATCGAGCCTTGGGACGTCAGCAAGATCCCGGAATTCGCCAATATCCACCCGGCCTTCCTGCAGTCGCCGATCTTCAAGGATGACAAGGGCGTCTGGTTCATCCCGACCGACTATGGCTTTACCGCGGTCGCCTACAACACCGACAAGGTCCCGGCCGAGGACATCGCCTCGCTCGACGTGTTCCGCAACCCGGCCTATGCCGGGCGCATCTCGCTGCCCGACAACACCGATGACGTCTGGGCGCTGGCGCTGCTGGCTACGGGCGTGACCGACTGGACCAACGTCACCGACGACCAGTTCGCCGCCGCTGCCGCCTGGCTGCGCGAGGTGAACCCGAATGTCCGCGCCTACTGGAAGGACCCCTCGGAATTGTCACAGCTGATGGCGACGGGCGAGGTTCTTGTGGCCTGGTCTTGGAACGACAGCGTGACCATCCTGAAGAAGGAAGGGTTCCCGGTCGGCTTCCAGCGCGAGCCGAAGGAAGGCGTCTCGTCCTTCTTCTGCGGCTACGTGAACTTCAAGAACGGCCCGGGCAAGGAAGACAAGGCCTATGACTTCATCAACTCCTGGCTGACCCCCGCGAGCGCGCGGGCGCTTCTGGACGAGATCGGTTATGCCCAGGCCGACGACGCTTCGCTGGCGACCATCCCGAATGACGAGTTGGTCGCCGCAGGCGTCAGCCCGATCAAGGGCACCGTCCTGTCGCAAACCCCGATCGACCCCGAGATGCGCAACCGCATGCTCGAGGAATTCGAACAGATCAAGGCCGGCTTCTGAGGCCTATCAGTTGGACGAACCACGCCCGGGCCTTTGGTCCGGGCGTTTTCTTTTCGGATGACGGGCTCCTGAAGCTTCCGCTTGGCCTCGCGGGACTGCCCATTTTTCCGCCGGTTGCCGCAAGGGAAAGCAGATTTGATCATAAATTCTACAAAAAGTGACTTGCCGGAAATCATACTTCACTCTTACCTCGATTTTTGAACGACAACAAAAACAGACCAACGACGGGAGTCACCATGTTCAACAAGGGCCTTCTGGCTGCTGCGGCGCTGGCCGTTGCCACCCCGGCATTCGCCACGGATCCTGACCTTATCGTCTTCGACTGGGCGGGCTGGGAAGTGCCTGACCTCATTCCGGACTACTCTGCCAAGTATGGAACGACGCCGACCTATTCGTTCTTCGCCGACGATGACGAAGCCTTTCAGAAGATGTCGGCGGGCTTCAAGGCCGATGTCGGCCATCCCTGCTCGCAGATGATCGGGAAATACCGCGATGCTGGGCTGATCGAACCCTGGGATGTCAGCAAGATCCCCGAATTCGCCAACATCAATCCGCGCTTCCTGAACTCCAAGGTGTTCAAGGACGATGGCGGCGTCTGGTTCATCCCGACCGACTACGCCTACACCGCCATCGCCTACAACACCAAGGAAGTGCCCGAGGCCGATGTCGCCTCGCTCGAGGTCTTCACCAACCCGAAATATGCCGGGCGCATCTCGCTGCCCGACAACACCGACGACGTCTGGTCGCTGGCGCTGCTCGCGACCGGGGTGACCGACTGGACCAACGTGTCCGACGAGCAGTTCAAGGCCGCCGCCGATTGGCTGCGCAAGGTTCATCCCAACGTCCGCGTCTACTGGAAAGACCCCTCGGAGCTGGCGCAGGTCGTCGCCTCGGGCGAGGTTCTGGTGGCCTGGTCGTGGAACGACTCGATCGCGCTCCTGCGCAGCGAGGGTTTCCCCGTCGGCTTCCAGCGCCAGGCCAAGGAAGGCGCGGCCAGCTGGTTCTGCGGCCTCGTCAACTTCAAGGACGCGCCCGGCAGCGAAGAGAAGGCCTATGATTTCGTCAACGCGCTGACTGCCAAACCCTCGGCAAAGGTGCTGCTGTCGAACTTCGGCTATTCCTCGACCAACGATCTGGCGATGAACGAAATCCCGCATGACGAGCTGGTCGCGGCTTCGGTCGATCCGATCTCGACCACGCTGCTGGCGCAGACCCCGCTCGACCAGAACCTGCGCAACCGGATGCTCGAGGAATTCGAGCAGATCAAGGCCGGCTTCTGATCCCTGCCCTTTCGGCACAGCACCGCGGGCGCCCCAGACCGGGCGCCCGTTTGCGTTTCTCGCGCTTGCGGGCCCGCGGCCCTACCCCTATATCTTGGATGTTCCGGCTTGCCGGGACTATGGCGATAAACGCACCCGTAATACGCGGATCGGACCCGGGGGCGGTACCCGGCGGCTCCACCAGACTATCCCTCGTTGGGGGCGGATGGGGCCGAAACAGGATCGACGAACGTCCAAAGGGGCCAGCTTTCGCTCGGTGAGCTACCACCGTTATCGGTGCAAAAGTACAGTTGCCAACGACAACCGTGCTCCGGTCGCGCTGGCTGCGTAAGCAGTTCGCAAGACCAAAACTTAAGCCCTTGCGCTTAGCCGCGTAAGGCGGGGTTCGCAGGTACCTGGCAACAGAAACCTGCACTTTCCCCTTTGTCAGACGCCAGCGCTGCGCCACTCTTGGTGCATGTTGCGCGTGCTTGCCCTTTGCCTTTGCCTGCCGTCGCCCGCCCGCGCCTGCGATACGGCGCTTCTTCTTGCCATCGACATCTCGGGCTCCATCGACGCCGCCGAATACGATCTACAGGTGCTGGGCCTGGCCGACGGGCTGGAGGACCCCGCCATCATCGATGCACTCGTTGCCGGGCAGGATGCGATCGCGGTGGTACAATGGTCGGGCGTCGGGGCGCAGGCGCTGGTCCTGCCTTGGCAGCGGGTCTTCGATGCCGGCGACGCGGCCCGCCTCGCCGCCGCCGCCCGCGGCCTGCCGCGCAGCTTTCGCGCGTCGGAAACCGCGGTCGGCCAGGCGATTGATTTCTCGGCCGCGCAGTTTCCCGCCGTCTCGGACTGCCGGCGCAAGGTCATCGACATCTCGGGGGACGGGCCGGAGAATGTGGGCTTCACTGTCGGGCAGGCACGCCAACGGGCAGAGGAACAGGGGATCGAGATCAACGCCATCGCGATCGAGGATATGGGCGTGTCCACCCCCATCACCACATTCTACAAGCGTTGGGCGATCACTAAAGGCGGATTTGTCATTACCGCCAGAGGCTTGCGTGACTATCCTCGCGCAATGCGCGAGAAACTCCTGCGTGAGTTGACCAAACCCGGCGCTTGACGCCAGCCGCGCGCCGCCCGTAGCTTCCGGCCATGGGGTCGGCGATCGCCCCGTGAGGCATCGGCCGGAGAGTCGCATCCATTGTCGCTTTGCAAGGGATGCTCATGCCCGATTACAACACCATCACCCCCGCCCAACTGGCACGGCTTGTCGGCACGCCCGACGCCCCTGCGCTGGTCGACGTCCGCCTGCCCGAGGATGTGGCGGACGATCCCTCCCTCATTCCCGGTTCCCGCCTTCACCCCTTCGACCAACCCGAGAGCCTCGCCGCCACGCTGACCGGCCAGCGGGCCGTCGTTATCTGCCAGCGCGGGCGCAAGCTGTCGCAGGGCATGGCCGCCCATTTGCGCCTCAGGGGTATCCCGGCGGAAGTGCTGGAGGGCGGCACCCTGGCCTGGGCCGAGGCCGGACTGCCGCGTGTGCCGCTCGACTGCTTTACGCCCGGTGGTCTTTGGGTGACGCGCCATCGCCCGAAGATCGACCGCATTGCCTGCCCCTGGCTGATCCGGCGTTTCGTCGACCCCGCGGCGCGCTTCCTCTACGTCGCCCCGGCCGAGGTTCCGGGCGTGGCCGAGCGGTTCGGCGCCACGCCCTTCGACATTCCCGATGTCCGCTGGTCGCATCGTGGTGAGTTCTGCACCTTCGACACGATGGTGCAGGAGTTCGGCCTGTCCACCCCCGCGCTGGAACGGCTGGCAACGGTCGTCCGCGCTGCAGATACCGACCGACACGACCTCGCGCCGCAGGCGGCGGGACTTCTGGCGGTTTCGGTGGGGCTGTCCCGCCTGTACCGGGACGATCTGGAGCAGCTCGAGGCCGGGATGGGCGTTTACGACGCACTGTATCGGTGGGCCCGCGACGGGTTCGAGGAGGGGCATGACTGGCCGGCGGGGCGCGGCGCATGACGGTTTCCCTTGGCGAGATGACCCGCGTCTTCGGGCGGATCGGCCTTCTGTCCTTCGGCGGGCCAGCGGCCCAGATCGCGCTGATGCACCGCGAACTGGTCGAGGAACGGAACTGGCTGAGCGAGGAAGAATACCTGCGCGCCCTCTCGTTCTGCATGTTGCTGCCGGGACCGGAGGCGATGCAGCTTGCGACCTATGCCGGCTGGAAACTGCACGGCACGAAGGGCGGGCTGATCGCCGGTCTCTTGTTCGTGATCCCGGGCGCGTTGGTGATCCTGGCGCTCGCCACAGCCTACGCGCTGTGGGGCACGGCGGCGCAGGCCCAGGCGCTTTTGCTGGGCGTGAAGGCCGCCGTTCTCGGGATCGTGCTGCACGCCCTGCACCGAGTAGCCAAACGGGCGCTCCGGGGGCCGGGCGATATCGCCGTGGCGGTGCTGGCCTTTGTCGCGCTGTTCCTGCTGGATGTGCCTTTTCCGCTGATCATCCTCGCGGCCGGTCTCTGGGGCTGGGTCGAGGCGCGGGGCAAGGATGCGGGAACCGCCAACGTCCCGACCCCGCCCCTTGGCGCGACGGTTCGAACCGTTGCCCTGTGGCTGGCGATTTGGCTTCTGCCGCTGGCGATGCTGGCGCTTGCCGGTCGGGGCATCCTCTTCGATCTTGGCCTCTATTTCTCGAAACTCGCGGTCGTGACCTTTGGCGGCGCCTATGCGGTGCTCGGCTGGATGACGCAGACCGTCGTGCAGGATTACGGCTGGATCACGCAGGGGCAGATGATCGACGCCCTCGGCCTGGCCGAGACCACGCCGGGGCCACTGATCCTCGTGACCGCATTCGTCGGCTTCCTCGCGGCAACGGCGAAGGGCGGGATCGGGCTGGGCGTCGCGGGTTGGGCCGTGACCCTGTGGATGACCTTTGCCCCCTGCTTTCTGTGGATCTTCGCCGGCGCGCCCTGGTTGGAGCATCTGACCCGCCGCCCGGCGCTGAAGGGGGCGCTGGCCGCCATCACGGCGGCAGTGGTCGGGGTCATCGCCTCGATTTCGGTCTGGTTCGGGGTTCATGTCCTCTTTGCCACGGTGAGCGAAGCAAGGCTCGGCCCGCTCCATCTGCCCTTGCCCGACATCGCTTCGCTTCACCCAGAGGCGCTGGTGCTTGGGCTTCTTGCCGGGGCTGCTATCCTGTGGCGTCACTGGCCGCTGCCCCTGGTGCTGGTCCTGTCCGCAGGTTTGTCCTGGCTCTGGGCGCTGGCCTGACGGCGGGACAGTTTCGGCCCGCTCCCCCTTCCCTTGAACCGCGAATCCCCTATGCTGGCGGCAGGAGCAAATCGGGAATTCGGGCATGGCGCGCAGTATCGACTACGGCAACCTCATGCACCGCGCGATGCGGGGGTTGATCCAGACTGTCCTGAGCGACGTCGCGCGGGATGGCCTGCCGGGTGCGCACCATTTCTTCATCACCTTCGACACCACCCATCCCGGGGTCGAGATGGCCGACTGGCTTCGCTCGCGCTATCCGACCGAGATGACCGTGGTGATCCAGCATTGGTACGAGAACCTTGTCGTCACTGACGAGGGCTTTTCGGTCACCCTGAATTTCGGCAACCAGCCCGAACCGCTGGTGATCCCCTTCGATGCCGTCCGCACCTTTGTCGACCCCTCGGTCGAATTCGGCCTGCGCTTCGAGACCCATCCCGAGGAAGAGGATGAGGACGAGGAAATCGAAGCCGAGGAAGAAGACGCCAAGCCCCACGAGGCCGAGGTCGTTAGCCTCGACAAGTTCCGCAAGTAAGCCCGCCTGCGACATCGCTTCGCTCGGTATGCGACGGTATGCCGATTGATTTCGGCTGCCCTCCGGCCTATAGGGGCTGAGATTCCGCAGGAGGCTTGCCCATGACCGCGACCCGTACCGAAACCGACAGCTTTGGCCCGCTCGAGGTTCCCGCCGACAAATACTGGGGGGCGCAGACGCAGCGCTCGATCCAGAACTTCCCGATCGGCTGGGAGCGCCAGCCGGTCGCCATCGTCCGCGCGCTTGGCGTCATCAAGCAGGCCTGCGCGCTGGTCAACATCGCCCAGGGCGACATCTCGCCCGAACTGGGCAACGCCATCGCCGCCGCCGCGCAGGAGGTGATCGAGGGCAAGTTCGACGACAACTTCCCGCTGGTGGTCTGGCAGACCGGATCGGGCACCCAATCGAACATGAACGCCAACGAGGTGATCTCGAACCGCGCGATCGAGATGCTGGGCGGCGTGAAGGGGTCCAAGAAACCGGTTCACCCGAACGACCACGTCAACATGGGCCAGTCGTCGAACGACACCTACCCGACGGCAATGCATGTCGCGATCGGCATGATGGCGCGCGACGTGCTGATCCCGGGGCTGGAGAAACTGCACAAGGCGCTGGCCGCGAAGTCCGAGGAATTCAAGGACATCATCAAGATCGGCCGCACCCATACCCAGGATGCGACGCCCCTGACGCTTGGCCAGGAATTCGGCGGCTATGCCCATCAGGTCGCCTCGGGCATCGAGCGGGTGAAGAAGTGCCTGCCGGAAGTCTATGAACTCGCGCAGGGCGGCACCGCCGTCGGCACCGGCCTGAACACCCGCGTCGGCTGGGACAAGCGCGTGGCGGCCCAAATCGCCGAGATCACCGGCCTGCCCTTCGTCACCGCGCCGAACAAGTTCGAGGCGCTGGCGGCCCATGACGCGATGGTCTTCTTCTCGGGCGCGCTGCGGACCGTTGCCGTCAGCCTGTTCAAGATCGCCAACGACATCCGCCTGCTCGGCTCGGGCCCACGTTCGGGTCTGGGCGAGCTGATCCTGCCGGAAAACGAGCCCGGATCGTCGATCATGCCGGGCAAGGTCAACCCGACCCAGGCCGAGGCGCTGACCATGGTCTGCGCGCATGTGATGGGCAATGACGCGGCGGTGGGCTTTGCCGGGTCACAGGGCCATTTCGAGCTGAACGTCTACAACCCGGTCATGGCATATAACGTGCTGCAATCCATGCAGCTTCTGGGCGATGCCGCGTCGAGTTTCACCGACAACATGGTCGTCGGCATCGAGGCGAACCGTGCCCGCATCGACAAGCTGATGAAGGAAAGCCTGATGCTGGTCACGGCGCTGGCCCCGACCATCGGCTACGACGCCGCAACCAAGGTCGCCAAGACCGCGCACAAGAACGGCACCACGCTGCGCGAGGAAGCGATCGCGCTCGGCTATGTCGATGGCGAGACCTTCGACCGCGTCGTGCGCCCCGAGGACATGATCGGACCGAAGGGCTGATCAGCGGTTCCACCAAGAAAAAGGGCCGCCGTTCCTGCGAACGGCGGCCTTTCTGTTTCGCGCGGAGGCTGCGGTCAGGCCGACTTGCGGCGGCGCAGGGCGAAGGCGCCCAGCAGGGCCGAGGCCAGCAGCGGCGCGCCGGCGGGCAGCGGAACCGGGGCAATCTCGGCGGTCACGAAACCGCTGTTGTCCTTGTAGTTCTTGTCCCAGATGAACAGCTTCAGCACACCCGAGGCACTGGCGATGCCGCGGAAATAGGTGCCCACCTCGAAAAACGCACCTTCGCCGATGCGGCCGACCAGCGTCCCATGGTTGAAGGTCTGGCCGAACAGCGTGTAAAGCCGCGTCGCGGTCATGCCGTCAGCATTGCCTTCATGGCGCGGCAGGTTGGTTCCGATCCGCCAGGTGTCGGTCGGATCGACCTTGATCTCGTAGGTGTGGCCGGCAACGACGCTCAGGCCGGTATCGGCCCCGGTCAGGACCGCATTCGAAACCGAGTCCTTCTTCGCGTAGACATCGACCGAAACCGTCGCGGCCGAGGCCTGGCTTGCGATCATGCCACCGGCGAGGGCAATAGCGATAATACTGCTCTTCATCATATGTCCCCTTCTTAACTTTCAGGTTCGTCCCGCGGAACAATCCCCCCGCAGGAACCCGGATGACTTGGCCCATTTCTGTGGCAAGATTATGTCTAGCATAGCTAGGTCAGACAGACCACTGCTCTACCCACTTCAGGTTGAATCAACAGAGAAAATGTCCAAAATCATCAACCTTCGCCGCTTTTCCAAGCAAAAACAGAGGGAAGTGGCGCGCCAGAAGGCGGCGGAGAATGCGGCAAAATTCGGGCGGACGCCCGAACAACGCCAAAAAGATGAAGAAGACGCTCGCCGGCTGAAAAAGCACCTCGACGGGCATATTAGAGAAGATCCGTGAACAATAGACCGGAAAAACATTCATTGACGCTGAACGGCCATAGAACCAGCGTTTCTCTTGAAGCAGAGTTCTGGTCATGCTTTCGCCGCATTGCGGCAGAAAAAGGTCTGTCGATCAATCACTTGGCGGAAACAATCGATACGGAGCGCGGCGATTGCGGCCTCGCTTCCGCGATGCGGCTCTTTGTTCTCAGGCACTTGCTGGCGAACGAATCACTTCACGGTTGAATTTCCGCGGCGCGACAGGCGAAGAACCATCCCGTCGCGGGACCTGACCGTCAGGTGCGCCACCGGCATCGGAAGCGCCCCGGGGCCAGGTGCGAACCGGAAGGCGCGGACCAGGAGCGCCAGCAGCAGGACGCCTTCGAGCATGGCAAAGCCCGCGCCGGTGCAGACACGCGGACCGGCAGAGAACGGGATGTAGGCGTCGCGCGCAGGGGCCTTGCGCGCGGTGTCCTGCCAGCGATCGGGATCGAAGCGGTCGGGATCATCCCAGAGCCGCTCGTGCCGGTGCAGGTGCCAAGGGCTGAGCACGACCTGCGACCCGACCGGAATGTCCCGGTCGCGGAAGTGTTCGGGCCTCGTCGCCTCGCGCACCATCATCGGCACAGGGGGATAGAGGCGCAGCACCTCGCGGAAGACGTCGCGGGTGTAGCGCAGCCGCGCGACGTCCGAAAAGCCCGGGCTGTCGCCCAAGGTCGCACCCTCTGCCGCCACCCGCTCCTGCACGTCGGGATGGAGCGCCAGCATCAAGAGCGCCCAGGACAGGGCCGAGGCCGAGGTTTCGTGCCCGGCCAGGAAGAAGATCGCGACCTGATCGACCATCTCGGAGGTATCGAAGGCGCTGCCGTCGACGGGGTCGCGCGCAGTCATGATCTTGGTTGCAAGATCGTCCGGGGCATCGCCGGCCGCGATCCGCGCGGCACGCTCCTGCGTCAGTTCGGTGATAAGCGCGCGGATCCGGGCCGCGGTCGCAACTGTGGCGCGGCGGCGCAGGCGCGGCAGCCAGCGCGGCAGGGGCAGAAGCGCGCCGAGGTTCAGGATCGGCTGGGTGCGCTGGTGCTCGCGGAACAGGCGGAAGACCTCGGCGGCGGTCCGGTGCTCGATCGGGATCGAGAACAGGGTGCGGAAGATCACGTCGGCGGTCAGGTGGCTCATCTGCTCTTCCACCTCGACTTCGCCCTCGGGCATCCGGTCCACGGCCGCCTGCCCCGCCGCCAGCATCGCCGGGAAGGTGTCGCGCAGCCGTCCGCCTTCGAAGGCCGGGTCGATCAGGCGGCGCTGGCGGGTCCAGACCTCGCCATTGGTGACGAAGACCGAATTGCCGAGAAGCGGCGCTAGTCCTTCGCGGATACGG
Organism: uncultured Rhodobacter sp.; assembly: GCA_945952585.1. Classification (GTDB taxonomy): domain Bacteria; phylum Pseudomonadota; class Alphaproteobacteria; order Rhodobacterales; family Rhodobacteraceae; genus Aliitabrizicola. The sequence continues at coordinate 107,578 of CAMFII010000010.1, forward strand.
TCGGATTTCGGGAAATCACCTGGCCGGTCCGACAGGACCAGCCGCACAAGAGTGGGATCGTTGCACAGGTAGCTGCGAAAGAACGGCGTGCGGAACTCGGCCATCCAGGCGCGATAGAGCCGCGCGGGCTGGGCCGAGAGGATGTCCTTCCGGAAAAGCCGCAGATAGCGCCAGAAGGTGGTCCGGCCTTCACGCGCAGGCGGCTTCGGCGGGATCATGCGTGCATGCTGGTATGGCCCGAGGCCGGCTCGACGATGCGGCTTTTCGACGGAGCGCGGCCTTCGAAGCGGGCGCGCAGGCTCAGGGGTCCGGCGGTGATGCGGAAATAGTCGTAGTCGGCCGGCCGGTCGAAGGCGCAGAGATACTGGAAATGCAGGCGGAAGAAGCGCCAGCGCAGTTCCTTCCAGCGTTCCGGACTGAGGGTCTGGGTGAAAGCGGCCGAGATCACCAGCGGCCAGCGCTGATCGGGTGGCGCCACCCCCGAAACCGAAACGGGATCGCAGAGCGCGAAGGCGCAGCCGTCCCCGGGGGCAGTCACGTCGACCCAGGTCAGCTCCGGCCGGGCCGAGAGGAAGTTCAGGTCGGCCCGCAGCCGGTCGGCATGGGGCAGGAACGACACCATCGGCACCACCTGGCCAAGGGTCAGGAAAGCGAGCTCCGCCTTGCGCGCGGGCAGCCCCTCGCGGATCAGGTCCGCCAGGATCGAGATGCCCAGATGCGCGCCCGAGGAATGGCCGACGACCAGCACCTCGTCGGCATTGCTTTCCAGCGCCGCGCGGATCGTCTGGCGGAAGGCGGCCATCCGCGCCTCGAGCTCGGCCGGGTTCGCGCCGCCGTGCTGCGCGGTATAGGCGTAGTCATGCATCAGGTAATAGGCGAAGAAATGGCGATCGAGCCGCCTGAACGCCACCAGAACCAGCGCGACCGTCGCAAGGCCAAGCGGCGCCGCTGCCAGGGTCGGCAGGTAGCCCGCCGCGATCAGCGCCACGCCCCAGCCCATCAGCCCGGCAAGGGCCAGCTGCATCAGCAACAGGACGATCGGATAGAGCGCTGCTATGATCGGTCCCTTGCGCAGCCGCATCAGGCGGAACAGCGCGCCGCTGCCGATATAGGCCCAGGCAGTGCGGAACAGTTGCAGATAGGTTCCGGGGATGCCCTGCCCCATCGAGCCTTGCACCAGATCGGCCCAGACCAGAACCTGCATCTCGGTCGAGACCGCCTTGCCGTCGATTTCGGACGCGACATGCCAGCCATCCGGTCCGGTGTGCTTGCGTCGCGACAGGACCAGGCTATAGCCCGAGATCAGCGCCTGCATCGCGCCTTCCTTGCGGTAAAGCTCGCGGTAGCGCCGGGGTGGGAACGGGTCATAGCCCGGGATGTAGAACACCCGGCGCCGGCGAACGCTCTTCGCGGGACTCGAACGCATGCAGTCACTCTCCTTGTGTCAGAGAGTAGCGCCGGAATTGGCCGAAATTAAGGGCTAACCGATGGTCGCCATTGCCGGAAATGTCTCGAGCAGCCAGTAGGAGAAGCTCGAGAAGCCTCCGGTGAGCATCAGAAGCCCGATCGTCCAAAGCAGAAGGCCCATCAGGCGCTCGATCTTCTCCATGTGGCGGGTCATCCAGGCCATGAGTCCGGTGAGCCGCGGGAAGAAGATCGCGACCAGCAGGAAGGGAATCCCGAGACCCGCGGCATAGATCGCCAACAGCAACGTACCGCGCGCCACATTCGCCTCGTTTGCCGCAAGCGACAGGATTGCCCCCAACTGCGGGCCGATGCAGGGCGTCCAGCCGAAAGCAAAGGCCAGGCCGAGGACATAGGCGCCAAAGGCCGAGCCGCCGCGGTCGCCCGCATCCATGCGGATGTCACGTTCAAGGAAGGGCAGACGGAAGACGCCAAGGAAATGCAGGCCGAACACCATGACGATCAGCGCGGCAAGCGTGTTGAACCACTCGACATGGTTCAGGAAGAACGCTCCGAACAGGGACGTGGTGAAGCCCAGGAACAGGAAGACCGTCGACAGGCCCAGAACGAAAAACAGCGCCGCCAACACGACCCGGCCCTGTGCGTGTCCGGACTTGCGCATCTCGCCAACGCTGATCCCGCCCATATAGGCAAGATAGGGCGGCACGATCGGCAGCACGCAGGGGCTGAGAAAGGACAGGATTCCGGCAACCAGGGCCACCAGCATCGCCGGGATCAGCCCCGCGTCGATCACGTCGATTCCGAACATGCACGTCCTCCTGTCCCGCCGGCATAGCGCAACCCATTCGCGCCGTCACGCCGCCACGGCGTCACAAAGGCGTGGACGGTCCCTTGCGGCTGGCGTATCCGCCCTTGCCATGACCGACACGCCGACCTGGGACGACGAACTGGATTGCGAGGGGCTGCTTTGCCCCCTCCCCGTGCTGCGGGCGCGCAAGCGGCTGCTGGCGATGCAGCCCGGCCAGGTCTTGCGAGTCCGGGCCACCGACGGCATGGCAGCAATCGACCTGCCGCATTTCTGCGCCGAGGCCGGGCACAGCTTCCTTGGAGCGTCGCAGGAGGGGCCGGTCGGCCTCTACCTGATAAGGCGGGGCGAATAGGAAACGGGCGCGAGGGTTCCCCCGCGCCCGTCCGTAGATTTGCCTGGATCGTTCAGCGGCCGAGCGACCACCAGCCACGCTTCTTCGGCTTGCCGTCATCCTCGGCCACGTCCGGCTCTGCCGCGACAGGGTCGGGTGTGACCACCGCCGCCTCGAGCTCGACCGGCGCCGCGACGGGTTCGGGTGCTGCCACGGAGGCAGGCTCGGCACTTTCGACGGCCGCCGACTCTTCGACCACCGGGGCCGGCGGTGCTTCCTCGGCGGGAGCCGCCTCGGCAGTCTTCTTGCTGGACGACCGCGAGCGCGACGAGGTCTTGGGCTTCGGCTTTTCAGCGGTTTCCGCAGCAGCGGCTTCGGTGGTCTCGGCGACCGGCTCTTCCGGCTTTGCTTTCGACTTCGTCGACCGCGACCGGCTGCTGACGGGTTTCGGTGCTGACTCGCCCTCGGTGGTCTTCTTCGAGCTGCTGCGCGAGCGGGATTTCGGCTTGGGCGCAGGTTCTGCTTCCGCTTCGACCGGCACCTCGGCACCGGCGATCACCTCAGCTTCGGGCGTGCCCGCAGCTTCGGCGGCGGCAGCCACCTCGACGGTTTCCTCGACTGCGTCGTCTTCGTCCTCTTCGGAGCCGTCGTCGCCCTCGTCCTGATCGGATCCGGACTCGTCACCCGACTGACCGCTGCTCTGGCCACCCTCGCCCGAACCGCTGCCCCCCCGACGGCGACGACGGCGACGGCGTTTCTTCTTCGGCTGTCCCTCGCCCGAGCCGGACTGCGGACGCGGCGAGGTCGCAGCTTCATCGGCCTCTTCCTCGGCCTCGTCGATCTCCTCGACGATGTCCTCGTCTTCCTCGACCAGGTCCGGCATCGTCGTGCTTTCCGCCGAGATGACCGAGGCCATGGCGGGCGAGATCACCCGCGTCGCCGTCTTGAACTTCTCGATCGAGTAATCCGGGCTGATGAGCGAGGGATCGGCCTCGATCCGCACCGCCATGTCATAGCGGGCCTCGATCAGCGCGATATGCTCGCGCTTCTGGTTCATCAGGTAGTTGACGATAGCGACCGGCGCCTTCAGCAGCACCTCTTTCGAGCGCTTACGCGTGCCTTCCTCTTCCAGCGCGCGCAGGATCTGCAGCGCGAGGCTGTCATCCGAGCGGATGAGGCCGGTGCCGTGGCAATGGGCGCAGGGCTGCGTGGTCGATTCCAGCATCCCCGGACGCAGCCGCTGACGGCTCATCTCCATCAGGCCAAAGCCCGAGATGCGGCCCACCTGGATGCGGGCGCGGTCGGTTTTCAGCTTGTCCTTCAAACGCTTCTCGACAGCGGCGTTGTTCTTCCGCTCTTCCATGTCGATGAAGTCGATGACGATCAGGCCTGCGAGGTCGCGCAGGCGGAGCTGGCGGGCGATCTCTTCCGCCGCCTCGAGGTTGGTGTTGAGCGCGGTCTGCTCGATCGAGCCTTCCTTGGTGGCCCGGCCGGAGTTGACGTCGATCGCCACCAGCGCCTCGGTCACGCCGATGACGATGTAGCCGCCGGATTTCAGCTGGACGACCGGGTTGAACATCCCGCCCAGATAGCTTTCCACCTGATAGCGGGCGAACAGCGGCATCGGCTCGTGATAAGGCTGCACGACCTTGGCATGGGACGGCATGATCATCTTCATGAAGTCCTTGGCCACGCGGTAGCCTTCCGCGCCTTCGACCAGAACTTCCTCGATCTCGCGGTTGTAGAGGTCGCGGATCGAGCGCTTGATGAGGTTGCCTTCCTCGTAGATCGGCGCAGGCGCAATCGACTTGAGCGTCAGCTCGCGGATCTGCTCCCACAGCCGCATCAGGTATTCGTAGTCGCGCTTGATCTCGGGCTTGGTGCGCTTGGCGCCGGCCGTGCGGATGATGAGGCCCGCGCCTTCCGGCACCTCGATCTCCTGCGCGATCTCCTTCAGCTTCTTGCGGTCCGCGGCCTGGGTGATCTTGCGGGAAATCCCGCCGCCCCGCGCGGTGTTCGGCATCAGCACGCAGTAGCGGCCGGCGAGCGACAGGTAGGTGGTCAGCGCCGCGCCCTTGTTGCCGCGCTCTTCCTTGACGACCTGGACCAGCATGATCTGCCGGACCTTGATCACTTCCTGGATCTTGTAGCGGCGCGGACGGGGCTTGCGCGGCTGGCGAATTTCCTCGGCCACGTCCTCTTCGGCGATGCTTTCGATCTCGTCATCGACATCGGCGGCATGATCGACGGCGCGGTACGGCCGGTGGCCGTTGCCATTGTCTTCCGCCGCCGACGGCGCATCGCCAGCATGGTCGTGATCGTGGCCACGGTGCAGCCCCGCGTCGTCCGCAGGCTCGGAGGTGGCGACCTCAGATTCGTTGGCGGACGAGGGTGCGAACAGCGCATCCGCGCCGGTTTCGTCCCCAAGATCGACGACATCCATCGACCCGATCTCGGCGCCGGCCAGCGTGGCATCCGCCTCTCCCGTCACCGCTTCGGGCTTGGGGGCGGGTTTCGGACGCGACCGCGACCGCGAGCGGCCGTTCTCTTCTTCCTCCATCGCGCGGGCATAGGCGCGCTCTTCCTCGAGCAGCGCTTTGCGGTCGGCGACGGGGATCTGGTAATAATCCGGATGGATCTCGGCGAAGGCGAGGAAGCCATGCCGGTTCCCGCCGTAGTCGACGAAGGCCGCCTGAAGCGAGGGTTCGACCCGGGTTACCTTTGCGAGGTAGATGTTGCCTTGCAGTTGGCGCTTGTTGACGGTCTCGAAGTCGAATTCCTCGACCTTGTTTCCGTCGACCACGACCACGCGGGTTTCCTCCGCATGGGTGGCGTCGATGAGCATCTTCTTTGCCATGTTATTCCAATGCACCGGCGTGGCCGCCGTCCTGCGAAGCAGGCTCCGGGCGGACGGGCAGCGTGGCGCGGGTGACTTGTTCGGGCGAAGGTGGGCGCAAGGTCCAGCGGTCCGGCGGCGCCTGGGCGCTCATGCCGTCCTGATCCTGTCGCTGCGCGTTCCATCGCGGTTCTGTTCCCGGAAGCGCAAGGCGCTTCCCTTGTGAAAAGCCCGTCACATCAGCGACGTGGCGGGCAAGCCTCTTGGCCTTTCGGCCTTTTTCCGCCTCTGGCGCGTCCGGGCCACCTCGGACCCGGCCCGCGCCTCCGGCGCGAAAACTAACGCGCGGACGGTCGTTCGTGACCGCTAACCGCGTTCCGTGACCATAAGGGCGCAGGGTAGAAAAAGACAATGGGGTAAATTGAAGGCAGAGATGCGCATTTTCGTTCGTCGACAGGAAACAGTGAGCATCCGACCCGAGGGATACCGTCCAACGCCATCATGTTTTATTCAATCATAGGAAGAATTTAGTGGAGACCAGTATGAAGAAACGTGTTCTCGCCGCGATTGTGCTTGCCGGATTTTCGCAATGTGCAGAGGCTGCCACCGTCACGACAAACAACTTTGTGGACCCCGCAAGCTACGGTTTCGATGTCCGATCCTCGCCTCATACCCCTGGGCCCGTGACGTTCGCGATCGGCGACGTAATCGCGACTTACACCTCTTCCTACTACTCATCGGTCATCGGCTATGATGGGATCTATGGCTTGGGTGACAACAACTATTGGGTAGGCCGCGGCGGGTATGCCGGCGTCAACACCAGTTCAGACACGTTGCGCTTTACCTTCGACAAAGCCGTGGCAGCTGTAGGCGGATTCGTAAATTACTCGCCTAGCAGGTTTGGAGATGCAGTTCTTCGGATCTTTGGGGCGGGAAACACCCTTCTTGAAACGTTCAACCTTACCACAGATGCTCCGGTCTCGACCCCTTTGGAAGTGAACGGCGGCGCATTCCGCGGATTCACGCGTGAGAACGCCGACATCTTCGCGTTTGAGGTCAGCGGTGCGTTTGCAGTGATCGACGATTTGACAATCAGCGGAATATCCAACACCCCTGCAACTGTCCCGCTTCCTGCCAGCATGCCCCTTCTGGCAAGTACCGTCGGGGGGCTGGCATTGCTGCGCCGCCGTCGCACCTGAACCACAGCAGATCTCAGTCGGTCAGACGTAGTCCGACCGGCTGAGACCGTATTTCGCCATCTTCTCGTTCAGGGTCCGGCGCGGCAGGCAGAGTTCCTCCATCACCGCCACGATCGACCCCTTGTGGCGGCGCATGGTGTTGTCGATCAGCATCCGCTCGAAGCTGTCGACATGCTCTTTCAGCGGCTTGCCTTCGGTGGTCAGCACCGGACCTGCCGCCTCGTTATCCGCCATCAGCAGCGATGCGATGGACCCCGAGCCGCGACGGTTCTGGAGCACGGCCCGTTCGGCGATGTTCACCAATTGGCGGACATTGCCCGGCCATGGCGCCTGCAGAAGTTGCGCCGCTTCCTGTGCGGTGACCTGCGGGGCGTCGCAGCCATATTCCTCGGCGAACTCCTCTGACAGGCGGGTGAAGAGCGCGAGGATGTCCTCGCCCCGCATCCGCAGGGGCGGGAGGGTGATCTTCATCGCCCCGATCCGGTAGTAAAGGTCGGGCCGCAGCGCATCCTCGACCGTCTTGTCCGGCGCGTGTTCGTTGCAGATCGCGATGATCCGCGTTTCGGGCGGGGTCCCCTGCTCGTTGATTACGGTCAGGAGCCGTGCCTGCAGGGCGCTGCTCAGCGCCTCGATATCCTCCAGACAGAGCGTCCCGCCCCGGGCCTCCTCGATCAGCGGGATCGAGCCGTCCTCGGTCGGTCCGAAGACACGCTGCGTCAGTTGGTCTTCGGACCAGGCGGCGCAAGAAATGGTGACGAACTTCTTCCCGGCACGGGGACCCACGGCATGGAGCGCATGGGCCACCAGCGTCTTTCCGGTGCCGGTCTCGCCGTCGATCAGCACATGGCTGTCGGCCTGGCCGAGGTCGAGAATGTCCTCGCGCAGGCGCTCCATGACGCCCGAGGTGCCGATCAGCTTCTTCATCATCATGCTGCCGTCGGCCAATTCGCGCCGCAGCGCCCGGTTGTCGAGCGTCTGGCGGCGCGCCTGCGTCGCGCGCTTGGCCAGTTCGGTCATGCGGTCGGGGTTGAAGGGCTTCTCAAGGAAATCGAACGCCCCGACCCGCATCGCCTCGACTGCCATCGGGACATCGCCATGGCCGGTGATCAGGATGACCGGCAGGCCAGAGTCCTGCCCCATCAGCTTTTTCAACAGCGCCATGCCATCCATGCCCGGCATCTTGATGTCGCTGACGACAACGCCGGGAAAGTCAGGGCCGATGCCCTTCAACGCATCCTCGGCGCAGCCATAGGTTTCGGTGTCGAATCCCGAAAGCGCCAGCCATTGGCTGATCGATTGCCGCATGTCGGCCTCGTCGTCGACGATCGCGACCTTCATCGTGCGTGCCATGTTACCTCACTCGGCTGCTTCGGTGGTCTCGGTCAGGGCGGGTTGTCCCAATATGGGAAGCTGAACCTCGAATACAGCCCCACCGCTTTCCGAATTGCGGGCGGTCAGTCGGCCACCCAGATCATTGATAATCCCGGACGAGATCGCAAGGCCAAGTCCAACCCCCTCGCCCGGCTTCTTGGTCGTGTAGAACGGCTCAAACAGGTTTTCTAGATCGCTGATCCCCGGCCCGTTGTCGCGCACGGCAAGCGTCGCCGTCTCACCCGAGGTGAGGAGGATCTCGATCTCGGGCTCCGGACGGTCCCGCGTGGCGTCCAGCGCGTTGCGCAGAAGGTTGATGATGACCTGCTCCAGCCTGATGCGGTCCGCTAGGACCATCACCGGCCCCCGTGGCAGCGTGCGGGTGATCTTCACAACGCGGGCCTTGAGTTGCGGTTCCATCATCGACAGCGCCGATGAGACCGCCTGCTTCACGTCCACCGGCTCGAAGGCCTCGCCGCCCTTGCGGGCATAGGACTTCAGCTGTCGGGTGATCGCCCCCATCCGGTCGATCAGGTCGTCGATGCGCTGGAACGAGGACAGCGCCTCTTCCGCCCGGCGGCGCTGGAGGAGCAGGCGCGCCCCCGCCAGATAGGTCTTCATCGCGGCAAGCGGCTGGTTGAGCTCGTGGCTCACCGCCGCCGACATCTCGCCGAGCGCCGCGAGTTTCGACGATTGAGCCAGCGTCTGCTCGGCGACCTCAAGGTTCTTGCGCATCTTCTCGCGTTCCGCGATCTCGCGCTGAAGCCGGGCGTTCAGCAGGCGCAGCTCGGCACTTTCGCGCTGGAACAGCACCGATTGCGACAGGGCGCGCCGGGACAGAACGTAGAAGGTCAGCGCGAGAAGGATGGCGAAGCCCATGATTTCGAGCGCGAGCACCCCGTTCACCTGGTCGCGGATCGATGTGTAAGTGGTGTAGGTGACCAGCCGCCATCCCTGGAAGGGAATGCGCGCCTCGGTCGTCATCACCGCCTCGCCGCGGACATAGGCGTCGGGCTGGTATTGGGTCCAGTCGGTCGTCGCCAGCACCGCCCGCTCGAAGGTCGATTTCCGGCCCTTCAGCGCGATCGCCTCTTCCAGCGGCAGCCCGCGCCAGCGCGGCTCGGTGGCCAGCAGGACGACGCCCTCGCTATCGGTGATTGCCACGGCGTCCTGAAGACCCGCCCAGGCGCGTTCGAATCTGCGCAGGTCTACCTCGACGACGACGACGCCGATCGGCTTGTTCTCGGCGCTCAGCGCCCGGGAGTAGGTAAAGCCGAAATCCCCCTCGTCGCGGCGGGCGACGGTAAAGACCGTGTCCTTCGACCGCAGCGCCGAAACAAAGAACGGCTCGCTGGCCATGGTGGCGCCGAGGCGATGGCGGTTGGTCGCCGCGACCACCCGCCCGCCATTGTCCAGCAGGACAATCGACGCCGCCGCGATTTCTTCCTTGAACGAGATCAGCCGCTGCGAGGTGTAGGTGAAATCGTTCGTCTGCAGCGCCTTGATAAGCTCGGGGTCGCGCGCCAGCAAAAGCGGCACCACCTGGTTGCGCTGCAATTCGGCCAGCAGGTTCCCGGAATAGAGGGCCAGCCGCAGCTCGGCCCGCGACCGCGTCGCCTCGGTCGACCGCGCGGTCATCCACTGGTTGGTCGCGACGATCACGGCAACGGCGATCAGCACCAGAACCGCGATCGCGATCTTGACGCGCCAGCTCAGGCCGGGCGTCGGATCGCCGCCGTCGGCGGATGGGGTCAGGGCTGTGCCGGTCTCTGTCATGGGCGGCCAGTCTAGGCCGCCAGGCGCGCCGCCTCAAGGCGCCGGGGTCACGCTTCCGCGAGCGCGCCCATCACCGAGCGGAAAAGCACCGACCCGTCGGTGCCACCCTGCGCAGGTTCCACCACGCGCTCGGGATGCGGCATCATGCCCAGGACGCGGCGGTTGTCCGACAGGATGCCGGCGATGTCACCCATCGCTCCGTTGGGATTGTCGACATAGGTGAAGGCGATCCGGTCCTCGGCCTTCAGCCGCTCCAGCGTCACGGCGTCGGCCGTATAGTTGCCGTCGTGATGGGCGACCGGCACGTGGATCACGGTGCCATTCTGCCAGCCCGAGGTATAGGCGCTGTCCCGGGTTGCGACGGTCAGACCGACCGTGCGGCAGACGAACTTCAGCCCGGCATTGCGCATCAGCACGCCCGGAAGCAGGCCCATCTCGGTCAGCACCTGGAAACCGTTGCAGATCCCGAGAACGTAGCCCCCCGCCTTGGCATGGGCCGCGACCGCCTGCCCGATCGGCGAGCGCGCCGCGATCGCGCCGCAGCGCAGGTAATCGCCGAACGAGAAGCCACCGGGGATACCCACGATGTCGGTGCCCTTGGGCAGCTCGGTCTCCTTGTGCCACACCCGCGTCACGTCCGCCCCCGCCTTGGCAAAGGCCTCGGCCAGGTCGCGGTCGCAGTTCGATCCGGGAAAGGTGATGACGGCGGCTTTCATCGGGCGGCGCTCCGTATCTGGTGGGGTGCTCGCGCCTTAACCCAAACAAGACCCGGCTTCCAGAGCGTTCGCGGCTCCTGCCAACCAGATTGCGCCCGATGACCTATTTTCTGCTCACAAATATCCCGGGGGTGCGGGGGCTGGCCCCCGCTTCCGCCCTATCCGCCAAAGCGGTCGATCACCGCCACACCCGGCGGCATCGGCCCGTTGAAGGCGCGCAGCTCCGCGCTCGCCCCGGACAGGGGGACGGTGCGAGCGACAATGGGCGAGACATCCACCCGGCCCATCTCGATCAGCGTCAGCAGCGACGGGTAGCGCCAGCTCGGCATCCCGCGAGAACCGAAGAGCGACAGCTGCTTCATGTAGACGGCGTTCAGGTTGATCTCCATCCGCGCCATGTGCCCGGTCGGCAGACCGATCTGCACATGACGGCCAAGCGGACGGAGGCATTCGACCGAGGCGTTGACGGTCGCAGGAATGCCAAGCGCCTCGATGCTGACATGGGCGCCGCCGCCGGTGATCTCGACGATGCGCGCGCCGACATCGCCATCGCGCGCATCGACCGCGGCCTCGGCACCTAGCGAAAGGGCATGGGCCAGGCGTTCCGGCACGACATCGACCACGACCACCCGCGCGCCAAGCGCCCGGCCCAGAATAAGCGCGGACAGGCCGACGCCGCCGGTGCCATGCACCGCCAGCCATTCCCCGGCCTGCAGCGCGGCGCGTCCGGTCAGGGCGTGCCAGGCGGTGGTGACCCGGCAGCCAAGCCCCGCCGCCAGCACCGGCGACAACATGTCCGGAAGCCGGGCAAGGTTGTGGGCATGGGGCACGGCAATGAATTCGGCATAGGCGCCGGGATCGCCAAAGCCCGGCACGCGCTGGCTGCGGCAGGTCGTGGTCTGCCCCGAGCGGCATTCCGGGCATTCGCCGCAGGACAGGATGAAGGGCGCGATTACCCTGTCGCCCACCTGCCAGCGGGCAAGCGGCCCGGCCTCGACCACCTCGCCCGAATATTCATGCCCCGGGATCGCCCCCGGCTTGACCTTCGGATGCTCGCCGACCCAGCCATGCCAGTCGGACCGGCAGATGCCACAGGCCAAGACTTTCAGCACGACGCCATCGGGCGGGCAGATTGGATCGGGCACGTCCTCGATCGAGAGGTCGGCGTTGTAGGCCCTCAGGATTGCAGCGCGCATGGGGTTCTCCGGTAGTGCCGCCCCATCAGGACGGCGCGGAGAGGTCCGGTCTAGCGGGCAGCGGCGGACAAAGGTCGCAAACGGTCGTTGCGGGCGATTTTCCTGCCGGCAGGGCTAGGGCAGTTTCCGCACGATCTGGCGCAGCATCCCGTGCAGGCTTTGCACATCGGCTCGGGTCAGCGCGAGCCGCGCCCACATCTGGCGGATCGCAAGCTTCATCCCCGGCGCCTTTTCCGGCGGAAAGAAGAACCCCGCGGCTTCCAGCCGCTCCTCGAAATGGTCGCCAAGTTTCTCGACCTCGATGCGGCTGGCGAATTCCGTGCCAGCCATGACCATCACCTCGGCCGGAACCTCGGCCGTCTGCCGGCGCCATTCGTAGCCCATCAGAAGCACGCATTGCGCGAGGTTGAGCGACGGGAAGTCCGGGTTCACCGGGACCGTCACGATCGCATTGGCGACCGCGACATCCTCGTTCTCCAGCCCGGCCCGCTCTGGCCCGAAAAGCACACCGACCCGCTTGCCCTCCGCCGCCAGGGCGCGCGCCTGCTCCATTGCCCGCTCGGGCGTCACCACCGGCTTGGTGATGTAGCGGCTGCGCGCGGTGGTTGCGAAAACGTAGTCGCAATCGGCCACCGCGGCGTTCACCCCGTCATAGGGCCCGGCGAAGTCGAGAAGCCGCCCTGCCCCGCTCGCCATCGCCACGGCCCGGGAATTCGGCCATTCGTCGCGCGGGTCGACGACGCGCAGCCCCTCCAGCCCGAAATTCAGCATCGCCCGCGCGGCGGCGCCGATATTCTCGCCCATCTGCGGGCGGACAAGGATGAAGACGGGCGGGGTCACGGGCGATTTCCTTGGTCGGGGTCCGGCGCGCCTGATACGATGGAGGCGCGGCAGGTGGCAAGCGGGGGCGCGGCATGGCCTGGGACGAAGCATTGGCAGAGCGGATCCGCGCCGACCTGACGGGACATGCCATCGTCGAGAAACGGATGTTCGGCGGACTGGCCTGGATGCTGCATGGCCACATGGTGTGCGGCATCCACAAGGGCGGCGCCTTCTACCGCGTCGGCAAGGCCAACGAGACGGCCGCGCTCGCCCTCCCCGGCATTGCGCCGATGACGATGAACGGCCGCCCGATGGCCGGCATGGTCGAGGCCACCGCCGAGGCCAGCCGCGACGACGGGCGGCGGCAGCGCCTGCTCGGGCTGGCAACGGGCTTCGTGAATTCGCTGCCGCCCAAGTAGACCCCCGGCAAAAGCTGCGCTAGGAGGGGCATCAGAACCAAGGAGCCCCCCATGGCCGATGCCGAGCGCCCGCAGATCTACCTCGTCACCCCGCCCGACGCGACGCTCAAGGACTTTCCCGACCGTCTGGCCGAGGTACTGGACGCGGTGGAGATCGCCTGCATCCGCCTGTCGCTTGCGACCCGGGACGAGGACCGCATCTCGCGCATGGCCGACGCGCTGCGCGAGGTCGCCCATGCCCGGGACGTGGCGCTGGTGATCGAGAACCACCTGCTGATGGTCGAACGGCTGGGCCTTGACGGGGTCCATCTGTCCGACGGCGCGCGAAACCTGCGCAAGGCGCGCAAGGACCTCGGCAACGACGCGATTGTTGGCGCCTTCTGCGGCACTACCCGCCACGAAGGGATGAATGCCGGCGAGGCCGGGGCGGATTACGTGGCCTTTGGGCCGATCGGCCCCTCGCCGCTCGGCACCGGCGCATCCGCCGAGTTCGAGCTGTTCCAGTGGTGGTCCGAGATGATCGAGGTTCCCGTCGTCGCCGAAGGCGCGCTTACGGCCGAACTGGTCGAGAAATTCGGGCCGGTCACCGATTTCTTCGCCTTCGGCGAGGAAATCTGGCGCGAAAGCGATGCGGCGGCGGCCCTGCGGAAGCTGGTCGCGCCGCTTGGCTGAAGCGCGTCCAAGATCCTTTCAAGGATCTTGGCAAATTTCTTGCAAGAGATTTGCGGCGACCACTGGTCAGGCCTCGGCGAAAGGATGACTGGCGCGGATCACCCGCTCACAATGGGCCGCGAGCGTCTTGCGATCGGGGAAGGCGTCCACCGGCACCGGAGGATGCAGGATCACCTCGACCGCACCCCGCCTCGGCGCGGCCAGAACGGCCAGCAGGTGCGGGCCGAAACCCATATCGCCCCACCAGCCATAGAATCGCGGATCGGCGCCATCGGGCGCGCGATAGACGACCGTTACCGGCTGGATGCTCAGCACGGTCTCAAGTCCGTGGGTGAAGAACGCCGCAAAAAGCGTTGTCTTGAAAGGCAAAACCCGCAAACCGTCTGTGCTTGTTCCCTCGGGGAAGAACAAAAGCCGGTGCCCCGCCCTCAACCGCTCTTCAAAGAGCTGCTGCTGGGCCTTCGCCTCGCTCCCCTTGCGGGCGATGAAGACCGTTCCGGTGGCCTTTGCCAGCCATCCGATCCCGGGCCAACCCGCAACATCGTCCTTGGACACGAAATAGATGCGCTGCACCGCGTTCAGCGTGAAGATGTCGAGCCAGCTGGCGTGGTTTGCAACGACCGCCCCCCGCTCCTGCATCGGTGTGCCGCTGACTTTCAGCCGAAGTCCAAGGATGAGCAGGGCCGAGCGGCAGACGAACTGGGTGATCCAGGGCGTCCATGGCCGGTTCAGCCCGAAAAGCGGCCGCTCGATCAGCCGCAGCAGCAGCAACAAGAGCAGGCAGCCATAGGTCACGAGCGCGAGCGTGCCCCCGCGCAGGACCACCCGCAGCCAGCCCATCACACCGGGCCGCGGCAGCGCCATCTCGTCGACGAGCCAGTCCTGGCTGCTCATCCGGCCTGGCCCGCCTTGCGGACGTAGAATTCCCGGTGTTTCGCCGACATCCGCACAGTGTCCATCACGAGGCAGACATCGGTGGTATTGAAGGCGTGGTCGATCCAGGCCCCCTCGCCCACGAAGCCGCCCAGCCGGAGATAGGCCTTGATCAGTGCCGGGGTCGCCACCATCGCCGCGCGGCGGTCGATCTTGTCGGCAGGCACGAGGTCCATGCGCTGGAAATGGTTCGGTTGCGCCCGCACGCGCAGCTCGGGCGGGGCAAGATGGTTATGGTGCAGGTAGGACAGCGGCATCGCCAGAGGCTCGATTTCGGTGCCGTGAAAGCTGGCCACGCCGAAGAGGATCTCGATCCCCCGCTCGAGCACGTAGTCCGCCAGCGCGTTCCACAGATGGAACATCGCCGTCCCGCCCCGATGATCCGCCGCCACGCAGGACCGACCTAGCTCAAGAAGCTTGCGTCCTGAGGTCTTTAGCGGAGCGAGATCGTATTCGTCTTCCGAGTAGAACCGACCGCCGGTCGCAAGCACCCGGTCGCTCGGCAAAAGGCGGTAGACCCCCACGACATCCTCAAGTCGCGCCGGGTCCTTGCGGGTGTCGATCAGCAGGAGATGGTCGAAAATGGGATCGAAGGCGTCACGCTCCAGCCGCGCGTCATGATCGACCAGCGCACCGTCTCCGCCCAGTTCCTCGACAAAGACCTCGTACCGCAGACGTTGCGCCGCCCGCAGGTCGCGGTCGTCCCGCGCAAGACGGAGCGTGTAATGCGGTTCCTCGGGGATCATGGGGCAGTCGCAGCCTCGAGTTTGGCAGCCGGAATGGCCGTGCCTCGCGCCCGGCGGTTTTAGGGTTTCGTAAACCTTATTGCAACAGACCGGAGAAGCGGGCCGATCCGGTCCGCTTGCACAATCCCAGGTTGTATGTCAGCACATGTCAGGCGTCGAAAACCCGTTGAAGCTCCACCTTCGCTCCATCGATCACCACCTTGCCGGCATGTTCGAAATTGACCGTGATCCGCCCGCCGACACTCGACTGCACCTGGCCGAGCCCCCAGTCGGGCTGGCCCGGATGGCGTACCAGCATCCCCGGTTCGAGTATCGCGTTGACGCCCTTCATACCTTTCATGCCTCCTGACGCGGGACATAGCCCATGACCGACCGCCCCGACCTTGCCGCGCTCATCGGATCGCGGATCTGCCACGATCTTGTCAGCCCGATCGGTGCGATCGGCAATGGGGTCGAGTTGATGGCGATGGAGCGCGGGGGCGCAAGCCCCGAACTTGACCTGATCGCCGACAGTGTCAGTTCGGCCAATGCCAAGCTGCGGTTCTTCCGCCTCGCCTTCGGCGCAAGCGCCGGTCAGCGTGTCGCGCGGGCCGAAGTGCAGGCGACCCTGCACGATGCCCTTCCGGCGGCGCGGCTGACCGTCTCCTGGACCAGCGACCCCGATCTTGCGCGAGGCGACGTCAAGCTTCTGCTGCTGATGTTGCTGTGCCTGGAAACCGCGATGCCTTGGGGCGGCCGCATCGCGGTCCTGCAGGGCCCGACACGCTGGACCGTGCAGGCCCAGGCCCCGCGGCTCAAGATCGATCCCGGCCTCTGGGGCTCGTTGCAGGCACCCGAACCGGGGCTGGAGGTGACGCCGGCCCTCGTCCATTTCCCGCTTCTGGCCGAAGAACTGCGCCGCTCCGGCAGGCGGTTCAGCGCGGAACTCGGGGATACGGCGATCAGGCTCGACCTCTGATCTTCCTGCCCCGGGGTGCGGCAGCGTTTCGAGGCATCACAAGTCGCCCCTTGACGGGGACGCCGTGGAAGGGATTGGCTCTGCCCGAAGGCAACCGCGCAGAGCCCAGGGAGGGAAAGCATGCCCGGATACAAGGTGACGTACTTCGATTTTTCCGGCAGCCGGGGCGAGGAAGTCCGGCTTGCCCTGTCGATTGCCGGGCTGCCCTTCGAAGACAACCGTCTTGAGCGGGCCGCCTTCGCCGCCATGAAGCCCGGGCTTCCCTTTGGCAGCCTGCCCACGCTCGAGATCGAGGGGCATGGCACCTTCGCCCAGAGCAACGCCATCCTGCGCCTGATCGGCCGCCAGAACGGGCTGTATCCCGAAGACCTCTACGAAGCCGCGCGCCATGATGCCCTGATGGACGCCGCCGAGGACCTTCGCCACCGCATCTCGCCGACCATGCGTATGCCCGATGGCCCCGACAAGGTCGCGGCGCGCCAGCAGCTCGCGGGGGAATACCTGCCGCTCTGGGGCACCTGCGTCGAGCGGGCGCTGACCGCCGCATCGCCGGTCGGCCCCTTCGTGATGGGGACGAAGATCGGTGTTGCCGACCTCAAGCTCTACATGGTCCATCGCTGGATCGCGAGCGGCTCGGTCGACCATATCCCGGGCAGCGTGCTCGCCCCCTATGCGCGGCTGAACCGCCTGGCCGAGACCGTGCGCGCGCACCCGGCCGTCGCCGCCTGGTCCGCCCGCGCCGCCTGAGGCTCAGGCGCGGATCGTCCCGTCGCCGGTCACGAGATACTTGAAGCTCGTCAGCTGCTCGGCCCCCACAGGGCCGCGCGCATGAAGCTTGCCGGTGGCGATGCCGATCTCGGCCCCCATGCCGAATTCGCCGCCATCGGCGAACTGCGTCGAAGCGTTGCGCAAGAGGATCGCGGAATCGAGCCGCTGGAAGAACCGCGCCGCCGCGGCATCATCCTCGGTCAGGATCGCCTCGGTGTGCTGGCTGCCAAAGCGGCGGATATGGGCGATGGCCGCGTCCACGCCGTCGACGATCTTCGCCGCGATGATCATGTCGAGGAACTCGCGGCCGAAATCGTCAGGCGCGGCCTGCACCGTGCCCGGCACCTTCAGAAGATCGCCCTCGGTCCGCACCTCGACCCCAGCCTTGACCAGATCCTCGACCAGCACTGCCCCGTGGCGGTCGTAGAAGGCCCGGTCGATCAGCAGGCATTCCGCGGCGCCGCAGATGCCGGTCCGCCGGGTCTTGGCGTTCAGGACGACGCGCCGCGCCTTTTCCAGATCGGCCGCGCCATCGGCATAGACGTGGCAGATCCCTTCGAGATGGGCAAAGACCGGCACCCGCGCTTCTTTCTGCACCAGGCCGACCAGCCCCTTGCCGCCGCGCGGCACGATCACGTCGATCCATTCGGTTGCACGCAGCATGGCGGAAACCATCTCGCGGTCACGGGTCGGGATCAGCTGGATCGCCGCCTCGGGAAGCCCCGCTTCCTTCAGCCCCTCGACCATGCAGGCATGGATCGCGGTCGAGGAATGGAAGCTCTCCGAGCCGCCCCGCAGGATCACCGCATTGCCCGCCTTCAGGCAGAGCGCACCCGCATCCGCCGTCACGTTCGGGCGGCTTTCATAGATCACGCCGATGACGCCGAGCGGCGTCCGGACCCGCTGGATATGCAGGCCCGAGGGCATGTCCCACTCCGCTATCACCGAGCCAACCGGGTCATCCTGCGCCGCAACCGCCCGCAGCCCCTCGACGATGCTCTTGACGCGGCCCTCGTCGAGCTTCAGGCGGTCCATCATCGCCGGGCTCAGACCCTTGGCCGCGCCAAAGGCCTGATCCTCGGCATTGGCCGCGATCACCTCCGCGCGCCGCTCCCACAGCCGGTCGGCAGCTACCTCCAGAGCCAGACGCTTCGCGTCGGATGGCGCGAAGGCGAGTTCCGCCGCCGCCGCTTTCGCGCGGGCGCCAATCTCTGCCATCAGGTCGCTCATCTGCGCTCCGTCCATCGCCGTCACCCGTCTATTTTCTGCTCTCAAGTATCCCACGGGGGTCCGGGGGTGTGAAACCCCCGGCGCTCTTCACTTCAGACCACCATGTCGTCCCGATGCACCAGGGCCGCCCGGCCAGCATAGCCGAGGATCGCCTCGATCTCTCCCGACCGGTGCCCGGCAATCGCCTTCGCCTCGGCGGCCGTGTAGCGCACCAGCCCCTTGCCCAGCACCACGCCGTCCGGCCCGAGGATCGCCACTGGATCGCCGCGGCCGAAGCTGCCCGTGACCTTCTTCACCCCCGCCGGCAGAAGCGACTTGCCCGCTGCCAGCGCCGTCACCGCGCCCGCATCGACCGTCACCTCGCCCCGCGGCTTCATCGCCGCGATCCAGCGCTTGCGGGCGGCCTGCGGGTCGCGCTCGGCCACGAACCAGGTCCGGTTCGCGCCTTCGGCCAGCGCCTTGAGCGGCCGCAGGACCGAGCCCTCCATGATCGCCATGGCGCAGCCGCCGGCGACGGCGGTCTTGGCGGCGAGGAGCTTGGTCTTCATCCCGCCCTTCGACAGGCCCGAGATCGGATCGCCCGCCATCGCCTCGATCGCCGGTGTGATCTCCTCCACCAGGTCGAAGCGCTGCGCGGTCGGGTCTTCCTTGGGGTTGGCCGAATAGAAGCCGTCCACGTCGGACAGGAGCACCAGCTGGTCGGCCTCAACCGTAACCGCGATCTGGGCGGCCAGCCGGTCGTTGTCGCCGAAGCGGATTTCGTCGGTCGCCACCGTGTCGTTCTCGTTCACGATCGGCACGACACCAAGGCCGAGCAGCGTCTCCATCGTCGCGCGGCTGTTCAGGTAGCGGCGGCGATCCTCGGTGTCGTCGAGCGTCACCAGCACCTGCGCGGTGGTGATGCCATGCGGTGCCAGTACTTCCTCGTAAGCGCGGGCGAGTCGGATCTGGCCGACAGCCGCCGCCGCCTGGCTCTGCTCCAGCGCCAAAGCTCCATCGGGCAGGCCAAGCACCCGACGGCCAAGCGCGATCGAACCGGAAGAAACAAGGATCACGTCCGTGCCGCGGGCCTTGGCGGCGACCACGTCCTCGGCCAGCCCGCGCAGCCAGTCGATCTTGAGGCCGGTCTGGCGATCCACCAGCAGGGCCGAGCCGATCTTTACGACCAAGCGCTTAGCGGCGCGGATGTCGGGGGCGGAGATGCGGGTCTCGGTCAGGGCTGCCACGGACCGCCCTCCTCGACCTCGCTTTCCGCCCGTTCGCCGGTGATCTCGGCATAAAGCGCGCGGAGGACTTCGGGGATGCCCTTGCCGGTCACGCCAGACATCGCGAAGACCGGCCCGCCCGACGCCTTTTCCAGAGCCTTGCGGCGGGTGGAGAGCGTCTTGGCATCGAGCGCGTCGATCTTGTTGATCGCCGTGATCCGGGGCTTCTCCGCCAGCGCGCCGCCATAGGCTTCAAGCTCACCGATGATCGTGCGGTAATCCTTGGTGATCGTCGACGAGGTGCCGTCGACCAGGTGCAGCAGCACCGCGCAGCGCTCGACATGGGCGAGGAACTGGTCGCCGAGCCCCCTGCCCTCGCTCGCGCCCTCGATCAGGCCGGGAATGTCGGCCATGACGAATTCGTGCCCGTCGATGCCCACGACGCCGAGGTTCGGCACCAGCGTGGTGAAGGGATAGTCCGCGATCTTCGGGCGGGCGTTGGAGGTTGCGGCGAGGAAGGTCGACTTCCCGGCATTGGGCAGGCCCACGAGCCCCGCATCGGCGATCAGCTTCAGCCGCAGCCAGATCGTGCGCTCGACCCCTTCCTGCCCCGGATTGGCGCGGGCGGGGGCGCGGTTGGTGGCCGACTTGAACTGCATGTTGCCCCAGCCGCCATTGCCGCCCTTGGCCAGGAGCACCCGCTGGCCGACCTCGGTCAGGTCGGCGATCACCGTCTCTTCATCCTCGTCGAGGATCTCGGTGCCGACCGGGACCTTGAGCACGATGTCGTCACCGGTCTTGCCGGTGCGCTGGCTGCCCATTCCGGGCTGGCCGCTCTTGGCGAAGAAATGCTGCTGGTAACGGAAGTCGATCAGGGTGTTCAGCCCCTCGACCGCCTCGGCCCAGACCGAGCCGCCATTCCCACCATCGCCGCCATCGGGGCCGCCGAACTCGACGAACTTCTCGCGCCGGAAGCTGACGCATCCGGACCCGCCGCCGCCCGAGCGGATGTAGACTTTGGCAAGGTCGAGGAACTTCATGGATCAGGGCTTTCAGAGGGATCAGGTCTTGGCGATAGACCCGGACGGGCCGGGGCGCAAGCCTCGGCCCGCTTCCCGGCCCGACTGGACTAAGATGGTCCGGGGGTCAGGCGAGCTTTCGGATATAGGTCCAGGTTGGCACGCGGGCATTGCGTGCGACGCTGAAGGTTTCGGCATCGCCGATATATTCGAAGCCGTTGTTGGTCAGGACGCGTGCCGAGCCCGGGTTGTCCTGGAACACGGCGGCAAAGATGGTGCGGTCGCCGAGAGGGTTGGCCGCAATCAGGCCGCGCACCGCCTCCGAGGCGAAGCCGGCGTTCCAGAAGGCCGGGGCGACCCAGTAGCCGATCTCGGACTGGCCGCGATCCATCTTCTTCAGCGAAATGACGCCCAGCACCTCGGACAGGCCCGAAGCCGAGCCGTCCATCACCCAGACCTCCTCATCCCCCTTACCCGACATCGCGCGGGTCACGAAGGCCTCGGCGGCACCGGGCGGCAGGGGATGCGGGATCGAGCGGGTCGCCTCGGCCACCCGGCGGTCGCCGGCATACATCGCGAAAAGACCGGCATCGGAAATCCGTACCGGGCGCAGAACGAACCGCCCCGCAGGCAGCGTCGCACTGGACGCCCGCGTCGCGATCGTCATGTCGAGTGTCATGGCTTCCCTCCTTCGAAGCGCATGAGGGGATTGCTCCCCTGTTCCGTCGCGGCCCTTGCGGGCCGAGACACTTCCCCTACCGGAACAAGATGGCGATCGCGTGTCACGCGCCCAAGTCCTGCAGGAACAAACTGTCGAAAAACTTAAGGGGGACCGGCGTTTCCGCCGATCCCCCGATGTGACACCCGTCTGGGGTATTCGGCTTACTCGGCGGCCTCCGCCGACGGGAGAACCGAAATGAAGGTGCGGCCCTTGAGGCCCTTCTTGAAGGTCACACGGCCTTCGACCACGGCGAAGATCGTGTGGTCGGTGCCCATGCCGACGCCTTCACCCGGGAACCAGGTGGTGCCGCGCTGGCGGACGATGATGTTGCCCGGGGCGGCCAGCTGGCCACCATAGAGCTTCACGCCCAGACGACGGCCCGCGGAGTCGCGGCCGTTGCGGGAAGAACCGCCTGCTTTCTTGTGTGCCATCTGTCGTTACTCCTGGGCAGCGGCGGCCTTGGCGGCACGCTTCGGTTTCGCGGGGGCCTCGGCGGCTTTCGCACCGGGGGCTTCGTGCGAGGCGCGGCGCGCATCGGCGGTGCCGGTCGCGGCGGCGACGCCCGACTTCTCGGCGCCAGAGGCGAGGATGTCGGTCACGCGGACCAGCGTCAGGTGCTGACGGTGACCCTTGGTGCGCTGCGACGAATGCTTCCGGCGGCGCTTGACGTAGTGGATGGTCTTCTCGCCCTTGATCTGGTCGATCACCTCGGCCTGCACGGCGGCACCGGCGACGAGGGGCGAGCCGACGGTGACCGCATCGCCGCCAACCATCAGGATTTCGTTGAACTGGATCTTGTCGCCAGCGATGGCCGCGAGCTTTTCAACGCGCAGGACGTCACCCGCCTGCACCTTGTATTGCTTGCCGCCCGTCTTGAGGACCGCGAACATGGGTCTTTCCTTCTTTTCTGCCGCGTCCTGTGGCCCCGGGATCAGCCGGCGTTAGGTGCCTCGAACAGCGCGCCCCGCTTCCGGGACGATATGAAACAAAAAGCCCCGGCCGGGCAGACGCCCTTCCGGAGATGCGGTCATATCGGGCAATGCCTTCGGATTGTCAAGCGGCGGCAAGCGCCGATCAGATGTCCTGACCGGCCAGGACCCGGGCCGCCGCGCGCCCCAGTTCCTTCGAGATTTCGGTATAGACCGCGCCATAGGCGGCGAAGAGTGCCGCGTTGATGGTCTGGCCGGCTTGGCTTTGCGAGAAGGCGATATAATCGCCAAGTTCGGCATCGCTCAGCGGCTGATAGGCCAGGGCCAGATAGGGCATCAGCCAGTCCTCGGTCTCGCGCCGCACCTGCGGTTCCTGCGCCTGGACTTCGGCGACGATCTCTTCTTCATCCATCCGGTCGCCGGCGAAGGCGCCGCCGTCGTTCATCCCGTGATAGAAGGCGAGATTGGCGTTCATCGTGCCCGCGACATTCTCTTCGATCAGGTTGTTCGCCTCGACAAATTCGCGAAGGTCGCGCAGCCGGCCGCGATCCCTGTCCTCGAGCCCCGACCAGGACAGCCGCGCCGCCTCCTCGGCGGCCGGGTCAAGCATGGCGCGGCGCGCGTCGATCTCGAGCCCGACGATCCGCTTGCCGAGCGGCCCTGTGAAGAACGCGAGGATGGCCGGGACATCCTGCGGCGCGGCGTCGAGCTGCCTGGCGAAGACGTCGTCGAATTGCGCCCGGACGGAAGGGGCGCCATAGATCTGGGCCACCATCTCCTGCCAGCGGCTGCTGTTGCCATCGGGGAAAAGCTCGCCCGCAAGGTCCTTGCCGTAATCGACCCCCTCGTCGCGCATGACCTCGAGCAGGTCCGGCACCCTCAACGCCGCCGCGACGTCCTGCGCGGTTACAGGCTGGGCTTCGGCGGCAGGAATCGCGAGGAAAAGCGCGAGAGGCAGGGCAAGAAATCGCATGAACAAGACCGGACTCCCCGGGATCGCAGCCACCGGCATCGAGGCCGGACGTTCCGGCAGGCTAGGACCTTCCGATGGCACTGCCAAGCCCTGCCCTGTTGCCGCAAAACAGCTTGGGACGGGCTAAGATACTTGGCCTGAAAAGTCCGCAGAATCGGGGTTGCAAGCCGTAGCCCGCTCGACTAAACCCGCCGCCGACGACCCCCAGATGCGGAGAGGTGCCGGAGTGGTCGATCGGGGCGGTCTCGAAAACCGTTGAGCGTGCAAGCGTTCCGTGGGTTCGAATCCCACCCTCTCCGCCACTCGCCTCCGCGAAATCGTTCTCCCGATCAGGCTGCGACCGGATTTTTTCCGTTGTTTTCGCGGTTGTGCGGGAAGGGGCTGAGCACCTGCCCTTGGGGCGAGATGCCGGCAAGCGGTGTCTCAGGGCCGATACTCTCCAAACCTCATGACTGCGCCGATTTGGTGAAGAGCTTTTAAGGCTCTGTAATCGATGATTTTTTCGAGTGTCGACCTGAACACTTCGATCGGAGGCCCGTTCGGTCAGATGGAACGGAAATCGAACCTTCGCCAGTCGCCGGTTTCAGTACAGTATCGTGGCTTCTGCGGGGCAGCTTTGGATGAAGCTCTACGCGAAGGCCGGGAAGCAGACATTCGTACTTATCGCAGTCAACTCATCCCTATTGCATAACTCCGGTTCGTTGACCGTTTTCGCGTTGAGGTGGCTGAAAGAGAGCGTTCATGCCAAACCGAAAAGTAACCAACGCAAGCATGCTCGGCAAATGCTTGCCCCCACACTCTATGTGGAGGCAGCCGATTATTGGGTCGGGTTCCGCTAAAGCTGTCCGAACCAGCGGGCACGGCGGCTGGAGCCGAAACGTTCTTTGTCGACGCGCAGCGCCTCGGAAGCACCGTGGTAGGTGCCAAAGGGCTTCGGACCCGACAAGAAGTCAACATCCACCCGCGCGATCCGGTTCGCGCCGAATTCGATGTAACAGGACCCCGCTCCCGGATTGCGCGCAGTCTGCGCCTCGTTGCGGATCATCGAGATGATGTTGGCAGCCACCGTCCGGGCCGCCCCCTCTGCATAGACGCCAGCCTTTGGCACGCCCGTATTGGCCAGGTCCCCAACCGCATAGACCCCCGGGAAACGAGTTTCCAATGTATAGGGATCGACTGGAACCCAGCCGTTCTCGGTCAGGCCAGCGGCCACCACGACATCCGCCGCACGGTTCTTCGGAACGCCAAGGAAGAGATCGCAAGGCAGGCTTTCGCCACTGTCGAGCCTCACGCTATTCCCTTCGACGGCTGTAACCCGCGTATTGCCGATGAAGGTGATCCCGCGCTCCTCGAACGCCCCGAGAATGGCCTTTGACGTTTCCGGGGAAGGTGGCACAGGCGTGGGAAGCGGGTTGACCAACGTAATCCGCGTGACACTTTCCAATCCGCGCGCCTTGACATAGTCGTGCATCATCAGCGCGCATTCCGCAGGCGCGGGCGGGCATTTGTAAGGCGCGCCGCAGACGCCCACGACCACGTCGCCGCCCTTGAAGTCGGGAATTACCTTCGACAGATGCGCGGCCCCGGCTACCGAATAGAACTCGTTCAGCCCGAGCATGATGCCCGGCGTCCCGCTGACATCATAGTCTGCCCCCAGCGCTATGATCAGAACGTCGGCAACATGCACCCCCTTGTCGGTCGTTACCCGCTTCGCTTCCGCATCGATGGCGGTGATCGTTTCCCGCAGCAGGCTCACACCGGGCTTGGCAAAGGCGGAATAGGGGTTTCGGATCATCGCTTCGGTCTTGCGACCGAACAGCATGTCGAGCTTCGAGTAGCCGAAGACAAAGCTGTCTGATCGGTCGATCAGGGTGATCTCTGCCCCGTCGCCCAGGGCTTCGGATAGCGAGGTCGAAAGTTCGAGCCCGCCGAAGCCGGCTCCGAGGATCAGGATATTGGGTTTCATCGATCTCTCCTTCAACGACCGGCGGTGCCGGGTTGCGCCACGATTCGCAGATAGGGTTTCGGCGCGGACCAGCCTTCGGGGTAGAGACGCGCGGCTTCTTCGTCGCTGACCGATCCGGCGATGAACACGTCCTTGCCTGCCGTCCAATCGGCGGGTGTCGCGACACGGTGGCGGGCGGTCAGTTGCAGGCTGTCGATGACGCGCAGGATTTCGTGAAAATTGCGGCCCGTGGTCATGGGATAGGCAATCATCAGCTTTATCTTCAGATCCGGGCCAATGACGAAGACATGCCGCACCGTCTGGTTGTCCGCGGCGCTGCGCCCCTCGGCGCTATCGCCCGCACCGGCAGGGAGCATGTCGTAGAGCTTGGCGACGGCAAGGGTGGGGTCGCCGATCATCGGAAAGCCCGGCCGCGCACCTTGCGTCTCGGCGATATCGGCAGCCCAAAGCGCATGGCGTTCGACCGGATCAACCGACAGACCGATCACCTTGACCCCGCGCTTGGCGAACTCGGGTTCCAGATGCGCCATCCGACCCAGTTCGGTGGTGCAGACCGGCGTGAAATCCTTGGGATGCGAGAAGATCACCCCCCATGACCCGGCCAGCCAGTCGTGAAAGGAAATCGTGCCGTGCGTCGTTTCGGCGACGAAGTCGGGTGCAGGGTCGTTGATGCGAAGAGACATGGAAAACCTCCGTAGGTTCGTAATTGCCGGCCAAAGGTATGGCAGCTATGTTCCTTCAGCGTTCCCACTGTCCTGTTGCCCTGTGTTGCGGTTCCCAGCGTTTCCCACAACGAGCCTGTGTTGAAATGAGTGTTACAATTCAATTGCTTGGCAAATTCGTTGTGACGATCGACGGCACTGCTGTCCCGTCCTCGCTCTGGCGGAGAGACAAGGCGGCAGCGCTGGTCAAGCTGCTCGCACTCTCGCCGCAGTACCGGATGCACCGTGAACAGGTGATCGATCGCCTTTGGCCCGAATCGGATGACGAAACCGCAGGGGCTGCTCTGCGTAAGGCGGTCCACTATGCGCGAAAGGCGCTTGGCCGGAACGAGCTGATCGCCACGAACGGCGATACGATCATCCTTGCACCCGAGACAAAGCCGGTTGTCGACATCTACGTCTTCGAAACGGCCAGCGCGGCCGCCTTGCGGCAGCCAACTGAGCAATCCTGTGCCGCCGCAGCCGACCTCTATGGCGGAACGCTCCTTCCAGACGACCTTTACGTCGAGTGGCTGGATGCCCCGCGCACGGCCCTTGCGCAACGGCATCTCGATGTCCTTCGGGCGGGCGGGCTCTGGCAGCGGATCATCGCGGTCGACCCCAGCGACGAGCCGGCGCAATGCGCCTTGATGCAGGCCGCCCTCGATGCGGGCAACCGCGCCGAAGCCATCCGTCTGTTCAACCAGTTGCGCCAGAGCTTGCATCTGGAACTCGGCCTCGGCCCTTCGGCTCGGGCCGTCGCGCTGTACGAAAAGGCACTCGCCATTCCATCCGTCGATCCCGTCAGCCAGACCGACCGCATTCGCGCTTCGTTGGCATGGGGCCTTTTGCACCTCCACAGCGGCGATTTTGACAAGGCGCATGATGTGGCCGAAGAAACCCGTGCCTTGGCGATGGCAGCCGGTCTCGCACGCGAGGTCGGCGAAGCCAGCGCCCTCATGGGCCTTTGCGCCCAGATGCAAGGACGCTGGAAAGAAGTATTCCAGACCGAGTTCATCGCTTGGGCCCGCAAGACGCCGGAAAAGGTGAACCAGGTGTTCGACGGCCACCTCTGTCTTGCCGAATTCTGCCTGTGCAACGCCAAGGGCCACCATGAGATCGGCATTGCCGCGCGGGAATTGCTGTCTGTGGCCGAAGGCGCGGGATCCCTGCCGGGCCGCGGTCTCGCGTCAATGATCCTGGGCGAGGTTGCCCTCTTTTCTGGCCATCTGGCCGAAGCAGAACGGCTACTGACCGAAGCCGAAACATTGCTTGCCAAAGCCGAGGCCGTGTCAGGCCGCGTCCTGGCGCTAGAACGTCTGGCCGAAATTTCTCTTATGACGGGGCGCAACTGGCTCGCAAAACGATTGATCACCCGGGCCGAGGGCATCTCGGGCGCATCATGGCTGGCTCCGCACCTTTTGATCCGGCTCAAGGGGCTCGCCGTCCGGGTGGCGGGGTCGCGAGAAAAGACGCTGGAGATCATTCAGGAAGGCGACCGCCTCCTGACGCTGCACGATTACGGTTGCCAGCCCTGTTCGATGGGCTTTCGCGTAACCTCGGCCACGGCCCTTGCAGAAATGGGTGAAGTGGAACAGGTCAGCAGGCGCTTGGACGAGGCCGAACGCATCGCGGCCATGTGGCACGGCGGACCATGGGTCGCAGCCGTCTGGGAAGCCCGTGGCGCACAGAGACGCGCAGAAGGGAATGTCACCCGGGCGATCTCGGCCTTCGAGGAAGCCGCCATCCGCTACGCAGCGCTCGGTCGTCCAACAGATGAAACGAGATGCCGCGGGGCGATGAAATCTGCGGCCTGAAGCACGGCCATCCGATCTTCGCGCTCCCACCGACCTGAGGTCAAACCGACCCGTCGCGCCATCATTCCGACCTGCCTATGCCTCCAGGCGACGGTCAGGGCATCCCAATCGTTTGAACATCATGTGTCGAAACCTACACAAAGGCACGCACCTTTTGGTCCGGAGACAGCTCAGAGCTGGAAGCACGCATCCGCGATTTCTAGGGTCACAGGACTCGTTCACGCATCCTGCCAGAACATGACGTTTGCGGCGAGTCCAACGGCCGACGTGAATCCCTGGGGCCTCCGTCGTAGCGGGTGCCAACGTCAGGCTGACACAAGCTATTGCCTGCTCCCTCTGATCGTATTCGATGGTGTTCAGTAGCCCTCGGCGGGCAGTTGTTCGCCATAGGCGGGACGCGGCCGATGGGCATACCGTCCAGACGAATGATTTCAGGTCTCGCCTTGAAGTAGCTCCGGATGAGGGGCTGGGCATGAAACGGCGCTGACCAGCGCGAATGACCGACCCAAGCCAAGTTCCTCTGAAAGGCCTATCGACGGCCCTCTCCTCGCTGCTCGCCGTGGTTCCTAGGGAAGAATTGCTGAAGTCGCGACGTCTGCACATCCGCCAGTCAGATTGGATTGCTCATCGTGCGGTCTGCTGCGGAGTCAGAATCACGCCACTTAGGTGAAATGTATGAGCCCTGACCTTCGTTGCCCTCACGCCACCGTTTCCCGATACTACCTGTTTGTCCCCGAAATCCGGCCACATCCGGTTTCCACGTGCCGGGTCCGTTTTTCTTGACTCCGAAAGATGTCGATGGTCCAGACTTGATTACGGAAGTCGCTAGTCCTTTGCATTTTAAGATGAAAGCGCGCCAAATGTCGGACTTGTTACGTGATGCTCTGGTACGACTTGATTTGTCCGACCTTTATGCCGCCCTGGCTTCAAATGCCGTTGATGCGGGGATGCTCGCACAGATCAGCGAAGCGGAGTTACGGAAACTCCCTCTTTCTGACGATCAAGTCCGCCGTTTCTTGAATGCCTTTGGCGCAAGACCCGGTCCTGCCGCGGTGTCCGAGCGCGGGCGCTCGGCAGAGCGTCGCCAGCTGACGACATTGTTCTGCGATCTGGTGGGGTCGACCAATCTGGCGGCGCAACTCGATCCCGAAGACCTGCGCGATGTGATCCAGTCCTATCTTCGGTTCTGTTCTTTCGTCATCCGCAGGAATGGCGGTCATGTTGCTTATACGCAGGGCGACGGAGTCATGGCCTATTTCGGCTTTCCCCATGCGGCCGAGGACGACCCAGAGCGTGCGGTTCGGGCCGGGCTTGCGATAGTAGGCGGGATAGGCCAAGTCAGGACAAGCGCACCTGCGCCGCTGCGCGTACGGATCGGGATCGCCACGGGGATCGTCGTGATCGGCGATGCGGAGGGAAACGCCGATGCCGGTGCGCTTGTAGTCGGCGAAACGCCCAACCTTGCCGCTCGCCTGCAGCAAACGGCCGCCCCCGATGAGGTCATCATTTCGGACGCGACCCGGAACCTGTGCGGCGCCCTGTTCGACTACGAAAACCGCGGCATGGTGGACTTGAAGGGGTTGGGCGGCGCCGTGCTTGTCTACCGTGCCCTGGGCGAGGGGACGGCGCGCAGCCGCTTCGACGCACAAACCAGTCGCGGCCTGAGCCCGCTCTTTGGGCGCGACGAGGAACTGGCCTGGCTTGACAGGAAATGGGCACAGGCCAGGGCAGGGAGCGGCGGGGTTATCTGCATAAGCGGCGAGGCCGGTATCGGCAAATCCCGCCTTATCCGCGCCTTTACGCGGCAGATCGGCGATCCGCACCATGAGATTCATTGGCAATGCGCCTCGCATTTGGCGAGCCGACCGTTGCACCCTGTCGTGCGCGAACTTGAGACGGCAGCGGGAATTCATCGTGATATGGCCGAGGAGGCGCGACGTGACGCGCTCACGCGCCTTATCGACCGGTCTCCGGGGCTCTCAGCCGAGGATCTCCCCTGGCTGGCGGACATGTTGGGGCTGCCAGGTCCGGACCGGCCTGACATGGATGCCGCCTCGCGTGCTCGCCAACTCCACGCGGTCCTCGCGCGCCGTGTCCTTCAGCAGGCTGAAAGCACACCAACGCTCATAGTGCTCGAGGACGCGCATTGGGCAGACGGGGCGACCAGTGACTTCATCGCGGGGCTGATTCCGCGACTGCGCGAGACGAAGGCGCTGCTGCTGGTTTCTCACCGACCGCACTATACGCCGCAGTGGCCGCTTGAAGAGGGCGAAGCGTCCTTTGGCCTGCTTGGGCTCGATTCAGGCGCAGGGGAGGCACTGGTCAAGGCGGTGGCGCAGAACCGGCCTATCCCGGCAAGCCTGACTCGCTCTATCCTCGAAAAGGCGGGGGGTGTGCCTCTGTTCGTCGAGGAATTGACCAAGGCGGTTCTCGACTCTGCCGGCAACCGCAATCTAGCTGAGCAGGGATCGGCTTCGATCGAAATCCCGGCAACCTTGCAGGATTCCCTTATGGCGCGGCTTGACCGGCTTGGGGGTGCAAAGGAACTGGCGCAGCTTGGGAGTGTCATCGGACGAGAGTTC
The DNA here is from genome assembly GCA_945952585.1 of uncultured Rhodobacter sp. Taxonomy (GTDB): domain Bacteria; phylum Pseudomonadota; class Alphaproteobacteria; order Rhodobacterales; family Rhodobacteraceae; genus Aliitabrizicola. The sequence goes on from CAMFII010000010.1 coordinate 137,697, forward strand.
ACGCCCGACATGCTGCGCGTGATTGCACCGGATCACTCCGACCTCGAAGGCGACCTGCGTCGCCTATGCGAGTCCGGCTTGGTCCTGGAACGGCAAAGCGACGGCCGCATCGATGTCGTGTTCCACCATGCCTTGCTGCAGGACGCGGCCTATGGCGCATTGCTGAAGAAGCGCCGGCGGGAGGCGCATGGCACCATCGCCCGAGCGATCATGGATGAACATCCAGCCTTTGCTGGACTCGAACCGGAGGTCGTTGCCCACCACTGTTCCTGTGGCGAGCTCCCCGAACCGGCGGCCGAGCATTGGCTCGCCGCCGGCATGAACGCACTGGACCGCGCCGCGCATCTTTCTGCGCTGACCTATCTGCGCCAGTGCATGGCGGAGAACGCGAAACTTCCCGATACGGAACAGAAGCTGAAGCGATGCCTCACGGCCCAGCAGGCGCTGACCAGTGCGTCCATGCCGGTATTTGGCTGGGCGTCAGATGAAGTCGAACAGGCCTGCGCTTTGTCTCGCGACTACGCCGAGGCCCTGAACGACGTGCAAAGCCAGTACTTCTCGACTTGGGGTCTTTGGTCCACCGCATTCCTGCGAGGCGAACTGAACAAGTCGCTGGACATCTCCCATAGTCTTGACGCCATGGCGGCGGCTGCCGGATCACCGTTTGTGCTGACCTTGGCCGACCATGCAATGGCATTTTCTCGGACCTGGCGTGGCGAGCATGACGAGGCGGCGCTGCGGGGTGAACTTGCCTTCGCTCGCTTCGATTACGATCTGGAACGGGCCATCGTGCGAACGCTCCAACTGTCATCCACCGCGACAATCGGCATCGCCGCGGCGACCTCGCTCTGGATGCTTGGGCGCGACGAAGAGTCGAACCGGCGTTTCGTCGAGACCTACGAAATTGTCGACACACTGAACCACGCGGCAACGCGGGCCTTGATCTTGGCGGTGACGGGTCACCTGCACACGATGCGCCGGGACTGGATCAGCCTGCAGGACTCAGCCAAGCGTCTCGCCCAGCTCTGCGAGGACGAAGGTTTCCTGATGTGGGCAACTGACGCTGAAATTCAGTTGGCCATCGCCGAAGCCCATTTGGGCGACACCGAGGCGGGAGTCGAGAAGTTCGAGACGGCCCGGAACAGGTTTCTTGGAACGCGCACCCGTGTCACCGATCCATTGCGTGTCGTGCACATCGCCGAAGCCGAAATCGGCATCGGCCGCGCCATGAGTGTCATTCCACGCATGGATGAAACCTTGGAAGACGCGACGATGCGTGGCGAGCTGGGGTATCTTGCCGAGATTCACAGGATGCGCGGAAAGGCGTTCCTGGCATTGGGCGAGCGGGCAGAAGCGGCTCGAGATTTTGAAGCCGCCCGCGCCGTAGCCGCAAGACAGAATGCTGCACCTTTGCTGAAGCTGGCCGAACAGAGCCTTGCGACGCTATAGTCCAGCCGACCAAGAAAGGCAGGAAAATATCTTCGAGGTCGATCTTCATCATCCGCTATGAGCCGCAAACGCTCAGTCGGCGACTGGACTGAACAAACTGCGGACCTTGGCGATTGAATGGTCTGCGGGGGTAGCCACTGGAGTCTCGGATGGCCCGAAATGGCAGACTTCGCAGGTTAGCACTGTGAGGTGCGCCTAGATCTGTAGACGTTTCGCCGCCCAACTTTGAGGCTGGGAGGCCGAGAAGGGGACAAGCAACTACAGCGACGAGTTCAAGCGGGATGCGGTGCATCAGATCACGGTGCGTGGGTATCCGGTTCGGGAGGTTTCGCGGCGCCTGGGGCTGAGTTCGCACTCGCTCTACAAGTGGCTTAGGCTGTTCGCCGAGCCAGCGCCGAAGTTGGGCAGCATTGACCACGAAGCCGAGAACCGGCGGCTGCAGCGGGAACTGTCGCGGGTGACGGAGGAGCGCGATATCCTAAAAAAGCAACGGCGTCCTTCGCGCGCGAGACCCAATGACGTATGCCTTCATCCGGACGCATCGGGAGGAGTTCGGCATACGAGCCATGTGCCGGGTAATGCGGGTCCATTTCTCCGGCTTCTATTCATGGCTTAAGGAACCGTTAAGCCACCGGGCGCAAGACGATATGCGCCAGACAGAGCTGATCCGGCAGGCCTGGTCCGAGAGCGGCAAGGTCTACGGCTATCGCAAGCTGGCTGACGATCTGTGTGATCAGGGAGAGCAGGTTTCCGAGAACAGGGTAGCGCGGCTGGCCAGCCTTGCAGGCATCCTGGCCCAAGTCGGCTAAAGGCGACGCCCCGGGAGGTATGGCGGGAAACCTGCAATCGTCGCCTCCAACACTCTGGACCGGCGGTTCTAGGGCGATGCGCCCGGCAAAGTCTGGGTGACGGATAGACCAGAAGGAGTTTTGGTCATATGAATGGCCGCCATGGGGTCAGGCAACATGCCGCTGCTTTGCCTCGCAGCGGCAGGAGCGTAGCGGGCTCGGCCTTCCGCCCGAAGCAATTCATCCGCTCGAGCAACTCAAGCGAACTTATGGGCGCTTGGGGCGCATGATCGAACCATTGCGCAGAACATAGGTGCCGCGCTGTCGTTGGTGGCAACCCTTGAAGCCGTTCCGAGCACGATCTCAGTGGGTCTGATGATTGGCCTGCCGCAGTTCCGCGGCGATCTCTTCTGGCTGGCGCTTCTTCTGGGGTATTCGAGCAACCTCCGAACGGTTCGAAAGCCATTCGTCAGGGTGGACCACGTTTCAGTGGGCAAACGAGGTTCACGAGATGGACCGTCTCAGACACGTCGCGCAACAGGGCCAACCCAGGGGATCTCGCTTCCCAGCACCGGATCCGACGCGACGCCAACGGGTGGCGCTCCAGCTATTCTCCGAATAAACGATATAAACTGTCGGTAATTGATCGCAGGCCCGGAAACATGTCGCGGCAGGAAACTTCAGACGCTCACCTTCTTTCGCTTCGCGCCGTCTGCAAGGCCTTCGGTCCGGTTGCCGCGCTGGATCAAGTTTCGCTTCAGGTGGCCAAGGGCGAGATCCTTTGCCTGCTTGGTCCCTCCGGCTGCGGCAAGTCGACCTTACTGCGGATGATCGGCGGCGTGGAACGGGCGGATGACGGCGCCATGGAGTTGGGTGGACGCCCGATCTTCGGTCCGCATCTGTTCGTCGAGCCGGAAGACCGCAACATCGGGTTCATGTTCCAGGACTATGCGCTGTTCCCCCATCTGACCGTTGCCGAGAATGTCGCTTTCGGCCTGCGCGGGATCGGCAGGGCTGCCAAGGCGGCGCGGACTGCCGAAGTGCTGGACGTGGCCGGCGTCGCGCCTCTGGCCGACCGTTACCCGCATATGCTGTCGGGTGGCGAACAGCAGCGCGTGGCCCTGGCGCGCGCGCTGGCCCCGCGCCCCGCGCTGCTGCTGATGGACGAGCCGTTTTCGAACCTTGATCAGGGGTTGCGCGATACGGTGCGCGCCGAGACGCTTCGGCTTCTGCGAAGCCTCGGCACGACCGCAATCATCGTGACCCATGACCCCCAGGAGGCCCTGGCAATCAGTGACCGGCTTGTGCTGTTGCGCAACGGGCGAGTGGTTGCCGACGACAGGCCAAGACAGCTGTACCAGTACCCGCCCGACCTCTATGCGGCCCGCTTCCTTGGTCCCGGCAACGAACTGGCGGCCAGCGTCGAAGCCGGGTCGGTCGACACCCCTCTTGGACGGTTTGCCGCGCCCGATCTGACCGAAGGTGACGCCGTTACCGTTTTTTTCCGTCCGACTGCGTTGCACCTTCTTCCCGCGGGCGACGGGTCAGGGGCAGTGGTCATCGACAGCGTGTTCCGGGGCGAAGTGGAACGTTTGACGCTGCGGCTTGCCGGCTCTTCCGAGCTTCTAAGGATCGAAGTCCCTCCGGGCTCGCCCCCCCCGATCGGGGCGGCGGTCGGGCTTGGGCTCGATCCCGGCGCGGTGCGGATCTTCGCCCGGGACCGGCACGCCAAATTCTGACTCTTTCGCTTGGCTATTACTTGACAAAAACTGTCGGAGATGGCTTCTGCCTCTGGACTGTCCGGACATCTGCCGAAAGCGGAGAGGACAAAGCACAGGAGCCCAGCATGTTTCAGACCCGTTCGTCCCTGTCAGCCTGCCTTGGAGGAGCAATACTTCTCACAAGTGCGACGGTCGCGCTGGCCGCAGAGATCAATATCTATACTTCCCGCGAGCCGGGGCTGGTGCTGCCACTGCTGGACGCGTTCACCGCCCAAAGCGGCGTGAAGGTGAACACGGTGTTCCTGAAGGACGGGTTGGCCGAACGGGTCGAGGCAGAGGGCGCAAGCTCTCCCGCGGACATCCTGATGGCGGTGGATGCCGGCAATCTTGCGGACTTGGCCGAACGCGGATTGACCCAGCCGATCGACTCCGAACTGGTCCTGGCGGCAGTGCCGGCCGAGCTTCGCGATCCCCAGAACCAGTGGATCGGCCTGTCGATGCGGGCCCGCGTCGTCTATGCGGCAAAGGACCTCGATCTGACCGAGATCACCTACGAACAGCTTGCCGATCCGGAATGGCAGGGCAAGATCTGCATCCGTTCGGGCCAGCACCCTTACAACACCGGGCTCTTTGCGGCCTATCTGGCGCATCACGGCGCCGAGGCGACCGAGACCTGGCTTGCCGGTCTCAAGGCCAATCTGGCGCGCAAGCCGGGTGGTGGTGACCGCGATGGCGCCAAGGACATCCTCGGCGGGATCTGCGATCTCGCGGTGGCGAATTCCTACTACGTCGGCCTGATGCAGGCCAACGAGAAGGAACCCGAACAGAAGGCCTGGGCCGAGGCGATCAAGGTGCTGCTGCCGACTTTCGAAGGCGGCGGAACCCATGTGAACATATCGGGCGCGGCCATTGCCAAGAATGCGCCGAACAAGGCGGAGGCGCAGAAGCTGCTGGAGTTCCTGGTTTCGGACGAGGCGCAGCGCATCTATGCCGAAGCGAACTTCGAATATCCGGTGAAGCCCGGCATCGCCGCAGCCCCGGCCATTGCCGCCTTCGGGCCGCTGAAGGTCGATCCTATCCCCTTGACCGAAGTGGTGAAGGACAGAAAGGAAGCCAGCCTGCTGGCCGAGAAGGTCGGCCTCGGCAACTGACAAGGGAGAGGCGGGGGCTGCCGCTTGCCCCCGCCCCGCATCAGGCATGACAATCGCCGAGTTGAGCAGCACCGTCTCGGACACCCCGTGCTCTGCCCCGCGAGGAGCAGGGCGAGGCTTGCTTTGGGCGGCGATGGCAATTTCCGCCCTGGTGCTGATGCCGCTGGCCGCGCTCGCCTGGCAGGCGGCGCATGGATCGGCCGGGCTCTGGAGCCATCTGGCGGCCTATGTGCTGCTGCCGGCCTTGGGGCAGACTTCTATCCTTCTGGCTGGTGTCGGGACCCTGGTGATTGTCCTTGGCACCACCATGGCCTGGCTGGTGACAGCCTTTGACTTTCCGGGTCGCCGCATACTGGAATGGGCCCTGCTGCTGCCCCTGGCGATGCCGACCTACATCATCGCCTATGCCTATCTTGACCTGCTGCACCCGCTTGGCCCGGTGCAGGAAACGCTTCGCGCCATCCTCAGCTTCGACAGCCCGCGCGCGTTCCGTTTGCCTGACATCAGGTCGATGCCGGGTGCGATCCTGCTGATCGGCTTTGTGCTTTATCCCTATGTCTACCTGCCGGTCAGGGCGATGTTCCTGATGCAGGCTGCAAACCTGATCGAAGCCGGCAGGATGCTCGGCTGTTCGCGGCGGACGGTCTTCCTGCGGCTTGCTGTGCCCCTTGCACGCCCAGGGATCGCTGCGGGGGCCGCACTGGCCCTGATGGAGGCGCTGAACGATATCGGCGCTTCCGAATTCCTGGGGGTGAACAGCCTCACTGTGTCGATCTACACGACCTGGGTGACCAGATCGGACCTGTCCGGCGCGGCCCAGATCGCCCTCGCTCTGCTTGTCCTCGTCGTGCTGCTTCTTTCGGTCGAGCTATGGGCGCGCCGCAACCAGAGATTTGCCGGAAATGCGCAGCGCAGCGGCAGCATTGTGCCTGGCCGGCTTTCGGGGGCATGGGCCGCCGCAGCGCTGATCCTTGGCCTCTTGCCTGTCGCAATCGGCTTCGGCGCCCCGGCCCTGTACCTCTTCTCGGAAGCCCTGCAACGCTGGCAGACCTCTGGCATCCCCGCTGCGCTTCTGGTCGAGACCCGGAACACGCTTCTGATGGCCAGTGTTGCGACGTTTCTCGTCCTCGTTTGCGGCACTGTGGTTGCCTATGCGGGGCGGGCCCTGCCCGGTCAGACAGCCGCCCTGACCGGACGGATCGCGGGGCTTGGCTATGCGATGCCCGGAACCGTCATCGCGATCGGCGTACTCATCCCGGTGGCAGGGCTGGACCGGATGCTTGACCTGGGCGCGAAACTGGCCTTCGGCCTTCCCCTGGGCCTTGTGCTGATCGGTTCGGGTACGGCGCTTGCCTATGCCTATACAGTGCGGTTCCTGGCGATCGGCACCGGTTCGGTCGAGGCGGGCTTCAACCGAATACCCCGCTCGCTGGACCATGCGGCCCGCAGTCTGGGCCATGGGCCGGGGGCGAGCTTTCGCAGGCTGCATCTGCCGCTCAGCCGCGCGGCCCTTGCGGCTGCAGCGCTTCTGGTCTTCGTCGATGCGATGAAGGAACTGTCGGCCACCCTCCTGCTGCGCCCGCTGAACTTCGAGACGTTGGCGACCCGTCTTTACGGAGAGGCCGCCCGAGGCACTCACGAGGACGGCGCGATGGCCGCCCTCGCGATCGTCGTTGCCGGCATTGCCCCGGTAGTCCTGCTGGCGCGTATCGGCCGGCGGAAACCGCAGGAACCCGCCTGAACAGTCGACAGGCTTGCAGCCGGATAAAGCGACTGAGGGCTTTGCCGGCTCATTGGCGTGCCCCGAACGTTTGGTCCGGTCTCAGCCGTGATACTGACTGTTCTTGGAGCTACGGCGGGGGTGGCCGGCCAAACGGCAAGTGGGACGTGGGGAATGCAGGAGATATGCTCCGCTGATATGACAAACTCTCCCAAGGCTTTGATGTCAGCGTTCCTCGCCCAAGAGAGCATCACATTGACCTGTCATTCCTTCAAACGCGCCCTAAAGGGTGTCCGGGCCGGCGGCTCCGCCATCAGGAAGAACCGGGTCATTGATCCCTTCCAGGCCATCCAGTGTTCGGGCAACTCCTGAGGGACAGGCATAGAGCTTCGGCATCACCACGTTGCCGGAGACTTCCAGCTTGTAGTGGCGTCCGAGTTCTTCAAGCACGGCCGCGCCAAGTCTTGGATCCGCGCGCAGGCTGCCCCGGTGGGACGCGTCCAGTCGTGGCGAGTGGAAGGCCTGTTCGAGCGACATGTCGAAGTCAAGCATCAGGGCGGCGATCTGCGAGACGCAGGGCATGATGAGGTCGCCGCCGGAAGCCCCGATCGCGAACATCGCCGATCCATCCCGGACGGCGACCGTCGGCACCATGTTTGACGAATTGATCCGCTTGCCGCCTTCCATCGAGGTGCGCAAACCGGGCCGCGGGTCAAAATAGCTGACGCCGTTGTTGAGGGCGAGGCCCGTCTCGGGAAGCGTGATGCCCGCCCCGAAATGGTCGAGCAGCGTGTAGGTCAGCGCGACCATGTTGCCGTCCGCATCCGCCGCCGACAGCGACGAGGTCGAGCTTCCGACTTCCGCCAGGGTGCCATTCCGGGCGCGGTGCGCGCGCCAGGCCATCTCGAGTGCGTCGGCGTAGATGCGCCACGTATTCGCATCCGGCGCCTTCGGCGGAGCCGGCAGGCGTTCCGCGATATGGGCGAGGAAATCGCGCTGGCGCAGGCCGCCGCTTTGCTCGCCCGGAGTGTAGAGCGTTGCGTTTCGATGCTGGGCCTCCATCGGGGCGTATTCGCGCACCTCGTAGGCCGCGAGGTCTTCCATGGTCATCCGGTTGCCCTGCGCCTGCAATTCGCGCACCAGATCGCGGCCAAGCTCGCCACGGTAGAAACCTTCGGCGCCGGTTTCCGCCAGCCTGCGCAAGGTGCGGGCGAGGCCGGGAATCCTCAGCGGCGCACCGGGTTGCAGAGGGACGCCTCCGGGAAGGTAGATCGATGCCGCCGTCGGATCCTTGCGCAGGATCTCCATTTCCGAAGAAATCATCAGCGTGCAGAACCAGCTTGCCGGGATGCCGGCCTCGGCCAGGCGGATGGCGGGCTGCAGGGTCTCGGCTAGGCTTTTGTGACCGAACCGTCGCAACGCATGGTCAAACCCCGCGACGGCGCCGGGGACGGTGACCGCGCGGGCGCCCTGGGTGTTGGCAAAGTTCTTCACCGCCGGAAAACCCATCGAGGTCGCGGGCAGACTGTCGTCGATCGGATAGTCCGAGGCGACCAATGCCATTGGCAGGACGCCCTGGAAATCCAACGCAACCGCACGCTGTTCGGCCGCCAGCCAGATCACCATGAAGCCGCTGCCCCCCACCCCGCACATCCAGGGCTCGACGGTACCGAGGGCAAGCGCCGCGGCAACGGCGGCATCCACCGCATTCCCCCCCTGCGCGAGAAGCTCCGCGCCCGCCTCGGCGGCCCTGATCTGCTGGGCCGCAACCATTCCATGCCGGCTTTTGACGGGTCGCTTCACGGTCTCCCACCGGTCTGCCGCAGTCTGCATTTCGGACTCCCTTACGAATCGGTTGCCTGTTGGCGTGCGTTCAGTATATCTCTCAATATATCGAAAACGGCCAGAGGCTACTTCTCATGAGTCCCCGCAAGAGCGATGAAGCCTACATTGAGCTGAGACGGCGGATCATGCTTGCAGAGCTGCCGCCGAACAGCCTGCTCGACGAAAAGGCGCTTCAGCTGGATCTCGACTGCGGCCGGACGCCGCTGCGCGAAGCGATCCTTCGGCTCACGCAGGAAGGCCTTGCGGTGTCGATGGGTCGGCGTGGCTATGCGGTGGCCAGCGCGACGCCGGAAGACCTGAGGCGGTGCTACGAGCTTCGGCGTGAACTTGAGTGCTTCACGGCCGGACTGGCTGCCGAGCGCCGCACCCCTGAGGATCTGGCAAGCCTCGATGCCTTCCTGGAAAGGGTTCAGGCCGAGATGGACGATCAGGCGGGCAAGGTCATCTGGGAGCTTTCGGTCGACGAAGAGTTCCACCGCCTGATCGCGCGTGCCGCGGCCAACCAGTTTGCCCAAAGGTATCTTGAGTCGCTCTTCGGACTGTCTGTCCGCAGCCTCTACGTCTCACACGTCCCGATCACCTTCGTGCGCGAGGAGTTCAGCACTTATCGCGCCCTCGTGGATGCAATCCGGATGCACGACGTCGCCGCGGCCCGCGCGGCGATGTCTGCGCACCTGACGGTCAGCCCGGTCAAGGCGATCGCACAGGAAGCCAGCCGAGAGAAAAGCAAGGTGTCGCGATGAGGAGAGAGCGTCGCGAGCAACTGCAGACCGGACTGATGCTGGCCCCGTCGGTGCTGTTGCTGGCAGTGTTCGTCCTTATCCCGATCTGCGTCGTCTTCGCCTACAGCTTTGCCCTGAGGGACCCCTATGGCGCGGTGCTGCCCGGCTTCACGTTCGACAATTACCGCGACCTGTTCCAAGGCGTTTATCTGCAGATCTTCGTCAACTCGTTCTATCTCGCGGGGATGACGACGGCGCTGTGCCTACTCATCGGCTATCCCGTCGCCTACTTCATCGCCTTCAAGGCCGGCAGGGCAGCGCCGGCGCTGCTGCTGCTGCTGCTGATCCCGTTCTGGATCAATTTCCTGATCCGCATCTCGGCCTGGGTCGTCCTGCTCGGGCGCGGCGGCCTCATCAATCAGGGGCTTCTGCTGTCCGGGTTGATCGATGTTCCCGTCGGGATGCTGGGTACTGTCGGCGCGACGCTCGTTGGCATGGTCTATGCCTTCCTGCCGGTGACGGTCTTTCCGATCTACGCCGCCCTGACACCGATCGATCGCCGCCTTCTCGAGGCCGGGGCGGATCTTGGCGCCGGACCCGCAGAGACCTTCTTCCGGATCACGCTGCCCCTGTCCCTGCCGGGCGTCCTGGCCGCAGCGCTGTTCGTCTTCGTGCCGTCTATGGGGGTCTTCGCGATCCCGGTCCTTCTGGGCGGTGGCAAGGAGATCATCCTTGGCAACCTGATTGTCCAGTTGTTCCTCGAGTTCCGCAACATCCCGGCAGGTTCGGCCGTCTCGATCCTCCTGCTCGTCCTCTCGGGTTTCGGCATCCTTCTCTACATGCGTGCGCTTCGGCGGGTGGAGGCAATGAAATGACGCCCCATCGTGCAATGCCCAACTGGTTCGTCAGGCGCTTCGTCTACGGCATATCGGGCTGGGTCACGCTGCTCAGCTATCTCTTCATGCTGTTGCCCATCGTCGTTCTGCTGGCTTTTGCCTTCAATGCCGGCAAGTCGACGGTCGTCTGGACGGGTTTCTCGCTCAAATGGTTCGAAAAGGTGGTGACGAACCGCAACATCATCCAGGCCCTGCAAGTCAGCCTGATCGTAGCGGTCGCGAGCGCGGCGCTTTCGACCATGATCGGTGCCGCCGCTGCCGTGGCGATCACGCGGCGCGCGTTTCCGGGTCGGGACATTCTGAGTGCCGCCCTCGCCGCGCCCCTCGTCCTGCCCGAGATCGTGCTCAGCGTGGCCCTTCTCGTCTTCATGTCCTTTGCCGGGGTGACCCTTGGCTATACGACGATGATCATCGGTCACATCCTGATCTCGATCCCCTTCGCCACGCTGATTGTCCGCGCCGCAGCCTCTTCGCTTGACGTGCGGCTCGAGAATGCCGCGGCCGATCTCGGGGCCAACGAGTGGCAGACATTCTACATGGTGACGCTGCCCCAGCTGATGCCTTCGATCCTGACGGCCTTCATCCTGTCGGCCACGCTTTCCTTCGACAATCTGGTGATGTCGACCTTCACCTCCGGTGTCGGAACGACAACCCTGCCCCTTCGCATCTACTCGATGCTGAAGCTGGGAATTACGCCTGAAATCAACGCACTCGGTGCGCTGATGGTCTTGGCCAACGTCACGATCCTGTTGTTGGTCATGAGCCGTTACCTGCCCCTGATCCTGAAAACCAACCGGCGCTGAACGACCGGACCCGCTCACCATCCAACCTGGAGACAACCATGACCAAGAGACTTTCACTCGGCCTGACGGCATCTGCGCTGGCGCTGTTCGTCGCTCTTCCCGCCCTTGCAGAGGACCTGCGGATCTTTGGCTGGTCCGGCGAAATGCCGGACGAGGTCCTTGCCGATTTCGAAAAGGAAACCGGGATCAAGGTGACCTTCGACACCTTCGACAGCAACGAATCCCTGATCGCGAAACTCGATGCCGGCGGGTCTGGCTATGACCTGGTGAACCCGTCGCAATACGCGGTCCAGATCCTGGCCAAGCACGGAAAACTCGCCGAGCTCGATCATTCCAAGATCACGACCTACGACCAGGTCGGTCCGACCTTCAAGGAAGTGTCCTACGATCCCGGCAACAAGTACTCGCTGCCCTATGTGTGGGGCACCACGGGTCTGGCCTACAACAAGACCTGCGTGGACCAGCCGATCACCAGCTGGAAGTCCCTGTTCGACGAGAAATACAAGGGCCGTATCTACATGCTGGACAACATGCTTGCGGCCTACATCGTCGGGCTGCAGGTGAACGGCTTCAGCGCCAACAGCTCCGACCCCGCCGAGATCGAGAAGGCGACCGAGACGCTGATCGGACAAAAGCCGGTGCTCGCAGGCTACAACAGCACCAACTTCGCTGACCTCGTCTCGTCGGGCGAGGCCTGCATCGTCGAAAGCTGGTCGTCGTCGGTGCTTCAGGCCATCGCGGACAACCCCGATGTCGTCTACGTGCTGCCGGAAGAAGGCGGCACGATGTGGATCGACGGCTACAGCATACTGACAGACGCCCCGAACCCGGACGCGGCCTACAAGTTCCTGTCCTACATCCTGCGCCCCGAAGTCGCGGCCAAGACGACCGAGCTGACCAAGACCGCGACCGTGGTGCCCGCGTCCAAGGCCCTGCTGCCCAAGGAAATCGCAGAAAACGCGGCCGTGTTCCCGGATGACGCGACCATCAAGAACGCCGACTTCATCCTCGATCTCGGCGACGCGATGAAGCTTTACCAGGACGGTTGGACCAAGGTCAAAGCCGCCCAGTAATCTGCATGATCCCGGACGCGCGCGGCCTGCCCCGCGCGTCCCCCCATCCCGTCAGCAAGCGAATGCACATGTCCCCCTCAACCACAGATCCGCGCTCAGCCAAGGCCGTTGTCGAGCTGAAAGGCGTCGTGAAGCGCTTCGCGTCCTTCACGGCCTTGCGGCAGATGGACCTGACGATCCGTGAAGGCGAGTTCTTCACGATGCTCGGGGCTTCCGGCTGCGGCAAGACCACGACGTTGCGCCTGATCGCCGGGTTCGAGTTGCCGACCGAAGGGCAGATCCTGATCGCGGGTCAGGACGTCTCGGATGTGCCGGCGCACCTCCGCCCCGTCCATACGGTGTTTCAGAACTACGCCCTGTTCCCGCACCTGTCGGTGCTGGACAACGTCGCCTTCCCGCTGAAGGTGCATCGTGTCGCCAAGCCTGAACGGATGGAACGCGCGCGGGCCGCACTCGATCTGGTCCAGATGGGAAATTTCGCGGATCGCCGGCCCTCGCAGCTATCGGGCGGCCAACAGCAGCGGGTCGCGCTGGCCAGGGCGCTTGTCAACGAGCCGAGGGTTCTGCTGCTGGACGAACCGCTCGGCGCGCTTGACCTGAAGCTCCGCAAGGAGATGCAGGCAGAACTGAAGGCGATGCAGCGGCGTCTGGGCATCACCTTCATTTTCGTCACCCATGACCAGGAAGAGGCGCTGACCATGTCGGACCGGATCGCCCTGATGAAGGGGGGCGAGATCATTCAGCTCGACACGCCCTCTGGTCTCTATGACCGTCCGGCGAGCGCCTATGTCGCGGACTTCATCGGCGAAACGAACATGGTCCCCGCACGCATCCTGTCCAGCGATGCGCAGGGGACGATGGTCGAGGCCATGGGTGGGCAGTTGCGGGTGGCGGGCAGCTTTGACCAGCCGGCCGGAACCGAGGTGAAACTGGCATTCAGGCCGGAACGCGTGGGCGAGGCAGTCTCCGAGACAGACAATTCGGTCGAAGGCCGACTGGCCGACATCGAGTTCATCGGGACTGACCTGCGCATGACCCATCACATGGCCGATGGCAGCCGCATCGTGCTGCGTCGCCAGAACAGCGGACTTGCCGTGCCCGATCTTGGCGAGATCCGAAAGCTCAGCTTCCGGCCCAAGGATCTGCGGATCTTCGGCCTCTGAAACAGCAAGGAAACACCATGTCCGACATCTACCGCCTGGAGGCCCTGCCCCCCCAGCTTGACCGCAGTACGACCGAGCGGCTGACCCGGGTCGAGGCGGCAACCATTGGCCACTATCTTCACACCGGCTTTGTCGACAATGCCCTGCGTCCGCTGATCGACGGTCCGCGCGTGGCGGGGGCCGCTGTCACGGTGCAGATTTCAGGTCCGGATTCGACCCTTCTCTACCATGCCATGGATCGGGTCCGACCGGGCGACATCCTGGTGATCGACCGCGTCGGAGACCACAAGCAGGCCTGCTGGGGCGGGTTCATGGCCACACTGGCCCGCATCCGCGGACTCGCCGGGGTGATCATCGACGGCGCGGTGACCGACCCTGCGGCGATCCGCGCGGCGGGGGTCCCGACCTGGGCGCGCGATGTGTCGGCGGTGACGACGAAACTGTTGAACCTCGGCGGCGGCTTCAACGTGCCGGTGTCGATCGGCGGCGTGGCCGTGACGCCCGGGGATGCGGTTCTGGCGGATGACTGCGGGATCGTGGTGATCCCGCCGGCGCGACTGAACAAGCTGATCGACGTCGCCCTGGCCGACCAGGCCGAAGAAGGCGACTGGGTTGCCCGACTTGAACAAGGCGCAAAACTCCAGGACCTGATCGACATTCGCGCGATGCTGGAAAAGAACGGAATGGAGGGCACAGGTGCCTGAGACCTTGTCTGAAAATGCGGTCTGGCTGTCGACGCCGCACCACCAACTCGTTGAAATCGCGGTCGGACTGGGATGCCAGCGCTTCGTTCTGGACATCGAGCACGGCTATTTCGACCTGGACGGGACGGACAAGCTGATCGCCCTGATCCGGGCGCTCGGCGCCAAGGTCTATGCCAAGGTCCTGGGGCCGGAGACCATTCCGATCCAGCAGGCGCTCGACATGGGGTGCAACGGGGTGATCATCCCTCACATCGGCAATGCCGACCATGCGCGCCACGTCACCGCGGCCGCAAAGTATCCTCCGAACGGGCTTCGCAGTTTTTCGGGCACCCGCCCGGCCCGATATGACGCCGTCGGCCCGGACTACTACGAACGCGAGGATCGCGAGACGATGTGCCTGCCGATGATCGAAAGCGCCGAGGCCCTGGCCGATGTCGAGGCGATCCTTGCCCTGCCGACGGTGGATGGCGTCTTCGTCGGGCCCTCCGACCTGTCCCTGTCACGTGGACGCGGCGCCTATCGCAAGACAGAGGCGGACTTCGACGACCTCCGCCGCATTGCCGCTGCCGCTCGCGCCGTCGGCAAACCCTGGATCATGCCCGCCTGGTCGCAGTCCGAGCGAGAAATTTCGCGGTCGCTCGGCGCTGCCTGGCAGGTGACGGTGGATGAATACGGTGCGCTCTGGACCGGCATCGAGGCCGGGCTTCGGGCCTGAGGAGCAGTCATGTCGATCGTTGTCTATCTCGGTGATGCCCAGGAAACGCGGGAATGGGTCGACCTTCTTAGCGGCCTCCTCCCCGAATTCGAGGTCCGCGACTTTGACGATCCGGGAAACATGGATGCCGTGGAATATGCCGTGGTCTGGGCGCCTCCCGCAGGCCGGATCGCGCAGTTTCCGAACCTGAAGGCCGTCGTCTCGATCGGGGCGGGCGTCGACCACGTTCTGCGTGACCCGCAGTTGCCCCGGCATCTGCCGATCCTTCGAACGACCGGGCCGGACATGGTGCAGCGGTTGCGGGAATACGTTTCGCTGCATGTTCTGACGCATCACCGTGACCTCGCGATTACCGACGCCAATCAGGCGCAGGCGATCTGGCAGCAGATCGTGACCCCTGTCGCACAGAAGCGGCGGGTCGGGATCATGGGTCTGGGCAACATTGCCCGCGCCTGCGCGCAGACATTGGCGTCCCTCGGGTTCGACACGGCAGGCTGGTCGCGGAGTGGCGGAGAAGTCGAGGGCGTGGCGGTCTTTTCGGGAACCGATGGATTGCCGGACTTCCTGGCGCGCACCGATATCCTTGTCTGTCTCCTGCCTTTGACGCCGCAGACCCGGGACATCCTGAATGCGGACCTTTTTGCCCGTCTGCCCCGTGGCGCGCGGCTCATCAATGCGGCGCGAGGGGGGCATCTGGTCGAGGCAGATTTCCTCGAGGCGCTGGAGTCCGGCCAGCTGGGCGGCGCCACGCTGGATGTGTTTTGGACCGAACCTCTGCCCGCAGATCATCCCTTCTGGCGGCACCCGAAGATCCGCGTGACACCGCATATCGCCTCGATGATCGATGCCGAGACCGGAGCCTCGGTCATCGCGACCAATATCCGCGCCTTTGCCGCGACAGGGACTTCGGAGGCGATTGCCGACGCCAACCGGGGCTATTGATGCAGGGATTTCTCGAAGGGCTTCGAGAGAGGCTCGGCCCCGCCGGGTTCCTGTCAGAGCAAGAGGCAATGGCGCCGTACCTGACCGACTGGCGGAAGATGTTCACCGGGTCGGCGCTTGCCGTGCTCAGGCCGACTTCGACCGAGCAAGTCGCTGCTGCCGTTCGGCTGTGTGCCGCACATGGTGTGGGCATCGTTCCCCAAGGTGGCAACACCGGCCTTGCCGGCGGGGCAACGCCGATGGGACAAACCCCGCAGGTGGTCCTGTCGCTGAACCGCATGACCGCCATCGGCGCCCCCGATCCCGTCGGCATGGTCATCGAGGCGCAAGCCGGAGCGATCCTGCAAAACGTCAAGGAAGCCGCCGCCGGTTGCGGGCGGCAATTGCCGATCTCGATCGCCGCCGAAGGCAGCGCGACAATCGGTGGACTCATCGCGACGAATGCCGGTGGCGTGAACGTTCTGCGCTACGGCATGACGCGGGATTTTGTCCTTGGCCTCGAAGTGGTGCTCGCGGATGGCCGGGTATTGAACGGCCTGAAGCAGCTGCGGAAAGACAACGCGGGCTTCGACTGGAAGCAGCTTTTCATCGGTTCGGAAGGGGCCTTCGGGATCGTGACCGCCGCCATACTGCGCCTGACACCCCAGACCCGTCACAGATCGGTCGCCTTGCTGTCGCTTCGCGATCTTGCAGCGGCGCTGAACTTGCTCAGCCTGTTTCAGGACCGATTGGGCGAAGCAATCACCGCGTTTGAATTGATTGCCGATGACGCAATGCGGCTCGTCGAGGCGAATTGCGGGCTGACCGCGCCGGTTTCTGGCGGTGGCTGGTATGTCCTCATCGAAGCGTCATCCTCTCTTGATGGTCTGGTCCCCGCGGTTGAAGCAGCGCTGGAAGTCGCTTTTGACAAGGGCCTCATCGTCGATGGCACCCTTGCCGCCAGCGAGCACCAGGCCAAGGCGCTTTGGGCATTGCGCGAACATGTGACCGAAGCCGAGGCCCGGGCCGGCAAGAGCCTTAAACACGACGTCTCGCTGCCGATTGGCCAACTGGGCGCGTTTCTCGGTGATCTGTCGCAAAGCCTGAAGGACTTCGCACCGTCATCTCGGGCGAACATCTTCGGCCATCTCGGGGATGGGAACCTTCACACGAACATCATCCTTGGCGACACCCCTCCGGCACTGTGCGACGTCATCACCGGCATGGTTCATGACCTCGTGGTTGCCCGCGGCGGCTCCATTTCCGCCGAACACGGACTGGGGCAATATCGAATGCCGGACTGGCAACGTCTGACCCCAGGGTCCGAGCAGGACCTTGCCGCCGCCTTGAAGGGCGCCCTCGATCCGAAGGGACTGATGAACCCTGGCAAGGGTGTCGTCGAATTGCATCCGCAAAGGTCCGGCCAGGTTCAGTCCTGATCCTGCGCCGCCGGGGCGGCGCGATTTGGCCGGCGAAGGCGACCATTCGTCCCCACCTTGATCGCCGGCAGGATATCCCTGGTCACGATTGTCACCACGTTTGGCCCGGCGGTCGTGGGGCTGCGACATGCCGACCTCCTCTCATCTGGCGCGGCAAGCACCGTCACGTTGATGACCCAGATCGGCACGGCGGGAGGTTTGCCCTGGCTGGAGCGATCGCCCGCAATTCTGCGCGACCAGCCTGACTGCAGTCTGCTTGCGAGGAGATCGCGGTGTCTCCATAACTGGAACGCGAGGGCCTGTAGCCGCCGCAGGCATCCCCGACTACGGAGAACCCATTGCTGAGCCCCCATACGACGCGCGAGACGGATCGTCCGATGACGCGGACCGAACGTGTTCACGTCGCGTTGCGTCTGGCAATCCTTGAACAGCGCCTCGTCCCGGGAGCGCGCCTGCCCGAGGACATGATCGGCGAGGCCTTCGGATCGTCCCGAACGATCGCGCGCGAAGCGCTCGGGCGCCTCGCCACCGAAGGGCTGGTGGAATTGAAGCCCAATCGCGGTGCGTTTGTCGCCAACCCGACGCTCGAAGAGGGGCGCGGCATCTTCGTGATCCGCGCGGCGCTCGAACGCGCCATGGTCCGCCAGCTCGCCGGGCGCATCGATGAGGAGACCGCACGAACTCTGCGCCAGATGGTCGAAGATGAAACCCGGCTCGCCGAGAAAAGCGATGTCGAGGCGATCCGCCTCGCGGGCGAGTTCCACCTGTATCTGGCACGCCTTGGCGGCAACCCGCTTCTTGAGCGTTACCTGACCGAAATCGTGTCGCGCTGTTCGTTGGTCATGGCCATCTACGGCCGCCCCCACTCGGCGGATTGCGGCGCCCGCGAACACCGCGAGATCGTCGAAGCCATTCTTGCTGGCGATTTTGTCGGTGCAGGTGACCTCATGGAGCGCCATGTCGAGGAGGTTGCCGCCCGCGCGCAATTGGGGACCCGCGCCGAAGTCGATGTCCGGAGTGTTCTGGCCGAGGTGGCGTCACAGGTGCCCTGAGATGATGAAAAGCGCGCCGATAAGGTGAAACCGCAGGCGCTCCACAAAATCGTATGCAATTTTGATGGCCATATTGCATGCGATGTTGACAGAATCGCATGCAGTGCCTCACGGTCCATTCAGACCCCGGAGGCCCCATGCACGACGACCCTGCCGTCTCGATTGAACATCTAAGCAAGGCCTTTGGCCGCAGCGCCACGGCTGTCCATGTGCTGCACGACGTCTCGGTTACGATCGGCCGGCGCGAGTTCTTTACGCTGCTTGGACCCTCAGGCTGCGGAAAGACCACCCTTCTTCGCCTGATCGCCGGGTTCGAGACGGCCGACTCCGGACGGATCCTGATCGACGGCAGTGACGTGACCAACGCCCCGCCCTACCGCCGGCCCGTCAACACCGTCTTCCAGAACTACGCCCTGTTCCCGCACATGACGGTCGAGCAGAATGTCGGCTTCGCCCTCGAGGAGCAGGGCCTGCCCCGCGACCAGATCCGCCGCCGGGCGGGCGAGGCGCTCGAGATGGTGCGTATGCAGACTTTCGCGCGTCGCCGCCCCTCCGAGCTTTCCGGCGGTCAGCAGCAGCGCGTGGCGCTGGCCCGCGCCTTGGCGCCTCGCCCGAAGGTCCTTCTCCTGGACGAACCGCTTTCTGCTCTCGACCTGAAGCTTCGCAAGGAGATGCAGATCGAATTGAAGCAACTCCAGTCCGAGGCGGGCATCA
Source organism: uncultured Rhodobacter sp. (assembly GCA_945952585.1). Taxonomy (GTDB): domain Bacteria; phylum Pseudomonadota; class Alphaproteobacteria; order Rhodobacterales; family Rhodobacteraceae; genus Aliitabrizicola. The sequence goes on from CAMFII010000010.1 coordinate 156,573, forward strand.
CCTTCATTTTCGTGACCCATGACCAGGAAGAGGCGCTGACCCTCTCTGACCGGGTGGCGGTGATGCAGTCCGGGCGCATCCTCCAGATGGGACCGCCGCGCAGCATCTACGAGGCGCCGACCCATCGCTTCGTCGCCGACTTCATCGGCGACATCAACCTGATCGAGGGGGAAGCGCTTGCGTCCGGGGGCATTCGGCTGCCGGGTGGCGCCACGCTGACCGGACCCGCCGCGACACCGGGCCGCGTGACCCTTGCAATTCGCCCCGAACGTGCGCGCATTGTCGCCGCAGGCACGGGTGTGATCGATGCCACGCTTGTCCACTCGGCCTTCCTTGGGACCGCCATGCTGCACAAGCTGGCGCTGCCTGACGGCGCGAGTTTCCTGATCCGCGAAGCAGACCTGTCCGCCCCGATGCCAGACAGAGGCGGCACCGTCGGCCTGTCCTTGCCGGTCGAGGCGCTGCAGGTGTTGCAGGCATGACCTCTTCTCCGACGGTCCGGCTGACCCTTCTGCTTCTGCCCGCACTTGCGGTCATCCTGTTATTGATCGGCGTGCCCCTGGGCCTGATGAGCTGGGTGTCGCTTCTGCAGAAGGGCGGCAGCACCGGCGTCGACTGGTCCTCGTCCCCCGGCATCAGCAATTATGTCCGGCTGGTCTGGGAAGAGGATTTCGACGGGACCATGATCCTCAACCCGACCTATCTGGTGATCTTCCTGCGCTCGGTCATGCAGGCCGCCGTTACGACGCTTCTCTGCCTCTGCCTCGGGCTTCCCGTTGCCCTGTGGATGGCCGGGCTCGGCAAGACGGGGCGCAATGTGATGCTCCTGCTCATCACCATCCCGTTCTGGACCAACCTTCTCGTCCGAAACTACGCCTGGCTTATCATCCTGCGTGAGGACGGCTGGACGGCCCGTGCTGTGAACGCCGTCTGGCCCTTCGGCCCTGTCCAACTGCTCTACAACGACGTCGCGGTTGCGATCGGCCTGACCTATTCCTTCCTGCCATTCATGGTCCTGCCGCTCTACTCGGTCTTCGAGAAGTTCGACTGGCGGCTGATCGAGGCGGCCCATGATCTGGGCGCGACGCGGCGGCGTGCCTTGAGGCGCGTCGTGCTGCCCTTGGTCATGCCGGGCATCGTCGCGGGGTCGCTTCTCGTCTTCATCCCCTGCCTCGGTGCCTTCGTGACGCCCGCCCTTCTGGGCGGCGGCAAGACCGCGATGCTTGGCAACGTGATCCAGGCGCAATTCGGCGCCGCCCGCAACTGGCCCTTCGGCGCGGCGGTCTCGGTCGTGCTGCTGGCGATCATGCTGGTTGTGATGACCGCCATGGCCCTGTGGCGCAACCGGAGGGCCGCAAGATGAACCTGCGTCGTTTCCCTGCCACGCGCGAGATTTCGATCGCGGTTCTCGCCTTCCTCTACATCCCGGTCTTCGTGCTGACCGCCTACAGCTTCAACGCCAACCGCACGGCGACGGTCTGGACCCATGCCTCGCTTGACTGGTACGCGCGGATCCTCACCAACCCGTCGATCCAGGCGGCGACCTGGAACTCGATCATACTGGCGACGGCGGCGTCGATCGCGGCGACGGTGATCGCGCTGATGGCGGCCCTGGCCACGCGCCGCGCCTTTCCCGGGCGCAGCACCACGGAGTCCGTGCTGAACCTGCCGCTGATCCTGCCCGAGATCGTGGTGGCGGTCGCAACGCTCCTCCTCTTCGTCTCCCTCGGCATCAGTCTTGGCCTTGGCGCGATGATCCTTGCGCACACCGCCTTCTGCATCCCCTTCGCCTATCTGCCGATCCGCGCGCGGCTCGATGGCCTGAGCGGCAGCTATGAAGAGGCGGCGCAGGACCTTTACGCCAACCGGTTCCGTACCTTCCGCCGGGTGACGATGCCGCTCCTGTGGCCCGGTGTCATGGCCGGCTTCACCCTCGCCTTCGTCACCAGCCTCGACGACTTCCTGACCTCGTTTTTCCTGTCGGGGCCGGGCACGACCACCCTGCCCGTCTACATCTTCTCGGCCATCCGCGCCGGCATCACGCCCGAGATCAACGCGATCTCGACCGTGATGCTCCTGATCTCGATCCTGCTCGTCTCGCTTTCCTTCTTCCTCGGCCGCCTGCGCCGCTAACCCATCGGGAGATCTGCAATGCCGCTACGACATCTTCTTGCCGCAACCGCCCTCAGCCTACTGTCCGCAGCGCCGGTCTTCGCGCAAGACGCGGAAAAGACGCTCTATTTCTACAACTGGACCGACTACTACCCGGTCGAGCTTCTGGCAAAGTTCGAGGCCGAGACCGGCATCAAGGTCATCCTCGACGGCTATGACAGCAACGAGACGCTGCTGGCAAAGCTGCAGGCCGGCGGGGCGACCTATGACGTGATCGTGCCGTCGGACTATGTCGTGCCCGGCATGATCGCCGACGGGCTTCTGATGAAACTGGACGCCCCCACGCTGTCGAACTTCGTCAACGTCAAGGAGGCCTTCGCGAACCCCGACTTTGACCCCGGCCGCCAGTACACCGCGCCCTATCTCTGGGGCACGACCGGCATTGCCTATGACAGCGCGCAGGTTCCGGGCGGCGAGCTTGAGCAAAGCTGGAAGGTGTTCTTCGAACCGGCACCCGAATTGGAGGGCAAGATCGCCGCTCTCGACATCTCGAGCGAACTGATCCTCGCGGCGAGCCTTTACCTCGGCATCCCGCAATGCACGGAAAGCAACGACGACGCCAAGCGCATCCTCGAGCTGCTGGAAGCGCAGAAGCCGAAGCTCAAGCTCTACTCGGCCGACAGCACGGTTGACCGGATGGCCTCGGGCGAAGTTGCGATGCACCAGCTCTGGAACGGCGCGACGGCCCGCGCCACGGCGCAGCGCGGGACGATCCGCTACATCTATCCCAAGGAAGGGACGCCGATGTTCCGCGACAACTTCGCCATCCCCGCCAGTGCGCCGCACCCCGAGAACGCGAAGATCTTCATCAACTGGATGATGGCCCCGGAAAACGCAGCGGCCGTCTCGAACGCGATCGCCTATGCCAATGCGATCAAGTCGGACGAGTTCCTGAGCGATCAGTGGCGCGCGATGGACGCGATCAACATGCCGGATGACTATGCCTCGCGGCTGGTGCCGACGCAGGATTGCAGCCCCGCCGCGCGCGAGCTGCAGGACAAGATCTGGACGCGCCTGAAAGGCTGACCTGTCGCTGTGCGGTGGCTCCTGCCGCACAGTCAAACTTCGGGAGGGACCGATGACCACCACCACCTATGTCAACCTGCGCGACATCGACGGCCAGACCATCGGCATCCGGTGCGGCGATGGCCGGATCGAGGCAATCGGTCCGGCTGTCACTGACGCGCGGGCTGTCGACGGCAATGGATGGCTGGTCCTTCCCGCTTTTGTCGAACCCCATGTCCATCTCGACAAGACGCTCTGGGGCGAAAATTGGGTGCCCGGCCGCCGCGCCGCGCGCCTGCGCGACTACATCGACAATGAACGGCGCATCCTGTCGGCGAACCCCACACCCCCGGAAGAGCGGGCCGCCCGCCTGCTGGAGCGGATGATCGCCCAGGGCACGACCGCCGTGCGCAGCCATATCGACATCTCCCCCGATATCGGGCTTGCCCATGTCGAGGCAATGTTCCGCCTGCGCGAGGCCTGGTCGGATCGCGTCGACCTGCAATTCGTGGCCTTCCCCCAACAGGGGCTTCTCTGCCGTCCCGGCACCGCCGACCTCATGCGCGAAGCGATCGCGATGGGGGTCGAAACGGTGGGCGGGCTCGATCCGGCGGGGATCGATGGCGACCCTGACGGCCAGTTGCGCTTCATCTTTGATCTGGCAACGGCGACAGGCGCCGGCGTCGACATCCACCTGCATGACAAGGGCGAGCTTGGTGCCTGGCAGATCGGCCGTATCGTCGACTACACCGCCGCCTCCGGATTGGCTGGTCGGGTCATGATCTCGCATGCCTATTGCCTGGGCATGATCCCGGACGGCCAACTCGACCGACTGGGCGAGCGGCTGGCGCAGCAGGGCATCTCGTTGATGAGCTCGGTTCCCGCCGACATTGCCGTGCCGCCCATCGAGCGCCTGCACGAACTGGGCGTGACGGTCTGCGTGGGCTCGGACGGCATCCGCGATGCCTGGTCGCCGCTTGGCAATGGCGACATGCTGGAGCGTGCGTTCCTCACCGCCTTCCGCTTCGACTGGAACACCGACGAGGATTTCCGCCGCGCCCTGTCCTGCGCCACGCACCAGGCGGCGAAGGCCATTGGCCTGCCCGACTACGGTCTTGCCGCCGGGAACCGCGCAGACTTCGTGCTGATCGACGCGATCACCCCCGGCGATGCGCTTGCCCGCAGGCCCGGACACCGCAAGGTGATCCGCCGGGGCTTTCAGGTCGCCGGCTGACCGAGGCAGACATGGAATTCGATTTCACCACCCTGCCGGCGCCCGACCGCTACCGCCTGCTGACGAACTTTGTCGGCCCCCGCCCGATCGCGCTTGTCACTACCCGCTCCGCCGCGGGTCACGACAACGCTGCGCCCATGAGTTTCTTCAACGTGTTTGCCCATGAACCCCCGATCCTTGTTCTGGGGATCCAGCCACGCGGGAATGGCGACGAGAAGGACACCGTCGCCAACATCCGCCGCAGCGGGGAATTCGTGGTCAACATGGTGGATATGGCGCTCGCCGATGCCATGATCGTCTGCGGCGTCAACTTCGCCTCCGATGTCGATGAGCTGGCCTTCGCGGGGCTCACACCTCTGGCCAGCCGCAAGGTCGGGGCCGCGCGCATCGCCGAAAGCCCCTGCGCCTTCGAATGCCGGGTCGAGCGCCTGATCGACTATCCCAACCGCATCCTCGTCGTCGGCGAAGTGGTCCATATGCATGTACAGGACCGCTGCCTTGACGAGGCCGGTCGCTATGTTAATCCGGCCACCTACCAGCCGATCGCCCGGCTGCATGCCGACAATTACATCACCTCGGATCGCCAGTTCGAACTCAAGAAGCCCGATCACCTGCTGCCCTACGAAACAGCCCAGACCACGCCCAAGACGGCGCGCAAGGTCGTCTGATCCATGTCTGACCAGAGCATGCAACTGGCCGATCTTCCCCTTGGTGCGCGTCTCCCCGGCCGCACGGCCCTTGCCGCGCGCTGGATCGTCGCGCATGACGGGCGGGGACATCGCCTTCTGGAGAACGGCGAGATCGTCTTCGAAGGATCCGACATCCTTTATGTCGGCCGCAGTTTTCCCGGCCCCGTCGCCCGCCGCGTCGATCTTGGCGAGGTTCTGGTCTCGCCCGGTTTCATCGACCTCGATGCGCTGTCCGATCTCGATACGACGTTGCTGACCGTCGATTACGGACCCGGCTGGGCCACGGGGCGGGTCTGGCCGGAAGACTACGTGCGGCGCGGCCCGGTCGAGATGTATGATCCCGACGAGTTGGCCTTCCAGAAACGCTTCGCCTTTGCCCAGCTCCTGAGAAACGGCATCACGACCGCCCTGCCCATCGCCTCGCTCTTCTATCGCGAATGGGGCGAAACCGTCGCCGAGTTCGACGCCGCAGCGCAGGCGGCACAGGATCTTGGCCTGCGGGTCTATCTCGGCCCCGCCTATCGCTCCGGTGGCATGGTCTGCACCGCGCCTGGCGTTCTGGAACCGCGCTTCGATGACGAACGCGGGTTCAAGGGCCTGTCCGACGCGTTGGCTTTCGCCGAGCGGATCGACGGCGCGTCTGGTGGCCTGATACGCGCGATGCTGGCGCCCGACCGGGTCGAGACCTGCACCTTGCCGCTCTTGCGCCGCACAATGGACGCCGCGCGGGACCGGAACCTGCCTGTCCGCCTGCACATGGCGCAAGGCCGCATGGAACGGCAGACGGTCCAGCGCCTGCATGGCACGACCGCGCCGCAGTGGCTGGCGACCCACGATTTGCTGCACGACCGCCTGATCGCGCCGCACGCGGTCGAGGCCGAGCCGGAAGACCTAGCGCTTTACGCCGAGCATGGCGTCACCATCGCCCATTGCCCACTCGTCTATGCCCGCGACGGAGAGATGCTGCGCTCGTTCCGGCGCTGCCGACAGATGGGCATCCGCATCGGCATGGGCACGGACACCGCCCCGCCGGACATGGTGCTGAACATGGCTGTGGCCTTGATGATGGGCCGCGCCGCCGAGGGCAGCGAAACGGGTCTCAGCACGGCCGAGGTGTTCGACGCTGCCACAACGGGCGGGGCTGATGCGCTCGGCCGACCCGACCTCGGCCGACTGTCCACGGGCGCAAAGGCAGACATCGCCGTGTTCGACCTGATGGATTCCTGGTTCGCCCCCACCATCGATCCGATCCAGTCGCTGATCTTCGGCGCCACCGGTCGCGTCACGCGTGCAGTCTTCGTCGACGGTCGGCTCTCGATGCGCGACGGCACGCTGGCAGGCTTCGACGCCGTTGCAGCACGTCAGCGGGCACAGGTGCAGTTCGACAGGATGCTGGGGCGCTATCCCGAGCGAACGTGGGGCCAGCCCGACCTCGCGACAATCTTCCCTCCAACCTTCCCGCTTCTACGCTAAGGGATTGCTGTGGAACGATAAGAGGTAGAGCTAGGACCATCTGACGTCCCGGCTCTTTCTGACGAAGCCGGCCTGCCACGATCGGGTGGTCCCGCTTCAATACTGGCCATTCGGGGTTTTGGCTGTCCGGCTGGGTTGTCCGATCTAGCCGCTCTGGCTGGCAAAGTTGGCCGCGAACAGGTCAGCCTGCCGGAGCTTTGCGACGATCTGCTCGGGCTTGTATCCTCTGGCGCATTTCCGATCCTCCAAATGGCTCGCATGCCATACCTCGGGGAAGAGCACTCTTCTGGGGCTGGCCAGGCCTCGGCGGGCCTCCCGTCGTTTATGGACCACAGTTCGATCTGCCCCGGCTCCGCTTTTTGTCAGCTGGACCTATCCGTCAAATCGTGTGGCCCCGCGCCGCCGCACATCGACCGGCCGCGTGTTGATCACCGCCTGGTGCGCGCGCTGGTCGCAGCCGCTGCGCGGGCAGATGCGGCAGTTGATGCCGATGGGGGTCATCTGCGCGGTTGTCACCGACAGGCCCTCAGCATAGCCGATCTGGGCGGCATGCTCGATGGCGCAGCCCATGGCAACGGCCAGTCGTTTGTCCTGGGCGTGGCGGTACCAGGTCGGGCGGTCGACGGTGCGGGAGACCACGAAGAACCGGCTGCCATCCGGCATCTCGACAAACTGCGGTACGATCCGCCCCGGCGTGCGAAACGAGGTATGGACATCCAGTCGTGGGCAGGCGCCACCGTATTCGGCCAAGGGAAACTCGGTTGAGTTGAAGCGCTTGGTCACGTTTCCGCCCTTGTCGATCCGCAGGAAGAAGAAAGGCACGCCCTGCACACCCTCGCGCTGCAGCGTGGTCGCGCGATGGCAGGCTTGTTCGAAGCTGACACCAAAGCGCGTCGCCATCAGGTCGAAGTCGTATTTCGTTGCCCGCGCCTCGGCGATGAAGGCGTCGTAGGGCATCAGGACCGCTGCGGCGAAGTAGTTGGCAAGTTCCACCCGCAGACGGCTGGCGGCTGACGGATCTGTAAGGCCTGCCCGTTCGATCAGGCTGTCGAGAAGCCCGCGCTGTTCCAGCAACGCGCAGATATGCACCAGCTGGAAGCTGCGATTGGGATGGTCGAGCGCCTCGGACAAAAGAATTTCGCGGCGCGTCTCGTCATAGGTCCGCAGCGCGCCCGGCATGTCTTCGACCCGCGCCAGCCGGACCGTCACGCCAAGCTGGTTGCGCAGCCGGGCCTTGAGGCTTGCATAGATGTCATCGAGATCGGGGCGCTCGCCGCTCCAGAACGCGTCTGCCGCCTGTTCCAGCTCGCGGAAATGGTTGCGGTTGCGCCGAAAGATCATGTGGACCGAGGCATCGGGGCTGTCGACCGGATCAGATGTCGTCTGGGACAGGGCGGACAGACGATCGATTGCCGAGCCATAGGCGCGATGAAGGCGCAGCATGGCGGCGGCAAGGTCGGGCGCATGGACAAGGGCTGCGCGCAACTGTGGAAGGTCGGGCCGGCCCCCGGCAAATAGCGGATCCTGCAGGCAGGTGCGCAGATCGGCCAGCATCGAGCCTGCCTGATCGTCGGCGAGGTCGCGCCAGTCAACTCCATACTCCTCCATCAGGCGCAGAAGCACCTGGACAGAAACCGATCTTTCGTTGTTTTCCAGAAGGTTGACGTAGGAAGCTGAGATTCCGAGCGAGCGCGCCATGGCGCTTTGGGTCTCGCCCCGCTCTTGCCGGAGACGACGCAACTGCGGGCCGATAAAGGTCTTCTGCATACCGTCGCACACAAATCAGATATTGTCGTATTTACAATATTACAACTTTCACAATTTGTAAATTGCTGCATTCACAGCAGAACGCGACTGCATTTGCTGAAATTCCATGCAGATTGCATCGTGCGCCTCGACTGAACGCTGTCAGAGGAACGCGCCATGACCTTCCGCCCCGGCTTGAACCACCTTTACATTCCCGGGCCGACAAATGTGCCCGACAGCGTTCGCATGGCGATGAACGTGCCCCAGCAGGACCAGCGCGGCCCCGAATTCGGCGCCTTCGTGCTGTCGATCCTCGCCGATCTGAAGGCGCTGTTCGGCACCACCAAGGGCAAGGTCATGCTGTTTCCGGGGTCGGGTACCTCGGCCTGGGAAGCGGCGATCACCAACACGCTTTCGCCGGGCGACCGCGTCCTGATGGCGCGGCATGGCCAGTTCTCGACCCTCTGGGTGAAGATGGCGGTGGACCTCGGGCTTGACGTCGAAGTCATCGACCTGCCCTGGGGCGCGGGCACTCCGGTCACCGAGTTCGCGCGCCGTCTGGGTGCCGACCGCGAGGGCAAGATCAAGGCCGTCTTCGTCACCCATAACGAGACGGCGACTGGTGTGACCTCGAACGTCGCGGGGGTGCGCCAGGCGCTCGATGCCAGCTTCCATGAGGCGATGTTGTTCGTCGATGGCGTCTCGTCCATTGGCTCGATCCCGTTCCTCATGGATGACTGGGGCGTCGATCTCGCCGTGACCGGCAGCCAGAAGGGCCTGATGTCGCCCGCTGGCCTGGGGATCCTTGGCGTCAGCGAGAAGGCGATGGCTGCCTCGAAGTCAAACGGCATGCGCCGCAGCTTCCTGAAATTCGACGATTACATGGCCCAGACCGAGACGGGCTATTTCCCGCATACGCCGCCGACCCCGGTGCTGCATGGCCTGCGCGAGGCGCTGAACCGCATCAATCGCGAAGGCCTGGACGCCGTCTTTGCGCGCCATGCCCGTCTGGCAGCCGGTGTTCGTGCCGGCGTCGCGGCCTGGGGCCTGGACACCTGTGCCGAGCACGTCTCGCTGGCCTCGAATACCGTCACGGCCATCAAGACGCCGGCTGGTGTCGATGCCCGCGAGGTCATCCGCATCGGTCTTGTCCGTTACAACACCTCTTTCGGATCCGGCCTCGCGCAGCTCGCTGGCAAGGTGTTCCGCATCGGCCACCTTGGCGACCTGAACGAGGGCATGTGCCTGACCGCGCTTGCGGTGGCCGAACTGTCGCTGCGCGCGGCGGGCGCCAAGGTGCCGCTCGGGGCGGGCGTCGCGGCGGCACAGGAAATCTACGAAGAGAACGCCCCGGCGTTCGCACTGGCAGCGGAGTAAGACGATGAGCCACACCCTTCACCCTCTCAAGAAGCAGCGCCTCCAGCGCTCGGAGCTCGCCGTCCCGGCCAGCAACGTCACGATGATCGAAAAGGCCGCCAATGGCCCAGCCGACTACGTCTTCCTCGATCTTGAGGATGCTGTGGCCCCGCCCGAAAAGGAGCAGGCCCGCAAGAACGCGATTGAGGCCCTGAACGACATCGACTGGGCCGCCAAGGGCAAGACCGTCTCGGTCCGGATCAACGGCCTCGACACGCACTACATGTACCGTGACGTGGTCGATGTGATGGAGCAGGCCGGCGACCGGGTGCACACGCTTCTGGTTCCGAAGGTCGGTGTGCCGGGCGACCTCTACATGGTCGAGGCGATGGTCAACCAGATCGAGATGGCCAAGGGCTTTACCACTCGTGTCGGGCTCGAGGCGCTGATCGAAACCGCGCTCGGGATGGCCAATGTCGAGGCCATCGCGCAGTTCGGCGGTCGGCTTGAGGCGCTGCATTTCGGTGTGGCCGACTTTGCCGCGTCGATGCGGGCGCGCACCGTGAACATCGGCGGGCTGAACCCCGACTACCCGGGCGATCAGTGGCATGCCGCCATTGCCCGGATGGTCACCGCCTGCCGCGCCTATGGGCTCCGTCCGATCGACGGCCCGTTCGGCGACTTCTCGGACCCCGAGGGCTACAAGGCCGGTGCCCGCCGCGCCGCTGCCCTGGGTTGCGAGGGGAAATGGGCGATCCACCCGTCCCAGGTCACCCTGGCCAACGAAGTCTTCTCACCCACGACCGCCGAGGTGACCAAGGCGCGGCGCATCATCGAGGAACTGCGCACCGCCGAAGCCCAGGGCAAGGGCGCGGCCAGCCTCGACGGCAAGATGATCGACGCGGCCAGCGAGCGCATGGCCAAGAACGTGCTGGTGATCGCCGACGCCATCTCCGGCAAGTAACGCCTCGCCTCTAGCGACGGGCTCAAAGGGGGCCCGTCCCAACAACAACGGCAGACCTGCGGCAGCACGGGCGACCGTGACTGGCCGGATAATGCCATGGGAGGACTGACATGGACATTCACGAATACCAGGCAAAGGAAATCCTCGGCCGCTTCGGCGTCCCGGTGCCGCGCGGAGGGTTGGCCTACAGCCCCGAACAGGCCGCCTATCGGGCGCGCGAACTGGGCGGTCATGCCTGGGTGGTGAAGGCCCAGGTCCATGCCGGCGGCCGTGGCGCCGCGGGCGGGGTCAAGCTCTGCAAGTCGGTGGATGAGGTGCAAAGCTATGCCGCGAGCCTCTTTGGCCGCCAACTGGTGACCAAGCAAACTGACCAAGCTGGCAAGGGCGTCTATCGCCTTTGGATCGAACCGGCCTGCGACATCGCGCAGGAGCTGTATCTGGGCTTCGTGCTCGACCGGAAATCCGAGCGCATCATGATTGTCGCCTCGGCCCATGGCGGGATCGAGATCGAGGATCTGGCCGAGACCGACCCGGCCAGCCTGCGCCGCATGACCATCGACCCGGCAACCGGCCTTGTCGAATTCCAGGCCCGTGAACTGGCCTTCGGCCTTGGGCTGTCCGGCACGCAGATCAGCCAGATGGTGACGATCCTGCAGGCCTGCTACCGCGCCTATCGCGACCTTGATGCGATGATGGTCGAGATCAATCCGCTGGTCATCACCGGCGCGGGCGATCTGGTGGCGCTCGATGCCAAGATGAGCTTCGACACCAACGCCCTGTTCCGCCGCCCGCAGATCGCGGAACTCCGCGACCGCAGCCAGGAAGACCCGCGCGAGTCGACCGCGGGCGACCACGGCCTCGCCTATGTGGGGCTGACGGGCGACATCGGCTGCATCATCAATGGCGCGGGCCTTGCCATGGCGACGATGGACATGATCAAGCTCGCGGGCGGCGAGCCTGCCAACTTCCTCGACATCGGCGGCGGGGCGAGCCCCGAGCGTGTCGTGCGTGCCTTCCGCACCGTGCTGGCCGACCGCAATGTCAGCGTGATCCTTGTGAATATCTTCGCCGGCATCAACCGTTGCGACTGGGTGGCCGAGGGCGTGGTGAAGGCCTATCGCGAGGTCGGCATGACCATTCCGGTCGTCGTCCGGCTGGCCGGGACGAATGTCGAGGAAGGCAAGGCGATCCTTCAGACGTCGGGCCTGCCGCTCATCACCGCCGACACCTTGGCCGAGGCCGCTGCAAAGGCTGTGGCCGCACGTCCGAAACTGGCAGCCTGAGGAGGATCCCATGGCTATCCTGATCACCGAGAAGACCCGCGTCATCGTTCAAGGCATGTCGGGCCGCATCGGCCAGTTCCATGCCGCCGACATGATCAAGCATGGTACCAATGTCGTGGGCGGCGTGACCCCCGGCAAGGGTGGCGAGCGGCTGCTGGACCGGCCGCTGTTCAACACCGTGCGCGAGGCGGTGGACGCAACCGGCGCCGAGGCCTCGCTTCTCTTCGTGCCGCCGCCTTTCGCGGCCGATGCGATCATGGAGGCGGCGGATGCCGGCATAAAGACCGCCGTCTGCGTCACCGACGGCATCCCTTCGCAGGACATGATGCGGGTGAAGCGCTTCCTGCGCCGCTATCCCGAAAGCCGCAAGCTGCGCCTGGTCGGGCCGAATTGCGCGGGCATCATCTCGCCCGGCAAGGGCTTCATGGGAATCATGCCGCCGCACATCTACATGCCGGGCCGCGTGGGGATCGTGGGCCGCTCGGGCACGCTCGGCTACGAGGCCGCGTCGCAGATGAAGGCGCTTGGCATCGGCGTATCGACCAGCGTGGGAATCGGCGGCGATCCGATCAACGGCTCGTCCTTCCGTGACATCCTCGAGCTCTTCCAGCAGGACCCGGACACCGATGCCGTGATGATGATCGGCGAGATCGGCGGCCCGCAGGAGGCCGAGGCCGCCGCCTGGGCCGCACGGCACATGACGAAGCCGGTCGTCGCCTACATCGCCGGCCTTTCGGCGCCGAAGGGACGCAAGATGGGCCATGCCGGGGCGATCATCTCGGCCTTCGGCGAAAGCGCACAGGAAAAGGTCGAGATCCTCACCGCCGCCGGCATCACCGTAGCGCCGAACCCCTCGGCAATGGGTGAAACGATGGCCCGCGTTCTGTCCGAGCGCCGTATCGCCGCTTGACCAGCCGTCCCGGCCCGCCACTTGCCCGGCGTGCAGTCAGCCTGCCATCTGAAAACAGCGTTCCCCGAGTTCAGGCGTCAGAGCCAGTCGGGGCGCGCGCCTATAGACGTCGACTTGATCGGGTGCGACGCTGCCAGGGGCAACTGCGGCGCTTACGGATGCTAAGGCGCATGCCGGTGACTGGGCGCTGCCGATCGGGCGCTGCTGGATTGACGATGGCAGGCGGATCATGTGGGACTGATCGCGGCCCTTCGCACGTAGAAGAGGTCCTGGAACGCCCTCTCCTGCCCTGAATTGCCGTGACATGGCCGGATTCCGGCGATTACGGGGGCCCACTGGCAAGCAAATCCTGGTCACTGCGACAAGAACGGCCGGTCAGCGCTGCAACCGGAACTCCGAAAATGCCTTTCTCAAGCGCGGCGTCTCCGACCGGACAAGGGCCTCCAGTTCCGCCACGCGCGCCGGGGTGAAATGGCCCGCCACATCCAGCAGATTGACGGTTCCGACAACCGTGCCGTCAACGACAACCGGGATGTTCATTGCGGACGCGCAGCCGAGCGAGTTGATGAGTTCGTGATCGGAGAAATAGATCGCGAAGCCCGGCGTGTCGTTGGCAACGAAGGTCTCGCCCCTTTCCAGCACCTGAGTGCTCCAGCCGTCCGAACCGATCGGCTTCGTCCCGGTCACGGGATAGGCAACCGGATGGGAAGAATAGCAGCGGCGCGCCAGACCTGCCTCCCTGTCCACGACGGTTACCGTGAACAGGATGACCCCTGCGGCGCGCTGAAGGTCTTTGAACACATCGGCAGCTGTCTCTGACATGGCACTTGCTTCTTGGTTGGATCTGCGGTCAGGCGCGGGCTGTGAGAGGGCGGTATCCTTCCGAGGCCAGCAGCAAGTCCCGCGTGTAGGGCTCCGTGGCGTCGTGGGCCTGCAGTCTGGCGCGGGTCAATTCCTCCACGACCTGGCCATGCTGCATCACCATTAGCCGCTCGCACATATGGGCCACGACGGCCAGATCGTGACTGACCAGGATATAGGTCAGCCCCCGTTCGCCGCGCAGTCTGTCGAGCAGGTTCAGCACCTCTGCCTGGATGGAGGCGTCGAGCGCCGATGTCGGCTCGTCGAGCAGAAGCACCCGCGGCTCCAGGATAAGGGCGCGCGCGATGGCTACGCGCTGGCGCTGGCCGCCGGACAGCTGGTGGGGGTACCGGAACCGAAAGCCGTGGCCAAGGCCGACATCCTCGAGCGCCTGCTCGATCCTGGCCTCGCGGTCCTTGAAACCGTGGATGGCGAGCGGCTCGGAAAGCACGCGGTCGACCGTGTGGCGCGGGTGAAGCGAGGCATAGGGGTCCTGGAAGACCATCTGGACGCGGCGGTAGAAGTCCGGATGCCTGGGCGCAGAGAGGACTTTTCCATCCAGCCGGATTTCCCCGGCAGAGGTGGGGGCCAGACCGCAGATGGCCCGCAGCACGGTCGATTTTCCCGATCCGCTTTCCCCGACGATCCCGTAGCTCTCCCCTTCCTCGACATGGAAGGAGACGCCCCGGACCGCCGCAACCGGCCCGAACATGACGACGAGATCATTCACCTGGATCAGAGACATCAACGGGCCCAATCCGCATCGCGCTGCAGGGTCGGAAGCGGCCTGACATCGCCTTCGATCGTCGGCAGGCATTTGAACAGACCCTGCGTATAAGGGTGCTTCGCCTGCGCCAGTTCAGAGGCCTTTACCTCCTCCACCATCCGCCCGGCATACATCACGAGAACACGGTCGCAGAAGGAACTGACCAGGCGAAGATCGTGGCTGATGAAGATCAGCCCCATCCCTCGTTCGGTCACGAGACGATCGAGGATGCGCAGGACCTCGATCTGGACGGTCACGTCAAGCGCCGATGTCGGCTCATCCGCGATAAGCAGGTCAGGCTCGGTTATGAGCATCATCGCGATCATCGCACGCTGCCCCATGCCCCCCGAAAGCTCGTGTGGATAGGCATCGAAGACCCGCCGCGGATCGCGGATCTGCACGGCCTCGAGCATCGCCACCGCCCGATCCTTCGCCTCGGCCCTGCCGGAGGTCCGACGGGCCGCCTCGATCAGTTGTCGGCCGATGGTCATGACCGGATTCAACGAGAACTTCGGGTCCTGCATGATGAGGGAAATGCGGATCCCGCGCAGCGAGCGCCAGGTTGCCACCGATGCGTCCCGCAGGTCGATCCCGTCGAACTCAAGCCGCTTTGCCGTTGCCTTGCCCGGCGGCGGCGTCAGCCCAAGGATGGCCCGGCCGGTCTGCGACTTGCCTGAACCGCTTTCCCCGACAATGCCAAGCCGTTCGCGCCCGAGTTGGAAACTGACCCCGCGCACCACTTCGGTCGGCCCGTTGCGGGTCGGAAATGATACGCGCAGATCGTCGACGGTCAGCAGAGCGGTCATTTGCGCGCCTTCGGATCAAGGACGTCCCGGAGACCGTCGCCCAGAAGGTTGAAGCCCAATGACACCACGAAGATGGCCACGCCGGGCATGGTCGAAACCCACCACTGGTCGATGATGAAGCGCCGCCCCCCCGCGATCATCGCGCCCCATTCCGGCAACGGGGGCTGGGCGCCCAACCCGAGGAACCCAAGACCGGCCGCGGTCAGGATGATGCCCGCCATGTCCAGTGTCACCCGGACGATCACCGAGGACAGGCAAAGGGGAGTGACATGTCCCCAGAGGATGCGGGCAGACGACGCGCCTTGCAGGCGGATGGCACTGATGAAGTCACTGTCGCGCACGGTCAGCGTCTCGGCCCGGGCGAGCCGGGCGTAGGGCGGCCAGGACGTGACGGCGATGGCGAGGATCGCATTCTCGATGCCGGGACCAAGGGCCGCGACGAAAGCCAGCGCCAGAACGAGCCGGGGGAATGCCAGGAAGATGTCGGTGATCCGCATCAGCACGACATCGACCCACCCGCCCAGATAGCCCGCTGTGGTTCCCACCAGGAGGCCGATCGGCGTCGCGATCAGGGCCACCAGGATAACCACCATGAGGGTCAGGCGCGATCCGTAGATCACGCGGCTGAAGATGTCCCTCGCCAGGTCATCGGTTCCGAACGGATGCGCCCATGATGGGGGAAGCAAACGGTCCAGCCGGAGGTCCCCGCCGGCGATCGGATCATAGGGGGCAAGCAGCGGGGCGAAGATCGCGACCAGGATCAGCGCCACCACGATCCCAAGACCGACCAAGGCCAGCCCGTTCCGGCGCAGCGCCAGCCATCTCCTGTACGCCTGCCCCAGTCGCGCCTGCCGGCGCGACGCGGGTTGCTCGGTCAACAGCCACTCACGATCGCTCACCGCAGGGCCACCCGTCGACGGACCCGAGGATCAAGCAGATTGTAAAGCAGGTCTGATAACAGGTTGAGACAGACGAAGATTGCACCGATCAGCAAGGTTCCCCCCAACACGGCATTCATGTCTGCAACCTGGAGACTGTTGGTCAGGTACTGCCCCAGCCCCGGCCACGAAAACACGGTCTCGGTCAGCACGGAACCTTCAAGCAGGCTGGCGTAGCTGAGTGCGACAACTGTCACGAGCGGCACTGCCGCATTGCGCAAGGCATGCACCCAGATGATCCGCCATTCCGGCACGCCCTTGACCCGGGCGGTGGTGATGTATTCCTGCCCAAGCTCCGTCAGCATGAAGCTGCGCGTCATCCGGCTGATATAGGCAAGCGAGTAATAGCCAAGCAGCGATGCGGGCAGAATGATGTGGGAAAAGACGTTCCGAAACGCATCCCACTGCCCCTGCATCGCAGAGTCTAGCAACAGCAGGCCAGTGGATGGCGAGACGCTGTATTCATAGGAAATGTCGATCCTTCCCGGCCCCTCGACCCAGCCCAGGCGGGCATAGAACACCAGCAGGCCGACAAGTCCGAGCCAGAAGATGGGCACGGAATAGCCGATCAGCCCGACGACCCTGACAACCTGGTCGACCAACTTGCCCGACTTCACGGCCGACAGGATCCCGAGCGGAATGCCAAGCACCGTTCCGATGATGATCGACACCGTCGCCAGTTCCAGCGTCGCCGGAAAGGCGCGGCGAAGATCTTCCACCACGGGACGCTTGGACAGGAACGAATTGCCGAGGTTTCCGGACAGGATGCTTTGCACGTAGAGCAGGAACTGCTGCCAGAGAGGTTTGTCCAACCCCATCTCGAGGTACATCTTGTCATAGGTCGACTTGCTCGCCCGGTCACCGACGGCAGCAAGGACCGGGTCGACGGGGATGAGCCGGCTGATCATGAAGGTGATGAACAGCAACCCAAGAAAGGTCACCGCCACGGTGACCAGCAGGCTGATGATCTTCCACGAGATCGACGAGATGGCGCTGTCGCGCCATCTCGAGCGGAGCGGTAGCCCCGTCATTTATTTCGTCACAGCATCGAACTTGTTGTCGCTGAAGGACGGCCCCATGACGAACCCCTTCACGTTGTTGCGCAGCGCGGCGATCTCGGTCTGCTGGAACATGATGATGAAGGGCGACGTCTTCAGGTTTTCCTGCTGCAGTTCGACATACATCTGCGCACGTTTCGCCGGGTCGGCCTCCATGACCGCCGCGTCTGCCTTGGCCGTCATTTCCGGGATATCCCAGGCGTTGCGCCAGGCAAGCGTCTTGGCGGCGGCGCCGTCGCTGTTGTCGGGGTTGCGGGCAAACGTCGCGTTGGTATGCGGGTCCTGATAATCCGGGCCCCACACGCCGATATAGATGTCATGCGTCCGGGCGCGGTATTTCTCGAGGGTCTGGCCGCCGTCGCCGGGGATGATCTCGATCTTGATCCCCGCTTCGGCCATCGTCTGCTGAACGGCCTGCGCGATCGCCGTGACGTCCGGCGAGTTCCGGGTGTCCATCGTCACGGTGAAGCCGTCAGGCAAGCCGGCCTTCGCGAGCAATTCCTTGGCCTTGGCCACGTCGAGCTTGTAGGGGTTCTCGTCCAGCGCCCCCAGGAAACCCTTCGGCAGGAAGGTCTGGTGGACGTCGTATTTACCCTTCACGATGGTGTCGGCAATGGTCTGGTAATCGACCAGCCATTTCATCGCCTCGCGCACCTCGGGCTTCGACAGGTACTGGTTCTTCTGGTTCAGCGAGATGTAGAAGATCGTGCCTTTCGGGGCGGCCTGGATCGCGATGTCGGGATTGCTGGAAAGAGCGGCAAGCTCTTCCGGCAGCAGGTTGCGGGCGATGTCTATATCGCCTTTCTCAAGCAGAAGCCGCTGCGTCGCCGCCTCGGGAACGTGGCGATAGATGGCGCGGGCGAGCGCGGGCTTGTTGCCGGAATAATTGTCGTTGCGCTCCATGACGACCGCCTCGTTGGCGCGCCATTCGCGGATCGTGAAAGGTCCGGACCCGGCATAGTTCGTCTTCAGCCAGTTATAGCCCCAGTCGCCATCGACCTCATGCTCCTTCACCAGCTTCTCGTCCACGACGCTGGCGACCGAGGCCGTCAGGCAATACAGCAGGAAAGTCGGCGCATAGGGCTTGTCCATGGTGAAGTCGAAGCTGTAGTCGCCGGTCTGCTTGACCTTTTCCTCGACATTGTCGGGCGTCAGGCCGAACTGGCCGAGAATGAAGGCCGGCGACTTGTCCAGCTTCACGGTCCGCACCAGCGAATAAACCACATCAGCTGCGGTCATCGGGTTGCCCGACGCGAATTTCTTGTCCTTCTTTATCGTGAACGACATCGTCAGCCCATCGGGCGACAGCGTCCAGGTATCGGCCACGACACCGAAAATCTTCGACACATCATTGATGTCATAACCGATGATGGTCTCATAGCTGTTGCCGAGCATCTCGGTCGTGGAGATCTCGAAGACCTCGGCCGGATCCAGCGAAATGATATCGTCGATTGCGAGCGCCTGAACCAGCGTGTCAGGCGGCGTTTCGGCCCAGACCGGCATTGCAGTCGTCATCGCAACCGCGGTGATCGCGGCCGCCGTGAAGGAACGGGCTAGACTGAACATCACTATCCCCTGTGTCATTGGTTTTTGGTGATTGGAAGCGATTACGAGCGCACTCTCGACTGCTCCAACTACGGCGGTCAGGGACATTTCTGTCAAGCCTTGTCTCCGGCGAAACAAGAAAGTCGCGCGATCGCTGCTGGCCCGCAAACAGGCCCCGCAGTCTTTTCTGTGCCGCCCGCGGGGAACGGCACCGCGACGGCGAACCGGATCGGGGCCCCCGATGCCAGCGTCGTCTCAAGATCAACTCTGGCCGACAGGATCAGGGCTTTGCTGCCTCGCTGCCATTTCTGGACGCGGGCGTTGTCGTCTTGGAGCGTCCCGCAAGACTGAAGCGGCAGATTTGTGCTCGTACCGGTCGAGATGTCCTTCACGGTTTCCACTGCGATACTGGCGGTGCGCAATGGAACGCAGGACAGGATCAGGCTCAAAATCGAACCAATCGCCGGGCGGTCTAGCGGAGTTTGGCCTGACCTGGGTTCACCGGTTTTCGGTGCCGGGCATGATTGACGATTTCAGCTGGGCGCGCCTCCATCGCGATGCTGGTGCGGCAACAGGACCGGAAGCCGAATGGTACTACGTCGCGCCTGACATGCATCGCTTCCGCAAAACCGCGAGACAAGTCCGCTCCCTTGAAATTGCCTTCCAAGCCGGTGGGCTAGAACAAAACCTGATACGGAAGGCAGGGTTCCGGCACACTTTCGCGCTAAATCGCCTTGGCCGCTTGGGCGTCTGCCACCGCCCCTCCTTGCGCAAGTTTGCGCAAAGACCTGAGCGAGCAGCACCAAATGAGCGGAAACATTTGCACACATCTGCGAATCGTGAGCATATATGCTCGCATGATCGGCTTTGGGAGGGGCCCTTGAACGACTCCGAGCGGCAAGACCGGATTGTTCAGCTGCTGAATGAGCAGCCTTTTGCATCCGTGCGCGACCTTCAGCTGACGATTGGCGTCTCGGGCGCAACGATCCGGCGGGACATCGAAAAGCTCCACGACGCCGGGCGTGTCCGGAAGGTCTATGGGGGGGTCGCCGCTCTGGACGGCGGACCACGACGGGCAGCCGCCCTTCCCTTCGTCGAGAACCGAGACATCGCCGTCGCCCAGAAACGCGCGATCGCCCGGACAGCGGCAGGCCTTGTCCGCGACGGCAGCCTCATCATCGTTCATGGCGGCTCGACCTGCTTCCATTTCGGCTGCGAGATCGCGCATCGCAATGTCCGGGTCTTCACCAATTCCTTGCCGCTTGCGGGCTATCTCGGCGAGCACGGCACCTGCCAGTTGACGGTCGGTGGCGGCGATCTGCATCGCGAGCCGGGCATTCTTTATGAGACCGGAGGCTCGGGTTACACCTTCTATGCCTCGCAATTCTTCGTCGGCGCGCTCGGCGTCAGCCAAGAAGGCATCCTGGAGCAGCACCCTCTTCTGGTGCGCTTCACCGCCGAGATGAGCCGGTTGGCCAACGAGATCGTGGTCCTGGTCGACAGCCGCAAGTTCAGCGCCAGACCGCCGACCGTCACGCTGCCGCTCAACCGCATCGGACGGCTCATAACCGATGACGGGCTCAGCGACGAACATGCCCGCATGCTGGAAGACCACGGCGTCGACTTCATCATCGCCCAACGCGGGGGCGAGGCATGACCGCCCCGATCCTGCAGATGCGGGGTATCTCCAAGACCTTCGGGACTGTGCGGGCCCTGCGGGATGTCAGCTTCGACGTCCAGCCCGGGGAATTGCACGCCCTGATGGGCGAGAACGGCGCCGGCAAGTCGACGCTGATGAAGATCCTCTCCGGCGCCTATACCGCCGATCCGGGCGGAGAGATCCTTTTCGCGGGTCAGCCCCGCCACGGTCGCGATGACGGGATCGCGGTCATCTACCAGGAACTGTCGCTGGCGCCGAACCTGACCGTGGCCGAGAACATGTTCCTTGGCCGCGAGGGGCGTGCGATGTCCCTCGTTCGTCGCGGAATGCTGGCCGACCGCGCCCAGCCGATCCTCGATCGCCTCGGCGTCGGCTTTTCCGCCCAGACGCCGGTCTGGCGCCTGTCGCTTGGCGAACGCCAGATGGTCGAGATCGCCCGGGCGCTGACCAGCGATGCAAAACTGATCGTGATGGATGAGCCGACAACGGCTCTGTCCACCCGGGAAACCGAACGGCTTTTCGATGTGATCGGCAACCTCAAGGCGCATGGCATCGCGATCATCTACATCAGCCATCGCATGGAAGAGGTCTATGCGCTGGCGGACCGTGTGAGTGTGCTGCGCGACGGTGTCTATATCGGGACACTCGACCGCGCAGAGCTGTCGGCGGCCCGACTGGTGTCGATGATGGTCGGTCGCGACCTCGGCAGCTTCTACCGCAAGGACCATCAGGCGAAGCCGCCGACCGGCGCACCGCTGCTGGAGGTTGCGAACCTGACAGACGGCAAGCGGGTAAAGGGCTGCAGCCTGTCGCTTTACGCCGGCGAAGTTCTTGGCATCGCGGGCCTTGTGGGATCGGGCCGAACGGAACTCGCACGCTTGATCTTCCGGGCGGATCAGCCGGCGGGCGGGACGGTGCTGCTTGGGGGGCGCCCATTCGGCGCCCGCAACCCGCGCGAAGCACTTGCGGCGGGCCTCGCCTACCTGACCGAGGATCGCGCAGGCCTGGGCCTGTTCCTGGACATGACGATTTCCGACAATGTCAATGTCGGCGTGATCCAGAGCGACGCGGGGGCGGTCGGGGTGCTCGACAGACGCAAGGCCGCCGAGCGCGCGGGAAGCGCCATCCGCAACCTGGGGATCAAGGCGCCGAGCGCCCGCGTCAATGCCGGGGCGCTTTCAGGCGGAAACCAGCAGAAGGTGCTGCTCGCCCGTCTGCTCGAAACCCAACCAAAGGTCGTGATCCTCGACGAGCCGACGCGCGGCGTCGATGTCGGGGCGAAATCCGAAATCTACAAGCTGATCGACACGCTCGTCGGCAGGGGCGTTGGCGTCATCATGATCTCGAGCGAATTGCCCGAGATCGTCGGTGTCGCCGACCGCGTCCTGGTCATGCGCGAGGGGCGCATCGCCGGCGAGGTCCGTCCCGAGGCCGGACAGCCGATCAGCCAGGAAGCAATCATGGCCCTGTCTACAGGGGCGGTGCCGATGCAGGAGAAAACGGCATGAGCGAAACGGCAACCAAGGCCTCCGACCCGGGGGCAATGGGTCTGCGGGGGATGATGCAGATCCTGGGCATGCTGCCGGTGCTGATCCTGCTCGCGATCGCCTTTCACCTGATGAGCGGCAAGTTCCTGAGCGTGAACAACCTGTCGATTGTCATGCAGCAGGCCTCGATCAACATCGTGCTGGCCGCCGGGATGACCTTCGTCATCCTGACCGGTGGCATCGACCTGTCGGTCGGCTCGGTGCTGGCGGCCTCGGCCATGATCGCGGTGATCGTGTCGCTGGTCCCCGGCATTGGCTGGCTGGGCGTTCCCGCCGCAATGCTGGCGGGGCTGGTCTGCGGTCTGGCCAACGGGGCGCTGATCGCGGCGCTGAGGTTGCCGCCTTTCATCGTCACCCTCGGCTCGCTGACCGCCGTGCGCGGCGTGGCGCGCCTGCTGGGCGCGGATACGACGGTATTCAACCCCGATCTGCCCTTCGATGTCATCGGCAACGGCACGCTGTTCGGCGTTCCGTGGCTCGCGATCATTGCCGTCGTCGTGATCCTGGGGTCCTGGTTCCTGCTGCGCCGGACTGTCCTTGGCACCTGGATCTATGCCGTCGGCGGCAACCCGGAGGCCGCGCGGCTGACCGGTATCAAGGTTCCGCTGGTCCTGCTGTTTGTCTATGGCGCGTCGGGCTTCCTCGCCGGCCTTGGCGGGGCAATGTCCGCCGCCCGCCTGTACGCAGCGAACGGGCTGCAACTGGGCCAGGCCTACGAGCTTGACGCCATCGCGGCCGTCATCCTGGGCGGCACGAGCTTTGTCGGCGGCGTTGGCTCGATCTGGGGCACGCTGGTTGGCGCGCTCATCATCGCTGTCCTGTCGAACGGGCTGATCCTCGTCGGCGTCTCGGACATCTGGCAGTACATCGTCAAGGGATTGGTCATCATCGCCGCCGTGGCGCTCGACCGCTATCGCCTGAAGGGCGGAGCACGGACATGAGCGGCTACACGCATCCGAAGTTTACCCGATCCGGGGTCCCCCCCGGCACCTACGACCCCACGCACACAACATGGAGGAGAACATGCGCGTGACCAAACTGCTGCTGTCGTCAGTGGCGCTCGGGCTTGCCCTTGCGTCGCCGGGCGCGGCAAAGGAGCTCAAGAGCGTCGGCATCTCGGTCGGCCTGCTGGGCAACCCGTTCTTCGTGGCCACCATCAAGGGCATCGAGGACGCCGCCAAGAAGATCAACCCGGATGTGCAGGTGACGTCGGTGTCCGCCGACTATGACCTGAACAAGCAGGTTTCCCAGATCGACAACTTCATCGCGTCCGGCGTGGATATCATCATGCTGAACGCGGTCGATGCCAGCGCCATTGCCCCCGCCGTCAAACGTGCGCAAGACGCTGGCATCGTCGTCGCCGCCTTCGATGTGTCCGCACCAGGCGCCGACGTCACAGTGATGACCAACAACGTCCAGGCCGGCGAGAAAGCCTGCCAGTACATCGTCGACGCCATCGGCGCCAAAGGTAACGTCATCATCATCAACGGTCCACAATCCTCGTCGATCATCGACCGGGTGAAGGGCTGCAAGGATGTGTTTGCGAAGAACCCCGGCATCAAGATCCTTTCCGATGACCAGAACGGCCAGGGCTCGCGTGATGGCGGCCTGAACGTGATGCAAAGCCTGCTGACCCGCTTCGACGACATCCAGGCGGTCTTTGCGATCAACGACCCGACCGGGATCGGTGCGGAACTGGCGGCCAAGCAGCTGGGCCGCTCGGGCTTCATCATCACCGCGGTCGATGGTGCGCCGGATGTCGAAAAATCGCTGGCCGACCCGAACTCGATGGTCAAGGCCTCGGCCTCGCAGGACCCCTATGTCATGGCCGGCATGGCGCTCGACATGGGCTACAAGGTGCTGCAGGGCGAGAAGCCCGATCCCTCGACCATCCTGCTCGAGCCGGAACTCATCACCGCGGACAACCTGTCCAGCTACAAGGGCTGGACGGCGCCGCGCTGATCCGGCGCCGGGCCGCGCTGCCGCTCCCGCGGCGCGGCCCGCCTTCCTTTCCTTCTGTTCATGGGTTGATCCATGCCGATCGAAGAACTTCGCCAGGCTGTGCTCGATGCAAACATCGCCACGGTCCGCCACGGTCTTGTCGTCTCGACCTTCGGCAATGCCAGCGGCATCGACCGTGCGAGCGGCCGGATCGTCATCAAGCCCTCGGGCGTGCCCTATGATCAGCTCAGCGCCGACAACATGGCGCTGGCCGATCTTGATGGCGCGGTGCTGGACAACCGGTTCAAGCCCTCGTCCGATCTCGCGACCCATGCCGTCCTCTACCGGGCCTTCCGCGATATCGGGGCGGTCATCCATACCCATTCCACCTTCGCGACGATCTTTGCCCAAAGCTGCCGCGCGCTGCCGCCCCTTGGGACCACCCATGCCGACTACTTTCGCGGGCCGGTTCCCGTGACCCGGCAATTGACCGAAGACGAGATCGCCCGGGACTATGTCACGGCGACGGGCGAGGTCATCGTCGAAACCTTCCGCGACATCGATCCGCTCGAGGTGCCTGCAGTGCTGGTCGCCGGACATGGCCCCTTCGTCTGGGGCCGCGATCCTGAGGAT
The DNA here is from genome assembly GCA_945952585.1 of uncultured Rhodobacter sp. Taxonomy (GTDB): domain Bacteria; phylum Pseudomonadota; class Alphaproteobacteria; order Rhodobacterales; family Rhodobacteraceae; genus Aliitabrizicola. The sequence goes on from CAMFII010000010.1 coordinate 181,160, forward strand.
GCGGTGACCAACGCCCTGATGCTGGAAGAGGCAGCACGGATGGCCTGGCACACGCTGGTGTTGGTTCCCGACATCCCGCCGATCTCGCCTGCGCTTCTTGACAGGCATTTCCTTCGCAAGCACGGCGTCAACGCCACCTACGGCCAATAGGAGGACGCAGCATGGCGATCGTCGCGGGTGTGGATTTCGGGACGCTCAGCGTCCGGGTCACGTTGATGGACACCGACAGAGGCCAGTCTCTGGCAACCGCAGTCGCGGATTATCCGTTGAAGCGATCGGCAGCCGACCCGCTTCTCGGCGCGCAAAGCCACGAAGATCACATGTCGGGCCTCGTCCGCGCCACGAGGGAAGCGGTACGTCTTGCCGGCCTCGACGGGCAGGAGATTGCCGCGCTCGCCTGCGACACGACCGGGTCCAGCGTCGTGGTCGTGGATGACGCCCTGCAACCGCTCGGCGACTATTACCTCTGGTGCGATCATCGCGCCCATGCGGAAGCCGAGGAAATCACCGCCCGCGCCCGCGCCGAGGGGATCGAGGCGCTCGACTGGTGCGGTGGCGTCTATTCCCACGAATGGGGCTATGCGAAGCTGCTGCATTTCCTACGCCACAATCCCGAAAAGCGTGCCCGGTTCGCCACCGCGCTGGAACATTGCGACATGGCTGCCGCCACGTTGTGCGGGATCACGCGGATCGAGGACCTGCCGCGATCCATCTGCGCCATGGGGCACAAATGGATGTGGGGCCGCCGGTGGGGCGGCCCTCCGCCGCAGGAGTTCCTGAGCCGGGTCGATCCGCTGCTGGATGGGGTCAACGCGAAGCTTGGCGGGCGCTATGTGACCTCCGACCAGATCGCCGGCCATCTTTCCCCCTATTGGGCTGAAAGACTTGGACTGAAGGCAGGGATTCCGATCCCCGTCGGCGCCTTCGACTCGCATTGGGATGCAATCGGGGCCGGGCTCCAGCCTGGAGACGTGGTGAACGTGGTGGGAACCTCGACCTGCATCATCACCATCGCCGATCCGGAGTTTCGGCCGGTGCCGGGCCTCTGTGGCGTCGTGCCCGGCAGCGTCCTGCCCGGATGGTGTGGCGTCGAGGCCGGACAATCTGCGACCGGCGACGTATTCGAAGCCATTGCGCGCCGCGCCGGCACGGATGTAGCCACCTTGTCGCGAGGTCTCGATCGCTACAGACCCGGGCAGACCGGCCTCATGCGCCTGAACTGGGACAATGGCGACCGCACGGTGCTCGTCCGGTCGGACCTCGGGGGCGTGACCCTGGGCTGGGACCTCAATCATGGCCCGGAAGATGAGTTGCATGCCGCGATCGAGGGCATGGCCATGCATCTCAAGGTGATCTACGACCGGATGAGATCGGGCGGCGTCAGGACGGATCGCATCATCAATGCGGGCGGCATCCCGGGCAAGAACCGGCTGCTCAACCAGATTTATGCCGATGTCCTTGATACCGACGTGCATGTATGCACGACATCGCCAGTTGGAGTGGGGGCCAGCATCTTCGCCGCTGTGGCCTGCGGAGCCTTCGTCAGCATTCCTGATGCACAGACGAAACTTGCTCCGCAGACCGAGGTCTTCCACCCGCGCCCCGACCGCGTGGATCCATATCGGCAGTTGTCGCAGATCTTCTCGGACCTCTACTTTGGCTTCGGCACGGATCGCAGCGTCAATCTGGGCAACACGCTGCGGATCCTGCGATCCTTCCGGAACGGCGAGACGTGAGGGTAGAAGGTCGCGCCTCTAAGCTGTCCCGAACGAAGCCGTAAGATAGTCCTCGACACACACCAGCCCGGCGCGCCAACGGTCGTTTTCTGACCGCACAGGGCCGTCAGCGAAATGGTGGCCGTGGAAGACCGCCTCCCCGCCTGCTGGTGCCGATGAAGGTGTTCGCCTTCAACTGGTCTTCGTCCAGCGGGGTGGCCCAAGCCATCTGCGCTGCCGGATCTGGTCTTCCCGGCAGGAGCAGCCAGTCATTTCTCAGGTGGCGAGTTTCGGCTTTCCGGCAAGTGCCAGCAGTGCGCTCCGCTACCGGTCATCCGGTTCTGCTTGCGCCTGCGATCGTGCCCTGAGCCGGCGCCGCGTCCGCCTTCCTCGAACCCATAAGCACCCACCATAGTGTGAGGTTCAATCCGACAAGCCCGATCGACGCCGGCGTCGGCACGCCCATCGGTTGGGTAAGCAGCACTTGCAATCCGTCAAACCACTCGGAGGCACGGTTGACCCCGTAGCCCCACCCTCCGGCCAGCCAGAGGAATCCGACGGCGAGCATCTGGAGGGACCGACTGCTGTTTGCAAGGAACGTCGGCGCGACGAAAGCAAAGCCCATGCCGACAATCGCCATGTCGTAGTCATAGGCGTAAGGGCTGACCAACAAGGTGGCACAAAGCGACAGCCCGACCGCCACGCGAGGTTCGAGATCGGTCTTGGTCGCCAATAAAGCGATATAGGCTAGAGCTGCGACCGCCACGACAGCATGCAGGAGGATCGCGATCTGGGTCGGAATGCCAATCGTCGCGAAAAAGGCGTAAGCGGACACCATTCTGTGCATCGGAAAGCTGCCGGCCGACATATGTTCGCTTACGACTTTCGGAGCCGCGAGAAAGGCTGGCCAGACCTCCCACCCCAGAACGAGCGTGGAAAGGAAAGAAGTGGCCAGCACCACGAGTGCCGCGACGAGCACAGCCGTCCAATGGCGTGACAGCAAGGCAAAAAGGCCCAGTCCCAGCCCAAGATGCGGCTTGATGATCATCAGTCCAAGCGGAACTCCCGCCGAGGGACGGCGCTTCATCCAGAGAATGCCGAACACTCCACAGAACGCACCGGTCAGGAAGCCGTTCTGGCCGCTCCTGATGAGGATAAGCAGCGTTGGGACCAGCGCGAACAGCACGATCCACAAATGCTCACCAGCCATCCGGCGAAGGATCAAAAGATAGGCCCCAAATGTCAGCCCGACGAAGACGGCGAAGGCCAAGGCACGCGAAACAAGCGGCAGGGCCATTGTGACGACATCGAACTGCGGCGGATATGCCCAGGGCATGAAGATAGGACGACCCGCCAGCTCGGTCAGCCGGCTGAGCATGACGGCAGGGTCATAGACTTCGGCGATCTTGCCTTCGCGCAGCAACTGGCCGGCAACATAGAAGGCGTCAAAATCCATCACCAACCCGTGCTGCATCTGGACGATGCGGAGTGCAAAATTCGCTAACAGCACAAGCAAGACTGCAGCCGTCAAAATGAACTGGGTCGAAATAGTCTTCGGGCGCTCGGGCGTCACAGCTTCAACCTCTTGAACACAGGTTCGGGAATGTTGCGGATCACAGCCATGACCAGCTGCCAGACCGGCTTGACATAAAGGATGTTCCGCCGCCGCTGCACGGCCGCGAAGATGGCACGACCGACCTCATCGGGCTGAGCGGTCAGGCGTTTGGGCAGGTCCATTCCGGCGGTCATCCGCGTATCGACGAAGCCCGGAAGAACCGTCAGCACATGGATCCCTTTGCCGGCAAGGCGGTTCCTGAGCCCGGAAAGATAGGCCGTGAACCCCGCCTTTGCGGAACCATAAACGTAGTTGGTCGCGCGGCCGCGCTCTCCGGCCACAGAGGAGATACCGACCAGTGTCCCACTGCCGCGGGCCTCAAACCGGTTGGCAATCTCGCCCAGAAAGCAGGCAGGCGCCTCGTAATTGGTCCGCATCACCCGGATCGCTGCCCCGGCATCCGACTCGTTTTCTGCCTGGTCGCCCAGAAGGCCGATGGCGGAAACGGCGATGCCGGGAAGATCCGGCAAGGAGTCGAGCAATGCAGAATGGCTGGCAATGTCCAGGGCGTCGAAATCGTAAAGGCTGACCTTCACGCCGTGGCGCAATTCGATATCTGCGCGATCCCGCTCCAGGCGTTCGGTTCGTCTGGCCGCCAGCTGCAGGGGATAGCCTGCCTCGGCAAAGCGTCTGGCAGTGGCCATAGCAATGTCGGACCCGGCGCCAAGGATCAGGACGGGGAGTCTGGTCACAGCAACAGCCTTTCGGATTGGGAAGAAGTGAAGGCCGACGACAGGCCCATCGCCTGACGCATGGCCCGGAAATCCTCGGCCCGCTTGTCACTGCGGCGCAAGGTAGAGGGAGTCATGCGACTGTCCTTGGCCAGGTAGAAGCGCCCTTCGTGATCAAGGGCGATCCTGTCGAGTTCCGTCAGCAGATCCAGGGCGCCGGGACTGACCGGAAAGTCGAGCGCCAGCGTGTAGCCCGGCATGGGAAACGAAATGCCGGTTCCCGCGTCGCCAAGGCGCTTGAGAACCGCCAGGAACGACCCAAGGCCCGAGTGTGTGATGCGCTCAAGCAGGGCCGCCAGACCAGCAGCGGAGGCGGCAGGCGGAAGCACACACTGGAACTGGATGAATCCGCGCCGGCCGTACAGGCGGTTCCAGTTAAGGATCGAGTCCAGCGGGTAGAAGAAGCTTTTCCAGTCGGACAATTCCTCGACCGGACGAGCCGCGCCCCGGCGATAGTAGATATCGTTGAAGGCGCGAACGGTGTGGCGGTTGAGCACAAACGCCGGCGCCGACACCGGCATGGACAGAAGCCGCTTGGCTGGCGTGTCAAATGGCTGCTTGCGTTTGTCCCAGGCCAGATCGCTGGCCGCCGCATGCTCACCAAGCGAGATCAGCGAGCGCCCAAGGGTATCGCCACCGGTAAGGCAGTCGATCCAGGCAACAGAATACGTCGAAGAATGGTGCGTCTCAAACGCAGCAAGGGTTTCTTCAAGATTGCGCGTTGGCAGGTTCGTCTGCCGGATCCAGCCGGTCTCGACCCTCCGGAGACGGAAGGCGGCGCAGACGATGGGGCCGGTCAGCCCCATGCCTCCCACGGTCCAGTGAAAGAGTTCAGGCTTTTCTGTCCGGCTGCACCGCGTAATCCGGCCATCCGGCGCCATAACCTCAATCCAGTCGAGGAACGCCCCGAAGGCCCCGTGCAGGTGATGGTTCTTGCCATGCACATCCGAGGCGATCATCCCGCCAACGGTGACAAAGCGCGTTCCCGGCGTGACCGAAGGGAACCATCCGCGCGGCAGGAACGTGTCGATGATGTCTGCCAGCAGCACGCCCGCCTCGGCCACGATCTGCCCCGTCATCGGATCGAAGGAAACCATCCTGCCGAACCGTCGCATGTCGATGGTGTTGACCGGGTTCAGAGCGCTGTCGCCATAGGATCGGCCGTTGCCGCGCGCAATAGCCGAGCCGGCCTGCAGCACCTGCGCAAGCTCATCAATGTCGCGTGGATCCGACACCGCACAGGATTGTCGTGGAAATCTGCCCCAGCCCGACAGCATCATGTCGACCCGGCAGCTAGGGGCTTGTCGAAGACAAAGTGGCGGTCAAGATGGTACTTCAACACGTAGCCGAGCGTTATGCCGATGACAGCGCCGATCTCTCGCATGGCATCGGTCTGTCCGAAATGCCAGAAGGTCGCCTCCATTCCCCAGAATAGCAGCGTCGTTCCGACACCCATCAGCGCATAAAGGGAAAAGCGGCGACCATGGGCGGCCAGGCCCGTCGCGGTGTCGTGAAAGATATAGCGCTTGTCGAGCGCATACTTCACAGCAAGGCCGACCGCTGTTCCGGCAATCATTGCGTGAAGCAGGGTCAGTCCAAGGTAATCGCCCCGCAAAACGATCCTTTGCGCAGCAAGATTTGCAACCGTCGCGATGATTGCAAAGCCGAGATACCTTGAGACAAGTGTCGTCCGGGTCATGTCAGCGCGCCGCAGGCCGCGACGAAAAGCGCGAGACCAAAACAGGCGAGGCTGGTTCGGTCCGTCACCGCGAAGATGACGGGATCATCGTGCATTTGGCCGCGATGCGTCAGCATGACGATGCGGTTGATCCAGTAGAACAGGATCGCACAGACGCCCCACAGGAGTTGCGGGTTGGAATAGAGCATCAGCACGTCGGGCGATGTAATGTAGAGCCCCAGGACGATGATAGACATGTATCCGGCCGCAGTCGCCATCGAGGTGATGAGACCGAGATCCGAAACCTGATAGTCCCGCCCGGTTCTGGAAGTTCCGGCCGAGGCCGCCAAGTCGACAAGTTCGGCCTGCCGCTTCACCGCTGCAAGCGAGAAGAACAGGAAACCGGAGAAAGCCAGGAGCCAGACCGAAAGCGGAGTCCCGGTTGCCACGCCCCCGGCGACGATCCGAATGGTGTAAAGGCCGGCAAGTGTGCAGATGTCGATGACAGGCTTGCGCTTCAGATGAAGCGAATAGGCCAGCGTCGCCATGTAGTAGACGATCAGGACGCTGACAAACTCGCCGCCGAGCGGCATCCCCAGCAGAAGCCCTGCGAGAGCCAAAAGCGGGGCCATCAGCGTCCCATGCTCGATCGGAACGGCGCCCGAGGCAAACGGTCGGTTCCTCTTGCGCGGATGGGCACGGTCCGCGGCAAGGTCGAGCAGATCATTCAGAACGTAAACGCCCGATGCCACCAGACTGAACGAGATAAAGGCCATCGTCGCAGCAAGGACGCCCATAGCGGTAATGTCGTGCGACGCCAAGAGCGGCAGGAAGATCAAAAGGTTCTTCAACCACTGGTGGGGACGGATGGCACGAAGATAGTCGCGCGCATTCGACGGATAACTCCTCAGCGACACGATATCCGTGTGCATCTTTGCAAGGCGGTTGCGGAGCCGCCGAGAGTCGTCGACAATGATGGCCCGATGCGACTTCTGCCATACCGGGATGTCGGAATCGGCATCGCCGATGTAGTCGAAAGCATTGTCCCCGAAGTGCTTGGACAGGAAAGAGGCCTTGGCCTGGCCCTTTAGGTTGGTCGTCTCGTCGGACCCGTGAACCTCGTCGAAGATGCCCAGGTGTTCGGCGATCCGCTCCGCCACGTCTCGGTTCGCTGCGGTCACCAGCGCAGTCCGCCCGCCCTCCGATCGCCAGGTGGTGATGTAATCCAGCACCGCCGGATTGTAGGGCAGCGCGTCTGCATCGATCTCCGCGAGGTCATTCATCTTGTGCTTCAGCTTCGCCCGCCCTTTGCTCAGGGCTTGCAGCGCCTCAAAGGGTGTCTTCCAGCTTTTGGCAAATGACGACCAGAATGTCTCAAGCAGGAGATTGGACCTCACCAGAGTTCCATCCAGATCCACGACCAGAATGCGTTCACTTGGCATGTCTTCCCCACACTCAGAACTGAGCAACCAGAAGCAAGCGCTGGTCGTCAAAACCGCTATGACGCAGGATAAGGGCGGGAGTTTGGCGACAATGGGTCGGCCAAGGCGCGATTGGACCCAGAGCGGAGCGCATCACCGGCGTCGGCGCGACGGCCCCCTGCATCGAGCCAGCATGTCCCTGGGAGGTGCCCCTAGATTTGTAGACGCTTTGCCCCCTAACTTTGAGGCAAGGAGGCCGAGATGGGGACGAGGAACTACAGCGACGAGTTCAAGCGCGATGCGGTGCAGCAGATCCGGGTGCGCGGGCTGATTTTGGAGGTACGGCTGCATCCCGATCCGACCGCGCCTGGCGGCCATGCCATTGAACTCTTTGGCGAGTTGGGCGCGATCCTGGCTTTGGGGGAGGCGCAAACGACGAAGCCCTCGCGGTTGCGAGGGCTTTCGTCGGATTCGATGGTTGCGGGGGCAGGATTTGCGCTTCATTTGCCGACCACGGCCCGCTCAATCCACCTGATGCGGAGCTCAGTTCTGGCGGTTGGTTAGGTCGGAAAGCGGTCACTCGCCGCACTATGTCCGAACGACTGCGATGCGCAGCATCGTGTCCCAGAACTTGCCGGATGGCCAACGCCACTGCGCCTCCTTATGGGCCGGTCGCGGCGGCGGCTCAACCCGCTCTTCGTCGGATGGCTGATGGGCTGGCCGATCGGGCACGCGCTCTGCGCCTGCTCGGCAACGGAGTTCACCCTCTGGCAGCAGCACGTGCGTGGCGCTCTCTCGCTGCTGCCCATGGCCTCGGGCCTGTGGATCTGACGGCCGACGGACTAGGCTCAGCTCCCGGCGCAGATGGATTTCCTTGAAGGATTGCAGCCATGAGTTTCCACGGCCGCGTCAGCGGCACCAAGGTCAAGCGTGCTCTGGGCGTGCAGGCGGCGCTGGAATGGGCATTCCTGATCGAACAGGCGCAGCTTGAACTGCCCCTGCCCCCGGACGTCACCGAGGAAGGCTTCGGTTTCGGCCTGGAATACGTTCTGCTGCAACGGGCCGACCTCGGCTGAAAGATCGACGGCGGTCGGCACAAGATCGGCGGCTACACACACGAGGATGCCGAGGTGATCGCCGCCACCGTCGCTGAGGTCCCCGACAGCCTCGGCGGCAAGCGCATGGCGATCCGCGTCGCCGAGCTGGCCCGCGCCGGGCTGACCCCGGACTGGATGCCCGGCGCCGTCCCGCGTTGCGTGCCGACCATCGTCAAGCAACACCAGCACGGCACGCATGCACCATCGTCGTAGGCATCGAGCGCATCCGGGTTCGTGGCCCCGGCTCCCGTGCCACGTGGAAGACCGTCAATATCCTGGCCTGCCCGGTCACCTTCTTCCCTCATCCGCAGCAGATCGAGGTCGCCCGTCGTGGCTATGAAGACTGGTGGCAAGCGCTGGGCTGGGTGCGGGACGGGCTGATCGCGGGCGGGATGCTGCGGGAGGTCGAGGTGACGGTGGCGATGCCGAAGGCGCAGCCTTGGCTGATGGTGCTTTCATCCGGGCAACGGATGGTTGTTGCCTTTTGGCATAAAATAACTATCTTGATGCCAAAGGAGAACGACCATGCAGTTCGCCACGGTCCAACCGATCATCGCGCGCCCCGACCTTCCCGTCATCACCGACGAGGAAGCGGCAGCACTGGCACGCACCACCGTCAACTTGTTCCGCGCCTGGGGCCTGACGGATGGCGAGGCGCGCGTCCTGCTGGGCGATATGGCCCAGCGCACTTGGGCGCGCTGGAAGGCTGGCGACATCGGGCGCATCGACCGTGATCTGCGCGCGCGGATGGCGATCCTGATGGGCATCCACAAGGCGCTACGGTACCTCTTCACCGACCCTGCCCGCGGCTATGCGTGGATCCGCAAGCCCAGCGCGGCCTTTGGTGGGCGCAGCGCACGGGACATCATGATGCGGGGCGAGATCACCGACCTGATCGACCTACGGGCCTATCTGGATGCGGAACGGGGTGCCTGGTGAATGTACCTGTCCGCCGCGTGACATGGCCCCGCACGGTCCGCATCATCCGCTCGATCCACCCGCCCATTGACCTGTTCGAGGACATCGCCGATCCCGCCGATTGGGAAGCGCTGGCCTCGGCCGAGGCCAAGTTCAACCCGCGCATCCGGGACAGCATTGGGGACCTGTCCAAGGTGCCGGTCGCGCGGCGCGTGACCGGGCCGGGTGCGAGTTGGGTCATGGCGCCCTTCGTCCATTGCTCGCCCCTGCGGCCGGGGCGGTTCTCGGACGGCAGCTTCGGCCTCTACTATGCGGGCGACCGAACCGAAGTGGCCATCGCCGAAACCATCCATCACCATGCCCGCTTCATGCGCGCGACGAACGAGGCGCCAGGCTGGACGGCCCAGTTTCGCCAACTGATCGGTGCCATCGATGCCGATCTGGACGACGCCACCGGGCGCGCGGACCTGCTGGATCCGGACGACTACCGCGGCTCCCAAGTCTTCGGGGCCGAGCGGCGCGCCGCGGGGGCCAATGGCATCACCTGGCCCAGCATCCGGTATCCCGACGGGCAATGCGTCGCCGTCTTCTGGCCCGACGTGATCCCCATCCCCACCCAAGGCGCGCACTTCGCCTATCATTGGAACGGTGAGGCTGTAGACTACGTGAGAAACATTGAAACAAAAGAAATCATTCAAGTTGCATAGATAATCCTGCAGAAAGTCAGTAACCAACTCATGATTCAGAAGAACTTGGTCAACACCTCAGTAAATCCAAACCAGCTTGAAGCCATTCAGGCCGTGGATGGGCCCGTACTAATCATCGCAGGCCCGGGGTCGGGCAAAACATTCACCCTGGTGGAACGAATTGTTCATCTGATCATTGAGAAACAGGTCGCCCCAGAAAGCCTGCTGGTCGTCACGTTCACTGACAAGGCCGCTCGAGAGCTCACCACCCGGATTTCAAATCGGCTCGCTGACTTGGAAATCAGTTTCAACCTGAATGAGATGTACCTCGGAACATTTCATTCCATTTGCCTGCGTGTGCTGGAAGAATTCCGAGAATTCACGCGCCTGAAGCGAAGTTTCACGCTCTTCGATCAGTTCGACCAGCAGTACTTTCTCTATCAAAAAATCAAGGAATTTCGTGACCTTGAAGACGCTCAGCTGGTCATGGGTGATGACCAGACCGGCCGGTGGTCGCAGTCTGAGCAACTCATGAAGTGGCTGAACAAGGTCAGTGAGGAGGCACTGGATCCAAATGTGCTCGAGGAGGCGCCGGATCCCGAAGTTCGAGCGCTGGCCCGATGCTTCCAGAAGTACCAAGTGCTTCTGAATGAAGCAAATTGCTTGGATTTTTCAGGTATCCAGTACGAAGCCCTGCAACTGCTGCAGCGACATCCGGAAGTTCTGACCCAGCTGCAAAGCAAGATCTCGCACCTGATGGTCGACGAGTATCAAGACACCAACACCATCCAGGAGCAAATCCTCCTACTCTTGGCAGGTGACCGCAGGAACCTTTGCGTCGTCGGCGATGATGACCAAGGTCTTTACCGCTTTCGCGGCGCGACGATCCGCAACATCCTCGAGTTCCCTCAGCTCTTCCCGCCAAGCGCTTGCACGCAAGTGCGCTTGACCGTGAACTACCGCTCGCATCCGGGGATCATCGATTTCTACAACGCTTGGATGGAGCGCCAGGACTGGGAGGAAAAAGGCAGGTCTTTTCGCTTCCCCAAGCAGATTGTCCCAAGAGAGGGCAGCTTTCCTGCCGTGCCAGCAACCGTCAGGCTGAGCGCATCTGACGAAAAGGACGAGACCGAAAACTGGCACGCGGAAGTTCTCGACTTTCTGACAGCCCTTCGGGACTCCGGTCGGCTGACCGATTGGAACCAGGTCGCCTTCCTTTTCCGCTCGGTGAAAAACGACCGGGTTCTGGACCTGGCGCGCTTCCTCGAAGCAAAAGGCGTGCCGGTCTATTCACCTCGCTCCAACATGTTCTTCGAACGCGAGGAAATCCGCTTGATGATCGGAGCGCTGATCTTTCTGTTCCCGCAGTTCCCCAAGGTGCGCCAGTGGGCGGAAGGCGCGCAGCTGGCGATATGGGACTATTACGATCACCAGTGCTTCAAGGCATTCACTGACGAGCTGCGGAAGCCCGAAAACAGCCGAATGCTCGAATGGGCGCGGCCGCTGGCCAAGCGCCATGCCGTCCTGACCCAGACCGCCGACTACGCCTTCTCGGGGCTGTTCTACCAGCTTCTTCAGTTCCCCCTGTTCTCCCGGTTCTTGGAAGAGGACGCGATGCAGGGCGTCGACAAAGGGCGTGCCGCACGAAACCTCGCAACCTTCTCGAAGCTGATCACCAAGTTCGAGTATCTGCACTACGTGACGGTTCTGAACCCCGAATACCTCGAACGGGACTTGCGGAACCTGTTCAACCAATTCTTCCGCTTCCTCAAGGAAGGCGGCATCGGGGAGTATGAGGACGAGGCGGAATACGCGCCGAAAGGCTGCGTGTCGTTCCTGACCATCCACCAGTCGAAAGGTCTCGAGTTCCCCGTGGTGGTCTGCGGTTCGCTGGAAGCGGTGCCCCGCAAGCAGCATACCGACCTGGATGAAATCCTCGAGGACGGCGGCTACCTGTCGAAGGCGCGGTTCGAACCCTTGGACAGCATCAAGCACTTCGATTTCTGGCGTCTCTATTACACCGCGTTCTCGCGGGCGCAGAACCTGCTGGTCCTGGCTGCGCAGGAACGGCACGGACACGGCCGGTCGCCTTCCAAGTATTTCGAGGATGTATTCCGCGCCCTCCCAGATTGGCGCACGGTAGACCTGACCCAGTTCACCTTCGAGAAGGTGAAGGAAATCAACCTCAAGCGCGAGTATTCCTTCACCTCCCACATCACGCTGTTCGAAAACTGCGCCGAGCAGTACCGCTTCTTCAAGGAGCTGGAGTTCGCCGCCATCCGCGTCAGCCCGATGCTGTTCGGCACCCTTGTCCACCAGACCATTGAAGACATCCACAAGGCCGTCCTGCGGGGCGAGGAACACACGGTGACCCCCGACGCCATCGAAGGTTGGTTCTCCACAAACTACGCCATGCTTTCGAAGAAGGAACGTGTCTTCCTGGCGCCGATCACCCTCGAGGCCGCGCGCAGGCATGTCATGCGCTACTACGAGCGCGAGAACGGCAACTGGGACCGGATCAAGGAAACCGAGGTCGAGATCTCGCTGGTCAAGGACGACTACATTCTGAAGGGCAATGTCGACCTGATCCGCGGCGAAGGTGGCACGGTCGAGGTGGTGGACTTCAAGTCGGAAAAGAAGCCCGACATGGAGAAAGACCGCGATAGGCTACGCCAATACCAGAGCCAGCTTGAGGTCTATGCCCACCTCATCGAAGAGCGGACCGGCCAGAAGGTCAGCCGGATGCACCTCTATTTCACCGGCGAACAGGACGGAAACCCCTATGTCAGCTTCAACAAGGACGACCGGGCGATCAGCAAGACCATTGCCCGGTTTGATGAGATCGTCCGCCGCATCGAACAGGCGGACTACCGGATAGCCGCGCGCCCCGATAGGTTGTGCGAGAACTGTGACTTGCGGGCCTATTGCGGCACGAAGAATTGGAATTTCAGGAAAGACGACCGATGAGTGATGTGAAAGCCGATCAGACCGCGATGGACCTTGGCGCCGAAACCGGCGGCGTGGAGAGCGTGGAGAAGTTCCAGTTTGCGCCGATCAAGGGCTACCCGATGCTGAACTGGCGCGGAAAGCGGCCCTTCACGTCCACGCAGTTCTTCCCGGCGCAACTGAAGGAAGTGCATGGTGAAGAGGTCGATGGGTGGCGGAACAAGATTTTCTGGGGCGATAACCTTCAGGTGATGAGCCATTTGCTCCGGGATTTTCGTGGCAAAGTAGACCTGATTTGCATTGACCCTCCGTTTGACTCAAAGATTCAATATAAAAAGAATATAAAGACAAAAGGTAAGGCGGCGGAAACTGGCTATACTGCATTTGAAGAAAAGCAGTATGATGATGTCTGGACCAATGATGAATACCTACAGTTCATGTATGAGCGCGCAATACTTATGCGTGAGCTTCTGTCTGAGAATGGCGTGCTTTGCATGCATTGTGACTGGCACAAATCACATTACCTTCGCGCGCTCCTAGGGTCCAGACTCATTGATCTTCAAAGCCAGAACATGACGGTTGCCGCGAGTG
>CAMFII010000011.1 GCA_945952585.1 uncultured Rhodobacter sp.
TCGGCTACATGTCGAAATGGCTGCACCATTCGGGCGGCACGGTCTGCGAGCCGACCGACGTTCCGGTCAACAAGCGCCATCTCGACATGCTGCTGGCCCATATGGAACTGAGCGACAAGCCGTTCATGGGCTCGGTCACCGAACCCAGCCGCGCCGCGGATTCGGTCGAGATGGCCAAGATCCTGTTCGGCTCGGATTTTGTCGACCAGAACACGGTGATGACCAGCCTCATCAACATCAACTCGCCGATGACCTTCGACGGGATCATGATGGGCGCGCTGGAAGTCTATGCGAAGGCCAACCAGGCCGCGATCATCTCGCCCTTTATCGTCGGCGGCGCGATGGCGCCGGTAACGGTGGCGGGCACGCTGACGCAGGTGATGGCGGAATGCCTCGCCGGGGTCGCCTACAGCCAACTCGTGCGGCCTGGCGCGCCGGTTATCATGGGCGCCTTCGTGACCTCGATCGACATGAACTCGGGCGCGCCGACCTTCGGCACGCCGGAAGCCGCCCACATCACCTACGGCGCGGGCCAGCTTGCCCGCCGCCTGGGGCTGCCCTACCGCTCGGGCGGGGCCTTCTGCGGCTCGAAGCTGCCCGACGCGCAGGCAGCCTATGAAACCGCGAACTCGCTGAACATGGCGCTGCTCGCCGGCGTGAACTTCATGCTCCATGCCTGCGGCTGGCTCGAAGGCGGCCTCGTGTCGTCCTACGAGAAGTTCGTGATGGATGCCGACCAGCTCGGCTGCCTGCATCACCTCGCCAAGGGCGTGGAGATGGACGAGAACGGGCAGGGGATGGACGCGATCCGCGAAGTCGGTCCGGGGGGCCATTACCTTGGCTGCGCGCATACGCAGGCCAACTTCAAGTCGGCTTTCTGGCGCACCGAGCTGCTGGACTACAAGCCCTACGAGACCTGGGAAGAGGAAGGTGCCCGCGACACCCAGGTTCTGGCGAACGAACGGGTGAAGAAGCTCCTGAACGACTATCAGGCCCCGGCGCTGGACGATGGCATCCGCGAGGCGCTGCACGCCTATGTCGCGCAGAAGAAGGAATCGATGCCCGACGCCTTCATCTGAGGCGAGCGACAGCATCCACGGACGTAAGGGGCGGCCCGGACGGCCGCCCCTTTTTGCATGATCAGACGCCAGCGTCGCGCGGCAGGAGCCTCGACTCGGCGATCAGGGCGATGAGAATTTCGATATGTCGCGAAAAACTGTAGGCGGCATCCCCCTCGCAACGGATGCGTTCCAGCCGCGCCTCTTCCGACATCAGCCGTGGCACGCTGACGTCAGGCGACGGCGCCTGGGGCGTTCCGATCAGGCGGCGCAGGTCGCGGTCGCGGCGATAGTCGACCAGGCCCAGACGCGCGGCCCGGATCAGCAGGCGCGGGCGTTGCAGGGTGGCGAGCAGGCTGCGCATATCGGTCATCGAATCCTCCAATCTCAAGAGGATTGCATCCTAGGGCGACACAACCCTGCGTTGCGTTCCGGATTGTTTCGCCGCGCGCAACCGTCAGGATAGTTTAGGTTTTGTAAACAATTATCCGAGGAAGTTGCATTGTTAACGCCTCGGTAAGAAATGCACCCTGAAGTTGAAAATCGTCAGAATGGACCTCTGGTCGGCAGACGGGCTCTCGAGATGATCTCGCGACTCCCTGCGGACGCGGCAGGCTACCTGCCTGCGTGGCTGCCCGAGGCGGTGCGATCCTATATCGGCCATATCGAGGATGGTCTTTCGTTGCGGGAACTGGCGCGCAGCAAGGGCTGCGCGGCCTCGACCGTTCTCCGCCAGGTGCGGCGCTATGAAAACCGCCGCGACGATCCGCTCATCGACGGAGGGCTTGCCGCGCTTGGACGCGGCAGGACCCGCCGGACCTCTGCCCCAGCATGGAAGGAACCCGACACCATGTCCGCCCCGATCCGCCCGACCTCGTTGCAAACCGACGATGCCGCCTCTCTGTCCGAAATCCGCCGTGTCCTGCGACGGCTGGCCGAGCCGGGCGCCACGCTGGTCGTGGCGCGCGACATGGAAATGGCGGTGATCCTGCGCGCCATGCCCGATGGCCAGCAGGTCCGGACCGGCGTGGTCGAGCGCGCCTCGGCGGAAACCTACGCCCTGCGCGACTGGGTGCGGTGCCGCAAGCCCGGCCGTGTCGCCCAGTACGAGATCACCGCGACCGGTCGCGCCGCTCTCAAGCGGCTTGTGGGAGAGGCGCAGGACGGCTTCGCCGAGGCGCAGTCGCCCTTCGCCACCCAGCACCGCGAGATGACCGAGCGGACCGAACCCGGCAGCGAAGGGCCTCGACGCCTTCGCTACAACATGGCCGAAAGCCCTGTCTCCCTGCTGGGGCGGCGCAAGGACCGGGGAGGCGAGCCTTTCCTCGGCCCCGATCTGGTGGCTGCGGCCGAACGGCTGCGCGAGGATTTCGAACTGGCGCAGATGGGGCCGCGGGTGACGCAGAACTGGGACCGCTTCCTGACGGCGGGTGACCGCGGCAGTTTTGCTCCGGATAGCGGCGGCAGTGACGGATCGCGCAAGGCCCGCGACCGTGTTGCGGCCGCGCTGCGCGACCTTGGCCCAGGCCTGGGCGACATGGTGCTGCGCTGCTGCTGTTTTCTCGAAGGGCTGGAGGCGGCCGAGCGGCGCATGGGTTGGTCGGCGCGCTCGGGCAAGATCGTGCTCAGGATCGCGCTGCAACGGCTGAAGCGCCATTACGACGAGACCTATGGCCGATCGGGACCGCTGATCGGCTGAGCCCGCGGAAATCAGAAAGGGCGCGCGGCGGAACCGCGCGCCCTTCGCCTGGTAGTGGGATCAGTCCTCGGCGCGGGTCAAGCCGGCGGCATAGACCGCACCGGCAATGGCGCCGCCGACCAGCGGGGCGACGATGAAGACCCACAGATTTGCCAGCGCCTGACCACCGACGAAAACTGCGGGTCCGATCGAGCGGGCGGGGTTGACCGACACGCCCGTCACGTTGATCCCGACGAGGTGAATGCCCGTGAGCGTAAGGCCGATCGCCAGGCCCGCGAAACCGGCGGAAGATCCGGGCCCGGTCGCCCCCAGGATGACCGAGACGAACACGAAGGTTGCAACGACCTCGAAGACCAGTGCGGCCCCAAGCGTGTATTCGCCAAAGTATCCGGGTCCCCAGCCATTCTCGCCCAGTGAGCCGATCGGAACCTCCCCGTTCCCCTGACCGCTCAGGATCAGGTAAAGACAGCCCGCGGCGATAATTGCGCCGATGATCTGGGCGATGCTGTAGCCGATGAAGTCGCCGAAGCTCATCCGGCCGGCCGTTACAAAACCGAGCGAGACGGCAGGATTGAGATGCGCGCCGGAGATCGCGCCAAATCCGTAGGCCGCGGCAACGATCGAAACCCCGAATGCGATCGCGATACCCGTGAAGCCGATGATGCTGCCCGCGATCGCCGCGGCGCCGCAGCCGAAGAACACCAGGATGAATGTCCCGAGTGCCTCGGCAATCAGTTTCTTCGACATGTTCCCTCCTTGACGGCGCTTCGCCCGATCGGTTCCCTGCGCCGCTCATTTGTCATGGCCGGGAAGAATGCCACCCAGCCGCCAGGTCATGGCACAGGGATGGTAGGCGACGACCCAATACATGTCTGCTGGATTTGGAACAAATCCCCAGATTTATCCAGATTGTTGCGATAAGCGCAAAAGCGCGACGACGTAGCGCCGCGCTTGCTCAAATGCCTTCGGGCTCTCGGATGGGTCAGGCCGTGAAGGCGCCGAGGGTGCCGGAGTAGGTGGCTTTGCTATAGACCTTGCCGCCCACCGAATATTTGCTGCCGTCGTTGCTAGTATAGACGACGTCGCCGGTCCCCGCATCGTAGAGCGGATTGTCGAAGTTGTAGCCGGACGGTGCATCGGCCGAGGCAGCCTGACCCGCCCAGTAATAGGCCGCGCCATTGTTGCCCGGGGCCTTGGATTGGCCGTAGGCGATGTAGTCGCTGGCTTTCTTGCCGTTGAAGTCCGTCGTTTCCCCGCCGCCGCTACTGCTGCCGTCGCCCGAAAGATAGTCGCCGGCCGAGGCGACGGATGTGCCCACATCGGCCGCGACCGTGGACGAGGACGATGTGACCGCGCCACCAACAGTACCGGCAACCACCAGACCAAGTCCGACAATACCAGCCGTCAGGACAACCCAGTCGACTGTGACGGCGCCACTTTCGCCGCGAAAGAAATTTACGATTTGCGCAATCCGCATGGTCATCTCCGTTCAAAGTCCGGCAGTCTGTTTCGACGAGGATTATTCGCGAATACGGGCGAGATTTGCGTCCTGCTTCGGCATTTCTTGGGTAAATCCGTGGCCATTGCGCCCTTCGGGAAAAGCGCCTATCTCCTGCTGACTGGCCCGGAACCCCGGAGAAGCACGTGCGCGACCTCAACATCCCGT
The DNA here is from genome assembly GCA_945952585.1 of uncultured Rhodobacter sp. Taxonomy (GTDB): domain Bacteria; phylum Pseudomonadota; class Alphaproteobacteria; order Rhodobacterales; family Rhodobacteraceae; genus Aliitabrizicola. The sequence goes on from CAMFII010000011.1 coordinate 4,424, forward strand.
CCGAGCGCCACCCCGAAAAGGCGCATCGCCCCGACAACGCCCAGCCGAAGAAACCGGCCTGGATCCGGGTCAAGGCGCCGGTCTCGCAGGGGTACAAGGAAACCCGCGACATCATCCGCGACCAGAAGCTGGTTACCGTCTGCGAAGAGGCGGGCTGCCCGAATGTCGGCGAATGCTGGAGCCAGGGCCACGCGACCATGATGATCATGGGCGAGATCTGCACCCGCGGCTGCACCTTCTGCAACGTCGCGACCGGCAAGCCGCAGACGCTCGACGCCTTTGAGCCTGGCCGTGTCGCCCATGCGGTGGCGCAGCTCGGCCTCAAGCATGTCGTCGTCACCTCGGTGGACCGCGACGATCTCGAGGATGGCGGGGCCGAGCACTTCGCCCAGACGATCCGCGCCATCCGCCACCGCGCGCCCGGCACCACGATCGAGGTTCTGGTGCCGGACTTTCTGAAATGCGAGCCGTCGGCGCTGGAAACCGTGGTCGCGGCGCGTCCCGACGTGTTCAACCACAACCTCGAGACGGTGCCCGGCCTTTACCCCGAGGTCCGTCCGGGGGCCCGCTATTTCCACTCGCTGCGGCTTCTCCAAAGGGTGAAGGACCTCGACCCGTCGATGTTCACCAAGTCGGGGATCATGGTCGGCCTCGGCGAGGACCGGCAGGCGGTGCTGCAGGTCATGGACGACATGCGTGCGGCAGATGTCGATTTCCTGACCATTGGCCAGTATCTGCAGCCAACGCCCAAGCATCACCGGGTCGACCGCTTCGTCACCCCCGAGGAATTCGCAGCCTACGAGAAGGCGGCGCTTGGCAAGGGCTTCCTCATGGTCTCGGCCACGCCGCTGACCCGCTCATCCTATCACGCCGGCGACGATTTTGCCCGGCTGAGGGCTGCGCGCGAGGCGAAGCTGGGGCGGCTCTGACCGCCGACCAGGCGGGCCCAAAATCCTTCAAAGGATTTTGGCAAATTTCTTCGAAGAAATTTGCGGCTCAGTGGCGCCGCACGTCCGGCAGGAACACCGCCAGCACCCCGATCAGCGGCAAGAGCGCGGTCAGGCGGAAGACGTGTTCAATCGAGGTTGCATCAGCGAGCATCCCGATCCCCGCCGCCCCGAGCGCCCCCATGCCGAAGGCAAGGCCGAAGAACAATCCGGCCACCATGCCGACATTCTTCGGCAAGAGATCCTGCGCATAGACGATGATCGCCGGAAAGGCCGAGGCAAGGATCATCCCGGCCAGCGCGCTCAGGATCACCACGGGCACCAGCCCGACATAGGGAATGGCCAGCGCGATCGGTGCGACGCCTAGGATCGACACCCAGATCACCCGCTTGCGCCCGATGCGGTCGCCGATCGGGCCGCCGATGATGGTGCCGACCGCCACCGAGGCAAGAAAGACGAAGAGGCACAGCTGGGCATGCTGCACTGACAGGTGGAAGCGGTCGATCAGGTAGAAGGTGTAGTAGCTCGAGAAACTCGCCATGTAGACGAACTTGGAGAAGGTCAGGGCGATCAGCACCGCAACCGCCACGATGACCCGTCCACGTGGCAGCGGCGAGACCGACGCCGCGCGTCTCCGGGCACTGTGGATGCGCAGCATCCCTTCCGAGGCATACCAGCGGCCGACCAGGGTCAGGACAGTCATACCCGCCAAGGCTACCGCGGCGAACCAGGCGACGCTCGACTGGCCGAAGGGAAGGACGATGAAGGCAGCGAGCAGCGGGCCAAGGGCAGACCCCGCATTGCCGCCGACCTGGAAGAAGCTCTGGGCAAAGCCCGGGCGCTTGCCGGCCGCAAGGCGGGCAATGCGGCTCGACTCAGGATGGAAGACCGAAGAGCCGCAGCCGATCAGCGCGACCGACAGGAGCACGGTATAGAAATGGTCGGCCCGCGACAGCAGCACCAGCCCGACCAGCGTCAGCCCCATGCCGAAAACCAGCGAGAAGGGCTGCGGGCGCTTGTCGGTGACGAAGCCCACCACCGGCTGCAGGATCGAGGCCGTGCCCTGAAACGCAAAGGTGATGAGTCCGATCTGCCCGAAGGTCAGCGCCAGTTCCGTCTTCAGCATCGGATAGATCGCCGGGATCAGCGACTGCATCAGGTCATTGAGCATGTGGCACAGGGCAATGGCCGCGATGATCGGCAGGACCGTCGCCTCGTGCGCGGCGCGGGCTTCGTCGGTGCTGGAGAGGGACATTTCGCTTGGCCTGCGCCTGAACTGCAATGCCACCGGTAAACCGTCTCGTTCAGCAGAAGTCAATCAACCCAAACTTCACTTTCCAATGGACCGGGAAGAGGCTTTTGACAGGACGGCTCCGTCGGTTAGCGTGATCCGGGGGAGGGCGGCAGCCAAGACCGCCCCTGCATCAGGGTCAGGGAGGTTCAGTATGCCCGTTTATGTCAGTCCATTCGAGGCTCCGGTCATTCCCGAGATCGGGATCACCGAACTCGTCTTCCGTGGCGTCGAGACGCGCAACGATGATCCTGTCCTGATCGAGGGGCCGACGGGTCGGGTCATCACGGGGAGGGAATTCATCGATCGCGTCCGGCGATTGGCGGGCGGGCTTGCTGCGCGGGGCATCGGGCCGGGCCATGTCGTTGCGCTGATGGCACCCAACATTCCTGAATTTGCGATCGTGTTCCACGCGGTCGCCCTGTGCGGTGCGACGCTCACCACCATCAATCCGACCTACACGGCTCGGGAGGTCCGGTTGCAGTTGATCGACGCCCGCGCGGAGCTTCTGATTGCCTTTGCGCCGTTCATTCCCATGGCACGGGAAGCGGCCGAAGGAACGACCGCGAATACTGTCGTCTCGATCGGCCCCGCCGAGGGCGTTGCCGAACTTGCGGATATATTCGGTCCGCCGATGATGGCGCAGGTGCCTTTGGATTTTGCCCGCGACGTGCTGGTGCTGCCCTATTCCTCTGGCACGACCGGCCTGCCGAAAGGCGTTATGCTGTCGCATCGAAACCTTGTCGCCAATGCGCTGCAAACCCGTCCGCATATCAGGGTGGACCCCGGCGACGCGATTCTCGCCGTCCTGCCCTTCTTCCACATCTACGGCATGTCGGTCCTGATGAACCATTTCCTGTCGTCCGGGGGCGTGGTGGTGACATTGCCGCGCTTCGAACTCGAGCCGGCGCTACGTCTGATCGAGAGGCACAGAACCCCTTGGCTGATCGTGGTCCCGCCGATAATCCTTGCTCTGGCGAAGCATCCGATGGTCGAGAATTTTGACCTCAGCGGTGTTCGGTCCGTAATCTCCGGCGCGGCGCCTCTGGGTGCCGAACTGCAGCAGGCCTGCACCGCACGGTTGGGGGCAACCGTGGTGCAGGGCTACGGGCTGACCGAGACGAGCCCAGTCAGCCATGTCGTGCCTGTTGATCGGGTGACCCCGGGCGCGGCGGGATTCTGCGTCGGCGGCACGGAGATGCGCCTTGTCGATCCTGAGACGGGTGTCGAGGTGCCGGACGGTCGAGAAGGCGAGATCCATCTGCGCGGACCGCAGGTGATGCTTGGATATCTCGACAATCCCGAGGCCACGGCAGCCGCGCTGCTGCCGGGGGGATGGTTCAGGACGGGCGATCTTGGCTTTGTGGACGGGGATGGCCACCTGCACATCGTCGACCGAGTCAAGGAACTCATCAAGGTAAAGGGGTTCCAGGTCGCCCCGGCCGAACTCGAAGCGCTGCTCATCGCCCATCCCGAAGTGGCCGATGTCGCCGTTGTCGGTGCCCCGGACGAAGAAGCCGGCGAGCGAGCCGTGGCGTTTGTCGTTCGCGCCCAGGGAGCGACGATCGAAAGCGCAGAGCTTGTCGCCTATCTTCGGCCGCTCGTCGCGCATTACAAACAGTTGTCCGAGGTCCGCTTTGTGGAGGCCATTCCGAAATCACCGTCCGGCAAGATCCTGCGGCGGATGTTGAAGGCGACACCGTGACCCCAGTTCATGGAGCTTCCTCGAAGAAGTCGAGGATGGTGGTATTCGCGTCGAGTCCCGAGAAAGGCCCGGCGCGTCGTCCGCCGGGCCAAGCGTGGTCGAAGCCCTCCAGCGCCATGACCTTAACGGCGATCCTGCCATCCGGCAGTCGCCACTCGCGCGTGACGACAGGGGTTCCGTCTGTCCCAATTGTTCGCCCCTGCATCTGGACAAGCGGGCCGTTCCAGGCAGAGGCGAAGGCAGCGGCGGTGTCCGATACGGAGGCGAAGGGCACCTGGGCGAAGCTTTTCTCTCCCTTGCCGCCCGTGAAAGGCACCATCCGGTCAGCGGTCCCGTGGATGTGCAACAATGCCACGGCGGCTTCGACGCGGAAGGAGGGGTCCATCGTGCCGGCAACTCCCGCCACGGCCCTTACCTTGTCTGGCCGGCCCGCCGCATAGCGCTCGGCCATCATGCTGCCATTCGACATGCCGGTGACATAGACGCGCCGCGCATCGAGGCCGAAGCGGCCCGTCGCGTCGGCCAGGACGGAGTCGAGAAAGGCCATGTCATCGACGTGCGTGACCTGCGCATAGGCGCAGCAATAACCGGCGTTCCAGGTCAGCAGCCGCGTCCGCCCCGATCCGGCCGGATAGATCACCGCATAGCCGCGCGCCGTCGCCGGCGCCGAGAGACCGGAATTGCGGGCAAACTGGTCCGGGTTCCCGCCGCCGCCATGCAACGCCAGAAGGACCGGAGCGCCCGCATGTTCGGCGGGCAGGTCGATCCGGTACCAGCGTCCGTTGGCAAGCTCGACCGTCTGGCTTCCGGCGTGAAGCGGCAATGAGGTCATCAGCGCCAGGACAAGAACCGCGAGGGCGGGTAGCAGCGGCAGGTTGAAGAGACGGCGCATCGGCGGGCTCCGGTCCGGGGTTCATGACCGTCAAACGCGGAAACCGTCGACTTCCGTCGCGTCAGGGATGTGCCGGCCCGTAAAGCTGCGCGGCCCGGCGTTCGAAGGCGCGGACAATGCGCTGCATGGCGTCATTGAACACCACCCCGATGATGCCCTGGAGGATGGCATTGCGGAATTCGAAGTCGACGAAGAAGTCGACCTCGCATCCGCCTTCGGGACGGTCCCGGAAATGCCAGTGGCTCTTCATGTGGCGGAACGGGCCGTCGAGATATTCGGTCTCGATCCGCATCTTCTCGGGCAGAAGCGTCACCCGGCTGCCGAAGCGTTCGCGGAACACCTTGAACGAGATGACAAGATCCGCCTCCATCACCTCGCCGCCGGGTTCTCCGGCGATCGGCATGCGCGAGCGGATGCGGGCCGCGGCGTTCCAGGGCAGGAATTCCGGATATTTGGCCACGTCGGCAACCAGATCGTACATCTGGCGGGCAGAATAGGGCAGGGCCTTGGTCTCTGAATGGGTCGGCATCGGCTTCCCTGCGGCTTCTGTCATCGGCGCGTGACTTGGCAGGGGCTTTTCGTTAAACCCGCGTGGGAAATCAAGGGGCCGACATGCCGCAGAAACCTTACGTGATCGACCGGATGATCTCGGCCAAGTCCATCGCTGCACGGGTCGAGGCGCTGGCCCGCGACATCACCCATCATTTCGAGGGCACCGACAAGCTGGTGGTCGTGGGCCTCTTGCGTGGCTCCTTCGTCTTCATCGCCGACCTCGTGCGCGAGATCGACCTGCCGGTCGAGGTCGATTTCCTCGAAGCCTCGTCCTACGGCAACGCGACCGAGTCCTCGCGCGAGGTGCGTATCCTCAAAGACCTTTCCGGCGAGATTGCCGGCCGCGACGTGTTGGTGGTCGAGGATATCGTCGACACCGGCTTCACCCTGAACCATGTCGTGAACCTGCTGCGCGCGCGCGGGCCGAAGCGGCTCGAGGTATGCGCGCTGCTCGACAAGCCGTCGCGGCGTGAGGTCGACATCCGCGCCACCTGGACCGGTTTCGAGATCCCTGACGAGTTCGTTGTGGGGTACGGAATCGATTACGCGCAACGGAACCGGAACCTGCCATATATCGGCAAGGTGCGTTTCCTCGATCCTGCCGCCTGAGCAAGACCGTCCAGCACGAGAGTTCCTGTTCGCGCGGCCGTGATCCAGCGTGACGGCTTCGTGAACAATATCGGCAAGACGCAGCCGAAATCGGCGGAAAACGCCCTAAACCATAGGGGTATTTTGCTGTCTGCACCGTAAGTTGCAGACGATTTTACTTCATGAAGCCAAAGACATCCGTTTAGCTTTCCCGACGTCATGCAGAGCACAGGAGCAGACATGAAATTCGGTTTCCTCGCCGCCGGCCTTGCCGCGGCCCTTGCGACCGCCGCGATCGCGCAAGATGCGGAAGATCCCTTTGCCGACGCCGTCGAGTCCCGCCACGGCCTGATGCTGCTGATGGCGCAGAACCTCGGGACGCTCGGCGGCATGGCCAAGGGCGAGACGCCCTATGACTCGGCGGTTGCCGGCAAGGCGGCCGACAACATCGCGGCGCTCGCCTCGGTTTTGAGCATGGATCTTTTCCCGGCCGGGTCGGAGTATGGAAAGGCAGCCGACAGCTTTGCCCTGCCGTCGATCTGGACCGATCAGGCCAACTTCGTGGCCAAGATCAACGCCCTGAACGAAGCCTCCAATGCGATGACCGCCGATGCGAAAAAGGACCTCGCCTCGCTGCAGGCTGGCATGAACAGCATCGGCGGGGCTTGTGCTGCCTGCCACAAGGCCTACCGTCAGCCCGAAGAGTGATCGCCCGCGGTTGCTGAAGAAACGCCGCGCGCGCAGGAGTTCGGCATGATGCGTGTCCTATTCGGACTGGTGCTTGTCGCCGCCGCTGCAGTTGCGGCTTTCCTTATCATCACCTGGCCCGAGCGCGGCGATGCCGTCGCGCTCGGTCAGCTTGGCGGCGATCCCGCGAAGGGCCAGACGCTGTTCTGGGCGGGCGGTTGCGCTTCGTGTCATGCGGCACCGGGGGCCGAGGGCGACGCAAGGCTGGCCCTGTCGGGGGGGATGCGCTTGTCCACGGCCTTCGGCACCTTCAGCGTCCCGAACATCTCGCCCGATCCCTTGCAGGGCATCGGCAACTGGACGCTCGCGGATTTCGAAGGCGCGCTGCGGCACGGCACTTCGCCCGACGGCAAGCATTACTACCCGGCCTTCCCCTATACCTCCTACGCCCATGCGTCCGATCAGGACGTGGTCGATCTTTGGGCCTACATGCAGACCCTGCCGCTGTCCAATCGACCGAACGATCCGCATGAATTGTCCTTTCCCTTCAACCAGCGTTTCCTCCTGGGCGGATGGAAGTTCCTGAACCTGACGACCGCCTGGGCGGTGCCGGATCCGCTGACCCCGGAAGAAGAGCGCGGCCGCTATCTGGTCGAGGGCTTTGGCCATTGCGGCGAATGCCATACCCCGCGCAACGCCCTGGGCGGTCGCGACATGGCGCGCTGGCTCGCGGGGGGGGCGAACCCGGAAGGCAAGGGCACGATCCCCAACATCACGCCGGCCAAGCTTGACTGGTCGAACGCCGACATCGCCGAATACCTGAAGTCCGGCTTTACCCCCGATTACGACTCGGCCGGCGCACAGATGGCCGACGTGGTGACCAACATCTCGCACCTGACCGATGCGGACCGCCTTGCCATTGCCGCCTATCTGAAGAAGGTTCCTCCCCAGAACTGAGGGAGGCAAAGGTGTGATCCTGATCGGGCAGTATGATTCCCCCTTCGTGCGCCGCGTCGGCGTTGCGTTGCGGCTTTATGGCATGGAGTTCGAGCACCGGCCCTGGTCGGTCTTCGGCGATGCCGACAAGATCCGGCCCTATAACCCGCTGGTGCGTGTGCCGGTTCTCGTGCTGGACGATGGCGAGGCGCTGATCGAAAGCGGCGCGATCCTGGACCATCTGGACAGCCTCGTGCCCGAGGCGCGCGCGATGCTGCCGCGGTCGGGGGCGCAACGGCGCCAGGCCCTGCGGCGGGTGGCGCTGGCCACCGGGCTTGCCGACAAGGCGGTCAGCCTGTTCTACGAGAAACGCCTGCACGATGTCGCTTCCGAGGTCTGGACCGCCCGTTGCCGCAGCCAGCTCGGCGCGACGCTGGAACGGCTCGACGCCGAGCGTGGCGCGATTTCATCGCCGTTCTGGCAGGGCGAGGCGATCGGCCATGCCGACATCGCGCTGGCCTGCGCCTGGCGGTTCGCGACCGAGGCGCATCCCGGCCTGATCGACGCCGCGACCTTTCCGGCCGTTGCCGAAGCCGCCGCGCGGATGGAGGCTTTGCCGGTCTTTGCCGAGATCAGCCAACCGTTCGTGGCGCCCGCTTAGGCGAGGGCCTCGATCAGCAGCGCCAGCGCGTGCCGCACCGTCGCCTGGCGGACGGCGTCGCGGCCAATGGCGCCGAACTCCACCGTCTCTGACCAGACCAGCGCGCCATGACGGGCCAGTCCGAAGCAGACACGCCCCTCTGGCTTATGCTCAGACCCGCCCGGACCGGCGATGCCGGTGACCGAAACCGCCAGCGTCGCCGCCGAGCGGATCAGCGCCCCGTCGGCCATCTCGCGCGCCACTTCCTCGCTGACTGCGCCGTAGCGAACCAGCGCCTCGGGGCGGACGCCCAGCATCTCTTCCTTGGCGCTGTTCGAATAGGTGACGAAGCCGCGGTCAAAGATGTCGGACGACCCCGCCACATCGGTGATCGCCCCGGCAATCAGTCCGCCGGTGCAACTTTCCGCGGTGGCGATCATCGCCTTCTTCGCCCGGGCGAGGGACAGGAGGTTCACCGCTTCCGGCAGGGGCGCGGTCACAGCATTATCCCGTGATAAAGACCGGCGGCGACCATCACCCCGATCCCGGCGAAAAGCCCCGCCCAAAGGTCGTCCAGCATCACCCCCGCCGCATCGCCGCGCGCATCAGCCGCGCCGACGAGCCAGGGTTTCCAGATGTCGAACAGGCGGAACAGCAGGAACGCCGCAACCGGCGCGGGCCAGGGCATCCAGCCATCCCATCCACGCGCCCAGAAGGCCGCCGAGGGGAACAGGAGCGCCACCCACTGCCCGGCGACCTCGTCGATGACGAATTCCGACGGGTCTTCGCCGGGGCGGTCGGACAGTTCCCGATTGACCGCCCAGAACCCGGCCCAGATGACGACAGCGGTCATCAGGGCGAGGCCCGGAAATCCTGCGACCCGGTCGATGAGCATGCCGAGGGCGATCGCCACCGCCGAGCCCCAGGTGCCGGGGGCAGGGCGCAACAGCCCGGTGCCGAAAAATGTCGCGATCATCCGGCTCATGCGGTCACCAGCGTCGCGGTGGCAAGCGCCGCGATCCCCTCTTCGCGCCCGGTAAAGCCCAGGCGTTCGCTAGTCGTCGCTTTTACGCTGACGCGGTCGGGCTCGATCCCGAGGATGCGCGCCAGTTCCGCCTGCATCGCCGCGGCATGCGGTCCGACCTTTGGTCGTTCGCAGATCAGCGTCACGTCGGCATTGGCAATGCGGAAGCCGCGCGCCGCGGCCCGGCCGGCGGCGTGGCGCAGGAAGATATGGCTTTCGGCGCCCTTCCATTGCGGGTCGGAGGGCGGGAAGTGGCGGCCGATATCGCCCTCGGCCAGCGCGCCGTAGATCGCATCGGTCAGTGCGTGCATGCCCACATCGGCATCGGAATGGCCGACCAATCCGGCGCCATGCGGCACCTTCACCCCGCAGAGCCAGACATGATCGCCCGGCCCGAAGGCGTGGACGTCAAAGCCGTTGCCCAGACGGATGTCCATGGTGCGCCGTCCTTTCAGGATATGCTCCGCCCGGTCGAAATCGCTGGCGAAGGTCAGCTTCAGGTTCTCTTCCTCGCCCTCGACGATGGCGACAGTCAGTCCGGCGGCGCGGGCCACCTCGACATCGTCCGCCGCCCCGCCGGGATGGGCGCGGTGGGCGGCAAGGATCGGCCCGAAACGGAACCCCTGCGGCGTCTGCGCCCGCCACAGATTCGTCCGGTCCTGCGTGCCCGTGACGACCAGCGCCTCTCCGCGCCAGAGCGCATCGGTGACCGGCAGGGCCGGGGCCGCACCCTCGGCGGTGTCGAGAGCGGAAATCACCCGTTGGATCAGGGCTTTGCTGACCAGGGGCCGCGCGCCGTCATGGATGAGGACCTTGTCCACGCCCATCAGGGCCAGCGCCTCCAGCGCGTTCCTGACCGAGGCATCCCGCGTTGCGCCCCCTGTCACGAAATCCACGTCGGGCAGGGTTTGTTCCGCCAGAAGATGGTCCTCGGGATGGATCACGACCAGCAGGTGATCGACCATGCCCCGGAAGGCCTCGATCGCATGGGCCAGCACAGGGCGGCCTGACAAGGCCCGCCATTGCTTGGGCGGCCCGTCACCCGCGCGGGTCCCGCGTCCGGCAGCCACGATGATGCCTGCAACTGTCATCTTCGCTCCATAACGACCGGGCATCTGTCTAGGGCAGGATGCGGGACGTGACAATGCGGCGAAACCTTCGAGCATAAATGCACAAAAAATAGGCACATGCCCAGGATTGACCAATTTGTCAGGCCGGATCGTCCGCTGCCTCGGTTGTCATTCGGGGGCAGTGGGGCTACCTCGGGGCTGACGCACAAGGATTAGGCATTTGTTCCTCCAGTCGGCCGCCGCCGCAAATGGCCTTCACATTGATCCCCCGGTCCTGCTGGCGCCCCTTGCCGGCATCACCGACCTGCCATTCCGCCGGCTGGTCGCCTCCTTCGGCGCGGGTCTGGTGGTGAGCGAGATGGTGGCCAGCCAGGAGGTCGTGCAGGCCCGCCCGCTGGCGCGTGCCCGGGCCGAGCTCGGCTTCGAGATGGATCGCACCTCGGTCCAGCTGGCGGGGCGCGAGGCCTATTGGATGGCCGAGGCGGCGAAATATGTCGAAGGGCAGGGCGCGCGGGTCATCGACATCAACATGGGCTGCCCGGCCAAGAAGGTGACGACCGGCTATTCCGGCTCGGCGCTGATGAAGACGCCCGACCATGCGCTGCGGCTGATCGAGGCTGTGGTGGGCGCGGTTTCGGTGCCGGTCACGCTCAAGACCCGGCTCGGCTGGGATGACGCGAGCCTGAACGCCGCCGACATCGCCCGACGGGCGGAAGAGGCGGGAATCGCCATGGTCACCATCCACGGCCGCACGCGATGCCAGTTCTACACCGGCCGCGCCGACTGGGTGGCGATCCGCGCGGTGAAGGAGGCGGTCCGCATCCCGGTGATCGCCAATGGCGACATCGTCGATGCCGAAACCGCGGCCGAGGCGCTGCGCCTCTCTGGCGCTGACGGGGTGATGGTGGGTCGTGGCGCCCAGGGCGCGCCCTGGCGGCTGGCCCAGATCGCGCACCTGCTGTTCGGAACCCCGGCGCCGGTTGTGCCCGAGGGCGAGGCGCTGGCCGATCTGGTCATCGGCCATTACGACGCGATGCTCGACTTCTACGGGCTCGAGCTTGGCCTCAAGGTCGCCCGCAAGCATCTCGGCTGGTATCTCGAAGAGGCGCGGCGCACCTCGCATCGTGGGCCGATCCTGACGGCGACCGATCCGCAGGCCGTGCGCGCGGCGCTCCGCGCGGCCTTCCTTTCCGCTCCTGACGGCGAGACGAGGGAGGCGGCATGATGCCCTATCGCTCGCCCTACCCGGTTCCGGGGGTGATCTGGGCCTCTCTGCCGATCCCTGCCTTCCTCATCGACCGCGAAGGCAAGCTGGTCGAGGTCAATCCGGCGGGCGAGACCTTCTTGAACGCCTCGGTCAAGGCGCTGCTGGGCGTGCCGGCCTTCGACCGCATCCATATCGACGCGCCGATGGATGAGGCGCTGGCCCGGGCGCGCTCCAACCAGTCGGCGCTGTTCATCAACGACGTGGACGTGACCTCGGGCGAGAAGCCGCCGGTGCAGTGCAACGTGCAGGTCGCACCGATGCACGACAATCCCGACATCCTGATGCTGCTAATCTCGCCCCGCGACATCGCCGACCGGCTGGGGCGCCTCGCCAATGCCAAGTCCTCGGCCAAGTCTGCGATCGGCATGGCCGAGATGCTGGCGCACGAGATCAAGAACCCGCTCGCCGGTATCACCGGCGCGGCGCAGCTTCTGTCGATGGGCCTTGGCCCCGAGGACCGCGAGCTGACCGACCTGATCGTCGAGGAATCGCGCCGGATCGTGAAACTCCTTGAACAGGTCGAACAGTTCGGCAACCTGCGCCCGCCGGACCTGCGCGCGGTCAACATCCATGACGCGCTTGACCGCGCCCGTCGCTCGGCGCTGGTGGGGTTCGCGGCGAACATGACCATTCTCGAGGAATACGACCCCTCGCTGCCGCCGACGCTCGCCGACCCCGACCAGCTGATGCAGGTCTTCCTCAACCTCATCAAGAACGCGGCCGAGGCGGCGGGACCGAAGGGCGGCGGCACGATCCGGCTCAAGACCTCTTACGACCAGTCGCTGCGCCTGCGGCGCAAGGACGGGTCGGGCCGCGCGCTGCCCTTGAAGATCGAGATCATCGACAACGGCCCGGGCATCCCGCCCGAAATCGCCCAGGACATCTTCGAACCCTTCGTCAGCGGGCGCGAGAACGGAACCGGACTGGGCCTCGCGCTCGTGTCCAAGATCATCAACGACCATGGCGGCTGGATCTCGGTCGACTCGGTGCCGGGGCGCACGGTGTTCCGCGTCTCGCTGCCGCGGGCGCCCAAGGACCTGGCACAGGACGTATCGTAAGGAGGCAGGACAAATGGATGGCACGGTACTGGTCGCGGATGACGACCGCACGATCCGCACGGTTCTGACCCAGGCGCTGACCCGCGCGGGCTGCAAGGTGCATGCGACCTCGTCGCTGATGACGCTGATGCGGTGGGTCGAGGAAGGGAAGGGCGATCTCGTCATCTCGGATGTGATCATGCCCGACGGCAACGGGCTCGAGGCGCTGCCGCGCATCGGCAAGATGCGCCCCGGCCTGCCGGTGATCGTGATTTCGGCGCAGAACACGATCATGACCGCGATCCAGGCCGCCGAAGCCGAGGCCTATGACTACCTACCCAAGCCCTTTGACCTTCCCGACCTGATGAAGCGCTCGGCCCGGGCTCTGGACCAGAAACGCCGGGCGGTCACGCGCAACCGCGCCGAGACCAAGGAAGCCGGCGACGACCTGCCGCTGGTTGGCCGCACCCCGGCGATGCAGGCGCTGTACCGGCTGGTCGCGCGCGTGATGAACACCGACCTGCCCGTGCTCGTCACCGGGGAAAGTGGCACCGGCAAGTCGCTGATTGCGCGCGCCATCCATGATTTCTCTGACCGCCGGACGCTGCCTTTCGTCGTGGCGCAATCCGCCGATCTCGCCGGGATCGAAGGGCCCTCGATGCTGCTGTCGAAAGCGCGCGGCGGAAGCCTCGTCTTCGACGAGGTGGCCGACTACGACGAAGATGCGCAGGCGCGGATCGTGCGGATGCTCGACATGCTTGGCGATTCCGCGCCGCGGATCATGGCGACCTCGCAGGCCGATCTTTCGGCCCGGATGGAGGCGGGGTTATTCCGCCAGGACCTGTTCTACCGGCTGGGCGGGGTAACGATCCATGTGCCGTCCCTGCGCGAACGGGTGGACGACATTCCACTGCTTGCCGACCATTTCCTTGCCAAGGGCGAACGCGATTTCGGCTCGGTCCGCCGGCTGTCCGCCGATGCGCGCGAACTGGTGCGGGCCTATTCCTGGCCGGGCAATGTCCGGCAGCTGGAAAACACCCTGCGCCGCCTGATGGTCACTTCAGCCGAGCCCGAGATCAGCCGGGCCGAGGTCGAGGCCGTGCTGGGCAACCAGCCCTCGATGGAGCCGCTTCGTGGCGGCGGCGAAGGTGAGAAACTATCGACTAGCGTCGCTAAGCACCTCAAGCGCTACTTCGACCTGCATGGCGGCGCCCTGCCGCCGCCCGGCGTCTACCAGCGAATCCTGCGCGAGGTAGAGTTGCCGCTGATCGAGATCGCGCTCGATGCGACTGCCGGAAATCAGGCAAAATGTGCCGATCTGCTCGGCATCAACCGCAATACCTTGCGCAAGAAGATCACGGACCTCGATATCCGCGTGACACGGCGGCGCAAGCTGATGTAAAACCGCCACAGGAATAGTGGCACGGCGGCGTCAGTCGTCAGAAGGCCACGGTATCGGCGGTAAGGGTCGCTCCAGGCGGCCCACATCAAGGGCGGCAGGCGTGCAGCGCTCAGCGCGGAGTGAGACCTGGAACCGGTTGCGCAGGCAACGCCGGGTTCAGACATGGGCCACGTTCGGCCTGGTCCTGCTTGGCCCGCTTCTGGCGCTGGCCACCTTCCTGACGCTTGGGCCGTTCAACCAGGGCGCCGGCTCGCCCGAACTGCGCCTCGTCCTGCTGGCCGACCTCGTCTATGTGCTGGTCGTCGCCACGCTGGTCATCCAGCGCATCGCCCGGATGGTCGCCGACCGCCGCGCGAAATCCGCCGGATCGCGGCTGCACCTGCGCCTGACCGGCGTCTTTGCCCTGATCGCGCTGGTCCCGACGGTTCTGGTCGCGGTCTTTGCCGTGCTGACGGTGAATGTCGGCCTCGAAGGCTGGTTTTCCGACCGGGTGCGACAGGTGGTCGGCTCCTCGCTCTCGGCGGCCGAGGCCTATCGCGGCGAACATCAGCGCGACCTGACGCAGGATGCGCAGGCGCTCGCGGGATATCTCAACCTGTCGAAGCAGGCCTCGGTCTATGTCGATGACGGCGACCTGCGGCAACTCCTGAGCAAGGCCCAGTCCCAGGTGCAGCGCGGATTGCGCGAGGCCTTTGTCATCGACGGCAGCGGTGAGATCCGGGCAAGGGGCGAAAGTTCCTATCTCTTCGACTACGAAAAGCCCTCGGCGGATGAGATCGCCCGCGCCCTGAAGGGCGAGACCGTGATCATCGAGGACTGGACGAACAACGAATTCCGCGCCCTCGTCTGGCTCGAATCCTATCCTGACCGCTTCCTGCTGGTGACGCGCACGGTTGACGGCTCGCTTCTCAGCCTGCTGGACGACACGACCGAAAACGCCAGACTCTATCATCAGCTCGAAGCCGAACGCGGGCGGCTTTTGTTCGAATTCGGACTTCTTTACATAGGGTTCGCGCTCATTCTTATACTGGCAGCCGTCTGGCTGGGCCTTTGGTTCGCCGAGCGCCTGTCCCGCCCCGTCGGTCGCCTTGCCGGGGCGGCGCAGCGCGTCGGCGGTGGCGATCTGGACGTGCAGGTGATCGAGGAACAGGGCGATGACGAGATCGCCATGCTCGGGCGCATCTTCAACCAGATGACGCGCCAGCTCAAAGGCCAGCGCGCGGCGCTGGTCGAGGGACATGCCCTGACCGAAGAGCGGCGCCGCCTGTTCGATTCGGTCCTGTCGAACGTGACCGCCGGCGTGATCGGCCTTGATGCCGAGGGTGTGGTCGAGTTCATCAACCGTTCGGCAACCCGGTTGCTTGACCTGCCCCCCGAGGCAGGCGGCGCCATGACCGTTCTGGTTCCGGAATTTGGACCGCTGCTGGATCGGGTGCGGGAGGGCGACGGCGGCGCGGTGCAGGAAGAGGTGCGGCTGTCGCGGCGCGGCAAGCTGGAAAGCCTGCTGGTGCGGATGACCGAGCGGCGCAACGAGGACGGGACACCCGAAGGCTATGTGGTGGCCTTCGATGACGTGACCGAGCTGGTCAGCGCGCAGCGGATGGCCGCCTGGGGCGACGTGGCCCGTCGCATCGCGCATGAGATCAAGAACCCGCTGACGCCGATCCAGCTTTCGGCCGAGCGTATCAAGCGCAAGTTCCGCCCGATCATCGGCGAAGAGGCGGCGGCGGATCTTGACCAATACACGGATGTCATTGTCCGCCAGACAGGTGACCTGCGGCGCATCGTCGACGAATTCTCGAAATTCGCCCGGATGCCGGAACCGGACCGCCGCGAGGAGGATCTGGTCAGGCTGGTCCGCGACGCCGTTGTCCTCCAGGATAGCGGCCAGCCCGACGTGAAGGTGACGGCAAAGCTGCCCGAGGGACCGCTGATGCTAGACCTCGACGCGACCATGATTTCGCAGGCGCTGACCAACCTGATCAAGAATGCCGGTGAAGCGATTGAATCGCTGAAGGAAAAGGGCGCGCCCGCCGATCTCGACCCGCAGGTCAGGGTCGAGATGGAAGAGCAACCGGATGTGGTTGTGATCCGGATCTCGGACAACGGAATTGGCCTGCCCGAGGATCGGGCGCGGCTGTTCGAGCCCTATGTGACCACGCGGGAAAAGGGCACGGGCCTCGGCCTGCCCATCGTCAAGAAGATCATCGAGGAACATGGCGGCACGCTGACGCTGAACGATGCCGCGCCATTCGAAGGCCAGTCCCATGCCGGGGCGATGGCCGAAATCAGACTGCCCCGCAGCCCGCGCCCGGCGCGCGGCCGGGGTGTACGCGCGGCCAGATAAGGCCCGGAGGACAGGCAGATGAGCGGTATTCTTATAGTAGATGACGAAAAGGACATTCGCGAACTGATCGGCGACATCCTGCGGGATGAAGGCTATCAGGTCCGGCTCGCCGGCAACTCGGATGCCTGCATGGCCGAGATCAACGCCGAGCCACCGGCGCTGATGATCCTGGATATCTGGCTCAAGGACAGCCAGATGGACGGGATCGACATCCTCAAGACGGTCCGCCGGTCGAACCCGGACGTGCCGATCGTCATCATCTCGGGTCATGGCAACATCGAGATCGCGGTCGCGGCGATCAAGCAGGGTGCCTATGACTTCATCGAGAAGCCCTTCAACATCGACCAGCTGATGGTCGTCGTCTCGCGCGCGATGGAGACGAGCCGCCTGCGGCGCGAGAACGTCGATCTGCGCCGCCGTGAAGTGACCTCGGCCGAGATGTTGGGAAATTCCCCGGCTTTCAAGGCCTTGAAGGCGCAGCTTGAGAAGGTGACGAAGTCGAACGGACGGGTGATGCTGACTGGCCCGGCAGGGTCCGGCAAGGAACTGGCGGCACGCTTCATCCATGCCCAGTCGAACCGCGCCGCGGCGCCATTCGTCTCGGTTTCCTCGGCGACGGTCGAGCCGGAGCGGATGGAAGAGGTGCTGTTCGGCCGGGAATCCTCCGAACGCGGCATCGAGCAGGGCCTGCTGGAACAGGCGCATGGCGGCGTTGTCTATTTCGACGAGGTCGCCGACATGCCGCTCGGCACCCAGTCGAAGATCCTGCGTGTGCTGGTCGAACAGCAGTTCGCCCGCGCAGGCGGCACAGACAAGGTGCGGGTCGACCTGCGGGTCATTTCCTCGACCACGCGCGACCTGAAGGCCGAGATCGCCTCTGGCCGGTTCCGGCAGGAGCTTTACGACCGGCTGAACGTCGTGCCGATCGCCGTGCCCTCGCTCGAGGATCGGCGCGAGGACATTCCCGAGCTTGCCCGCCACTTCATCCAGATGTTCCATCGCACCCAAGGCCTGCCCGCGCGCGAGCTGACGTCGGAAGCCGAGGCGATCCTTCAGACCATGCACTGGCCCGGCAACGTCCGGCAGCTGCGCAACGTCATCGAGCGGGTGCTGATCCTGGGCGAAGGCACCGGCCCGATCGAGGCGCGCGAGATGCCGGGCCGCGACGATGCCGATGAGGGGGAGGGCCGGATCGTCCTTGGCGGCGCGCTGGCGACGTTGCCGCTGCGCGAGGCGCGCGAACTGTTCGAGCGGGAGTACCTGCTGACCCAGATCAACCGGTTCGGCGGCAATATCAGCCGGACGGCCAGCTTCGTCGGAATGGAGCGCTCGGCGCTGCATCGCAAGCTTAAGTCGCTTGGCGTGGTCACCACCTCGAAGGCGGGGGCGCGGGTGGCGCATCTGGAGGACGAGGACGACCTGGAAGGCGAAGAGATAGAGGATTGATCCTTTCGCCGCGGGCCGCGCGCGCGGGATCGACCCGGATTGACCCATCGCGGGCCTTCTGCCAAGCAGGAGCCGGCAGCCCAACGGGAAGAGCGGCATGAAGGTCATCATCTGCGGCGCCGGCCAGGTCGGCTGGCAAATCGCACGGCACCTGTCCGGCGAGAAGAACGACGTGACCGTCGTGGACAACAACCCGGAACTCGTGCGCCGCGCGACGGAAACGCTGGACGTGCAAGGGGTTGCGGGCTTTGCCTCATATCCGGACGTGCTGGAGAGGGCCGGTGCGCGCGACGCCGACATGCTCATCGCCGCGACCCATTCCGACGAGGTGAACATGGTGACCTGCGAGGTCGCCTATGCGCTGTTCAACATCCCTCGCAAGATCGCCCGGCTGCGCGCCCAGAACTATCTCGACTCGGGCTATTCCGACCTCTTCACCTCGAAGCATGTCGCCATCGACGTCGTCATCAGTCCCGAGCGCGAGGTGGCCGAGGCGGCCCTGCAACGCCTTGCCGCACCTTCGGCCTTCGATACCGAAAGCTTCATGGGCGGCCGCGCGCAGCTTCTCGGGATTGCGCTGGAAGAGGATTGCCCGGTCCTGAACACGCCCCTGCGGCAGTTGTCCGACCTGTTCTCGACGCTGCGGGCCATCGTGGTCGGGGTGCGGCGGGACGACCGCCTGTTCGCGCCCGACCCCGAGGACCAGCTTCTTGCGGATGACCAGATCTATGTGTTCACCCAGACCGAAGATGTGAACAGAACGCTGGAAATATTTGGAAAGACAACGAAAAAGCAGGAGCGTGTTGTCATCATCGGCGGAGGCAATGTCGGCCTCGCTGTGGCCCGGGCGCTAGAGCAGCGCACCGACCGGGTTCGGGTCAAGATGATCGAGCGCGACCGCGAGGTGGCCGAACAGGCCGCCGATGCCCTGCAACGGACAATCGTGCTGAATGGCGATGGCATGGACAGCGACCTTCTGGCCGAAGCCGATGTCGACCGTGCCGATGCAGTGCTGGTCGTGACCGATGATGACAAGACCAACATGCTGGTCGCCGTCCGCGCCAAGGCCGAGGGCTGTCCGATGGCGATCGCGCTGGTCAACGACCCGACATTGGTGCCGCTGATGGCGCCTCTGGACATCGACGCCTACATCAACCCGCGCGCGACGACCGTGTCCTCGATCCTGCGCCATATCCGCCATGGGCGGGTGCGGGCGATCTATTCGATCGGCGATGCCGAGGCCGAAGTGATCGAGGCGCAGGTGCTGTCGACATCGCCGCTGGCGGGCAGCCTGATCCGCGACATCGAGTTTCCCGATGGCGTGCTGGTCGGCCTGATCCTGCGGGGCGAGAAGATGCTGAAACCGACGGGAACGCTGCGCATCGAGGAGGGCGACGTGATCGCCATGTTCGCCCTGGCCAAGGACGTGCCAGAGGTCGAGCGCCTGCTGCAAGTCACCGTCGATTTCTTCTGACGCCGATGCGTCGCGTCGTCGAGCTTCCCCTTCTGGTCATCCTCCTCGGCGTCGCGGCGCTGGTGATGTTCCTTCCGGCGGGACATGCGATGGCGCGCGGCGACTACCTGACGGCGCGCAGCTTTTTCTATGCGGCGCTGCTGTTCCTGTTCCTGACCGCGATGATCGCCATCGCGACCGCCAATCACCGCCCGCGCAACCTGGTGCGCAGCCAGCTTGCCGGGGTGGTGCTGGCCTATGTCGTCCTGCCGCCTGTCCTGGCGGTCCCGTTTCACCATGCCGTTCAGAATACGACATTCATGAACGCCTGGTTTGAAATGGTGTCCTGCTTCACCACCACCGGCGCGACGGTCTATGACGAGCCCGAGCGCCTTCCGGCAAGCCTGCACCTGTGGCGGGCGCTGGTCGGCTGGCTGGGCGGGTTCTTCGTGCTTCTGTCGGCCATCGCCGTTCTTGCACCGCTGAACCTTGGCGGGTTCGAGGTGATTTCTGGCGGCTCGGTCGGGCGATCAAAGCCGGGAACGCAGCAGATCACCCGGATCGCCGACCCGTCGGAACGGATCGTCCGTCACGCGCTGGAACTGTTCCCGGTCTATGGCGGGCTGACGCTGCTGTTGTGGATCCTGCTTCTGACCGCGGGCGAAACCGGGGTCGTCGCGCTGAGCCATGCGATGTCGACCCTGTCGACAAGCGGCATCTCGCCGCAGCGGGACCTGAGCGGAGCGCAGTCGGGCCGGCTGGGCGAGTTGATGATCTTCCTGTTCTTCGCCTTCGCGATCTCGCGTCGGGCGCTGTTCACCCGCATGCCGACCCGGGTCGACCTGCCGCTGTGGCGCGACCCCGAGGTGCGGATGGCGCTTGTCTGCATCGCCATCCTGCCGTTGTTCCAGTTCCTCCAGCACTGGACCGGTCGCTACGCGGATGACCAGGCCCGCGACCTTTTCGGGGCGCTTCGGGCGCTGTGGGGATCGCTGTTCACGACGCTGTCCTTCCTGACGACGACGGGATTCGTCTCGGAAGACTGGCAGTCGGCTCGGCTCTGGGCCGGGCCGGGATCGTCCGGGTTGATCCTTGTGGGGCTGGCCCTGATCGGTGGCGGCGTGGCAACCGCGGCGGGAGGGGTGAAGCTCTTGCGGGTCTATGCGCTCTTCAAGCATGGCGAGCACGAGCTTGAGCTGATGATCCTGCCGCATGTCGTGGGCGGCGAAGGGCCGGTGGCACGGCGGCTGCGTGGCGAAGGCGCCTATGTCGCCTGGATCTTCTTCATGCTCTTCGCGATCTCGATTGCGGTGACGATGGCTCTGCTGACCATGACCGGGCTCGAATTCGAGCCGGCGATGATCTTTACCGTCGCGGCGCTGTCAACGACCGGCCCGCTGGCCCAGGTCGGCGCGGATGCACCGTTGAGTTATGCCATGCTCGACTCCGGGGCCAAGGTGATCCTTGCCGCCGCGATGGTGGTGGGGCGGCTCGAGACATTGGCGATCCTGGCCTTGCTCATTCCCGACAGCTGGCGACGCTAGTTGGCCACAGCCCGTGAGAATGCGCCGTTTTGGGGCTGGAATCCGAATCTTTCACGCATCATACCTGCTCCTGTCATCATCGGGTGCCGCGCCGGCGACCGGGACGGGCAACAAAAAAAGTAAACGGACACAACAAGGACTGAAGAATCCTATGGCTGCCGACAAACAGAATTTGCAGGACGCATTTCTCAACCATGTGCGTAAGGCGAAGGTTCCGGTGACGATCTTCCTCATCAACGGGGTGAAACTGCAGGGCGTGATCACCTGGTTCGACAATTTCTGCGTGCTCCTGCGCCGCGATGGCCAGTCGCAACTTGTCTACAAGCATGCGATCTCGACCATCATGCCGGGTGCCCCGATCAACCTGTACGAGGGCGAAGACTGAGCGCGACCGATGACGACCGGGCGCCGGGACCGACCCGCGCCTATGTCCTGCATCCCGACCTGAAGGGCGAGAAGACCCGCAGGCTTCCGGAACATGGTCTGGCCGAAGCTGTCTCTCTGGCCGCGGCCCTGCCCGAGATCGAGGTTCTCGGGGCAGACGTCGTGCGCGTGTCGCGCGTCGCCCCCGGCACACTGTTCGGCTCGGGCAAGGTCGAGGAGCTGAAGGCGCGCTTCAAGGACCTGGAGGTCGGCCTCGTGCTGGTCGATGGTCCGGTCAGCCCGGTGCAGCAGCGCAACCTGGAAAAGGAATGGGGCTGCAAGCTGCTCGACCGGACGGGCCTGATCCTCGAGATCTTCGCCGACCGGGCGCGGACGCGCGAGGGTGTACTGCAGGTGGAACTCGCCGCACTCAGCTACCAGCGGACGCGGCTCGTCCGGGCCTGGACCCACCTTGAACGCCAGCGTGGCGGCTTCGGCTTTGTCGGCGGGCCGGGCGAGACGCAGATCGAAAGCGACCGGCGGGCGATCGACGACCAGGTGGTGAAGCTGAAGCGCCAGCTGGAACGCGTGGTCAAGACGCGCGAGCTGCATCGCGCAGCGCGGCGCAAGGTGCCGTTCCCGGTGGTGGCGCTGGTCGGCTATACCAACGCCGGCAAGTCCACGCTTTTCAACCGGATGACCGGGGCCGAAGTGCTGGCCAAGGACATGCTCTTTGCCACGCTCGACCCGACGATGCGGGGGGTGGTGCTGCCCTCGGGGCGGAAAGTGATCCTGTCGGATACGGTGGGGTTCATTTCCGACCTGCCGACGCAACTGGTCGCGGCCTTCCGCGCCACGCTGGAAGAGGTGCTGGAGGCCGACCTGATCCTGCATGTCCGCGACATCAGCCATCCCGAGACCGAGGAACAGGCGGCGGATGTGAACGACATCCTCGCGAGCCTCGGCGTGGCCGAAACGACACCGCGCTTCGAGGTCTGGAACAAGCTCGACCTGCTGCCCGAGGACCGGCGCGAGGCGCTGGTGGTGCAGGCCGCGCGCAGCCCGGAGATCTTTGCCCTGTCGGCGCTGACGGGCGAGGGGCTGCCCCGGCTGCTGGAGGCGATTTCCGAGGCATTCGAGGAAGAGAAGACCGAACGCGTCCTGACGCTAGGCTTCGAGGACGGTCGGCGACGGGCCTGGCTGCACCAGCAGGGTGTGGTCGAGGGCGAGGCGCAGGGCGAGGACGGCTATCGCGTGACCGTTCGCTGGACCGCGCGGCAGGAGAAGCGGTTCCGCGAGTTGTGAGCGCGGAGTGGGGGTTTCACACCCCCACACCCCCGTGGGATATTTTCGAGCAGAAAATGTCAGGGAGTCCGTCTGCGGTTCGAGAGCGCGCGCAAGGCAGCCAAGGCGTCTTCAGCGCGATCCTCGGGCACGAACAGGTGGTCGTGGTGAAAGCCCGAGACCGGGTTGACGCCCATGCCGAGCTTTGCGAGTTCGGCGGTGATCACGGCGAGGAAACCGACGGCCTGAAGGGAAGAGGTCACGTTGAGCGTGATCATCCGGCAGGGGAAGACCGCATCGAGCTTCAGCCGCGCGGCTTCGTCGGGCGCTAGGATCAGCGTCGTGCCCTCGGCCTCGGTGAAGCGCATGACCGCGTTGGCCGCCCC
The DNA here is from genome assembly GCA_945952585.1 of uncultured Rhodobacter sp. Lineage (GTDB taxonomy): Bacteria > Pseudomonadota > Alphaproteobacteria > Rhodobacterales > Rhodobacteraceae > Aliitabrizicola. Next base: position 27,285 of record CAMFII010000011.1, read on the forward strand.
GATGGCATCGCTGTCGGTCGTGGTGGCGAAGACGTATCGGCCGGGGCGCAGGTCCGGCTCCATCCCCGCAAGGAGCGCGGCGAGGTCCGTGAGGCCGGGTGCGGCGGGGCGGTCGAGCGCGAAATAGACGCTGTCGCACCATTCGTCGCGCCACAGGATCGTGCGTTCGGCGCGGTGGGTCTCGGTAAAACCGAGGCGGGTCAGGAGCCCGATCGAGGCGGCGTTGCGGGGATCGGCATCGGCGGTCAGGCGGGGGACGGCATGGCGGGCGAAGAGGTGGTCGATGACCGCCTCCATCGCCTCACGCATGAGGCCCTGGCCGTGGAAGCCGGCGGCGATCAGGAAGCCGACCTCGGGCAGCTTCCAGGCTCCGGCCTTGCCGATGACCCGGCCCTGGTACTCGATCAGGAAATCGTCGCTCTCAGCCGGTTCGCCGCGCGCAAGGGCGGCATCGCTGGCCGCGCCGGCGGCGACCATCGCATCAAGCCAGGCGCGTGTCTGGTCGAGAGTTTCGTGTTCCGGCGTGGACCAATAGCGCATCAGGCGCGGGTCGGACAGGAGGGCATGGATCGCGCCCAGATCCTCGGTCCGGGCGCGGCGCAGCTTCAGGCGCGGGGTGCGGAGTTCGGTCATTCCGGGTTCAGCGTCGTGATGCCGACGGCCGCGGCTCGGGCAAGATCGGGGTCGAGCGACATGGGCGAGTATTCGCCGCGCCGCCAAAGCTCGCCCAGGTCGTCGTAATAGCGGCTGAGCGGGTGGCCCGACTGGCCGGTCGAGATGATGAAGACCGAACTGTCCGGATCCGCGAAATCGTAGACGCCGCGATAGCCAGCGCCGGCGACGTTGACGAAGGGATTGGCGCCCTTGCCGCTGGTCGCGCCGCGCAGGAGCGTGTCGTCGTCGCCGCTCGTGGACTGGCGGATGTTGACGAGGTGGCGCAGCACCGGGATCTGGCCCAGCACCGGGTGGTCCTGATGCGCCTCGTGCGCATCGCCCCACCGCCAGCTTTCGATGTTCGGCCCGTAGCGATCGGTCAGCCAGACCAGCGCATCGTCGAGCGCCATGCGGGCGATGTCGGTGCAGCTTTCGGTGGGCGAGGACTGGATGATGTCGCACCAGGCTGACGCGCCCTCGGTGTTGCGGTAGACGCGCTCGATGAAGACCGGATCGACATGGGTGAACTTGTCGGCCAGGGGCCCGAGGTCGTCACGGATCAGACGGTCCTGCAGGGCGCGCATCCAGGCGGCATAGATGAGCGGTTCGGGCAGGTGCTCGTTCATCTCGCCATTCCAGGCCGCGAGCAGCTTCAGGGCCTGCTGGCGCTGGCCCTCGGGCGTGCCGGCGGGCGCAGCCTCGCCGGTGAACCACAGATCGGCGCCGACCAGCGGCAGAAGGGTGCGCGCTGCGCTGGACACGGTGTCGAGCTGCGCTTCGATGAAGCTCTCGCGGGTATGGACCTCGCGCGATTGCATCAGCTTCAGCCAGCGCTGGATGCGTTCGGTGTCGCCCCAGTCGAAGGAGACGTGGCGCGGGAAAGGCGTGTCGGTGATCTTGTTGTTGGTGTTGCCGAGGATGCCCGACTTCGGGTTCACGAAGCGCGGATTGTCGGCATAGGGGTAGAAGCCCTGCCAGCGGTTCTCGGCGAGCCAGCCGGGGGTCGGCATCCGGCCCAGGCTCTGGTTCTTCGGGTCGCGGATCGGCATGCGGCCGATGAGCTGCATCGCGATGCCGTCCTTGTCGGCCAGCATCAGGTTCTGCGACGGGGCGATGAACAATTCGCCCGCGGCGATGCCCTGTTCGATGGTCTTCGCCCCCATGAGCCAGATCGCGGCGGTCATCGAGGTGTCCCTGTCGCTGAGCGCGGTCCAGGAAACTGAGGCGACATGGCCGGGCGGCGTGATCGCGGCGAGGTCGAAATGGGTGCCGGGCAGGACGGGGCCGTTCTCGGTCCAGCGCAGGGTCAGGGTGACGGGCGGCGCGTCCTTGATCGTCAGGATCGAGCGGCGGGTTTCGAAGGTCTTCCAGCCGTCGGGGGTCAGGTATTCCTCGGGGTTGTCGGGATTGACCTTCTCGATATGCACGTCCTGGTCGTCGAGATAGGACGAGGTCAGCCCCCAGCCGAGCGCCTCGGACCGGCCGAGGATCACCGCCGGCACCCCCGGGATGGTCGCGCCGATCACGCCGCCCGATTGCAGCTCGAGCCGGGCGAGGTACCAGGTGGTCGGCGCGGTGAATTCCAGATGCGGGTCATTGGCCAGAAGCGTGCCGCCCGCCGCGGAACGGGCCGGGGCGGCCGCCCAGGCGTTCGAGGCCCCGCCAAGGCCGCGTGCGGGGAAGGGCGAGAAGGGATCCGCTGCGGCCTGCTTCACCGCCTGCGGCCCCGGGACCGGTCCGGGCATGAGGCTTGCATAGTCGGGCAGGGCCGCGATCGGCTGCTGCGGATCGTCGGGCAGGATGTCGCGCACCTGTCGGTCAGTCAGCACCAGCGAGGTCTCGGCCCGCAGCACCTCGTCCTGGAGGTGGGTCGCCAGTTGCAGCGACATGAGCTTGAGGATCGCAATCGAATCCGCGGGCTGCCAGGCGGCGATTTCGGGGGGGAAGAGGAAGAACTCGGGCGCGCCGCGGCCGCGCGCGCCCTTGTTGACCTCTTCGATCCAGGCGTTGACCCCACGGGAATAGGCGTCGAGCGCGCGCTTCGTCGGTTCGTCCTGTGCGTCCACAGAGCGGGTCGCAAGCTCGTAGATGTCGAAGCGGCGGATCAGCTCGTCCGTGGCCTGGGTGCGCGGGCCGAAGATCTCGGACAGGCGACCCTGGGCGGTGCGGCGCAGCATCGTCATCTGCCAGAGCCGGTCCTGCGCATGGGCGAAGCCTAAGGCGTAGAACACGTCCTCGTCGGTCTTGCCGAAGATGTGCGGGACGTTGGCATTGTTGCGGACAATCTCGACCGGGGCCGAGATGCCGGCCTCGGTGAAGGTGGCGTTATAGTCCGGCAGCGAGCGGGTCAGGAAGTAATAGAGGATCGCCAGCGCCAGAAGCGACAGCAGGACCAGTCCGGTGAACAGGCGCAGGAGCCAGCGGAAAGCGATGATCATCAGCAGCTTCGAAGGCGGGGACGGGGGACGCGGGCAGACCTTGACGGGCGACAAGTAGGCGGTTCCTAGTGCATCCGTCCGGGCATGGCAATGAAGCCTTGGCTCGACCAACGCGGACGTGAGGGCAAGACATGGCGAAGGTGGCATTCCTTGGGCTTGGGGTGATGGGCGGGCCGATGGCGGGTCATCTGGCCGCGAAGGGCCATGAAGTGACGGTCTACAACCGCACCGGGGCGAAGGCAGTCGACTGGGCTGCCAAGCATGGCGGCGCCCATGCCGCGACCCCGCGGGCGGCGGCGAAGGGGGCCGAGTTCGTCATGGCCTGTGTCGGCAATGACGATGACCTGCGGTCAGTTTGCCTTGGGCCGGACGGCGCCTTTGCCGGGATGACGCCGGGGTCGGTCTTTGTCGATCACACCACCGTTTCGGCAAAGGTCACGCGGGAGTTGCATGCCCTGGCAGCGGAGCGGGGACTCGGATTCGTCGATGCGCCGGTCTCGGGCGGGCAGGCGGGGGCCGAGAATGGCGTCCTGTCGGTCATGTGTGGCGGCGATGCCGAGCCCTATGCCCGGGCCGAGCCGGTGATCGCCGCCTATGCGCGCATCTGCCGCCGTCTGGGCGACAGCGGGGCGGGACAGCTGGCCAAGATGATGAACCAAATCTGCATTGCCGGGCTTGTCCAGGGGCTGGCCGAGGCGCTGGCCTTTGGCCAGAAGGCCGGGCTCGACGGCGAGGCGGTGGTCGAGGTCATCAGCCAGGGCGCGGCGGGAAGCTGGCAGATGGTCAACCGTCACAAGACCATGCTGGCGGGCAAGTTCGACTTCGGCTTTGCCGTGGACTGGATGCGCAAGGACCTCGGCATCTGCCTCGACACCGCCGACGAGATCGGGGCGAGCCTGCCGGTGACGGCGCTGGTGGACCAATTCTACAAGGACGTGCAGCGGATGGGCGGGGGGCGCAACGATACCTCTTCGCTGATCCGGCGGCTCACGGCGTTCGAGGGGGAGTAGGGGGGGGTAGGGGCTCCGCCCCGTCCGCGCCATTGGCGCGGACTTCCCGGGGTATTTGGACCAAGAAGAAACGCCTGCGCTGCGGGCAGGGGTCAGGGGATGACCCGGCTGTATTTCGAGCCTTCGAGCGTTACGCCCGCCATCATGCCCTGCTGGCCGAAGACAAGCGCCACGACCGGGTCGATCTGCGTGGTCTGGGCCCCGAAGCTGCCGCCGTTTTCCGGCGTCGCATAGGTAATGTCGGCGCCTGCCGTCCAGCCCTGGCTGCGGCGGAAGCCCTCGAGCGCCTCGGGGGTCATGAAAAACAGCGCATGGGCGTATTGCTGGGCGCCGACCTGGATGCCGTAGGAGACGCCAGTCATAGCATAGTAATCGACGGTGGCATTATTGATGCGCAGCGCGCCGCGCCCGTAGCTGCCGCCGAAAATGAAGCCGGCCTCGGTCACCAGGGGCATCCACAAGACGCCCTTCGCGCGGTTTTCGAGATCCTGCGTGCCGGGATAGCGCGACAGCAGGAACTGCCTCGTCGCATCTACGCGCGCATCGATCTGGGCGGCATTGCCGGTGTTGACGCCGTAGCTCTGCATGGTCCGGTCGGCCGTGGCGCAGGCCGCAAGTCCAAGGCTGGCGGTGCCAGCCGCGCCAAGAAACACCCGTCTCGAGATGCCCGTCATTCTTTGCCCTTCCTGCCTCGTCGGGGTCGGCCCCGATGTTTGCCCTGCCTGGGAATAGCTGGCCGATTGTGCGGCTCTTGTCCCGATCCCCCAGATATAGACGGGATTGTCCGTCCTGTCACGCCGGGCCGCCGCCAACCGGCGAGGGCCCGCGCATGATCAGAGGGCGCTGTCGAGCAGCTTGGCGACCGCCGGGGCGAAATAGGTCAGGATGCCGTCGCAGCCCGCGCGCTTGAAGCCGAGAAGGCTTTCGACCATCGCCTTCTTGCCGTCGATCCAGCCGCGCTCGGCCGCGCCCTGGATCATCGCGTATTCACCCGAGACCTGGTAGGCATAGGTCGGCACGCCGAAGGTGTCCTTCACGCGCCGGCAGATGTCGAGATAGGGCATCCCCGGTTTCACCATCACCATGTCCGCGCCCTCGCGCAGGTCGCGCTCGATCAACCGAAGGGCCTCGTCGCTGTTGGCGGGGTTCATCTGGTAGGTCTTCTTGTCGCCCTTGAGCGCGCCCGAGGCGCCTACGGCATCGCGGAACGGGCCATAGAAGGCGCTCGCGTATTTCGCGGCATAGGACAGGATCGCCACATCCTTGTGGCCCGCCGATTCCAGCGCCGCCCGCATGGCGCCGATCCGGCCGTCCATCATGTCGGACGGGCCGATGATGTCGGCGCCGGACTCGGCCTGGACCAAGGTCATGCGTACCAGCGCCTCGACGGATTCGTCGTTCAGGATCACCCCGTCCTTCACCAGCCCGTCGTGGCCGTTGGCATTGTAGGGGTCGAGCGCCACATCGGTCATCACGGCAAGGTCCGGGAGTTCGGCCTTCAGCGCCCGGATGGCGCGGTTGGTCAGGTTGTCAGGGTTCCAGGCCTCTTCGCAGGTCTCGGTCTTGACCGAAGGATCGGTGTAGGGAAACAGGCAGATCGCCGGAATGCCGAGCTTGTGCCCGTCTTCGGCCGCGGCCAGCAGCCGGTCGAGCGACAGGCGGTTCACACCCGGCATCGAGGCCACGGGTTCCTCGATTCCCTTGCCGTCGCGGAGGAAGACCGGCCAGATCAGGTCCTTCACTGTCAGGCGGTGTTCCTGCACCAGATCGCGCAGCGCCTCCGTGCGGCGCAGGCGGCGGAAGCGGGCGGCGGGGAAGGCGGCTTGGACGGGGCGCATCGGACTGTCCTCGGCTACAGGTTTTTTTGTTGGGTGACATGGAAATCCCTCGGCCTCAAGGGTAGGAATTCCGCCACGCCGGCACTAAGGCAGGACCGGGCGGACAACTGCAAGGGGCAGGCAGGGTGAACTGGTATCACAGCGTCTTCGAACTGATCGACCTGAGGTCGTTTTCCAACCTCTGGTACTGGATCATGCTTGCCGTGGTCTGGTCGACGACCAGCCACTGGGTTCTGGGCGTCCCCTTCGACATGATCGGCCGCGCGCGGCGGCAGGGCGGGCAGGCGGCCGAGGACCTGCAAACGCTCGTGCGCATCAACGTCAGCCGGATGCTCTATATCGTCCATGTCTCGGGCATGTGGTTGCTGGGGTTCGTCTTTTTCCTTCTGACGGCGCTGGTCACGCTTGGCTTCTGGTACTGGGTCGAATTCGCGCAGGCCCTGTTCCTGATCGTCGCGCCGATGACGATCGTGGCGCTGCTGACGCTCCGGACCGCGCATAAGGCGGCGGCGCTGACCGAAGGCGGAGAGCCGCTTTACCGCCTGCTCAACCGCCACCGGCTGATCGTGCAGGCGATCGGGATGGTCTCGATCTTCATCACCTCCATGTGGGGGATGTGGCAGAATCTGCAGATCGGCGGGCTGGGCGCCTGAGCGGCGCGGCGGACGTGAACCTTCGGAGCTTGGATGGCCGGCATGGCTGAGACGCGGATATTGCTGGGCGGCGCGCCGGAAGGCTTCGACGCCCGCCAGGTGGCCAAGGAAGCCGCGCGCGGCGCGCCGGTCGTCCATGTCGCGCGCGACGACAAGCGGATGGAGGCGATGCGCACCGCGCTGGCCTTCTTCGCGCCCGATCTGGCCGTACTGACCCTGCCGGCCTGGGACTGCCTGCCCTATGACCGTGTTTCGCCCAACCCCGAGATCTCGGCGGCGCGGATGGCGACGCTCGCGGCGCTGGCGGCGGGCCTGACCGGGCCGTTCATTCTGCTGACGACGCTAAACGCGGCGACACAGCGGGTGCCGGCGCGCGAGGTGCTGAGAGAGGCGTCGTTCAGCGCCAAGGTCGGCGCGCGGGTGAACGAGGAGCGGCTGAAGGCCTATCTCGCCCGGATGGGATTTTCCCCGACCTCGACGGTGACCGAACCGGGCGACTACGCGATCCGGGGCGGCATCGTCGATATCTACCCGCCGGGACCGACCGGGCCGGTGCGCCTTGACTTCTTCGGCGATGTTCTCGACGGGGCGCGCCGCTTCGATCCCGAGACGCAGCGCACGATCGAGAAGCTGACTGCGGTGGAACTGGCGCCGGTGTCGGAGGTGATGCTGGACGAGGCGGCGATCACCCGCTTCCGCCAGACCTACCGGCTGGAATTCGGCGCGGCCGGGACCGACGACCCGCTCTACGAGGCGGTCAGTGCCGGACGCAAGCATCAGGGGATGGAGCACTGGCTGCCCTTCTTCCATGAGCGGCTCGAGACTTTGTTCGATTATCTGCCCGACGCCTCGGTGATGCTGGACGACCAGATCACCCCCGCGCGGCTGTCCCGTTGGGAAGCCGTCGCGGATGCCTATGACTCCCGCCGCGAGGCCATGGGGCAGAAAGGGCGGATGGACACGGTCTACAAGCCTGCCGCCGCGGACCTGCTCTACCTCGACGATGCCGCCTGGGAAAAAGCTGTTGCGGGGCACCGGGTGATCCAACTGTCGCCCCTGCCGCAATCGCCAGGGCCGGGCGTTCTGGATGCGGGCGGGCGGATCGGGCGGACCTTCGCGCCGGAGCGTCAGCAGGAAAGCATCAGCCTTTTCGGGGCCTTGGCCGACCATGTTCGCGCGTTGCGTGCGGATCATCAGGTCATCATCGCCAGCTGGTCGGAAGGCGCGCGTGAACGCCTCAAGGGCCTGATCGAGGATCAGGGCCTGACTGCCGCGACCGAGATCCGCGACATGCGCGAGGTGGCCGAGGGCAAGGGCAAGCTGTTCCTCGCCATCTGGCCCCTGGAGCAGGGCTTCACCGCGCCGGGGCTCGCCGTCATCTCCGAGCAGGACGTGCTGGGCGACCGTCTGGTGGCCAAGCCGCGCAAGAAGCGCAAGGCCGAGAATTTCGTCAGCGAGATCAACACGCTGACCCCCGGCGATCTGGTCGTGCATGTCGAGCATGGCGTCGGCCGCTACAAGGGGCTCGAGACGATCACCGCGCTTGGCGCGCCCCATGCCTGCCTTCTGATCGAATATGCCGAGGAGGCGCGGCTCTATCTGCCGGTCGAGAACATCGAGCTTCTCAGCCGCTACGGGCATGAGGAGGGGCTGCTCGACAAGCTGGGTGGCGGCGCCTGGCAGGCGAAGAAGGCCAAGCTCAAGCAGCGCATCCGCGAGATCACCGAGAGGCTTATGCGGATCGCGGCCGAGCGCCACCTGCGCCACGCGCCGATCCTCGAGGCGCCGCATTCGATCTGGGAGGCTTTCGCGGCGCGCTTCCCGTACCAGGAGACGGACGACCAGCTGTCGGCCATCGCCGATGTGGTGAAGGACCTCGAATCCGGCAGCCCGATGGACCGGCTGGTGGTGGGCGACGTGGGCTTTGGCAAGACCGAGGTCGCCATGCGCGCAGCCTTCGTCGCGGCGATGGCGGGGATGCAGGTGGCGGTGGTCTGTCCGACGACGCTCCTCGCCCGCCAGCACTACCGCAGCTTTGCCGAGCGCTTCCGCGGCTTCCCGATGCAGGTCCGGCAACTGTCGCGCTTCGTCTCGCAGGGCGAGGCCAACAAGACGCGGGCGGGGCTGGCCGATGGCTCGGTCGACATCTGCATCGGCACGCATGCGCTTCTGGCAAAGGGCATCCGCTTCAAGAGCCTCGGCCTCCTCATCATCGACGAGGAGCAGCATTTCGGCGTCGCCCACAAGGAGCGGCTGAAGGAGATGCGGTCGGAGGTGCACGTCCTGACCCTGACCGCCACGCCGATCCCGCGGACGCTGCAACTGAGCCTGACCGGCGTGCGCGACCTGTCGATCATCGCCACGCCCCCGGTCGACCGGCTTGCGATCCGCACCTATGTCAGCGAGTTCGACACGGTCACGCTGCGGGAGGCCCTGCTGCGGGAGCGGTATCGCGGCGGGCAGAGCTTCTTCGTCGTGCCTCGGATCAAGGACCTGCCGGATATCGAGGACTTCCTGAAGACCCATGTGCCGGAAGTCTCCTATGTCATCGCGCATGGGCAACTGGCGGCAGGTGATCTCGACGAGCGGATGAACGAGTTCTACGACGGGAAGTACGACGTGCTCCTGTCGACGACCATCGTGGAGTCGGGCCTCGATATCCCGACCGCCAACACCATGATCGTGCACCGCGCCGACATGTTCGGGCTGAGCCAGCTTTACCAAATCCGGGGCCGTGTGGGCCGGGCGAAGACCCGCGCCTATTGCTACCTGACGACCAAGCCCCGAGCGCCGCTGACGCAGCAGGCGATGAAGCGGCTCAGGCTTTTGGGCTCGCTCGACAGCCTCGGCGCCGGGTTTAACCTTGCTTCGCACGACCTCGACCTGCGCGGGGCGGGGAACCTCCTTGGCGAGGAACAGTCGGGCCATATCAAGGAAGTGGGCTACGAGCTTTACCAGCAGATGCTGGAGGAGACGATCCAGAAGATCCGCTCGGGCGAGATCGCGGGCCTGACCGACAGCGACGACCAATGGGCGCCGCAGATCAATCTCGGCGTGCCGGTGCTGATCCCCGAGGAGTATATCCCCGATCTCGACGTGCGGCTGGGGCTTTACCGGCGGCTGTCTTCCCTGACGACCAAGGTCGAGTTGGAAGGCTTCGCCGCCGAACTGATCGACCGTTTCGGCCCGCTGCCGAAGGAGGTCAACACGCTGATGCTGATCGTCCGCATCAAGGCGATGTGCAAGCGCGCCGGGATCAGCCGCATCGACGGCGGGCCGAAGGGCGCGACGGTGCAGTTCCACAACGACAAGTTCGCCAACCCGGCGGGGCTTGTCGACTTCCTCAAGGCGCAGGGGCCGGGGGCGAAGGTCAGCGGCAACAAGATCGTGCTCTTGCAGGAGTGGAAGACCGAGGCCGAGCGCATCAAGGGCGCCTTCGCCATCGCCCGTGACCTGGCCGAGCAGGTGGTCAAGGCGAAGGCCTGAGGGCACCCGCCGCAAAAATCTTCGAAGAAGTTTGCCAAGTTCCCTCGAAGGATCTTGTAACCGTCAGGCCGCCGCCCGTTGCGGCATCACGGCCATGACCGTGCGCCCGAGGGCCGCGAGAATCGCGATCCCCAGGATCAGCGGCAGGGGCGTTCCGTCGAAGGCCAGGCCAAGCGGCACGGCCAGCATCACGCCCAGCACGGTCGAGATCGCTCCCGTCGCCGAGGCTGCCATCCCGGCAATATGCCCCACCGGCTCCAGGGCGAGGGCGTTCAGGTTGCCCATCACCATCCCCATCTGGAAGAAAAGCCCGATCATCCAGATCACGAACATCACGAAGAAGGCCGTGTCGGACAACAGGCCACTCCAGACCAGGGCCAGGACCAGAACTGACAGGCCGACGATCCCGCTCAGCGCCAGGGTGATGAGGTGGCGCATCCCCAGACGCATGACCAGCCGCGCATTGGTGAAGCTTGCCACTGCCGAGAACACGGCGATCAGCGCGAACCACAGCGGGAAGGTCTCGCCGCGCCCGAAGCTTTGCTCGAAGATCGGCTGGATTGACGAGAGCGCCCCGAAGAGCATGCCGAAGGCAAGCGACATCACGACCGTCGCCAGAACCACGGTGCGGTGCGAGAAAACCTCGACGAACGACTGCGCGAGCGTGCGAAGATGCAGCGGACGGCGGCGTTCCGGCGCCAGCGTCTCGGGCTGGCGGAAACCAAGCCAGAGATTGGCGATCAGCGAGAACAGGATGAAGGCGAGGAACAGCCCGCGCCAGCCAACGGCATGGATGATGACCATGCCGAGCGCAGGCGCCAGAGCCGGCACGAGCATGAAGACGATCATCGCGAAACTGATGATGCGGGCCATGGCGCGGCCCGAATGCTTGTCGCGCACCATGGCCAGCGACACGATCCGAGGGGCGGCGGCGCCGAGGCCCTGCAGGACACGCGCAGCCAGCACCAGTTCGAGCGAAGGGGCAGCCCAGGCCAGGGCCGCGCCGAGACAATAGAGCGCCGATCCACCGAGGATCACGCGCTTGCGCCCCATCGCATCCGAGATCGGTCCGGCAAAGAAGGTGCCGATCCCCATCCCAAGCACGAAGCTCGTCACCACGAGTTGTGCGGCATTGGGATTGTTAGGCGTCAGTTCGGTCGCGATCGAGGGCAGGGCGGGCAGAATTGAGTCGATCGAGAAGGCGATCGTTGCGAACAGCATCGCGACGAGCGCGATGAACTCGGTCTGTGAAACGGATCTTGTCGGTGTCATTCCTTGGCCTTTGCGGCGAGTTCGTCAATCACTTGGCCCCAAAGCGCAGGAGGCTGCGCGCCCGAGACAACATAGCGGTCGGCGATGATGTAGGTCGGCACGGCATTGATGCCGCGGCTACGGGCATGCGAGTCGCGGTCCAGGATCACCTGGCGGTCGGCATCCGAGGCGAGCAGGCGTTCCACCATCGCCCGATCAAGTCCGGTTTCGAAGGCGATATCGGCCAGCACGCCCGCATTGCCGATGTCGCGCCCTTCGCGCCAATAGGCGCGGAACAGGGCCGAGACCATCGGACTTTGCTTTTCTTCAAGGCCCGCCCAGTGGATCAGCCGGTGGGCGTCGACCGTGTTCGGGATCCGCGTCATCTTCGCAAAATCCATCGTCACCCCGGCCTCGGCCGCGATCTTTTCGATCTGGACATGCATGTCGATCACCCGCTGCCGGGTGCCGAAGCGGGCCTCGAGCCATTGGGCGCGGTCCACCCCCTCGGACGGCATGTCAGGGTTCAGCTGGAAGGGCTGCCATTCGATCGAGAAGGGATGACCGGGATGCGCCTCGAGCGCGCGGTCGAGATTGCCCTTGCCGATATAGCACCAGGGGCAGACCGGGTCGGAAAAGATGTCAAGCCGAACCATGACGGGACTCCCATTCCTGCCGCAGCACGCGGCGCAGGACCTTGTTGTTGGCGTTCTTCGGAAGCGCCCCGACCCGCAGGAAGAGGCGCGGCTGCTTGTAGCGGGCGAGGCGCGAAGCGGCATGCGCGGAAAGCGACGCCTCGTCCAGATCGGTGTCGGCGGTGTAGAAACACGCAATCACCGTGACCGAGGGCCGGACGGCCACCTCGGCGGCGGCAACCTCGTGCAGGCCGGGGAAGCCCGCCATCGCCGCCTCGACCTCTGCCGGCGACACGCGGTAGCCGCCCGCATTCATCATGTCATCGCTGCGACCGAGATAGCGGACCGCGCCATCCTCGGCCATCGCGACGGTGTCGCCAGTCAGGAACCAATCCCCCGCGAACTTCATCTTTGTTTCCGCGTCAGCCTCGAAATAGCCAAGGAAGAGGCCCGGATCGCTGGCCGCGACGGCGAGGACGCCGGACGCGCCCGTCGGGACCGGCGTTCCGTTCCCGTCCACGACCGCGACGCGGCGACCGGGCTGGGGATAGCCGATCGCGCCATCCGGGGCAGGGCGCGCGGGCGAGGAGGAAAGGAAGGTCGAACATTCCGACAGTCCGAGCGCCTCGTGCAGGTCAGTGCCGGTCACGTGCCGCCATTCCGCACGAAGCGCGGGCAGCAGGCTTTCCCCGGCGGAGAGGCCTTGGCGCAGCCGAGGCAGGGCCGGCATCGGTGCGCGCAGCATCTGGCGGATTACCCCCGGCGCGGCGGCGAAGATTGTCGCGTCGAAGCGTTTCATCAGCAGCGGCAACTGGTCGGGGGTGACGCCCGCGGCCGGGATCAGCGCCGTCGCGCCCGCGGCCCAGGGGTCCATCAGCCCGGTGCCGAGCGTGTAGGTCCAGTTGAAGGCCCCGGCATGCATCAGGCGGTCGATCTCGGTCAGGCCGGTCCAGCCGTCGCGCATCATCTGGCGCGCCCAGACGGCCCGGTGGGCATGCATCACCGCACGCGGGGTACCGGAGGTGCCCGAGGTGAAGACCATGTAGGCCAGCCGGTCCGCATCGCCCATCGCCCAGTCGCAGGGGGCAAGCTTCTCCATCGCGGCGATCTCGTCGGTCGTCACAACGGGAAGGGCCGGATCGGTGGGGCGCAGCACGCCCGATCCGGCGATGACGAGCGCGGGGCGAAGCAGGGCGGCAAGGCGGTCCACCTCTCCCTCGGTCAGCTGGGTCGAGGTCGGTACGGGCACTAGCCCAGCAGCGATGCAGCCGAGAAATGCGACGGGAAAACCCGTCTCATGGCCGATCCGAAGCATCACCCGGTCGCCGGGGCGGAAGCCCCGCGCCAGGAGGCCCGCGCCGCAGCCGCGCACCGCAGCGATCAGTCGGCCATAGCTCCACCGTTCGGCGCCGCGGGGCGACACGATCTGCAGCGCGTTCTTGTCCGGCAGCGCCTCGCCCCGCGTGAGCACATGGCGCGCGAGGTTGAAGGGCCGCGGACAAGCCTGCGGCGGTCCGGTATCGATGATCGAAAGGGGCATCCGCCGGACTTACGCCCCTGTCCCGACCGTTGCAAGGCGGGCAGGCCTGCCGTAATGCACAAGGCCATGAGCAAAGTTGCCAAGTCCGGCCTCGCCGGCCCAAGCCTGGACGGGCCGAGCCTGATCCGCATCGCCCGCGAAAGCGGGGCGGATGCGCCTGTCGAGCCCTTGAACCTGGGCCAGCGGGTGCGCGACCTGAGGAAGGCGCGCGGCTGGACGCTGGAACAGGCGGCGGTGCAGGCGGGGCTGGCGCGCTCGACGCTCTCCAAGATCGAGAACGGCCAGATGTCGCCCACCTACGAGGCGCTGAAGAAGCTGGCCGAGGGGCTGGCGATCTCGGTCCCGCAGCTTTTCACCCCGCCGTCGAAGGCGCAGGTGACGGGGCGGCGCGCCGTGACGCGGGCGGGCGAGGGGCAGGCGCAGGCCACAACGACCTATGAGCACGAGCTTCTCGCCTCGCAGCTGACCCGCAAGCAGATGCTGCCCTACCGCGCCCGCATCCGGGCGCGGGACATGGACGAGTTCGACGGCTGGATCCGCCACGACGGCGAGGAATTCCTCTATGTCCTGACCGGTGTGATCCGGCTCTACACCGAGTTCTACGAGCCGGTGGAGATGAAACGCGGCGACAGCGCCTATTACGACGCCACCATGGGCCACAATGTCGTGTCGGTGTCGGAAGAGGACGCGACGGTGCTTTGGGTCACGTCGCTGGCTTGAACCAGAAGCACTTGCAACGCTGCGTGCCCGACCTGTCATGGGCGGCACCAAAAGTCTTCGAAGACTTTTGGCAAATTCCTTCGAAGGAATTTGCTCCGGTGCCGCCGTCAGACCGGGATGATCAGTAGCCGCCGCCGATCATGTTGCCGACTGCTTGCGCGCCGCCGGTGATGTCCTGACCGACACCCGCGACGGTGTTGCAGGCGGCAAGCGCGAGCGTAGCGAGAAGGGCGAGGGTGCGGATCGTGGTCATGCCTGTCTGTCCTCCGTAATCTTGGGCCGGGTGCGGCCGTTCACTCCTGGTACCACCAGACGTCCGGCTGGAAGCCCAGCCAGTCACCGTAGATCGGCAGCCGCGCGGGGTAATGCAATTCCTTGCGATGGGCAATGCGCGAGACATCGGAATACCAGAACGGGATGACATAGCGCCCGCTGGTCAGCACCCGGTCCAGCGCCCGGACGGTCGCGACGAAATCCTCTTCCTGCTGGGTGGCGAGCATCGTCTGGATCAGCCCGTCAACCGCCGGCGAGTTGATCCCCATCCAGTTGCGCGTGCCCGGCTCGGTCGCGCCCTTCGACCCCCAATAGAGGACCTGTTCGTTGCCGGGCGAAAGCGACAGCGAGCGGATGTAATGGGTCATGTCGAAGTCATAGGCGTTGGTGCGCTCCTTGTACTGGGCGCTGTCGACCGTGGTGACGCGGGCCTCAATGCCCAGACGCTTCAGCGCCTCGACATAGATGTTGGCGATCGACAGGATCTCGTCCTCGCCCTGCTGGAGCAGGATCTCGAAGGCGAAAGGCTCGCCTGCGGCGTTCTTCAGCACACCGTCCGCATCCGTCGCCCAGCCGGCCTCTTCCAGAAGCTTTGTCGCGGCGCGGATGTTCTTCCGGTTGGCCTCGCCGCCTTCGGCCACGGGCAGCGCGTAGCCGTCGATGGCGCCCGGCAGGAGGCTGTCCTTGTAGGGGGCGAGCAGGTCAAGCTCCTTGCCCTCGGCCGGTTTGCCCGGCGCCATGCCGAGGACCGAGTTCGAGAAATAGGACTGGATGCGCGGCTCGATGCCGTTGGTGAGCGTCTGGTTGATGAATTCGAAGTTGAAGGCCAGGATCAGCGCCTGCCGTACCCGCCAGTCGGCGAAGACCGCCTTGCGGGTGTTGAAGGCGAAGCCGTCGATGCCCGAGGGCCGCTGGTGCGGGATCTCGGACAGGACGACATCGCCGGCGGTCACTGCCGGGAAACTGAAGTTCTCGGCCCATTTCACCGGGTTCGTCTCGCGGTAGGAGGTGATCTCGCCGGCCTTGAAAGCCTCGAAGACCACGCCGCCATCGCCGAAATATTCGTAGCGGATCTCGTCCAGATTGTGCAGGCCGCGGTTGATGGGCAGGTCCTTGCCCCACCAGTCGGGGTTCTTCTTGTAAGTGATGAAGCGGCCCGGTTCGAACTCGCCCACGACATAGGGACCCGAGCCGATCGGCGCCTCGAGCGAGGAGGCGGTGAAGTCCTTGCCGTCCCACTGGGCCTTCTCCAGCACCGGGCGCAGGCCGAGGATCAGCGGCAGTTCACGGTCTTTTGCGTTGAAGGTGAAGCGGACCGATCGCGGGCCGGTCTTCTCGGTCTTGGCGATCTTGGCCCAGGCGGCGGCATAGCGGGGCGAGCCCTTGGTGCCGAGCGTCTCGAAAGACCAGATCACATCCTCGACTGTCACCGGCTTGCCGTCCGAGAATCGGGCATTCTCGCGCAGGGTGAATTCGACCCAGCTCCGGTCGGGATCGGTGTCGATCGATTCGGCCAGAAGCCCGTAAAGCGAGAACGGCTCGTCGTAAGAACGGCCCATAAGTGTCTCGACTGTCAGGGCAGAAATGCCCGTCGGCGGGTTGCCCTTGATGATGAACGGATTGAGAGAATCGAAGCTGCCCGATTCGCCGAAAACGATGCGTCCGCCCTTGGGGGCCGTGGGGTTGGCATAGGGCAGGGACACAAAATCCGGTGGCAGCGCAGGCGCCCCATACATAGCTATGCCGTGGCTTGGTTCGGCTTTCAGATCGGCGGGCATCAGCCCGGAAAGACAGGCAGCAGCCATCGCGGCGAATGCGAAATTCATCGGTCTCATTTTGGAAACTCTTCCTGCCTGCCTGTTTTTCTTGGGACCGGACCCTAGCCAAGCCGGAGAGAATATTCAAACTTTTAGCTTGGATAGCGTCTTCAGGGGGCGTATATAGAGGTTACTGCTCGATAGGTTTCTTGCCTGTATGAAACCTGCCTCATGACTTAACGCCGGCCTCGTGCCGGCGTTTTTTTCATTCCGGCCTGCGGTTTCGTGCCGCGATGTCATCACGGCGCAACCGACCGCTGTTCCATTTGCACCTGCAGCATGTAACCTGCAGCCGACGCGAGAATGGAGAGTCTGTCATGAAGGTTGAACTGGGCGGCAAGACCGCGATCGTCACCGGGTCGAACTCCGGCATCGGGCTGGGGATCGCCGAGGAACTGGCGAAGTCCGGCGCGGATGTCGTGCTGAATTCCTTCACCGACCGCGACGAGGATCATGCGCTGGCCGCGAAGCTGGCGGCGGAGCATGGCGTAAAGGTCCGCTATATCGCCGCTGACATGTCGAAACCCGAGGAGTGCCGCGCACTGGTCGAAAAAGCCGGGGCCTGCGACATCCTCGTGAACAACGCGGGCATCCAGTTCGTCTCGCCGATCCCGGACTTCCCGGTCGAGAAGTGGAACGCCATCCTCGCGATCAACCTGTCCTCGGCCTTCCACACGACGGCAGTGGCGCTGCCGATGATGCGCAAGGCCGGGTGGGGCCGGGTGGTCAACATCGCCTCGGCCCATGGTCTGACCGCCTCGCCCTTCAAGTCGGCCTATGTCGCGGCCAAGCACGGGCTGGTCGGGCTGACCAAGGTCACCGCACTCGAAACCGCGCAGGAGCCGATCACCTGCAACGCGATCTGCCCGGGCTATGTCCTGACGCCCCTGGTCGAGGCGCAGATCCCCGCGACCATGAAGGAATACAACATGAGCCGCGACGAGGTGATCAAGAAGGTCATGCTGGAACGCCAGCCGTCCAAGGAATTCGCCACGGTCGAGCAACTGGGCGGCACGGTCGTGTGGCTCTGCTCGAAATATGCCGAGCAGGTGACCGGCACCACGATCAGCGTCGATGGTGGCTGGACCGCCCTCTGATGGTGCTGAAGATCAACCTTGCGCTCCAGGGGGGCGGGGCGCATGGCGCCTTCACCTGGGGCGTGCTGGACAGGCTGCTGGAAGATGGCGAGATCGAGATTGCCGGGATCTCGGGCTGTTCGGCGGGCGCACTCAACGGCGCGGCGCTGAAGGCCGGGCTGCTGGCGGGCGGGCGGGAGGCGGCCAAGGCCAATCTCGACTGGCTCTGGGCGCAGGTCGGCGCGGTCCATGACTTTCGCCTGAACGGTTGGATCGCGCCTTTCATGCCCTTCGCCGCCGCGGTCGGCGACGCGTTGGAGGCCGTCGTGCCCTTCTCGCCGCAGGGCGTCGCCGCGCAGGTGGTGTCCCCCTACAGCTACGGCCCGTTCTGGGCCAACCCGCTGGAGCGGGTCGTGCGCCGGCTGCATTACGACCGGGTCTGCGCCAGCGAGGGGCCGGAACTGTTCATCTCGGCCACCAATGTCCGCTCGGGCAAGGTCCGCGTCTTCGAGGGGGAAGAAATCACCACCGACGCCATCCTTGCCTCGGCCTGCCTGCCCACGGTCTTCCGCGCGGTCGAGATCGAGGACAAGGCGACCGGTCGGGTCGAGGCCTATTGGGATGGCGGCTTCAGCGGCAATCCGGCGCTGTTCCCGCTTTACAAGCCAAGCCTGCCCGACGACATCGTCATCGTCTCGATCAACCCGCTCTGGCGAGAAGAACTGCCGACGACCGCGCTCGACATCCAGAACCGCATCAACGAGGTCAGCTTCAATGCCTCGCTGCTGGCACAGCTCCGGGCTGTGCGTTTCGTGGTGGACCTGCTGGATCAGGGCAAGGTGCCAAGGGGCACGATGAAGGATGTGAAGGTGCACCTGATTTCGGACGACGCGATCATGAACGACCTGTCACCGGCGACCAAGATGACGCCGACGCCCTACTTGCTCTTCAAGCTCAAGGAGGCTGGCCGGGCCGCGGCCACGAAGTTCCTGCGCGAGCACAAGGCCAAGATCGGCCGCGAAAGCAGCGTCAACCTGCGGGAAATTATCAGTTGATCCCGTCGGGCGGCAGCCGGTCGGGCGCGCCGTCCTTCTGCGGATAGACCAGCCCGACCGAGATCACCAGTTTCGCCGCATCCTCGGTGGTCATGTCGAGCATCACCACGTCGCGGGCGGGCACATAGATCAGGAAGCCGGTCGGCGGCACGAAGCCGGTGGCGACGAAGACGCTCAGGATCTGGTCGTCCGCCGATCCGTCGCCGCTCGGCAGCTTGGCCGCAATCTCTCCCTTGGCCGGGGTCGAGATGAAGCCGATGGCCCAGCTCCCGGCCTGCGGGAAGGGCACGAGGCAGGCGCGCTCGAAACTGGTGCCGGACTGCGAGAACACCGTCTCGCTGAACTGCTTCAGCCCGCCATAGATCGAGCGGATGATCGGCATCCGCCCGACCAGCCGCTCTGCCGGCTGGATCACCGACCGGCCGATCACGCCCTTGGCGATCCAGCCGACCAGCACGGTGAAGATTAGGAAGCCGATCACGCCGACCCCGCGGATCGGCACGAAGGTGTCGGGGCCGAAATAGTCCTTCACCAGCGTTTCGGGCTGATAGCTGTAGGGGATGACCGGCAGAACCCAACTGTCGATCCAGCCGATGGCCGTCCAGGTCAGCCAGAGGGTCAGCACGATCGGAATGACGACCGCCAGCCCGGTCAGGAAGGTGGATCGCAGGCTGGCCATGAGGCCTTTCTTGCGATGCGTGTGGTCTTCGCTCACCGGTCTGCTCTCCGCCTCGATCCGCCGGCCATGCTAACAGCCCGGTGGTGGAGGGCAACGGATTTGCTGCGCTGCGTCAATGGCTTTCCTGCGCGCGGCTCGAGGTGATCGCCGCGGCGATCCGGGCAGCAAGGCGGGCGTTGTTCAGCACCAGCTCAATGTTGGCCGTCAGGGACTGCCCCTTGGTCAGCGTGAACAGCCGGTCGAGCAGGAAGGGGGTCACCGCCTTGGCCGAGATGCCGCCGCTGGCAGCTTCGGCCAGCGCCTGTTCGACGACCGGCATGATGACCTCGCGCGGGATTTCGGCAGCGGCGGGGATCGGGTTGGCGACCAGCTGGCCACCGGGCAGGCCCAGCCGGCCGCGCATGATGTGCGCCGCCGCGATCTCGGCCGCCGTATCCATCCGCAGCGGCGCCTTCAGGCCGGAAGCGCGCGACCAGAAGGCGGGAAGCTCGTCCTGACCGACGGCGATGACCGGAACGCCAAGCGTCTCGAGCACCTCGAGCGTCTTCGGCAAGTCGAGGATGGCCTTCGCCCCGGCCGCGACCACGGTGACCGGCGTCGCCGCCAGTTCCTGCAGGTCGGCGGAGATGTCAAAGCTCGTCTCGGCCCCGCGATGGACGCCGCCGATGCCGCCGGTGGCGAAGACCTCGATCCCGGCCAGATGCGCCGCGATCATCGTCGCCGCGACGGTGGTGGCGCCGGTGCGGCCCGAGACGAGGCAGGCGGCCATGTCGGCGCGGCTGAGCTTCATCGCGTCCTTCGTCTGGCCGAGGCGGTCGAGCTCTTCGGCCGAAAGCCCGACATGGATGCGGCCGCCCATAACCGCGATGGTCGCGGGGACCGCGCCGGCGTCGCGCACCGCCGCCTCAACCTTGATCGCGGTCTCGACATTCTGCGGAAAGGGCATGCCGTGGGTGATGATGGTGGATTCCAGCGCGACGATGGGCGCGCGGCTGGCACGGGCCTCGGCCAGGTCCGGCGAAAAGGTCAGGGGGGCGGTCATGATCCGATATCTCCCGATACGTAATGGGCTGCGGCGCGCAGCGCGGCGCCAAGGGCTGCGGCACGGTCGGCGCCACGGCGTTCGGCCACCAGATGGGCGGCCATGAAGGTGTCGCCCGCGCCGGTCACGCGGGTGACAAGGACGCTTGGCGGGCAGTCGGCCAGCACCGGCTCCCCCGCCTTGCCATCGGCGCAAGCGCGCCCGCCATCGGTTACCAGCACGCGGCTTGCGCCCCGGGCCAAGAGGCCCGCCGCCGCCTCTTCCGCGCCGGTGAAGCGGGTCTGGCACAGGATGCCGGCCTCTTCGAGGTTGACGTAAAGCGTCGCGCGCGGGTGGCACAGCAGCGGCAACAGGCGCTCGGCCTTGCCCGGGCTCGCCGGGGCCACGCGCAGGTCGGCGGCCGCGAACATGGGCGAGGCGGCGATCTCGGCCAGCAGGCTTGACGTCAGGTTGCCATCCAGCGCGATCGGTCCGGCCCATGGGGATTGCGGATCGCCGAGCCGGCCGTCCTGCAACGGCGACAGGATGCGCTCGCCCGCCGCTTCCAGCGAATGGGCGTCGGCGATCGCGGCCACCAGCCCGTTCGCGCCTTCGACCGCCATGTAGCGGTCGGTCGGCAGGTCGACCGAGCGGTAGAGGTGTTCGGTCACCAGCCCCATCAGGTCGAGACTCGCCACCAGCTCCACGCCCTCGGCATCCTGTCCGACCACGGACAGAAGGGCGGGGCGCAGGCCGAAGCGGCGCAGGGTCATGGCGATGTTCAGCGCGACGCCGCCCGGCAGCCGCGTGATCCGTCCCGGCACGTCGGAGCCGAGCCGCATCGATGTCGGCGAGCGGCCGATGATGTCCCAGAGGACGGAGCCGATGCACAGGATGTCGGGCGCATGTGTCATGCCCCCGTTCATATCGGAGCGGTCACCTTCCGCAAGCGGGAAGGAGGCTCAGCTGCGCAGGCCGGTCTCTTCCAGCAGGCCCTTGCGCTTGGCTTCATAATAATAGCCGCGCGCATACCAGCTGACCGCCTCGTCCTGGTTGCCGTCGGAAACGAGCCAGGCGCCCCGGAGATACTTGACCCCGTATTTCAGGTTGGTCTCGGCATCGAGCAGGCCCTGGGCGCTGCCCTCGTACCCCATCGTGCGCGCGGTGCGCGGGTCGATCTGCATCAGCCCCATATAGGTGCCGTTGCGGGCGGCCGGGTTGTACTTGCTTTCCCGGATCACGATCCGATGGACCAGCGAGACCGGCACATCGTATTC
Organism: uncultured Rhodobacter sp.; assembly: GCA_945952585.1. Classification (GTDB taxonomy): domain Bacteria; phylum Pseudomonadota; class Alphaproteobacteria; order Rhodobacterales; family Rhodobacteraceae; genus Aliitabrizicola. The sequence goes on from CAMFII010000011.1 coordinate 48,708, forward strand.
GTCGGCGTATTTTTCGATCTGCCGAGAAAGCTCTGGCGTCAGGGCCGGATACTGCGGATTGCGGCTGACCTGGGCGGATTCCTTGGTGGCGCAAGCGGCCAGCGGCAAGGCCAGAAGCACCACCAGGGCGCCGCGGCGAAAGAGGTTGGTCACGGGCTGCTCCCTCGTTCTCACGCTTTCGTCATAGCCAAGCGGGCCGTTGCGCGAAAGCATCACGTTCGGGGGAATCGCGGCCTTGCGCGGATCTTTGCCAAGTGCCTAGTCTGGAACGGGATCCTTCGAGGGGCGGACATGCAGGTCACCTATGAACGCGACATCGCCGCCCCGCCGGATGTGCTGTGGAGCGCGCTGCTGACGCCCGCCGTGTTGCAAGCCTGCGTGCCGGGTTGCGAAAGCGTGACCGGGTCGCCGGCAGAGGGGTATGATGCGGTTGTGGGTTTCAAGCTGGCCGGTATTCGCGTGCATCTGTCGGGCCGCATCCTCGTGACCGAGATGGACCCGCCCCGGTCGCTGCACATCACCGGCGAGGGCAAGGGCGGCACCGCCGGTCTGGTGCGCGGGGGCGCGCGGGTGACGTTGACCCCGATCCCCGAAGGCACGCGGTTGGGCTACGAAATCGACGGCGCGGTCGAGGGGCGGCTGTCGCAGATCAGCGGGCGCATCGTCTCGGGCGTGGCGCACCGGCTGGCGGACGAATTCTTTGCCCGGCTCGGCCGCGCGGTGGGCGCGCCGCCGCCCGATGCGCCCGAACCCTCGGGCAGCAAGAGCTGGTTCCGCCGCCTGGCGGGCTGAGCTGCCTCAGCGCATCAGATGGGCGAGATGGACGGCACAGCCGGTCAGCGGCGCGAAGTCGTCGTCCAGCACCACGACCGAGAACTGCTCCATGAACTCGGCGAAGCGCCCCTTGTCACGGAAAGCCTCGGCAAAGCCGCCGGGGCCGTAATGGCGGGCGAAGGCGCGGGCGATGCCGCCGACAAGGTAGATGCCGCCGAAGGGCAGGTGGATCAGGGCGAGGTTCCCGGTCTCGGCCCCAAGCAGCCGGCAGAACAGTCGCGCCGTCTCGGTCGCCAGAGCGTCGGTGCCGCTGTCGATCGCCGGGATGATCTGCGCCGTGGTCCAGGTCATCGGCGTGCCGGCCTCGCTGGTGACGAATGCGTGGAGCCGCTCGACCCCGCGGCCCGACATCACGTCCTCGACGCCGGGGAAGCCATGAGCCTTCTCGACGAAGCGGGCCAGACGCAGGTCGGCCTCGTCGCGGATCGGCATGTTGATATGCCCACATTCCGAGGCGGGGACGACCCGGCCATATTCGCTTTCATGGACCGGCGCGGCGTTGAAGCCGGTGCCGACATTGACGACCAGCATGCTGGCGCCGTTTTGGCGCGGGCCGTCGATTACCGGGATCAGGCGCTCGTGGGCGATGTGGCCAAGCGCATGTCCCGGCGCCTGAAGATCGTTCAGCAGCGCCGCGAAGCGCGCGCCGGTCGCCCGGCGCAGCGTCTCGATGTCGATCGTCCAGTCGAGGTTGGTCAGGGTGGCGACGCCGTCCTTGACCGGCCCCGCCGCGCAGGCGCAGACGCCGTCGACGCGTTCGACCCCTTCCTCGGCCAGGTAGCTGCGGATCACGCTTTCCAGCCCGTCATGCTCTGCGTTGCGATACTTGCGCACGCTGTCCTCGCGCACGACGGTGCCGTCGCTCAGGGCAACGCGGGTGTTGGTTCCGCCGATATCGGCCACAAGGCAGAGGGGGTCTTTGGCCATGGGATGCTCCGCAGTCAGCGCGCCAGGGCGCGGGCGAGGGCGTGATAGGATGCCTTTGGGGTGCGTTGCAAGGTTTCGAAATCGACATGCACGATACCGAAGCGTTTCTCGTAACCGAAGGCCCATTCGTAATTGTCGAGAAGCGACCAGTAGAAGAAGCCCTTCACATTGGCCCCTTCCGCGATGGCCCGGCGGGTGGCCCTGAGATGGGCAAACAGGAAATCCTCGCGCACATGGTCGTTGACCGAGCCGTTGAGGATTTCGTCGGCGTTCGCCATGCCGTTTTCTGTCACATAGATCGGCAGGTCGCCGACATAGTCACGCGCGAGCCGCGTCAGGAATCCGTACAGGCCCTCGGGATAGATCTCCCAGCCCATCTGGGTCTTGGGCAGCGGCCCGTCGACGTCGCGCGTCGAGGGCCATGGCGTGTCGGGGGCGAAGGCGTGGATGTGGCGGGTGTAGTAGTTGACGCCCAGCCAGTCGAGCGGCTGGCTGATGCGGACCATGTCTTCTTCCCAGCCGACGGGCATGTGCGGGGCAAGGCCTGCCAGCGCCTCGGCCGGGTAGGTGCCGCGGGTGATCCCCTCGATGAACCAGCGGTTGAAGATCGCGTCCTGCGTCGCCGAGGCCAGCACGTCCGCAGCACTGTCGCTGGCCGGGGTGGCATGGTCGAAGTTCAGCACGATGCCCAGGTTCGGCTGTCGCATCTCGCGCAGCCGCTCGACGGCCGCGCCATGGCCGAGCAGGACATGGTGCATGGCGCGGGCGGCCGCGCGGATGTCGCGCAGCCCCGGTGCGTGATGGCCGAGGAAATGCGACAGCCAGGCCACGCACCAGGGTTCGTTGATCGTGGCGATGGCCGCCACGCGGTCGCCGATGCGGCGGGTGATGATCTCGGCGAAGTCGGCGAACCAGTGGGCGACATCGCGGTTGGTCCAGCCGCCGAGATCGGCCAGCGCCGAGGGCATTTCCCAATGGTAGAGCGTCTGGAACGGTTTCAGCCCGCGCTCGAGGATGCCGTCGACAAGCCGGTCGTAGAAATCCAGCCCCTCCGCATTCACCTGGCCGCGCCCCTCGGGCAGCACCCGCGCCCAGGAGGTCGAGAAGCGGTAGGCGTCGAAATTGCCGTCCGCCAGCAGGTCGAGATCGTCTTCCCACCGATGGTAGTGGTCGCAGGCCACGGCGCCGTCCTCGGCCCTCACCACATTCCCGGGCGTTGCCGCGAATGTGTCCCAATGGCAGGGGCCGCAGCCGCCGAAGCCGCTGCCCTCGATCTGGTAGGCGGCGGTCGCTGCGCCGAACAGGAAATCCTCGGGAAAATCGGTCCGGGTGATCTTCATGGCCATTACCTTCCTGTGGCGCCGTCACGCCGGGGCGCGGGTCCGGTCGACTGTCCGATGATGAGATCGGCCTCGAGCAGGCGCTGCAGCGGACCCTCGTCGGGGGTCGAGATGGTCTGGATCAGCATCTCGGCCGCCTGCCGTCCGGCCTCGCGCACTGACGAGCGGGTGGCGGTGTAGATCGGCACGTCCTCGCCGTTGCGGAAGTAGCTGAGCTCGTCGTCATGGATGATGATCGACACATCGCGCCCCACCCTCAGCCCCATCTCCTCGACCGCGCGGCGCACCCCGAGGCCCGAGATCATCATCGAGGCGAGGAAGGCGGACGGCGGTTCCGGCAGGGCCAGCATGGCGCGCGCGGCGCGGTAGCCGTTGAATTCGGTCATCTCGTCCGAGGACATGAGCGCCGCATCCGGCCCGATCCCGCGTGACGCGAGCGCATCGAGATAGCCCGTGCGGCGGCGGATGGCGAAGTCCATGAACTCGAGGCCATTGATAAGCGCGATCCGGCGATGGCCGAGATCCAGCAGGAATTCGGTCGCGCGCTGGAAGGCGCGGCGGTTGTTCACGTCAAGCCAGGAATAGGGCTCTTCCGTTCCGGTCGAGCGGCCATGCACGACGAAGGGAAGCCCGATCTCGCGCAAGAGCGGGATGCGCGGGTCGTTCTGGCGGGGACCATGGACGATGACGCCGTCGACGATCCCGCGCGAGCGCATGTCGCGATAGACGCGGTCCTCGCCCTCGTCCGGGGCGATCGTCAGGACCATGTCGTAGCTGTATCGCAGGTACGTCTCTCCCGCGCCGGCGATGAAATCGGCGAAGACCGGGTTGACCATTTCGTGCTTGGAAGAGACGGGCACGACATGGCCGATCGCCATGGCCCGCCCGGTTGCCAGCCGGATGGCGCGGGTGTTGGGGCGATAGTTGTGCCGGTTGGCCGCGGCGAGAACCCGGGCGCGGGTTTCCTCGTTGACCTCCGGATAGCCGTTCAGGGCGCGGCTGACCGTCGTCGGCGACAGGCCGAGTTTCGAGGCCAGTTCCTTGAGATTCATTCTTGCCGCGCGTCCAAAACGGTTTCAATTGCCGTCGACCTTAGCCAAGCCGGAAAGATGCGTCAAAGCGAAACGCCGTTTCGCAGGTGCGGCGCCCGCGTTTCTGCAAATGCAAGCATTGGGTTGCGCCGGACACGGGTGAGCGTCAATTGACTTGCGGTTCAACCTGCGCGACTGTGCAGCGTCCAAAGCGGTTTGAAACGATTCTGCCGCATGGGAGTTTGGACGCCCGGAAAACCGCGGGCGCAGTTGGGAGGATACCGATGTATGTGAAACTTCTGGCAGGCGCTGCCGCGCTTGCGCTTGCCGCCGGGACCGCCGATGCCCGCGACATGATCTTTCCGGTCGGCGAGGGCGCCTTCAACTGGAAAAGCTTCGACGACTTCAAGGCGTCGCACGACCTGAAGGGCCAGACGCTGACGATCTTCGGGCCATGGCGCGGCGAGGACCAGGTGCTGGTCGACAACATGCTCGCCTATTTCGAGGCGGCGACCGGCGCGACGGTGAACTATTCCTCGTCCGAGAACTACGAACAGCAGATCGTCATCGACACCCAGGCGGGCAGCCCGCCCGATATCGCGATCCTGCCGCAGCCCGGCCTGATCGCCGACCTTGCGGCGAAGGGCCTTGTCACTCCGCTTGGGGACAAGACGGCCGACTGGCTGAAGGAAAACTACGCCGCCGGCGAAAGCTGGGTGAAGCTTGGCACCTACAAGGGGCCGGACGGCAAGCCGACGCTTTTCGCCTTCCCCTACAAGATCGACGTGAAATCGCTGGTCTGGTATTCGCCCGACAACTTCGCCGATGCCGGCTACGAAGTCCCCGAGACGATGGAGGACCTCAAGGCGCTGACCGAGCAGATCGTCAAGGATGGCGGCACGCCCTGGTGCATCGGACTTGGTTCGGGCGGGGCGACCGGCTGGCCTGCGACCGACTGGGTCGAGGACCTGATGCTGCGCACGCAGCCGGCCGACACCTATGACCAGTGGACGAGCCACGGCATCCCGTTCAACGATCCGGCTGTCGTCGGCGCGATCGACGAATTCGGCTGGTTCGCCAAGAACGACGCCTTCGTTGCGGGCGGCTCCAAGGCCGTGGCCTCGACCGACTTCCGCGACAGCCCGAAGGGACTCTTCACCTCGCCGCCGCAGTGCTACATGCACCGCCAGGCCTCGTTCATCCCGTCCTTCTTCCCGGAAGGCACCAAGATGGGCGTCGACGCCGACTTCTTCTATTTCCCGGCCTATGCCGGCAAGGATCTGGGCAAGCCGGTCCTCGGCGCGGGCACACTGGCCTTCATCACCAAGGACGGCGCCGCCTCGCGTGCCTTCATCGACTGGCTGGAAACCCCGATCGCGCATGAAGTCTGGATGGCGCAGAAGAGCTTCCTGACCCCGTTCAAGTCGGCCAATGCCGACCTTTACGCCGATCCGACCATGAAGAAGATGGGCGCGATCCTCCTGTCCGCCGACACCTTCCGCTTCGACGGCTCCGACCTGATGCCGGGCGCCGTGGGCGCGGGCACCTTCTGGACCGGCATGGTCGACTATGTCGGCGGCAAGTCCGCGCAGCAGGTTGCAGACACCATCGAGGCCTCGTGGCCCAAGTGACCGCTTGACGCCAAGGACGGGACCGGCCCGCAAAGGGCCGGTCCCGGACCTGAGGGTAACGCCTTGCTCAGGGGGAGGGGCTGATGAATCCCGCGATCCAGGCCGTGCTGACCGTCGCCATCGGGGTCGGCGGCTGTGTACTGTACTTCTGGCTGTCGAATATCGTCCTCGACAAGGTGCTGTTCCCGGCGCGCGGACCCAATGCGGGTCGCAACATCAACCGCGCCAACATGATCCGACCGTGGCTGTTCCTGATGCCGGCGCTCGTGGCGCTTGGTCTCTACCTGGCCTATCCGGTCTTCGCGACCTTCTGGCTGTCGCTCAACAAGCAGGTTGGACCGGACACCCAGTTCGTCGGCCTCGACAACTACCGCCAGATGATGTCCGAGGGCAAATTCTGGGAATCCATGCGCAACAACATGCTGTGGCTGATTGTCGTTCCGGCTGCGGCGACCGGCTTTGGCCTGCTTGCGGCGCAGCTCACCGACCGGCTGAAATGGGGCAACTTCGCCAAGTCGATGATCTTCATGCCGATGGCGATCAGCTTCGTCGGCGCCTCGGTGATCTGGAAGCTGATCTATGACTCGCGCCCCGCCGGGCAGGACCAGATCGGCATCCTGAACGCGCTCTATGTCTGGTTCACCGGCAACGAGCCGCAGCAATGGCTGCAGATTCCGTTCTGGAACAACTTCTTCCTGATGGCGGTTCTGGTCTGGATCCAGGCGGGCTTTGCCATGGTGATCCTGTCCGCCGCTCTGCGCGGCATCCCCGAGGAAACGATCGAGGCTGCGATCCTTGACGGGGCAGGGCCGTTCCAGATCTTCTTCAAGATCAAGGTCCCGCAGATCATGCCGACCATCGTCGTGGTCTGGACCACGATCACCATCACCGTCCTCAAGGTCTTCGACATCGTGCTGGCCATGACCAACGGCCAGTGGGAGACGCAGGTTCTTGCCAACTACATGTACGACAAGTTCTTCCGTGCCTTCGACGTGGGCGTGGGCTCGGCGGCGGCGATGATCATCATGTTGCTGGTGACCCCGATCCTTGTCTGGAATGTCTACAACGCCCGGAAGGAGATGCGCTGATGGAAAACATCGCCGGTCAGAAGTCCGGGCTCAGCTGGGCCGTCCAGATCTCGACGATCCTGCTCGTGCTCCTCTGGGTGCTGCCGACCTTCGGCCTGTTCGTGTCGTCCTTCCGCACAACCGACCAGATCGCGTCGAGCGGCTGGTGGCGCGCGCTGTCCACGCAGGAGCGGCAGTTGCCGCCGATCCGGGTGGAAGGCACCGAGACGCAGAAGGACGGACTTTTCGTCATCCACGGCACGCTTTTTCCCAAGGGCGGCACCACGGTCAGCGCCTGGGGCACCAGTTCCAAGGAGCCGACCGCCTATGAGGCCGGCGCGACGGCAGAGCTGAACGACGGGGTCAAGCTGACCGTGCAGCCGGACGGCGCGTTCACCCTGACGTCGCCGACGACGACCGCCGACTTGCGCCTGCCGCGCATCTTCACCACCGCCTCGGCCCCGCCGGAATTCACGCTGAACAACTATTCCAACGTGATCTTCAGCCCGCTCGCCGGGCAGAGTATCGGGCAGGCCTTCCTCAACACCGCGACCGTGGCGATCCCGGCCACCATCATCCCGATCCTGATCGCCGCCTTCGCCGCCTATGCCCTGGCCTGGATGGAGTTCCCCGGCCGCGCGCTGCTGGTCGCGGCGGTCGTGGCGCTGCTGGTCGTGCCGCTGCAACTGGCGCTGATCCCGCTTTTGCAGTTCCACAACTGGATCGGGATCGGGAAAGGCTATCTCGGCATCTGGCTGGCCCATACCGGCTTTGGCCTGCCGCTCGCCATCTACCTTCTGCGCAATTACATGGTCGGCCTTCCGCGCGACATCATCGAGAATGCGCGGGTGGATGGGGCGACCGAGTTCCAGATCTTCACCAAGATCATCCTGCCACTGTCCTTCCCGGCGCTGGCGAGCTTTGCGATCTTCCAGTTCCTCTGGACGTGGAACGACCTTCTGGTCGCGCTCGTCTTCCTTGGGACCGGCAACGACCAGCAGGTGCTGACGGCCAACCTCGTGAACCTGATGGGCAGCCGCGGCGGCGACTGGGAGATCCTGGCAACCTCGGCCTTCGTGTCGATCCTCGTGCCGCTGATCGTGTTCTTCTCGCTCCAGCGGTTCCTCGTGCGCGGGCTTCTGGCCGGCTCAGTCAAGTAACGGAAGACAATATGACGAAAGACCCCGATTGGTGGCGCGGCGCGGTGATCTACCAGATCTATCCGCGCAGCTTCCAGGACAGCAACGGCGACGGCATCGGCGACCTCGCGGGGATCGCCGAGCGCCTGCCGCATATCGCCAGCCTCGGGGCCGACGCGATCTGGCTGAGCCCGTTCTTCACCAGCCCGATGAAGGACTTCGGTTATGACGTGAGCGACTATTGCGATGTCGATCCGATGTTCGGGACGCTCAAGGATTTCGACCGCGTGGTCGAACGCGCCCATGAGCTCGGTCTCAAGGTGATGATTGACCTCGTGCTGTCGCACACCTCGGACATGCATCCCTGGTTCAAGGAAAGCCGCAAGAACCGCACGAACCCCAAGGCCAACTGGTATGTCTGGGCGGAGCCGAAACCCGACGGCACGCCGCCCAACAACTGGCTGTCGATCTTCGGAGGGTCGGCCTGGCAGTGGGATGCCCGGCGCGAGCAGTATTACCTGCACAACTTCCTGACCTCGCAGCCCGACCTGAACTTCCACGAGCCCGAGGTGCAGGAGGCGCTTCTGGACGTGGAGCGGTTCTGGCTGAAGCGCGGGGTCGATGGTTTCCGCCTCGACACGATCAATTTCTACTTCTGCGACAGGTATTTGCGCGACAATCCTTCGCTGCCGAAGGAACAGCGCAACGACCAGACAGCACCGGCGGTCAACCCCTACAACCACCAGCTTCACCTGTTCGACAAGAACCAGCCCGAGAACCTCGAATTCCTCAAGCGCTTCCGCAAGGAACTGGTGCCCTATGGCGCGGCGGCGGTGGGCGAGGTGGGCGACTCGCAGCGCGGGCTCGAGATCATGGCGGAATACACCTCGGGCGGGGACAAGGTTCAGATGTGCTACCCGTTCGAGCTGCTGCAGCCCGGCCGGGTCACCGCTGCGGTGCTGGGCCAGACCTTCGACCGCCTGGCCAAGGCCGCGCCGGACGCCTGGCCCTGCTGGTCGACCTCGAACCACGACGTGGTGCGCACGCCGACGCGCTGGCATCTCTCCGACGCGGGGATGCGGGCCTATATCGTGATGCTCCTGTCCCTGCGCGGGTCGGTTTGCCTCTACCAGGGCGAGGAGCTGGGCCTGCCCGAGGCCGACGTGGCCTTCGAGGACCTCCAGGACCCCTACGGCATCGAGTTCTGGCCCGAGTTCAAGGGCCGCGACGGCTGCCGCACGCCGATGGTCTGGGACAGGGACAACCGACTTGGCGGCTTTTCGGCGGCGGAGAAGGCCTGGTTGCCGGTCCCGGCCGAACATCTGCGGATGGCGGTCAATGCGCAGGTGGGCGATCCCGGATCGATGCTTGAACATTACCGCAGGGCGCTGGCCTTCCGCCGGCTGCATCCGGTGCTGAAGGCCGGCGCCATGTCGGCCGTGACGGTTGAGGGCGATCTCGCCACCTTTACCCGCAGTGAGGGGGGCAAGACCATCTTCTGCGCCTTCAATCTTGGAGAAGCGCCGCAGACTGTGCGCCTGCCCGAGGGGAACTGGCGCGGGATCGGTGAAGACATCGGCTGCTCTGCAGTCGAGGGCAACAGGACGACGCTCGGCGGTTGGGGCTATGCCCTGGCGGAACGGGCCTGAGCGGCAAGCGAAGGGGAGGACGATGGCCAATCTGCTTCTGAAGGATGTGGCGAAAGCCTATGGCGAGGTGAAGGTCCTCAAGGACATCAACCTCGACATCAAGACGGGCGAGTTGATCGTCTTCGTCGGCCCCTCGGGCTGCGGGAAATCGACGCTGCTGCGGATGATCGCGGGGCTGGAAAAGATCACCGGCGGCGATTTCACCATCGACGGCGAGCGGATGAACGACGTGCCTCCGGCGCAGCGCGGCATCGCCATGGTGTTCCAGTCCTACGCGCTTTATCCGCACATGACGGTGCGCGACAACATGGCCTTCGCGCTGAAGATCGCGAAGAAACCGCAGGCCGAGATCGACAAGGCCATCGACAAGGCCGCGCGCATCCTTCAGCTGACGCCCTATCTCGACCGCCTGCCCAAGGCGCTGTCGGGCGGCCAGCGCCAGCGCGTCGCCATCGGACGGGCCATCGTGCGCGATCCGAAGGTCTATCTCTTCGACGAGCCGCTGTCGAACCTCGACGCCGCGCTGCGTGTCGCCACCCGGATCGAGATCGCGCAGCTGAAAGAGGCGATGCCGAATTCGACGATGATCTACGTCACCCATGACCAGGTCGAGGCGATGACGCTGGCCAGCCGCATCGTCGTACTTGCCGGGGGAGGGATCAGCCAGGTCGGCTCTCCGCTGGAACTGTACGAGCGGCCCGAGAACGAGTTCGTCGCCCAGTTCATCGGCAGCCCCGCAATGAACCTGATGCCGGGCGAGATCGTCGAGACCGGCGAGACGACGCTGGTGAAGCTGGCGAATGGCGGCTCCGCGCGGGCGGCGATCGCGACCCGGTCCTCGGACCGGGGCATGAAGGTCAATCTCGGCGTCCGGCCCGAGGATCTGGTGCCGACCGACGGCGAGGCACTTTTCTCCGGCGAGGTCGATATCAGCGAGGCGCTTGGCGAGGTGACGATCCTCTACTTCAAGAAGCAGGGCGAGGCCGCGCCGGTCATCGCCAAGCTGCCGGGGATCCATCCTGAACTGCGCCACAAGACCGTGCGTCTGGCCGCCGATCCGAAGAAGATCCACCTCTTTGCCAATGGCCGGTCTCTGCTTTACCGCTGAGATGCGCCCGCCGGGTCAGACCGGCGGCGGGTCAGACGGGCGGCGGCATCAGGAAGAAGGTCATCGCGAAGACCAGGTAGACGGCCAGGATCATCACCCCAAGGAACCAGGCCGACCGGCCGCCCTGGGTGCTCAGGATCGCGGTCAGCGTGGCGATCATCATCATCACCACCGCGCCGGGCCAGAAATCCAGCGCCATCGGTTGCGGGCCGATGACATAGGACATCAGCACCAGGACCGGCGCCACGAACAGCGCGATCTGGGCAGAGCTGCCAAGCGCGATGCCGACCGACAGGTCGAGCCGATCCTTGCGCGCGGCCGAGAAGGCCGCCCCCATCTCCGCCGCCCCGCCGACAAGGCCAACGACGATGAAGCCGACGAAGGCCGGGGTCAGGCCAAGCGTCACCGCCGCCTCCTGTACCGAGGCGACGAACACCTCCGAGACGAGCGCGACGAACAGCGTCGCCACGGCCAGCAGGATCAGGCTGGTGCGGATCGACCAGTGTGAGGGGTCTCCCTCTGCGTCCTCGGCCGGCTCATGGCCTGATCCGGCGAATTCGCGTGGGTGGGTGACCAGCGAGAACAGCATCCCGAGCGCGTAGGTGCCGATCAGCAGCACGGCAAGCCCGACGCTCAGCGTCTGCGAGAAGGCCGCGCCGCCTTCGGACTGGGCGATGATCGAGGGCACGAGCAGCGCGATCACTGACAGGAACAGCATCCCCGCCTGAAGCCGAGCGCCCGCCCGGTTGAACTCCTGCACCTGATGCTTCAGCCCTCCGAGAAGGAAGCAGCCGCCAAGCATGAATAGCGCGTTGGTGGTGATCGCCCCGGCGATGGAGGCCTTGACCAGCACATATTCCCCGGCGCGCAGGGCCGCGAGCGAGATCACCAGTTCGGTCAGGTTGCCGAGCGTCGCATTCAGCAGCCCGCCTGCGGCGTCGCCGATGCGCTCGGCAACCGCCTCGGTCGAGCGGCTGAGGAGCGCGGCCAGCGGAACGATTGCGAGGATGGACAGAAGGAACAATAGGGTCGGACTGTCGCCGCGGAAGTGCTCGGCCAGGAACAGGATCGGCACGAAGATCAGAAGGGCAAAGAGCGGCGTGGCGCGCAGCTCGCGCAGAATGATGGCCGACATGATCCGATCCTCCCCCGATCCGGCGAACAGCAGGAACTTCCCACTGAAGCCGGGTTCGCGCCATGACCTTGATCAGGGATCCGTCAGGAAAGCGGGAGTGCAGCAGAGGGCCCGAACAGCAGCGCGGGCAGGGCGGCCGCCAGCCGCACCGCCGCCGAGGACAGGATCGCCCCGGCCGGCCGCACCAGCACGATCGCCTCGGTGCCGGCATCGCTGATCGGCCGGGTGACGAGCGGCCGTCCGTCATGGCTGAGGGCCGGGGCGGGGGCGGTGTAGGACAGGCCGACGCCGAGTCCGTTTGCAGCGAAGGATCGCATGAGCTCCAGCGTTGCCGTCCGGTGCTCGATCCGCGCCGCCATCCCGCGCGAGGAAAACAGCCCGCGCATATGGCCAAGGCTGAGGCCCTGATCGGTCAGGACGAGGGGTTCGGGAGCAAGGTCGGCAAGGGTCAGCGTCCCTTGCGCCGCCAATGGGTGATCGGCGGCCAGCACGGCATGGGGGGCAATCCGGGCCAGCACCTCGCGCGGAAGGTCGGCGGGCAGGCCAAGATCCCATGTCACGGCAAGGTCGATCTCGCCGCGGTGCAAGGCCTGGGCGAGGGCTTCAAACCCGATCACCGCGGGTTCGACCACCAGATCCTGCAGGTCGGCCAGGATCCTTGCCAGGAGCGGCGCGAGAAGGCCAGGGGCGAGATCCTCGAACACCGCCAGCCGCACCGGGCTGCGCATGTTGTCCTCGCCCTGCATCAGCCGGTCGAGCGCGGCCAACTGCGCCGCCGCCTGCTCGAGCCAGGCCGTGCCGAACGAGGTCGGGACCATCCGGCCGCCCCGGCGCAGGAACAGCGGCTTTCCCAGAACCGTCTCGAGCTGCGCGAGCGCCACGGACAAGGCCGGCTGGCTGACGTGAAGCGCTGCAGCGGCAGCGGTAACGCCGCCATGCGTTGCGACTGCCGTGGCATATTCGAGCTGGCGAAGGGTGACGGATAACATGGCGTTATGGGTGAGATTTAGAGCTATTATTGGAAATTATGTCTAGCCGATGCCATTCTCGGCTCCAACAGGAAAGGGAATGCAGATGGTCCAGGTGACGGAAGAGATGGTTGAAACCTACCAGCGCGACGGGGTCGTGCTGATCAAGGGGCTGTGGGCCGACTGGGTGGACGTGATCCGCGCCGGGATAGAGCGCAACATGGCCGAACCCGGCCCCTATGCCGCAGAGAACCTGAAGCCCGGCGAGCCGGGACGCTTCTTCGACGATTATTGCAATTGGGAGCGCATCCCGGAATTCCAGCGCGTGATCCGCGAAAGCGAGGCTGCGGCGGTCGCGGCGAAGCTGATGCGCTCGACCCATGTACAGATGTTCCACGACCATGTGCTGGTGAAGGAGCCGGGCACCTCGAAGCCGACGCCCTGGCACCAGGACGGGCCCTATTACTTCGTCGAGGGGCAGCAGACGGTCAGCTTCTGGTCGCCGGTCGATCCGGTGCGCGAGGCATCGCTCCGCTGTGTCGCCGGATCGCATCGCTGGCCGAAGGAGGTGCTACCGAAGCGCTGGCTGTCGGACACCTCGTTCTATCCGGACCCGGACAAGTACATGCCGGTCCCCGATCCGGATGCCGAGGGGATGACGGTGATGGAATGGCAGATGGAGCCGGGCGACGCGGTGGCCTTCGACTACCGCACCCTGCACGGGGCGCGGGGGAACGAGGCCGGCACGCGCCGCCGGGCCTTCTCGCTTCGGCTCCTCGGCGATGACGCGCGCTATGTCGAGCGGCCGGGCCGCACCTCGCCGCCCTATCCGGGGCACGGGATGGTGGCGGGGCAGCGCCTGCGCGAGGACTGGTTCCCGATCCTCCTTTGACCGGGGAAGCGTCGGCGGGGGCATCGAGCCCCCGTCGCCGCTGCTGCCGCGGACCTCGGGCTGAGCATGGGTCAAGGCGCGATGCCGGGGCGCGGCCCGGTGTCACGGCCTGGCGCGCACAGTTGCCGGACCTGCTGCGACGTGAGACAAGCGCGGCCGGAGACCCGCGCCATGACCGAACAGACCCCGCCCCGCAGATTTTTCCCGCCGCCGCCACCCCTGCGCCCGAAGCCGAAGCCCGGGCTGTTCCGGCGGGTGCCGCCGGCGATCTTTCCGCCGATCCTCGGCGCGCTTGGCGTCGGCCTCGTCTGGCGGCAGAGCGGCTGGATGTTCGGCCTGCCCGATGGCCTGGCCGAAATGTTGCTCGGGGCGCTGACGCTTCTGTGGCTGTTTGCGGTCCTTGCCTATGCGGTCAAGGTCGCGCGGCGGCCGGCTGTGCTGGTCGAGGATCTGGCGATCCTGCCGGGGCGGGCGGGGATCGCCGCGCTGGTGATGACCCTATACCAGATCGCCATGGTGCTGGCGCCCTATGGCGGCGCGACGGCGCGCGCGGTCCTGATCGGCGGGCTGATCCTGCATCTGGCGCTGATCCTTGCGACCGTGGTGAAGCTTGCGACCGGCCCGGCGGCGCAGCGCGAGGTGACGCCGGTCTGGCACCTGACCTTCGTCGGGCCGATCCTGGGGGCCGTGGCGGCGCTGATGCTGGGGCTCGAGGGGCTGGCAGAGGTGATCTTCTGGCTGACGCTGCCGGTGGCGGCCGGGATCTGGGCGACAAGCCTGCGTCAGATCGTGACCCGCATCCCGCCGGCCCCCCTGCGTCCGCTGCTGGCGATCCATCTCGCGCCGCTGAGCCTTTTCGGCGTGGTCGCGCTCGGGTTCGGCTGGCAGGAGGTGGCGCTGGTCTTTGCCGCGCTCGCGGTCACGCTGCTGGTCGCGCTTGCGGTGTCCGGGAAATGGCTTCTGGCGGCGGGGTTCAGCGCGCTCTGGGGGGCTTTCACCTTTCCGCTCGCCGCCTTCTCGCGGCTGGTGCTGGGGCTGGTGCCGGGCCACGCGGCCGGAGGCGTCCTGCTAGTCGGCGTGACCTTCGTGATCTTTCCAATCCTGTGGCGCATCCTGAAGGACTGGGCCAAGGGCAGCCTTGCGGCGAAGACCAACGCGGCCGAAGCCTAGGGCTGCGGCGCAGTCGAGGGGGCGCTGCCCCCTCGCCCCGGACGGGTCCGGGGCTCACCCCCGGGGTATTTCGCCAGGAGAACTCCAAGGGACCGGCGCGGGGAGGCGCGGCCGTCTCGGAGTGCCGGTCGGTCGCGGCGGTCGGCGCGGTGGCCTCAGATCAGGGCAACCCAGGCGCGGGCAAGGGCAAGACCTGCAGCATCGGCCGAAGCCCCGCGGGTGGTGGCGAGGCGGGGATGGGCCGAGATCCAGCCGGGATGCAGCGCCTCGGTCAGGTCGGGGAATTCGCGGGTCCAGTCGGCGACGACGGCGCGGTTCGCCTCGAAATGGAACTGGGTGGCGTAGCTGGCGCGGCCGATGCGGAAGGCCTGGTTGCGGGCGATGTCGCCGGTGGCAAGGAGGGTCGCTTCAGGAGGCAGGGTGAAGGTGTCGCTGTGCCACTGGAAGATCGGGAATTCGGCCGGCGCGGCGGAGAGCACCGGATCGGCGCGGCCGGCCTCGGTCAGTGACACGTCGCACCAGCCGAATTCGCGGGCGATGGCCAGGTGGTTCTCGCCGCCCCAGGCCCGCGCCATGAGCTGGCTGCCAAGGCAGATGCCAAGGACCGGCTTGTCGGCCTCGCCAAAGGCGCGGATCACCCGGGCGAGGGCGGGCAGGTAGGGGTGGATGTCGTCGTCCAGCGCCGACTGCTCGCCGCCGAAGACCACCAGCGCATCGTAGTCGCCGCTCGCGAGGTCGGGCAGGCCACCGTCGAACCAGGGCCGGAACTGATGGATCAGGGCGCCGGCCTCGTGCAGGGCGACGCCGACCTGGCCGTGATGGGTGATCTTCGTGTTTTCGACGATGGCGACGCGCATGGGCAGACCTTGTGCAGATTTGGCGGTGATCCTCATCACTTTGGGGGCGGACCTGCAAGAGGGGCCGTTTTCGCCCTTGCCTTCCCGGCTTCCCCGTGAAACAGGGAACCGCCAAACGAACACTCCCCATCCTGACGCCAAGGAGGCTCTCATGGAGATTCGCGAGGCTCTCACCTTTGACGACGTTCTGCTGGTTCCGGCTGCCTCGAGCGTGCTGCCTTCGGATGCCGACACGTCGACCTATGTCACCAAGTCCATCCGCATGACCATTCCGCTGCTGTCGAGCGCGATGGACACGGTGACGGAAGGGCGCATGGCCATCGCCATGGCGCAGGCGGGCGGGATCGGGGTGATCCACCGCAACCTCAACACCGAACAGCAGGCGGCGGAAGTGCGGCGGGTGAAGCGGTTCGAATCCGGCATCGTCTATGCGCCGATCACGCTGACCCCGGACCAGACGCTCGCCGACGCGAAGATCCTGCAGGAGCGCTACAACGTCACCGGATTTCCCGTGGTTGACGAACTGGGCCGGGTCGTAGGGATCGTGACCAACCGCGACATGCGCTTTGCCTCCGACGACCGGACGCCGGTCCGGGTGATGATGTCGTCCAAGGACCTCGCCATGCTGCGCGAGCCGGTCGATCGCGAAGAGGCGATCAACCTGATGAAGGCGCGCCGGATCGAGAAGCTTCTGGTGACGGACGGGCAGGGGAAACTCACGGGTCTTCTCACGCTCAAGGACACCGAGAAATCGGTGCTGAACCCGCATGCCTGCAAGGATGAACTGGGACGGCTGCGCGTCGCCGCGGCCTCGACCGTGGGCGATGCCGGCTTCGAGCGGTCGAAGGCGCTGATCGAGGCGGGCGTGGACATGGTGGTCATCGACACCGCGCATGGCCATTCCGAGGGCGTGGCCAAGGCCGTCGAGCGGATCAAGGCGCTGTCGAACGCGGTGCAGGTGGTCGCGGGCAACGTCGCCACTGCCGAGGCTACGCGGGCGCTGATCGCCGCCGGGGCTGATGCGGTCAAGGTCGGGATCGGGCCGGGCTCGATCTGCACGACGCGGATCGTGGCCGGCGTGGGCGTGCCGCAACTGACCGCGATCATGGATGCGGCGGGCGCTGCGGGGGATATCCCGGTCATCGCCGATGGCGGGATCAAGTATTCGGGCGATTTCGCCAAGGCGATCGCCGCCGGCGCCTCCTGCGCGATGGTCGGCTCGGCCATCGCGGGGACGGATGAAAGCCCGGGCGAGGTGATCCTTTACCAGGGCCGCAGCTTCAAGTCCTACCGCGGCATGGGCAGCCTCGGCGCGATGGCACGCGGCTCGGCCGACCGCTATTTCCAGAAGGATGCGGCAAGCGACAAGCTGGTGCCGGAAGGGATCGAGGGGCAGGTGCCCTACAAGGGGTCGGCGGCGGCGGTGATCCATCAGCTTGTCGGCGGTCTAAGGGCGGCCATGGGCTATACCGGGAACGGCACCATCGCCGAGATGCGGCGCAACTGCGAATTCGTGCGGATCACCGGCGCGGGGCTGAAGGAAAGCCACGTCCACGACGTGCAGATCACCCGGGAAAGCCCCAACTATCGGCTGGGCTGACTCAGGTGACCGGCGCCGCCCCGATGAGATGGGGCGGCGGATTGCCAAAGTTGCCGCTTGACCGCTTCGCCCCGGGAGCGCTGGAATAGCTGCGCCCTCTGGCCGGTGGAGACGCATCCCTTGACCAACAGCTCGCCCGTTGTTCCGATCGGTGCCGCCTATTTTCCGGCGCCCGAGCCCGGCCCGACCCGCGATTATCAGTTCGTCCTTGTGCCGGGTTTCACGCTTCTCGCCTTTGCCTCGGCAGTCGAGCCGTTGCGCATCGCCAACCAGCTGTCGCAGGCGCCGCTCTACAGTTGGCGCGTCGTGTCGGAAGATGGCGCGCCGGTCGTCAGTTCCTCCGGCATCGCGGTCGCGGTCGACGGGACGCTTGGCCAGCCCGACAAGGACAGCCACCTCTTCGTCTGTGCCGGCAATCCGCCGATGGCGGCCGCGGCAGCGGGCGTGGTCGCGGCCATCAAGCGCCACCACCGCTTCGGCGGCACCGTCGGCGGGATCTGCACCGGGGCCTTCGCCTTGGCCAAGGCCGGCATCGTCCGCGATGGCCGCTTTACCCTGCATTGGGAAAACCAGCCGGGTTTCGTCGAGACCTTCCGCAACCTCGTGCCGACGCTCAACCGGTTCGAGACGGACGGGCGGGTGTTGACCTGCGGTGGCGGGGCGGCCTCGACCGACATGATGCTGTCGATCATCGCTTCGGATCACGGCACCGACTTCGCGGCGATGGTGTCCGAGATGTGCCTGCGCACGGTAATGTCGGGGGCTGAACCGGAACAGCGCAGCTCACTGGCCGCGCTGATGTCTTCGCGCAATCCGGTGCTGATTGCGTCCATCACCCTGATGAACCGCCATATCGAGGATCCGCTGCCGATGGACGAACTGGCGGCGGCGACCGGCTATTGCCGCCGGCATCTCGAACGGCTGTTCCGCAATGCGGTCGGCCAGACGCCGGGGCATTTCTATCGCGGTCTGCGTCTGGACCGGGGGCGCAACCTGCTCAGCACGACCGACCTGACGCTGCAGGAGGTCGCGATGGCCTGCGGCTACGACTCGGTCGCGCATTTCTCGAAAAGCTTCCGCGCGCGGTATGGCACGGCGCCCACGAAGCTGAAGCAGGGCATCGCCGCGCCGAAACCACGCCAGACGACCGCCTGAGCCTAGCCCTGTCTGCGCCGTTTCGCCTGCAGTCTCCGCGCTTTCCTTCCCCGCTGCGAAGATCAGCCTCCGCCGGTCCTGGCGGACGAGTGCCAGAGCCCGTCGTGAAACGAGAAAGCCTGCTGCGGGCGCTCAGTGAAGGCCCCTGCGACCCCATCATGGATCCAGGGGGTCACGGTCAGGAGCGGCCCTTCGACATCCAGCACCGCGAAACCGTGATCCCTTTCATCCTCGCGGGCGCATAGTGCGGTGCCGGCCTGCAGTTGGAAGAGCGGACGCGGCCTGTCCGGCCCGATGCCAAGGCCGATCGACCAATGGTGGAGGTGCCCGGACAGGACGATCCGGATTCCGGCTTCGGCCAGGGCGGGCAGGGCGCCGCGGGCCCCGCGGGTTTCTCCGCGGTCGAAACCGGGCGGCTCCTCGAGCGGGTGATGACAGACGAGGATGTTGATCGCCCCGGGAGGTGCGGCGCGCGCCGTCCGAAGAATGCGGTCGATCTCAGCCCGTCGCAGGCGGCCGCGCCGCCAACGCCAGGGATCGGCGGTGTTGGTGCCGTAAAGGCGCAGGGGGCCGACCTCGGCGACGGGGGCAAGGTCGGGCGAGGCCCCGGCGCGGTAGCTGCGGAACGGGGCGAAAATCCGGGCAGCGACATTGAAAAGCGGGACGTCATGGTTGCCCGGAATGACCAGGAACGGCAGCCCGAGCCCGTGCAGGAACGCCATGGCGCGCTGGAACTGGCCGTGGCGCGCCCGGTGCGTGAGGTCACCCGAGACCACGACGAAATCGGGCAGGCAGGTTGTGATCGCCCGGCGCAGGGGTGCGATCAGATCGTCCCGTTCCAGCCCGAAATGCAGGTCGGTCAGGTGGACAAGCCGGGTCATGTCGTCTTCGTTGCCGGGACGATCACCGACAGGGCATCGCGGTGCATTTGCAGGTGGAAGGGGCCGGTCAGACGGGCCTTTTCGCCATCGAAGGCGACAAGGCGGGTCGGGTGGCGCGTGTCGATGATCAGATCATCGGCGATGACCAGTTCGAAATCCTGCCCGCGCGAGATGGTGCCGAAAGCCAGCCGGATCGCGGCCAGCATCAACTCCACCGGGCGCTGCCCCTTGACAAGGAACAGCGCGAAATGCCCTGCGCGCACCGCCTCGGCTCCATCGAGGCCAAGCGCCTCGAGCTGATAGGGACTGCGCGCCGCGAAGGCGAGCGGCGTGTGGATGTGGCGGGTCTCGTCTCCGACAGTCAGGGCAAGGTGCATGGGGTCGCGCAGGTCGCGCAGGGCCAGAAGCACTGACCAATAGGCCGCGATGCGGCTGCGGCCCCACCGCTTGTAAACGGCCTCACGCCGTTCGAGGATTTCGGGATAGATGCCGAAGCTCGCATTGTTCAGGAACAGCCGGCCATTCACCTCGCCCAGATCGATGGTTGCAACCTGCCCGGAAAGGATCGTGTCAAGCGCGGCCTCCAGCGTCTCGCCGACACCTAGGCCACGGGCAAAGTAGTTGAAGGTTCCGCCGGGCAGGACTGCCATCACCTTTCCGCTTCCGGCCAGAACTCCGGCGACGGCCGATTGCGTGCCATCGCCGCCAAGCGCCACGACGATATCCGCGCCATCGCCCAGCGCCTCGCGCGCGGCGCCCAGAATGGCACTGCCCTTCCGCGCCGCATGGACGGTGAAGCTCTGCACCGCAGGCTCCAGCCGCTCGCGGATCATCCGCTCCTTGGCGAGCGCGTCCTTGCGCCCCGAGGCGGCATTCAGGACGACCGACAGTCGTGCGGCCGACAGGTCGAGTTGGGGGGAAAGGGACATCGGCGCTCCGGGCGGGGACACGTTCAATCCTAGGCCGTTTCGCTCGGCTGACAACCGCATGGGCCTGCATGGACAATCGACCCGGCGGGGGGCTAAACCGCCTGCGAAGGGGCGGATGGACCGCGACCGCAGCGACAGGAGAGGCTTGCGATGCAGGACGAGCGCATTCGCCGCCGGGTTCTGGTGACCGGCGCCGGGGCGGCCGAGGGCATCGGCTTTGCCTGCGCCCGTTGGCTTGTACGGCAGGGCCATCACGTCGCGCTGGCATCGACCACGTCCCGCATCCACGACCGCGTCGAAGAGTTGCGGGCGCTTGGCCATTCGGCAAGCGGCCACGTCGCCGACCTGACGCGAGACGGTGATGTGGCCCGTCTGGCGGTCGAGGTCGGCGCGATCGACATCCTCGTGAACAACGCCGGCATGGGGTCGGTCGGCGCGCCCGCACCCTGGGCCGATTTCCTAGAGCAGCCGATGTCGGAGTGGTTCGCCACCCTCGACGTGAGCCTTGGCACGGCAGTCCGGGTGACGCGCGCCTTCCTGCCGGGGATGGTTGCTGCCGGTTGGGGGCGGGTGGTGATGATGGCGTCGGTGACCGGGCCGGTCACCTCGATTGCCGGCAACTCCGCCTATGCCGCCGCCAAGGCCGGGATGACCGGCCTGACCCGGACCCTTGCGCTCGAGGTCGGAGGTCGGGGCGTGACGGTCAATGCCGTCGCGCCGGGCTGGATCGCCACTGCCGCCCAGACCGAGGACGAGGCCCGCGCCGCGCGCGCCACGCCCCCCGGTCGGGCAGGCACCGCCGATGAGGTGGCGGCTTGCGTGGCCTTCCTTGCAAGCGAAGGGGCAAGCTACGTCAATGGAAGCGTGCTGGTCGTCGATGGCGGCAATACCGTTCAAGAGATGAAGGATGGCTGATCTGACAATGGGTTGCGACCGTTTCTTCACCTCTTTCCGGAGGCCAGCATGACCCCCGCCGCCCGTGCCGCCGCCGCGATCGAGATCCTCGACCGCATCCTTGCAGGCGCCCCGGCCGAGCAGACGCTGACCAATTGGGCCCGCGCCAGCCGCTTTGCCGGATCGGGGGACCGAAACGCCATCCGCGATCTGGTCTTCGACGCGCTCCGCTGCCGGCGGTCCTTCGCGGCGCTTGGCGGTGCCGGGACTGGCCGGGGGCTGATCCTCGGCGGCCTGCGCGCCGCCGGTTCCGATCCGGACGCGATCTTCACCGGCGAGGGCCACGCACCGGCGCCGCTGACCGAGGCCGAGCGGAACGCGCCGCCAGCCCCCGACGGGCTCGTGGCGCTCGACTGCCCAGACTGGCTTGCGCCGCGCCTGGAGCGCAGCCTCGGCCACGACTTTCCGGCGGTCATGGAGAAGCTTCGCCATCGCGCCCCGGTCTTCCTGCGGGTCAACCGCTTGCAGGCGACCCGAGATCAGGCCATCGCCGCGCTGGCCGAGGACGGGATCGTAGCTGTGCCGCACCCCCTGGCGGACTCGGCGCTGGAAGTGACCGCGAACGCCCGGAAAATCCAGTCATCGCAAGCCTTTGCGAGCGGTATCGTCGAGTTGCAGGATGCCGCCTCGCAGGCGGTGGTCGAGGCGCTGCCCCTGCGCGACGGGCAGCGGGTGCTCGACTATTGCGCGGGCGGAGGCGGCAAGACGCTGGCCATGGCCGCGCAGGCACGGCTTCGGCTCTGGGCGCATGACATCGACCCTCGCCGCCTGCGCGACCTGCCCGAACGCGCCTCCCGCGCCGGGGCGAAGGTAACGCTGCTCGAGGGGAAGGCCGTCGACCGCGAGGCGCCGTTCGATCTGGTCCTGATCGACGTGCCCTGTTCCGGCTCCGGCAGCTGGCGCCGCGCGCCCGAGGCGAAGTGGACCTTCACCGAGGCACGGCTGGCGCAGCTTGTGGGCATCCAGGCCGGCATCCTGGACCGCGCCTCGGCACTGGTTGCCGCCGGGGGCAGCCTGGCCTACGCCACCTGCTCGGTGCTCGACGAGGAGAATTCCGTGCAGGTCGAAGGATTCCTGCAACGGCATCCCGACTGGCACCGTGTCACGGAACGACGGCTGACGCCGCTGGATGGCGGCGATGGGTTCTACCTTTCCGTGCTGAAAAGGCAGTAAATCGCCGTTTGGTTGTGGCGCGGCGGGCCCGGCTGCGATTAAATGCGACTTAACGCTTTTCCCTGCCAATCAGAGGGGTCGAATCTGTTTCAGGGGGCATCGGTGACAGTCGCTGCATCGGATGGCGAAGGGGCCGCGCCGCGGCGCGGCCTGGCGCGGCTGGCGCCCCGGGCCTGGCTTCTTGTGGTTCTGGCCGCCGCGACGATGGCCCTTGCCGTGGCCGCGGGTCCGGGCGTGGTCCGGCTGGTTGCCGGGGCCGCGACCTTCACCTTCTGTCTGCTGGCGATCGGATTGCGGGCGCTCGACTGGCAGGCGAAACGGCGTCAGGCGAGCGAGGTGATGCAGATCGCCCGGCTGGTGGAACAGGATGCGGCGCCTTGTTTCGCCACCGATGTCGAAGGGGCGGTTCTGTATCGCAATACCGCGGCCCGAAGCCGGTTCGGCGAAGGCGCGGTCGACAGCCTTGCCGCCGCGCTTGGCGATCATTTCGTCTCGCCCGGCGCGCTGCTCTATCGCCTGCAAAGCCGCGCCCGTGCCACGGGGGCCTCGCGCGAAGATGTGGTGACGCGCCGCGGCCATACCCGCCTGTCGGTGCATCGTCTGGACGAAACGCGGTTTCTCTGGCGGCTGGAGGAAATGCTGGAACGCGCCACCCCCGGCAGGGGGGCGGAGACGCTGAGCCTGCCGATGCTGGTCGCGAACAAGGCCGGCGTCGTTCTGTTCATGAACGAGGCGATGCGCCGGCTTCTTGGCAGCCGGGTCAGGCAGTTGGACCGGATCTTCACCTCGCCAGACATCCGCTCGGGCGAGGAGGTAGTCATCTCCACCCCCGAAGGCCCGGTGCGGGCGCTGGTGGCCGAGCTGGAAGGCGCGGGCGAGCGGCGGGAAATCTACCTGCTGCCCGTCGGACAGCAGGCCAGCGGTCCCGCGCCGAGATCCGATTTCGAACACCTGCCGGTCGCGTTGCTGCGGCTGGACGGCTCGGCGCTGGTGCGATCTGCCAATCTTGCGGCGCGCGACCTTCTGCGCTGGCCCGGGGAAGGGAACCTGCGCCTGCCGGAGCTTCTGGAGGGGCTGGGGCGGTCCTTGTCGGACTGGACTCGCGACGTGCTGGCCGAACGTGTGCCGGGTGGAACCGAGGTCCTGCGTTTGCGCAATTCCGACGCCGACCGTTTCGTGCAGGTGACGCTCCGCCGCGTTGTCGACGGCGACCGCGCCGAGGTGCTGGCGGTCCTCCACGACGCGACCGAGTTCAAGTCGCTTGAGGCGCAGTTCACGCAAAGCCAGAAGATGCAGGCCATCGGCCAACTGGCCGGCGGGATCGCCCATGATTTCAACAACCTGCTGACGGCGATCTCAGGCCATTGCGACCTTCTCCTGCTGCGCCACCGGCCGGAAGAGCTGGAATATGCCGACCTTGTCCAGATCAGTCAGAACGCAAATCGGGCTGCCGCGCTGGTGGGTAAGCTGCTCGCCTTTTCCCGCAAGCAGACGCTGCAGCTTGAACCCACCGACCTGCAGGAGGTCCTGTCGGACCTGACCCACCTGCTGAACCGGCTGGTGGGAGAGAAGGTTCGACTTGAACTGCGCCATGCACCCGATGTCGGCTTTATCCGCTCGGACCGCCAGCAACTGGAGCAGGCGATCATCAACCTCGTGGTCAACGCCCGGGATGCCATGCCGTCGGGCGGAACGATCCGCATCCGCACCGAACGGCGGGTCCTGGATGCCGAGATCCAGCGCGACGGCGCGGTCATGCCGCCGGGGACCTATGCGGTCATCACGGTCAGCGATACCGGAACCGGGATCCCGCAAGATCTGCGCGGCCGCATCTTCGACCCGTTCTTCACCACCAAGCGGCCGGGCGAGGGCACCGGCCTTGGCCTGTCGATGACCTATGGCTTCGTCAAGCAGACCGGCGGCTACATCTTCGTCGACAGCGAACCGGGGCAGGGGACGGAGTTCCAGCTGTATTTCCTTGAACAGGAGCCCGAACCCGAAGCCATGACCATCCCGATGCTGCCGCCGCTGCGGGCCCGTCCGCGGGACTTCGCTCCGCCGCCGCCCGCCCTGCGGCCCGAGGATGGCGTGGTCCTTCTGGTCGAGGACGAGCCGCCGGTGCGCGCTGTTGCCTCGCGCGCCCTGCGGCTCAAGGGCTTCACGGTTCTCGAGGCGGAAAATGCCGAGGCCGCGCTGAAGCTGCTGGAAGACAGGTCGGTCCAGGTCGACATCTTCGTGACCGATGTGGTCATGCCCGGCATGGACGGGCCAAGCTGGGTAATGAAGGCGCTCGAACAGCGGCCAAAGGCCCGCGTGGTCTTCATGTCGGGCTATGCCGAGGACAGTTTCGCAGACCGTCGCGACCAGATCGCCGGATCGGTCTTCCTGCCGAAACCCTTCTCGCTCGC
The DNA here is from genome assembly GCA_945952585.1 of uncultured Rhodobacter sp. Classification (GTDB taxonomy): domain Bacteria; phylum Pseudomonadota; class Alphaproteobacteria; order Rhodobacterales; family Rhodobacteraceae; genus Aliitabrizicola. Next base: position 73,556 of record CAMFII010000011.1, read on the forward strand.
CGACCTGACCAGCACGGTCCAGGGGCAACTGGTGCATTGACGCCGGGGGCGGATCGACGGCCGCCTCCGGGTGCAAGGAGAGCTGCCGCCGTTGTGCTGGAGCGAGGCCGCGCGCTCTTTCCGGGCTGCGGCTTCCGGACCCGCGTGGCGTAAGCTCGGCAATCGGCGCGGGGCAGGGCGTAACCCCATCCCCCGCGACCACGACTCAGAGGTGGTCAGGCCTGGGGCGAGACCCGCCGACCTTCGCGGGCACTGCGGGCCATGCCGTGGATGACCCGCTCGATCGCCAGGGCATCGGTGAAATCGGGATGCGCCGGTACTCCGCCGCCGATCGCCCGGAGAAGATCGGCACATTCGATCACCTTCAGGTCGTTGAACCCCAACTGATGGCCGGGGGCCGGGCAGAACTGGCCGTAGGGCGGATGCGCCGGTCCGGTCAGGATGGTCTTGAAACCCTGTTCCGCCTTCGGCCCCATGTTCTGATAGAGCTGGAGCTCGTTCATCCGCTCCTGATCGAAGACGATCATGCCCTCCGTTCCGTGCAATTCGAACCCGAGCCGCGATTTGCGCCCCCAGGCCGAACGCGAGATCACCATCGATCCCTGGGCCCCGCTTGCGAAGCGCAACAGGACCGAAGCCGCATCCTCGGTCTCGACCGGGCGGCGGCCGGAGCCGTCGGGCAGGGTGCGGGTTTCGTGGATCACCTGCATGTCGGCGACAAGGCTCTCGACCGGTCCCATCAGCGCATGGGCAAAGCTGACCAGGTGGCTGCCGATGTCGCCAAGCGCGCCAAGCCCCGCCTCCTCGATCCGGGCGCGCCACGTCCAGGGCAGGGTCGGATCGGCCTGGTAATCCTCGTCCACCCAACCGCGGAACTGCACCAGCCGGCCGATGGTGCCGGCGGCGACCAGCCGCTGCGCATGGGTGATCGCCGGATTGCGCAGGTAATTGTAGCCGACCATCGTCACGACGCCCGACCGGCGCGCGGCCGCTTCCATCTCCTCGGCCTGCTCCAGGGTGAGCGCCATCGGCTTTTCGCACCAGACATGCTTGCCTGCCTTGAGCGCCGCCAGGGCGATCGGGTGGTGCATCTGGTTGGGCGTGGTGATCGACACGACATCGACGGCGGGATCTTCGACAAGCGCCTGCCAGCTGTCCGTGCCCCGAGCAAAGCCGAACTGGTCGGCGAAGGCTGCCGCGCGGTCGGCGGGCGTATCGCAAAGAACCTCAAGGCGAACGTCAGGCATCGTGCCCAGATCGCGGCCCATCACCGCCTTGACATTCCGCCAGGCCAGGGCATGGGTCTTGCCCATGAAACCCGTTCCGATCAGGCCGACACCCACAGATCCCATCTTCACCTCTGCCTCTCCGCTTGCATGCTTTCCAGTTGGAATATTTTTTCCATGCTGGTAGCCTGATCGCAAGGGTCGCTGTCAAGGACATTCGCATGGACGCCACCACGCGCCTTTCTGCCCCCGCAACGGTCGAGGAGTTCCGCGACCGGCTTGCCATGATCACCGATACGCTGCCGAAACGGCTGCGTCAGTGCGCCGACTTCATTGCCGCGCATACCGACCGGATCGCCGTCTCGACCGTGGCCGATCTGGCGGCGGGCGCCGATGTTCCGCCCTCGGCGCTGATGCGCTTCTGCCAGATCATGGGTTTTTCCGGCTTTTCCGAGATGCAGAAGCTGTTTCGCGAGGCCTATGTGCCCGGCTGGCCAGATTACTCGACCCGACTGCGAAATCTGAAGGAAAACGGGGCGGGCAGCCCCGGCGCACTGGTGGCCGAGTTTGTCGAGGCCGGGCGCCTGTCGCTCGAGGTGCTGGCGAAATCGCTGGACGAGGCGGCGCTCGATGCGGCCGTGTCCCTGCTGGCAAAGGCCGACACGGTCCATGTCGTGGGCATGCGGCGCGCCTTTCCCGTGGCGTTCTACATGGTCTATGTCTTTGAGAAGATGCAGGTTCCGGCGATGTTGCACGATGCGGTGGGCAAGCTTGACCACCGCTATGCGCTTCGCCCCGGTGACGCGATGCTGGCCATCACCTTTGCCCCCTATTCCGAGGAAACCCTGACGCTGGCCCAGGATGCCCGCGACCGCGGCCTGCCGGTCGTGGCGATGACGGATCAGCTGACCAGCCCGCTCGCGCGCCAGTCCGACGCTGTCCTGACTGTTCCCGAGGTTGACTTCGGTGCCTTCCGATCGCTTTCGGCAACGATCGCAATGGCTTTGTCCTTGGCCGTGGCCGTCGGGACGGCGCGCGGCTGACGCGGATGCGCGCGATCCTGAAGAAAACCCTTTCCTGCCGCCCCGGAATGGAATAAATATTCCAAAACCGCATCGCGGCTGTGAGTCTCCGGCGCAAGCGGGGGCGCCTGACGGGGGGAGAGTAGCGCATGAAGACGCTCGACGTCATCACCATCGGCCGTTCTTCGGTCGACCTTTATGGCGCGCAGGTTGGCGGTCGGCTCGAGGATATGGGGTCGTTCCAGAAATATGTCGGCGGTTCGCCCACCAACATGGCGACCGGCACGGCGCGGCTTGGCCTGAAATCCGCGCTCATCACCCGGGTCGGGGACGAGCATATGGGCCGCTTCCTGCGCGAGGAACTTGTCCGCGAAGGCGTGGATGTCCGCGGGGTCATCACCGACCCCGAGCGGCTGACTGCCCTGGTGATCCTGGGCATCCGCGACGAAAAGCAGTTCCCGCTGATCTTCTACCGCGAGAACTGTGCCGACATGGCGCTTTGCGAGGCCGACATCGACGAAGGCTTCATCGCCGAGGCGCGTGCCGTCGTTGCGACTGGCACGCATCTCAGCCATCCGCGCACCGAGGCTGCCGTGCTCAAGGCTCTGTCGCTGGCGCGCAAGCATGGCGCGCAGACCGCGCTCGACATCGACTACCGCCCGAACCTCTGGGGCCTGTCGGGCCATGGCGATGGCGAGAACCGCTTTATCGAAAGCGCGGCGGTCACGGCGAAGCTTCAGAAGACGCTGCATCTTTTCGACCTGATCGTCGGCACGGAGGAAGAGTTCCACATTGCTGGCGGCACGACCGACACCATCGCAGCCTTGCGCGCCGTCCGGGCGCTGTCGAAGGCGACGCTGGTCTGCAAGCGTGGTCCGATGGGCGCGGCAGCCTTTACCGGCGCCATTCCGGACAGCCTTGACCAGGGCGAGACCGGACCGGGCTTTCCGATCGAGGTGTTCAACGTCCTTGGCGCCGGGGATGGCTTCATGTCGGGGCTCATCAAGGGCTGGCTCGACGGCGAGGCCTGGCCGGTCGCGCTGAAATACGCAAATGCCTGCGGGGCTTTCGCGGTCAGCCGTCATGGCTGCACGCCGGCCTATCCGAGTTGGGAGGAACTGCAGTTCTTCCTGAACCGGGGCATAACCACCCCGGCGCTGCGCAAGGATGTCGAGCTTGAGCAGGTCCATTGGGCCACCAACCGGCATGGCGACTGGTCGACCATGCGGGTTTTCGCGTTCGACCACCGGATGCAGCTTGAGTCGATGGACGGCGCGACGCCAGAAAAGATAGGTTCCTTCAAGGAGTTGTGCCTTGATGCTGCCTTGCGGGTTCAGGGTGGCGCGGCAGGTCACGGCATCCTGTGTGACGGTCGTCTGGGCCGGAAGGCGCTTTACCGGGCTGCCGGGACCGGCCTGTGGATTGGTCGGCCGGTGGAATGGCCCGGTTCGCGACCGCTGACCCTGGAACCCGAGATCGGACCGGATTTCGGCGGGTTGTCGGAATGGCCGCTGGAGCATGTGGTCAAGGTGCTGTGCTTCTACCATCCTGACGACAGCGCCGCGATGAAGGCCGAGCAGGAGGCCGTCGTGACCCGGCTTTTCCACGCTTCGCGCCGCAACCGGCTGGAAATGCTTCTGGAAATCATTCCGTCGAAGGTCGGTCCGGTGACCGATACAACCTCGGCCGAGGTGATCCAGCGCTTCTACGACATCGGCGTGACCCCGGACTGGTGGAAGCTTGAACCCTTCACCTCGGACGCGGCCTGGACCGCGGCCTGCGACGCGATCAACCGCAACGATCCGCGGACGCGGGGCGTCGTGGTCCTTGGGCTCGACGCCGGCGAAGAGGACCTTGCGGCCTCGCTGGCCCTCGCAGCCCGGCATGATCTGGTCAAGGGTTTTGCCGTCGGACGCACCATCTTTGGCGATGCGGCGCGCGGCTGGCTGGCCGGGACGATGAGCGATGCCGAGGCGGTGGCGATGATGACCGAACGCTATGCGCGGCTTTGCCGGATCTGGGACGAGGCGCGCGCCAAGAAAGGAATGGCAGCATGACGACGATCCGACTCACGGCGGCGCAGGCGATGATGCGCTGGCTGGCGGCGCAGGAATGCGAAGAGGGCGGCCGCTTCATCGAAGGCGTCTGGGCCATCTTCGGGCATGGCAACGTCGCGGGCATCGGCGAGGCGCTGCATGGCGCGCGGGATGTCTTGCCGACCTGGCGCGGCCATAACGAGCAAACCATGACGCACACCGCCATTGCCTATGCCAAGGCCATGAAACGTCGCAAGGCGATGGCGGTGACGACCTCGATCGGGCCGGGGGCGCTGAACATGGTGACGGCGGCGGCGCTTGCCCATGTGAACCGCCTGCCTGTGTTACTGATCCCCGGCGACGTCTTTGCCAACCGCGCGCCCGATCCGGTGTTGCAGCAGGTCGAAAGCTTTGGCGATGGCACGGTCAGCGCCAATGACTGTTTCCGCCCTGTCAGCCGCTATTTCGACCGCATCCAGCGCCCCGAGCAGCTTCTGACCGCGCTGCCCCGCGCGCTGCGGGTTATGACCGACCCGGCCGAATGCGGGCCGGTGACGCTGGCCTTCTGCCAGGACGTGCAGGCCGAGGCCTATGACTGGCCCGAGGAGTTCTTTGCGCCCAAGGTCTGGCGGATCCGCCGGCCCGAACCGGATGCCGAGGAACTGGCGGTGGCGCTCGCGGCGCTGAAGACGGCGAAGCACCCGGTGATCGTCGCGGGCGGCGGGGTGATCTATTCCGGCGCCGAGGCGGCTTTGGCCGAGTTTGCTACCGCCCACGACATCCCGGTGGTCGAGACGCAAGCCGGCAAGTCGGTGATGGGCTTCGACCATCCGCTGAACTTCGGCCCCGTGGGCGTTACCGGCGCATCGAGCGCCAATATCGTCTGCGAGGCGGCGGATCTGGTGATCGGTCTCGGCACAAGGTTCCAGGATTTCACCACCGGCTCCTGGTCGCTGTTCAAGAACCCGAAGCGGCGAATCCTGTCGATCAACGTGCAGGCTTACGATGCGGCCAAACATGGGGCGATCAGCCTTGTTGCGGACGCGAAGGTTGCGCTGGAACTCATTGACAAGGCTTTGGGAAATCACCGCTACACCAAGCCGGATCAGACCCTGCGCAAGGACTGGTTCGCGGCCACGTCCGCCGTCAAGGCCGCGCCAAAGCCCGGCAATGCCCTGCCGAGCGACGCGCAGGTGATCGGCGCGGTCAACCGCGCGGCGGGACCGGAGACTGTCGTCATGGGGGCCGCCGGGACCATGCCGGGCGAGCTGCACAAGATCTGGGATGCCACGCCCGGCGGCTATCACATGGAATACGGCTTCTCCTGCATGGGCTACGAGATCGCCGGCGCGCTCGGCATCAAGATGGCCCGGCCCGAGGCCGATGTGATCTGCATGGTAGGCGACGGCAGCTACATGATGGCGAACTCGGAACTTGCGACGGCGGTGATGATGGGGGTGCCGTTTACCGTGGTCGTCACCGACAACCGCGGCTATGGCTGCATCAACCGGCTGCAGAAAGGCACCGGCGGGGCGGGTTTCAACAACCTCCTTGACGACAGCTACCATGTGAATCCGTCTGCGATCGACTTCGTGGCCCATGCCGGCAGCATGGGGGCGAAGGCAGTGAAAGCCCGTGATATCAAGGCGCTGGAGGTTGAACTTGCGTCCGCCAAGGCCGCCGATCGCCCGGTGGTGATCGTGATCGACACCGACCCCTGGCCCTCGACCGAGGCAGGCGGAACCTGGTGGGATGTGGCGGTCCCCGAAGTCTCGGTCCGCAAGGAAGTGAACGCGGCCCGCGCGAAATATGAAGCGAGCACCGGCAAGCAGCGCCTGGTGGATTGAGGCAGAAAGACATGATCCTGTACGGAACCAACCCGATCGCGTGGTCGAATGACGACGACCAGACCCTCGGCGCGCATATCACGCTGGAGCAGTGCCTGGACGAAGCTGCAAGGATCGGCTTCGATGGCATTGAAAAGGGGCATAAATTCCCGACCACGGCCGAAGGTCTGAACTCCGTGCTTGGTGCGCGCGGGCTGAAATTCGTCTCGGGCTGGCATTCGACCAACCTCCTGGTGAATTCGGTCGAGGCGGAAAAGGCGGCGATGCAGCCCTTCCTCGACGTGCTGAAGGGGACCGGATCGAAGGTCATCATCGTGTGCGAGACGTCGAACGCCATCCACGGCAACGATGGCGTCGCGGTCAACGACCGGCCGCGGCTGTCGGAGGGCCAGTGGAAGGCCTTCGGTCAAGGCATTGAAGCGCTCGCCAAATTCGCGGCCGGCCAAGGGATCACGCTGGTCTATCACCACCACATGGGGACCGTGGTCGAGGCGGAATGGGAGATCGACCGCCTGATGGCCGAGACGGGGCCGCATACCCATCTGCTGCTCGACACCGGCCATTGCTATTTCGGCGGTGGCGATCCGGTGCGGCTGGCGAAAAAGCATATGGGCCGGGTCCGGCACATCCATGCCAAGAACGTCCGGCCTGACATCCTGGCGCAGGTGCGCGAGCAGGGGTTGTCCTTCCTCGAAGGCGTGCGGCGCGGGGTCTTCACCGTGCCGGGCGATGCCGAGGGCGCGGTCGACTTTGTGCCGGTGCTGGAGCAGGCGGCGGTGCACGGTTATGAGGGCTGGCTGGTAATCGAGGCGGAACAGGATCCTTCGGTGCGCACCCCCTTCGAATACCAGTCGATGGGTCTTCGGTCGCTCAAGGCCTTCGCCCGCCGCGCAGGGCTCGACCGGCGCTGAGGGTGATCGGCCGGGACGGGGGCTGTCTGCCCCCCCCCCGAGCCGCCTGACTGCAGCCTCCCCCTGAGGATATTTGTGAACGAAAGAAGGAGCTTGGCGGTGGAACTTCTGAGAAAGCCGAAGGGTGCTGCCGGCAAGGTCCATGACATCACGCCCGCCGGCGCCGGCTGGGGTTATGTGGGCTTCGGGCTTTACAGGCTGCAACCGGGCGAGCGCGCGGCGGAGGCGACCGGCGATCGCGAGGTGATCCTGGTCCTGGTCGAGGGCAAGGCGCGGCTCACGGTCAACGGTGTCGACCAGGGCGAGATGGGCGAGCGGATGGATGTCTTCGAAAAGACCCCGCCCCATTGCCTCTATCTGCCGAATGGCAGCGACTGGGAGGCGGTCGCGTCCACGCCCTGCACGCTGGCCGTTTGCTCGGCCCCAGGGAAGGGTGGGCATCCGATGCGGCGGATCGGGCCCGAGGGGATCACGCTGACGCCGCGGGGACAGGGCGCAAATACACGTTATATCAACAACATCGCCATGGAAGCTCAGGACTGGTGCGACAGCCTGCTGGTCACCGAGGTCTTTACCCCGCAGGGCAACTGGTCGTCCTACCCGCCGCACCGGCATGACGAGGATGACTTCCCGCGGATGACCTATCTCGAGGAGACCTACTATCACCGCCTGAACCCGGTCCAGGGCTATGGGCTGCAGCGGGTCTATACCGAGGATGGCAGCCTGGACGAGACCATGGCGGTGAAGAACCACGATGTGGTTCTGGTGCCCAAGGGCCATCATCCCTGCGGCGCGCCCTATGGCTACGAGATGTATTACCTGAACGTGATGGCCGGTCCGATCCGCAAGTGGCGGTTCAAGAACGACCCCGACCATGACTGGATCTTCCGGCGCGACAACCCCACGGCCTGAGCCCGGCTTGCCCAAGCGGGACGTCCATGCGACGACTGGCGCAAAGGAGGCCCGATCCATGACCGACAGCGCGATACCGGAAAACCTTGTCCGCCGCACAGCCTGGCCTGAAGGCGTAAGCCGCCCGCTCGGCTCGCCGATCCAGCCTTCGGTGGTCTTCGTGTCCGAAAGCCCGGACCAGCTGGACGATCAGTATGGCGGCGCGGTGGAGGGCTACACCTACTCGCGCGAGGGCCATCCGAACGCCGATGCGCTGGCCCGGAAGATCGACGCCCTGGAAGGCGCGCCCGAGGCCGGTGGCGGCGGGCTGATCGTCGGGTCGGGGATGGCGGCGGTGTCGGCGGTGCTGCTGGGGCTTCTGAAGGCCGGCGACCATGTCGTTGGCGGATCACAGCTTTACGGCCGGTCGCTGCGGCTGATGCGGGAGGATCTGCCACGCTTCGGGGTGTCGGCAAGCCTTGCGGACCCGACTGATGCGGCGACCTTCGCCAAGGCGCTGCGTCCCGAGACGAAGCTGATCCTCGTGGAACTGGTGTCGAACCCGATCCTGCGGGTCGCCGATATCGACGGCATCGCCGCGCTCGCGCGCGAGCGGGGCATCCTGCTGGCAGTGGATGCGACCTTCTCGACCCCGCGCGCCTTTCATCCCTTCGCCCATGGTGCGGATATCGTCATCCATTCGGTGACCAAGCTGCTGGCCGGCCATTCGGATGTGACGCTCGGCTATGTTGCCACGCGCGATGCCCGGCACCGCAAGGCGATCTACGATTTCTCGGTGACCACTGGCCTGACACCCAGCCCCTTCGACTGCTGGCTGGCCGAGCGCGGGTTGATGACCTTCCATCTGCGCTATGACCGGGCCGAGGCGAATGCCAAGGCGCTGGCGGATCACCTTGCGGGGCTGCCGGGCATCAAGCGCACGGTCTATCCGCTGCGGCCGGACCATCCCGACCACAACCGCGCCGTGGCCATCCTTGGCGATCGCGGCGGCAACATGGTCTCGTTCGAGCTGGAAGGCGGGCGCAACGCGGCGAATGCGCTGGTGCGGGCGATGCCGGGAATCGCCTTTGCGCCGACGCTTGGCGATATCGGCACGACGCTGTCGCATCCAGCCTCGACTTCGCACCGCGGCATGACGGTCGAGCAGCGCGCGGCGAATGGAATTTCCGAAGGGTTCTTCCGGATCTCGGTCGGGGTCGAGGACATTGACCTGCTGAAGCGCGACTTCTCGCAAGGTGTTGCCGCGACCCTGGGAATTCGCGACTGACAGGCCGCTGTCAGGGCGACCCGAGCACGAGGCACAGCGTCAGCTCGGGGGCCAGCGCCTGAAGTTCGCGCTGGACCATCGCCGGATCTGGAAGGTCGGCGGCGAGGGCAAGGGCCACGCCGCCATAGCCGAGCGTCGCGAGCCGTTCGACCACCTGCATTGCGTCGCAATCGGTGCCGATCAGGGGAAACGTCACGACGGCGGGGCGGAGCGTCGCCAGCAGACGGGCATCGAGCCGGGCGAAGGCGGTAAAGACCGCGTGGTCAACCCCGGCTGGGGCCTTTCCGCCAAGCGACAGAACCACGGCCTCTGGCGGGATCACCGGCGCGGGGGCGGTGAAAAACCGGGCAGGGCAGCTCTCTTCGCACATGTCTTGTCGGCAGTCCTTCGCAACGCGTTCGCGCCATGCGCGAAATCGGACGCACGACTCGCCTCCTGATTAAGTCTCCGGGCAGGGCGATGGCAAGACCGTCAAAAATCCGTTACACCGTCGCCGTTTACATTGTGTTTTCTCGGTCGCACCTGAAGCGGCCCGACACCCGGGATACCTGAACAATGGCGGATCTGGATTCGGCCCTGACGCTCTCGCTGCTGCAGGCAGTGCCCATTCCGATGGTGCTGATCGGCAGGGATGAACGCATCGCCGGGGTGAATGCGGCGGCGACGGCGCTGTTCGGCGAAGGGATTACCGGGCGACATTACATCATTGCCATGCGCCAGCCGCCGCTTCTGGACGCGATCGAAGGCACCTTGCGCCACCGTCAGCCGGGGCTGGCGCGGCTCGTCCTGACCAGCCCGATGCGCGAGCAGAGCTTCCGCGTGACGGTCAGCCCCGTGGGCGGGCAGGGCGAGGAAGGCGTCGTCGCGGCATTCGAGGATACGACCGAGCTGGAGCAGGCCGGGCAGATCCGCCGGGATTTCGTCGCCAATGTCAGCCACGAACTGCGCACACCACTGACGGCGCTGCTTGGGTTCATCGAGACGCTGAAGGGGGCGGCGCGCGAGGATGCCGTCGCCCGCGACCGCTTCCTGACCATCATGTCGCGCGAGGCGGAGCGGATGAACCGGCTGGTGCAGGATCTTCTGTCGCTGTCGAAGGTCGAGGCGATGGAGCGGGTCCGTCCGACCGAACGGATCGACATTGTCGGGCTGCTCGGACTGGCGGTGATGGCGTTGCGGCGCATGACAGACGAGTCGCGGGTGACGGTCGAGATCACGGGCGAGCCCGGACCGGTGATTGTGCCCGCCGATTCCGACCAGATGACGCAGGTGTTCCACAACCTGATCGAAAACGCGGTGAAATATGGCGGGCCCGACAAGACCGTCACGATCCGCGTCACGCGGGAAGAGCGCGACGTGTCCTTGCGTGGGCCGGCGGTGCGGATTGAAGTGATCGACCGGGGTGAGGGGATTGACCCGATCCACCTGCCGCGCCTGACCGAACGCTTCTACCGGGTTGATAGTCACCGCTCGCGCGAGAAGGGCGGCACGGGGCTGGGACTTGCCATCGTCAAGCACATCGTGAACCGCCATCGCGGGCGGTTCCGGGTGGAAAGCGAGCTGGGCAAGGGCAGCACCTTTACCGTGATCCTGCCCGCCTGAGGGTCAGAGCCGGGCGATCCTTTCGGCCAGCAGGTCGAAGAAGCCGTCGGCATCGACGCTGCGGATGAACATGGCATTCGGTGCCCGGTCGGTGACGCCCCACCAGTCTGCCACGGTCATCCCCAATGTGAACTCGCCTTTGGTTTCGATCTCGACATTGATGAAGCGGCCGGAAAAGAGCTCGGGCCGGATCAGGTAGGCGATCACGGTCGGATCGTGGAGCGGTGCGCCCTGGCTGCCGTATTTCGCCACGTCGAAGCGTTCGAAGAAGTCAGTCCAGGCGGCGACCATGCGGCCAGGTTCGGTGCCCATGGCGCGGAAGGCGTCGATGCGGGGTTTCGTCGTCAGCGCCTGATGGGTCATGTCCAGCGGCATGACGACGATCGGTGCGCCGGATTTAAACACGATTTCAGCGGCTTCCGGATCGACATAGATGTTGAACTCGGCCGCCGGGGTGATGTTGCCGACCTCGAAATAGGCGCCGCCCATCAGGACGATCTCCTGCACGCGCTCGATGATGTCGGGCGCGCGCTGGAAGGCGGTGGCGATGTTGGTCAAAGGGCCGAGCGGGCAGAGCGTGACCGTCCTGGCCGGCTCGCGGCGCAGCGTGTGGATGATGAAATCGACTGCGTGCTGCGACTGGAGCGGCATCACCGGATCGGCCATCGGCGGGCCGTCGAGCCCGGTCTTGCCGTGCACATGCTCGGCCGTGACGAGCTTGCGCTTCAGGGGCGCGTCGCAACCGGCGAAGACCTTGGTCTCGGGCTTGCCCGCGAGTTCACAGACGATCCGTGCGTTCTTCTGGGTCAGCGGCAGCGGCACGTTTCCGGCGACGGCCGTGATTCCCAGCACCTCCATGTCCTCGGGGCTGGCGAGCGCCAGCAGGATCGCCACGGCATCGTCCTGCCCGGGATCGGTGTCGATGATGATCTTGCGGGGGGTGGTCATGGCGGCTCTCCTGCGATGTCGGGCGGAGGAAAGCCGAAGGCGAAGGGGTTGTCCAGACCGGGAGTCGGCTGGCGCAAGGGCGACGGGCCTGCCACTGTACCCGTGCAGTCGGGAGGAATGGCGATGCAGGTGGACGTGGTTGTGATCGGGGCCGGTGCGGCGGGGATCGGAGCAGGACAGGCGCTGCAGGCCCAGGGCCGAAGCTTCGTGATCGTCGAGGCGGCCGACCGGGTCGGTGGGCGGGCCTACACGGACCGTACCTCCTTGCCCGATCCGTGGGACCAGGGCTGCCACTGGTTCCATTGTGCCGATGTGAATCCGCTTGTTCCCTGGGGCGAGCGGCTTGGCGCCGATTTCGAGCGCGAGGACCGGATCGACACCGGGCTGATGTGGGCTGACGGGGACTGGCTCAGCGCGGCGGCAATGGCCGAGTCGCGGGCGGCCATGAACGAAGCCTTCGCGGCGATCTATGATGCAGCGGCCCGTGGCATGGATACCTCACTGGACACGGTGCTGCCCTCGTCCGGACCCTGGGCCCCGCGCATCCGCAGCATTGCCCGACTGATGGCGAGTGGCGACCCCGCGGACGTGTCGGTCAGCGGCTATGGCGACTATGCCGATACCGAGGTGAACTATGTCGTGCGCAGCGGCTTGGGCGACCTGATCGAGCGCATGGCCAAGGGCTTGCCGATCCGGCTGAAGACGGCGGTCACCGCGGTCGAGCAGCGGCCGAACGGGGTTCGCGTCGTGACCGATGCCGGGACAATCGAGGCGCGGTCGGCGATTGTCACGGTGTCGACCAATGTGCTGGCGGCGGGGGTGATCCGCTTTGACGCGCCGGAGGCCCAGCCCGTGCTGGACAGGATCGCCGACGTACCTTGCGGAGCCTATGAAAAGATCGCCATCGCCCTGCGTCGGTTGCCGGTCGACCCCGGCGACGCGCAGTTCTGCTGGATCGATCCGGGAAAGGGGCAACCGTTGAACTTCGAATTCGCGCCGACCCGGACGCCGACCCTGATCGCGCATGTCGGCGGATCCGATGCGCGGGCGCTGGTTGCTGCGGGGCGGGAGGCGATGATCGACCTGGCGGTCGAGCGGCTGGTCGATGCCTTCGGGTCGTCGATCCGGGCGGACGTGACCCATTCCGAGGTGACGGGCTGGCTGAAGAACCCGCTGATCCGGGGTGCCTACAGCCATGCGAAGCCGGGCCTGGCCGACCGGCGGCGCGAGATGATCGCGGCGGAAACGGGCGATGTGATCTTCGCGGGCGAAGCCTTCTCTCTCCATTGGGAGGCGACCGCACACGGCGCCTGGCAGACCGGGCAGACTGCGGCCATGCGGGCGGCGGCGCGGATCGACTAGTCCGCCCGGCCCTTCTCCTCTGCCTTCGCACGGTTCCAGAGCGCGTCCATCTCGGCGAGGTCCGACTGCTCAGGGCGGCGACCGTCTTCGGCCAGCCAGTCCTCGATGCGGCGGAAGCGACGGGTGAACTTGGCGTTGGCGGCGCGGAGCGCGGCCTCGGGATCGACCCTCAGGTGGCGCGCAAGGTTCGCCATGACGAAAAGGAGGTCGCCGAATTCCTCGGTGATCTCGGCCTCGGTCAGGGTCGCGCGGGCCTCGACCAGCTCCTGCGCCTCTTCTGCGATCTTCGCGACCACCTCGTCGGTCGATGGCCAATCGAAGCCGACCCGCGCGGCGCGCTTCTGCAGCTTCACCGCGCGGGTCAGGGCGGGCAGGCCCATGGCAATGCCGTCGAGAACACGGGCTTCGTCCTTGCCAGCGCGTTCGGCGGCCTTGATCTTTTCCCAGTCCGCCGTCTGCTGTTCGGCCGACTTGTCGCGGCTTTCCTGCCCGAACACATGCGGATGGCGGGCAAGCATCTTGTCCGAGATGGCGCGGGCGACATCGTCGAAGGCGAAAAGCCCTGATTCTTCCGCCATTTGCGCGTGGAAGACCACTTGCAGCAGCAGATCCCCCAGCTCGCCCGGCAATTCGTCCCAAGCCTGCCGCTCGATGGCGTCGGCCACCTCATGCGCCTCTTCCACCGTATAGGGGGCGATGGTGGCAAAGTCCTGCTCGATGTCCCAGGGGCAACCCGTCGCGGGGTCGCGGAGGCGGCGCATGATCTCGAGCAGGCGTTCGATCCCGGCATCCCGGTCGCGCACCAACGCGTCGCTTGCCGTAGGGTCAGGGATCGGTCGGGGCATTGCGGCGCTCGCTCTTTTCGGGTTCTGTGCGGGGCGATGCGAGCCACTTAGCGCCGCGCCCCCTCGGAGTCCATCAATGCCTGTCGTGAACCGTATCGCCGACTATGCCGAAGAGATGAAAGGCTGGCGCCGTTACCTGCATCAGCATCCGGAGCTTGAGTTCCAGTGCCAGAAGACCGCTGCCTGGATCGTCGAACGGCTCAAGGAATTCGGTGTGGACGAGATCCACGAGGGCATCGCGGTGTCGGGCGTGGTGGGGATCATCAACGGGCAGGGGGACGGGCCGACCATCGGCCTGCGCGCCGACATGGACGCGCTGCCGATCGAGGAACTGACCGGCGCCGATTATGCCTCGACCGTCAAGGGCAAGATGCATGCCTGCGGCCATGACGGGCATGTGACCATGCTCCTCGGCGCGGCGAAATACCTGTGCGAGACGCGGAACTTCAAGGGCCGGGTCGCGCTCCTGTTCCAGCCGGCGGAAGAGGATGGCGGCGGCGGCGAGGTGATGGTGAAGGAAGGGGTCATGGACCGCTTCGGCATCGGCCAGGTCTATGGCATCCACAACGCGCCGAACCTGCCCTTCGGCAAGTTCCTGACCGCGCCGGGACCGCTGATGGCGGCGGTCGATACGGCGACGGTGCGGGTGATCGGGCGCGGCGGCCACGGCGCCACCCCGCACGAGACGGTCGACCCGGTGGTGGCGATCGTCGGCATGGTCTCGGCGTTGCAGACGATCATCAGCCGCAACCTTTACACGCTGGACGACCTGGTGCTGTCGGTGACGCAGATCCATACCGGCTCGGCCTCGAACATCATACCCGAGGATGGCTGGTTCTGCGCCACGATCCGAACCTTCACCCCGGAGGTGCGGGCGATGGTCGAGAAGCGCTTCCGCGAGATCATCGAGGGCCATGCGGCGGCCTACAACGTCAGTGTCGAGATCAAGTACGAGCTGGGCTATCCGCCCACGATCAACCATCCGACTGAGACCGAATTCGCGGCCACGGTCGCGGCGGAGATTTCGGGTGAGGATCTGGTCGATGCCAATTCCCCGCGCGAAATGGGGTCCGAGGATTTCGCCTACATGCTCGAGTCGCGGCCGGGGGCCTA
This sequence comes from uncultured Rhodobacter sp., assembly GCA_945952585.1. GTDB lineage: Bacteria > Pseudomonadota > Alphaproteobacteria > Rhodobacterales > Rhodobacteraceae > Aliitabrizicola. Next base: position 88,647 of record CAMFII010000011.1, read on the forward strand.
CTTGTTCCTTGGCACCGGGCCGGGGGCCAATGGTGGGGCAGGGCTGCACCATCCTGCCTTCGACTTCAATGATGAGGCGGCGCCGGTGGGTGCGAGCTTCTTCGTGAAGCTGGTGGAGCGGGCGCAGCCGGTGGCGTAACCGCCTTTCGCACCGTGGTGCTGTCGGCCCCGCGGTGCAAACGCGCCGGTTTCGCGTGGAATTCTGCTGGAAGGCCAATTGTTGCATGCCAGATTTCAGAATTGGCCGGTAACGTGCCCATGCCGTCCAATAGCGGCGGTCTTTAGAGGGGCACGACATGAGACTTTTACCATTTCTTCTGGCTGGGGCCGTCGCGCTGCTTGGGGCGGCTGCTTCGGCAGCCACGGTCAATTACAGCTTCGTGGCAACCGGGGTGACCGGCACCATCAAGCTGACCTATGGATCAAGCGCCGATTCCAAGTATCCAGACGCGCGCAAGCTGACCGGGGCATCCGGGTCGTTTTCCTACACCCTTGCCGGGGTTGACTACGATTCGACGATCCTCGGGCTTGTTCCCGTGACCCATGACATTCCCGAGCCGGAAAACCTGCTGGCCCCGGGCGAGTTCAGCCGCTTTCCGGTGGCCTCGGGTCTCGAACATGGCAGCCTGAGCTTCGACAACCTGATCTGGCCTGCGGGTTCGCCGCAGACGGCATCGGACTATCCCTTCCATGGCGGTCCGGTCGACATCTATGGATGGATGTTCGACATTGGCGGCGGGCTGGTCGTCAACCTATGGAGCGATGGCGTCTACCCCGGCGCCCCGGGCCCGACCTTCGGCGTGGCAATCGCCTCTGCCGACGCGCCGCTGCTCTATCAATTCGACGGCGCACACCTCGCTGAGGTTCCGATTCCGGCTGGCGGCCTGATGCTGATCGGCGGAATCGGGGCCCTTGCCGCCGCGCGGCGGCGCAAGGCGGCCGCCTGACGTCTCCGGAGTGGCAATCTGCCGGTTCGCGCAGGCCCGATCCCCGTGGGTCGGGCCTTTATCAATGGGGACCGGGTTCCCCGCCCTTGTCCTTGCGCAGCGCCGGGATCAGGCCGAAGCCAATCTGGCCTGCAAGGCCCAACAGGCCTTCAGGTCGCGTGAGCCCGTAGGCCGCCTGCACCAGGGACTGGCCGAAGAGAAGTTGGCCCAGGGCAAGTTCTGCGACCATCAGCAGCAGAAAGGCGATCAATCCCATGCCCAGCCGGCTGGCACGGTCCGGCAGGGGCCAGCGTTGCAACACAACTCCCGCCGCGAGCCAGCTGACTGTCAGCATCAGGGGCAGTTCCAGCGCGACGGCCGCCACCGGACCTAGGGCCGGCATAAGGATGAGGACGCGACCTGTGCCGAGCAGGAAGCCTATGGCGAAAGCAATCGTGGCGTAGACGAATGCGGGGCGAAGGAGGCGCATGTGATCTCCGAAAGGGCTGGCGCTTTTTGATCAAATCAGTATTCTGACTGCGCAGTCAATACGACTCGCGCAACCGATGGAGTGATCCTTGACAGCCCAGAACTTCGCCGCCCAGACCCTTTGGGAGATGGACCGCGCTCATGCCTTGCATCCGTGGACCAATTTCGGCCCGTTCGAGGATCAGGGCTCGCTGGTCATCAGTCGAGGCGAGGGCTGTTGGCTTTGGGATGCCAACGGACAGAAGTATTTCGACGCGGTGGGCGGGTTGTGGTGCACCAATATCGGCCTTGGCCGGCGCGAGATGGCGCGGGCGATCGCCGATCAGGCGGAGCGGCTGGCCTTTTCCAACACCTTCGTCGACATGACCAACGATCCCTCGGCGCGACTGGCGGCCAAGTTGGCCGAACTGGCGCCGGGCGATCTGAACCGGGTGCATTTCACCACCGGCGGGTCGACCGCCGTCGATACCGCGGCGCGGATGGTTCAATACTATCAAAGCTGCATGGGCCGTCCGCAGAAGATGGACATCGTCGCCCGCGACTACAGCTATCACGGGTCGACCTATCTTTCGCAGTCGGTCGGCAAGCGGCCGGGCGACCGGGTCGACGAGTTCCGCTACAAGACCGACGGCATCCACCACCTGTCGGTCCCGAACCCCTATCGCCGTCCTGCCGGCATGACCGAGGCCGAGTTCTGCGATTTCCTCGTGAAGGAGTTCGAGGACCTGATCGACCGCGTCGGTGCCGACCGCATCGGCGGTTTCTTCGCCGAGCCGATCCAGGCTTCGGGCGGGGTGATCGTGCCGCCCGACGGCTACCTGAAGCGCATGTGGGAGATCTGCCGCAAGCATGACATCCTGTTCGTCGCCGACGAGGTGGTGACGGCCTTCGGCCGCATCGGTCACTGGTTTGCCTCCTGGGATGAGTTCGGCGTGCAGCCCGACATCATCTGCACGGCCAAGGGCCTGTCCTCGGGCTATATCCCGATCGGCGCGGTGATCTTCTCGGACCGCGTCTGGAACACGATGGCGGCGCAGGGCGAACGCTGGTTCACCAGCGGGTTCACCTATTCCGGCCATCCGGTGGCCTGTGCCGCGGCGCTGAAGAATATCGAGATCCTCGAGCGCGAGGACCTGCTTGGCAACGCGACCCGCGTCGGCGCGGTCTTCGAGGAGCAGCTGGCGACGCTGGAACACCATGCCATCGTCGGGCAGGTGCGGGGCAAGAAGCTGATGATGTGCGTCGAAAACGTCGCCGACAAGGAGACGAAGGCGCTGCTGCCGGACGAGTTGAATATCGGCAAGCGTATCTCGGATATCTGCGAGGGGATGGGGCTGATGGTGCGCCCGATCGGCCACCTGAACGTCATGTCGCCGCCTCTGGTACTGACCGAGGACGATGTCGGCTTCATCACCCGCACGCTCGACAAGGCCATTGGCAAGGTCACCGACCAGCTGGTGCGCGAGGGCGTGAAGCTCGGCTGATTTGATCAAATACCGGACTTGACAGGAAGCCCCCGACAGGGCTTCCTGCGCGGCGACCGGATCCGCGGTGTCTCCGGCCCCGAACGATTCCGCTTATCTCACCAGAGAGGATCGTCATGGCACTGGAAGATGCCAAGAACGAGGTCGACACCGCTTTCACCCGCAAGGGCCTGCGGGGCTATGCCTTCGAGAATGCCTTCGGCGGCGCCACGAGTTTCCTGCGTCGCACCTATACCAAGGACCTGACCGGGGTCGACCTGGCCGTGACCGGCGTGCCCTTCGACCAGGCGGTGACGCATCGGACCGGCACCCGTTTCGGGCCGCGCGCGATCCGCGAGGCGTCGTCGCTGCAGCCCTATGATCCGCCGTTCGGCTGGCCGACCAACCCGCTGGAAGAGCTGAACATCATCGACTACGGCGACGTCGCCTTCGACTATGCCAAGACCTCGGACTTCCCCGATACGCTGACCCGGCATATCCGCACCATCCTGGCTGCGGGCGCGGGCACGGTGACGCTTGGCGGCGACCACTTCATCACCTTCCCGATCCTGCGCGCCTATGCCGAGAAGTTCGGCCCCGTCGCGGTGATCCATTTCGATGCCCATTCCGACCTCTGGCCGGATGACGACATGACCCGGATCGACCATGGCACGATGATGTACAAGGCCGTGAAGACCGGCCTCGTCGATGCCGCGCATTCGGTGCAGATCGGCATCCGCACCACGACCAAGGACTATCTGGGCGTCAACGTCATCGACGCGCGGACCGTGCATGAGGAGGGCGTGGCCAGCGTGGTCGAGCGGGTCAAGGCCATCGTCGGCGACCGGCCGGTCTATCTGACCTTCGACATCGACGCGCTCGACCCTGCCTTCGCGCCTGGCACCGGCACGCCGGTTTGGGGGGGCCTTGCCTCGTGGCAGGCGGCGGCGATGCTGCGCGACCTTGCGGGGATCAACATCGTCGGCGGCGACGTGGTCGAGGTCTCGCCGCCCTATGACACGACGGGGGCGACGGCGATTGCGGGGGCGCATGTCGCCTATGAGATCATCGCGCTTTACGCCTGGAACAAGGAGCAGCGCGGATGAAATGGTTCGGTGTTGCGGTCGTGGCCCTGTTTGCGGTCGCGCTGGCGTTTGATGGATACGTAAGGTTTGCTTCGTCGGATCCGGCGGTGTGGCATGTCGATCCGCAGACCGCGGCCAAGCCCGCGACGCCGAACTTCTATCTTCTGCGCGACGGCGATGGCGACGCGGCTCCGGTGTTCCTGCCGCTGCCGCCGGATCAGGCGGCGGTAAAGGTTCAGGCGGTGGCGCTCGCCACGCCCCGGACCAGCGTGCTGGCCGGGCAGGGCGACTGGGTGACCTATGTCACCCGGTCGGCGCTCTGGGGTTTTCCCGACTACACCTCGGTCCGCGTTCTGCCCGCCGAGGGTGGATCGCAGGTGGTGATCTTCGCCCGGTCGCGCTTCGGCAAGGGTGACATGGGCGTCAACAAGGCCCGGGTCGAGGACTGGGCGGCAAGGCTCGCCCAGTAACCGGCCTTACTTCTCGGGGATCAGGCCGCGTGGACTGAAGCGCAGCACGAGAAGCAGGATGACCCCCATCGACAGAAGCCGCATATGCGGCGCCGAGTCGACCAGGTGCTGCTTCAGAGGCCCTTCGGTCATTGCTGACGTCAGTGCGCCCATGATCGCCGGCCCGATGCTTTCCACGATCAGCCAGAGCCAGCCGATCAGCAACCCACCGAGCACGGTGCCCCAGTTGTTGCCAGACCCGCCGACGATGACCATCACCCAGATCAGGAAGGTGTAGCGCAGCGGGTTGTAGGTGCCCGGAGTCAGCTGCCCGTCCATCGAGGTCATCATCGCGCCCGCGATCCCGATCAGTGCCGAACCCAGGATGAAGACCTGCAGGTGGCGGCGGGTCACGTCCTTGCCCATCGCTTCGGCCGCAACCTCGTTGTCGCGGATGGCGCGCATCATCCGGCCCCAGGGCGATTTCAGCGCCCGCTCGGTCAGCCAGATCGCGATCAGCAGCACGCCCGCGAACAGCGCGGTGTAGCAGAGCTTTACGAAGATGGTCGAGGTCGAGACTGGATCGAGGCCCCAGTTGGCCGTGAATTCGAGGAAGGCCGGGTTCTGCTGCAGGTTGACCTCGTAGGGCACCGGCCAGGGCCGCGGCAGCTTCAGGACGTTCTTGACCCCACGGTCGAGCCAGTCCTCGTTCTTCATCACTGCCGTGATGATTTCGGCAATGCCGAGCGTGGCGATGGCAAGATAATCCGAGCGCAGGCCGAGCGCGGTCTTCCCGATCGCCCAGGCGGCGGCGGCGGCAAAAAGGCCGCCGACCGGCCAGGCAATGAGCGAGGGCAGGCCGAAGCCGCCAAGGTTGCCGTAGGTGGCGGGGTTGTTCGCCTCGACCGCGCTGACGGCGGGGTCGAAAACCGCCCGGAACAGGAAGAAGCCGACGATCAGGATGGCGAGCAGCACGAGGGTGCGCAGGCGGCCGGGAGCTATCCGCTTCCACGACTGAATCGCCGCGGCGATGGTCGCCGCGCCAATAAGGAGGCCAAGCACGATCCCCGTGCCGCCGGCCGCCCAGGCGTCCGGCGTCGGCTGGGCCGAGGTCAGCACCACGGCCAGACCGCCAAGCGCGACAAAGCCCATGACGCCGGTGTTGAACAGCCCGGCATAGCCCCATTGCATGTTGACGCCGAGCGCCATGATCGTGGCCAGGAGCGCGGTGTTCAGGATCGACAGCGACAGGTTCCAGCTGAGGAAGAAGCCTGTCAGCGCGTAAAGCGCCGCCATCCCGGCAAAGAGGTAGAGGTTGCGGGTGATCATATCGATTTCCCCTTGAAGATGCCGGTGGGCGCGAACAGGAGCACGATGATCAGGATCGCGAAGCTGACCGCCAGCTTGTAGTCGGTCGACAGAAGCTGCAGCAGGCTGTCCGGCGCGAGGCTCTCGGGCAGGACATAGGTCGCGACCTTCTTCCAGGCATAGGTGACCATGACCTCGGAAAAGGCGATGACGAAGCCGCCCGCGATGGCGCCGATCGGGTTGCCGAGGCCGCCGACGATGGCCGCCGCGAAGATCGGCAGCAGCAGCTGGTAATAGGTGAAGGGGCGGAAGCTCTTGTCGAGGCCATAGAGGACCCCGGCGATGGTCGCGAGAGCCGCGGCGATGATCCAGGTCACCTGCACCACCCGGTCCGGGTTGATGCCGGAGAGCAGCGCGAGATCCTCGTTGTCGGAAAAGGCGCGCATCGACTTGCCGGTACGGGTCTTCTGGAGGAACCAGAACAGCAGCGCCACGACGACCACGGCCGTGACCACGGTGATCGCCTGCGTGGACTTGATCGCGAGCCCCTCGGCCAGCCCCGTCGCCGCCTTGAAATCACCGGCCGAGATCAGGAAGCGCCCGCCATCGGCAAAGTTCTGTTCCTCGACCCCGATCAGCAGGCGGACGACGCCGTTCATCACGAACATCACGCCGAGCGAAACGATGACGAGGATCGAGGGCGCCGCCTTCTGGCGGCGGTAGAAGCGGTAGACGACACGGTCGGTCAGCAGGACCACGGCTGCGGTCGCCGCGATGGCGACGGGCAGCGCCAGAAGTGCTGTCGGCAGCACGCCGAAGGTGATGCCATGTGACTGCAACCACCAGGTCAGCAGGATAGTGATCGCCGTGCCGAAGGCCATCGTGTCGCCATGGGCGAAGTTGGAAAAGCGCAGGATCCCGTAGATCAGCGTTACGCCAAGCGCCCCGAGCGCCAGTTGCGAGCCATAGGCCAGCGCCGGGACGGCGACGAAGTTCAGGAAGGTGATGAGGGCGTTCAGAACGTCCATTGTCTCAGGTCTCCTGCACGCATTGGCCGATCATCGTCTCGGCATGCGGGCCATCAAGCTCTTCCTGGATGGTCACGATCACTGCGCCATCGGGCAACAGCGACAGCATGACCGCGATCGAGTCCGGCGAGGCAATTGCAAAGGTCTGCATCTCGGCCGATGGCGGTGCGATGCGCCGCAGCTTGACCTGATCGCCATCGATGGACGCGCCATAGCCTTCCGGCGTCGGTGTCAGGATGAAGCTGTCCATGGCCGTCTGACAGGTCTCGCCCGCGATGCAGATCTGATCGATCCTGCAATCGTAGGTCGCCGGAGAACCGGCCTGCGCTGCGGTGGCGCCAAGACAAAGAAGCACGAGCCAGCGCATGTCTCAGCCCCCCAGGAAGGTGCGGCGCACATCGGGATCGGCCAGCAGCGCCTTCCCTGTGTCGGTGTAGCGGTTGGCGCCCTGCACCAGCACATAGCCGCGATCGGCGATCTCGAGCGCCTGACGGGCGTTCTGTTCGACCATTAGGATCGAGATGCCGGTGCGGGCGACCTCGATGATCCGGTCGAACAACTCGTCCATGACGATGGGGCTGACGCCGGCCGTCGGTTCGTCGAGCATCAGCACCTGCGGCTGGGTCATCAGCGCCCGGCCCACGGCGACCTGCTGGCGCTGGCCGCCCGACAACTCACCCGCCGCCTGCCGGCGCTTGGTCGCAAGGATCGGGAACAGGTGATAGACCTGCTCCATCGTCTGGCGGATGTCGTCGCGGCGCAGAAAGGCGCCCATTTCGAGGTTCTCCTCGACCGTCATCGAAGTGAAGATGTTGTGGGTCTGCGGGACAAAGGCCATGCCCTTGGCCACGCGGGCCTGCGGCGTCAGCGAGGTGATGTCCTCGCCGTTCAGCCGCACCTTGCCGCCGCGCAGGTTCAGCATCCCGAAGACCGCCTTCATCGCGGTCGACTTGCCGGCGCCGTTCGGACCGACGATCACCGCGATCTGGCCCTTGTCGACCGAGATCGTGCAGTCGTTGAGGATGTTGACGGCGCCATAGCCGCCGGTCATCGCATCGCCGATGAGGAAGGGTTCAGCCATGGACGGCCCCCGAATTTTCTGGCGAAAATTCTCCGCCCGATCCGCAATGTCCTGAATTTTCGCGAGAAAATTCGTGCAGCTCGCGCTCACGCATGCGCGGCTTCCTCCTTGACCTTGTTCTTCAGGCCGCGACCCAGATAGGCCTCGATCACGCGCTCGTCGCTTTTCACGACATCGACCGGGCCCTGGGCCAGCACCTTGCCCTCGGCCATGACGATCACGGGATCGCAGAGGCGGGCGATGAAATCCATGTCGTGCTCGATGACGCAGAAGGTATAGCCGCGCTCCTTGTTCAGCCGCACGATGGCGTCGCCGATGGTGTTCAGGAGCGTCCGGTTCACGCCGGCGCCGACCTCGTCGAGGAACACGATCTTGGCATCGACCATCATCGTCCGGCCGAGTTCCAGGAGCTTCTTCTGCCCACCCGAAATGTTCGCCGCCTTCTGGTCGGCCAGGTGGCTGATGGTCAGGAAGTCGAGCACCTCGTCTGCCTTTTCGCGCAGGCGCTTCTCCTCGGCGGCGATGCGGCTGCGCGAGAAGACGGCATTCCAGATCGTCTCGCCATGCTGGGAAGCGGGAACCATCATCAGGTTCTCGCGCACGGTCATCGAGCCGAATTCATGGGCGATCTGGAAGGTGCGCAGGAGGCCCTTGTGGAACAGCTCGTGCGGCGAAAGCCCGGTGATGTCCTCGCCATCCATCACCACACGGCCCGAGGTGGGCTTCAGCCGGCCGGCGATGACGTTGAACAGCGTGGTCTTGCCGGCGCCGTTCGGGCCGATCAACCCGGTGATCGAGCCGGTCTCGATCCGGATCGAAGCCCCGTCCACCGCGTGGAATCCGCCGAAATGCTTGTGCAGATCCTCGACGACGATCATGCGATTTCCCCCGGTATCCCTGCCTCGTTCCCGCGGGTCGCGCGGTCGGGCGGGTTTTTGTTATGGCAACGGCCCGGGCCTATGCGCCGGGCCGTTCCCTCTTGTCAACTGCTGATCGGCAAAGCCGGGATCAACGGAAGCCGACGGTCACGTTCTTGCCGTCCTGGACGACGATCTCGCGGTAACGACCGGCGCTTTCGCCCGGGCCGACCAGGGTGACGGCCGTCGCGCCCTCGTAGTCGATCGGTTTGCCGGCGGCGAGCAGTTCCAGGCCCTTGGCCAGTTCGCCGGGATAGATCTTTTCGCCCGGACCGTTGGCGATTTCCATGACCTTTTCCTTGTAGACCTTGGGATCGGTCGAATTGGCGGCCTGCATGGCGAGCAGGATCAGCGCGGCGGCATCATAGCTCTCGGGCGAATAGGCCGAGGTGCCGTCCATGTTGATCTTCTTCATCATCTCTTCGAAGGTCTTGGCGCCCGCAGAGTCCGAGCCGGCGATCTGGCCGAAGGAGCCGTTCAGGCCCGGGCCGATGGCGGTCGGAAGCGAGTCGCCGATCATGCCGCCCGGCAGACCGAAGGTCGAGAAGGCGCCCGAGTCGAGCGAGGCCTGGATGATGCCCTTGCCGCCCTGGTCAAGGTAGCCGGCCACGACGAGGATATCGCCGCCAGCGGCTGCCAGCGCCGCGACTTCGGCCGAGTAGTCGGCCTTGCCGTCGTCGTGAGGCACGTTGATCGTGACCTTGCCGCCCTTGGCTTCGAAGCTCTTGGCGATCGATTCGGCCAGGCCCTTGCCGTAGTCGTTGTTGGTATAGGTCAGGGCGATCGACTTGATGCCTTTTTCGGTCAGGATGTCGGCCATCACTTCGCCTTCGCGCGCATCCGACGGCGCGGTGCGGAAGAAGAGGCCGTCATCCTCGGCGGTCGAGAGCGCCGGCGAGGTCGCCGAAGGCGAGATCATGACCATGCCGTTCGGCCGGGCGACGTTCTGCAGTATCGCGCCGGTCACGCCCGAGCAGTCGCCGCCGACGATGCCATTGACCTTCTCGGTCGTGATGAGCTTTTCGGCCGCTGCGGTCGCGGCAGCGGTGTCGATGGCGCAGGTGGTGTCGCCCTTCAGCGTCACGACGGTGTCACCGCCCAGAAGCTTGCCGGAATCCGAGACTTCCTTCGCTGCCATCTCGCTTGCCGCGTACATGGCAGGGGTCAGCGATTCGATCGGGCCGGTAAAGCCGATCAGTACGCCCAGTTTGACTTCCTCTGCCGAGGCAGCGCCCGCCAGCAGCGCCAGTGCGGCGGTGGCGGTGAGAAGTTTCTTCATGTTGTTGCTCCCTGTCTGGATCATTGTCCGGACCGAAAGCTAGAGCGGCAAAATGAAAAAGAAAAGCGTCCTGTGATGCGATCTGACCAATTGGTCAGATCGACAGGCGCGTGAGACCCGGCGTGGGGGCGGCCCCCTGCGTGCCGCGTTCGCGGTAGGGCGTCGTATTGTAGTGGGCCCGGTAGCATTTCGAGAAATGCGACGGGCTGGCGAAACCGCAGGCGAGGGCGACGTTGATGACGCTCATGTCGGTTTGCATCAGCAGGTTGCGCGCCTTCTGCAGCCGCAACTCCATGTAGTAACGCTTTGGGCTGCGGTTCAAGTAGCGGCGGAACAAGCGTTCGAGCTGACGCGTGGACATGCCGACATCCTCGGCCAGGTCGGCGGGGCTGATCGGGTCCTCGATGTTGTTTTCCATCATCTGGATGACCTGGCTCAGCTTCGGATGGCGCACGCCGATCCGGGTCGGGATCGACAGACGCTGCGTGTCCTGGTCGGTGCGGATCGAGGTGTAGATCAGCTGGTCGGCCACGGTGTTGGCCAGTTCGTCGCCATGATCGGCGGCGATCAGTTTCAGCATCAGGTCGATCGACGAGGTGCCGCCCGCCGTCGTCATCCGGCTGCCGTCGACGACGAAAATCGACTTCGTCAGCTTCACATCCTCGAATTCCTCAAGGAAGCCATCCTGGTTTTCCCAGTGGATGGTCGCTTTCTTGCCGTCGAGCAGCCCGGCCTTGGCCATGGCCCAGCCGCCGGTGCAGATCCCGCCAATCATCATCCCGCGCCGTGCCTCGCGCCGGAGCCAGGAAATCACGGCCTTGGACGTCACCTTCTGCACGTCGATGCCGCCGCAGACCAGAAGCGTGTCCTCGCGGTCGAGTTCGATCAGCCCTGCATCGAGCTTGAACGAGGCGCCGTTCGAGCAGGAGACGTTCTCGCCGCCTTCGCCGATCAGGATCCAATCGAACAGCTTCTTGCCCGCGACGCGATTGGCAATCCGCAAGGGCTCCACGGCGCCGGCAAAGGACATCATCGTGAACTTGTCGAGCAGCAGAAAGACGAAGCGGCGGGGCCGGCTGGCCTCGCGCGGGCGGACTTCTGCATGACGGACGGGCAACATCGTTTTGCGACCTGAATGTGTCGTTCGTGGCCAATCAATCAGGGAAACCGCCGCTCCGCAAGGGGCGGTGCGCTGCTGTTTCAGGGTTGAAACATTCGCTGGCTTCGGGCCGCCGGACAGGTATCGATCCCTTCATCCCTGCCCTGCGGCATTCTGCATTGCAGCGGGATCGGGGCCTTTCAATCCCGTCGGGCTTTCCTTATACGCACCTGCGACCGCTAACAGAGGGAGAAAAGCCATGACCAAGGGCTGGAGCAAATCGGACTGGCGCGCGAAGCCGCGGATCCAGATGCCCGACTATCCCGATCAGGACGCTCTGAAGGCGGTCGAGGCGCAGCTGGCGAAGTTTCCGCCGCTGGTTTTTGCCGGCGAGGCGCGCAAACTGAAGAAGCAGCTCGCGCTTGCGGCCGAGGGCAAGGCCTTCCTGCTGCAGGGCGGCGACTGCGCCGAGAGCTTTGCCGAATTCAGCGCCGACAACATCCGCGACACCTTCCGGGTGATGCTGCAGATGGCAGTGGTGCTGACCTACGGCGCCAAGGTGCCGGTCATCAAGGTCGGCCGGATGGCGGGCCAGTTCGCCAAGCCGCGCTCGGCCGCGACCGAGGTCGTGGGCGGGCAGGAGCTGCCGAGCTACCGTGGCGACATCATCAACGGCTTCGATTTCACCCCCGATGCCCGCGTGCCGGATCCCGCGCGGATGCTGCAGGCCTACACGCAGGCCGCGGCCAGCCTGAACCTGCTCCGCGCCTTCTCGACCGGCGGTTTCGCCGACATCCACCGCGTGCACAGCTGGACCCTCGGCTTTGCCGAGCACGACAAGGCCGAGCGGTACCGCGAGTTGTCCAACCACATCTCGGACGCGCTCGACTTCATGAACGCGGCCGGGATCACCTCGGACACCGCGCCGTCGCTGTCGACCGTGGATTTCTACACCAGCCACGAGGCGCTGCTGCTGGAATACGAAGAGGCGTTCTGCCGGATCGACTCGATCACCGGCCAGCCCGTCGCGGGCTCGGGCCACATGATCTGGATCGGCGACCGCACCCGGCAGCCCGATGGCGCGCATGTCGAGTTCTGCCGCGGCGTGCTGAACCCGATCGGCCTGAAATGCGGTCCGTCTACCACGGCTGACGACCTGAAAGTGCTGATGGCCAAGCTGAACCCGCAGAACGAGCCGGGTCGGCTGACGCTGATCGCGCGCTTCGGTGCCGGCAAGGTCGGGGAGAACCTGCCGCGTCTCATCAAGGCGGTGCGCGAAGAAGGCGCCAACGTCGTCTGGTCCTGCGACCCGATGCACGGCAACACGATCAAGGCGGCTTCGGGCTACAAGACCCGGCCGTTCGACTCGGTCCTGCGCGAGGTGCGGGAATTCTTTGGGGTCCACAAGGCCGAGGGCACAATCCCCGGTGGCGTGCACTTCGAGATGACCGGCAAGGACGTGACCGAATGCACTGGCGGTCTGCGCGCGGTGAAGGACGAGGATCTGTCCGACCGTTACCACACCGCCTGCGACCCGCGGCTGAACGCCTCGCAATCGCTGGAGTTGGCCTTCCTCGTCGCCGAGGAACTGTCGAGCTTCCGCGAGGGCGCGCGCCGGGTCGCGCTCTGAGACAGGACGAAAAAAAGGAAGAAGCGGGCGCCTCACGGCGCCCGTTTTCATTTGACGGGCCGAGGATCAGCGCATCCCGTCGTCAGACTTGACCAGCCGAAGATGTGACCGCTGTCGCGCGGGCTTGCTGGCGCTCCGGAAGGGGGCGGGCGCCTCTGCCAGTTCGCGGACGGGGTCGGTCCGCCGGTCCGCAGGCGGGGCGCGGTCGATCGGGACGGCAGGCCAGGCGACGGGGGTCAACGGCTCGGCCACCTCGCGGGTTACGCTGAAGCGGCGGGGGCTGCGGCCGATCAGGCCAAGTGTCACCAGGCAACCAAGCGCACGGTCGCAGCTACCGGTGTCGCCCATGACCGGCAAGAGCAGCATCCGCGCCTCGATCGCCGGGCGGCCGAGGCCGCGATCCCCCGCCAGCGCCAGGGTCAGGATCGACGGGGAGGCAAAGACCGCCTCGGTCGCCTGCATGACCCCGTCCCGGGCGGCGGGCTCGAACAACGCGGTCAGCGGCATCCCGCGCACTTCCATCCCCAGAAGCTGCACGAGATGCATGCCCGCAAGGCGGAAGCGGGCGACGCCATGGGCGACGCGTTCGATCAGGAAGACATGCTCCAGCGACCGCTCCATCCCGCGCGGATCAAGCGATGCGCGCGCCGGCGGCTCGCTGCCCGAGCGCAGGCCTTCCCAGTAGGCGCGCACCTCCTGCAGGGGCTGGAACGCCGTCCCCATGCCGAAATCGCCCATCCGCCGATCCTTCTTCATCGCATCCGCTCCCCGGCTGGTCCGAAGTCGCCGCCTGCCCGGTCGGTCGCTCCGGTTGTTCCCATCGGCCTGCTCTGCTACTTCCCGAAGGACGGCGAGGCGGTCGGGGGCGGCATCCCTTTTGGTTACCCGATTGTAAACTACACCGGAATTGCGCCGGAGCGGAGTGAAATCCTCGCATTTGGTTAAACCGCCGGCGCCCATGCCGTCGGAGGGGGCAGGGAGCGCAGACGATGGTCACTTCGATGACGGGTTTTGCCAGCCGGAAGGGGCAGGGTGCCGGGGCGAGCTGGGCCTGGGACATCCGATCGGTCAATGGCAAGGGCCTGGACCTGCGCCTGCGCCTGCCCGACTGGATCGAGGGGCTGGAGGTGCCTGTCCGGGCCGAACTTGGCAAGCGTCTTCATCGCGGCAATGTCAGCCTGACGCTCAAGGCGGCGCGCGAGGCAGGGGCCGAAGGCGTGCGCCTGAACCCGCCGGTGCTGGATGCGGTGCTCTCCGCTTTGGCCGAGGTCGAGGAGCGAGCGGCGTTGAAGGGCGTCACCGTTTCGCCCCCGACCGCCGCCGAGGTGCTTTCGCTGCGCGGGGTGATGGATCCCGGCGGCGGGGACGAGGACGAGGCGGGTGTCCTGCGCGAGGCGCTGCTGGCCGATCTTGGACCGCTGCTTGATGCCTTCGCCGCCGCGCGGGCGGCCGAGGGCGCGGCGCTGGCCCGCGTGATTGCCGGACAGATCGACCGGATCGAGGCGCTGACCACCGATGCGGCACGCGAGGCCGAAGCCCGGCGCGACGGCATGGCCGCGACCCTGCGCGAAAACCTCGCCCGGGTCCTGGCGAACAGCGAGGGCGCCGATGAAACCCGCGTGGCGCAGGAACTGGCGATGCTGGCTGTCAAGGCTGACGTGACCGAAGAGATCGACCGCCTGCGCGCCCATATCGCCGCCGCCCGGGCGCTGCTGGCCGAAAAGGGCGCGGTCGGGCGCAAGTTCGACTTCCTGATGCAGGAGTTCAACCGCGAGGCCAACACTCTGTGTTCAAAGGCGCAGGCGATCGAGCTGACCCGCATCGGGCTTGACCTCAAGACGGTCATAGATCAGATGCGCGAACAGGTTCAGAACGTGGAATAAGTCATGGCACGGCGCGGATTTCTTCTGATTCTCTCCTCGCCCTCGGGGGCCGGAAAGTCGAGCCTGACCAAACGGCTGATGGCCTGGGACCCGTCCTTGAGCTTTTCCGTCTCGGCCACAACCCGCGCGCCCCGTCCGGGCGAAGTCGACGGCCGCGACTACTACTTCCGCTCGCGGCCCGAGTTCGAGGCGCTGATCGCCTCGGGGCAGATGCTGGAACATGCCGAGGTGTTCGGCAACCTCTATGGCAGCCCCCGCGGCCCGGTCGAAGAGGCGATGCTGGCCGGGCGGGACACGGTCTTTGACATCGACTGGCAAGGCGGCCAGCAGATCCGCCAGGCGATGCGCGACGACGTGGTGTCGATCTTCATCCTGCCGCCCTCGATCGCCGAGCTTGAGAACCGCCTGCGCGGACGGGCTCAGGACAGTGACGAGGTCATCGCGGGGCGCATGGCGAAAAGCCGTGACGAGATCAGCCATTGGGCGGAATATGACTATGTGCTGGTCAACCACGACCTCGACGCGGCCGAGGACGAGTTGAAGGCGATCGTGCGGGCCGAGCGGCTCAAGCGGTTCCGCCAGCCGGGCCTGAGCGATTTCGTCCGCGGATTGAACAGGGAGTTTGAGCAGCGATGATTTTCGAACTTGACGGCATTGCCCCGCTGATCGCCGCCGATGCCTGGGTGGCGCCGACCGCCTGCCTGATCGGCAAGGTGGTGGTCGAGGCCGAAGCCTCGGTCTGGTTCGGGGTGACCGCGCGCGGCGACAACGAGGAAATCCGCATCGGCCTCGGCTCGAACGTGCAGGAGAACTGCGTGCTTCACACCGACATGGGCTTTCCCCTGACCGTCGGCGCGGATTGCACCATCGGCCACAAGGCGATGCTGCATGGCTGCACGATCGGCGACGGCAGCCTGATCGGCATGGGGGCCATCGTGCTGAACGGCGCGAAGATCGGGCGCGGCTGCCTGATCGGGGCCGGGGCGCTTGTCACCGAGGGCAAGGAAATTCCTGACGGCAGCCTGGTCATGGGCGCGCCGGGCAAGGTGGTACGTTCGCTCGACGAGGCGGCGCAGGCAAAGCTGCTCCTGTCGGCCGAGGGGTACCGCAAGAATGCCCGCCGTTTCGCGACAGGCATGAAGCGCGTCTGACCGACCGGGCCCGCTCGGTCGGCAAATCCACTGATCTAACGGAGAAATCACGCGGTTTGCGCTCCGCGTGACGTGGCGCTTGCGCGCGACTAACACGCGGCTGTTTCGCCATCCTGTATCGAATTCCTGTGACTGGTCGGCCCCGTCGGGGCGCTTGCAGGGAATTCGTCCATGACCTTTGCTTCTCCTGTTGTGCTCAACACAGTTTCGATGACGAGACACCGGGTTCGGGGGCATGAAGAGGTCATCGAGTTTCGGCACGACCGGGCGGGGCTGCACGGGTTCATCGCGATCCACGACACGACGCTCGGCCCGGCTTTTGGGGGTTGCCGGATGATGGCCTATCCGACGCCCGACGCGGCGCGAACGGATGCCCTGAAGCTTTCCGCTGCGATGACGCGCAAATCGGCGCTGGCCGACCTGCCGTTCGGTGGCGGGAAATGCGTGGTCATCGGCGATCCGGCCCGGCAGAAATCCGAGACGCTGCTCCTGCGTCTGGCGGACGTGATCGACCAGATGGGCGGGCGCTACCTGACTGCGGATGATGTCGGGACAACGGTCCGCGACATGGAGGTGATGCGCCGCGTCACGCCCTATGCGCGCGGGCTTCCGGATATGGCGGGAGAGCCCTGTCCAGCCGCTGCATATGGCACTTTCCTGTCGCTTCTGGCCGCGGCACGGGCCCGTTTCGGCGTCACCGATCTTTCCGGCATGACCGTTGCTGTGCAAGGGCTTGGGAGCTTGGGGTTCCGGCTGTGCCGCTACCTGAAGGAGGCAGGCGCCCAGCTGCTTGTCAGCGACATCCGCCGCCATGTCGTTGACCGGGCCGAGGCGCTGTTCGACGCCTTGCCCGTCCCCGCCGACCGCATCCTGCAGGCGCCGGTCGACATCCTTTCGCCCAATGCACTTGGCGGCGTCCTGACCGAAGCCAGTATCGGCGAGGTCCGGGCGCCTATGATCGTCGGTGGCGCGAACAACCAGCTGCGCCACGATGGACTGGCGCAGCCGCTGCACGACAGGGGCACCCTGTTCATCCCCGATTACGTCGCCAATGCCGGTGGGGTGATCGACGTCGCCCTTGAAGGGCCTGGCTACAGCCCCGAGCGGGTGCTGAAGGCCTGCGGTCGCATCGCGGACATGACGTCGCTCCTCCTCGCGCGTGCCGAGGCCAGTGGGGAGGCGCCGCTGACGGTCGCCGAGCTGCTCGTGCGCGAGCGGCTCGGGCGCGGACCGGCGCATGGGAAGGTTAGTGGGATCGGGCGGGAGGGCGCAGCATGGCACTGATTGAAACCCGGTATGGCGCTGCCTCGGCTTCCGTGCCGGCCCCGCTGCTGGCGGTCGGCTCGATGGTGTCGATCCAGATGGCTGCGGCCCTGGCCCAGCCCGTGATTCAGGCGATGGGCCCCTTCGCGCTGACCAGCCTGCGCCTTGCCGCAGCGGCGACGATCCTGCTGCTGCTGACGCGGCCCTGGACGACATGGCAGGGCATGCGGTCGGCCGGGAGTGCCTTCGCGCTCGGGGCGGCTCTTGCGGGGTATTCGGTCTGCTTCTTTGCCGCGACGGCCTGGCTGCCGCTCGGGATGGTCACGACGATCTCTTTCCTCGGACCGCTCGGACTCTCGCTGATTGCGACCCGGCGGGTCCTTGACGGCATGATTGCGCTTCTGGCGGCAGCGAGCGTCGCCATACTGGTTTGGCCTCAGGACCAGGGCTGGGTCACGGCACCTGTGGGATTGGCGCTCGCCCTCGCTTCGGCCCTGTGCTGGGCGGCCTACATCGTTCTGACCCAGAAGGTAGGGGCCGCGTTCTCGGGCATGCAGGGCCTTGCGATCGCCGTGACCGCCGCAGCCCTCATCGCAGCGCCGGTGGGTCTGGGCACGCTGACGGAATGGCCGGATCTGCGATGGATCGCGGTGGCTTGTGCCCTTGGTCTGCTTTCCCCGTTGATGACGACGGGTCTCGAGATGCTGGCCCTGCGTCGCATGGGCAAGCGCCCCTTCGGTATCCTGATGAGCCTGGAGCCGGCGATTGGCGTCGGGGTCGGGCTGGTGGTTCTGGAGCAGGTTCCGGGCATGGCGCAGGGGCTGGGTGTGCTGGGGGTCATTGTGGCAAGTGCCCTGACCGTCCTCCTTCCGGCGCCAGCGCCGAGGGAGATCCCGCGCGCCGATCCGGCCTAATCTGCGATTGAGTTATAGAGCCGGTAGTCTTCGGCCTGCACGTCTGCCAGCTTGGCCTCTGTCTCGGGTGACAGGTGCAAGTCGGCCTGGGGCGAGACATTGACCCGGGGCAGGGTGATCGCGCAGTTCAGCCGGTCCTCGAGGAAATGCACGAAGCTGTCGATTTCCTCGTAGCGGAACAGCCGGTCGACGCCCTCGCCCTGGCGTGGGCGCAGGAAGCGTTCCTGCGAGCCGACATCGGCGAAGCCGGGGCGCGGATCGCTGCAATAGGCGCGGGCGAAGTCCTCGAAGGTCATGGCGCGGGTGCTCTTGTCCTGGTCCGGCACATCCTCGCGCTGGCGGAACCGGAACCAGCTGCCCAGCCAATCGCGCGGTTCGCGCATCAGGGCCACGACGGTGAAGCGATGGCCCGAGGCGGCTTCCAGATAGGGACCGATGAAGCGGTGATAGCGATGGACCGTCGTATGTTTCAGCAGCGGCGGGCGTTCGATGGCCAGTGCGGCGAGGGGCTGCAGGGCTGATTCGATTGCGGTGGACCCTGTCTTGGGCGTGGCGAGGAAGGCGAGGCGCTGTTCCCAGAAGACAAGCATTTCAGTCCTTTCGAAGTCACCGCAGCCTGTCGCGGCGGCCGTAAACTAACGCTTAACCATCTTGGGAAAAAGTCGGCAATGAGGAAAATGCGGATTGATTTGTTCCCGGTTTGATCTCATAGATACGAGAACAAGGCAGGAACAAACCGGGCAATTGCCGCTGAATGCGGCCTGTGGAATAAGGGTCTTCGAAATGGCTACCGCCACTCTCTTCGACTTGAACGGAAAGCGCGACATGGACAAGCAGAAGGCGCTGGAAAGCGCACTGGCGCAGATCGAGCGGCAGTTCGGCAAGGGCTCGATCATGAAGCTCGGCGCCGACAACGCGGTGCTGGATATCGAGGCGACCTCGACCGGTTCGCTCGGCCTCGACATCGCGCTTGGTATCGGCGGCCTGCCGAAGGGGCGGATCGTGGAGATCTACGGCCCGGAAAGCTCGGGCAAGACCACGCTGACGCTGCATGTCGTGGCCGAGGAACAGAAGAAGGGCGGCGTCTGCGCCTTCGTCGACGCCGAGCATGCGCTCGACCCGCAATACGCCAAGAAGCTGGGTGTGAACCTGGACGAGCTGCTGATCAGCCAGCCCGACACCGGCGAACAGGCGCTGGAGATCGTCGATACGCTCGTGCGCTCGGGCGCGGTGAGCCTCGTCATTGTCGACTCGGTCGCCGCGCTGACGCCCAAGGCCGAGATCGAGGGCGACATGGGCGACATGCAGATGGGCAGCCAGGCCCGCCTGATGAGCCAGGCAATGCGCAAGCTGACCGCCTCGATCGGCCGGTCAAACTGCATGGTGATCTTCATCAACCAGATCCGCATGAAGATCGGGGTGATGTTCGGATCGCCCGAAACCACCACCGGCGGCAACGCGCTGAAGTTCTATGCGAGCGTGCGCCTCGACATCCGCCGCATCGGCGCGATCAAGGACCGGGACGAAGTCGTGGGCAACACCACCCGCGTCAAGGTCGTGAAGAACAAGGTCGCGCCGCCCTTCAAGGAGGTCGAGTTCGACATCATGTATGGCGAAGGTATCTCCAAGACCGGGGAACTGGTCGACCTTGGCGTGAAGGCCGGCGTCGTGGAGAAGTCGGGTTCCTGGTATTCCTACGGCGACGAGCGGATCGGCCAGGGGCGCGAGAACGCGAAGCTGTTCCTGAAACAGAACCCCGCCGTCGCTGACGAGATCGAGGGCAAGATCCGCGCCAGCCACGGGCTCGACCTGTCGGCCTCGCCCGAGGCGGGCGACGTCGTCGACGACATGTGATCTTTGGCACAGGATGAAGATGGGGCCGGGCTTTCTGCCCGGCCTTTTCATTTGCGCCTGGCTCGTCGGGAGCGCGCAAAATCCCTCGAAGGATTTTGCCAAATCCCTTCTAAGGGATTTGGTCCAGCGTCCTGCACTCAGCCAATTTTCGTTGATGACCCGAGGGAAGGTGGACAGGGGGGCCATGGGGGGCTAAACGGAACGCCGATCATTCACCGGCCTCAGCCGACCGAGGGGACACGACCGCGCCATGACCTCCCTGAACGAGATCCGTTCCACCTTCCTCGACTACTTCGCCAAGAACGGCCACCGCGTTGTCGACTCGAGCCCGCTCGTGCCGCGGAACGACCCGACGCTGATGTTCACGAACTCGGGCATGGTGCAGTTCAAGAACCTGTTCACCGGCACCGAGACGCGCGACTACAAGCGCGCCACGACCGCGCAGAAATGCGTCCGCGCCGGGGGCAAGCACAACGACCTCGACAACGTCGGCTACACCGCCCGGCACCTGACCTTCTTCGAGATGCTCGGCAACTTCTCGTTCGGGGATTACTTCAAGGACAAGGCGATCCCCTTCGCCTGGGAACTGCTGACCAAGGACTTCGGCATCCCGAAGGACAAGCTGACCGTCACCGTCTATCACGACGACGATCAGGCGTTTGACCTGTGGAAGAAGGTCGCGGGCCTGCCGGACGAGCGGATCATCCGCATCCCGACCAATGACAACTTCTGGATGATGGGTCCGACCGGACCCTGCGGTCCCTGCACCGAGATCTTCTACGACCACGGCCCCGAGGTCTGGGGCGGCCCGCCCGGCAGCCCCGAGCAGGACGGCGATCGCTTCGTCGAGATCTGGAACAACGTCTTCATGCAGTTCGAGCAGTTCGAGGACGGCAGCCGCAAGCCACTGCCGAACCCCTCGATCGACACCGGCATGGGGCTGGAACGCTTCGGCGCCGTGCTGATGGGCGCTCATGACGTGTTCTCTACCGACACGCTGCGCAAGCTCGTGGAAGCCAGTGCCCATGCGACCGGCACCGACCCCGATGGCGAGCAGAAGTTCCACCACCGCGTGATCGCCGACCACCTGCGCTCGACCTCGTTCCTGATCGCCGACGGGGTGATGCCCTCGAACGAAGGTCGCGGCTACGTGCTCCGCCGCATCATGCGCCGCGCCATGCGCCACGCGCATCAGGCCGGGGCCAAGGACCCGGTGATGTACAAGCTCGTCGGCACGCTCGTGGCCGAGATGGGCGCGCAGTACAAGGAACTGGGCCAGGCCCGCGCGCTGATCGAGGAGACGCTGAAACTCGAGGAAACCCGCTTCAAGCAGACGCTGGAACGCGGCCTGCGGCTCCTCGACGACGAGCTGGCGAAGCTGCCCGAAGGCGCTGCGTTGCCGGGCGAGGCGGCGTTCCGCCTCTATGACACCTACGGCTTCCCGCTCGACCTGACGCAGGACGCGCTGCGCGAAAAGAACCGCGAAGTCGATGCCGCTGGCTTCGAGGCCGCGATGGCGGAACAGAAGGCCAAGGCCCGCGCCAGCTGGGCCGGCACCGGCGAGACCAAGGACGCGGCGATCTGGTTCGATCTCGCGCATGCCCATGGCTCGACCGAGTTCCTGGGCTATGACACCGAGGTGGCCGAGGGGCAGGTCCTGGCGCTCGTAATGGGCGGCAAGGCGATCGACAAGGCCGGGATCGGCACCGAGGTCCAGGTCGTCGTCAACCAGACGCCGTTCTACGCGGAAAGCGGCGGCCAAGTCGGCGATGCCGGCGTCATCGTGACCGAGACCGGCAAGGCCCGCGTGACGGACACCAAGAAATCGGCCGGCATCTGGATCCATCAGGCGGTGGTCGAGGAGGGCTCGCTTTCCAAGGGGCAGGCGGCCCGGCTTGAGGTCGATCACGCCCGCCGCAGCCAGATCCGCGCCAACCACTCGGCCACGCACCTTCTGCACGAGGCCCTGCGCGAGGCGCTCGGGACCCATGTGGCGCAGCGTGGCTCGCTCAACGCGCCTGACCGGCTGCGTTTCGACTTCAGCCATGCCAAGGCGCTGACCGAGGCGGAACTGGCGAAGGTCGAGGGCGAGGTCAACGACTTCATCCGCCAGAACACGGCGGTCGAAACCCGGATCATGTCGCCCGACGAGGCCCGCGCCCTCGGCGCGCAGGCGCTCTTCGGTGAGAAATACGGCGACGAGGTCCGCGTGGTCTCGATGGGCCGGACCGAGAACTCGGGCAAGGGCTTCAGGGGCGACGCCTATTCGCTGGAACTTTGTGGCGGCACCCATGTCGCGCGCACCGGGGATATCGGCGCCTTCCTGCTTCTGGGTGACAGCGCCTCGTCCGCCGGGGTCCGCCGGATCGAGGCGCTGACGGGGCAGGCTGCGCTCGACCACCTGCGCGCGCAAGAGGCACGACTTCTCGACATCGCCGGCGCGCTCAAGGCCCCGGCGGCGGACGTGGTCGACCGGGTCAAGGCGCTGGTCGACGAGCGCCGCGCCCTGCAGAACGAGGTCGTGCAGCTTCGGCGCGAGCTTGCCATGGGCGGCGGTGGTTCGGCCGGCCCCGAGGCGAAAGAGATCGGCGGCGTGAAGTTCGTGGCGCAGGTGTTGTCCGGCGTTTCGGGCAAGGACCTGCCGGGGCTGATTGACGCGCTGAAGGACAAGATTGGCTCGGGTGCGGTCCTGCTGATTGCCGATGCCGGCGGCAAGGCAGCCGTGGCCGCCGGCGTGACCGGCGACCTGACGGGCAAGCTGTCCGCCGTCGACCTCGCCCGTGCGGCGGCCGAGAAGCTCGGCGGCAAGGGCGGCGGTGGCCGCCCCGACATGGCTCAGGCGGGCGGCGCCTCGGCCGAGAACGCCCCGGCGGCCATCGCCGCCGTCGAAGCCCTGATTGGAGCCTGAAAGATGCCCGGAGCTTTCTGGATCGCCCATGTCGAAGTGACCGACCCCGAGGCCTATGGCCGCTATGCCAAGGGCGCGACCGAGGCGATCGCGGCCCATGGCGGGGTCTTCCTCGCCCGGGGCAGCCGCTATGTGCAGCTCGAGGGGCGGGATCGCGCCCGCAACGTCGTGGCGAAGTTCCCGAGCGTCGAGGCTGCGGTGGCCTGCTACAACTCGCCCGAATACCAGGCGGCGCTCGTGCATGCGAAGGGCGCGGCCGAGCGCGATCTCGTCGTGGTGGAAGAAATCTGACCGTTTCTGCGGCATTCGTGGCAGGCGGTAAACAATCCCCCAAATTGCCACGAAAGCATCAGACAGAGGTCGGCATCCGGCCCAAGGCTCGTCGTGAACGGTTGGTTAATCGGCTCCAGATCTGATTTCTGGAGAATGACCATGCTGAAAATCCTCTGTGCAACGACTGCCCTCGCGCTGATGGCTATCCCGGCTTCCGCTGCCACGATGAAGGCGGTGTATTCGGGAAAAGTGAATTATGGCTATGATCAGACGGGTGTTTTCGGCTCTGCCGGGGCCGACCTGTCCGGCCTCGACTATGTGCTGACCTATGTCTATGACACCTCCAAGGGCTGGCGCTGGACCGGCACGGGCTATGACCAGATCTATGGCGGTGCGGGCTACGGAAACGAGTCGCCGATCGTGGCGGCCACACTCAAGATCAACGGCCATAGCACGAGTTTTTCCGGAGATTACTTCGGCATGGCCTATGCCTATTCCGATCAGTCGAGCTATTCCTACCGTTATGACTATGCCTACAATTACAGCTACGACGGCTCGCACTTTGCCTATGACTACATCTATAGCTATGGCGAATATGGCCAGGGCTCGTCGGGCAATCTGGAAGACATCGCCGACCTGACCGGCACCTGGTGGGGCTACAGCTACTTCCAGAAATACGACTACGACTACAGCAACTGGTCGGCCTCGACCTACACCTATGGCAGCCTCGGCCCGAGCCAGGTGACCGTGTCGCCCTACGAACCGGCCGCCGTTCCGCTTCCGGCCTCGGCGCTGCTCCTCGTCTCGGGCTTCGGCGGTCTTGCCGCGATGCGCACACTCCGCCGTCGCGCCGCCTGATCGCACTCAGCGCGCCATGCAACGCCCGCCGACCTGTAGCGGTCCGGCGGGCGTTCTCGCTTCTTGGCCGGGACACGCCTGCGTTTCCCGCACGGGCGCTTGCCCGAGCCCAGAGTTTCAGCATTTGCGTCGCGCCCCGGCCACAAGCGCGTGAGTCTGCCGATCCTGTCGCGCAATCCCCTGAATTCATGCTACTGTCCGAAAAAAAGAAGACCGAGGCAGAGCATGATTCCCAAACTGAAGCCGAGGGCACGCTGATGTGCCGTTGGGCCGCCTATACCGGTGCGCCGATCTTCCTGGAGGAGATCGTCAGCCGCCCACGCCATTCGCTAATCCACCAGAGCCATTGCGCGACCGAGTGCAAGACGGCGATCAATGCCGACGGCTTCGGCATCGCCTGGTATGGTGAACGCCCCGAGCCGGGGCTTTACCGCGACGTGATGCCGGCCTGGTCGGACCCGAACCTGCGCTCGATCACCTCGCAGGTGCGCTCGGGCCTGTTCCTGGCCCATGTCCGCGCCTCGACGGGCACGGCAACGAGCCGCAACAACTGCCACCCCTTCACCCACGGCCGCTGGAGCTTCATGCATAATGGCCAGGTCGGGGGCTGGGAGGTGATCCGCCGCGATGCCGACATGCTGATCCCCGACGAGCTCTATCCGCACCGCAAGGGCGCGACCGACAGTGAGGCGCTGTTCCTAATTGCCGTGGCCGAGGGGCTGGACGACGATCCTCAGGGCGCGATGGAGCGGGCGGTCGCAAGGCTCGAGGCCCTGAGCCGCCAGAAGGGCGAAGGCACGCCGATGCGCCTGACCGCGGCTCTATCCGACGGCCAGCGCCTCTACGCGATCCGCTATGCCACCGACGAGCAGGCGCCCACGCTCTACCACCGCTGGTCCGACACGCGCCGAGGCAGGGCGGTGGTGTCTGAGCCTTTGGAAGACGGCGAGACGGGCTGGGAAACCGTCCCGCAGGGATCGTTCTGCGTCTTCGAGGGTCCCAAGGCGCAGGTCCGCGCCTTCCTGCCGTCGCCACTCAGCAGCGCGGCCTGACGCTGACCGGCATCCGTCGGGTCGGCTCAACGGCCGTGATAGGCATGTGCCTGGCGGATCATCTCGTCCAGCGGTGCGCGCGGGTCGCAGATGATTCCCATGTCGCGCAGGAGATGCGGCGACAGCTGCGAGAAACGGTCCACTGCCTGGGCAAGCTCCCGCTCCTTGCGGTCGCGATGGATGGCACCGGCAATCCGGGCAAGCGCGGTGGCCAGGCTTCCGCCGGCGCGCGGGGCGATCGACAGCGGGGGGGTGGTGGTCGAGAACATGGTCCGTCTCCTTTCGGGGTGATCCGCATCTTGCGGTATGGACCAAGCCTCTCACGACCGCGGTTCCCGATCCTGAAGGTTGGCTGAAACTTCGGTGAATTTCCGGCGGCGATTGCTGAATGCTTGACAGGGTTCCGGCCTCTGCCACCCTTTTGCGAAACATCGGGGGACGCCGTGGAAAGCGGGTCGGCGAACACGATCCAGCTGGATGATGCCATGCTCGACATGGCCGCCGGGACCTTGTCCCGGAACGGAGCCATTGTTGCGCTTCGGCCGAAATCCTTCCAGTTGCTCTGCCATCTTGCCGCGCGCGGGGGGCAGGTCGTGACGAAATCCGACCTCATGGATGCCATCTGGCCGGATGTCTTCGTGACCGAGGATTCCCTGACCCAGGCCGTCCGCGACGTGCGGACCGCACTCAAGGACGACGCCGGACGGCGCCTGCAGACCATCCGCGGGCGGGGCTATCTGCTCGATACCGCCTCACCGTCCCCGGCGGCAAAGCCGGCCGCCGGAACCCCGTTGCCGCGTATCGCGGTGTTGCCCTTCACCCTTCGCCCCCTGCGCGAGGATCTTCTGCCGCGGATCGAGATGCTGGCCGAGGAAATCGCGGCGGGTCTCGCCCGCTATCGCACGCTGCGCGTGATCTCATCGGCCTCGGCGCGGCGGGCCGCCATGGAATTCGACCATCCCGAGGAAATCGCCTCGCGGCTCGGGGCCGACTATCTGATCGATGGCACGGCATTGGCCGGACCGGACGGGTTCCAGCTGCGCCTCACGCTGATCAGGTCCGAGTCCGACGCTATGGTCTGGAGCGAGACCTTCGACTGTCAGGGCGATGCGATCCTGGATGCCCAGTCCGGGATCGTGCCGCGTGTGCTCGCTCACTTGGTCTCGGGAATCGAGACCGAGGGACATGCCCGCGCGCTGACACGCGCGACGGAGAGCCTGACCGCTTACGATCACTTTGCCCGCGGTCAGGCGTTGTGGAGCAGCGATGATCCGGAACTCACCCGGCATTCGCTGATGCATTACGAGGCCGCCGTGGCCGCCGACCCGGAGTTCGGCTTGGCCTGGACACATCTGGGTTGGGCAGAACTGGCCCTGAACGACTATTCGCTCGCACCGCCAGAGGTCATGCGGCGCGCGGTCGAGCGGGCACGGCGCGGCGTTGCGCTTGCGCCTTATGACGGCCGGACGCATACCGGACTGGGCTACATACAGGCGTTGAGCGGCGATTTCTCCAGCGCAACGGCCAATGTCGCGGTCGGGTTGCGGCTCAATCCCTCCAGCGTGGATTGTCTGATGGATCACGCCACGGTCTCGCTTGCGCGGGGCAGGCCGATCGAGGCGCTCGTCCTTCTGGACGAGGTGAAGGACCTTTGCCCCATGCGGGTCAGCTACGATGCGCACATGCGGGGCGAGGCGCTGTTCATGCTCGGCCGCTATTCCGAAGCAGCCGATGCCTTCCTCGGCACAACCAACCTGTCGAACCGCCGGCGGACCTTCCTCGCGGCGATGCTGGCCAAGGCGGGCAGATCGACGGAGGCTGTTGCCCAACTGGACGCAATCGCGCGCTCTGACCCGGATTGGGACCATCTGGGAAACGCCCGGCTTGGCTATCGCTACGAGACCCCGTCGGACAGCGCGCATCTGGAAGAGGCGATCCGGCTGGCGCTGGAGATCTGGAAGGGGAAACCCGAGAACCCTGAAGACAAGGGATAGACCCGTAAGCAGGGCCAGGTGAGTAGCAGGTTGCAGGGTCGCGAGCTGCGTTCGTGGAAGCAGGCGCGTATTCGCGTCAACCCGTTAGATCGGCTTGACCGTGACGCGTCAGAACCAAAGTCATTCCTGGCTTCGCCGATATGCGAGGGTGGCAGGGGACCGTCCAGATTTGACTTGAGATCCTGACCGGCGAAACGGCACGCGAACTCGGCAAGGCCGAGTTCGCAGTCCGCATCACCCCGCCGCCCGGCTCTGCCGTTTCCGCTCGTTGGAATCGAGGAACCGCTTGCGCAGGCGCACGATCTTCGGCGTGACCTCGACCAGTTCGTCATCGTCGATATAGGCGATCGACTCCTCGAGGCTCATGCGGACCGGCGTGGTCAAGCGCACGGCTTCGTCGGTGCCCGAGGCGCGGATGTTGGTCAGCTTCTTGCCCTTCAGCGGGTTTACTTCCAGGTCGTTGTCGCGGGAATGCTCGCCGATGATCATCCCCTCGTAGACCGCTTCCTGCGCGCCGATGAAGAGCTTGCCGCGCTCTTCGAGGTTCCACAGCGCATAGGCGACCGAGATGCCGTTCTCCATCGAGATCAGCACGCCCTGACGGCGGCCCTGGATCGGGCCCTTGTGCGGCGCCCAGTCGTGGAAGATGCGGTTCAGCACGCCCGTGCCGCGCGTGTCGGTCAGAAACTGGCCCTGATAGCCGATCAGCCCGCGCGACGGGACATGGGCGACGATCCGGGTCTTGCCGACGCCGGCCGGTTTCATCTCCACGAGGTCGCCCTTACGCTCGCCGGTCAGCTTGTCGATCACGGCGCCCGAATATTCGTCATCGACGTCGATGATGACTTCCTCGATCGGCTCCAGCCGCTGGCCGTCCTCTTCCTTGAAGATCACGCGGGGACGCGAGATCGACAGCTCGAACCCTTCGCGGCGCATGTTCTCGATCAGGACGCCCATCTGCAACTCGCCGCGGCCCGAGACCTCGAAAGCCTCGCCGCCGGGCGTGTCGGCGACCTTGATCGCGACGTTGGTCTCGGCCTCCTTCATCAACCGCTCGCGGATGACGCGCGACTGCACCTTGTTGCCGTCGCGGCCCGCCAGCGGGCTGTCATTGATGCCGAAGGTCACGGTGATGGTCGGCGGGTCGATCGGCTGGGCGGGGAGCGCGGTGTCGACCTCGAGCGCGCAGAGCGTATCGGCCACGGTCGCCTTGGTCATGCCGGCGAGCGTGACGATGTCGCCGGCAACCGCCTCGTCGATGGCGGTCTGGTTCAGGCCGCGGAAGGCGAGGATCTTGGTGACGCGGAACTGCTCGATCCGCTCGCCGGTGCGCGACAGTGCCTTGAGCGTTGTGCCAACGGTCAGCGTGCCGCTTTCGACGCGTCCCGTCAGGATGCGGCCGATGAACGGGTCGGCCGACAGGGTCGTCGCCAGCATCCGGAAAGGCTCCGACTGATGGGCCAACTGCTTCGGCGCAGGAACGTGGCGAACGATCAGGTCGAACAGCGCATCGAGGTTCTTGCGGGGACCGTCGAGGCTCTCATCCGCCCAACCCGAACGGCCGCTCGCATAAAGATGCGGGAAGTCGAGTTGCTCGTCGGTCGCGCCGAGGTTGGCGAAGAGGTCGAAGACCTCGTTCAGCGCGCGGTCGGGCTCGGCGTCGGGCTTGTCGACCTTGTTCAGCACCACGATCGGCCGCAGGCCAAGCGCCAGCGCCTTGGAGGTCACGAATTTCGTCTGCGGCATCGGGCCTTCGGCGGCATCGACCAGCAGGACCACGCCGTCGACCATGTTCAGGATGCGCTCGACCTCGCCGCCGAAATCGGCGTGGCCGGGGGTGTCGACGATGTTGATCCGGGTGTCGCCATGCTCGACGCTGGTACATTTGGCGAGGATGGTGATCCCGCGCTCGCGTTCGATGTCGTTCGAATCCATCGCGCGTTCTGTCACCGACTGGTTCTCGCGGAAGGAACCGGACTGCTTCAGCAGCTCGTCGACGAGGGTGGTCTTGCCATGGTCGACATGCGCGATGATGGCGATGTTGCGAAGCTCCATCGGGAGGGTCTCTTTCAGATCGGAAGGTTGCGCGGGCGATACCTCAGCCAAGCCGGAAAGGCCAGCGGAAGATTTCGCAATCGCAGAAGGGCCGCCGCGTCAGGTGGCGATATAGCGGTCGCGGCGGTGGTTGATGGCGATGATAAGGTTCAGAACGACCACACCCGGCAGCGACCAGAGCACCCGGTCGAGCGGCAGGATCATCAGAGCGACGAGGAACAGCGCCGCGTCGAAGCCCATCTGCAGCCAGCCGGCGCGGAAGCCGGTCCGGTCCTGCACCATCAGCGCCACGATGCCGATGCCGCCAAGGCTCGATCCGTGGCGGAACAGGATCAACAGGCCCACGCCGGACAGGACGCCGAACAGGATGCCGGCCAGCAGCGGGTCGACCGATCCAAGTGAGAGATAGTGCGGCAGGAGGGCAGAGAAGCCTGACAGGAGCGCGACCGAGAGGAAACTCTTGACCGTGAAGTCAAGGCCGATCCGGCGGTAGCCGAGCCAGTAGAAGGGCAGGTTGATGACGAAGAACACCGAAGCAAAGGCGATGCCGGTCGTGTAGGAGATCACCAGCGCCAGCCCAGCCGTCTGCCCGGTGATGAAGCCCGCATTGCGCAGAAATTGCAGGCCAAGTGCGCAAAGGATCGTGCCGGTCAGCAGGCCCTGCGCATCGTCCAGCGGACCGTGGCGGACGGGGTCGTGTTCAGGCAGCGACATAGCGGTCGCGGCGGTGGTTGATCGCAAGGAACAGGTTGAAGACCGCAGCGCCGATGAAGCTGTAGACTAGGAGCGTCGGCTCGATCATCACGGCCGCCACGGCAAAGATCGCCATGTCGACGACAAGCTGGAAGTAGCCCGCCGGGAAGCCGGTCTTGTCCTGCAGCATCAGGCCCAGGATCGACAATCCGCCGAAGCTGCCGCCGTGGCGCACGACCGAAAGGGCCGAGAAGCCGAAAAGTGTGCCGAACAGCATCGCGGCGAAGGCGGGCTCGATATGGCCGAACTCGATCCAGCGCGGCAGGATCGCCGTGGCGAGCGTCAACAGCCCGACCGAAATCGCCGTCTTGAGCGCAAAGCGCGCGCCCATCCGCACATAGCCGAGCCAGAGGAAGGGCAGGCTGATGGTGAAATAGACCAGCGGGAAAGACAGGCCGGTCGCATAGGAAATCAGCGCCGCGACTCCGGTCGTCTGGCCCGCGACGAAGCCCATATGGGTCATGATCTGCAAGCCCACGGCGCCGACGCAGACGCCGAAAGCGATGCCTTGAATGTCTTCCATCAGCGTGTGGTGGCGCGGGTCGGTCATGGCGGGTCTCCGGGGAATGCCGGCAGATACCACGCCCCATTATTTAAGTCAATAATGCTGACCTAGATTTACCTGTGGCAATGCAAAGGGGCGTCCGAAGACGCCCCTCGCCATCGCGATTTTTCTACGAAAAATCAGAAATTTCGTAGAAATTTCGTCGGGCGTCAGCCCTTGAGCGCCTTGTTCAGGTACTCGTCGACCTTCTCGAGATAGCCCATGGTCGAGAGCCACTTCTGGTCCGGTCCGACCAGCAGGGCAAGGTCCTTGGTCATCCAGCCATCCTCGACCGCATCGACCGTCACCTTCTCCAGCGTCTCGGCGAAGCGGAGGAGCTGCGCGTTGTCGTCAAGCTTGGCGCGGTGCTTCAGGCCGCCGGTCCAAGCGTAGATCGAGGCAACGGAGTTGGTCGAGGTTTCCTTGCCCTTCTGGTGCTCGCGGTAGTGGCGGGTCACGGTGCCGTGGGCGGCTTCCGCCTCGACCGTCTTGCCATCCGGCGTCATCAGGACCGAGGTCATCAGGCCGAGCGAGCCGAAGCCCTGCGCGACGGTGTCGGACTGCACGTCGCCGTCGTAGTTCTTGCAGGCCCAGACATAGCCACCCGACCATTTCAGCGCCGAGGCCACCATGTCGTCGATCAGGCGGTGCTCGTAGGTGATCCCGGCCTTCTTGAAGGCATCGGCGAACTCTTCCTCGTAGACCTTCTGGAAGATGTCCTTGAAGCGGCCGTCATAGGCCTTGAGGATGGTGTTCTTGGTCGACAGGTACACCGGCCAGCCGAGGTTCAACCCGTAGTTCAGCGAGGCGCGGGCGAAGTCGGTGATCGAATCGTCAAGGTTGTACATGCCCATGTAGACGCCGGAGGAGGGCGCGTCATAGACGTCCTTCTCGATCACGGTGCCGTCCTCGCCCACGAACTTCATCGTGAGCTTGCCCTTGCCGGGGAAGCGGAAGTCGGTGGCGCGGTACTGGTCGCCGAAGGCGTGGCGGCCGACGACGATCGGCTTGGTCCAGCCGGGGACAAGGCGCGGCACGTTGCGGCAGATGATCGGCTGGCGGAAGATCACGCCACCGAGGATGTTGCGGATCGTGCCGTTCGGCGATTTCCACATCTGCTTCAGGCCGAATTCCTCGACCCGGGCCTCGTCCGGGGTGATCGTCGCGCATTTGACGCCGACGCCGTATTTCTTGATCGCGTTGGCCGCATCGACGGTGATCTGGTCGTTGGTGGCGTCGCGCGCCTCGATGCCGAGGTCGTAGTACTTCAGGTCCACGTCGAGATAGGGCAGGATCAGTTTCTTCTTGATGAAGTCCCAGATGATCCGGGTCATCTCGTCGCCGTCGAGTTCGACGACGGGGTTCGCTACCTTGATCTTCGACATGGGTGCCCCTTGCGGTTTGAGATTCGACTGGGGGTCACATAGCGGAATTCAGCCGGCTTGGGAAGTATGGTATGCAATGGCATACCGAAATGTCGCGGAGTGCGGGCTTAGTCGCCGAAGAAGCTGCGGGTCCGGGCGCGGACCCAGTCCCACAGCCTTGGCGCGCCGCGGGCCACCTTGGCGCCGACGCGGGTTTCAAGCTGTTCGGCGGTGACATTGTAGGTGATCCAGGTGCCGCCACCGGACACGAGGTTCTGCATCACCGGCTGGACCCGGTCGAGCGACTTGGCGAAGACGGCATCGGGCGTCTCGGCTGCCTCGAACTCGGCCCAGAGCGCGCGGAACTCGGCGGCCTGATCGGCCGGGAGGAGGCCGAAGATCCGCTCGGCCGCCGCCGCCTCGGCCGCGACGACTGCGACCGATCCATGCGCCTCGCCATTGGCGGAGTGGATCGGCACGTCGCCCACGTCGATCTCGACCAGATCATGGAGGAGGAGCATGCGGATCACCCGGTCGATCTGCACACCCGGCCCGGCCTGATCGGCCAGCACCATGGCGTAGAGCGCCAGATGCCACGAATGCTCGCCCGAGTTCTCTGGCCGCGAGCCGTCGCCAAGCGTGGTCGCGCGCAGGACCGTCTTCAGTCGGTCGGCTTCATTCAGAAAGGCGAACTGCGCCGCGAGACGGTCGTGGTCCGCGGTCAATGCCCGACGCTCAGGTCTCTGGGCGCCTCGGGCGCCGCCCCGCCGGTTTCGGCCGCGGTGATCGCGGCTTCGAGGAATTTCCGACCGCGCCCTTCGGCCAGGCGCAGGCGAATCGAGGTGAGATAGGCTTCCTGCAGCGTCGTCGACGACGCGCCGAGGACGCGGCTCACGTCGACATAGAGCCGGTCGTTGCCGAACTTCTCCATCGCCTCGATCGTGTCGCGGGCCAGGTTGTCTGCCAGATCGTCGATCAGTGCCATGGGCCGGTCCTCAGCGGGTGCCTTCGGTCAGGCGGCGCTTCACATAGTCGCTGACCGTCTGGATCATCGGCTTCATATGCGCTTCCTCGTCCTTGAAGAAGTGGTCCGCCCCCTCGATCTGCGAATGGGTGATCTTGATGCCCTTCTGCTCGTGCAGCTTGTTGACGAGCGAGGTCGTGTCCTTGGGCGGCGCCACCCGGTCGGCGGTGCCATTGATGATGAGGCCCGAGGACGGGCAGGGCGCGAGGAACGAGAAGTCGTACATGTTGGCGGGCGGGCTGACCGAGACGAAGCCGGTGATCTCCGGACGGCGCATGAGAAGCTGCATGCCGATCCAGGCCCCGAAGGAGAAACCTGCGACCCAGCAATGCTTGGCGTTCTGGTTCAGCGCCTGCAGGTAGTCGAGCGCCGAGGCTGCATCGCTCAGTTCGCCGATCCCCTGATCATATTCGCCCTGGCTGCGGCCCACGCCGCGGAAGTTGAAGCGCAGGACGGTGAAGCCGAGATTGTAGAAGGCGTAGTGCAGGTTGTAGACGACCTTGTTGTTCATCGTGCCGCCGAACTGCGGATGGGGGTGCAGCACGATGGCGATCGGTGCATCGCGGTCCTTCTGCGGGTGGTAACGGCCTTCGAGGCGCCCCTCGGGGCCTGCAAAGATCACTTCGGGCATCGTGTCGCCTGTCTCTTTCTCATCCGATGAATTGTTGACAAATTCGCTCGGATTATTTAGAACCATTCCAGATTCCGGCGGGGCCGGAGCGGGTCGAGGTGAGTTAAGCAGCCTTGGCCCATCCGTCAATTGATCACGTTGCGGGGCGCGACAATGAAACTCTCGACCAAGGGACGTTACGCGATGATGGCGCTGGCCGATCTGGCGCTGGCCCGGCCTGACGACCTCGTGTCGCTGGCGGCGATTTCCAAGCGTCAGGACATCTCGCTTCCGTATCTCGAGCAGCTCTTCGTGAAGCTGCGCAGGGCGGGTCTGGTCGAGGCAGCGCGGGGGCCGGGCGGTGGCTACAAGCTGGCGCGCACGCCCGAGGACATCCGGGTGTCCGAGGTGCTGGAGGCGGTCGACGAGACGGTCAGCGCGCTCCATACCGGGGCGGGGGCCACGGGCGGCGTCTCGGGCACGCGGGCGCAGTCGATGACAAACCGGCTGTGGGAAGGGCTGTCGGCGCATGTCTATGTCTTCCTGCACCAGACGACGCTGGCGGACGTGATCGGTAACGGCATGAAACCCTGCCCGGCGGTGCCGGCGCTGTTCGCGGTGGTGGACGAGTAAGGAAGGGGGCTGTCTGCCCCCTCTTGGCCTGACGGCCAATTCACCCCCGAGGATATTTGAGAGCAGAAAATGAGCATGGGGTCGGGCATGTCATCCCGCGTCTATCTCGACTGGAACGCGACGACGCCGCTGCGCCCCGAGGCGCGGGCGGCGATGGTCGCGGCGATGGATGTAGTGGGCAATCCCTCGTCCGTGCATGCCGAGGGCCGGGCGGCCAAGGGGCTGATGGAGCGGGCCCGGGCGCAGGTGGCGGCGGCGCTTGGCGCCGAGGGGGCGGACATCGTCTTCGTCTCGGGCGCGACCGAGGCGGCGGCTTTGGCCTGCGCCGGGCGGGGCCTCGTCTGTGCCGATGTCGAGCATGAGGCGGTCAGCGCTTGGTGCGATCCGCGTCTGGCCGTGGATCGGGAGGGCCGGGTAGAGGTGATCGCTGCCGCTGGAACCGCGCTGCAACTGGCGAACTCCGAAACCGGGGTGATCCAGGACCTGCCCGAGGGGATTGCGGTCAGCGACCTGACGCAGGCCTTCGGCAAGATTCCCTTCGCCTTCAACTGGCTGGGCTGCGCCATGGGATTCGTCTCGGCGCACAAACTGGGCGGCCCGAAGGGCATTGGCGCCCTGGTGATCCGGCGTGGCCTTGACGTGGCTTCGCAACTGAAGGGCGGCGGGCAGGAGATGGGGCGACGCGCGGGCACAGAGAACCTGATCGGCATCGCCGGATTCGGCGCGGCGGCCGAAGCGGCGGCGCGCGATCTGGCCGACGGCGTCTGGGAGCCGGTCGAGCAATTTAGAAATATTCTAGATGACGCATTGTCGGCTCCGGAATTTAGGACTATTTCAGTCGGAAAAGGCGCGCGGCGCCTGCCCAATACGCTTTGCCTCGTCACGCCCGGCTGGAAGGGCGAGACGCAGGTGATGCAGATGGACCTGGCCGGCTTCGCGGTTTCTGCCGGATCGGCCTGTTCCTCGGGCAAGGTGCGCGCCAGCCGGGTGCTGCGGGCGATGGGATATGACGAGACCGAGGCTTCCTCGGCGTTGCGCATCTCTCTGGGTCCGGAGGTGACGGAGGCCGAGGTGATGCGCTTTGCCGAAACCTGGCGCGCAGCCTGGCGGCGGTTCGAGGCGCGGCGAGCGTCGTGAATGTGGGTTCAGGCCTCTCCAGGGGCCGGAAAGACGGAAAGGAACGCGGCATGGGCGCGCTCGAAACCGAAGTGCAGGCCGACCTGAGGGAAGGCGTCGATCGCGAGACGATCGAGACGGTCAAGGCGATGTCCGGGACCTACAAATACGGCTGGGACACCGAGATCGAGACCGAATATGCGCCGAAGGGCGTGAACGAGGACATCGTCCGTCTCATCAGCCAGAAGAACGGCGAACCGGACTGGATGCTCGACTGGCGTCTGGCCGCCTATCGCCGGTGGGTGCAGATGGAAGAGCCGCGTTGGGCGATGCTCAACTATCCCGAGATCGACTACCAGGACCAGTATTACTACGCCAAGCCCAAGAGCATGGCCACGAAGCCGAAGAGCCTGGACGAGGTCGATCCGAAGCTGCTCGCCACCTACGAAAAGCTCGGTATCCCGCTGAAGGAACAGATGATTTTGGCGGGCGTCGAGGGCAGTGAGACGCGCAAGGTCGCGGTCGATGCGGTGTTCGATAGTGTTTCGGTCGGGACGACCTTCAAGGAAGAGCTGAAGAAGGCCGGCGTGATCTTCTGCGCCATTTCCGAGGCGATCCGGGAATATCCCGACCTCGTGAAGAAGTATCTCGGCTCGGTCGTGCCGCAGTCGGACAACTTCTTTGCGACGCTGAACTCGGCGGTCTTTTCGGACGGCTCCTTCGTCTACATCCCCGAGGGCGTGCGCTGCCCGATGGAGCTGTCGACCTATTTCCGCATCAATGCCGAGAATACCGGTCAGTTCGAGCGGACGCTCATCATCGCCGACAAGGGGTCCTATGTCAGCTACCTCGAAGGCTGCACGGCGCCGAAGCGCGACACCCACCAACTGCATGCGGCGGTGGTCGAGATCGTCATTCTGGACGATGCCGAGGTGAAGTATTCGACCGTCCAGAACTGGTATCCGGGCGATGCCGAGGGCAGGGGCGGGATTTACAACTTCGTCACCAAGCGCGCCGATTGCCGGGGGGCGCGGTCGAAGGTGATGTGGACGCAGGTCGAGACGGGGTCGGCGATCACCTGGAAATATCCCTCCTGCATCCTGCGGGGCGAGGAAGCCCAAGGCGAATTCTATTCGATCGCGATCGCCAACAATGCCCAGCAGGCCGATACCGGCACCAAGATGGTGCACCTCGGCAAGAACACCAAGTCGCGCATCGTCTCCAAGGGGATCAGCGCAGGCCGGGCGCAGAACACCTATCGCGGGCTCGTCTCGATGCACCCGCGCGCCAGCGGCAGCCGCAACTACACCCAGTGCGACAGCCTGCTGATCGGCGACAAATGCGGGGCGCATACCGTTCCCTATATCGAGGTCAAGAACAACTCCTCGCGCTGCGAGCATGAGGCGACGACCTCGAAGGTGGACGAGGACCAGCTGTTCTACTGCCGCTCGCGCGGCATGGACGAGGAACAGGCGGTGGCGCTGGTGGTGAACGGCTTCGTCAAGGATGTGCTCCAGACGCTGCCGATGGAGTTTGCCATGGAAGCGCAGGCGCTGGTGGCAATCAGCCTGGAAGGCTCGGTCGGCTGAGGATTTGCGAGCGCAGGCGGCCATAGCCCCGCGCCGGTATCGGATGGGAAGAAAGATGCTTGAGATCAAGAACCTGCACGTCAAACTTGAGGAAGAAGACAAACCGATCCTCAAGGGCGTGAACCTGACGGTCGAAGCCGGCAAGGTCCATGCGATCATGGGGCCGAACGGGTCGGGGAAATCGACGCTGTCCTATGTGCTGGCGGGCCGCGACGGCTATGCGGTGACCGAGGGTTCGGCGACGCTTGACGGTCTGGACCTCCTGGAGATCGAGCCGGAAGAGCGCGCGGCGGCGGGCCTGTTCCTGGCCTTCCAGTATCCGGTTGAGATCCCGGGCGTCGGCAACATGACCTTCCTGCGCACGGCGGTGAACGCGCAACGCAAGGCGCGCGGGGAAGAGGAGATGAGCGCGGGCGACTTCCTGAAGGTCGTGCGCGAAAAGGCCAAGCGCCTGAAGATCGACGCCGAGATGCTGAAGCGTCCGGTCAATGTCGGCTTCTCGGGCGGCGAGAAGAAGCGCAACGAGATCCTGCAGATGGCGATGCTTGAGCCGAAGATGTGCATCCTGGACGAGACGGATTCGGGCCTCGACGTCGATGCGATGAAGCTGGTGTCGGACGGTGTGAACGCGCTGCGCGACGAAGGCCGGGCCTTCCTGGTCATCACGCATTATCAACGGCTTCTGGACCATATCGCACCTGACGTCGTCCATATCATGGCCGATGGCCGCATCGTGAAGACCGGCGGGCCGGACCTGGCGCTCGAGGTCGAGAAGAACGGCTATGCCGACATCCTGGCGGAGGCGCTCTGATGGCGGTGCCGCAGGCGAAAGCCGACGCGCTGGCGGCGCGGATCGCCGGGCTGTCCTTTCCTCGCGAGGGCTGGCTGGGCGCAGCCCGGGCCGAGGCGCTGACGCGGCTGTCGGCGATGGGGCTGCCGGGCAAGCGCGATGAGTACTGGCGCTACACCGATCCCACCGACCTGATCCGGCCGGACGCGCCGCAGGCCGCGCTGTTCGATGCGGGCGACGAGCCCCCGGCCTTCGACGCGATCGAGCGGGTGAACCTTGTCTTCGTGGACGGCGTCTTCGATGCCGCCGCTTCCGACGATCCGGCGCTTGCGGGGGTGGAGATCACCCGGTTGGCGCAGGCGCCCGACCTGCATTGGGCGCGCGATCTCTACGGCGTGCTCGAAGCGCGCGGCCAGACGCCGGTGCAGCGCCCGCTCGCCGCGCTGGCCACTGCCTTTGCCACCGACGGCCTGCTGATCCGGGTCACGGGCGAGGCGGCGCGGCCGGTTGCCCTGATCTATCGCCATGCCGATGAAAGCTCGGACGCGATCCTGCACCATTGCATCCGCCTCGATCCCGGTGCGGAACTGACGCTTCTGGAAAGCGGTCCCGGCGCGGCCCGCTTCACCACGGCGATGGAGGTCGAGGTTGCCGATGGCGCCCGTTTCCACCATGTGCGCGTTCAGGGGCGCGACCATGAGCGCCGCGCGGCGACGCATGTCTTTGCCCGCGTCGGTGCCGAGAGCCTGTTCAAGTCCTTCACCTTGACCGCCAACGGGGTGCTGACCCGCAACGAGGTGGTGGTGGAACTGACCGGCGACGACAGCGTGGCACATGTCGCGGGCGCCGCGATGGGCGACGGCGCCTTCCACCATGACGACACCGTGTTCATCACTCATGCCGCCGAGCGCTGCGAAAGCCGGCAGGTGTTCAAGAAGGTGCTGAAACACGGCGCGGTCGGCGTCTTCCAGGGCAAGATCCTAGTGAAACCGGGTGCGCAGAAGACCGACGGTTACCAGATCAGCCAATCGCTGCTTCTGGACGAGACCAGCCAGTTCCTCGCCAAGCCGGAGCTGGAGATCTACGCCGATGACGTGAAATGCTCGCATGGCTCGACCAGCGGGGCCATCGACGAGACGGCTTTGTTCTACCTGCGCTCGCGCGGGGTGCCTCTGCGGACGGCACAGTCGCTGCTTGTGCTGGCTTTCCTTGCCGAAGCGATCGCCGAGATCGAGGACACGGCAATTGGCGAGGACATTCGCCAGCGCCTGGAAAACTGGCTGGCGCGGCACGAGGACTGACCCCCCGAATGGCGATCGCCACCGATATCGTGCAAAGCTGGCGCAGTCCGCGCGCCGTTCTTAGGCGTCGCCTCGACACCGCGCGCGAGGCGGATGCGCTGGCGGTCCTGATGATGGCCTGCGGGCTGATCTTCGTGTCGCAATGGCCGGGCCTTGCCCGGGCGGCGCATCTTGACCCCTCTATCCCGCTCGATGCCCGGCTGGGCGGGGCGATGATGGGGGCGGTGTTCCTGCTGCCGCCGCTGGCCTACGGTCTTGCCGCATTGAGCCACCTCGTCGCCCGCGCACTTGGCGGCAAGGGCGACTGGCTTGGGGCGCGGATGGCGCTGTTCTGGGCGCTTCTGGCGGTCAGTCCGCTCATGCTCCTGCAG
The DNA here is from genome assembly GCA_945952585.1 of uncultured Rhodobacter sp. Lineage (GTDB taxonomy): Bacteria > Pseudomonadota > Alphaproteobacteria > Rhodobacterales > Rhodobacteraceae > Aliitabrizicola. Next base: position 127,701 of record CAMFII010000011.1, read on the forward strand.
GGGCTGGTGGCAGGTTTCATCGGTCACGGCCCGGCCCTGACCCTTGTCGGAGCGATTGTCGGGGTGGTTTTCCTGATGCAATGGGGCCTGGGCCTGATCGAGGCGGAGCGCGGCTGATGTTGTGGTCCCTGGGCGATCTCTGGAGCGAGGCTCAACTCACGCTGTCCAATCCGCGCCTGGGCGCGCGGCGGATCCTGGCGCTGAACCTGCCCGCGGGCGCACGCTGGACGGCGGTGGCGATCGTGGCAATCGTCTCAACGATACTCCTCTATCTGATGCTGCGCCTCACGCCGGATGACGGGGATGTACCCTTAGCCCCGATCTTGGATATGCCACTTCTGGCCGCGCTGATTCAGGTTTGCGCCCTTGTTCTAGGGGCAGGCGTCCTGGCCTTCGTTGGCCGGATGCGCGGCGGACGGGGCAGTTTCGCGGACGCGCTGCTTCTCTTTTGCTGGTTGCAGGTGCTGATCCTCGGCCTTGAAGTCATCCAGATCTTGGCCTTTGTCCTGCTGCCGCCTCTCGGCAATCTGATCAGCCTGGGTATTGTCGGTGCCTATTTCTGGCTACTGACCAACTTCACGATGGAACTGCACGGCTTCAGGTCGTGGGTTGCGGTTCTGGGCGGAATAATTCTGACGATCATCGCGGCGTTCCTTTTTCTGTCGTTGGCCGGGATGACGCTGGTCGTCTTGTCCTAGGGGGCTGACCATGTACGACGTCCAGACCATCCGCAAAGACTTCCCGATCCTGTCGCGGCAGGTGAACGGCAAGCCGCTGGTCTATCTCGACAACGGGGCCTCGGCGCAAAAGCCGCAGGTGGTGATCGACGCCGTCACGCAGGCCTATTCGATGGAATACGCCAATGTCCACCGTGGCTTGCACTACCTTTCCAACCTAGCGACCGAGAAGTACGAAGCGGTCCGTGGCAAGGTTGCCAGGTTCCTGAATGCCGGCTCGGAAGAGGAGATCATCTTCACCACCGGCACGACCGAAGGCATCAACCTCGTTTCGTATGCCTGGGCCGCGCCGCGCCTGCAGCCGGGCGACGAGATCGTGCTGTCGATCATGGAGCATCACGCCAACATCGTGCCCTGGCACTTTCTGCGCGAACGGCAGGGCGTGGTGCTGAAATGGGTCGAGGTGGACGCCAAGGGCGATCTCGACCCGCAGGCGGTGATCGACGCGATCGGGCCGCGGACGAAGCTTGTCGCCGTGACCCAGATGTCGAACGTGCTGGGGACGAAGGTCGACGTGGCGGCGATCTGCAAGGGCGCTCGGGAAAAGGGCGTGCCGGTGCTGGTCGATGGCAGCCAGGCCGCCGTCCACATGCCGGTCGACGTCCAGGCGATCGGCTGCGACTTCTACGCGATTACCGGCCACAAGCTCTATGGGCCGAGCGGCTCCGGCGCGATCTACATCCGCGCCGAGCGTCAGGCCGAGATGCGCCCCTTCCTCGGCGGCGGCGACATGATCCGCGAGGTCAGCCGCGACGTCGTGACCTGGGCCGATCCGCCGATGAAGTTCGAGGCCGGCACCCCCGGCATCGTTCAGCAGATCGGCCTTGGCGTGGCACTGGACTATCTGACCGGCCTCGGCATGGAAAATGTTGCGGCCCATGAACAGACCCTGCGCGACTATGCGCGCACGCGGCTTGCCGGGCTCAACTGGCTGAACGTGCAGGGCCAGTCCGAGGGGAAGGGGGCAATCTTCTCCTTCACGCTCCAGGGTGCGGCCCATGCCCATGACATCTCGACCGTGCTCGACAAGCGCGGCATCGCGGTTCGGGCCGGCACACATTGCGCCATGCCGTTGATGCAGAGCCTGGGTGTCACCGCCACCTGCCGGGCGTCCTTCGGCCTCTACAACACGGTCGAGGAAGTCGATGCGCTGGTCTCGGCGCTGGAGCTTTGTCACGACCTCTTCGGCTGAGGAGCCGGCAAAGCGGAAAGCGCCTTCGGTTTGGCGGAAATGCGATTGCCCGAATCGCATGTCAGGCGTCCCATCTCCGAAACCAGGGAGGTCAGAATGCGCTTTACCCATACGATCGTGATTGCCACTGCTCTCGCCGGCCCGGCTTTTGCCGAAGATGTGACAGTGATCGATGCCAAGGCCCTGTTTCCCGAGGGCCCGGTCCTGCAAGACGGCAAGCTTTACTACGCGCAATATTCCGGAAATGTCGCCTCGGTCTGGGATGGCAAGACCAAGACCGATTTCTGGAAGGAGGATGGCTGCGGACCCTCCGCGGTGGTCCCTATGGGAGAGAATTTTGGCATCACCTGCTATGACAGCGGCAAGCTCGAGGTGATCAGCCATGACGGCAAACCCGTTGCGAGCTACGACAAGACACCAGACGGACAGCCCCTGCTAGGCCCCAACGACGGAGCACCTGACGGCAAGGGCGGGGCCTATTTCACACTGTCCGGCCCCTGGACACCCGGACCGGTGGTCGGACGGATCGTGCACATCGCCGCGGACGGCACGATTTCCGAGGTTGCCAATGACCTCAACTACGCCAATGGCATCGTGATCGGCGCGGATGGGCGGCTTTACGTGAACGAAAGCTATGCCGGCACGGTGACGAGCTTTGCGGTGGCGGCAGACGGTACGCTGTCCGACCGCAAGAGCTTCGTGCACCTCTACCAGTTGGGCGAGGATCCTGGTGTGTTCCCGGACGGGATCAAGGTCGGGCCGAACGGGAATTTCTTCATCGGTCTCAATTCTGTGGCAGCCGTTCTTGAAGTCGCGCCCGACGGCAGCAAGGTTCTGGCACGCCATGTCTTCGAGAGCCAGGGCACGCCGAACATGACCTTTTCGGCTGATGGCAAGACCATGTATGTGATGGCCGTCGACAACGAGGCGGGGGTGCCCTACGAGGGCCGGGTCCTGGCGACAACCCTGCCGTAATCCGGGTTGCGGTGCGCGGCGTTCTGGCCTATAGCCACGTCGCACGCACCCGTAGCTCAGCTGGATAGAGCGTTGCCCTCCGAAGGCAAAGGCCACACGTTCGAATCGTGTCGGGTGCGCCAATCTTCATAGTATTGGCTGTGGGTTGACTCGGATCGGTTCGGGCGGTGTCCGACGGTGCGCGCCTGTCCCGAACTAAGCGCAGCTGCTGGGGTGGGTGCGTGGGTTGTTCGAGAGCCCGATTGCCCCATGCTTTCGTCTCAGATCGTGCAGGCAACGGTGCTTCAGTTCGTTCACTGGGCGATCCTCGTCACCCGCAGATAGTCGAACTCGGCCGTGAAGCCGGAGCCGCCCGTGGCCACCAGGCCGATCCTGGCGTCGTCGCCCAGCCGATGCTTCCATGTCGCGCCACGGTCCCAGGTCAGCCCGTCGCGGCTGGTGAACGCCGTGAAGAGCGTCTCGGGACCGCGCCGCTGCACGGCGATGCGAAGCCAGGTCCAATCCCGACCCGGCGGTCCGGCGATGCTGTTGCCATAGGTCGGGTATTTCTCGGGAACCGGCGAGACCCCGCGCCCGAACTCGGTCTGCCAGCTGGTCTTCACCCGCTTGACCACGAGCTTGATGAAATTGCCGCCGTCGCCAAGGACGGCGATCCCGGCCTCGAGCCCGTGCGGGCAACAGGCCGGACCGCGCGACGCGAAACGAAGACGTGTCTCGATGAGGACATCGCCCGGTAGCAGCGTCCCGGCCAGAACTGGCACCGCATCGGGCGCCGTTCCGACCTTTCCCTCCCGCGTGCCGAGCCTGAGCACACCGTCCTTCAGCGACATTGCGCCTTCGCCCGAAGCCACCCAATCCGGCGGCAGCGCGGCGGAGTCGAACTCGTCCGACAGGGGCGAGAGGACCGGACCGGGTTGCGGCTCTTCGACCGGCACGGTCATGCGGGCCCGTGGGGCAAGTTGATCCGGACGGGCGGCCGGCACGGATTCCGGGCCGTCCGAGGGGCCTGCGCCCCCGTTGACCACTGGCCAGCCCTTCACCCAGTCGAGCGCGTCCAGCATCGGCGTGCGCTTCGTGAACCCAACCATTCCGGCAAAGTAGGGATCGGCTTCGTCAACCGCGTGGTACATCGTCCACCAGTCGCCGGCCCGGTCCTGAAAGACCGCGTTATGGCCCGGGCCGATCCAGCGGTTGCCGTTCTGCACCAGCACGGGCGTTCCTCCGACGGTTTCGTCCAGCAGCGATGCCCCCTGCCGGTCGATGAAGGGTCCCGTCGGGTTCGTCGAGCGGCCGACGACCACGCTGTATCCGGTCTGCGGCCCGTTGCAGCAGTTGGTCGCCGAGGCGAACAGGTAGTAGACGCCATCGACCTGTACGACCTCGGCCCCCTCGAAGCTCCAGCGGTTGCCGATGGTGATCGGGATGGCGCTGTCCGCCGGAGCGGTCAGGGCGCCGTCCTCTCCCACGAGAAGTTTCCGCCCCTCTATCCCGCCCGAGGCGCCGCCATAGAAGATGTGATACTGGCCAGCCGCGTCGGAAAAGACTTCGGGGTCAATCGTCCAGAAACTGGTCTTGCAACTGCCTCCGGGACGGCGAGGCGGGACGAGGGGGGCATCCGCAGCCTTCCAGGGTCCCAGGGGCGTGTCACCGACGGCATAGCCGATGGACGAGCCCGGCTTGCAGTCCTTGCCGCTGCCCTGGTCCTCGACTGTCGCCGTCATCGTGTAGAACAGGTAGAAACGGCCGCCGATGCGCTCGACCTCGGGCGCCCAGAGGTCCGCCCCCGGCGCGAGCGCGGGCGGCAGCGGGGCGGTCGCCGTGGCGGGATCATCGTCGAAGGCGTCACCCGCATAGTCCCAGTGAACCAGATCGAGAGAGCGGAACATCGGGATCTGGTGCCACCCCAGGGTGCCATGCCAGCGTCGCCCGCCGCCCTGCGCGATTTCATCTGCGCGCAGCGGACCGCCGGTGCAGTAAAGGTACCAATAAGGGTCGCCCTCCGGCCCCTCCAGCACATCCGGGTCCGAACAGTTCTCGACCTCCCCAAGGCTGGCGCTGACGAGCGGAAGCGGGTTCCTGTAGGTGTTCAGCGCCGGGGGGGCGTCGGCTTGGGCCGGCCAAGGGTTGGACAGGGCACAGAGGACAAGGATGGCCGCAGCCCGCCATGCTGCCCTTAGGCCAGGGCGCATCGTCATTCCCGTTCGGGGTATTCTTGCGGCCGTGGCAATGGCCGGCGCGCTTTCGATAGGACGTGAACCTCTCATGCAGGTTCCCTCATGGTCTGGACGGCAACGGGCCAGCACGGATGAGCTGCGAAGCAGGAAGGCTGCCACAGGTTTCGACCTTGCCCCGTTTGCCTGCCGGTATTGCCAACTTTCCGTCCGTACCTCGTCGGAGCGTCCGCTGGTTTCAAAGCCCAGCCAATGAAGGCATATTTCGCCGCTGGCTTCCCTGCGGCAAGCGAAAAGCCGAACCGCGCGGACAGCCGATCTGCCATCGGCTGCGTGGACAGGCCCGCGCCGCAAAAATGGTCAATTCAAGATAAAAGATGCCGATAGGCAAGCTGCGGACCCGGCGCTAGGATCATCCTGCTTCAGCTACAGGGGAGAAGATCTTGGTAAATGTAACGTTTGACAAACCACGCCGGCCGGCAATCTGCGCTTGGGCGCTGGCGGGGGTTCTCGTGGCGTCGGCGACGTCCGCCTGGGCAGAGGTTCCGGCCGCCGTCGTCGACTCCCTGGGCGCACCCGACAAGATTGAGACTGGCCTTGGGCCGCTCGAGTTCAAGGACGGGGTGCCCACCGAAGAGACTGCAAAGAAAGCCTTCGACTATCTGGACTTCAGCCAGGCGCTGAGCGTCTACAACAACAGCTTCCGCGGCGCCTCGGCCCTTGCGATCGTCAAGGGCTTCGAAGGCATCGGCGCAATGCCGGGCGATGTCGTCATCTTTGAAAAGTTCATGGATGCGAATTCGCTCTTCCTGACGGCCAATGCCGACACGGTCTATTACCTGACCGGCCTCGACCTGAGCAAAGGCCCGGTCGTGGTCGAACAGCCGCCGGGCGCGGTCGGCACGATCAACGACATGTGGTTCTCGTGGATCATCGACATCGGCGGCCCGGGACCGGATCGCGGCCTTGGCGGCAAGTACCTGATTGTCGGTCCCGACTATGACGGTCCTCTGCCCGAAGGCGGCTACTTCATCGCCCATTCCAAGACCAACCTCGCGCTCTACGCGGCCCGGGCCTACCTCGTGGACGGCAAGCCCGAGCCGGCGGTCGAGAACATCAAGAAGACGATGAAGGTCTATCCGTACCAGCCGGGCTCTTACGGGACCAGCATCGCGCAGGCGCTGGACGGAACCGTGCGGATCGCCGGCGAGCCGAAGATTCCGGAGACGAAGTTCATCGACGGCAGCGGCCTGAAGTTCAACACGATCCCGCCGAGCGACTACAGCTTCTTCGAGATGATCAACGAGAACGTGCAGAGCGAGCCGGCGACCAGCTACGACACCGAGCTGGCTGGCCAGCTCGCCGCGATCGGCATCGTGCATGGCAAGCCCTTCAAACCCGACGAGCGCATGAAGAAGATCCTGACCGACGCCGCCGCCTTCGGGCAGGCCACCGGTCGGGCGCTGAACTGGAATTACGCGCTGAAGCACCCGGACTGGGCCTATTACGAGGGCTCGCAATGGGGGTCGATGCTGTGGGAAGGCGGCGCGAACTTTGAAACCCCGCCGCCGCTGTTCGAGGAGGGGATGTTCAAGCCGCTGCCGCCGACCGGTGCGCGGACGCTCGATTCCCGGACGGCCTTCTACTACGGCTACACGCTCGACTCGCCGGGCATGATCATGCGTATCCCGGGCGTCGGCTCGCAGTACCTGATGAGCTTCGCGGATGCGGACGGAAAGCAGTTCGACGGTTCGAAGACCTACAAGGTCGTGCTGCCGCCGAAGATCCCGGCCGAAGCCTTCTGGTCGCTGACGCTCTACGACAACCAGACCCGGTCGATGCTGCAGACGCCGCAGAACTATCCCCGCGCCGGCAGCCAGGCCTACCCGTCCCCGGCCGCCGAAGCCGCTGCCGATGGCACGACCACGATCTGGTTCGGCCCGAAGCAGCCCAAAGGGGTTGAGCGCGGCAACTGGATCCAGACCGACCCGGACAAGGGCTGGTTCACGATCCTGCGCCTCTACAGCCCGCTTCCGTCGTTCTTCGACAAGAGCTGGCGCATCGGCGAGATCGAAGAGGTCAAGTAAGCCGATCGCGCTTGTGGGGCAGGCGCCGCGTCTGCCCCCGCCAAGAAAGCAAAGACCGCTCCGTTTGACGGGGCGGTCTTTTCCTTTGATCGCCGCTGGCCGGATCAGGCAGACCAGGCCTTGGTCACCTGACGCTGTTCCCCCAGACCCTCGATGCCAAGCGTCATCACCTGTCCCGGCTTCAGATAGACCGGCTCGGGCTTCCGGCCCATGCCGACGCCGGGCGGGGTGCCGGTCGAGATGATGTCGCCGGGCTGCAGCGACATGAACTGGCTGATGTAATGGACCAGATGGCGCACGCCATAGACCATCGTCCTGGTCGAGCCGTCCTGGCATTTCTGGCCATCGACCTCGAGCCACATCCGCAGGTTCTGGGGATCGGGCACCTCGTCTGCCGTCACCAGCCACGGACCGGTCGGGCCGAAGGTGTCCGCCGACTTGCCCTTGACCCATTGCCCGGCGCGCTCGATCTGGAAGGCGCGCTCGGAGATGTCGTTGATGACGCAGTAGCCCGCGACATGGTCAAGCGCATCAGCCTCGTCGATATAGACGCCGCCCTTGCCGATGACCACGCCCAGCTCGACCTCCCAGTCGGTCTTGACCGAGTTGCGGGGGATGATGACGTCGTCATTCGGCCCACAGATGGCGGAGGTGGCCTTCATGAACAGAACCGGCTCCGGCGGTACCGGCAGGTTCGACTCGGCCGCGTGGTCGGCGTAGTTCAGGCCGACGCAGATGAACTTGCCCACGCGGCCCACGCAGGGACCGAGCCGCGGTGAGCCGGTGACGACCGGCAGGCTTTCCGGATTGATGGCCCGGATCCGCGCCAACCCCTCGGGCGTCAGCGCCTCGCCGGAAATGTCCGGGACATGGGCGGACAGATCGCGCAGATGGCCGCGCGCGTCCAGAATCCCGGGTTTCTCAGCCCCGACGGGGCCATAGCGAAAGAGTTTCATGCTTTACCTCAGGTATTGGTCCAGCCGCCGTCGATGGCGATGGCCTGGCCGGTGACAAAGGCACTTTCATCGCTTGCCAGGTAGACCGCAAGGGCGGCGATTTCTTCTGCCCGACCCAGCCGGCCCATGGGCTGGCGGGCGACGAAGGCCTTGTGCGCCGCCTCGTAATCGCCGGTCGCGGCAAGGCGGCCGCGCAGCGACGGGCTGTCCACGGTGCCGGGGCAGATCGCATTGCAGCGGATACCGCGGGTAACGAAATCCGCGGCAACCGACTTCGTCAGCCCGATGGTCGCGGCCTTCGTCATCCCGTAGACGAAACGGTTCGGCGCCGCGATCAGTGAAGACACAGCCGAAGCGATGTTGATGATCGACCCGCCACCGTTGTCCAGCATCGCCGGCAGGAACGCCTTGGTCACGCGATAGAGCGCCCGGGTGTTGAGGTTGATCGAGAAATCGAAGGCGGCATCGTCGCAATCGAGGATCGTGCCGCTGTGAACGAAGCCTGCGCAGTTGAACAGGATGTCGACCGCGCCGATCCGCGCCGCCATCGCGGCAACCGCCGTGGCATCGGTCACGTCGAAGGCATGCGTCTCGATCCCATCCTCCTTCAACGGGCGAAGCGCCTCCGCCGAGAGGTCGGTCGCGATCACCCGCGCGCCTTCCGCCGCGAAGGCCTGGACGGTCGCAAGCCCGATCCCGGCGCCCGACGCGGTGCAAAAAGCGGTTTTTCCCTTCAGTCTCACGGCGTTCTCCCTACATCACCGCACCCATGGCCCAGGGCACGAATTCCGCGCCGCCGAAGCCGAGCTCTTCCGATTTTGTCTTTTCCCCCGAGGCGACCCGAAGGAAAAGTTCAAATATTTCCTGCCCCTTCGCCTCGATGCTCACGCCATCTGTGATGATGTCGCCGCAATTGATGTCCATGTCTTCGGACATGCGGGCATACATTTCGGAATTGGTGGCAAGCTTGATGCAGGGCGTGGGCTTGTAGCCCGATACGGATCCGCGCCCGGTGGTAAAGGCGATCAGGTTTGCGCCGGAGGCAATCTGGCCAGTCACCGAGGTCGGATCGTAACCGGGGCTGTCCATGAAGACGAAGCCGCGCTCGGTGATCGGCTCGGCGAATTTGTAGACCTGCGTCAGCGGCGCGGCGCCCCCCTTGGCGACGGCGCCAAGGGACTTTTCGAGAATGGTCGTCAACCCGCCTTTCTTGTTGCCAGGCGAGGGGTTGTTGTCCATTTCTCCACCGTTGCGCGAAGTATATTCTTCCCACCAGCGGATGCGGTCGACGATCTTCTGGCCGACTTCGGGCGTCACGGCGCGCCGGGTCAGGAGATGTTCGGCGCCATAGATCTCGGAGGTTTCCGACAGGATCGTCGTGCCGCCATGGGCAACTAGAAGGTCCGAGGCATAGCCCAAAGCCGGGTTGGCGGTAATCCCGGAATATCCATCAGAACCACCGCATTGCAGGCCGATCATCAAGTGCTCCAGCCCTGCGGGGCTGCGGACGGCCTTGTTGGCGTCTTCCGCCATCTCGCGCAGGATCGAGAGCCCGCGTTCAATGGTCTTCCGCGTGCCGCCGGTCTGCTGGATGGTCATGTAACGGAAGGTGCCCGTCTCTTTCATCCGGGCGCGGCCGACGAGATCGGGGATCTGCATGACCTCGCAGCCCAGACCGACCAGCAGGATCGCCGCGAAGTTCGGATTGCGGGCATAACCGGCGAGGGTGCGGAACAACGTGTCATAGCCCTCGTCCTTGCCCGACATGCCGCAGCCGGTACCGTGGACGATCGGCACGACGCCATCGACATTCGGATAGTCAGCCAGCCAGCCTTCGCGCTCCACGGCCTCGGCGATGAAGCGGGCGACCGAGCCCGAGCAGTTCACCGAGGTCAGGATGCCGATGTAGTTGCGGGTGCCCACCGAGCCGTCGGGGCGATGGTAGCCCAGGAAGGTCCGCGTCTCGGTCGGCTTGGGCAGGGGGCGAACCTCGGTCGAAAAGGCGAAGTCCTGCTCGTGCATCCCCATGCCAAGGTTGTGGCTATGGACATGCTCGCCCGCCGCGATCGGCCGGGTGGCGACTCCGATGATCTGACCATAGCGCAGGACATTCTCGCCTTCGGCGATCGGCCGAGTGGCGATCTTGTGCCCGCGCGAGATCGGTCCGGCCAGCGGCGCGCCGACCTCGTCAACCGTCACGCCCGAGCCCAGATCTCGCAGCGCGATCACCACGTTGTCCTCGGGAGAAAGCCGGATTATGTCAGATGAAACAGGGGACGCGGTGAGGGTCATCTTCGGTTTGTCCCGGGAGTTTGGGCCAGTCCTGACGCGGCGGCGGGGCTTGACAGAAGGGGCCGAGGGGCTAACATGTTAGCATGCTACCCGTGAATGATCCTGAGACGCAAGAGGCAATCCCGCCGGAAGCGTTGCTGACGCCCCTGTCGGCCTTCGAGGGCTCACTGGGCCAGAAAGTCTATCTGTCGCTCAAGCAGGCCATCATAGCGCTGGTGTTCAGGCCCGGCGAGGCGCTGCGCAAGCCCGAAATCTGTGACCGTCTGGGGGTGTCGCGCTCCCCGGTCTCCGAGGCGGTGGCGCGGCTGGCGGGCGAGGGATTGGTCGAGGTCGTCCCGCAAGCCGGGACCTTCGTTGCCCGTTTTTCCATGCAGGAAATCCGCGAGGGCGCCTTCCTGCGCGAGGCGCTGGAGCTTGCCGCGGTCGAGATGGTCGCCAAGACCATCACCGACGAACAGATTGCGCTGTTGAAGCGGAACCTGCGGGTGCAGGAGGTGCTGGTCGCCGACGGGGATCAGGCCGGTTTCTACGAGATGGACAGCCAGATGCATGAGCTGATCCTGTCCTTCACCGGCTATCGCCGTCTGGCGCCCATCGCCGAAACCCTGTGGGTTCAGGTCAACCGGGCCCGCCAGCTGGTCCTGCCGCGTCCGGGCCGGTTGCAGGCGACGATCAAGGAACACAAGGCGATCATCGCGGCACTCGAGGCGCGCGAGCCCTATGGCGCCCGCGCGGCGACGCGGACGCACCTGCGCCAGCTCATCAGCCTGCTGGAAGAGACGGCGAAGCAGAAGCCCGAGTTGTTCGCCGATCCGGTTCAGAAGCCGTAGAACTCGGCTGCGGTTCCGCCAAAGATCCGGTCCCGCGCCGACTGGGGCAGATGCGCCGTCAGCTCCAGCGCCGCCTGGCGCCACCCGGCATAGCTGGAGGCCAGCAGGCAGACCGGCCAGTCTGATCCCCACATCACCCGCTCCGGTCCGAAAACCGAAATGATGTGATCCACATAGGGCTTGAGGTCCTGCACCGTCCAGTCGGGCCGCGCCTCGGTGACCAGTGCCGAGAACTTGCAGAAGGCCGCGGTTTCCCCGGCAAGGCGGGCCATCCCATCGGCCCAGTCGGCAAAGGCCGCGGGGGAGGTGTCGCGGATCTGCGGTTTCATGCAGTGGTCGATCACCACGCGCATCTCCGGGTAACGCCGGAGTAGGGCCAGGAAATGCCCGAGATGGCGCGGAAAGCCGAGCGCGTCGAAGGTCAGGCCGTTCTCGATCACGGCACGATAGCCCCACTGAACTTCGTCCCGGTGCATCCAGGCGTCGTCGGGCAAGTCCTGGATCATCGGGCGCACGCCCCTGAACTTCGGATGCCCGGCCAGTCGCCGCAGCACGGCCGCGTCGCCGGGGCGGTCGAAATCCACCCAGCCGACCACGCCCGCGACCGTGTCGCCTGCATCGGCGAGACCCAGCATGTACTCGGTCTCGTCCACCGTCGGGGCCGCCTGCACCAGGACCGTCCGCTCCACCCCGGCCTGGGCCAGCAGCGGCGCAAGGTCGGCGGGGCCCCAGACCCGGTTGAGCGTGGCGTTGTCCTTGGGCATCCAGCCGTAATCGCCGCGGCCGGGGTTCCAGAAATGCTGATGGGCGTCGATCTGCATGGTCATGCCCGCTCAGACCGGCGCATCGGGATGGAGCAGCCCCGCCGCGCGGAAGTCGGCCCACAGCGCCTCGGGAAGGGTGGCCCGGGCAGCGGCGGCATTGCTTTCGACCTCGGCCACCGCCTGCCCGCCAGGAATGACCGAGACGACAGCGGGATGACGCAGAGGGAACTGGAAGGCCGCGTCGATCATCCGCACGTTGTGGCGGGTGCAGATCTCCTGGATCCGGGTGACCCGCTCCAGCACCCAGTCGGGGGCGGGGGCGTATTTGTAGAAGGCGCCGGGACGTGGTCCGGTGGCAAGGACGCCGGAATTGTAGGGCGCGCCGATGACCACGCCGATGCCGCGCGACTGGGCCAGCGGCAGGAAGCTGTCGAGCGAGGTCTGGTCGAGAAGCGTGTAGGGGCCGGCGAGCAGGAAGATATCGAAATCGCCGCGCTCGGCCAGCGTCTGGCACGGTTCCCATTCGTTCACGCCCGCGCCGAAGGCCTTGATCACGCCTTCGTCCCGCAGACGTATCAGCGCGCGATAGCCGCCAGACAGGAATTCCTCGATGCGGGCATCCATCTTGTCCTTGCCGCCCTGCGAGTAGATGTCGAGGTCGTGGGCATAAAGGATGTCGACCCGGTCGAGGCCGAGCCGCTCCAGGCTGATCTCAAAGCTCTTCAGCACGCCGTCATAGCTGTAGTCGAAGACCTCCTTGCGGGCGGGCACGTCAAAGAACTTGCCGATGGCGTCGGGTTTTTCGCCGGGGGCGCAGGTGCGCAGCAGGCGTCCGACCTTGGTCGACAGCACATATTCGTCGCGCGGCTTGGTCCGCAGAAAGCGGTTGAGGCGCGTCTCGGACAGGCCCATGCCGTAAAGCGGCGCCGTGTCGAAATAGCGGATGCCTGCATCCCAGGCGCGGGCGAGGATCTCGTCCGCGGCCTCGTCGGAGATGGCGCGGTACAGGTTTCCGATGGGGGCGGTACCGAATCCGAGCGTGGTGAAGCTCAGCCCGCCATTCCCGATCCGGTCCCAGTGTCGTGTCGTCAAAGCCATGAAGTCCTCCCTGATCGACTGACATGCTAGTATGATTTCGCTTGGTGTGCACCCGCTTCGCGTCTAGTCTCGACAGGAAGAGGGCTGCGGCTCCGGGGGAGGAAAAGTGAACAATTTCAGACGTGTCTTCGGATCCGGGAAGCCGGTCATCGCAATGGTGCATCTTGGCGCGTTGCCGGGTGCGCCGCTGTTCGATTCGGAAGCGGGGCTTGAGGGGCTGGTGGCCGGGGCGCGGGCCGACCTGCTTGCGCTGCAGGCGGCGGGCTTCGATGCGGTGATGTTCGGCAACGAGAACGACCGCCCCTACGAGTTCAAGGTCGACACGGCTTCGACCGCGACCATGGCCTATGTGATCGGGCGGCTGCGGGGCGAGATCACTGTGCCTTTCGGGGTGAATGTGCTCTGGGACCCGATGAGCTCGGTGGCGCTCGCCGCCGCCACCGGGGCGAGTTTCGTGCGCGAGATCTTCACCGGCACCTATGCCAGCGACATGGGGCCGTGGACGCCCGATGCCGGCGCGGCACTCCGCTATCGCACAAGGGTCAGGCGGGGGGACCTTGCCATGCTCTATAACGTCTCCGCAGAGTTTGCGCACAGCCTTGACCGCCGCCCGTTGCCCGACCGGGCACGAAGCGCGGTCTTTTCCTCGATCCCAGACGCAGTGCTGGTTTCCGGCCAAATCACGGGAGAGGCTGCGGAATTGTCGGATCTAGAAGGGGTGAAGCGCGTCCTGCCGGACACGCCGGTGCTCGCCAATACCGGGGTGAAGCACGCCACGGTCGCGGACGTGCTGCGGGTGGCCGATGGCTGCATCGTCGGTTCGGCGCTCAAGGTCGACGGCCATACCTGGAATGCGGTCGATCCGGAACGGGCCAAGGACTTCATGGCGCGGGTGAGGGCGGTCAGGTGAAAGAGCGGCTGCGGCGAGACCTGACGGAGTTGATGCTGATCCCCGGCCTTTCGGGGCATGAGGAGCGGGTGGCGGCGCGCATCCGTGAGGGGCTGGCAGAGGCGGGGATCACCTCGCGCGTCGACCGGCTTGGCAACGTGATCGCGACGCTGCCGGGTGACCCTGCCGCACCCTCGGTGATGATCTTTACCCATATGGATCAACTGGGTTTTTTCGTCCGCAAGGTCGAGCCGGACGGCCTGATCCGGGTCGAGCGGATGGGCGGCGTGGCGGAACGCGCGATGGCGGCGCAGCCGGTGCTGCTCTGCGTCGGGCCGGGACGTGACGTTCCGGGCATCATCATGAACAAGGCCCATCACGCCACGACGCCCGAGGAGAAATACAGGGTCCTGACCGCGCCCGAGATCCGCATCGACACCGGCCACGGCAGCAAGGCGGCGGTCGAAGCGGCAGGCATCAGCATCGGAACGCCCGTCGTCTATCGTCCGCAGGTCCTGCCGCTGGCGGGCGAGCGCATCGCCGGCACCTCGGTCGATGACCGGGCAGGCTGCGCGGTGCTGCTCGAGGTGGCGCGCGGCCTGGCAGGGCGGGCAGGCGGGCCAACGGTGCATCTCGTCTTTTCGGTGCAGGAGGAATTCAACCTGCGCGGCGCCGTGGTCGCGGCCCAGGTGCTGAAGCCGGATATCGCGCTGCAGATCGACCTGATGCTGGCCACCGACACGCCCGACATGGCCGACCGGGGGGAGATGGTATTGGGCGGCGGACCCGGGATCAGCCTTTATTCCTTCCATGGGCGTGGCACCTTGAACGGGGTGATCCCGCACCCGGCGCTGGTGAAGCTGTTCGAAGCGGCGGCGGTCAGGGAAAGGCTGCCGCTCCAGCGCTCGGCGCAGGTCGGGGTCCTGACAGACCTGTCCTATGTCCAGCTGGTTGGTGAAGGCGTCGCGAGCCTCGATCTGGGTTTCCCGATGCGGCATTCGCATTCGGCAGTGGAATGCTGCGATCTTGAAGATCTTGCCGGCCTGACACGGTTGATCCTGGCTGGCGTGGCAAGGATCAGGCCGGATTTTCGTCTTGAGATAGATGGTTAGGAGATGACCTTCACCCTTGGCGTCGATATCGGAACCTTCGAGTCGAAGGGAGTGATCGTCGATGAGGCCGGCCGCATCATCGCCTCAGCGAGCTGCCCGCATGAAATGATCGTTCCGCGTCCAGGCTGGGCCGAGCACCGCGCCGAAGAGGATTGGTGGGGAGATTTCATCAGGATTGTCAGGCAGTTGCTTCTGGAGTCGAATGTAAAGTCTGAGGAGATCAAGGCCGTCGCAACCTCGGCCATAGGTCCCTGCATGTTGCCGGTCGATCGGGCAGGCAAGCCGCTGACGAATGGCGTGCTGTACGGCGTGGACACGCGGGCGAGTGTCGAGATCGCGGAGATCACCGAACGTCTGGGCGCGGACGAGATCCTCCGGCGCGGCGGCAATGCCCTGACATCGCAATCGGTCGGACCGAAGATCCTGTGGCTGAGAAGGAACTTTCCAGAAGTTTTGGAAAATACTTTCTGGATAATGACTTCCACGACGTATCTGACCTATCGCCTGACCGGCGAGATCGTCATGGATCACTACACGGCCGCGAATTATTCGCCCCTCTACGACATCGCGACGCAGGACTGGCGGGACGATCTCGACTGGATCTGCCCGCGTTCAAAGCTGCCGCGACTGCTTTGGTCGGCCGAGATCGCGGGCCGGATAAGCGAGGTTGCCGCCAAGGAGACCGGCCTTGCAGTCGGAACGCCGGTGACGTGTGGGACGATCGACGCGGCGGCAGAAGCGGTGAGCGTCGGTGTGCGCCAACCGGGCGATCTGATGCTGATGTATGGCTCGACGGTTTTTGTCATCCTGATTGCCGAGCGGCGTCTGACCGACGCCCGCCTCTGGCACGCGCCCTGGCTTTTTCCGGGGCAGTTTTCGGCCATGGCCGGGCTTGCAACCAGCGGGACGCTGACACACTGGTTCCGGGATGAGCTGGCGCGCGATCTTGTTCAACAGACTGCCTTCGCGGTACTCGCGAGTGAAGCCGCCGCATCGCCTCCGGGTGCCAAGGGATTGATCGTTCTTCCATATTTCTCGGGAGAGCGGACGCCGATCCACGATCCCGTGGCCAAGGGCGTCATCTTCGGACTGAACCTGACGCATAACCGCGGCGACCTCTATCGGGCAACGCTCGAAGGCATCGCCTGTGCCACCCGCGCCATCACCGACACCTATGCCGAGGCGGGGCAACCGGTCGCCCGTGTGCGGGCGGTAGGCGGAGGCACGAAGAACGCGATCTGGCTGCAGGCGACCTCGGACCTGACCGGGCTGGATCAGACCCTGTGCGAGGTGACGAGCGGCGCGGCCTATGGCGACGCCTTCCTTGCGCGATTGGCCATCGGTGAAGCGAGGGCTGCGGATATCGACCGCTGGAACGCGGCAGAGCGCCAGATCACGGCTTCAAAGCACCCGGCCTACGAGAAACTCTATCCGCTGTTCCGGCGCCTTTATGCGCAGACCCGCGACCTGGCGGCGGAGCTTGGTTGAGGCGGCACGTGAGGGATGGCGGACAACCTTCGGTCAGATCACGCCTTTGCGCAGGATGAAACAGCCATAAGGGCCGGGATCCGAAGTGCGGATGATGCAGAAGGCGCGCTTCGCCGCGTCGTAGAAGGAAAAGCGTTCGAGCGCGGCCATCGTGACCGGTCGGCCTTGCGCCTTGTCGATTACGCCCTGCATCCGCGCGAAAACCGGCATTTGTGCTGCCGGGTCGTCAACCACCTCCATTCGCCAGACCGGTGCCGGCACGAAGGTATCAAGCGGGAACAGCGTCAGAATCGCCTCGGTCGCCTGGGGAATGTCGCAGCCCGCCATGTCGATGAGGCGCCCGTAGGTGGTTTCCTTGGCGATGGTCACCGCCGGATGGTTTATGTCGCAGATCACCAGATCATCGCCATGCCCCATCTGCATCAATGCATGCAGCAGATCGGCGGTCAGGCGGCGGTCGATGGTCTTCAGCACGGCCCCCCCCCCGATTTTTCTACGAAAAATCATGCAGGATACTGAATTTTCGTAGAAAATTCGACCGGTCATTTCACCGCGCCCGCCGCCATGCCCTTGATGATGTAGCGTTCCAGCAGCACGCCGATGATGATGAGCGGGATGATCGCGGCAAAGCTGAGCGCGGCCATAGACCACCAGCTGATGCCCTGGCTGCCGGTCTGGCTCGCTACCATCACTGGCAGGGTGTTGGCATGAGTCGAGGTCAGGAGCGCGGCGAAGAAATACTCGTTCCAGGTCAGGACCAGCGACAGGATGAAGGCCGCGACCATGCCGGGCAGGGCGATCGGCAGGACGATGGTCAGGAAGGCGCCCCAGATCGACAGGCCATCGACCAGCGCCGCCTCTTCCAGTTCGTGCGGGATGCCGGCGAACTGGTCGCGCATGATCCAGATGACGATGGGAAGGACCGAGAGGGTGTAAAGCAGTATCAGCCCGATCCGCGTGTCGAGCAGCGCCAGTTCCTTGTAGAGGACAAGGAAGGGCAGGGCGAGCACGACCGGCGGCAGGATCAGCTGGCTGAGGAAGAAGAAGCTGATGTCGGGGTTCCGCATCCACAGGAACTTGTAGGAAAACCGCGACAAGCCATAGGCGGCAAGGCTGCCAAGCGCCACCGCGGCCGCCGAAGAGGTCAGCGAAATCACCGTCGAGTTCATGAATCGCACCATGAACTCCTGCCGGACCGTTGACTCGCTGCCGATCGTGTCGGGTGAAAGGCCGAGCGATTTCCAGCCCAGCCATTTCGGGGTGAAGTCGACCCAGGGGATCAGCGAGCCCTTCATCACATCCGGCGCCATCTTGAAGCTCGTCGTGATGGTCCAGAAGATCGGGAACAGGCAGATCGCCGCCCAGATGAGCAGCATCCCGTAGATCGCCAGGCGCGAGGCATACCAGCCAAGCCGGGCAGGGCGGTCATGCGGATGGTCGTGGAAGATCTGATCGGTCATGTCAGTATTTCGGCCTCATCCAGCGGTCGGCGACCTTCATCAGCACGGTCATGAAGATGATGATGAGCACGAGATAGACCATGGCCAGCAGCGTTCCGTAGCCCACGTTCGAGCGGTCGCGGTATTCGCGGTAGATGAAGCTCGTCACGCTGTCCGTCGCGCCGCCGGGCCCGCCCGAGGTCAGGTTGATTATGATGTCGGCGAGCTTCAGCTTGAAGATGATGCGGATCAGGATCGCGGTGATCGACACCGGCAGCATCAGCGGGAAGGTCACCTCCCAGAAGCCGCGCCAGGGGCTTGCGCCGTCCACGCGAGCGGCTTCCTGCACGTCCTTGGGGATCGCCTGCAGGCCGGCGAGGATCATGATCATCATGAAGGGGATGTAGGTCCAGGCATCGAGGACCATGATGGTGAACCGCGCCATTTCCGGCGAAGAGAAGAAGGTGGGATTGTCCCAGCCGAGGAACCGCGCCAGGCGGGCGATCGGACCGAAGCGCAGCTCGAGCATGGATTTGCCGACCATCCAGCTGACCGCGACCGGCGACAGCATCAGCGGCAGCAGGAAGGCGACGCGGAAGAACTTCCGGCCGCGGATCTGCGCGTTCAGAAGCAGCGCGAGACCGAAGGCGATGGCATATTCGACGATGATCGCCAGCAGGTAGCGGATCATGTTGCCGAGCGCGTTCCAGTAGAACGGGTCGGCCCACATCTGGCGGACATTGTCGAGCCCGTTGAACTGGCGCCCGTCGGGCGAGGAGAGGTTCCAGTTCGAGAAGGCGATGATGAGGCCGAAGATCAGCGGGAAGACCACCAGCGAGATCACGAAAAGCGCTGCCGGCAGGACGAACAACACCCGCTTGCCCTGCTCTCCCCGGACCAGAACCTGCGACCAGCAGAGGCAGACCGAGAACAGGATGTAGGCGTAAAGCGTCGGCCGCCAGTTCGGCAAACCGAGGGAAATCGTTCCGCTCTGGTCAAGCGTCTGGACGAGCGCAGTGCCCGCCAGGAGGGCGAGGGAGGCCCAGACGATCGCCTTGCCGAAGGCGCGGCGGCCGGGAGAAATGTCGTCGTTCGTGACGACATGAAGCAGGTCACCGGTTTCGGCCAAGGCGGGATCTCCGGAAGGCAGGACGGGCCGGCGAGGGGATCGCCGGCCCGCGATTGGTCAGCTCACATGCCGAGCGAGGCCTTGTAGAGCTTGATCTGGTTCTCGCGGCCGATCTGGTCGGTGATCTTCTCCCAGGCGGCGGCGATGGCATCGGCGGTTTCCTGCGCCGACTTGTACTGGCCGGCATATCCCTTGGCCAGTTCGTCCTCGGCGACCGAGTAGTACTGGAAGATACCGGGGATGCGCGGCTCGATCGCGGCGTTCGGATGGTTGTAGCTGTCGCGGTTCGAGCCGAGATAGTCCTCTATATAGGCCCGGTCGTAGCCTGCCGCTTCCCATTCGTCGAAGTTGAAGTGCGAGTTGCGGTAGGGCTGGAAGCCCGAGGGATAGGCCGCCATCCAGAGCGAGATGTCCTTGCCGCCCAGATGCGCCGCTGCCGACCAGGCCGCCTTGCGCTTCTTCTCGTCACCCGAAACGTTCTTGGTCACGTAGATGCCCCAGCCGAGATAGGCGAGGTTCGGGGCGAAGTTCTCCTTCTCTTCCCAGGCGCCGGCCTTGTGGTTGTAGACCTTCTTGGCACCGGGGTTGATGTCGAAGCTGACGACATCGCCTACGACCGACGTGTCGGAGGTGCGGGCCATCGAGCCCACGTCGCCCCACCATGTCAGCGCGCCGCCGGTTCCGGCGAGGAACTGCTGGAAGGCGGTCGTGCCAGGGTCGGCGTTGATCTGGTCCGGCGGGTAGGCTCCGGCAGCGATCAGGTCCATCACGTCCTGGATCGCCTGCACCCAGCCGGGGTTGTTCACGCGCGGCTTCATCGTGTCCGGGTCGAACAGGAAGGCCCGGTCGTCGGGATGCTTCACATAGGCGGTGGCGCGGTCTTCCAGGAAGTAGAAGCCGAAGCCGCCCCAGCCCTTCAGCGGGTCAAGGAAGCCGTAGGCGGGCTGTCCCGTCAGCGGGTCAGTCTTGCCCTTGAGCGCGATGGACATCGCGTTGACCTCGTCCCAGTGCCGCGGCATCTCGGCCAGGCCCGAGATCGAGCCCTCGCCGACGTAGTCCTTGCGGTAGGACAGCGTGTGGCAGTCGCCGTCGATGTTGATCCGGTAGGTCTTGCCGTCCCAGGTGCCGACCGGCGGCTTGAGATAGGCCACGAGGTCGTCCGCCTCGATCTGGGTCGCGACCCAGTCCGGCATCGGGTCGAGCAGGCCCTGGCCGGCGGTGTCGCCTTCGAAGGGGGCGCCCATCTCGATGATGTCGAAGTCCACGGTGCCGGTGGCGATCGACTGCTGGAGCCGCGGATTGTAGTCGGCCTGGGCCAGGTCGATCCAGTTGATCTTGGCGCCGGTATAGGTCTCCCAGGGCTTCAGGAAGCCGCGGAACAGGAAGTTGTGCAGGTTCTGGTTGTTGAGCCCCATGAAGGTCAGTTCGACGCCGACGAACTCGCCCTCGGCCACGTTGGCCTTGGTCGGGCCAAGGCACATCTCGCCGACCTTTTGCCAGTCGGCATCGGTAGGCGATCCGGCGCCGACGCCCGGAATCTTCAGGATTTCCGCCCGCAGGTTGTCCTGGGCGAGGGCAGGGCGCGCGCCTGCGCCAAGGCCAAGCCCGCCAAGTGCCGCAAGGCCACCGAGCCCGGCAGCCCCCTTCAGGACGCCCCGGCGGGTCATCGCGGACCGCGCCATGAGGGCGTTGTAGATCTCTACTTTCATCGGTTGTGACCTCCCTATTGTCACGCGCAGGCGTTTTGCCAGACAGGCACGCAGGCCCCCCTCGACCGGGGTGGTTTTCCTCTGCGTTGTTGACCTGTTGCCGAGTCCGGCCTCCTCCGGACACCGCAAAACCTTCTCAGGCGGGCAGGCGCAAGTCAAGCATCTAACATTTTAGCATGTCAATTCGGTGGACAGGTCAGATGCCCTGCGCTAGGCAGGAGGCGGAGGATCCAAGGGGGGACCATGGCCGAAGTCACGATCCGCGACCTGCGCAAGTCCTATGGCGGGCTGGAGGTGCTGCATGGCGTCAATATCGCCATTGCCGACGGGCAGTTCGTAGTCCTCGTCGGCCCGTCGGGCTGCGGCAAGTCCACGCTGCTGCGGATGCTGGCCGGGCTGGAAAGCATCACCTCGGGCACGATCCAGATCGGCGAACGTGTGGTGAACAACCTGGCGCCCTCGGATCGCGACATCGCGATGGTGTTCCAGAACTACGCGCTCTACCCCCACAAGACCGTGGCGGCGAACATGGGGTTCCCGCTGAAGATGCGCGGCATGGCGAAGGCTGAAATCGCTGAGCGGGTCAGCAGGGCGGCCGATATCCTGGGCCTGAAGCCCTATCTCGACCGCTATCCCCGCGCCCTGTCGGGCGGCCAGCGGCAACGGGTGGCGATGGGGCGGGCGATCGTGCGCGATCCGCAGGTCTTCCTCTTCGACGAGCCGCTTTCGAACCTCGACGCCAAGTTGCGGGTCCAGATGCGGACGGAAATCCGCGAGCTACACCAAAGGCTTAAGACGACCACGGTCTATGTTACCCACGACCAGATCGAAGCGATGACCATGGCCGACCGCATCGTGGTGATGCGCGACGGCCATATCGCCCAGCAGGGCGCGCCTTTGGAGCTGTACGACCGGCCAGCCAACACCTTTGTCGCCGGGTTCATCGGCTCGCCGTCCATGAACCTCTTGCCCGGGGTGGTGGCGTCCGGGGGAGGGGCGGTCGATATCGAAGGTGCGACGATCGCCGTTCCGGCGCGGTCGGGCATAGAGCCTGGGCGCAAGGTGATCGTTGGAATTCGCCCAGAGCATCTTGAGATTGCGCCGTCCGGCCTCACGGCGGATGTCGTCGTGATCGAGCCGACCGGCTCGGAAACCCATGTGGTCCTTCGCCTGGGCTCGCGCGAGCTGACGGCGGTCTTCCGCGAGCGCCATGCTTTCCGGCCGGGCGACAAGGTTACGCTTGCGCCCGATCCCGCTCTCATCCACCTCTTTGACGAGGCGACCGGTGAGAGGATCGGATGACACGCACGCTGCTTTGCTATGGCGACAGCAATACCCACGGCACCATGCCGATGGCCGGGATCGAAGAGATGGGCCGCTTCGGCGCCGGCATCCGCTGGCCGCACCTTCTTGCCGCCAAGCTCCCGGGCTGGGTCGTGATCGAGGAAGGCCTGCCAGGGCGAACGACCGTTCACAATGATCCGATCGAAGGCCCGCATCGCAATGGCCTGTCGGTGCTGCCCGCAATCCTGGAAAGCCATCGGCCGATTGACGTGGTGCTGCTGATGCTGGGCACCAACGACCTGAAATGCCGCTTTTCGGTGAATGCCTCGGACATCGGGCATTCGCTGGAACGTCTCGTGCGGGCCGTGCAGATTTCGCAATGCGGACCGGGGGCAGGGGCACCGCAGGTGCTGCTGGTGGCCCCGCCGCCGATTCTCGAGACCGGCTGCCTAGCGGGGATGTTCGAAGGCGGGGCGGCAAAGTCGCTCGGCCTGTCTGACCGCATTGCCGAGGCCGCCGCGCGGATGGGCGTGGCCTTCCTCGATGCCGCCGATGTCGTCGCTGTGTCCGAAATCGACGGCATCCATTACGACGAACCGGCGCAGGAAGCACTGGCCACCGCCTTTGCCGAGGCGATCACCCGGCATTTCGGCTGACGACAGGGAGAGGACAATGCTGAAAGGGATCGACAACCGACTGAATGCGGAAGTGCTTCATTGCCTCAGGGCGATGGGCCACGGCGACATGCTGGTGCTGACCGACACGAACTTCCCGTCGGATTCGGTCGCGGCACAGACGGTGGTCGGATCGCTTCTGCGGATGGAGAACCTGACCTCGGCGCAGGCGACCCAGGCGATCCTGTCGGTCCTTCCGCTTGATACCTTTGTCGACGACTTCGCCCTGCGGATGGAGATCGTCGGAAAACCGAATGAAATTCCGCCGGTACAGTCCGAAGTTCAGGCAGAGATCGACCGTGCCGAAGGCCGGCCGCGTCCGATGCAGAGCATCGAGCGGTTTGCGTTCTACGATCTGGCGAAGACCGCCTATGCGGTGATCCAGACGGGCGAACGGCGGTTTTACGGATGCTTCATCTTCCGCAAGGGCGTGATCCCGCCAGAGGCGTAAGTCATGGGGCGCGTCGTCATCCTTGGGGTCTTCGTCGCCGACACCGCCTACCGCGCCGAGCGTCAGCCGAAGATGGGCGAGACGATCCTGGGCCAGGGTTTCAAGCTGGGTCCAGGCGGAAAGGGATCGAACCAGGCCGTGGCCGCCGCCAGGGCCGGGGCCGAGACCCACATGATCACCCGGCTGGGCCGCGACACCTTCGCGCAAATGGCGCTGGACACATGGAAATCCGCTGGCGTGACCCCGGCAGTGACCCAGCATGACGACGGCTATACCGGCGCCGCGTACATCTTTGTCGAGGCTGCCACCGGCAACAATGCGATCATCGTCGCACCGGGCGTGGCGGGCGACATCTCGGCTGCTGATATCGAGGCGCGCGCCGAACTGATCGGCGGCGCTTCGGTTTTCGTCACCCAGCTGGAACAACCGGTTGCCGCAGCGCAGCGCGCACTGGAAATTGCAAGGGCAGGGGGCGCGACCACGATCTTGAACCCTGCCCCGGCCGCGCCCTTGCCGGACGGCCTGCTTTCGCTTTGCGACTACGTCACGCCGAACGAATCCGAGGCCGAGGCGCTGACCGGGCTGCCCGTCACCAATCCCGAAGAGGCGCTCGCCGCCGCCAAGGCCTTGCGCGCGCGCGGGGCTGGCGCGGCGATCATCACGCTCGGCAGCCAGGGCGCGCTGTTCCACGATGGGGTGCGGACCGCGCATGTGCCGGCCTTCACCGCCGGACCCGTCGTCGAGACGACCGGCGCCGGTGATGCGTTCAACGGCGGATTTGCCGCCGCGCTTGCGCGCGGTGCCGATCCGCTGGACGCCGTGCGCTTCGGCTGCGCAACGGCCGGAATATCGGTGACGCGGCCGGGGACGGCACCGTCGATGCCGAGCCTTGACGAGGTCAATGCGCTGCTCGCAACGTCCTGAAATGATTGCGAGGCATGGGCAGAGGGGACAGGATTTTGTGGATTCATGCCGAAGCGCGCATTTGAGCCCGTGAGAGGTTAGGGCAGGGAG
>CAMFII010000012.1 GCA_945952585.1 uncultured Rhodobacter sp.
TGTCCATGTGCCAAGTTACCGAAGTAACGTGACCCACAAGACAGTGAAGCTGACATCCTCATCATCGGGCTCTCACCCTAGAGGACCGATATGCAAACGTCCGTCGCCGAAACGACCAAACCGCCCGCATATCCCTTCAATAAACCGCAATGTCAAAGAGCGTGAGCGCAAAACGAACCGAGGCGCCAGATTTCCTAGCGTTCCCCGAACCGCCGTGTCTCCAGATTATTGCCTGCTTTCGCCGGCTGCCGTCCCTTCCGTTTCCGCCTTTCAGCGTCGCCGTCCGTTTCGGTGAGGGGGTATTTACGGAGTGGAGTCGGGACCCGCAAGAGGAAAAAACACGAATTCTGTGGAAATCTGCGCGGGTCCCGATTTCGCCCAATGTTTGCAGGGGATTTCGGGCGTCCATGACCCTGCGTCACCCCCCTCTTCCGCAGCTGGCCGCAAACCACTGGGGCGACCAAGCCGATGGAATCACGCGATTCCCCCCCTCAAGCCGCCAGTGCTTCGTGGGTGATGCGCCCGCCGCAGACGGTCAGCGCGATTCCGAGCCGGTCGATCTCCTCCGGCGCGACCGCCTCGATATCGCCGCCCAGAAGCACGAGGTCGCCTGCCAGTCCCGGCACCAGCCGACCCGTCACGTTCTCCCGATGCGCCGCCCAGGCCCCGCCCGCCGTATAGGCATGGAGCGCGGTCATCAGGTCGACCCGCTCGTCATCGGCGCCCTCGTAGGGTTTCCGCGTCAACGCCGCCTTCAGGTTGCGCAGGACCGAGACATCCGTCACCGGCCAGTCCGAGGCATAGGCGAGCGGCGCCCCGGCCTCGACCAGCGACTTCACCAGGAAGCTGTCTTTCCAGCGGTTCCGGCCGACCTTGTGGATCGAGGGTTCCAGCGGGAAATCCATCGCCCCCGCCGGATGCGAGGGCTGGAGCGAGGCAACGATGCCAAGCTGGCCCAGCCGCGGCACGTCCGAGCGGTCGATCAGCTCGATATGTTCGATGCGGTTCCGCCGGTCGCTGCGGCCGTTGCGCTGCTGCGCCGCCTCGTAGCCGTCGATGGTCGAGCGGACGGCCGCGTCACCGATGGCATGGACTGCAATCTGCAGGCCCCGACGGTCGATCTCGGTCGCGATGTCCTTGAACCGCTCCGGCTCGAACAGCGGGACCGAACGATGTCCGGGCTGGCCGGGATAGTCGTCCAGCCGCCAGGCGGTGCCGGAATCCATCACCCCGTCCATGAACATCTTGACGAAGCCCGATTGCAGCCACTCGTCGTCAAAGTCGCGCGTCATCGCCTCGGCGCGGTCGAGCTCGGACAGATTCATCTCCGGCTTGAAGTGGAACGGCACCTTGACCCGGGCCGTCAGCCGCCCCTCGTCCCGCATCTCGCGCAGCAGCTCGAGCGTGTAGCGGTTGCCGTCCATGTTCACCATTGAGGTGATGCCCTGCGCCGCGCAATGGGCAAGACCATTGGCGATCTTTGCCTTGTCGACGGCCCGCTCCGCCGCGCTCGGCCAGGGATCGGGCTCGGCCCCCTTGGCGATGGCAAGGTAGAGCCGCAACTCGCCGCCCAGATCCTGCACCGGGGCGAAGGCCTCGAATTCCTGCAACTCGCCTGTGGCCAGCCCGTCCGGACCCATCACCACGACATGCCCCTCAGGCAGCTCGCGCCCATGCAGCAGCCCCGCCGCCTCCAGCGCCGCCGTATTGGCCCAGACGGTATGGTGGTCATAGGCAGTCATGGCGATCGGCCGGTCGGCGATCACGGCATCCAGGTCATGGCGCGTGATCGGCCGCCCGCCGAACATCCCGTAATCCGCCCCTTGTGCCATCAGCAGCGGCTGGTCGGGGTGCTTCGCCGCATAGCTGCGGAAGGCATGGGCCAGCGCCTCGGCCCCGTAGACGCCAGAGAGTTGCAGATGCGCCAGTTCCGCCCCGCCCATGACCAGATGCAGATGGCTTTCGACGAACCCGGGCAGCAGCGTCCGCCCCTTGCCGTCGATCACCCGCGTCCCCTCGCCCGCCAGTGCCTCGACCTCGGCGCGGCTGCCCACGGCAAGGATCTTCCCCCCGGCCAGAGCCACAGCCTCGCCCCTCGGTTTCGCCTCGTCCATGGTCAGGACACGCGCATTCGTCACGATCAGATCGGCTTTCATCACTTCCATGCTTCTTCTTGGATCCAAATACCCCGGGGGTGAGCCCCGGATCTTATCCGGGGCGAGGGGGCAGCGCCCCCTACCCCGCCAGCCCCTCCGCGATGACGCAGAGCATCTCGAACATCAGCGTCACGCCGAGGAAGGCCGTCGCCCCCGCCGGGTCGAAGGGCGGCGAGACCTCGACAAGGTCTGCCCCCACCACCTTCACGCCGCGCAACTCCCGCGCAACCTGAAGCGCCTGATAGCTGTTCGGCCCGCCCACCTCGGGCGTGCCCGTCCCCGGCGCAAAGGCCGGGTCGACGAAGTCGATGTCATAACTCACATAGGTGTCGCCCGATCCGGCGCGATCCCGCGCCTCGGCCATCACGTCTTCGACGCCACGGGCGAAGAATTCCTCGATCGGGATCACCTTGATCCCAACCGACACGGCAAAGTCTCTGTCCTCGAAATCATAGGCCGGGCCGCGGATGCCGATCATCGTCACCCGCTTGGGGTCCAAGAGCCCCTCCTCCACCGCGCGGCGGAAGGGTGTGCCGTGGGTGTACATCGTGCCGTCGAAATAGCTGTGGAAGAGGTCGGTGTGGCTGTCGAAATGGATCATGCCAAGCGGACGGTCCTTGGCCAGTGCGCGAAGGATCGGCAGCGTGCAGAGGTGATCGCCCCCGGCGGTCAGCGGCACGATCCCGGCCGCGCGCACGCGGGAATAGAAGGCCTCCATCCGCTTCAGCGAATCCATCAGGTCGCCCGGGTTGGGGCCCACGTCCCCCAGATCGGCGCAATTCACGAGATCGAAGGGTCGCACCTTCGTCACCCCGTTCTGCGCCCGGACCATCGTCGACAGGTCGCGCATCTGCCGCGGCCCGTGGCGCGGACCGGGCCGGTTGGTGGTGCCACCATCCCAAGGCGCGCCGATCAGACCGACCTGCACCTCGGCGATGCGCGGATCGTCCAGCGACACATGCGGCAGCCGCATGAAGGTCGGGATCCCCGCGAAGCGCGGCAGATCAACCCCAGAAACCGGTGTGAAGAAACCCCTCGCCATTGCCGTCCTCCTGATTCCCGGCGGCATCAGACCACCCGGCCAAGACAGAGTCACGTCCGTCCGCGACAGCAAAGCGGCGCCGAGCGAACCGACGCCGTCGCGCGCGGACTTGACCTTGCAGGGTCATTCGGCGTCTATCGCCGTGACAGATCGCACAGGGCCCGCGCGCGGCCGGAGGACTCGAAAATGACCACGACCACAGCCGAACCCGCCGCCCGCACCCCGGCCCGCACCCCGTCGGGCGGCCGCACGGTGCTTGCCGCCGATATCCGCCTGTCGGGCGACCTGACCTCGACCGGCACCGTCGAGATCCTTGGCGAAGTGAAAGGCGACGTGACGGCCCATACGCTGATCGTCGGCGCGGAAGGCCAGCTGAAAGGCACCGTCTCGGCCGACGTGGTCGAAGTGCGCGGTCATCTGGATGGCAAGGTCAGCTGCCTGACCTTCACCCTGCGCAGCTCGGCCATCGTCGTGGCCGAGGTCAATTACGAGGCCCTGGTGATCGAAAGCGGCGCCCAGATCGACGGCCGCTTCACCCACGCCACCCGCTGAGGGTGTCTCAGCGCGCGGGCGGGATCGAATAGGTCATCGACACCCGCGCCACCGGCTCCTCCAGACCGTCGGAAAAGACCAGCGCATCGGCCACGGCCAGCACCCGGCCGAGCTTCAGCAGGCGCACCCGCGCCAGAAGGTCGCGGCCCTGCTCGGGCTTGCGCAGGAAGTCGATGCTGGCACTCGTCGTCACCGCCAATGCCACCGGCCCGATCCGCGACAGGATCGCCAGATAGATCGCCACATCCGCGAGAGCGAAGATCGTCGGCCCCGACACCGTGCCGCCCGGGCGCAGGTGGCGGTCGTCGACCGGCAGGCGCAAGACGAAGTCCGTCCCGTCATGGCCCTCGATGAGGAAATCCTTCGATGCCTGCGGAAATTCGGCCTCGAAGAAATGGCGCAACTCTTCAAGCGACATATTCACCATAACTTCCCCCCTCGCCGTCCGGAGCGTAAACTTCCCGGGAAAGATGGAGGAAGACAAGATGGCCGAGGCGATCCTGCTGCGCGAGGATGACCGGGGCGTCGCGACCCTGACCCTCAACGACCCTGCCCGCCTGAATGCCCTGTCGGATGCGATGCTGGCCGCGCTCTCGGCCGAATTCGCCCGCCTCGCCGCGGATCGGAACATCCGGGTCGTCATCCTGCGCGGCGCCGGGCGCTGTTTCTGCGCCGGCCACGACCTGAAGGAAATGCAGGCCGGCCGGGCTGCCCCCGATAAGGGCAAGGCCTATTTCGCCGATCTCTTCTCGCGCTGCGCCACCGTGATGCAGGCGATCCCCGCCCTGCCCCAGCCCGTCATCGCGCAGGTTCATGGCGTCGCGGTGGCCGCCGGATGCCAGCTTGTCGCCTCCTGCGACATGGCCGTTGCCGCCTCGACCGCGCGTTTCGGGGTGAACGGCGTCAATATCGGCCTGTTCTGCTCGACCCCGATGGTCGCGCTGACCCGCAATGTCGCGCCCAAGGCAGCCTTCGAGCTGCTGACGACAGGCCGCCTGATCGAGGCTGACGAGGCGCAGGCGATCGGCCTCGTGAACCGCATCGCCGACATGGAAGAGCTCGAGGCCGAGACGACGGATCTCGCCCGCACCGTCGCGGCGAAACTCAACCCGGCGATCCGCATCGGCAAGCGCGCCTTCTACGACCAGATGGGCCTGAGCCTGTCCGAGGCCTATGCCCATGCCGGCGCGGTGATGGTGGAAAACATGCTCCTGCGCGACACCGACGAAGGCATCAGCGCCTTCCTCGAAAAGCGCAGCCCCGACTGGCAGGAGTAAGGCGCTAGACCGCCCCGCGCGGAAGCCGTGCGGCGAGGGCCAGCGCAGCCATGGCGAGGGTGGTGGTGATTGCCACCAGCAGCACGGCCCCGCCTTGCGACAGCAGGAACGCGCCCAGAACCGGCGCGGCGGCCGAGGCGAGCAGCGTCGGGATCGACATCAGCCCCGCCGTCGCGCCATAGCCCTCCATACCAAGGGTGCCCGACACGATCACCGGGCGCAGGATGGTCATCGTCCCCATCGCGGCCCCCTGTGTCAGCGCGAAGGCAAAGGCGAGCGGCGCTGCCAGACCGGCGGCAAGAAGCATCAAGGACGCTGCCACCACCGCGGCAAGCGTCAGAAGGGTCGCCGGACGCGTGCCGATCCATGTCTCGGCCCGCATCAGGGCGAAGCGCCCCGCGACCTGCGCCGGCCCGATGCAGGAAGCGACGGCCACGGCCAGCGTCTCGCCCACACCCTTTTCGTGCAGGATGGGGATGAGGAAACTCAGCAACGTCCAGTGGTTCAGGTTCAGCAGCGAAAAGAGCAGCGCCAGTTGCCAGAACCGTCCGTCGCGTAACCGGTCGAGCGCGGCCAGCCGCCGCACCGAGGCGCCAGGGAAACGCTCGACTTCCAGCGCCCGCGCGCCGAAGAGATGCAGCGGCGCGACGGCCAGCAGCATCGTTACGACGGCCACCCAGACTGCCCCGCGCCAACCGAGGGTCGCCGACAGCGCTGCCCCTGCCGGAAAGGCGAGCGTGGAAGCCAGCCCCGCGACCAGCGTCACGCGGGTGATCGCGCCGCGCGCCTCGGGCCCGAAGCGTCGGATCAGCACGGCAAAGCAGGTTTCATACAGCGACATCGCCTGCGAGACGCCAAGGCCGAGCCAGGCCAGAAGATAGGTCGGCGGCGCACGGGTAGTGGCAAGGAGGACCAGGAACCCCGCGCCCATCACCGCGCCGCCCGTCATCATCCAGGTCCCGAACCCGCGGTCGACCGCGCGGCCGGCAAAGGGCGCGCAGGCTGCCGAGACCAGGATCGCCAGCGTCGGACCAAGGGCAAAGACCGAGTCCGGCCAGCCCAGCTCTGCCCGCCAGCGGGCGATCAGTGCCGCGAAGATGTAGAAGATGCAGGCATAGGCCAGCGTCTGGCCCAGGGCGAGCATCCAGACGGCCCGGGATTGGGTCATGTCCCGGGCCTTCTGCATCAGATCCGGTAGAGATCCTTGAACTTCGCCTCGAGATAGTCGAGCAGCGGCCCCTCGTCCGGCTCGAAGCCGCAGGCCTGCGCGATCACCTCGCGCGGGCGGAAAAGGCCGCCGTGGCGCTGGACCTTTTCACGCAGCCAGCCGGTCGCGGGCGCGGTGTTGCCCGCCGCCAGCGCCTCGTCGATGTCGGGCATTTCCGCCCGCATCGCCTTGTGCAGGCACCCGGCATAGACGTTGCCAAGCGAGTAGGTCGGGAAATAGCCGAACAGGCCCACCGACCAATGCACATCCTGCAGCATCCCGTGGGCCGGACGATCGACCGGCACGCCGAAGTCGGCCTTGAAGCGGTCGTTCCACGCCGCCTCGAGGTCCTTGACAGCCAGATCGCCGCGGATCAGCGCCCGCTCTAAATCGAAGCGCATCATGATGTGCAGGTTGTAATGCACCTCGTCGGCCTCGGTGCGGATGAAGCCGGACTGGACCCGGTTGGCCGTGCCGTAGAAGGTCTCGCCATCCTCGATCCCGAAGGCGCCGAAGCGGTCGCGCATCTGTCCGTAAAGCCAGCCGGTGAAGGCGCGGCTGCGGCCAAGCTGGTTCTCGTAGATGCGGCTCTGGCTTTCATGCACCCCCATCGACACGCCCTGCCCAAGCGGGGTGAGCGCATAGTCGGGGTCGATGCCGAGCTCATAGCAGGCGTGGCCGACCTCGTGGATGGTCGAATAAATGCAGTTGAAAGGCTCGGTCTCGACCACCCGCGTGGTGATCCGCGCATCCGATCCCGACCCCGAGGAAAAGGGATGCACGGCCAAATCGAGCCGCCCGCGGGTCCAGTCATAGCCGAAGGCCGTGGCCAGATCGCGCGCCAGCCGAAGCTGGCCGTCGGTGCCGAAATGGCCCTGCAGCGCCGGCGGCTGGTGGGCCGCACCCAGAACCGCCTCGCGCAGCGCCACAAGGCGCGGGCGCATCCGGTCGAACATCGCCCCGATCGTCGCGGCATTGGCGCCCGGCTCGTAATCATCCATCAGCGCGTCGTAAAGATCGCCGCCCTGCGCCAGGCAGGTCGCCTCGTCCTGGCGCAGGCGGATCACCTGCGACAGCACCGGCAGGAAGGCCGCGACATCGTCATTGGCCCGCGCCTCGGCCCAGATGCCCTGCGCCATCGAGGTGACGCGCGCGATCTCCTGCGCAAGGTCGGCCGGCACCTTGACCATGCGCTCGTGGCTGCGGCGGATCTGGCGCAGCTGCGCCTCGGCCTCTTCGTCCTGCGGCACGGCTTCGGCCAGCCAGTCGGCAATCTTCTGGTCGGTGCGGCGGGCGTGAAGGATACCTTCCATCGCCGCCATCTCTTCCGAGCGCTGCTCGGCCGCACCACGGGGCATCACCGTTTCCTGGTCCCATCCCAGCCGTCCGGCCACCTGGGCCAGCGCCTCGGTCTGGCGCTGGAAGGCCATCAGCTTGTCGTAAGCGGTCATGCAGTTCCCTTCCGGATCGACCCCGCGACGGGGTATTGGCTCAGATAACGGGCGCGCAGGATCAGCACCCAGAGGATGACCGCGCCCAATTGATGGGTGATGGCGACATGGGGCGAAGCCGCGCTCAGCGCCGTGACGATGCCAAGGACGACCTGACCGAACAGCATCACCGCCATCCAGTCGAAGGCGCGCCGCGTCACCAGGTAGGACGAGCCTCGCGCCTTCCACCAGGCGAACAGGCCAAAGGCGAACAGGGCGTATCCCACCATGCGATGAATGAACTGGACGAGGCCCGGATTCTCGAAGAACGCCGCCCAGGCCGGCCGCCCAGGCACATAGAAGGCGTCAGTCGGGAAGAACTGCCCGTTCATCAGCGGCCAGGTCGGAAAGCCGCGGCCCGCATCAATCCCCGCGACCAGTGCGCCGAGCAGGATCTGGAGGAACGCAAGGTGCAGGACACCCGTCGCGAGACCATTCAGCTTCGCCTCGCGCCCGCGCCGCGCCTGCAGAAGGTCGGTTTCGCTGCGGCCAAGCAGGAACACGTACCAGGCGATGAAGCCGAGGATGGCAAAGGCGATGCCCAGATGCACCGCAAGCCGGTAGGAGGCGACCGAGACCATCCCGGCCTCAAGCCCCGAGGAGACCATCCACCAGCCGATCGCCCCCTGAACGCCGCCCAAGGCCCCGATCAGCAGCAGGCGCTGCGTCCAGCCCGTCGGGATCTTCCGCGCCAGCAGGAAGCCCAGGAAACCAACGACCCAAACCAGCCCGATCACGCGCCCAAGCTGGCGATGGCCCCATTCCCACCAGTAGATCGACTTGAATCCCTCGACCGTCATGCCCTGGTTCATCAGCTGGTATTGCGGGCTGGCCTGGTACTTGGCGAACTCCGCGGCCCAGCCGGCCTCGTCCATCGGGGGGACCGCCCCCGTGACCGGCCGCCATTCGGTGATCGACAGCCCGCTGTCGGTCAGCCGCGTCATGCCACCGACCGAGATCATCAGGACCACAAGCAGGAAGATCAGCGTCAGCCACAGCCGAATCGCGCCACGCGCCCCGCGGCTGCTGCGGTCGATCAGGCCTGGTTGCGCCGCCGCCACCTTCTCGGTGGTGGAGACCTCTTCGAAGATGCTGCGCTTGCCGGCCATGACCCGCTCCTGTTTCGCGGGCGGAGACTAGGGCCCGCCCCGCCGGCCTTCAAGGCCCGCCGCGCGCGGCAGATGCGCCGGCCCGCAGACCGGTCGGGGCAGGCCGCAGCCC
The DNA here is from genome assembly GCA_945952585.1 of uncultured Rhodobacter sp. Taxonomy (GTDB): domain Bacteria; phylum Pseudomonadota; class Alphaproteobacteria; order Rhodobacterales; family Rhodobacteraceae; genus Aliitabrizicola. The sequence goes on from CAMFII010000012.1 coordinate 8,946, forward strand.
GGTCTGGGCCGCGTCTACCGTACCGGATGATTTGGGGAAGAATGCCTCAGGCGATCTCGACCGAGTATTTCTCGATCACGGTATTGGCGAGCAGCTTCTCGCACATGGCCTTGACCTCGGCCTCGGCCGAGGCCTTGTCGGTCGCGGCCAGGTCCAGCTCGATCACCTTGCCCTGCCGGACAGCCTCGACCCCGGTGAAGCCGAGCGTGCCGAGCGCGTGGCGCACCGCCTCGCCCTGCGGATCGAGGACGCCGTCCTTGAGCATGACATGGACGCGGGCCTTGAGGGGAGCGGGCATCGGCGGGGCCTTTCAGTTGATGAGCGTGGGCTTGGTCGTATGCGTGACGTTCGAGGGCATGACCCCCAGACGGCGCGCGAGTTCGGTATAGACATCGGCCAGTTCGGCCGGCGGCGCGTCGGGACGTTCGACCTGGCGCATGTCCCACAGGCGGCAGCTGTCGGGGCTGATCTCATCGGCGACGATCAGGCGCATGAAGTCGCCTTCCCAGATCCGGCCGATCTCGATGCGGAAATCGGCAAGGCGGATGCCGACGCCCATCATCACGCCCGAGAGGAAATCGTTCACCCGCAGGGCCAGCGCCACCATGTCGTCAAGGTCCTGCTGGCTGGCCCAGCCGAAGGCGATGATGTGCTCTTCCGCGACCATCGGGTTCGCGAGCTTGTCGTCCTTGTAGTAGTATTCGACGATCGGGCGCGGCAGCGGCGTGCCTTCGGGAATGCCCAGACGCTCCGAGATCGGGCCAGCGGCAAAGTTGCGCACCACGACCTCGATCGGGATGATCTCGGCCATGCGCACCAGCTGCTCGCGCATGTTCAGCCGCCGGATGAAATGCGTCGGCACCCCGATCGAGTTCAGCCCGGACATGAAGAATTCCGACAGGCGGTTGTTCAGGACGCCCTTGCCCTCGACCCCGGAATTGTCCTGGGGGGTGACAACAGCCACGCCGTCATCCTTGAAATACTGCACCAGCGTGCCCGGCTCCGGGCCTTCGTAGAGGATCTTCGCCTTGCCTTCGTAGATCTTCTTGCGGCGTGCCATGAACTCTCCGATCGGCGGCCGCGGCCAAGCCTGGCCGCACTGGACTCAAAGGGAACAGGGGCCGGGGCCGACCGGCCCCGCCCCTCTCCGAAAGATGGGCAGCCTATACGGCAAGCTGCCGCGCCTCGCAAGGCTGCGCGGGCCTTGCGGTCTGCCCTGCCAGCGGGCATATGAGGCGGTAACCATGCAACGCGAGGGATCTGCCATGACCACCTTTGACGACCGCGAGCGGGGCTTCGAGTCGAAGTTCGTTCTGGATTCGGAACAGCAGTTCCGCGCCGAAGCCCGGCGCAACCACCTGCTGGGCGTCTGGGCCGGCAACCTGCTCGGCAAATCCGGTCAGGAACTTGAAGATTACGCGATGGACCTCGTCAAGCTCGAGGTCAAGGCGCCCGGGACCGAGGACATCGTGAACCGCGTTGCCGGCGACCTGGCCGGAAAAGTCACCCCCGATGAAGTGCGCTCGCGCCTCGGGGATTTCATGCGGATCGCGAAAAGCCAGATCCAGAACGACATCTGACGGCCCGGCAACCGGCACCTGAGCCGAACCCACAAGAGGGCCGTTCCCGCAGGAGCGGCCCTTTCGCTTTGAACCGTCTCGCGAATGCGCGGGTCCGGGGGGCCGGTGCAAGATGATGATGAATAGAATTGGCTTTGCCTGCCCCCCTCGGCGTGGCAGAGCTTCTTTCCAAGGGCCGGACTGACCGGCCGATCGTCAGGAACTCTCTCATGACCGACGCACTTTCCCGGCTTCTTTCCACTCGCGACTGGCTGATGGCCGATGGCGCGACCGGCACCAACCTGTTCAACATGGGCCTCGCCTCCGGCGAACCGCCCGAGATGTGGAACATCCAGCACCCGGACCGCATCCGGGCGCTTTATGCCAGCGCGGTCGAGGCCGGTTCGGACATCTTCCTGACCAACTCCTTCGGTGGCAACGCGAGCCGGCTGAAGTTGCATGGCGCTCAAGGGCAGGTGCGCGAGTTGAACCGCATCGCCGCCGCGATCGGCCGCGACGTCGCGGATTCGGCGGGCCGCCCCGTGGTCGTCGCGGGATCGGTTGGACCGACCGGGGAAATCTTCGAACCCATGGGCACGATGACCCACGCCACCGCAGTCGAGATCTTCCACGAACAGGCCGAAGGGCTGAAAGAGGGCGGCGCCGACGTCCTCTGGGTCGAGACGATCTCGGCCCCCGAGGAATTCCGTGCGGCGGCCGAGGCGGCGCAGCGCGCGAACATGCCCTGGTGCGGCACGATGAGCTTCGACACCGCCGGCCGGACGATGATGGGCGTGACCTCGGCCCGGTTCGCCGATCTCGTCGAGAAGCTGCCAAACCCGCCGATCGCCTTTGGGGCAAACTGCGGCGTGGGCGCGGCCGACCTCTTGCGCACGGTCCTGGGCTTCGTCGCCCATGGGACCGAACGCCCGATCATCGCCAAGGGCAATGCCGGGATCCCGAAATACCACGACGGCCACATCCATTACGACGGCACGCCCGAGCTGATGGCGGAATATGCCGTCCTGGCCCGCGACGCCGGAGTGCGGGTCATCGGCGGCTGCTGCGGCACGATGCCCGAACATCTGAAGGCGATGCACGAGGCGCTGGTCACCCGCCCGAAAGGCCCCCGCCCCTCGCTCGAGACAATTGCAGCGGCGCTTGGCGGGTTTTCCTCGGCGTCTGACGGGACCGGCGACACCTCGGGCGAGCCAAGGCGCGAACGGCGCGGCCGCAGGGGCTGACACCGCCACGGCGCAGCGCAGGGAACGGGCCAAAATCCTTCGAAGGATTTTGCCAGCGCTCAGATCAGAAGAGGCTCAGCTGATCCCCGGGCTTCGGCGGCGGGCGAAACAGGTCGGTTCGCATGGGCGGCAGCTCGCGGTCGAGGCCCAGCCGCTTCACCGCGATTTCGAACCGACGCGCAATCAGGTTCGACCACAGCCCCTCGCCGCGCATCCGCTTGCCCCAGGCAGGATCGTAGTCCTTGCCGCCATGGGTTTCGCGAACCCGGGCGAGCACCTTGGCGGCACGCGGCGCCGGCAGGCGCGCCTCAAGCCATTCCTTGAACAGCGGCGCCACCTCGCCGGGCAGGCGCAGCATGATCCAGCTCGCCACGACCGCGCCGGCCTCCTTCGCAGCTTCTAGAAGCGGGTCGATCTCGGGGTCGGTCAGGCCCGGCACGACAGGCGCCATCATCACCCGCACCGGGATCCCCGCAGCCGACAATCGCCGGATCGTCTCCAGCCGCCGGGCGGGCAGTGGCGCGCGCGGCTCCATCCGCCGCGACAGGTCGGGATCGAGGGTGGTGACGGATATGCCCACCCGAACCAGTCCCTCGGCTGCCATCGGCCCCAGCAGGTCGAGGTCGCGCTCGATCATCGTGCCCTTGGTCACGATTCCCACCGGATGGTGATGGGCGGCAAGCACCTCGAGCACCTCGCGCATCACCCGGTATTCGGCTTCGATCGGCTGGTAGGGGTCGGTATTCGTGCCAAGCGCGACGGTCGCCACCTTGTACTTGCGCGCCGCCAGTTCCTGCGCCAGGACCGCGCCGATCCCTGGCCGTGCGATCAGTCGCGTCTCGAAGTCGAGACCGGGCGACAGGTTGAGGAAGGCGTGGGACGGCCGGGCGAAACAGTAGATGCAGCCATGCTCGCAGCCGCGATAGGGATTGACCGAGCGGTCGAAGGGCAGATCGGGCGAGCGGTTGTAGCTCAGCGCCGAGCGCGGCTCCTCAAGCCGGACCTCGGTTTTGACCAGCCTGTCGGTCTCGGCGATGTCCCAGCCGTCATCGACCGCCTCGCGGTCATGCGTCTCAAACCGGCCGGTGCGGTTCGATTCCGCGCCCCGCGCCCGAAGCCGTTGTCCCGGAAGAAGTCCTTCGCCCTGTGTCATGGGGACCGATATAGAACATTTAGTGAACATTTGCCAGTCCGCTTCCGGCGTCACCCCTGCCCCGCCCTCGGCCTGTCGGCTTTTGCTTGGCCCATGTCGCAATCCGGAAAGTCGTGCTTGCCCTTTGGTCGCATTCAGGCAGCATGGCCCGATAGGGGCGCGCGAGCAGACGAGGGCAGTCATGGCCGACGAAGAAGACATCATCCTTTCCGAGCTTTCCGACGACGAACTCGTCCTGCAGATGCACGACGACCTTTATGACGGTCTGAAGGAAGAGATCGAGGAAGGCGTCAACATCCTGCTCGAACGCGGATGGGCGCCCTATGACGTGCTCACCAAGGCGCTGGTCGCCGGCATGACCATCGTCGGCGCCGACTTCCGAGACGGGATCCTGTTCGTGCCGGAAGTGCTTCTGGCCGCCAACGCGATGAAGGCCGGCATGGCGATCCTGAAGCCGCTCCTGGCCGAAACCGGCGCACCACGCATGGGCAAGATGGTGATCGGCACCGTCAAGGGCGACATCCACGACATCGGCAAGAACCTTGTCGCGATGATGATGGAAGGCGCCGGCTTCGAGGTTCTGGACCTCGGCATCAACAACTCGGTCGAGAAGTATCTCGAGGCGCTGGAAAAAGAGCAGCCCGACATCCTCGGCATGTCCGCCCTGCTGACGACCACGATGCCCTACATGAAGGTCGTGATCGACACGATGAAGGAAAAGGGCCTGCGCGACGATTACATCGTTCTGGTGGGCGGCGCTCCGCTGAACGAGGAATTTGGCAAGGCAATCGGCGCCGACGCCTACTGCCGCGACGCCGCCGTGGCGGTCGAGACGGCCAAGCAGTTCGTGGCCCGCAAGCACAACCAGATGAACGGCTGACAGGGTCCCGGGCCCTGCTAGCTACAAAGCCCCGGGCATCGTCCGGGGCTTTTGCTTTCCGCACCGCTCCCTTGCCAGCGATGCAGCGCGCCCCCATCTGGACGAGGAAAGGTCAAGACATGCCGCCCCGGACCTATGCCCTCCTTCTGACCGCCGTCCTTCTGGCCGCGGCCGCGACCATTTTCGTGGCGCAGGCGCTGTCGCTGCCTTGGGCCGTCCTGTCCCTTCTTGCGATTGCCGCGGCCGTTGCCCTGCGGCTGAGGCCACGGGCATGACTTCCCCCCTTCCCGATGACAGCGTCCTTGCCGAACGGGGGCTGCCGCCCGAGGCGGCCGGTCGCGTGCTGCTGATCGCCTGCGGGGCGCTGGCGCATGAAATCCTCGCGCTGAAACGCAGGAACGGCTGGGATCATCTTGATCTGCAATGCCTTCCCGCGAATCTGCATCTCTGGCCGGATCGCATCCCCGATGCGGTCGAGGCGGCGGTGACCGAGCATCGCGACCACTATGAGTCGATCTTCATCGTCTACGCCGATTGCGGAACCGGCGGGCTGTTGCAGGCCCGGTGCGAGGCGCTAGGGGTCGAGATGGTCGAGGGCCCGCATTGCTATGCCTTCTTCGAAGGTGTGGCGGCGTTTCTCGACCGGGCGGAGACCGAATTCGACGCCTTCTACCTGACCGATTTCCTTGTCCGGCAGTTCGATGCCTTCGTCTGGCGGCCGATGGGCCTCGACCGGCATCCGCAATTGCGGGACATGCTGTTCGGCAACTATCGCAAGCTGGTCTACCAGGCGCAGCTCGACGACCCGGCGCTTGATGCGAAGGCCCGGGACTGCGCTGACCGTCTGGGATTGGCTTATGAGCGGCGCCTGACCGGCTATGGTGATCTGGAACCCGCCCTGGCAAAGGCCGCAAAGGGCGAATTTTCTGCGAAAATTCCCGGAGCGCGCTGATTTTTCGTAGAAAAATCGATCAGATCGCCGCTTCCGCCGCCGTGGCCCGGATACGCCCGACCATGGCCTTCAGCCCGTTCGACCGCTGCGACGACAAGTGCTGGTCAAGCCCCAGCCGCGCGAGTTCCGCCGACGCGTCGACGCGTCCGACCTCTTCCACAGTCAGCCCCGAATAAAGCGCGTGCAACACGGCGATCAGCCCGCGCACGATCATCGCATCGCTGTCCCCCTCGAAATCGAAACGCGCGCCGGGTCCCTGCCCGTCGATCCGCGGCACGATCCAGACCTGGCTGGCGCAGCCCTGGACCTTGGTCGCCGGCACCCGCAGCGACTCGTCCAGCTCCGGCATCGCCCGGCCAAGTTCGATCACATGACGGTAGCGATCCTCCCAGTCGTCGAGGAATTCGAAGGTGTCGGCGATCTCTTCAAAGGCGGGCGCGGCCATGTCGTGCTCCTGTGCAACGCCCTCGAGGTAAGCCTGCCGGGATCAAAGGTCCAGAGCGGCGGCGCTTTTCAAATCGTCCGGGCTGCGGTAACCGAGAGGAAACTGGAAGGATGTCCCGATGATCCGTGCCCGACTTGCCCCCCTTGCGCTGATCCTGGCTGTCGCGGCCTGCGGCTCGTCCCAGAAACACTGGTACAACCCGTTCAGCTGGTGGGGCAATTCGACGGAAGTTGCAGCGACGGGCGTAATGCCGACTGCGGCCGACGATCCGCGCCCGCTGGTGGCTCAGGTCACCTCGATGGCGGTCGAATCCACGACCGAGGGCGTGATCGTGCGGGCGACGGGCCTGCCGGCCACGCAGGGCTACTGGGACGGCGCCCTGCTGACCGACGGCCCGGTCGACGGCAAGATCACCTACCGCTTCGTATTGGTGCCGCCGCCCCAGCCCAATCGCGTCTCGACCGAACGGTCGCGCGAAGTCACGGTCGGGGCCTTCATCGGCAATATCGAACTGCAGGATGTGCGCGAAATCGTCGTCCAAGGCGCGAACAACGCCCGTTCGTCGCGGCGCTGAACGGCTCCGGCCCGCAGAGGGCCGGGATCAGATCTTGATGACCTTGACGGCGCTGCCCTTGGCCGACAGCGCGATCTCGCCGCGGCAGAGCCGAAGCGCGTCGTCGCCAAACGCCTCGCGGCGCCAGCCCTTCAAGGCGTCCAGATCCCGCTCGCCCGCGGCGATAGCATCGAGGTCCGCGGCCGAGGCAATGAGCTTGGCAGCAACCCCCAATTCCTCGGATTTCGCCTTCAGAAGCACCCGCAGCAGGTCCGCCAGCGCCGGGTTGACCTGAAGCTGGTCGCGCTCCTGATCCGCTTTCGGCAGCTGGTCGTTCGGCATCTCCATGCCGGCCTTGACTGCCGCCAGGATACCGTCAGCGATGTCGCCGCGCCGCCCTTCCCGCAGGAGAAGCCGCGAGCGCCCGAGTTCCTCGTGGTTCGTCGGCCGGGTCGAGGCAAGCTCGAGCAGTGCATCATCCTTGAACACGCGGCTCCGGGGCACGTTGTGGCTTTGCGCGTAGTCCTCGCGGAAGCGGGCCAGTTCCTTGACGAGCGCCAGGAAACGGCCAGAGGTCGTGCGGGTCTTCACCCGCTCCCACGCCTCTTCGGGATGGACGGTGTAGGTCGCGGGATCGGTCAGGATCGCCAGTTCCTCTTCCACCCATTTCTGGCGACCGGTCTTGGCGATCTGCGCAGCGAGGAATTCGTAGATCACCCGCAGGTGGGTGACATCGGCCAGCGCATATTCCTTCTGCGCGTCGCTCAGGGGGCGGCGCGACCAGTCCGTAAAGCGCGAGGTCTTGTCCAGCGGCTCGCGGGCGATCTTCTTGACCAGCGTCTCGTAGCCCACCTGCTCGCCAAAGCCGCAGACCATTGCCGCGACCTGCGTGTCGAACAGCGGGTTGGGAAAGACGCGACCTTCGACGAAGAAGATTTCCAGATCCTGCCGGGCGGCATGGAAGACCTTGACCGTCGCCTCGTGGCGGAACAGGTCGTAGAGCGGCTCCAGCGACATGTCCTCGCCCTCGATCGGGTCGACGAGGACGGCTTCGCCGGTCTTGCCGGGAAGCGCCATCTGGATCAGGCAGAGCTTGGACCAATAGGTCCGCTCGCGCAGGAATTCCGTGTCGATGGTGACGTAGGGGCCGGACTTGGCTTCCGCGCAAAAGGCGGCAAGCGCGTCGGTCGTTGTTATGGTTCTCATGGCGTCGCTACTAGGGGTCACGGGGGCATCCCGCATGACCCCCTATAGATTGCGGTCCGGTAAAAAGAAAGTGTGCCGGACGAATTGCCCGCCAAGCGGTTCAGGGAAGCCACACCGGCGTCCGGTCGCCCGAAGCAAAGCGCCGCAACACCGCCGGATAAAGCCGGTGCTCCTCACGCAGGACGCGGGCAGCCAGGGTGTCGGCGGTGTCGCCGGGTTCGACCGGCACCCGCGCCTGTCCAAGGATCGGGCCGTCATCCAGAACCGGCGTCACCTCGTGCACCGTGCAGCCCGCCTCGGCATCGCCCGCGTCCAGCGCGCGCTGATGGGTGTGAAGCCCGGGATACTTCGGCAAAAGCGAGGGATGGATGTTCAGCATCCGCCCCGAGAAGCGATGGACGAAGCCCGGCGTCAGCACCCGCATGAAGCCGGCAAGGCAGATGATGTCGGGCTGGGCCGCCAGAAGCGGGCGCAGCAACTCGGCCTCGAAGGCGTCACGATCCTTGCCGAAGGGGCGGTGGTCCACCGCCGCGACCGGCACGCCAAGCACCGCCGCCCGGTCAAGTCCCGCCGCCTGCGGATCGTTCGACAGGACAAGGACCGGCTTTGCGGCATGACCGGGCTGGGCCATGTCCCGCACCAGCGCCAGCATGTTCGAGCCACCCCCTGAGATCAGGATGGCGACGCGCTTCACAGGAGCTTGCCCTTGTAGGCGACGCCCTGCCCCGGCTGGACGTGGCCAAGGACAGTCACCGTCTCACCCGCCTGAGTCAGCAGTCCGGCCAGCGCCTCGGCCCGGTCGGCGGCGACGACGGCGATCATGCCGATGCCGCAGTTGAAGGTCTTGAGCAGTTCCGGCTCGCTGATCCCCGACTGCCCGGCGAGCCAGCGGAAGACCGGCGGAAGTTGCCAGGCGGACAGGTCGATCTCGGCGCCCATCCCCTCGGGCAGGACGCGCGGCAGGTTCTCGGTCAGGCCGCCGCCAGTGATATGGGCCAGCGCATGGACGCCCCCGGCGCGGATCGCGGCAAGGGCCGGCTTGACGTAAAGCCGCGTCGGCGCCAGCAGTGCCGCGCCAAGCGAGCCGTCCGAGAAGGGCGAGGCCGCGTCCCAGCCAAGGCCAGACAGTTCAACCACCTTGCGGACAAAGGAATAGCCGTTGGAATGCACCCCGTCCGAGGCGAGGCCGATGAGCACGTCGCCCGCCACGACACCGCGCGGCAGGTCGGCCCCGCGCTCCATCGCGCCGACCGAGAAGCCGGCGAGGTCGAAGTCGCCACCATGATACATGCCCGGCATCTCGGCCGTCTCGCCGCCGACCAGCGCACAGCCGGTCGCCGCGCAGGCCCGGGCGATGCCGTCAATGATGCGCACGCCCTGGTCGACATCCAGCTTGCCGGTGGCGAAATAGTCGAGGAAGAACAGCGGCTCCGCCCCCTGGCAGACCAGATCGTTCACGCACATGGCGACCAGGTCGATGCCGATGGTGTCCACCAGCCCGGTGTCGATCGCGATCTTGAGCTTGGTGCCGACGCCATCGGTCGCCGCGACAAGGATGGGATCCTTGTAACCCGCCGCCTTCAGGTCAAAGAGCGCGCCGAAGCCGCCGAGGCCAGCCATGGTGCCGGGCCGCTCGGTGCGTTTCGCCGCCGGCTTGATCCGCTCGACCAGCGTGTTGCCGGCGTCGATATCGACCCCCGCCTGCGCATAGGTCAGCCCCTTGCCCGAAGTCGTCATGGCCCACCCCCGTTGCCGATCTGCCGCCGCCCGCATAGACGATCGCGCGCGCAGGCGCAACGCGCCCCCGGCAGGCAAAATCTCCTCAAGCGACCGGACGACGCGCCAGACTGGGGATAAGCGAGGCTGGTAGGCCCGGAGGGACTCGAACCCCCAACCAAGGCGTTATGAGCGCCCTGCTCTAACCATTGAGCTACAGGCCCGAAGCTCGGCTCCGGCTTACGCATTGCTCAGGCAGGGGTCAAGCACTGCGGCATGCAGACGGAAGTTGCTCAAGCATTTGGAGGTCTTAGTGGTACAGCCTCCCCGGCTCGAACGGGGGACCCCCAGATCCACAATCTGGTGCTCTAACCAACTGAGCTAAGGCTGCACTGGGCGGCGATTTAGCCCCGGCGCGCGGGGAATGCAAGACTTGCTTTGTGCGGAAAACCCGACTTGCGAAACGCGGGCCGCGGACAGGGGGCTTGCGCGATCGGAACCGGCGGGCTAGGCGCTTGAGGAACCGGCAGCGGAGGGCAGACATGGGCATCGACAAGCAAAGCGACATCGCGGCGAATCTTCAGATCGGCCCGACCAGCCTTGGCATGGTGCGCATCTATATCGAGGCCGAAGGCGTGGAACTTCCGCTCGACTTCGATCCCGAAGAGGCCGAGGAAATCGCCGAGGAACTTCTCGCCGCCGCCGAACGTGCGCGGGCGATGGGCCAGCAGCCCCAGGGCGGCAAGCCTAAAGCCCCGAAAGGCCGGAAGGGCTAAGTCCGGGGTCGCGCAGCGCCTGCAGGCGCAGGGCGGCGTGGCGGGCAAACTTCTGCACCAGCATCTTGCGCCGAGCCCCGGCCAGAGGCGTCTCGGGTCCCATGCGAAGGATCTCGGCATCATAGCCATCGGCCAGGATCAGGCCGGTGCCATCGGGCAGCAGCTCGGTCGGGAAGTCGGCGTCCACCGCCCAGAAGAAGCGGTCGCACCAATCGAGATAGCCCTGCCATTTCCGGTCGGTCAGGAAATCGGAGCGGCTCGACTTGCACTCGACCACCCAGACCTCGCCCTTCGGTCCAAGCGCCATGACGTCGACGCGAAGACCAGGCGTTGGCACAACCTCTTCCAGCGTCACGAAATCATGACCCAGAAGGTGGCGGCAGACCCCCCGGGCCAAAAGCTGGCCGGGCATCAGGCGCGGAGCAAGGTCGGGCGCAAGGGTCATGAGCAAGATATGAACGAAAGATGAACATCGCGCAAGACTTGCGCGAGGCCGGGGGGTGGCCTATCTCTTGGAACGGCGGGTTCTGCCCCTCTCGTGCGAGGCTCATTTTCCAGTGGCCGATAAGCACTTCCGAGGGAGCTGGCTCTGCCAGGATCCTGGTCCTGGTATCTGGCGCCCACCTGGTCAACCAGGCTCTCGGGAAAACTCACGTCTCCACGGCTGCCGCGGTTCCCGCCACTTACCGCCGCCCGAAAATCAAAAGGCCCGCCAAGGCGGGCCCAGACCTGTTCCGTTTTGGACAGATCGTCTCAGCGCTTGCGCATCAGCATCGTGCGGGCTGATTTCGCTTCGGCGGTGACACGCACCGGCACAGGAACCGAAGAGCGCATCGGGCGGCCGCCGCGGGGGCCATCGTCCTTCTCGGCCATCTGCATCACCGCGATGGCGAACTGAACGCCGGCGAAAACGATCCCGTTCGAGATGACCATCATCAGGAAGGCGAGCCAGCCCATTTCGGTCTCGAGCACAAGATGACCCAAGTTCGCCACGTTGAACCATACCAAGGCCGAGACAAAGCCCAAGGCAAGGGCAAAGCCAATGGCGACGTTGACGATGTAGAGGCGGATCAGCTTGGGCATTCGTGCAGCTCCCTTAGACACGTCAAACATACTACTGCTTCTGCATGTTACCAGAGCAAAGAGCATCACAATTTGTCGCATGTTAGGCAACATCTTCACGACATTTTATTACCCTGACGGAGAAGGTTCATGTTTTCAATGAGATTCCGTCGCATCGGGCGGTACGAACAAATAGTTGCGCCGCAGAAATTTCTTGCTGCGGCGTGCCGAATTGCAGGTTTTTCGGGCAGAGCCCCCGTCAGAAAGCGTCGGGCCGCGCCTCGCGGGCCATGTGGTCGAGCACGGCATTGACGAATTTCGGCTCCTTCCCGTCGGGGAAGAAGGCCTTGGCGATGTCGACGAATTCGGTGATGACGACCTTCGGAGGCGTGCCACCATCCAGCATCTCGCCGCCGGCGGCGCGGAACAGCGCCCGCAGAACCGGGTCGATCCGGTCGATCGGCCATTTCGCCACCAGCGCCCGGTCGGTCATCTGGTCGATCTTCGCCTGCCAGTTCACCGCCTGATCGACGAGCTTGCGGAAGTGGTCGACATCGCCTTCGACCATCTCATCCTCTTCGTAGACGGCGCCAAAGCGGTGCGTCTCGAACTCGCGGGTCACCGCCTCGACCGTCTGGCCCGAGGCTTCCATCTGGAACAGCGCCTGCACGGCATAAAGCCGGGCCGCGGATTTCATCTGGCGGCGGTCGGGCTTGGTCATTGCACGGCACCCGCAGGGCGGAAGCCGATCCCTTTCGTCGTGCCGGCCCATTTGCGGGCGAGAGCGATCAGGTGCAACGCCGCGGCGGCAGCGCCGCCGCCCTTGTCCTGTCCGTTCGGATCGGCGCGAACCTCGGCCTGGGTCCGGTTCTCGACGGTAAGGATGCCATTGCCGATGCAGGCGCCCTGCAGTCCGAGCAGGGACAGGGCGCGCGAGCTGTCGTTGCACACGGTGTCGTAATGGGTCGTCTCGCCACGGATCACGCAGCCAAGGGCGACGTAGCCGTCATACTTGGCCATCCGCTCGGCCATCGCGACGGCCGTCGGCACCTCGAGCGCACCCGGCACCTCGACCAGATCGACCTCGGCCCCTGCCTTGGCCGCCGTGGCCCGCGCCCCGGCGATCAGGTTGTCGGCGATGTCGCGGTAATAGGGCGCGACGACGATCAGCAGCTTCACCGGCTTGTCGAAGCTCGGCAGTGGCAGGGTGTAGTGGCTTTCGGTGCCGGCCATGGCTTACGCCTCCGGAATTGGGCGCGTGCCCGTGATGTTCAGGCCATAGCCCTCAAGCCCGATGACCTTGGGGGCCTGCGAATTGGTGACCAGCGTAATGTCGGCCAGCCCGAGCGAGGAGAGGATCTGCGCCCCGACCCCATATTGGCGCAGCGTCTGGGGCGAGGCTTCGCCATCGGCCACCAGCTTCATCGTCACGTCACGCAAGAGGACAACGACGCCGCGCCCCTCTTCCGCGATCACCCGCATCGCGCCGTGCAGGTCATGGGACGTGCTATTGCCGATGCCCAGCACGTCTTCCAGCGGGTTCAGGGCATGCATGCGCACCAGCACCGGGGCCGGAGTGGTGATGTCGCCCTTGGTCAGCACGATGTGCTCTGCGCCCTGGATCTGGTCCGAGAACACCCGCATCAGCCAGTCGCCGCCATGGATCGACCGCACCGACTTCACGTTGGTCTCGGAGACGAGGTTGTCGTGGCGGCGGCGATAGGCGATCAGGTCCGAGATCGTCCCGATCTTGATGTTGTGCTTCTGGCCGAAGGCGATCAGGTCGGGCAGCCGGGCCATGGTGCCGTCGTCGTTCATCACCTCGCAGATCACGCCCGAGGGGTTCAGCCCCGCCAGACGCGAGACATCGACGGCCGCCTCGGTATGACCGGCCCGCATCAGAACTCCGCCATCCCGCGCGCGCAGGGGAAAGACATGCCCGGGCGAGGCGATGTCGGCCGGGCCCTTCGTCGGGTCGATGGCGACGGCGACGGTGCGGGCGCGGTCGGCGGCCGAGATGCCGGTCGACACGCCTTCACGGGCCTCGATCGAGAGCGTGAAAGCGGTTTCGTGCCGGCTGGAATTCTTCGGGCTCATCAGCGGCAGGCCGAGCGCATCGATCCGCTCGCCGGGAAGCGCCAGGCAGATCAGGCCACGGCCATGCGTGGCCATGAAGTTGATATCCGCGGGCGTGCACATCTGCGCCGGAATGATGATGTCGCCCTCGTTTTCGCGATCCTCGTGATCGACAAGAATGTACATCTTGCCGTTGCGGGCATCCTCGATGATTTCCTCGATGGAGGAGATCGCACCGGAAAATTCGCTATCAGCCTTGGCCGTCATGGTTTCCCCCAGGATTTGCGCGTCCGAATATCCCGCCGCGCCGCCAAAGGCCAGAGGAACCGGGTGCGAGACTGCACAGGCCCTGTTCAGCGAGCCGCCGAGACCGGGGCAAAGTAACGCTCGGCCGGCAGGTATCCCGCGAGCCTGCCGGCGACGCTCCAGTCCCGTTCCAGCGACATATCGCCGATCAGCACGACGCCGTCGCGGGGAAAACCCTTGTGGGCCGCGGCGACTGCCTCGCGCAGCGCGGAAAACGGCGCAAGGGGGTAAGGCGCCGGATGGGCGCGGTCGAGCAGCCCCTGCCCCGCCTGCAGCGCCGCTTCGGGGCTCAGACGGCCCTGGACCACCGCGATGCGACCGCATTGGCTCAGCGATGCCAGGCGGGCCTGCCGATCCTCGGGCAAGGCGGGAAGCGGCGGCATCAGCCGCAGCGCGTTCGAGGAAAACAGGAACGCCACCACGTCATGCCCGCTCGCCGCACGGACCGAGGCGTAAGTGCGGTAGTCGAGGCCAAGCTCGGCCGCGCGCTTGACCCGCAGGCGCACGACCTCGATCGGCAGATGGGGCAGCAGGCTTTCCCGGGCCTGGCGCCAGCAGTGCCGCCGCCAGCCCTCGCCGCCCTCCATCGTCGGGCCGCCGTTATGGCCCGGGCCGGTCATGCATTCCACTCGCGCAGGCGGGCGACGTAGCGGGCCATGGTATCAACTTCGAGGTTGACGACCTGCCCTTCATGCACCGTGCCCCAGGTGGTGTGGGTCTGGGTATGGGGGATGAAGTTAATGCCGAAATCCGCGCCGTTGACCTCGTTCACGGTCAGCGAGGTCCCGTTCAACGCGATAGACCCCTTCTGTGCGATGAACCCGGCAAGCTGCAGCGGCGCGCGGAAGGTGACGCGGAGGCTGTCGCCCTCGGGCATGACCGAGACGACCTGGGCCATGCCGTCGACATGGCCGGAGACGATGTGCCCGCCCAGCTCGTCGCCCACCTTCAGCGCGCGTTCAAGATTGACCCGATGTCCGGCGACCCAGCTGCCAAGCGTCGTCTTCGACAGCGTCTCGGCGGACACATCGACATCGAACCAGTTCTGCGGCTGCGAACCCGTGGCGATCACCGTCAGGCAGACACCGTCGCAAGCGATAGAAGCGCCGATATCGATTCTCTCGACATCGTAGTGCGTCGCAATCCTGACGCGCAGGTCTCCCCTCTGCTCAACCGAAAGGACATGTCCGACGTCGCTGATGATCCCGGTGAACACAGATCCCCTCCTGTCTTTGGGTCGATGAATCGACGTATCCCCGCCAATCCGCCCATTCAAGCCCGCGATTTGGCGTGAAGCTGCTGTAATTTCGCCAAGTCTCAGAATAACTGTTTACCAAGGATCAGACTTTCCGCGCCAGAACGGAAGACAGGTCATTTCGGAACGAGCATGGGCATTACAGGCAAGGGCAAGGTCTTTCTCTTCCTACAGGGTCCCCACGGACCCTGGTTCAAGCTGCTCAGCCGGATGATCGCGCGCTCGGGCGCCGAGGTTTGGCGCATCGGTTTCAACCTTGGCGACGAATTCTTCTGGCCCGACCGGAACCGCTACATTCCCTGGCACGGCGCGACCGAGGATTGGCCGGCAGAACTGGCCCGGATTTTTGCCGAAAAGGGCATCACCGACATCGTGCTTTATGGCGATACGCGGCCTGTCCATGCGATGGCGGTCGAGCAGGCGCGAAAGGCCGGAATCGCGGTCCATGTCTTCGAGGAAGGCTATCTGCGCCCGCACTGGATCACCTATGAACGCGGCGGCTCGAACGGTCATTCGCGCCTGGTCGACCTGACCCTGCCCGAGATGACGCAGGCACTGGCCGACCGCGACGCCGAGTTGCCCGACGCCCCGGCGCGGTGGGGCGACATGCGGGAACATGTGTTCTACGGCGCGCTCTACCACGGCCTCGTTCTGGCCGGTGGACGGCACTATCCGGCCTTCCGGTCGCATCGCGATGTCTCGGGCTGGGCCGAGTTCCGCCTGTACCTCAAGCGGCTGGCGCTGATGCCCTGGCACCGGCTGGAGCGGGCGATCGCAACAGGTCGCATCCGCCGCGGCGGCTTTCCGTATTTCCTTGCGCTACTGCAGCTGGAGCACGACGCGAGCTTCCGCAGCCACGGGCCCTTCGCCAGCCAGGTGGATTTCGCTGCGCTCTGCATCGAGGGTTTCGCCAAGGGAGCGGCGCCGCATCACCACCTGGTCTTTAAGGCCCATCCGCTGGAAGACGGCCGCACTCCGCTGTCGCGCGAGATCCGCCGCCTGGCGCAGGAGGCAGGTATCGCCGACCGCGTTCATTTCGTCCGGGGCGGCAAACTTGCACGGCTTCTGAACGATGCGCGGGGCGCGGTGACGGTGAACTCCACCGCCGCCCAGCAGGTCCTCTGGCGCGGTCTGCCGTTGAAGATCTTCGGCCGGGCGGTCTACGGCAAACCGGAATTCGTTTCGTCCCAGCCGATCGCCGAATTCTTCGCCCGCCCGAGCCGGCCCGACAGCCGCGCCTATCGCGATTTCCGCCGTTACCTGCTGGAAACAAGCCAGGTTCCGGGCGGCTTCTACTCGAAGCGCGGGCGGCGCGCCTTGCTGCGGCAGGTCGTCGACATGATGCTGGCGGCCGAAGATCCCTATGATGCGCTGACCTTGGGAACAGCGACTCCACGGCAACAGTTGCGGCTCGTTACCTGAGGAATTGCCGTCAAGCTGGCAATTTCACCGGCCTTTCTGTAGTTTCGGCCCAAAATACACGCAAGCTTCCGACAGAGGAGCCCGAGCAGTGCCGTCAATAAAGTTCCGGGGGGCCAGCAAACTGGTCCTTCTTGCCGTTGTGGCTGCGACCGCCTCATGCGGATTGCCGCGCACGGGTCCGACCAAATCCGAGATCTTCGCCGGATCGGTGGAAAAGCAGGGCGACGCCTTCATCGTCACCGTCAACGACCGCGTGACCCGGGCGACGTCTGTCGTTCCCTCCTATGGATTTGGCGCGGGCTTCGAGAAGCAGGCCGTGCTTGCCTCGGACCTGATTGCGCCGGGCGACCTGCTGTCGATCACCGTCTTCGAAAACGTCAAGGACGACCCGCTGCTTGGCAATACCGGCCAGCGCGTGACGCCCCTGACCGACGTGCAGGTGGATGGCGAGGGCTTCATCTTCGTCCCCTATGCCGGCCGACTGAAGGCTGCTGGCATGACGCCCGAGGCGCTTCGCGACCTCATCACCTCGAAGCTCGACCCGCAGACCCCCGACCCCCAGATCAGCGTGACGCGCGCCGCCGGCGACGGCTCGACCGTGTCGGTTTCGGGCAGCGTCGCTGGTCAGGGCGTGTTCCCGATCGAACGCCCGACGCGGACGCTGATGGCCATGCTGGCGAAGGCAGGGGGCGTCACCATCGAGCCGCAGGCGGCGCTGGTGACCGTGACCCGAAACGGCAAGACCGGCAAGGTCTGGCTGCAAGACCTCTACGACAACCCGAAGCTTGATATCGCGCTGCGCCCCGGCGACCGGATCGTGGTCGAACGAGACCGCCGTTCCTTCGTGGCGCTCGGCGCGACCGGATCGCAAAGCCGCATCCCCTTCGACACGCAGACGGTTTCGGCGATCGAGGCACTGGCCCAGGTCGGCGGCCTGAACACCGCGCTGGCCGATCCGACGGGCATCTTCGTCTTCCGCAACGAGCCGCAGGAGATCGCCAACGTCGTTCTTGGTCGCAACGACCTGCGGGGGACGCAGCGCTTCGCCTATGTGCTGAACCTGACCGAGCCGAACGGCGTGTTCCTGGCGCGCGATTTCGTCATCCGCGACGGCGACACGATTTATGTGACCGAGGCGCCCTTTGTGCAGTGGACCAAGACGCTTGCAGCCTTCAACGGCACGGCGACGGCGGTCGACTCGACGGCGAACCTCGCGGGCGGTCCGTGATCCGCGGGTTGGCGTGACTCTGACCTACACGCCCGGCGCGCGGCTTTTCGCCTTCAACGCCGGTCTCCTGAAGCCCGGGCGGGTGCGGCGCATCCTGACGCTCGCGGGATTGCCGCCGCGTCTTGGCCGTCCGGGGCGCGACGATCTTATCGCTGTCTGGGGTCGTAGCCCCTACGCCGCCCGGGGCGAGGCGATGGCGGCGCGCAGCGAGGCGTCCCTCTTGCGGATCGAGGATGCCTTCCTGCGCTCCCTCCGACCCGGACGCAGTGGCGATCCCACGATGGGGCTGATCCTCGACCGGCGCGGGGTTCATTTCGACGCCTCCGCCCCGAGCGACCTCGAGCACATCCTGTCGACCGAGCGTTTCGAGGATCACGCGCTGATCGCCCGCGCCCGCGACGGCATCGCCCGGCTTCAGGCGCTCGACATCTCGAAATACAGCGGCCACGACCCCGATGCCGCCCTGCCCGCGCCGGGCTATGTGCTGGTCGTGGACCAGTTGCAGGGCGATGCCTCGGTCCGCCACGGCGGTCTGACGCCACAAAGCTTCCGCGAGATGCTCGTGCGCGCGCAGGAGGAGCACCCCGGCCGGCGGGTGGTGGTCAAGCTCCACCCTGAAACGGTGCTGGGCCTGCGTCAGGGCCATTACGGCCCCGCGGATGCCTCGGATCGGGTGACGCTGCTGGCAGACAACGTCTCTCCCTGGAAACTGCTTGAAGGGGCGATCGCGGTCTATGTCGGCTCGTCGCAACTGGGGTTCGAGGCGATCCTTGCCGGACATCGGCCGCATGTCTTCGGCCAGCCCTTCTACGCGGGCTGGGGGCTCAGCGAGGACGAGACCGTCTTTCCCCGCCGCCGCCGCAAGCTGACCAAGGTCCAGCTCTTTGCCGGGGCGATGCTGCTGGCGCCGACCTGGTACGATCCCTGCCGGGACCGGCTGGCCAGCTTCGAAGAGGTGGTGGATCAACTCGAGGCCGAACTTCGCCCCTTCCGCGAGGACCGCCACGGCCAAGTTGCCATGGGGATGCGCCTGTGGAAACGCCCGACGCTCCAACGCTTCTTCGGACGGACGCGGCCCCTGCGTTTCGTCGACGATCCGGCCAAGGCCGGGAAGCTTGCCGCGGACGAAGGGCGCGGGCTGCTCGTCTGGGCCGGAAAGGCGCCACAGACGCTGGCCCTTCCCTTCCGCCGGGTCGAGGACGGGTTCCTGCGCTCACGCGGGCTTGGCGCGAAGCTGGTGCCGCCGCTGTCGCTCGTCGCCGATGATCTGGGGATCTACTACGACCCGACGCGGGAAAGCCGGCTCGACCGACTGATCTCGGCCCCCGTCATCGCCGGCGGCGAGGCACGGGCGGCGCGGCTGGTCGAGCGGATCGTGGCGGGAGGCCTGTCGAAGTACAACCTCGGCCAAGCTGTGCCCGACCTGCCGGAGGGCCATCGCATCCTGGTCCCGGGCCAGGTCGAGGACGACGCCTCGATCCGCCTCGGGGCGCCGGGGCTGCGCACCAATCTCGACCTGCTGCGCCATGTCCGGGCGAAAAACCCCGATGCGGTGATTCTTTACAAGCCGCATCCCGACGTGGAGGCGGGCCTGCGCCCCGGACGCATTCCGAAGGCTGACCTGGCCAGCCTCGCCGATGCGGTCTTGCCCCACTGCGACCCTGCGGCCCTGCTTCCCCATGTGCAGGAGGTCTGGACCTTGACCTCGCTTCTGGGGTTCGAGGCGCTCCTGCGCGGCGTGCCCGTGACCTGCCTCGGCCAGCCCTTCTATGCGGGCTGGGGACTGACACGCGATGCCATTCCTGCCCCGCCGTGGCGGCGCGGGCGTCCCGCCCTCATGGCACTCGCCCATGCCGCGCTGATTGCCTATCCGCGCTATGTCGATCCGGTCACCGGCCGCCCCTGCCCGCCCGAGGTGATCGTCGACCGCCTGCTCGCGGGGCGGGCCGGAACTGGCAGCGTCGGCCTGCGCGGATTGTCGCGCCTGCAATCGCTGCTGGCCAGCTACGCGCATCTCTGGCGATAGTCTTGTTGGGCGTTTGTTCAGCACGAAAACAAGCTGACGTGAGTTCTGATGAGGGTCTATTTGATGATTGCCGCCACCCTTGAGTTCGTTCTTAGGAACCTGCCTGCGTTCATGTTCGTGCTCGCACTTGCTATCGCAACGTTCACCCGTTCCGAGCCCAACGTGCCACTCCGCTATCTGAACTGGCTGCTCCTCCTTTCCGTCGGTTTCGTCGGGATATGGGCGGGCATCTTCCACATCTTCTTCCCCACGGTGGCCTCTGCCCAGATCGGCTGGGCGCCAAGCCCGTTCGAGACCGAGATCGGCATCGCCGACGCTGCATCAGGGGTGGTTGCGGTGGTCGCTTTCTGGCGGAGCCTGGCATTCAAGGCGGCCAGCGTGCTTTACACGGCGCTCTTCAACTTCGGAGTGGCGGCCGGTCACGTGTACCAGGCCGTGACGGCGCACAACTTTTCGCCAGACAACTTCGGACTGCTCCTGCTGCTGACCGTGGTGCAGATGGTGCTGCTTCCGGTCCTTCTGATCCGGGCGCAACGGGCGCACAGTGCTTGACAATTTCGAACATTATGCAGGTCGGGAGAGCGAGCTTGGCGCTGCAGCTTTAAAAATTCAAACAAATCGGCGATTTTTCCAGCGCGTGACCACGTCGTCACCCACGGTTTCGGTCGCGACCAGATCAAAGCCCTTCGCCCCGGCCAGATGGGCCAGAGACATCTCTCCGACCGCCGGAACACCCTCCGCGCCGATCACCTTGCCTGCCGTGAAGGCGACCAGATCCGTCACCAGATCCGCGCCAAGAAGCGCCGCCGCCAGCTGCCCTCCGCCTTCGCAAAAGACCCGCGTCAGGCCCTCGGCCGCCAGCGCCGTCAGGGCTGCGGCCGGGTCGAGATGCCCGCCGATTTCCCCACAGGGGATCAGTCGCGCGCCGGTCGCCCGCCAGGCCGCCCGGGCCGTCTCGGGCGCCGAGGGCCCGTGGCACAGCCAGACCGGCACCTCCTGCGCGGACCTGCCAAGGCGGCTGTCCGGCGACAGCGAAAGCCGGCTGTCGAAGACCACGCGCACCGGCTGCCGCACCGCCCCCAGATCGCGCACGGTCAGATCGGGATCGTCGGCGCGGGCCGTGCCGGATCCGACCAGCACCGCGTCATGGGACAGGCGCAGGGCATGGACCATGCGCCGCGCCGCGGGGCCGGTGATCCAGCGACTTTCGCCGGACGCCGTCGCGATGCGGCCATCGAGGGTCGACGCGAGCTTCAGGGTCACCAATGGCAAGCCCCGCGTCACCCGGCGCAGGAAGCCCGCGTTCAGACGCTCCGCCGTCCGGGCTTCGACCCCTTCCTCGACCGCGATGCCCGCCGCCCGCAGGATCGCGTGACCACGCCCCGCGACCCGCGCATCCGGGTCGGTCAGCGCGCTAACCACCCGCGCGATGCCCGCCGCCACCAGCGCCTCGGCGCAAGGCGGCGTCTTGCCGTGATGGGCGCAGGGTTCAAGCGTCACATAAGCCGTTGAGCCGCGCGCCTGCGAGCCGGCCTGGGCCAGCGCAACGACCTCGGCATGGGGGCGACCGCCGGGCTGGGTCCAGCCACGGCCGACGACCCGGTCTTCCTTGACGAGGACGCAACCGACCGCCGGGTTGGGCCAGACATTGCCGAGCCCCCGCTGAGCGAGGGCCAGCGCGTGGCGCATGTGGCGGCGGTCGTCCTCGGCGCTCACTCGTCGGCGGAGGGATGCGGGCGGAGCTCAGAGACGAACTTGTCGAAATCGTCCGCCGCCTGGAAGTTCTTGTAAACGCTGGCAAATCGCACATAGGCGACCGTGTCGATCCGCGCCAGCGTCTCCATCACGATCTCGCCGATGACCTTCGACGGGATGTCGGTTTCACCCAAGCTCTCCAACCGCCGCACGATGCCCGAGATCATCTGGTCGATGCGTTCCGGTTCAATCGGGCGCTTCTGCATGGCGATGCGGATCGAGCGCTCCAGCTTGGACCGGTCGAAATCTTCGCGCTTGCCACTGGACTTGATGACGACGAGGTCACGCAACTGCACCCGCTCATAGGTGGTGAAACGCCCGCCGCAGGCCGGGCAGAACCGCCGCCGCCGGATCGATACGTGATCCTCGGCCGGACGGGAATCCTTCACCTGCGTGTCGATGTTTCCGCAAAACGGGCAGCGCATCGCCCCTCCCCCTCGTTGCCTCTGTCGGGCCTTCCGCGAAGACTATAGGCGGGCCGCAACAGTTTGGGTAGCGGAAAGGTCGCGCTCAAGATGTTGGGGAATCACCTGTGGCGTCGCTGCACAAAGGGCCGCGACATGGGCGTGCATTTCGTCATCGCCATGTTACAGTTTGCTGCATGGCCACCCGACTCATCCTCTGTCTGTCAGCGCTGATGCCGCTTCCCGCCCTCGCGGAAAGCCCCATCGCCGAGCTGGTCTGCGCCCCCAAGGCCGAGATGGAGCAGCGGCTGGCCATTCGCTTCGGCTCCTCGCGAACGGCAACCGGCCTTCGCGACCCCGAGACATTGCTGGAAGTCTGGACCTCGCCCCAAGGCCGCTGGACGCTTGTGCAAAGCCACGCCAACGGGCAATCCTGCATCGTCGCGACGGGCGAGAACTGGGAAATGAACGCTGCGGGCCAGAAAAGCTGAGCTAGCGCCCGCCCGGCCGAACCTGCTGCACGAACAGGCCCAGATCGGTGCCATATCCCGTGATTGTCACGGTGGCACCGGGCGTAAGGGCTGCCACGACGTCATCCTCGGTCCCGCAGACCGAGTTGATGATGAAAGGCAGACGCTGCAGCTCAATCTTGTTGCGGCAGAGGGTGCTGTAGCTTTTCCGGGCGCTGTCGACGTGAAAGACCATCTCGGTCGGCTGCCCCGCCCAGAGGGTTCGAAGCATCGGGTAACCCATTG
Source organism: uncultured Rhodobacter sp. (assembly GCA_945952585.1). Taxonomy (GTDB): domain Bacteria; phylum Pseudomonadota; class Alphaproteobacteria; order Rhodobacterales; family Rhodobacteraceae; genus Aliitabrizicola. Next base: position 31,719 of record CAMFII010000012.1, read on the forward strand.
TTATCAAGGCACTGCCCAGAAACCAAAAGAGGACCGGGATGAACAGGATCATGCCAATGTTGCCGAGCGTCCCGATCCGCTCGCCCCGGCGCACCATGTCGACGGCAAAGAGGATCGTCGCCAGCACCGCCGCCCCGAAGCAGAAGGTCGAGGTGAAGCCCTCGGTTTGCGCGATCCACGCCTCGCTCGGCAGGAAGTCGATGTGGAACTTCTTCACCGCGATCGGAATCGCGCCAAGGAAGAAGACCGAGGCCAACCCCAGCCACAGAACCCGCACCACGCCTCTCGGGCGTTCTTCGGGTTCGCGGGCGGGGCTGGGGTTCGACATTGCGCTGATCCGGGGCTCCTTCGTCTCGCGGAATCCTCGCCTATTCCATCGCTAATGTCGAAGGTTTGCGAAAGGCAGGCGTCCATGCTGCGCCACAAATTCCGCCAGCAATCTGGATTCAACCGCCTCGCATCCGTCGGGAACTTCCACCCAGCAAAAGACCAACTCAGCACTTTGGCGGATCTGCCAGATGTAGCGTCCGCCCCTATGAGCGATTGGCCTTCCCTGCCCAAACAGCAGGAACTCTGAAAGCCGCTTGCGCAAGCCTCGTCGTCCACTTAGCCCGCCTGCCGCCTTGCCGAGATAGACAACAGCAGAGGTAGGCACCCAGTTGGCACCCAGAGTTTGGCGAGCAACGTTGGGATCTCGGCCCTTGAACCAACCACCTGTGCCCGCTTCAATGAAGTCAGGGATTTCTGATGCGGTCCAAAGGACTGCATAGACCCCAGGACCTTCAGGAATGGCGGATTGATCTTCAATCAGGTCTGCAACTGTGTGAAAGCCCTGGAACCCCAGGGCCCTCAAATCAGCACACGTGCGCAGAGAGTTCACTGGTCAAGGAAACTCCTCAGCTTCCGTGACCGGCTCGGGTGCTTCAGCTTCCGCAGCGCCTTGGCCTCGATCTGGCGGATGCGTTCGCGGGTGACGCTGAACTGCTGGCCGACCTCTTCCAGCGTGTGGTCGGTGTTCATGCCGATGCCGAAGCGCATCCGCAGGACCCGTTCCTCGCGCGGGGTGAGTGAGGCAAGAACACGCGTCGTCGTCTCCTTCAGGTTCTCCTGAATGGCGCTGTCGAGCGGCAGGATCGCGTTCTTGTCCTCGATGAAATCGCCAAGCTGGCTATCCTCCTCGTCCCCGATTGGGGTTTCGAGGCTGATCGGTTCCTTGGCGATCTTCATCACCTTGCGGACCTTCTCGAGCGGCATCTGCAGCTTTTCGGCCAGTTCCTCGGGCGTTGGCTCGCGGCCGATCTCGTGCAGCATCTGGCGGCCGGTGCGGACGAGCTTGTTGATCGTCTCGATCATGTGGACCGGGATGCGGATCGTGCGGGCCTGGTCGGCGATCGAGCGGGTGATCGCCTGGCGGATCCACCAGGTCGCGTAGGTCGAGAACTTGTAGCCGCGGCGATACTCGAACTTGTCGACGGCCTTCATCAGGCCGATATTGCCTTCCTGAATAAGATCAAGGAATTGCAGCCCGCGGTTCGTGTATTTCTTGGCGATGGAGATCACGAGGCGCAGGTTGGCCTCGACCATTTCCTTCTTGGCCTGACGGGCTTCCTTCTCACCCTTCTGGACCTGGTTCACGATCCGCCGGAATTCGCTGATGTCGACGCCGACATACTGGCCGACCTGCGCCATCTCGGCGCGCAGCTCCTCGACCTTGTCGCGCGACCGCTCCATCAGCGCCTGCCAGCCGCGGCCCGACTTCGCCGCCATGCGGTCCAGCCAGGTCGGGTCAAGCTCATAGCCCTGGTATTCGTCGATGAATTCGCGGCGGTTGATGCGCGCGGCATCGGCCAGCTTCACCATGCCCGAGTTGATCGACATGATCTTACGGTTAATGCCGTAAAGCTGGTCGATCAGCGCCTCGATCCGGTTGTTGTGCAGGTGAAGTTCATTCACCAACAGCACGATTTCACTGCGCAATTTCTGATACGCTGCTTCATCGGCCGCCGAATAGCGCGTGGTGTCGTTCAGCGTCGCATGCATCCGCTGGTCCTGCATCGCGGCCAGCGTGGAATAGTCGCGCGCGATGATGTCGAGCGTTTCCAGGACCTTGGGCTTCAGCGCGGATTCCATGGCAGCGAGCGACATGTTCGAGGCTTCGTCATCCTCGTCATCGTCGTCGGCGCGCAGGATCGGGTTGCCGTCGGCGTCAAGCTCCGGCTCACTTTCATCGCCACCCGAACGGCGCGGCGCAGCAGCAGGCATGTCCACCTCTTCCAGCCCCGGGCCATCCATCTCTCCGTCGCCGTCAAGCGACCGGCCAAAGGTGGCCTCGAGGTCGATCACGTCGCGCAGCAGGATGTCCTCGTTCAGAAGTTCATCGCGCCAGATGGTGATCGCCTGAAAGGTCAGCGGGCTTTCGCAGAGGCCCGCGATCATGGTGTTACGGCCGGCCTCGATGCGCTTGGCGATGGCGATCTCGCCCTCGCGGCTCAGGAGTTCGACCGATCCCATCTCGCGCAGGTACATGCGCACCGGGTCGTCGGTGCGGTCCAGCGTCTCGGACTGGGTGCCGGCGACGGCAATCTCGCGGGACGTCGAGGTTTCGACCAGTTCCCCCGCAGGCTCGCCCTCTTCCGCCTCGTCATCCTCGATGACGTTGATGCCCATTTCCGAGAGCATCGACATGACATCTTCGATCTGCTCGGAGCCGACCTGATCCGGCGGCAGAACCGTATTGAGCTGATCATAAGTGATGTAGCCACGCTCGCGCGCGTCCGCGATCATCTTCTTGACGGCGGCCTGGCTCATGTCGAGCGAGACTTCGGCCTCCTGCTCTTCCGGCTTCGCGTCGTCGGTATCCTTGAGTGCCATGTATGCTCCTCGGTCGGTCATCAGCGCAGGCTGGCCGAATCATTTGGCCGCGTCACGAATCAATAGCGCGAATCACGGCGGGGGGAAGGCGGATCAACCTCTTTTCTTGACCCAGATCTGGCTGTCGATCAGGCTTTGAAGATGCGCCGACAGCGCCGCGCGGTCTTCGCCCATTTCCGATGCTCCCTCGAGATGGCCCCGTCCGGCACTGTTCACGGCCTCCGCCGCCTTCGACAGGCGCCAGGTCAGCCCCTCGTCGACAAGACCGGTCAGGTCGTGGATCGCGTCCTCGACTTCGCGGCGCGCGCCCCGTCGGGCGTCCAGCTTGGCGAGGCCTTCGGCGATGCACATCACGGCCAATTCGTCATCCTCGCGGTTCTGCACCGGCGGCGCCGAGCGGACATGGCTGCGCGCGAAGAGCGTTTCAAGAAGATCACCCGACGCGCCCGCGATTTTTTCCGCCCTTGCCTCCGGTTCAGCGTGGGCCGCGTGAAGCAGCGCCCGGCGGATGCGCTCATGCTCCTCGAGCGTCAGGTCGAGCATTTCGAGATCGCTCTCGAAGCGGGTGATGAGCGATGGATGGGTGGCGAGAGTGGCCAGCACCACGGCTTCGAGCACCTGTTCCTCGACCGGGGTCGGCCCGCTGGTCGCCAGGGCCGAGGTCTTGGTCGAAGGCAGGGGCGCTGTCGGGGGCGGCGGGAAGCGACCGGGCCGCTTGCCGGGGCGGAAAGTCTCTGGCCGCGCGGGCGTAAACAGCTCCTGCCGGAGCCGCTTGACCTCTTCGCCGTAATGGCCGCGGATCGAGGGGTCCTTGATCCGCATCAGCGCGGCGCGGAGCGTCTTGTCGAGCGCCGCCTTGCGCTCGGGGCTGTCGAAGACGCGGCCATCGGTCTCCCGCCGCCAGAGCAGGTTCACCATCGGCTGGGCGTCGTCGAGCACCTTCTGCATGGCGGGCGCGCCCTGCGCCTTGATGAGGTCGTCGGGGTCGAGCCCCTGCGGCAGAAGCGCAAAGCGCAGTCCCTGCCCCGCTTCAAGCATCGGCAGGGCAAGGTCGATCACCCGCAGCGCGGCGTTGAACCCGGCCTTGTCGCCATCGAGCGAGATGACCGGTTCAGAGTGGATGCGCCACAGGAGCCGCAGCTGATCCTCGGTCACCGCCGTGCCGAGGGGGGCGACCACCGCCTTGAACCCGGCCTCGGAGAGCGCGATCACGTCCATGTAGCCTTCGGCCACGATCAGCGGCTGGCCCTTTCCGGCGGCCTCGCGCGCCGGGCCGATGTTGTAGAGGTTCCGGCCCTTGTCGAAAAGCTCGGTCTCAGGGCCGTTCAGGTACTTGGCGCGGGCATTGGGGTCCATCGCCCGCCCGCCGAGGCTGATCGCCCGCCCGCGCGCGTCGCGGATCGGGAAGATGATCCGGCCGCGGAAGCGGTCGTAAGGCGGGCCGCCGTCATCAGGTTTCGCGCAGAGGCCCGAATCCACGATCAGATCGGGCGCGATGCCCTTCTGGGTCAGGGCATGGAAGAGGCCCTGCCGCTGGTCGGGGGCAAAGCCAATTTCCCACCGGTCCTGTGCTTGCGGAGACATGCGGCGGCGGTCGAGATAGTCGCGGGCCGGGGCAGCAGCGGAGGTACGCAGTTGCAGGCGGAACCACTTCACCGCCTCTTCCATCACCTCGGCCAGCTGTGTGCGCCGGTCCGCCTTTTGCGCGGCCTGCGGATCGCGGGCGGGCATCGGCATCCCGGCCTCGCGGGCAAGGATTTCCACCGCCTCGATGAAGGAGACATTCTCGGTCTCCTTCACGAAGGTCAGCGCGTCGCCCTTCGCATGGCAGCCGAAGCAGTAATAGAAGCCCTTGCGGTCATCGACATGGAAGCTCGCCGACTTTTCCTGGTGGAACGGGCACGGCGCCCACATGTCGCCCTTGCCCTGGTTCGACTTGCGCAGGTCCCAGGTGACCTTGCGGCCCACGACCTGGGACAGCGAGATCCGGGTGCGGAGTTCGTCGAGGAAACCGGGGGGGAGACTCATGCAGACGAATATCGGCTCTGGGGGAGCGTTCGTCCAGTGGTGAGGTCGGAAGCGGGGGGCTGTCTGCCCCCCGCCCCCCCCGAGGATGTTTGTGAGCAGAAAATGGGGGTGATCAGGTCAGGCTTTGCCGGGCCGACAGGGCGGTCAGGGCAGCCTCTACCTCGTGCCAAGCAGTTCGTGCCATCGAGCGGAAGACGAGGACGTCCACGGTCTGGGTGCCGGTCCGCATCAGGACCGCGTTCATGTGGTTGAAGGCGGTGCGCAACGAGGTGCCTTCGGGGAAGGCAGCGAGGCGGATGTCGACGGGCACGATCCGGGCGAGCGCCGCTTCGGTGCCGGGACCGTCGAGGCGCAAGGCGGCCCAACCGTCGGACTGGTCGGTCAGGGCGGCGATCCCGGCAAGCCCTTCGGGCGCCGGAGCGCCGATCAGGAAGTACTGGCCGCGGCCGGTCCAGGTGAGGCGGGCGCCCTTGGCTTCGGTGAAGCGGTTCGGCGCCGGCAGGGAAAGGCCGAGCGCCTTGGCCACGGCGGCGTCCTGTCCGGCGAAGGGTGCGATCGAGGTGATGGGATCGAGCGCGATCTCGGACAGGGTCACCCCCGCCAGCGTCAGTGGCGCGGTCCCGGCGAGGGCGGATTTGGCGATGAGGTCAGCCACGGAGCTTTGCCCCTTCCTTGTCGTGGAACACCGGATCGGAGACCGTGCAAAGCACGTCATGGCCGCGCAATCCATCGACCATGCGGATCACCTCGCCATGCCGCGCACGGCCGTTCTTGAGGAAACCAAGACCCAGCCAGCGGTTCAGCGTCGGCGACCAGCAGACCGAGGTGACATAGCCCTGATCGTTGACGCGGGCCGCCTCGGCCCCCTTGTTGTAGAGATGCGCGCCGGCGGAAAGCACGCCCTCGCCGACCGGGGTCAGGCCCACCATCTGCTCGCGGTCGGGGCCGGTCAGGCCGGGGCGCTGCGACGCGCCCTTGCCGATGCAGTCCTTCTTGGCGCTGACCATCTTCTCCATGCCGATGTCGAAGGCGGTGACCCGGCCGTGGATCTCGGCGTGCGTAATGAAGCCCTTCTCGATCCTGAGGACGTTCAGCGCCTCCATCCCGTAGGGGCCGCCGCCGAGGAGTTCGGCACGGGCGAGAAGGTCGCGGAAGAGCGCCTCGCCATAGCGCGTCGGCACCGCGATCTCGTAGCCTTCCTCGCCCGAGAAGGAGATGCGGAAAAGCCGCCCCTCGACATTGCCGATCCGGACCGGGGCCACGCCCATGAAGGGCAGGTCGATTTCGGTGCCCAGATAGCTGGAGAGAAGCTGGCGGGCGCGCGGGCCGGCAACGGCGAACTGCGCCCAAGCCTCGGTGACCGAGATGGTGCGCACGTCCCAACCGGCGCAGAAGGCCTGCTGGACGAAGTCGAGATGGCGCATGACGAGGCCGGCGGCGGCGGTCGTCGTGGTCATGAGGAACCGGTCCTCAGCCAGGCGCGCCGAGGTGCCGTCATCCAGCACCATCCCGTCCTCGCGCAGCATCAGGCCGTAGCGGGTGCGGCCCACGGGCAGGGTCGAGAAGGTGTTGGTGTAGACGAGGTCGAGGAAGCGCGCGGCGTCCTTGCCCTGGATGTCGATCTTGCCGAGGGTCGAGACATCGGCGACGCCAACGGTCGAGCGGACCATGTTGACTTCGCGGTCGCAGGCCTCTTTCCAGGTCGTCTCGCCGGGTTTCGGGAAGTAGCTGGGGCGATACCACAGGCCCGCCTCGATCATCGGCGCGCCGCGGTCGCGGCTGGCCTGGTCCGAGGTCAGGAAGCGCTGCGGTGCGAAGCCAGAGGCGCGGCCCCCCGCCCCCATGGCGGCGATGGAGACGGGCGTGAAGGGCGGGCGGAAGGTGGTCGTGCCGGTCTCGGGAATGGCGCGGCCGGTGACATCGGCCAGAAGCGCCAGCGCGGCGATGTTGGAGTTTTTGCCCTGGTCCGGCGCCATGCCCTGCGTGGTGTAGCGCTTCATGTGCTCGACGGAACGGAACCCCTCCTGCGCGGCGAGCTTCACGTCCTTGGTCGTCACGTCATTGGCGAAGTCGAGCCAGGCGCGGTTCCAGAGGCCGGGCTTGGTCGGGATGTGCCAGAGCGGCTGGATCGCGGAGGTTTCGTCGGCGGCTGCAGGGATGTCTGGCTTCGCGGCGGTCAGGCCGAGCGTCTCGAGCGACGCCACGGCGGCGGCGGCACCCTCGGCGAGGCAGGCGGCGGTCGAGAAGGTTCCCTTCGCCGATCCGGCAGGGATCAAGCCGGGCACGGCATTCTCGGCCGGCACGAAGGCCGCGATGGTGTCGTTCCAGATGGGACGGCCGTTCAGGTGGCAGGTCAGGTGGACCGTCGGGTTCCAGCCACCGGACATGCCGAGGGCGTCGGCCTCGACCTTGAACTCGCGGTTGCCCTGGCGGACGGTGACCGAAGTCAGGCCGTGGCGGCCCGCCGTGTCGGCAACGACGGCCCCGGCATGGACCGGGAAGGGTTCGTCGGTCGACGCGCCCTCGCGGCTATCGATCAGGGCGGCGATGGTCACGCCGGCCGCATGCAGGTCGCGGGCGGTGGCGCGGGCCGAGTCGTTGTTGGCGAAAAGCGCGATTTTCTGGCCGGGCGCCACCCCGTAGCGGTTGAGATAGGTGCGGAGCGCGGAGGCGAGCAGGATGCCGGGCCGGTCGTTGTTCTGGAAGGCGATGGGCCGCTCCAGCGCACCGGCGGCGAGCACGGTCCGCTTGGCGACGATCCGCCAGAAGCATTCCCGCGGCAGGTCGGCCTTCGGCGCGACATGCAGGCCCACGCGCTCCAGCGCGCCATAGGTGCCGTCGTCATAGGCGCCGGTCACGGTGGTGCGGGTTATCAGCCGGACATTCGGCATCGAGGCGAGTTCCGCCAGCATCGAGGCCGCCCAGTCCGCCGCCGCCTGCCCACCGATCTGGCCCGTGTCGGACAGGAGCGCCCCGCCCATCCGCGCGCCCTCATCGGCGAGGATCACGTCCGCCCCCGCCCGCGCGGCGGTCAGCGCCGCCATCAGGCCGGTCGGACCCGCCCCGATCACGAGGAGGTCGCAATGGGCCCAGGCCTTTTCGTAGGTGGCCTCGTCATGCTTGCCCGAGAGCCGGCCAAGCCCGGCGGCGCGGCGGATCGCCGGTTCGTACAGCCGCTCCCAGAAGGCGCGCGGCCACATGAAGGTCTTGTAGTAGAACCCTGCGCCGAAGAAGGGTGCGGCAAGGTCGTTCACCGCCAGCAGGTCGAACTTCAAGGACGGCGCGCGGTTCTGGCTTTGCACTGCCAGCCCCTCGTAGAGTTCCTGCACCGTGGACCGGACGTTCGGGGTCTGCTGGCCGTCTTCCAGCACCTCGATCAGGGCGTTCGGTTCCTCCGACCCGGCAGTAAGGACGCCGCGCGGGCGGTGATACTTGAAGCTGCGGCCCACCAGCTTCACCCCGTTCGCCATCAGCGCAGATGCGACGGTATCGCCGGGATGGCCCGAATATTCGCTGCCGTCAAAGCGGAAGGTCAGCGCCTTGGTCCGGTCGACCTGGCCCTTGCCGGAGACTCTCACGATGCTTTCCTCCGGCCTTTCGGGGCGGGCTTGCCCTGCCCTTTCCCGGCGACCAGTTCGGCGCCGAGGATTTCATGCGTCACGGTGTTGCGGGTCACGACCAGCCACGAGGTGCAGCCGTTCTCGTGATACCAGAGGTCGCGCGTCACGCCCGCCGGGTTGTCGCGCAGGTGCAGGTAGTCGTCCCAGGCCTCGGGCGCCGCACCCTCCTCTGGACGGTGAAGGTAGTCGTCAGACCCGTAGTAATAGAACTCGCGCCGGTCGCGCAGGCCGCAGAGCGGGCATGGGATGCGCATCAGTTCACCTCTTCGCAGGACGTGATCGTGGCAAGGGTCTTGCCGTTCAGAAGATAGGCCACCTGACCGCCCCGCAGGACGAGCGCAGCCAAGGGCGGCTCGGCGCAGGCGAGCCGGGCAAAGCCGACCTCATCCGGCAGGCGCAGGTCGGCGGCAACCGTCAGGTCGAGTTGCACTTGCGGGCCACCCTGGTCTGCCGATTGCACCCGGATACCGGGCGCGATCTCGCGAAGGAGGTTCCTGTTCATCGCCTGGGCCGTGCCCTTGGCAGCGGCACAGATGTCGCCGCCGCCCGCGCCGGCGCAGGGGTTTTTCACCGGGTTCATCTGCGCAAAGGCGGGCATGGCGGTCATGGCAAGAAGGACGAGAGCAAGGCGCATCAGTGCAGGTTGTGCTGGGAGCCCGTGCCTTCCTCGTCAAGGAGGTGGCCGGTGCGGAAACGGTCGAGACGGAAGCGACGGGCGACCTCGTGCGGCTGGCCGGTGGCCATCAGATGCGCCATGCACCAGCCCGAGGCCGGCACGGCCTTGAAGCCGCCGTAGTTCCAGCCGCAGTCGATGAACAGGCCGTCGACATGGGTCTTGTCGATGATGGGCGAGCCGTCGGGCGACATGTCCATGATCCCGCCCCACGACCGCAGCACCTTGGCGCGGCCGATCATCGGCATCAGCGTCATGCCGGCTTCCATCACATGCTCGACCATCGGCAGGTTCCCCCGCGCGGCGTAGCTGGCGTAAAAGTCGAGGTCGCCGCCGAAGACGAGGCCGCCCTTGTCGGACTGGCTGATATAGAAGTGCCCCATGCCGAAGCTGATGACATGGTCGATCACCGGCTTCAGCCCCTCGCTGACGAAGGCCTGCAGGATGTGGGACTCAATGGGCAGGCGCATCCCGGCCATCGCCGCAACCTGCCCCGAGCGTCCGGCAACGACGATGCCGACCTTCTTCGCGCGGATCGCGCCGCGCGTGGTCTGCACGCCCTTCACCACGCCATTCTCGATGTCGATCCCCGTCACCTCGCAGTTCTGGACCAGGTCGACGCCGCGCTGGTCGGCGCCTCGGGCATAGCCCCAGGCAACCGCGTCATGCCGGGCCGAGCCGCCGCGCGGGTGATAGAGGCCGCCATAGATCGGAAAGCGGGTCTGCTCGAAGTCGAGATAGGGCAGCTGTTCGCGCACGCCCTCGCGGTCGAGCAGGATCGCGTCGTCGCCCTGGCTCAGCATCATGTTGCCGCGCCGGGCGAAGGCGTCGCGCTGGCCGTCCGAATGGAACAGGTTGATGAGGCCGCGCTGCGAATGCATTACGTTGTAGTTCAGGTCCGCTTCAAGACCTTCCCACAACTTCAGGGAATGGCTGTAGAATTCGCTGTTGCCCTGCAGGAAGTAGTTCGCGCGCACGATCGTCGTGTTGCGTCCCACGTTGCCGCCGCCGAGATAGCCCTTCTCCAGCACCGCGACATTGGTGATGCCGTGGTTCTTGGCCAGGTAATAGGCCGTCGACAGACCGTGGCCGCCGCCGCCGATGATGATCACGTCATATTCGGATTTCGGCTGCGGATCGCGCCAGGCCGGTTTCCAGCCCTTGTTGCCGCCGAGGCCCTCCATGAAGACCTTCAAGCCCGAATAGCGCATCTCGTAACTCCCGTCGCGGTGCGGCGAAGAAACCACTCCGGGCAGGACTATTCAATGTCGCGCGGGCAAAACCTTGCCAGTCCGCGACACCAACCGTCGCAAATGCCATGTTTAGCGGCGTTGACACTTGGTCGCAGCCTCGGTCAGCCTGCCTCACAGGAGGATACCATGACCGACACCCGCGATCCGCGCTTCGACATCCTGTTCCAGCCCCTGAAGATCGGCCCGGTCACCGCGCCGAACCGCTTCTGGCAGGTGCCGCATTGCACCGGCATGGGCAACCTCTACCCCCGCACCCTGGCGACGATGCGCGGCATCAAGGCCGAGGGCGGATGGGGCGTGGTGAACAGCGAATACTGCTCGATCCATCCGAGTTCGGACGACACCCCTGCCCCCTATGCCTCGCTCTGGGACGAGGGCGACGTGGCGAACATGGCGGCAATGACCGAGGCGGTCCATGCCCACGGCGCGCTGGCGGGGGTCGAGCTGTGGCATGGCGGGCTGCGCTCGAAGAACGTGCTCAGCCGCGCAGGGTCTCTGGCGCCGGTCAGCCTGCCTGCCGAAGGGGCGCCTTGGCAGGCACGGCGGATGGACCGACAGGACATCGCCGACCTGCGCGACTGGCACCGGGCGGCGGTCGACCGGGCCGTCCGGGCCGGATTCGACGTGATCTATGTCTACGCCGCGCATACCTACCTTCTGTCGCAGTTCCTCGATCCGGCACTGAACCCCGAGGGGGGCAAGACCCTGCTGGAGCGGGGCCGGATCATCGCCGACCTGATCGCCGAGGCGCGCGAGACGGCGGGCGCCAGCGCGGCCATCGCCATCCGCATCGAGGTCACCGACGAGGATGGCGGCGGGGCCGAGGCGCGGGCTGGGTTCCTCGCCTCGATCGCGCCGATGGTGGACGTGTTCGACGTGACGATCCCGGATTACGCGGTCGAGATGGGGCCCTCACGCTTTGTCCGCGAGGCGGCTTTGCGCGATCATGTGGCCCATGTGAAGGCTGCGACCGGCAAGCCGGTGGTGGCCGTGGGCCGCTTCACTAGCCCCGAGACGATGCTGGCCGAGGTCCGGCAGGGGCGGCTCGACTTCATCGGGGCGGCCCGCCCCTCGATCGCTGACCCCTTCCTGCCGGAAAAGATCCGGACCGGGCGGCTCGACGACATTCGCGAATGCATCGGCTGCAACATCTGCTACGCGCATGACGGTCTTGGCGCGCCGATCCGCTGCACCCAGAACCCCAGCATGGGCGAGGAATGGCGGCGGGGCTGGCACCCGGAACGCGTCCCCGCCGTCACCGGCACGGCCGAGCCGGTTCTGGTGATCGGCGGCGGTCCGGCAGGACTCGAGGCCGCGCTGACGCTCGGGCGGCGCGGCGTGCCGGTGATGCTGGCCGAAGCGGAAGAGACGCTTGGCGGGCGGGTGACGCTGGAAAGCCGCCTGCCCGGCCTTTCGGAATGGGCGCGGGTGCGGGATTGGCGGCTACATCAGTTGGGCAAGCTCGCGAATGTCGAGGTCTTCCCCGCCAGCCGGATGACGGTGGAGGACGTGCTCGCCACCGGTGCGCCGCATGTGATCTGCGCCACGGGGAGCCGCTGGCGGGTCGATGGCCGGGGGCGCAGCTTTCCCGGCGGGGTGGCGAGCTATGCCGACCCGCGGACCCTGTCGCCCGAGGCGGTGTTGTCGGGTGCGCGGCCGGGTGGCCCGGTCGTCATCTTCGACGACGACAACTACCACGTCGCGGCGGGGCTGGCCGACCTTCTGGCGGGTGAAGGGCTGACGGTCACCTATGTCACCGCCGAGGGCCGGGTAGCGGAATGGGCGGGATACACCGTCGAGCAGGCCGGGTTGCATCGCCGCCTGCTTGAACGCGGCGTGACGGTCGTCACCGGCCATAGCGTCGCGGCGCTGGAACCGGGGACGGCGCGGCTTGACTGCGTCTATACCGGCAGAAGCCAGAGCATCGCCTGCGGCAGCTTCGTGCCCGTCACCTCGCGCGAACCGCAGGACGCGCTCTGGTCGGCGCTTCAGGACAAGGGGCTGACGACCCTATTCCGTGTGGGCGACGCGGCGGCTCCCGGACTGATCGCCCATGCGGTGCATGACGGGCATCGTGCGGCGCGGGAGATGTTCGGCGGCGAAACGGCGGTGCTGCGGGAACGGGTGATCCTTGCGACACCGGGAGCGCGGGGCTAGGCGGCGGGAGCGGCGCCGATCTCGGCCGCGCGCATGGCGCGGCCGATCAGCTCCATATCCGCCGCAGGCACCTCAAACAGCCCGAAGCGCAGGACATAGCCCCAGTTCTGACGGCCGGCGGTGAAGGAAAGAAGCGGCAGAAGCGGCTGGATCGACGCGGGTTCGGCGGCAAACCAGTCGACATCCCGCCGCCAGGGCGTGAAGCCACCGCCCATCACCCCCTGATAGACTTCGCCCTGGCGGACGCGGCCGATGGCGGTGAAGGCCTGGAGGGGCGTTCGCGTGCCAAAGACCTCGACCGGCGAGTAATAGGCCACCAAGTCCCCCGGACTTATGCGCCGCAAGGGCGATGCCTTGCCGTGGTTGACCTGCATGAACCCCGCGGCACGCCCAATGGCGACATGGTTGGCCGAAGCGACTGCGATCCAGTTTGCCATGGTCATTCTCCCGTTTCGTCAAACGGGACATAGCAAGCCCCTGCTGACAGAAACCGTCGGCAGGGGCTGCGAGACTCAGAGTCCTTTCGAGACATAGGTCGCGGCGACGCGGCTGATCGAGACGATATAGGCCGCGACCCGCAGGTCCTCGACGTCGTCGCGGCCGTGCCAGATGGCGCGCATCGCCTGGTAGGCGCCGCGCATCGTGTCATCGAGGCCTGAGCGCACGAGGGCCAGTTCGTCCGAGCCGGTCAGGAACTTTTCCTTGAAATCGGGCGACAATGTCCAGCCCAGGCCCTTGTCGGCCGAGAGCCGCTCCAGCTCTTCCACCAGCATCAGCGAACGCGCTTCCTCGGCCCGGCGCTGCATCCGGCCGAAGCGGATATGGCTGAGGTTCTTGACCCATTCGAAGTAGCTCACCGTCACACCGCCGGCATTGGCATACATGTCGGGGATGATGACGACCCCCTTCTGGCGCAGGATCTCGTCGGCGCCGAAGGTGATCGGGCCGTTAGCCGCCTCGATGATGAGCGGGGCCTTGATTTGCGCGGCGTTGCCCTTGTGGATCACTCCCTCCATCGCCGCCGGGATCAGGATATCGCAGTCCAGTTCCAGGAGCTTCGCCCCGTCTTCGGCATAGCTCGCATCCGGGAAACCCTTGATCGTGCCGTGCTTGGCGATCCACTGCTTCACCGCTTCGACATCAAGGCCGTCCTCGTTGTGCAGGGCGCCGTCCCGCTCGATGATTGCGATGACCTTCGCCCCGTCCTCTTCCGCCAGGAACTTGGCGGCATGGTAGCCCACGTTGCCGAGGCCCTGCACGACGACGCGCTTGCCATCGAGATCGCCCGACAGATGCGCCTTGGCCACGTCCTCGGGGTAGCGGAAGAATTCGCGAAGCGCGTATTGCACGCCGCGCCCCGTGGCCTCGACCCGGCCCTGGATGCCGCCGGCATGGGGCGGCTTGCCGGTGACGCAGGCCTTGGCGTTGATGTCGGTGGTGTTCATCCGCGCATACTGGTCGGCGATCCACGCCATTTCGCGCTCGCCGGTGCCCATGTCGGGCGCAGGCACGTTCTGCGCCGGGTTGATGAGATCGCGTTTGATTAGCTCGTAGGCGAAGCGGCGGGTGATCTGTTCCAGCTCGTGCGGTTCCCAGGCGCGGGGGTCGACGCAGAGACCACCCTTCGAGCCGCCGAAGGGCGTTTCCACCAGCGCGCATTTGTAGGTCATCAGCGCCGCCAGCGCCTCGACCTCGTCCTGATTGACACCAAGGGAGTAGCGGATGCCCCCCTTGACCGGCTCCATGTGCTCGGAATGGACCGAGCGATAACCGACGAAGGTTTCGATCTTGCCCCGCAGCCGCACACCGAAGCGCACGGTATAGGTCGAGTTGCAGACCCGGATCTTCTGCTCCAGCCCCGGGCTCAGATCCATGAGCGCGACGGCCCGGTTGAACATCAGATCGACGGATTCCCGAAAGCTCGGTTCGCCTGCGACAGCCATGAATTTCCTCCTTTGGACGGCACACCCCACCCTTCCGTGGGAGGTGCTCGCTCAGCCTAGGCTCCCTTTGTAAAGGATTCCATGCACAATCTTTGGGCAGATTGCGAAGCGGAAACGCCAGATTCGAATCGGATCTCCGAGACCCGCGCTCCTTTACCCGCAGTTCGGGCGTGCGGCAGAGGGACACAACTCAGCGGCGAGTCGTGGTTCGTTAATTGTGGGGCTGCAATGAACAGTCGCGACGTTCGGCTCGCAAACGTTTCCGCGCCTGCCGGATAACGCCCCCTGGCCTTAGTTCGTGCCTCATTTTTGCCTTATCTCAAGGGATATTGGGTCATTGGTTATTATTTCGGCTGGCCTGCGGCGACCCCCTGCAGCGCCTCCGAGGATAGAGGACAGAGTTCATGCGCGGAAAACTCAGACTTCCCGCAAAAGGTGAATCACTCAAGCGCTTCCTCCAGCAGGAAGACGGCAACATGATTGTGCTCGGCCTGATGTTCTTCACGCTCATGGTGATGATGGGCGGCATGGCCGTGGACCTGATGCGCTTCGAAGCCCGTCGGACCCAGCTTCAACAGACCACCGACCGCGCTGTCCTCGCGGCCGCCAGCATGCGCCAGACCCTCGACCCCGCTGCGGTCGTGAACGATTACTTCAAGAAGGCCGGACTTCTCGACAAGCTGAAGTCGGTCAAGGTCACCCAGACCTTCAACGCCAAGGAAGTGGCTGTCGAGGCCGCATCCGAGGTCAATCCGTTCTTCATGCAAATGACCGGCGTTCGCTCTCTCACTGCTCCGGGTGACGGCACTGCGCTCGAGAAGATCTCGGATGTCGAGATCTCGATGGTGCTCGACATTTCCGGCTCGATGTCGACCAACAACAAGATCGGCAACCTAAAGACCGCCGCAAAGGAATTCGTCGACACCATCCTGTCCTCCTCCGAGGACGGGCGGGCGAGCATCTCGATCATCCCCTACAACATGCAGGTCGATGCGGGTACGAACCTGCGTCAGGCTCTCGGCTTCTACGCCTATCACACGAACTCCTATTGCGTGGACTGGAAGGACGCGGATTACAGCGCCACCACGATCAGCAAGTCCGACGCGGCCAAACTTCAGCAGACGGCATTCTCGGACTTCAGCACGACGTCAAGCTCCACCTCGACGAAGACTCCGTCTACCAGCACCACGTCGCAGTCCTACTTCTCGTGCCCCAAAAGCATGCAGACGATCATGCCGTTCAGTAAGAACGCCACGGCGCTCAAGGCCAAGATCGACAGCTTTGCGGCTGGCGGCAATACGTCGATCGACGTCGGCATGAAATGGGGGGTGCTGCTGCTTGATCCAGGGTCACAGTGGATCCTGAGCGACGCCACCACCGGGCTCATCAAGCAGGGCGTGGTCGACAGCAAGTTTTCCGGTCGTCCGCTCAACCCGAACGATGCCGAGGTACTGAAAGTCGTCATCCTGATGACGGACGGTGAGAATACGACGCAATACGGACTGAACAGCCCCTATGCCGGGACGCTCACCGTGTCGGGCACGACAACGACTGTGACCAAGTCGCCGATCTACCGTGAAAACTCGACGGGCAACCTCGCAATCTACTACACGGCGGGCAACACCTGCGGCAACTACTACTCTCCGAACAAGTCCTACAGCATCAAGTGTGGCACCAGCACGAAAGCGACAACAACCTACTGGGCACCGAATCCGTTCAACTCGACTTCGGGCTGGACGCAGCTGACCTGGCCGGAAGTCTGGACCTACACCGTGCCGGACTATGTCGAACGCTACCTCTATGCTCCGGCAAGCGGCCAGTCCGTATCGACCTGGCTGAAGAACATCGAGGCCCAGATCGACAAGACCACCACGAACATCACGGGCGGCATGTCCAAGGACACGCGACTGGCGACCATCTGCAAGGCCGCGAAGGACAAGAAAATCGTGGTCTTCGGGATCGGGTTTGCTGACTCGGCAACGACGCCGGTGTCGGGAAAGGCACAGATCCAGGCCTGTGCGACCTCGTCGGCCTACTACTACGACGTGGCCGGCCTGCAGATCCAGACCGCCTTCCGCTCGATCGCCAGCCAGATCTCGACCCTGAGGCTGACTCAATGATCCGCCGCATCACACACAGAATGCGGCAGGCATTGCGGGACTTCCGCCGCGAGGATGGCGTCGCATCGTTCGAGTTCGTGCTGATGGTGCCGGCCTTCATGGCGATCTTCTCGGCCTCTTTCGAATCCGGCCTGCTGATGACGCGCTACATCATGCTGGAACGGTCGCTCGACATCGTCGTGCGCGACCTGCGGCTGGGATCGTTCACCAATCCGACGCATGACACGATCAAGAAGGCGGTCTGCGACCTGACGGTGATCTTTCCGGATTGCGAAAACATCCTGATGCTGGAACTGACCAAGGTCAGCACCTCGACCTGGTCGCCGCTGCCGTCGGACGTGACCTGCGTCGACCGGTCGGAGACCGTGCAGCCCGTCACACAGTTCAGCACCGGCCTCGACAACGAGCTGATGCTGATCCGCGCCTGCGCGGTGTTCGACCCGATCTTCCCGGGGACCGGCATCGGCCTGCAACTGCCCAAGGAAAACGGCGGCGGCTACATGTTGATCGCCCGCTCCGCCTTCGTGAACGAGCCGAGTTGACCCATGAAAAAGCTTCGCTCCCTTCTCAGGACATTCGGCACCTCGGAGTCAGGCGGCGCCCTTGTCGAGACCGTCATCATCCTGCCGATCATGATGTGGGCCTTTGTCGGCATGTTCGTCTATTGGGACGCGTACCGCGTCGAGAATACGGCGATGAAGGCCTCCTACACGGTTTCGGACATGATCACCCGCGAGATTGCCGACGTGACCCCGGCCTATGTCACCGGGATGAAGACCATGTTCGACTACCTTCTCGACAGCGACGAACCCACCAGCATCACCGTCAGCAGCGTGACCTGGAGCCAGGCGAACAAGCGCTACGAAGTGCTGTGGTCCGAGACCCGTGCCACGAGCGGCATGATGAACCCGCTGGCAAGGCAAGGCCTGACCTCTATCGCGCTGGCCAAGAACCAGCTTCCGAACATGTCGGATGGGGATACGGTGATCGTCGTGCAGACCCGCATGAACTATGTGCCGACCTTCAACGTCGGCGTTCCCAACTTCACCTATGACCAGTTCATCGTGACCCGGCCGCGGCGAGCGCCGAAGATCACCTGCCCGACCTGCGGCGTCGGCACCTGAGGAACCGCGGATCAGACTGCCGGGGGGCGGGTTGCGAGAGCGACGCCGCCCCCTTATCCTGCCGCCATGCGCCCGAGTGGAAGACCGTTCGCCCTGACCCTTCTGCTCCTTGCGGCCCTGCCCGGCTGCGAGGCGCCGCATTTCCCCGGCGAGCACCGGACACCTGGCACGGATCCGGCACCGCAGATCGCCCCGCTGCACGAAGTGCTGGCCGTCGGCGGAACGGCGTCGATCGACCCCGAGGACCCTGCCGCGCTTCAGGCGCGGGCCGACCAGCTCAAGGCGCGGACCGGGGCGCTGGCGCTTGAGACCACGGATGATGCCGAGCGTGCCCGGCTGCTGCAGGCGGCAAGCGGCGGCTGAGGCGGGTCGGCGCGATCGGGCCGCGTTGCAAGCCGGCGTCCAAGCCGCTAACAGGGCGCGAGAGCTTTGAACGGAGTGTCCCATGCCTGCCCCCCTGCGCCTTGGTCTCGCCGGTCTCGGCACGGTTGGCATCGGCGTGGTGAAGATCGTGCAGAGCCATGCCGCACTTCTTGCCGCCCGCACCGGCCGCCCGATCGAGATCGTCGCCGTCTCGGCCCGCGACCGCAGCCGCAACCGTGACGCCGACCTGTCGGGCTACGCCTGGGAAACCGATCCTGTCGCCCTGGCCCGCCGCAGTGACATCGACCTTTTCGTCGAGGTGATGGGCGGCCATGACGGCGCGGCGAAGGACGCGACCGAGGCGGCGCTGGCCGCCGGCAAGGACGTGGTGACCGCCAACAAGGCGCTCCTCGCCCATCATGGCCAGGCCCTGGCGCTCGCTGCCGAAAAGGCGGGCCGCGTGATCCGCTTCGAGGCGGCAGTCGCGGGCGGCATCCCGGCGATCAAGGCCCTGACCGAAGGGCTGGCCGGCAACCGCATGAAGCGGGTGATGGGAGTGATGAACGGCACCTGCAACTACATCCTCACCCGGATGGAAAGCGCAGGGCTTCCCTATGAGACGGTCTTCGAGGAGGCGCGCCAGCTCGGCTATTTGGAAGCCGATCCGAACCTCGACGTCGGAGGCATCGATGCGGGCCACAAGCTGAGCCTGCTGGCCGCCATCGCCTTCGGCACCAAGGTGAGCTTCGACGCGGTAGAGCTTGAAGGCATTGGCAAGATCTCGATCGAGGATATTCGCCTGGCGGCTGACATGGGCTACCGCATCAAGCTTCTTGGCGTGGCGCAGATGACCGGTCGCGGACTTGAGCAACGGATGACGCCCTGCCTCGTGCCGGCCGACAGCCCGCTCGGCCAGTTGCAGGGCGGCACCAACATGGTGGTTCTGGAAGGCGACAGCGTTGGCCAAATCGTGCTGCGCGGCCCGGGCGCCGGCCAGGGGCCGACGGCGAGCGCGGTGATGTCCGACGTGATCGAGCTTGCGCGCGGCAGCCGCATCCCGACCTTCGGCCAGCCGGCCGCGACGCTCGCCGAAGCCACAGCCGCCGCCTCGGCCACGCCGGCGGCGCATTACCTGCGCATGACGCTGCTCGACAAGCCGGGCGCGCTGGCCAAGATCGCCACCGTTATCGGGGACGCCGGAATCTCGATCGACCGGATGCATCAGTATGGCCATTCCGACGCCCACGCGCCGGTCCTGATCGTCACGCACCGCGCCGCCCCGCAAGACATCGCCCATGCCCTGAGCGGCTTTGCCGCGACCGGTGTGCTGGTCGGTGAGCCGGTGGCCCTGCGCATCGAAGACATCTGACCTTGGACTGGACTGCCGCCGCAGACATCTACTGCGAGCGGCTAGGAGACGGATTCTGGGCGGAACCCATCAATGCCCTGACGAACCTCGCTTTTCCGATTGCAGCCGCGTGGGCCGCCGTAACGGCCAGGCAGAGGCGCATCCGCGATCCGATTGTCTGGTCGCTCATTCTGCTCGCTGCCATGATTGGCGTCGGCTCTTTCCTCTTCCATACAGTCGCGACCCGCTGGTCGGAACTGGTCGATACAGTGCCAATCTGGGGCTTTGTCGGGTTGTTCGTCGTGGCCGCGCTTCGTTTCTTGGCGGGCGTCTCTGGCCGGTCGCTCGCCTTTCTGGGCGCGGGTGTCATGACCGCCGCGATGCTGATTGCCTATTTTGCCACCGGCGAAGGCGGAGTCGGAACGGGAAGGCTGAACGGGTCCGACCAGTATGCGCCGGCGCTTGTGGCGATGGTCGTTTTTGTCGTGGTCGCCTATCGACGAAAGCATCCTTCGGCCAGATGGATCAGCACTGCGACACTGGTTTTTGCGGCCTCGCTCACGTTTCGAACGCTTGACCGGGACATCTGCGCGACCTTTCCGCAAGGCACCCATTTCCTCTGGCACCTTCTGAACGCTTTTGTCGTGGGTCTGCTGTTGCAAATGCTCATCAGAACCGGCGGCTTTGCGGACGCCAAAGCCCGTTAGCGCCACCGCGCTTGCCGGTTGAGCGACCCTGGGTTAACCCATTCACGACAACCAGTTTCAAGGGATCCTCGCATGGCCGACGCCACTGAATTTCATGACCGAATGCTTTCGCTCGGCCTCGCCCGGGTGTCCGAGGCGGCGGCCCTCGCCTCGGCCAGCCTGATCGGGCGCGGGGACGAAAAGGCCGCGGACCAAGCCGCCGTCAATGCCATGCGCGACCAGTTGAACCTACTCGACATCGCCGGCGTCGTGGTCATCGGTGAAGGCGAGCGCGACGAGGCGCCGATGCTCTACATCGGGGAGGAAGTCGGGACCGGCAAGGGACCGGCGGTGGACATCGCGCTTGACCCGCTGGAAGGCACGACGCTGACCGCCAAGGACATGCCGAACGCCCTGACCGTAATCGCCATGGCCCCGCGCGGCACGCTTCTGCACGCGCCCGACGTCTACATGGACAAGCTCGCCATCGGTCCCGGCTTCAAGCCCGGCACGGTGACCATGACCATGTCGCCCTCCGAGCGCGTCTCAGCCCTCGCGGCGGCCAAGGGTGTATCGACCGAGAACATCACCGTCTGCGTGCTGGAACGGCCGCGGCACGAGGATCTTATCAAGGAAATCCGCTCGACCGGCGCCTCGATCCGCCTCATCACCGATGGCGACGTGGCCGGCGTCATGCACTGCGCCGAGCCGGAAAAGACCGGGATCGACATGTACATGGGCTCGGGCGGCGCGCCCGAAGGGGTTCTGGCGGCGGCGGCGCTCAAATGCATGGGCGGGCAGTTCTTCGGCAAGCTCCTGTTCCGCAATGACGACGAGCGCGGGCGGGCCAAGAAGGCCGGGATCGTGAATTTCGACCGGGTCTACACCCGCGACGATCTGGTGCGCGCCGACGTGATCTTTGCCGCAACCGGTGTCACCAGCGGCTCGCTCCTGCGCGGCATCCGGCGCGAACCGGGCTGGGTCACGATGGAGACGATCCTGATGCGGTCCAAGACCGGGTCGGTCCGCCGCATCGAATACCGCGCGCCGGTCAAGTAAGGCTCAGGACGCTGAATGGTCCGGGATGGGGCGGGCTCCGGTCCGCCCCCTGCCCAGCCAAGCCCGCTTGCCAAGTCCGGTGCGACCCGCCAGAACCGGCGCATGGCTGCATTCCTGAATGTCGAACACTCCCTCACCGGCCGGCGCTGGATCGGCCCCTCGGCCGAGGAAGACCGGATGGCCGAGGCGATGGCGCAGCAGACCCGGCTGCCCCTGCCGCTGTGCCGCACGCTGGTCCGGCGCGGGGTCGCGGCTGAGGAGGCCGAGCGTTTCCTCGCCCCGCAACTGCGCGACCTGCTGCCTGATCCCCTGTCCTTGCGCGACATGGATGTGGCTGCCGCGCGGCTGATCCGGGCGGTGAAGGATCGCCAGCGGATCGCCGTCTTCGGCGATTACGACGTGGATGGCGGATCGGCCTCGGCGCTGCTCCTGACCTGGCTCAGGGCGATGGGGCGGGATGCGACGCTCTACATTCCCGACCGCATCGACGAGGGCTATGGCCCGAACGTGCCGGCCATGACGGGCCTTGCGCGCGAACATGACCTGATCCTGTGCGTCGACTGCGGAACGCTCAGCCACGAACCAATCGCTGCGGCGAAAGGGGCCGACGTGGTGGTCCTCGACCATCACCTTGGGGCCGAGACGCTGCCCCCTGCCCTGGCCGTGGTAAACCCCAACCGGCAGGACGAGGACGGCGCGCTTGGCCATCTTTGCGCGGCCTCTGTCGTGTTCCTGCTGCTGGTCGAGGTCAACCGCCGGCTCCGCGCCGAAGGGGTGCAGGGGCCGGACCTGATGGCGATGCTCGACCTCGTGGCGCTGGCGACGGTCGCCGATGTCGCGCCGCTGATCGGGGTCAACCGGGCACTGGTGCGGCAGGGACTGAAGGTCATGGCGCGGCGCGAGCGGCCGGGACTTGTGGCGCTGGCCGATGTCGCGCGGATGGATCAGGCGCCGAACACCTATGCGCTCGGTTTCCTGCTGGGGCCGCGGGTCAATGCCGGCGGGCGGATCGGGCGGGCGGATCTTGGCGCGCGGCTTCTCAGCACGCTTGATGCGCAGGACGCGTCGAGCCTTGCCGCGCGGCTCGACCAGCTCAACACCGAACGGCGCGAGATCGAGATGCGGGTCCGCGACGAGGCAATGGCCCAGGCCGAGGCGCGAGGCCTTGACGGCCCGCTCGTCTGGGCCGCCGCGCCGGGCTGGCATCCGGGCGTCGTCGGCATCGTCGCCGCCCGGCTGAAGGAGGCGACGAACCGCCCCGCCATCGTCATTGGCATCGATGGGGCCGAGGGCAAGGGGTCGGGCCGGTCGATCTCGGGCGTCGATCTGGGGGCGTCGATCCAGCGGGTCGCGGCGGAGGGTCTGCTCATCAAGGGCGGCGGGCACAAGATGGCGGCGGGGCTGACCGTGGCCGCGGACCGGATCGAGGCGGCGATGGAGCGGCTGGGCGAGCTGCTGGCCCGGCAAGGGTCAGGCGCGGCGGGACCGGCAGACCTGAAGCTTGACGGCCTCCTGATGCCCGGGGCCGCGACGCCGCAGTTCGTCGAACAGGTCGAGGCGGCAGGCCCCTTCGGTGCCGCGGCCCCTGCCCCGCGTTTCGCCTTCGCCGCGCAGGCGGTCAGCGCACGGCGAATGGGCGAAAGCCACCTGCGCCTGAGCTTCGGCGCCGAGGATGGCGGGCGGCTGGAGGCGGTCGCCTTCGGCGCCTTCGACGGGCCGCTCGGGCCCGCCCTGGAAAATCCCGGCGCGGGCCGCTTCCATCTGGCGGGGCGGCTCGAGATGAACCACTGGCGCGGCCACAGCAAGGTGCAGCTCCGCCTCGAGGATGCCGCCCGCGCGTGAAGATTCGGCTTGCGCGGGTCCTGCGCCTCGCCTAAATACCCCGCCAGATCGCGTGGCCCGTTCGTCTATCGGTTAGGACACCAGGTTTTCAACCTGGGAAGAGGGGTTCGACTCCCCTACGGGCTGCCAGGTCCGCCGCATGGGCGGACCAGACAATTTCTTCCTTACTCAGACCTTCTCCGGCGCCCAGTCGAGGAACAGGCCGACATCGCCCGGCATGCCACCCGGGAAGTTGATGATCGAGGCCTTCAGCTTGAAGCCCTGCGGTTTCGCCACCTTCTCATAGGCTTGGTAGAGTTCCTTCGCCTTGCCCTGCAGTGTCTCGGGCCAGTGCGGCAGCCGGTTGTTGATCGCGCGGCCGCTGTCGGTGCAGAGGTCGGATGGGAAGGAATAGACCAGCGCCTCGAACTTGCCGTTGTTCACGGCGCTCAGCACGAGCTTGCGGATCAGCGCCCGCTCCTCATCCGAGATGTGATCGTGCAGGAACGATGCGGTGAAGTCCTGAAGCCGCTTTTCCTGCTCGGCCTTGACGGCCTCCTGCCGGGAGATCTCGTCCATCTCCTTTTCGAGGATCTTCATGCGCAGGTCCTGGGCGGTGATCGTCTGGGCGGGTTCGGTCATTGCAGTCTCCCTACTTGCGGCGCAGCGCGCCGGCGGTCTAGATCGTCCGTTCCGGCCGTTCAGCGGGCCGTCCGTTTAGCCCGGGGGCGGGTCGGCGGGCGCAGGGGCACGGGGGCATCGGGCAGGCGGAACAGCCGGTCCACCACCTGTAGCCGCTCTTCCACCTGCGGCTCGATCGGGCCCGAGGCAGCCAGAACCTCGCGGATCACGCCGACGGCGCGCTGACGGATCGCCTCGTCCTCGGGCAGCAGGTCCGGCAGGCGTGCCATAGCCGCCTCCTCGTCGACCAGCAGCATAAGGAATTGCTCGCGCACCAGCCGCTTGAACTCGGCCAGCGAGATGGTTGCGCGACTGTCCTGCGACCGGCGGAAGCGACGGATCGCCTCGAAGCCGCGCTCGTCGACGCCGCCACGGGTCCGCCCGGCATAGATCAATGCGCGCAAGGTGGCTTCGCGGATGCCGCCCTTGCCGAAGGCCGCACGCAATTCGGCGATGCGGCGTTCGACCAACTGGCGGTGCAGCAGGCGCTTCGGCGCATGGCGCGGCTCGACCTGGCTTTCGGGATCGACGCCCACGGCCTTCTGGAGGACCGGATTGCCATACAGCGCCAGGAAGGCTTCTTCGGACAGGTGTTCGACCGCCTCGCGCCAGGCCTCCAGCCCCTCGACGATCTTTTCCGATGCCGCCTTCTGCCAATCGGTCAGCGGGTTGTCCTCGCTCACCTCTTGCCGGTTCTCCCGCAGCTTTTCGGCGGCGGGCTGCACCCAGGCCATGAACGGATTGGTCGAGGCGAACATCTCGTAGCCCAGCCGCAGCGGGTGAAGCCGCCGCAGGGTTTCGGCCATCTGCGGATTGGCCATGGCGCGGACCCAGGGCTGGGCGAAGGTGCGGTAGAGGGCCAGGTTCATTTCCGACACCTTCGCCGCCGCCTCGAAGCGCTTTTCATCTTCGAGCGTGTTGCCGCCCAGATCGCGGATGTCGTCAAGCGTCCGCGCCTCGACCCGCATCACCCAGTCGCCCCGGATGAACTCGTCGTCACCGGCCTCGGCGCGCGGGGTAAAGACCGCCTCGTACAGGCCAGGCGGCAGCACGTCGATCAGGTCGATGTTCGAGGCAAACTCGTCATGCTCCTTCCGGGCGACCCCGGACGAAACGAAGATGCCGAGATGCCCGATGGTGTCGTGGATCGCATAGACGATGGTCTGGCCGTTCGCCTGGATGTCCTCCACGCTGTCGTAAAGGTCGAGGATCCAGTCCAGCGCCTGCTGCGGCGGCGTGATGTTGTCCCCGCGCGAGCAGAAGCAAACGATGGGCGAGGCGATGTTGCGCAGGTCCATCTCGGTGCCGTCGCGACCGCGGATGTCGCCCGAGGCGAGGTGGTTGCCGACGAACAACTCATCGACGATGAACTGCATTTCTTCGGCGTTCAGCGTCACATGGCCGCCCCACCACTTCTCGAAGCCAAGATAACGGTCGGCCTCGGTGTCGACATTGGCCCACAGGTTGTACTGCTTGGACCAGAGCGTGTTGGCGGGGTTCTGGTTCTCGAAGTTCTGAACCAGCCAGGCGCCGTCAAAGATGCCGCCGCCCAGATCCCCCGTCAGCGCAGTCAGCCAAGACCCGCCCAGAAGGCCGCCGGAATAGCGCATCGGATAGCGTCCGCGGACACCGCCCCAGTAGGACAGCGGCGTGCCCGCGATGATGATCGGTCCGAACAGTTCGGGGCGGAGCGAGGCCAGCATCATCACCGACCATCCCGCCTGGCAATTCCCGACCACGCAGGGTTTGCCTTCCGCCCTGGGATGGGCCGCGATCACCGTCTCGAGGAAGGCAGCCTCGGCATCGAGGATGTCGAGGATCGTCTGGCCGGGCTCGGGCCTCGGGCGGAAGCCGATGAAATAGCAGGGATGTCCCGCCTTGAGCGCCACGCCGATCTCGCTGTCGGACTTGAAGCCGCCGATACCGGGACCGTGGCCCGCGCGCGGGTCGACGATCACGAAGGGGCATTTCAGCGGATCGGTGGCGACACCTTCGGGCGGCCGGATCCGCATGAGGAAATAGTTGCACGGACGCTTGAGATCGCGGCCATCGCTGACGAGATCGTGGTCATAGTCCAGAACCGTCGGCAGTTTCTCTGCCGCATGGGCCAAATACTGATCGGCGCGGCGCCGCAGCACGTCCAGGAACAGCACGTTGCGCTGCATGGCATCAAGGGCGTAGTCGGTCACGTCCTTGGGGTTCGGAATGCTCATCGCATCCTCCTTCATCCTGTCGGCGGGGCGCCAGAGTCAGATATGGAGTCTGCCAAAAGGACCACAAGCCGGCCTTGACCCAGATCAGGGCGGCAGAGATCAGAACAGGGCGCTCAGTACCAGTCCAAGGCCGATCCCCGCCACGAAGGCGATCGCGATCTGGCCGATGCGCCCGATGTCGCGACCGGGTTCGACAAGCGCGACACCTTCCGGTTCAGGCGGCTCGGGGACGGGACGAAAAACTGCCCCTGGCGGCTGGAACTGTACGACGACGCCGCGCTCGGCTGGCGGGTCGGCAGGACGGGCGACGATCGGCATCGCCGGCTCAAGCGGCGGCAGACGGTCCTGCCGGCTTACGCGCTGCACGGCGGCCGGACGAAAGACGGGGGCCGAGACCGGACGCTGCTTCTGCGCGAGGATCTTCTTGCGGGACTGGCGCGCCTCTTCCAGCCGGCGGGTCCAGGTTTCGGAGTTCAGCAGGCGGATGATCGCGGCATGATCGCTTTCGCCAAGGTCGGACGCTGGCTGTTCGCCGGTCTCGACCGGCGTCTGGTCCCCGTGCATGTCTTGCATGGCTGAAGCCCCCCCGAACCCGCCATCCAGACCCTGGACGGCGGTTGCGCCTGCCCCGAGTCCGATCCCAGAATTTTGACCGATGCTAGCGCCGAATCCTGCGCGCGTGGAGTCCCTTCCTTGGTTCGTTCGAAGACTTTTCCGGCGCTTGCCCCTTGCCGCCGGAACTGGCGCCCATAAACTGCGGCCACCTGTTTTGGAGAACGAAATTGCGCCCGTCCCTTGTCCTTGCCGCTGGCCTTGCCCTGACGCTCGCCGGCCCGCTGCACGCTGCCGGTTGCGGCAATACCTCGTCCGGCTTCGAAGCCTGGAAGGTTGAATTCGTCCCCGTCGCCAAATCGGCCGGGATCGGCTCCAGCGGGATCGCGGCACTCAAAGGCGCAAACTATTCGACCAAGACGATCAGCGCCGATCGCGGTCAGAAGAGCTTCAAGTATTCGCTCGAGAAGTTCATGCAGGTCCGCGGATCGGACGTGATCGTGGCGCAGGGCCGCAAGCGCAAGGCCAAGAATCCGGAATTCTACGCCTCGCTCGAGCGGCAGTATGGCGTGCCGGCGGGGGTAATCCTGGCCATCCACGGGATGGAAACCGGCTTCGGCGCGGTGATGGGGGACACGCAGGTCGTTTCGGCCATCGCGACGCTGACCTATGACTGCCGGCGGTCCGATTTCTTCCAGCCGCACCTTCTGGCCGCGCTGGTGCTGGTCGACCGGGGCGAGATCACCTCGGCGACGATCGGCGCCCGGCATGGCGAGATCGGCCATACCCAGTTCCTGCCGGGCAACGCGCTGGCCTATGGCGTGGATGGCGATGGCGACGGGCGGATCGACTTTGCCGACATGGCCGACGCGCTGGCTTCGACCGCGAACTTCTTCGCGCAGAAGGGATGGAAGCCCGGGAAGGGCTATCAGCCGGGCGAGCCCAATTACGCCGTGCTCAAGGAATGGAATGCCGCCTCGGTCTACCAGCAGGCGCTGGCGATCATGGGCGCGCAGATCGACGGCTGAAGCGCAATTTTCCCTCTTGCGCGCGGTCGGGCTGTCGCCTAGACACCGCTCCACGCCAAGCGTGGCCCGTTCGTCTATCGGTTAGGACACCAGGTTTTCAACCTGGGAAGAGGGGTTCGACTCCCCTACGGGCTGCCAGGCTACGTTCCCGAAAAATCAAGTTTCCAAAGGCTGTTGCCACGGTTCCTTGACGCGTTGCGCAAGCGGGGCCTCAGCCCCGCTTCGAGGCCCCTGCCGGACGCCCCGCCAGACCGATATCCGACCAATTCAGCTGCGTGTTGCGGGTCACCGCGCGGGTCAGGCGCTGCCCTACCACCAGATCGAAGTCATAACCCGCGATCTCGCCCGAGCCCGGACGCCGCGCCCAGATGTCGGCCTCGGCAATCACATGGCCCTCTGGCAGGTCGCGGTCGGCAACGACGCTGGCGCGGGCGAACCGGTAGACCGGCTCCTCCGCCTGGGTGCGCTGCTTGGGATTGTTGGCCGCGATCCAGATCTCGCGCGAGCGGTCGATCAGGAAGCGCAGCTCGGCCGGGTCCATCGAGTTGATGATGTCCGGTCCGATCCGGTAGCGGGTGTCGGTGTAATGCCGCTCGAGGATGCAGGCCCCAAGCGCGACTGAGGCCAGCGCCATTTCCGGCCCGATCGAATGGTCGGAGAAACCGACGACGGCCTTGGGGAAGGCCGCCTTGAGATCGGTCACACCCTGCAGGCTGACGATCTCGGGCGGCGAGGGATAGAGGTTGGTGCATTCGAGCAGGGCATAGTCCACGCCCGAGGCGTCCAGGATCGCCACCGACTCGCGGATCGTCTCGATCGTCTGCATGCCGGTCGACAGGATCACCGGCTTGCCCTTGCGGGCGATGTGACGGATCAGCGGGAGATTGTCGGCCTCGCCCGAGCCGATCTTGAAGGCAGGCACGCCGATTTCCTCAAGAAAATCCGAGGCTTTCCGGCTGAAGGGCGTCGAGATGTAGATCATCCCGAGCTTTTCCGTGTAGTCCTTCAGCTGCACCTCGTCCTCGGCCGAAAGGGCACAGCGCGCCATCACTTCCCAGATCGAGACGTCGGCATTCGGCGGGAAGATCGACTTCGCCTCGTCGGTCATCTCGTCGTCAAGGAAATGGGTCTGATGCTTGATGCACTCGCAGCCCGCCAGATGCGCGAGCCGCACCATCTCCTTCGCCACGTCCAGGCTGCCGCCGTGGTTGATCCCGATTTCGGCAATGACGAGCGGCGGATGGGCGGGTCCGATCTCGCGGTGGGCGATCTTCATGGAGGTCTCCGACGTTGCGCGTGGCCCTTCTTGCCCCCTGCCCCAGCCGATTGCAATCACGCGCAGAGAGTTGGATGCCCGAAGAACAATGGCTTTTGTCGCAACATCAGCATTCGCCGGTCAGCCAGCCCAAGCTCCTGAAATTTATTGGGAGCGTTAGACTGCCTTTCAAATTCAGTGCTGCGCCCTGCTGCCAATGCCGTGCACCGCACTACCCAAGTTTTGGTGTAACCCTCACTGCAATTCCCGCGATCGTTCTTGTCCGCAGCGCCATGAGCATTTCAAACGAGGGTGGCGGATACCTGATGGCAGCGCAATCCTGCCATCAGGCAGCCAATTACTTACCGACGACCGCCGTCCAAGTGGAAAGCTTTGCAGGATCTGCCTGGTCCGACATCCGCAGGTACTTTCCAACCATGTAGGTGTCCCTGCAGGCAGTCTTGCCCTTGAGCTTGGTGCAGTACGCGTCGCCCTTCATACTCCATGGCTGCGCATCTTCCTTCCACGAGCCGTCGACCGATGCCGAGCTTGTGGTTCCGTCCTTGTCGATGATCCAGTTCCAGCTCTTGGAGGCGTCGGTCATTGGATGCCCGACAACAAGTTGCTTGAACTGGCCCGCTGTCAGCTTCGTAGCGCCAAGTTCCATCAATTCGCTTACGGTGGTCGCTTTTTCGATTTGCTTCGCAGTGACTTTAGCGTCTGCCGTGGACGTAGCTCCGACCGCCAGCCCAAACGAAAGAAGTACTACAGTCAGGTTCTTCGATAGTCTCATTGCAGCCTCCCACAAGATACCGCCCCCGGAACAGATGAAGGCAAGGGTCATGCTGATGGATGAGCAAATCCAGTCAACGAGATTCTTGAATTGAAGTCCGCCCTCCCCCCGACGATGCGACGCGCCATCCACCGCATGACAGGTCAAGGAAAAAGGCGCCGCAACCAGGTTGCAGCGCCTTTCGGGAAAACGATGGTGGGCGATAACGGATTTGAACCGCTGACATCTTCGATGTGAACGAAGCGCTCTACCGCTGAGCTAATCGCCCGATGGCGGGGGTATTAGACTCACTCCTCGTCGTCTGCAAGAGGCTGTTTGGCGACCCGCGCCTCGCCCCGGCGCAGCTTTACCGTCAGGAGCTTGCTGCCCGCTGCGCCATCCTTGGAGCGGTTGACCTTGGCCTTGCCGAAGGGCGGCAGGATCAGCTCCTCGCCCTTTTCCAGCGCCTCGCCGAGCACTGCGAGCGTGGCCTCGACCACGTCCTTGACCGACTTCTTCTTGCCGCCGGACAGGGCCGCGACGCGCTCGACCAGTTCCCGCTTCTTGAGCGCGAGCGTCTTGGTCACGACCGCCGCAGCAGTCGAAGCGAGCGCCGCCCCTTCCGAAGCGATCGCCTTCATCTCGTCGCCGAAAGTCGGCGGCGGAACCACCACGGGCGCGGCCTTGCGGGCGGCCGGCTTGCGCGGCGTCGCGGCCTTGGCGGCTGCGGGCTTGACGGCTGCGGGCTTGGCCGGCGTCTTCCTCGGGGCGGTGGTCTTTGCGGCAGCGGTCTTGGCTGCGGCGGGCTTCGCCGTTGCCGGCTTGGCGGCGCGGCTGCGTTTCGGTGCTGCAGGTGTGTCCGTGGTCATGATCTGCCTGTCTCCCTGTCATCGTTGCTGTGCGACAGCATTTTGGTGGCGAAACAGTAGCCGAGGTCCGGCGACAGCGAAACACCGTTCCGCGCGGGCGAAAAATGAAAAGGGGCGCGGAAAACCCGCGCCCCCTCCGTTCCAGACCTCAGACCGATCAGTGGGCGATCGGTGCCGCCGGCGTTTCCACCGGCTTGACCAGCGCCGCAGCCGCCTCGGCGTCTTCGTCCCATTCGACCGGCTCGGGCATCCGCACCAGGGCGCGCGGCAGGACCTCGCGCACATGGGAGACCGGGATGATCGTCAGGCCCGACTTCACGCTGTCCGGGATCTCGGTCAGGTCCTTGGCGTTCTCTTCGGGGATCAGCACCGTCTTGATGCCGCCGCGAAGTGCGGCAAGGAGCTTTTCCTTCAGCCCGCCGATCGGCAGCACGTTCCCGCGCAGGGTGACCTCGCCGGTCATGGCGATGTCCTTGCGGATCGGGATGCCAGTCAGCACCGAGACGATCGAGGTGACCATCGCGATACCGGCGCTCGGCCCGTCCTTCGGGGTCGCGCCTTCCGGAACGTGGACGTGGATGTCGATTGCCTCGAACTTCGGCGGCTTGATGCCAAGCTCGGGGCTGATCGAGCGGACATAGCTCGACGCGGCCTCGATCGACTCCTTCATCACGTCGCCCAGTTTCCCGGTCGTCTTCATCCGCCCCTTGCCGGGCAGCTTCAGCGCTTCGATCGACAGCAGATCGCCGCCAACCGAAGTCCAGGCCAGACCCGTCACGACGCCCACCTGATCTTCCTTCTCGGCCAGACCGTAGCGGAAGCGTTTCACGCCGAGGTAATCCTCAAGCTTCTCGGGCGTGACGGTGACCGCCTTGCCCTTCTTCTTGACGATCTCCGTGATGGCCTTGCGGGCCAGCTTGGCGATCTCGCGTTCCAGGTTCCGCACGCCCGCCTCGCGGGTATAGGTGCGGATCATTTCGGTCAGCGCCGCGTCGGTGATCTCGAACTCGCCTTTCTTCAGGCCATGCGCCTTCACCTGCTTGTCGATCAGGTGGCCCTTGGCGATCTCGCGCTTCTCGTCCTCGGTGTAGCCCGCGAGCGAGATGATCTCCATCCGGTCCAGAAGCGGGCCCGGCATGTTGTACGAGTTCGCCGTGGTGATGAACATCACGTTGGACAGGTCGTATTCGACCTCGAGATAGTGGTCGACGAAGGTCGAGTTCTGTTCGGGGTCGAGCACCTCGAGCATGGCAGACGCCGGGTCGCCGCGGAAATCCTGCCCCATCTTGTCGATTTCATCGAGCAGGATCAGCGGGTTGGTCGTCTTGGCCTTCTTCAGCGCCTGGATGATCTTGCCGGGCATCGAGCCGATATAGGTCCGGCGGTGACCGCGCAACTCGGCCTCATCCCTCACCCCGCCAAGCGAGATGCGGATGAATTCGCGCCCCGTGGCTTTCGCCACCGACCGGCCGAGCGAGGTCTTGCCCACGCCGGGCGGTCCGACGAGGCAGAGGATCGGGCCCTTGAGCTTGTCGGACCGCGCCTGCACGGCGAGGTATTCGACGATCCGCTCCTTGACCTTTTCCAGACCATAGTGATCGGCATCGAGCACGTCCTGGGCCTTGTTCAGGTCCTTCTTGACGCGGCTCTTCGTGCCCCACGGCACGCCCAGCAACCAGTCGAGATAGTTGCGCACAACGGTGGCCTCGGCCGACATCGGCGACATGGCCTTGAGCTTCTTCAGCTCGGCCTCGGCCTTTTCGCGCGCCTCTTTCGAGAACTTGGTCTTCTTGATGCGCTCTTCGAGTTCCGCGATCTCGTTCTGGCCATCCTCGCCGTCGCCGAGTTCCTTCTGAATGGCCTTCATCTGCTCATTCAGGTAGTACTCGCGCTGCGTGCGCTCCATCTGCGTCTTGACGCGGGACTTGATTTTCTTCTCGACCTGCAGCACCGACATTTCGCCCTGCATCAGGCCATAGACCTTCTCCAGCCGCTCGGCCACGTCGAGCGTCTCCAGGAGGTCCTGCTTCTGGCCCACCTCGATGCCGAGATGGCCGGCAACAAGGTCGGCCAGCTTGTTCGGCTCGCGGGTTTCCGAAACGGCGGCGAGCGCCTCTTCGGGGATGTTCTTCTTGATCTTGGCGTATTTCTCGAATTCGTCGCCGACGCCGCGCAGCAGCGCCTCAACCGCGGTGCGGTCGCCGGGCACCTCTGCCAGTTCCTCGGCATAGGCTTCAAAGAAGCGGTCGTTGTGGACGAACTCTGTGATGCGCACCCGCGTCTTGCCCTCGACCAGCACCTTCACGGTGCCGTCAGGCAGCTTCAGCAGTTGCAGCACATTGGCAAGCACGCCGGTGCGGTAGATTCCCTCCGCGGTCGGATCGTCCACCGAAGGGTCGATCTGGCTGGACAAGAGGATCTGCTTGTCCTCCGCCATCACGTCCTCCAGCGCCCGCACCGACTTCTCGCGCCCCACGAAGAGCGGCACGATCATGTGCGGGAACACCACGATGTCGCGGAGCGGCAGCACGGCGTAGCTGTGAGAGAGAGTGGTCATTCGCGTTTCCTTCCTCCGGCAGGAGAGCCTTGCCCCGACGATCGGCAGCCTGCGGCTCTCCCCTGTTCGGCATCCATATCTGGGTGACCCGCCGCCGTCTTTCAACAGGTCCTTGGGTCAGTCTTGCGGTGCAGCATGATCTTGTGATCGCCGAAGGGCAAGGGAAGATCAGGCGGCATTGTCGCGGGTGGCGGCAATCTGCGTTCGCCCCCTGTCCGCAATCGGCGGCAGGGGGCGGCGCGGGTTCGGGCGGGGGTCAGGCCGCCCGTGCGGGGTAGTCGGTGTAGAACTCGGCCCCGCCGCCATAAAGCCCCTGCACCGGCAAGGGGTTCAGCGGCAGGTCGGCCGCCAGACGTTCGGCCAGGTCGGGGTTCGAGATATAGAGCTTGCCGAAGGCGACCGCATCGGCGGCACCGCTGTCCACCGCCCTGATCGCGCTGTCCCGGTCATAGCCGTTGTTGGCGATCCAGACGCCCTTGAACCGGGCGCGCAGCGCCTCGATCCCGCCTTCGGGCCAGTCGCGCGGACCGCCGGTCTGGCCTTCGACCACATGGACGAAGGCAAGGCCTGCCTCGTTCAGCACGTCGATCACCGCCGCGAACAGGGCCGGCGTGTCGCTGTCGAGACCCACGTCATTGGCCTTGGACCAGGGCGAGATGCGGATCCCCGTCCGGTCGGCGCCGATCTCGCCCGCGACAGCTTCCACCACTTCGCGCAGGAAGCGCACCCGGTTGGCGATCGTCCCGCCATAGCCATCGGTCCGTCGGTTGGTCGTGTCGCGCAGGAACTGGTCGATCAGGTAGCCGTTGGCGGCATGGATCTCGACACCGTCGAAGCCGGCGCGGATCGCGTTGCGGGCGGCCACGCGGTAATCCTCCAGGATTCCGGCGATCTCGCTCTCTTCAAGGGCGCGCGGCTCCGACGTCGGCTTGAACTCGCCACCGACAAAGGTCCGCGACTGCGCAATTATCGCCGAGGGCGCCACCGGCGCCTGGCCGCCGAGCAGGCTTTCATGGCTGACCCGGCCGACATGCCAGATCTGGGTGACGATGCGCCCGCCCTTGTCATGCACCGCCTTGGTCACGTCCTGCCAATGCCGGACCTGGTCATCGCTCCATATGCCAGGCGTGTCGGCATAGCCCTTGGCGGTGGGTGAGATCGGGGTGCCTTCGGTCACGATCAGCCCTGCCCCGGCGCGCTGTGCGTAATATTCGGCCTGGAGCGGGCCGGGCGTGTCGTTCTTGGCGCGGTTGCGCGTCAGCGGCGCCATCACGATGCGGTTCTTCAGCTCGATCGCGCCGGCCTTGAGCGGGGTAAACAGTGTCTCGGTCATGGGTGGGTCCTTCTTCCAGGATATTTCAAGTAGACTTGAAATGCCGGAGCGCAACCACCGGGCGCCGGAACATGTCGGCCATGCGCTCGACGCAAGACTCCGAACCGATCGGTTCAGATCGGCTCGATGTCGCCCTCGGCCCGCTGCGCGTGGAAGTCCGCGATGAAGCCGTCGAGGCGCCCCGCCGAAATGGCGTCGCGCAGGCCCTGCATCAGCTCCTGGAAGTAATGCAGGTTGTGCCAGGTCAGCAGCATCGAGCTGATGATCTCCTGCGCGCGGAACACGTGGTGCAGATAGGCGCGGGAATAGCTGCGGCAGGCCGGGCAGGTGCAGTGCTCGTCCAGCGGGCGCGGATCGTCCATGTGCCGGGCGTTCTTGATGTTGACCTGGCCCCGCCGCGTCCAAGCCTGCCCGGTGCGCCCCGAGCGCGAGGGGAGGACACAGTCCATCATGTCGATCCCGCGCTGAACGGCGCCGACGATGTCATCCGGCTTGCCGACCCCCATGAGGTACCGCGGCTTGTCCACGGGCAGCATCCCCGGCGCATAGTCGAGAACGCCGAACATCGCCTCCTGCCCCTCGCCAACCGCCAGCCCGCCGACCGCATAGCCGTCAAAGCCGATCGCCTTCAGCGCCTCGGCGCTTTCCCCGCGCAGATCCTCGGTCACGCCGCCCTGCTGGATGCCGAACAGCGCATGGCCCGGCCGGTCGCCGAAAGCGTCGCGCGACCGCTGCGCCCAGCGCATGGACATCCGCATCGACTTCGCCACCACCTCTTCGGTCGCGGGCAGCGCCGGGCATTCGTCGAAGCACATGACTATGTCCGACCCCAGAAGCTTCTGGATCTCCATGCTCCGCTCGGGCGAGAGCATGTGCTTGGACCCGTCAATATGGGACGAGAACACCACGCCGTCCTCGGTCAGCTTGCGCAGGGGGCCAAGGCTCATCACCTGGAACCCGCCGCTGTCGGTCAGGATCGGCCGGTCCCAGTTCATGAACCTGTGCAGCCCGCCAAGGCGCGCGATGCGTTCGGCAGTGGGCCGCAGCATCAGGTGATAGGTGTTGCCCAGCAGGATGTCCGCCCCGGTCGCCCGCACGCTTTCCGGCAGCATCGCCTTCACCGTGGCAGCGGTTCCGACCGGCATGAAGGCGGGCGTATGGATCTCGCCGCGCGGCGTGCGGATCACACCCGTCCGCGCCTTGCCATCGCTCGCGCCGATCTCGAACTCGAATGCCTGGGCCATCTGCCGCCTCTCCGCCGCCTCTTGCGCGGTCCTGTCCGCCGGCCGCTTCTTGACCAGTGGCGCGTGAAAGCCAAGACCGCGCTTTCGGGTTTCTTCTTGGCACAAATACCCTCGGGGGGTGAATGGCCCCGCGCGGGGCCAGAGGGGGGCGGAAGGCCCCCCTGCCCTTGCCGACCACTGGACCTGCCCGGCCCTTTCCCTATATAAATGCTCAACTAACGTCGAGGCGCTCATGACCAGCCAGCCAGCAGAGCGGATCGAGGGGCAGCCCCTGATTCGTCCTTCCACCATCGACCATCCGCTTTACGAGGATGTCGTGAATGCCTGCCGTACGGTGTTCGATCCGGAAATCCCGGTGAACATCTTCGATCTCGGCCTGATCTATACGATTGCGATCACTGACGAAAACGAGGTCGATATCGTCATGAGCCTGACCGCGCCCGGCTGCCCCGTCGCCGGCGAGATGCCGGGATGGGTCGCCGATGCGGTCGAACCGCTGCCCGGGGTCAAACAAGTGAACGTGCAGATGACGTTCGACCCGCCATGGGGTATGGACATGATGTCGGACGAAGCACGGCTCGAGCTCGGCTTCATGTGATGAACCGGATTGCCCCGGCACCAGAGGAGGGCAGCGTGACGCAGCATCCCAGCCGCGGGAAATCCGCCGCCACGGACGGTGCGCGCACGACCGCCGCCCAGTTGCTCGAGACCTTCAATGCACTCGGGCCCCGGGAGGAACGGAAGCGCAGCCAGATCCTGCAAAAGCTGATCGGCACCTGGAACGGGGCGGTCGTCAAGGCACCCTTCCACGTCACGAACGGCGGTAACCTGCATTTCGACGAGGCCTGCTTCGTCAATGAAGGCTGCGCGATCGACGACACCTATCCGGTTCGCATCGGCTCCTTCACCCAATTGGCCCGCGATGTCCGGATCCTGACCGTGATCGAGGCCGAGAACCGTCGCGGCCCGGTGACGATCGGGCGCAATGTCTGGATCGGCGCCGGCGCCGCGATCCATCCCGGGGTCACCATCGGCGAGGATGCCATCATCGGTGCGGCCGCCGTCGTGATCAGCGACGTGCCGCCGGGCGCAACGGCCTCGGGCAATCCGGCGAAGATCATGCGCTGAGGTCTGCAATCCCCCGCGCCACTTGAATACGCCCGTCTCGGGAAATACATTTCGGACAGTCAGAGAAAGCGCTTCCTCATGTTCGGCATCCCCGGCAAGCAGGCCATTACCCTAACCCCCGCCGCAGCGGGCCAGATTCGCCGCCTGATGGATCGTCAGGGATCGGCGGGCCTTCGCATCGGAGTGAAGAAGGGCGGTTGCGCGGGCATGGAATACACCATGGACTTCGCCGAGACCGTCAACCCGATGGATGAGGTCGTGGAACAGGATGGCGCGCGGGTGATGATTGCGCCGATGGCGCAGATGTTCCTCTTCGGCACGGAAATCGACTTCCAGACCTCGCTTCTGGAATCCGGGTTCAAGTTCAACAACCCCAACGTGGCCGAAGCCTGCGGCTGCGGCGAGTCGATCAAGTTCAAGGATCCCGCAGAAGCACAGGGCGGCGCTGCGCCGCAAGCCTGACACCCTTCCGTCCCGCTTTACCTTCGCGTAAGTCTGGCCCCAGTCAATCATGTGGAGGTCGGATCATGCGCAAGCTTGCGGCGGGGAACTGGAAGATGAACGGGCTGACCGCCCAGTTGCCCGAGGTGACGGCCCTGATCGCCGCCCATCCTGCGCCCGCCTGCGAGGTCCTGCTCTGCCCGCCCGCGACACTTGTCGCCGCCATGGCCGCGACGGCGGCCGGTCGCATTGCCATCGGCGGGCAGGATTGCCACCCCAAGGCCTCGGGTGCCCATACCGGCGATATCGCGGCGGCGATGCTGAAGGATGCCGGGGCGACCTATGTGATCCTCGGCCATTCCGAACGCCGCGCTGACCACGGCGAGACCGATGCCCTGGTTCGCGCCAAGGCTGAAGCCGCCTGGGCCGCCGGCCTGACGGCGATCATCTGCGTGGGCGAGACCGAAGCCGAGCGCGACGCCGGCAAGACGCTGACCGTGATTGGAACGCAGCTTGCGGGCTCCGTGCCCGACGGCGCGACCTCGGCCAATACCGTCATCGCCTATGAACCCGTCTGGGCCATAGGCACCGGCCGCACGCCCACCCTGCCAGAGATCGCCGAGGTCCATGCCGACCTGCGCGCCCGCCTGACCGCCCGTTTCGGTGCCGATGCGGGCGGGTTCCGCCTGCTTTACGGCGGCTCGGTGAAACCGTCGAACGCCACCGAGATCTTCGCGCTGCCGAATGTCGACGGCGCGCTCGTGGGCGGGGCGAGCCTCAAGGCCAGCGATTTCGGCGCGATCGTCGCGGCGCTTTCCGCCGCCTGACGACGCGGGCGCGTCGCAGACGAGCGATCCCCTGCCGGCTCGACCGTGCCATGCTCGGCCCGAGCGAGGACATCATCCCATGACCGCAACGATCCCCAGGGCCCGGTCGGCGCTGGCCGCCAACGGCATCTGCCTTCTGTCGATGCTGACCTGGGCGCTCGGCCTGCCGGCGCTCGGGCATCTGGTGCAGTTCATCCCGCCCTTCAGCCTGACCGCCTTCCGCGTCGGCCTGGCCGGGATCGTGCTGGTGCTGGTATGGCTGCTGGTCGAAGGCCCGGCGACCGTGCTGCGCGCGCCCTGGGGCCGCGGAATAGGTGTGGGGCTGGTGGTGATGGGCCTTGGCGCGGTACTGGTGGCCGTCGCCCTGCAACTGACCGATCCGGTCACGGTAGCGATCATCACCGCGCTGATGCCTCTGGTCGGGATCGGGCTCGAAGTTGCCCTGGACGGCCGGAAGATGACCCCCTTGCTGTGGATCGGCCTGTTCCTGTCGCTGCTCGGCGGCCTTGTCGCACTTGATCTGACCGGGGCGCGGCCCTCGCTCGGCTGGGGGGCGCTGGCCGCCTTCGTCTCGGTCCTTGCCTTCACCTGGGGCTCGCGGGCGACCGTTTCGGCCTTTCCCGCTCTCTCGCCGCTTGGCCGCACGGCGATCACCGTCGCGGGCGCGGGCTTCGGCATGTCGATTGTCGCCGCCGTCGTCGCCTATTCCGGCGGACCGGCCATCGACTGGAGCGGCATCGGCTGGAAAGAGGTCGCTGCCCTCGTCGCCGCCTCGGTCGGATCGATCGCGCTCAGCCAGACGCTCTGGATCATCTCGGTCGGGCAGCTTGGCATCGGCATTGCCAGCCTGCACATGAACGCCGTACCGTTCTACGTGATGCTCATCACCTTCGCGCTCGGCGGCGCCTGGAACTGGGCGCAGGCAATCGGGGCGGCCATCGTCGTGCTCGGCGTTCTCATCGCCCAAGGAATGTTGACCCCGCGCCGGACCTGACCCATGCAGACCTTCTCCCAGTCCCCGACCGATCCCACCTTCGTCCAGAACCCCTACCCGTTCTACGACCGCGCGCGCGCCGCCGGGCCCTTCTTCCATTGGCAAGAGTACAACCTGACCTGCACGCCCTCGGCCGCGGCGGTGAACGCGATCCTGCGCGACCGCCGCTTCGGCCGTGAGGTGCCGGAGGAGAAACGCCGCCCCATCCCCGACCACCTCGGCCCCTTCTACGCGGTCGAGGCGCATTCGATGCTGGAACTCGAGCCGCCGCGCCACACCCGCCTGCGCAGCCTCGTCCTTCGCGCCTTTACCTCGCGCCGGATCGGGGCGATGCAGCCGGACATCACGGCCCTCAGCCACCAGCTGATCGACGCCTTCCCGTCAGGCGAGTTCGACCTCCTGCCCGCCTTCGCCCAGCAGATCCCCGTCATCATCATCGCCCGCCTCCTCGGCGTTCCCGAAGAGATGGCGCCCGACCTCCTGCGCTGGTCGAACGCCATGGTCGGCATGTACATGGCCGGCCGGACCCGCGAGACCGAGGACCGCGCCGTCGCCGCGACCGAGGCCTTCGTCGCCTTCATGCGCGCCTATGTCGAGGACCGTCGCAAGCGCCCTGCCGACGACCTCATCACCTCGCTGATCGCCGCCGTGGAAGCGGGCGAAAAGCTGTCGACAGACGAACTCATCACCACCTGCATCCTGCTCCTGAATGCCGGGCACGAGGCGACCGTCCATTCGATCGGCAACGGGGTGAAGACGCTTCTCGAAACCCGCACGCCTGCCACAGCCCTCGCACCCGGGCGCATCGAGGCGACGGTCGAGGAGACGCTGCGCTACGACCCGCCGCTTCATCTCTTCACCCGCCATGCCTATGACGAGGTCGAGGTGATGGGCCGCACCTTCCGTCGCGGCGAAGAGGTCGGGCTGCTGCTCGCCGCCGCCAACCGCGATCCGGGGATGTGGGACGAGCCGGGCCGCTTCAACCCGTCGCGTCCTGAAAAGACCAATGTCGCCTTCGGCGGCGGCCTGCATTTCTGCGTCGGCGCCCCCCTTGCCCGCCTCGAACTGCAGATCGCCCTGCCGATCCTCTTTGCCCGCGTCCCCGGCCTGCGCCTCGCCCAGCCCCCGGCCTACGGAGACGTCTACCACTTCCACGGGCTTTCGGCGCTGATCGTGGCTAAAGGGCGCTGAGCCGCGCCGACGTCTGCTCCCTTCGGACATCGGCCTCGAGACCAGGCCTGTGAAGCGGTGAAACCGTTTCGGCCGTGACAAACGGTCGCGTAAAGTCCCGCAAAACGCTGACTCGAAATCCTGGGGGACAAATTGGAAGACGTGAACGAGGAGAATAAATCCCGTCCGATGGTTCCGGCCGAAAGCGCCTCCCCAGATGCCCGGATGGTCAAGCCTGACTCGCCCCCTGATGAGCCGGAACCGCCCGCCGCTCGGCCCGCGGCGCCCCCCGGGGCGGTTCGAGAGAGTCCCTGGCCTCGACGCCTGATCGGCCTGGTCCTGGTCGCCGTCCTTGCCGCCTTCCTTGCCCTGCACGTCGCGATGGACCAGCTGACCCCCTATACCTCCGAGGCTACTCTGGAGGCGCCCGTCATCGGGATCGCGCCGAGCGTGTCGGGAAACATCGTGACCGTTGCGGTGCGTGACAACCAGCGAGTGAAGGCCGGCGACCTTATCTTCGAGATCGACCCGGGCCCCTACAAGGCCGTGCTGCAGCAGGCCGAGGCGCAGCTGGAAAACGTGACCATGCAGATCGGGGCGGGCAACGTCGGTCTTGGTGCGGCGGAGGCGGCCAGCGTCCAGGCCAAGGCCCGCCTCGCAGATGTCGAACAACAGGCCGCCCGCAGCGAAGAGCTTTTCAAGCGCGGTTACACGACACGCGCGGCACTCGATACCGCCCGGGCCAATCTGGCTTCGGCTCAGGCGTCGGTGACGGCCGCCGAGGCGCAACTGACCGAAGCCCGGACGCGCCTTGGACCGCAGGGAGAGGACAATCCACAGGTGCGCGCGGCGCTCGCGGCGCGCGAGCGGGCGCAGATCGACCTGATGAACACCCGCGTCACAGCGCCTGTCGACGGTGCGATGACGAACCGCGTGCTGTCGATCGGACAGTTCGCCGGCACCGGAAAACCTGTAGCGACCATCGTTGACACGGCGAGGGCCTGGGTCATCGCCCAGTTGCCCGAAAATGCCCTTGGCCGCATCGCACAGGGCGATCCGGTGGACATCGTGCTCGATGTGATGCCGGGCCAGGTGCTCCGCGGTCATGTCGACAGCATTGCGTCCGGGGTCACCCATGTGATTGGCGCTGGCGTTCAGGGTGACCTGCCGACACCGGTAGAACGGCGAGACTGGCTGCGCGGCGCGGAGCGTTTTCCTGTGCGGATCGAGTTCGACACCCTCGGCCCCGAGATTCCGATCCGCGCGGGCGCCGGCGCAAGCATTGCGATCTACACCGCCAATGCGGGGCAACTTGCCGATTTTACTCGGTTCTGGATGCAAGGGGTGAGCCTGATCCGCTATGCCTTCTGACGGGAAAGCATTGTTCGCGCTGCGGATTGCGCTGTCTTTTGCCGGGTCGCTCGCGATCGCAGAAGCTATCGGACTCGATCTCGCGTTCATGGCGCCGCTGATTGCGGTTGCGCTGGCGGCATCGCCCGGACCGCCTCTCGCCTCAGCCGTCGCCCTGCCGCTGATGTGCTGGGTACTGGCCGTAGCCGTCTCGATCCTCGTGAACGCCTTTGCCCTGTCGGCGCCTCTCGTTTACGCAATGCTGACCCTGGTCGGCCTCTGGGGAGGCTTCCAACTGTCGACCTCGCCAAAGACCAGCGTCGTGGGGATGGTGGTCTTGGTGCTCTTCGCGATCCTCCCGATGCAACTGGTGCCACACCCTGAGGCGTCGCAGACGATCGTCTACGATCTCGCCAAAAGCATCCTGATCGGAAGCGTGACGGCATGGCTGATCGGCCTCGTCCTGCCCGGTCCCCCGCCCAGGACAGAACCACAACGCCTTTATGCCCCGATGCCAATCCTGATGGCCGCGCTCACGGCCTGGGTTGGAGCCTACCTGGTCTGGATTGTCGAGCCGCCGGGGGCTGCCCCTGCGCTGATCGGCATGATCATTGTCCTGCGGGCAGACGAGACTCCGGGGTTTGCCATCGCGCGGGACCGCTTTGCGGCGGCGCTTCTCGGTGGCGCGGCGGCCGTGGTGGCCTCGACGGTCGTGGTCCTGGCGCCCGTACTGCTGACACTTTTCCTGGCGGCGCTGCTGCTGGCTTGGCCGCTCGCCCTGCGCGTGGCCAGGGGGGATGAAAGGCGGGGCCTGGCGATAAAGTCCATGAACGTGCTGGCTGTCCTGACAGCGCAGGAGTTTTCGCCGTTGTTCGAGGACACCCAGACCCGTCTCTGGGTCCGCATCGTCGGCGTCATGATCGGCATCGCCTATGCCAGTCTCGCCTTGGCGCTGCTCGCTCCCCGGCACCGACAATCCCCGGCGGATATGGCAGGCGCCGACGAGAATTCAGTTACAGCGGCAGCACGGTCGTCGCCTTGATCTCTTCCATGCTGAGGAGCGCTGTGACGTTGTAGATCTTCACCTCGGAAATCAGCGCCTGGTAGAAGGTGTCATAAGCCCGCGCGTTCGGCACCCTCACCTTCAGAATATAGTCGATGTCGCCCGCCAGCCGGTGCGCCTCGAGCACTTCCGGCCGGTCGCGCAGCACCTGCAGGAATTTTCGCTGCCACTCGGCCTCGTGCTCGCTCGTCCGGATCAGGACGAAGAAGCAGGCCTCCAGCCCAAGCGCCTCGGGGTCGAGGATCGCGGTCTGTTTCAGGATCACGCCCTGTTCGCGCATCCGCCGGATCCGGTTCCAGACCGGCGTCTTGGACGACCCCACCCGACGCGCGATCTCGTCCAGCGACAGGCTTGCATCCTCCTGCAGCAGCACAAGGATTTTCCGGTCCATCTCGTCTAGCCGGGTCACCATTCGCGCTTTCCTCCGTTTTGCGGAACTACGTTCCTTCTTGGTGATGTCCTAGAACAATCTTCCTTATCTGCAAAGGCCACTGGCAAAAAATCGGAAAAATATCCTATTCTAGACCATCAATTCCCGTCCCCCGGACTCACCATGCCCGAAGCCGCCGCGCCTCGCTCCGACGTCACCATTCCCGGCACCGTCACCTTCGTCGGCGCCGGACCGGGCGATGCCGACCATCTGACGCTGCGCGCCGCCCGCGCGCTGGCCGAGGCCGAGGTTATCATCCATGACCGTCTGGTCGGCCCGTCCGTGCTCGCCCTTGCCAATCCTGCCGCGTTGCTGATCGACGCGGGCAAGGAAGGCTTCGGCCCCTCCACCGCCCAATCCGACATCAACGCGCTCAATGTCGTCCATGCCGCCGCCGGATCGCGGGTCGTCCGGCTCAAGGGGGGTGATGTCGGCATCTTCGGACGGCTGGACGAAGAGATCGAGGCGCTTGAGGCCCGCGGCCTCGGCTGGCGCATCGTGCCGGGCCTCACCTCGGCCACCGTCGCCGCCGCCGAGATCGGCCAGAGCCTGACCCGGCGCGGCCGCAACGCCTCGCTCCGCATCGTGACCGGCCATGACGTGGCGGGCTTTGCCGAGCAGGACTGGCGCGGCATGGCGCGCAAGGGCGAAGTCGCGGCGATCTACATGGGCAAGAAATCCGCCCGCTTCGTGCAGGGCCGCCTGATGATGCACGGCGCCGACCCGGCCACGGACGTGACCATCGTCGAGAACGTCTCGCGCCCCGACCAGCGCATCCTTGGCACCACGCTTGCCGATCTGCCCGACACGATCGCCGGGGTCGAAGGCCCCGCCGTCATCCTCTATGGCCTCGCGCCCCGCCGCGCCACGGCCGCCCTGCCCCAGTTGAAGGAGGCTTTCGCATGAAGGGCCGTTTCACCCCGAAAGTCGTCACCGCCAACGACCTACGCCTCGGCGACGTGGTCTACCTCACCGCCGACGACCGCTGGACGCGCCTGC
This sequence comes from uncultured Rhodobacter sp., assembly GCA_945952585.1. Lineage (GTDB taxonomy): Bacteria > Pseudomonadota > Alphaproteobacteria > Rhodobacterales > Rhodobacteraceae > Aliitabrizicola. Next base: position 75,691 of record CAMFII010000012.1, read on the forward strand.
ATCACGAGGCCGAGCTGATCGAGGACGAGGCCCACGCCCAGCTGCGCCTTCTCCACGCCGCCGCGCAGAAGCTGGTCGTGGTCGGCGCCTATCTGGCCGATGCAAAACCGGGCGCCAACGGCCCCGAGCCCACCCATTTCCGCGAGGAGTTCCGCACCCGCGGCCCCTCGAACTATCCCCACGGCAAGCAAGCCGAGCTGAACTGAGACCGGAGCCATCCCGATGTATTCCTACTCCGACTTCGACGAAGCCTTCGTGCGCGAGCGCGTCGCCCAGTTCAGCCATCAGGTCGAACGGCGGCTCGACGGCTCGCTCTCCGAGGATGAGTTCCGCCCGCTGCGCCTGATGAACGGCCTTTACCTGCAGTTGCACGCCTACATGCTGCGGGTCGCCATTCCCTATGGCACGCTGAACCCCAGCCAGATGCGCCAACTCGCCTACATCGCCGAGCGGTGGGACAAGGGCTATGGCCATTTCACCACCCGGCAGAACATCCAGTTCAACTGGCCGAAGCTGGAAGACGTGCCGGCGATCCTTTCGGCGCTGGCCGATGTCGAGATGCATGCGATCCAGACCAGCGGAAACTGCGTGCGCAACGTGACCTCCGACCATTTCGCCGGCGCAGCCGCCGACGAGATCGAGGACCCGCGCCCGGTGGCCGAGCTTCTGCGCCAGTGGTCGACCGACCACCCGGAATTCCAGTTCCTGCCGCGCAAGTTCAAGATCGCCATCACCGGCAGCCCGAACGACCGCGCCGTGACAAAGGCGCACGACATCGGCCTGCGCATGGTCCGCAATTCGGCTGGCGAGCCGGGCTTCGAGGTGATCGTGGGCGGCGGTCTCGGCCGGACGCCGATGATCGGCCATACCGTGCGGGAGTTCCTGCCGAAGGCGGACCTGCTGCCTTACGTCGAGGCGGTGCTGAGCGTCTACAACACGCTCGGACGGCGCGACAACAAGTACAAGGCGCGCATCAAGATCACCGTGCATGAGACGGGCGTGGAAGAGATTTCCCGGATGATCGAGGATCGCTTCGCCGAGTTGCGTCCGCTTTTCGGCGGTAACGACCAGAAGCTTCTGGCCGAGATCGAGGAAGCCTTTGCGCCGCCCGCCTTCAAAGTCGCGTCGACCGAGGCTTATGACGCCTTCTACAAGGCCGACCCGGTGTTCCGCGCCTGGGCCGACACCAACCTGACCCCGCATCGCAACGCCCAATACGCCATTGTCACCGTCAGCCTGAAGGCGCATGGCGCGACGCCCGGCGACGCGACGGGCGAGCAGATGCGGGTCCTCGCCGACCTGGCCGAGACCTATGGCCATTCGGAACTCAGGATCAGCCACGAGCAGAACGTGATCCTGCCCCACGTCCACAAGGGCGACCTGCCCGCGGTCCACGCCGCGCTGCACAAGGTTGGCCTCGCCACCGCCAATGTCGGCCTGATCTCGGACATCATCGCCTGCCCGGGGATGGATTACTGCGCGCTCGCCACCGCCCGCTCGATCCCGGTCGCGCAGGAGATCGCCACCCGCTTCGACGCGCTGAAGCTCGAGCACGACATCGGCCCGCTCAAGATCAAGATCTCGGGCTGCATCAATGCCTGCGGCCATCACCATGTCGGCCATATCGGCATCCTCGGCCTCGACCGGGCGGGGGTGGAGAACTACCAGATCACCCTCGGCGGCGACGGCACCGAGACCGCGACGATCGGCGAAAAGACTGGTCCGGGCTTCGCCTATGACGAGATCGTGCCGGCCATCGAACGCATCGTCGGCGCCTATCTGGAACACCGCGAGGGGCCGGAAGAGACTTTCCTCATGGCCTATCGCCGCCTCGGCATGGCGCCGTTCAAGGCGGCGCTCTATGACGAGGAAGGCAGCCGCGATGCCGCGTGACCTGCATACCGGCCCGGTCGCCGACCGGGTCGCCATCCTCAATGCGCGTTACAAGCACCACGGTGCGACCGCTGTGCTGGAACATGCGCTAAAGGACGCCGATCTCGGCAAGGTCGCGCTGGTCTCGTCCTTCGGGGCGGAGTCGGTCGTGCTGCTGCACCTCGTCTCGATCGTGGCGCCGGAGACGCCGGTCCTTTTCATCGACACGCGGATGCTGTTCCCCGAGACGCTGGAATACCAGCGGCAGGTGGCCGAGATGCTGCATCTCTGCGACATCCGCACCATCCGGGCCGCGCAGCCCCGCGTCGCCTTCGAGGATCCGGACGGGACGCTCCATCAGTTCAACACCGATGCCTGCTGCAACGTCCGCAAGGTCGAGCCGCTGGAACGGGCGCTTTCGGGTTTCGACGGCTGGATCACCGGCCGTAAGCGCTACCAGGGCACCAGCCGCGCCGCTGTCGAGTTCTTCGAGGCGGAAGGCGACTATCGGATCAAGGTGAACCCGCTTGCCCATTGGGGCAAGGAGGACATCCAGGAGTACATGATCAACAACAATCTCCCGCGGCATCCGCTTGTGGCCAAGGGATACCCCTCGATCGGCTGCGCGCCGTGCACCAGCCCGGTGAAACCCGGCGAGGACGAGCGCGCCGGCCGCTGGCGCGGCACGGCCAAGACCGAATGCGGGATCCACTTCATCAACGGACAGGCCGTGCGCGGCCCCGTCACAACCGAGAACGCAGCATAAGCATACGAATTTTCTGCGAAAATTCAGAAGTTTCGCAGAGATTTCGAACGGGAGATACAAGATGACCGTGATCGTCACCGACAAAGGCTTTGGCGCCGAAGACTGGACCGGCGGATTCGCGACCCTCGCCGATGTCGAGGCGCTGCCTTCGGCAAAGGCCGTCGATCTGGCCGGGACCGATGACCCGACGCCGCTTTCGAACCTGCTCGGGCAGATCGCGCTGATCCGCGTGACCTTCCCCGCCTTCAACGATGGTCGCGGTTTCACCGTGGCCCGCCGGTTGCGGATGATGGGCTACAAGGGCCGTCTCCGCGCCCACGGCCCGATCGTGGCCGACCAGTATGCCATGGCCCGCCGGGTTGGCTTCGACGAGGTCGAGATCCCCGATGACCTGGCCGCCCGCCAGCCAGAGGACCAATGGCGCTTCCGGGCCGACTGGCGGACCCATGACTATCAGTCGCGGCTCCGGGCCTGATTTTCAGGTTTTCCGGCGCCGCCAACTGACGTATTCCGAAAGCAGTATCAAATGACCGAAGCGAGTGCCGTGACAGACGCCCCCGCCCCCCCGAAAGCTGCGGTCAAGCCGCACCTGCCCGATGCCCAGATCGTCACTTCCGTCAAGCACTGGACGGACCGGCTGTTCTCGTTCCGGGTGACCCGGCCGAAATCCCTGCGCTTCCGCTCGGGCGAGTTCGTGATGATCGGCCTCCTGGACGACCGCGGCAAGCCACTGCTCCGCGCCTATTCGATTGCCTCGCCCTCCTGGGACGAGGAACTGGAATTCTACTCGATCAAGGTGCCGGACGGACCGCTGACCTCGCGGCTCCAGCATATCCAGGTGGGGGACGAGATCATCCTGCGGCCCAAGCCTGTGGGAACGCTCGTGCATGACGCGCTGCTGCCCGGCCGACGGATCTGGTTCCTTGCGACCGGCACCGGCATCGCCCCCTTTGCGAGCCTGATGCGCGACCCCGAGACCTACGAGAAATACGACCAGGTCATCATGATGCACACCTGCCGCGAGAAGGCCGAGCTGGAATACGGCCGGCAGCTGGTGGAAAGCCTCAAGGATGACCCGCTGATCGGCGAGATGGTCGAGGGCAAGCTGCTCTACTATCCGACCACGACCCGCGAAGAGAGCCCGCATATGGGCCGCATCACCGACAACCTGACCTCGGGCAAGGTCTTTGCCGATCTGGGCATCCCGCCGATGGACCCCGAGGAAGACCGCGCCATGGTCTGCGGCAGCCTTGCCTTCAACCATGACGTCAAGGCGGTGCTGGAAAAGTTCGGCCTGCATGAAGGCGCGAATTCCGAACCACTGGAATATGTGGTCGAGAAGGCCTTTGTCGGCGACGGGATCTGAACGTCCCGCCCGCGTATTTGCGCAGGCCCGCCAGCGCAATCTGGCGGGCCCTTTCCATTGCAATCAGGCCTTGCCGGGATCGTAACGCAGAAGCCGCAGCGCGTTCAGGGTGACGAGCACCGTTGCGCCGGTATCGGCCATGATCGCGATCCAAAGGCCCGTCATCCCCAGGATTGAGGTCACCAGGAACACCGCCTTCAGTCCAAGCGCGATGGTCACGTTCTGGCGGATATTGGCCATGGCCGCGCGCGCAAGCCGGATCAGGGCCGGCACATCCGTCACCCGGTCGCGCAGGATGGCCGCATCGGCGGTCTCGAGCGCGACATCGGTGCCGGACCCCATTGCGACCCCCACGCTCGCCTGCTTCAGCGCCGGGGCGTCGTTGATGCCGTCACCGATCATCATAACCCCGCCCACCCCGCCGATTTCGCGGATCGCGACAAGCTTGTCCGCAGGCATCATCCCGGCGCGGAAGGCCAGCCCAAGGCCCCCGGCAATGGCCGCGGCGGTTCGGGTATTGTCGCCGGTCAGCATCACGCCCTCGACGCCAAGCGCTTTCAGCTGGCGGATCGCCTCCGCCGCGTCCCCCCGCGCCTCGTCGCGCATGGCGATGAGGCCGAGCGGCGCATGGTCGCGATAGACGGCGACGACGGTCTTGCCCTGTTCCTCGAGCCTTGCGACCTGATCCAGCGCATCCGCCCGCACTCCGCCAGCTTCGGTGGCATGGGCCGGGGCCGCAACCCAGGCGCGGGTTTCGCCCACGATCGCCTCGACGCCCTTGCCGGGCAGCGCTTTCGCCTCGCGCGACGGAAGGGCCGTCACGCCATCCTTCGCCAGCCGGTCGAGGATGGCGCGGGCGAGTGGATGGCTTGACCCGCTTTCCACCCCGCCCGCGACGGCCAGCAGGTCAGCCTCGGTCACACCCGGTGCCGGAACAAGGTCGGTCACCACCGGGCGGCCATGGGTCAGGGTACCGGTCTTGTCGAAGGCGACGCGGGTCACGCCCGCAGCCGCCTCGACCACCGCGCCGCCTTTCATCAACAACCCACGCCGCGCCCCGGTCGACAGCGCCGAAGCAATCGAGGCCGGCACGCTGATGACCAAGGCGCAGGGGCAGCCGATCAGCAGCAGCGCCAGCCCACGGTAGATCCAGGTGTCCCAGGGCTGTCCAAGGGCGAGCGGCGGCACCACGACCACCAGCGCCGCCAGCGCGACGATGGCAGGCATGTACCAGCGGCTGAAGCGGTCGATGAAGCGTTCGGTCGGTGCGCGCGCTTCTTCCGCCTCCTCCACCAGGCGGATGATGCGGGCGATGGTGTTGTCGGCGGCGGCCTTGGTGACCGTCACCTTCAGGACCGCCTCGCTGTTGATTGATCCGGCAAAGACCGCATCCCCCGGCCCCTTGGTGACCGGAACGCTTTCGCCGGTCACCTGGCTTTCATCGACCCCCGACAGACCCTCCACTACATCGCCGTCCGCAGGCACGCGGTCGCCGGGGCGGATCACCACCGTCTGCCCGATCGCCAGCTGTTCCGCCGGAACCTCGCGCAGCTGTCCTGCGATTTCGACCTGGGCTGTCTTCGGGACGAGATTCGCCAGGGCCCGGATGCCATCGCGCGCCCGGTTGGCGGCGATCCCTTCCAGCACCTCGCCCACGGCAAACAGGAACACGACCAGCGCCGCCTCCTTTTCGGCCCCGATGAACAGCGCGCCCAGGGCGGCAATGGTCATCAGGCTTTCGATGGTGAAAGCCTGGCCAAAGCGAAGCGCCGCCGCTGCGCGCCTTGCCACTGGGGCCAGCCCGATCAGGCAGGCCAGCACGAAGGCCCAACGGCCGATGCCCTGAGGCAGCAGCAGGTCGGCGCCCCAGGCCAGCCCAAGCAGGACCGCCGTCAGGATCACCAGCCGCCCCTTGGCCCCCTGATACCAGGCCTTGCCGCGGTCGGCGGCATCGTCGTGGCCGTGGGAATGTGCATCGCGTCGGGCTGATCCGGTTTCGTCCCCGTCCCGGTCCGGCCCGTGGTCGTGGTCCGCGTGATCGCCGCCGTCATGGTCGTGACCGTCATGGTCGTGGTCGGCCGCCGGCGCGGCCCGACGCAGGATCGGCACACCGTCGGCGGCCTGTCTGTCGGCAATCCCATAGCCGAGGGCCCGGATCGTCGCTTCGACACGCGCCCGTGGCGTGGCAGTCTCGTCCAGCGTCAGCTTGAGACGTTCCGTCATCAAGGCAACGCTGACGTCACTGACCCCGGGCAGGCGGCCGACCGCGTCCCTGACCTTGGTCGCGCAGGACCCGCAATCCATGCCGGTCACCGTCCATTCGACCACTTCTGCTTCCCGTTTCGTCACGTTTCGATCCATCCGTCAGCGCTCGGCTCTTCATCGAATCGGAAAACTAATGTCTCTAGCAACTATAGGTTCAAGGGGTTTCCATGCTGACGATCGGAAAACTTGGTGCGGCGGCCGGGGTGAAGGTGCCAACCATCCGCTATTACGAACAGATCGGCCTGCTCACGACGCCGGATCGCAGCCGCGGCAACCAGCGGCTTTACGACAAGCCCGACCTTGACCGGCTAGCCTTCATCCGCCATGCGCGCGAACTGGGCTTTCCACTCGATGCGATCCGCGAGTTGCTCAGCCTGTCGGATCAGCCCGACCAGTCCTGCACGGCAGCAGACGCGATCGCCCGACGGCAGCTTCTGGCCGTGCGCGCGCGGATTGCCCGGCTGAAGGCGCTGGAGGGCGAGTTGGAGCGGATGGTCGCGCAATGCGCCCATGGCACCATCGCGGATTGCCGGGTGATCGAGGTGCTGGGCAACCATGGCCAGTGCATCGCCCCCCACGACGTCAGGTCCACGGAATGAAAAGCAGCCCAAAAGGGCTGCTTTTCCTGCGGTGCATCCGGTGTGGATCAGAGACCCATCGCCTGTTTCAGCTGATCGAGCAGGTTCTGGACGGCCGAGGGGTTGTCTTTCACCTGGTTGTAGGTGGCCAGCAGCGTGTCCTTGGTCGCCTGCGGGATGTTCGCCGCATTGATGCGGTCGAGGATGTCCTGGCCGGAGAGCTTGGTCGCATCCCAGACCAGCGCGGCAGCATCGGCAGCGGCGGTGGCCGCCTGACCCGCGGCAGTGGCAGCGGTGGTGGCCGCCTGACCCGCAGCAGTGGCAGCGTCGGAGGCCGCCTGGCCTGCGGCAGTGGCAGCGTCAGAGGCGGCCTGACCGGCTGCGGTCGCGGCCTCGGTCGCGGCGCCGGCCGTTGCGGCTGCGGCATCCTTGGTCGCGTCGACGGCCGTGTTGGCGGCATCGGTCACCGCCTTCACCGCGTCCCCGGTCGCTTCGGTCGTGGCCTTGGCCGCGTCTTCAGCCGCCTTTCCAGCCTCTTCCGTCGCCTTCGCCGCGTCCTCGGCAGCTTCCGTTGCGCGGTGGGCCGGCAGGTAGCTGAACTGGTAATAGGCGCCGACCGCGAGCAGCAGCGCAACAATGACAAGAATGACTCGGTTCATGGACGTTCTCCTTCAACGCGCATCAGCGGCGCGACACCGCTATTCTAGTGCGGCGCGCAGGCGGCGTCCAAAGGAAGATTTGCAAAAACGCACAAGAAGCAGGCAGGGTGGAATCCGCTCGACTCCGCCGGCGAAACCGGGTTGAAAGCCCCCGGACGCGCCATTATCTTGCGCAGCCAAAGCGAAATCACACAAGGATCGCCACCATAGCCCGCCGTCCCCACAACGCCCCGCCGCAACGCGAAACCGGTCCCCGGATCAACGACCGCATTCGCGCCCCCGAAATCCGCCTGATTGGCGCGGATGGCGAGAATGTCGGGGTTGTGACCCCGGCTCGGGCAATGGCACTGGCGGCCGAGGTCGGTCTTGATCTCGTGGAAATCTCGCCGAACGCCGAGCCCCCGGTCTGCAAGATCATGGACTTCGGCAAGTTCAAGTACGAGACGCAGAAGCGCGAGGCCGAGGCGCGCAAGAAGCAGAAGATCATCGAGATCAAGGAAATCAAGTTCCGTCCCGGCACCGATACGCATGACTATGACGTCAAGATGCGCTCGGTGATGAAGTTCCTTGGTGAGGGGGACAAGGTCAAGGTGACCCTGCGCTTCCGTGGCCGCGAGATGGCGCACCAGGAGTTGGGCCTCGAGCTGCTGAACCGCGTGGCCGCCGATGTCGGCGGGGCCGATGCGGGCAAGATCGAAAGCATGCCCAAGCTTGAAGGCCGGCAGATGGTGATGATGATCGCCCCGAAGTGATCGGGATGACGGGATCGACCGCAAAGGGGGCCACTGGCCCCCTTCTTCTTTGATCAGCTGCGCTTTTCCACCATTTCGCCAGCCGTTTCGGCGTCGATCGGGCCGCCGCTCCGGTCGATTTCCCGCTTCAGCACCTGCAACTCGAACCGCACCTCCTGGTAAAAGCGGACCAGCGAAAAGCCGGTCAAGGTGGTCGCGGCGATGAACAGCACACCGGCAAGATAGAGATGCGGCATGTGGACGAAGGCGGCCAGGAAGGTCAGGGCCAAAAGCGTCGTCGTCGAAATGCCAGCAGCCACCGAGAAAGACACCGCCGAGTGAAGAAGACGGGCCCTATGCAGAAGCACCCGCGCGCGCGGGGACGAGCCCATCCCCTTGTGGCTGATCTCCGCAAACTCGGCCATCACGCCGTTGAGGCGGGTCAGGACGATCGACAACAGCCCCGTCACCGCGCCAAGGAAGAAGGCGGGCGCGGCGGCATGGGTGATTGCTTCCGACAGATGCTGGACAACCGAGTCCATGAATAGCCTCCAGATGGCGGAGGTGATCTAGCGCATCTGCCAGCCGGAAACCCATCACTTTCTGGTGGAGTCTTAACTTGCCGCGCCAACGAGGCGCATCGTGTCAGGCGTGGTCCGTTTCCGCGCCCAGAACCCGTTCCATGTTCTGGTGATGCACGGCAACGTAGCCGTCGAACCAGACCAGCGTTCCCTCCTTGAGCCAGCGGCCGATCACCTTCTCAAGCGGCTCGGCAGCACGCTCGGGCTGCTCCCGCAACGCGATGAGCCAGCGGATGTAGTCCTCGGTCGCGTCGAAAAGCGCCGGACCGTATCCGCCTGTCGCGATCCGCTCGGGCGAGCCGTGGTTGGGCAGGATCGACACGGCGCCAAGCCCGCGAAGACGCCCGATCTCTTCGATGTGGCGCGCGAGGCGATGCGGATCGCCGACATAGGTCACGCAATCCTCAAGCGTATCCCCGGCCAGAAGGATGCCGCGATCAGGCAGCCACAGGACCGTCGCGTCGTCGGAATGGATCTCGGCCTCGATCAGCTCGACCGTCTCGCCGCCGAGCGCCAGCGTCATCCTGCCCGAGAAGATGCGGTTCGGCAGGATCAGGGGCGCGATCGCGGGCGGGCCGCCAAGCGTTCCCGCCTCGATTGCTGCCCTGTCCTCCTCCAGATGCGCAAGTGTCCGGGCATTGGCGATGATCTCGCAATCGGCGAAGGCCTCGGTCCCGGCGATGTGGTCGAGGTGGTGATGGCTGAGAACCAGCGTGAACCGTCGTACGCCCTGCCCTTCGAGGTGGCCGCGCATTGCCTTTGCATGGTCGACGCTGACATGGGGATCGTAGACGATCGCCTCTGCTCCCCGCACCAGCGCGAAGGTGGCGATCCCAAGCGACAGGGCCCCCTCGTCGACCCAGTTCGCGCCCTCCATGAAGCGAAAGCCCGGCACTCGCCCGTCGTAATAGGCGTAAAGCCCCGGTGCCGGTTCGAGGATGCGCAGGTTTCGGGTGAGTGTCGTCATGCGAACCCCTCTGCAGCTTACAGGACCAGGCCGGGATCGGCGCCAAGGTCGAGCCCGGGAAACACCGCGCCTTCCAGATCGGATGCCGCGAGGCCGAACTGGCTGCGCAGGGCCCAGGCCGCATAGGCGCGGACGTCCCGCGTCGGCATCAGGTCGCGGTTTTCCAGCAGTGCGCTTTCCCCCAGGCCGGGCCAGTCGCCCAGCACCCGCCCTCCCTTCGCCGCGCCCCCGGCGAAGATCATCGCGCCCCCGGTTCCGTGATCCGTGCCGGCCGAGCCATTTTCGCGCGCGGTCCGGCCAAACTCGGTGATGGCGACCACCAGCGTCGTCGACCAGTCGGGGCCAAGGCCCTGCTTCAGCGCCAGGATCGTCTCGGACAGCTCGCCCAGCCGCTTGGTCAGAACCTTGGACTGGTTCAAGTGCGTGTCCCAGCCGCCGTAGGAAAAAGCGGCGATCCGCGCCTCGCCCCGCAGCCGCTCGGCGACATAGGCGCCAAGATCGACCGGCCGGACAGCCGCCCCGGCCCCGCCATCGTGCCGCAGGCCCGCCGCCCCCGGATAGGAGGCCGCCAGAAGCGGATCTTCGGCGTAAAGCCGGGCCAAGAGCGCCTCTCCCTGCGGCGACAGCGAACTGTCGTCGATGGGCGACCAATGCGCCACCTCGACACCGCCTTCTAGGATCAGCATGGGTTCCTGCCCCACGGACACCGCCAGATCGGGCCGGCCGCCAAGCGGCACGAGCGCGCGATTGAGCCAACCGTCACCGCCCGGCGTCAGAGCCCCCTGATCCGAGTCGCTGCCGTTCTCGAGCACATCCTGCCCGACGAAATGGCTGCGACTGCGATAGGGAGTGGCAACGGCATGAACGAAACCCAGTTCGCCCGCCTGCCACAGCGGCATCAGCCCCGAGACGGCCGGATGAAGTTCAAAGAACCCGGCAGGATCGAGCGGGATGCCGCCACCCTCCCTCAGAAGCGTCGGACGCAGTGCGGCATAGGCCGGATCGCCGACGGGCCGGACCAGATCCAGCCCATCCAGCGCCCCCCGCAGTACGATCACCACCAGCCGGTTCTGGCTTGGGGCAGCGGCAAAGGTCACCGGCGTCAGCAGAGGGCTTGCCGCCAGCGAACAGCCGACAAGGAACCCGCGCCGGGACAGGAGCATTTCGCGGGCCATCCGTTACCTCCGCATGAAATCGGGCGAGCCGAGCAGCACGGCAATACCTTCCCACCGCTGCTCGGCCTGACCGGCCGCGCGGATCGTATCGGGATTTCCCAGATCCCCCAAGGCCGCCCTGGCAATCGGCACAGGTTCGGCCCGGTCGCGCGTGGCCCGCGAAACGGCTTGCGCCACCGTCTCGGCCCAGTCGATCCGGGCCGCAAGCATCGGAGCCGAAACCCAGCCTTCGGCAGTATCAGGCCAGCCATCGGGTCCCCGCGGGCGGAAGGGTGGCTGGCCCATCACCGTCAGCGCCTGATTGATCTTGCCGGGCGTGCGCACCTTGCCCTGCCCTTCGGCCGGCCAGTCGACCGCCCGCAGGCTGGCCACGACGAATTCCTGCGGTGAGCGGATCTTGATCAACTCGGTCGCGGTGGCGGCGGGATCGGCCAGCATCGCCGCATAGACCGGCCGCAGGTCCGACCCTGAGTCAAGATAGGCGGCGGCCATCCGTGCGACGGTGGCCTCGGACGGCTGATCGGCCAGGAAGGACCGCGCCAGCGCCCGGCTGACGCTGCGCGCCGTCTCGGGGCGCAGCGCGATATAGGCGAGGAAGCGGTCGATTTCTTCCGGACCCTCGCCATAGGATTGGCCGAGGATGATCTTGCGGCCCGGCTCGGCCCGGGCGGGATCGAAGGTGCTCCCTTCCGGTCCCAGCCACATCCCGGTCAGAAGCCGGGCCGTCTCGGTCACGTCGGCCTGGCTGTAGCCGGATCCCATCGTGTGCAACTCGAGAAGCTCGCGGGCGTAGTTCTCGTTCAGCCCGCTTTCCTTCTTCCGCCCGATCCGGGAGTCGGGCCCGACGGACTTTGCCTGGTCGAGGTAGAGCAGCATCGCCGGATGCCAGGCCGAGGCGCGCAGCATGTCCGAGAACCGCCCGGCCAGATGCGGGCGCGCCACGTCGTCGGGATAGATCCCCGCGAGATAGGGCAACGCGCCGAGCCGTCGCAGGCCAACTGTCAGGCGGTTCGCCCAGAAATTGACCAGCCTTTCGCGAAACCCCGCCTCGGCCACGACCGGGGCCAGGATCCAGGCGGACAGGTCGGCGCGGCCGGCCTGCTTCAGCCGGGGCAGCACGGTCAGCGCGGGAATGCGACCGGCCTTGAAATCCTTGGACTGCTGCTGGGCCTCGGCCACCATCGCGATGCGCTGGTCCAGTGTCGGGCGATCCGCCACCACCTCCACCGGATCGGCGGCCTCAAGCTGGGCCAGCACACGCTCCGGCTCCACACCGCCCGGCGCCGGAGGACTCCCTCCCCGCGGACCGTAGCCGAACCGGATCTGTTCCAGCAGACTGGCTTCCACTCACATCGCCTTTCGCGTCGTTCTCGGCAGATGGTTTGCGTCCGGGACGAGTTCAAGTCGCGGCGCGGTCAATTCCCTTGCGGGCTCCGGTGCCGATCAGACGTAATGCCCCTGGATCGGGACGGAATAGCTCTTGGCCTCCAGCGGCTTGCGGGCGGCATAGACGATCATGTGCGGCCCGCTGAAACTCCGCTCTCCCCCCCTGGGCCTGCCGGTCGGATCGTCGATCGGGATGATCTCGGTAGGGCGGTGGCGCGCGACGACGGAGACCTCGAGCATCTCGCAGCCTCGGGCATGGTGCCAGTAGCGCCAGGGAACGTCCGGGCCGGTCTGGAAGAAACCATGCCCGAACCAGCCGTCGCAGGATACGATGGACAGCATCAGGCCGCCCGGCCGCAGCATGTGAAAGCAGGTCTCGATCGCCTGGCCGATATGGAAGATATGCTCGGTCGTGCCACCGTCGATGACGATGTCAAAACGCTCGCGCAGATGATCGGGGACCGGCTCGTTCAGATCGTGGATGTGCTGGGCGCCTTCCTTGTCGGTAAAGTCCAGCGCCTCGATCGGCGGATAACCGAGCGCTGCGAAGAGCGCTTCGGTAAAGCCGTCTTCCTGGGTGATCTGCTCTTCCGTCAGGTCGTAGCCGTACTTGCGCAACCCGCGCAGGAAGCGCTGAAGCCGGGCCCCCTGCAGGTGCAGCTTCTGCCGGCCGAGGATGACGCCATTGCGGGCATCGCCGAGGTTCTTCGCCTGCCGCGCGAGGAACCAGCCGGGAACCAGACTGATGCCCATTATTCCAGCGCCTCCCGGTCCTGCCCGGCCATGTCTTCCTCGTCGCCGGCATCTGTGCCATCCGGGACAAGGCGGCGGACGAACTTTTCGCCGGTCTCGGCCAGAAGGAACCGGCGACCCTTCTTCATCAGGCCGACCTCGCGCAGGATCTCGCTGTCGCGGTAATGGACGGTGAAGATCTTTCGATCTTCCGGAAAGGGCTGGCCGCGCAGGCGCCCGCCGAGGATGAAGTGCTGCTCTTCCGGCAGCATGTTCCAGTGCAGGCCGGACCGCCGGATCGCGACCGGCAGTGACATCTGGTCGAGATAGGGACGGCGCTTGGGAAGGGACTCGATCCGGTCGATGCGACGGGCGGTCTCGTACCAGACATCGGGGAAACGCCCGCCCGGTCCCGCCTCTTCGGGAAAGACCACCAGGCCGGCACTGAAATAGGGCACGACCTCCTTGCCCGACCGGCGCATCAGCCGGATGCGCTCCTCCGGCACAGGCATGTCGAAGGCGCCATAGATGGGGTCCCAGATCGACTGTTCCGCCCAGACCATCGAAGCCGCGACCGAGCACGAGACGTGGCCATCCCGGCACAGGTTCGCCGGACTGTTCTTGCGCAGAAACAGCACGTCGCTGTCGACGAAAGCCGAAAAGCGGCTGTCGCGCGGCTGCATGGCTGCGATGATCTTGTTGCCATGGGGATAAGGGCTGTCCCACATCCCCTCGGTCCGCATCGGTCGGATCTCGCCGCCCATGATCTCATGCGCGCGCAGGACCGCCGGGTGCAGTTCGCCCATCCGGTGCTCGGGGCAATAGCCGATGGCCTTGACGCTCGCCGGGAACTGCTGCCGGATCGAGGCGAGCAGCATGCAACCCATAAACTGATATTCGGGCGGCTCGACGATATAGGCGAAGGTCAGTTCGGGCCGGTCGCTCATGTCCGTCCCTGTCATTCCTCGAGCGCGGCCGCGGGATCGACACCGATCTCCTGGCACATCCTGTAGGCATAGGAGCCGGGCAGCGGCACATGCTTGCGCCACCAGGGCCTTGTGCCGTTCGTATAGAGATGGACCGACAGAGTGTTGTCGGTGAAATGCCCCTCGACCCGGCCATAGGGGTCATAGAAGACGTCGTTCAACTGGAACGGCACCGGGTACAGGTAGTCGGGCGTCAGCGCCTTGTCGTAGTCGCCGGTCTGCTGGGCGAAATAGGTGAAGGCCTGCGGGCCAAAGGCGGTGCGCTCGGCCATGTAGATGCGCACCGGATGGGGCAAGGACGGGTCCTGCCGGTCGAGCTTCTTGCGCTGCTGCTTGTTGAACCACGGTGGCGCGTCGGGAAGATTGTCGTAGTATTCGAGAAGCCGGGCGATCAGCTCCCCCTCGGGCGGGATGTAGACCACACCGCAGTTCAATGCGCCGCGGAAGCCGTGGCCGGCATAGATGTTCTCCATCCCGTCCGGAAAGGGCCTGAAGCAGAAGGCGTCGCAGTCGATCCAGATGGCGTCGGTCTTCTGGATCATCTTGTAGCGGAAGACGTTCGACAGGAAGCTGGCGCTGGTCTGGGCGATGATCTCGCGGTCGAGCTGCATGATCTCGGAGGCCGGGCGCACCTCGACCCCTTCGGGCAGGTTCTCGACCGTGTCGGTGCAGTAAAGCGTCGTCGGATGGCCCTGGCGCACATGGCTGAGCAGGCAAAGCTGGTTGAGGTAATGCAGCCGCGTGCCGATCCAGAGGGAGGCGACGGGTCGTCTGGTGGCCATGATCTGCTCCAAGCCCGGATGGCGGCCTCTTCCGGGCCGCTCTTTGGGCCGGATCGTGCACGGCAAACGTGGCCCTGTCCAGCCCGCCGAAACGGCCCGAAAGGGGCTGAGTCCGGGGTGCAACGCCCCTCACCCCGAATTTTCTACGAAAATTCCCCGGCGCGCCTGATTTTTCGCAGAAAAATCGTGAAACGAAGGGTCCGGACACGGGCACGGACCGGCCCCCTGCTTGACAGGGGGAACCGGCGCGGACAAGCCTCGACCCCGAGCAGAAACGATCCGGCCGAAGGCGCCGGGCAACCGGAGGATGGGGCAATGCCCGCCGCAGCGCAGGTCCCGCATGGATGATCTCGCCCCGAGCGCCGTGGCGCGCCTGATCGAGATCGGTCCGGACGGTCTGCCCCTGCCCCGCAGCGGCCCGCATGGCGTCGTCACCGCCGTGTCGATGATGAAGGACGAAGGGCCGTTCGTCCTCGAATGGGTGGCCCATCACCTTGTTGCGGGCTTTACCCGGCTGGTCGTCTACACCAACGACTGCTCGGACGGCACCGACCGGATGCTGATGCGGCTCGAGGAACTGGGCCTTGCCCATCACCGTGCCAACATCATCCCCGAAGGTCAGCGGCCCCAGCCCTCGGCGCTGAACTACGCCCAGGAAGAGCCGCTGGTCGGCAACAGCGACTGGGTCATGGTCTTCGATGCCGACGAGTTCCTGCAGGTCCGCTACGGCGACGGCACGCTCGACAGCCTGATCGCGGCGATCGAGGCGAAAGGCGCCAACGGCATCATCGTCACCTGGCGCATCTTCGGCTCGGGCGGTGTCCATGACTGGTCGCGGGCGCCGGTGACCGAGCAGTACCTCTATGCCGCGCCGCCGATGTGGAACAAGGGCTGGGGGGTCAAGACGCTGTTCCGCTTTGATCCGGATCACTGGAAGCTCGGGATCCACCGGCCCAAGATCAAGTCGAAATGGCTGAAGACCGATTTCCCCGACCAGGTGCACTGGCTGAACGGATCCGGCCAGCCGATGGAGGACTATTTCAAGTTCCGCGGCTGGCGGTCGATCGTGCGGACCGTCGGCTACGACTGGGTCCAGATGAACCATTATGCCGTCAAGTCGATCGACAGCTACGCGATCCGCAAGTTCCGCGGCAACGTCAACTTCAAGAAGGACAAGTACAACGCCGACTACTGGGCGCTGCAGGACCGCAACGAGGTGCGCGACGACACCATGTTGCGCTATTCGGCCGAGCGGAAGCGCGTCTTCGATGCGCTCCTGACCGACTCCGAGCTGAACCGACTACACTTCGCCGCGCTGGAGCGGGCCGAGGCGCGGCTCGCCGAGTTCAAGGGAACCGAGGCCTACGAAGAGCTCGTGACCCGGCTGAAGGAGGCCAGCCGCATCCCGATCTCGGATGTCGAGGCGAAGCCGCCGCAGGCCCGCGACCCGGAAAAGATCGCCGCCCTCATGTCCGAGGTGGAAAAGACCCGCGCCGCGGCGCGCAAGGCCGAAAAGGCCGCGACCCCGCCCGAGAAACGGCCGGGCGTGACCGGGCTTTATGTCCGGCATCCTCCGGAGATGACCGAGGATGCGCCGATGACCTGGACATCGAACCAGGGAATCGAGTTACCCGGCGACCCGCGCCTGTTCACGCCTGCGGGCCTCGTGCCGCTCGGTGCCGGCAAGTTCGAACGATATCTCTGCCGAAGTCTGGTCAAGACGCTGCCGCGCGGATCCCGCCTGCTTGAGATCGGCTGCGGTCCGGGGTTCGTGGCCGCTGCCCTTGCCCGGCACCGGCCGGATCTTCAGCAGACGCTTGTGGAGCGCGACGCGAATTTCCGGGCGGCGCTGGCGCGCATCTGGGCCAGGAACAACATCGCCGAAACCAGCAGCCTGCGACTTCTGCACGGGTGGGACGACCTGCCGACGCTCCTGCGTGACATCAGGCCCCGCTCGGTCATCCTGGGCGATCCAGACATCACCGGGCCAGAGCTTGCCGAGGCGATCCGCGCCAGCGGACATTCGCCCGACCTCGTGCTTCTGACCAACCGCAACCTCGCGGTCCACCGGCTGGACTTCGACGCCTGCCCGCCCGCCTTTGCCGGCCTCGGCCTGACCGAGCACAATCCGCTCGACATTGGTTTGACGATTGCCTTCCAGCGCCCGGGAACCGGACGGCGCGCCTAGCCCAGGGCGGTGAAGGTTTCTCCCCGGCCCTCGGCGAAACGGTCCAGAAGCAGCAAGATCTCGGCCTCGCCGGGCAGGTCGGGGCGGAAATCGGCGCCGACATAACTCAATTCGGCCAGCCGCGCGAACAGGCGGGCAAAGTCCAGTTCGCCGACGGAACGATAATCCGAGCGTTTCACCTCGCTCGACACCCAGTCGCGGCGGATCACGTCCAGAACGTCAAGCTCGATCCCGGCGAAACTGCGGAACTGCAGCTGGTAGTCGGCGATATTGGCCTTGCTTCGCCGAAGGATGATCGCCACCCGCGTTTCGGGGGCGGCGACGAAGCCCGCAAGATGCAGGGCCGAACCGTCCAGTCCCACGATCTGCCGCGCGGCCTTGTAGCGGGCGATCTGAACCTCGAGAGGGTGTTTCTCGGGATGAAATATACCAAATCCCTGCCGCGCGAGATTTTCCTCGATTACCGTCTCGCCCAGGACGCCGCCCCGCGCCGCCACCAGTTTTGAGCGCGAGACATACAGTTTCTCCGGCCCGTTCGGGGCGATATTCTGCGCGAAACGCTCGCGCATCATCGCGCGGTAGGCGGGGGAGCCGGCGTAGCGCTCCCGCCAGCCGAAGCCCATATCGGGCACATAGAGCCGATCCGCCCGCATCGCGCCGTCACAGACCCAGACAGGCACATTGACGCCCAGCTGGTGGAAGAACGGCTCGAACAGGCGAATCTGGGCACGGGTATGCCGTATCCTGGATTGGTACGGCATATAGAGAATACCGTCGACCTGGCCCTTCAACTGGTCGAACGCCCAGAGCCGCGCCGTACTCTCCACAAGGAAATGGCCGAAATGCCCGCGGAAATGTCCGCCGAAAAGCCAGTTGCCGGTTAGCGGTTTCACCGTCTCGTCCGCGGCAAGCGTTGGCACGGCAGTCGCCTTGCCGGCGCGGATCCAGGTCCGCGACGGCTCGATAAACCGTCCATCGCCATCCAGAACCCCTGCGGCAAGCTTCGCGTCTTGGTCGCGCTCGGGCAGGACCAGTGCCGGCTCAACGGTCGTGATGCGGTCCTGCAGGCTCTTCTCGGACATCCCGGTCTTCCCCCGCTTCCGCCATCAGTTGCGCCGCGTGGGTGAGCTTCCGCGCCCGGCGCCTGGCCATTTTGAGCAACTTCGTATGCCCACGCTGTTCCGCCGCTTTGAACAGCGTTATCTGCCAACGCCGTTTCTCACGGCGATTGCGCAGAGCCTGCCGCAAGGCGAGCTCGTCGAAATCGCCACGCCCGATGCCGCCGATGACGGCGTCCAACATGCCGCAGTGACGCAGCGTCCAGACCACACCGTGACCAAAGAACGAAAATCGCATCGCCCGGAGCTGCTCCAGGTCGGCAAGGCGCGCGACATGGGCAGCGTCTTCACGCTCGAAAGGGTCGTAGAACAGCCATATCTGCGACGCGACCGTAGCATCGACTCGGGCATCGAGGAAGGCGGGCGTGGTCCAGTCGAACCTTCGATACGGCCGAGGATAGCGCCGCTCAAACGGGGCGATGGTCCGCGAAAGTGTCGTTTGCGGACTGAAGGCCAGAACCGTGCTTCCCGGTAGAAGCGAGGACAGCGTCAGTGCCGCGAATCCCCCCATCGACGACCCGGCGAAGACGATGCGACGAAATTGCTTGAAGAGTCCGGCCTCCCGAAGCGCGATGATCAGCGCCGGGGCGTCGGGGTTGCGATACCAGTCCTTGCGCGAAGCAAGGATGCCAAGCACTGAAAAACCCTGCCGTCGGACCCGCATCCGCAGCCAAGGCTGCGGCGGATCGTATTCCCCGAAGGATAGCAGGTTGTCGAAGGTCACGAACAGCACGTCCGAACCGCGCTCGAACCAGGCGTCGCAAAGCCCACCGGCAAGGCGGAAGGCGTCAAGGCGCGCGGCCTCGTCTGCCGTAGCGACGAAGGGAGGCGCGGGGACCGGGTGGCGCGGCGGGGGCCGGGGGCGGGCCTTGTTCATCTCGCGGACCCGCGCCGATAGACGTGGACCATCCGCCGAGACAACGCGCGATCTGCGTCGAACCCGGCACGGCGCCAGGCACCGCAAAGGCCGGGATGAAGCTCAAGCAGGACAGGCCGAACACCGGTTAGGTCCGTGTGGTGCAGGAAGGCTTGTTCCCCTCCCTCGAGGTCCTCGTGCGGGAATTCGCGCTTCACATCGCCATGGCACCAGACCGGCACCGGGTCGCGACGGACCCTCTCGACACCACGGGCAAGCTCAAGACCAGAGCCCAGGAAGTTGCCGCGCATCATAAAGTCGTTTTTGGCCGGAGCATCCGGGTCGCTGAGCACGGTGCCGTGACGCAGTTCGTTTCGGTCCGACAGCCCGTTCAGATGATGCAGGTTGCGCGCACCCGGCACCAGATCGGGATCGGCCTCGAAGGACAGCATGGCCTTGGGCAGGCAGTTCAGCGCAATCGCCGCGCCAACTGCGCCCGATCCGGCACGGAACTCCAGCACCCGATCCTCGGTCGTGATCGTGGCCAGCGCAGACATCACCTCGGGGCGTTCGTAACGGCCTTCGTCAATTGATCGGCTCATGCGCAGGGTCGGATACGGAGCCGCAGGGATCGTCACGCCATGAAACGTCGCCACAACCTGCGACGGTGCTTCCGTTGCCGTCTGCCCCATGCCCAGCCTCTTCCGTCGTCCGGATCTGCGTCCGGTCGCAACATGCTACTGGCCAGGGCACCAGGTGTCATCAGCCTTCTCGGCCAAGGCGAAATGGGCGTTGCCCGTTTGCAGCGCCCGCCCGGATGTGGACAGCCCGCCTGCCCCTGCCTAATGTCGCGATCAGGTCCCTCCCCGCATCCGAAAGGCCCCGATGCGCCATCTCGCCATTCTCTGCGTCCGGAACGAGGCGGCGTTCCTGATCGAGTGGCTGGCCCATCACCGCAGCATCGGGTTCACCGATTTCCTGGTCTTTTCCAACGATTGCCAGGACGGCACCGACAGGATGCTCGACCGGCTCCAGGCGCTTGGCCATCTGACCCATATCCGCAATGACCGGCCCGGGCAGCGCGGCCCGCAATGGTCGGCGCTCAAGACGGCCGAGGATCATCCCCTGCGGCACGACGCCGACTGGATCATGGTGCTCGACATTGACGAGTTCGTGACCATCCATGCCGGAGACAGCACCCTTGCGGCGTTGCATGCTGCCCTGCCCGAAGCGACCGCCCTGCCGCTGACCTGGCGGCTGTTCGGCAATGCGGGCGAGGTCGCGATTGCCGACCGGCTGGTCACCGAGCGCTTCACCCGGGCCGCGCCGGCGGTGCTGTGGTGGCCCTGGCGCGCGGCGCTCATCAAGACGCTCTACCGCAACGACGGCACTTATGCGCGGTTGGGTGTCCACCGTCCTCGCGACCCCGACCCGGCCCGTCTGGCGCAGGCGCGCTGGTTCGACGGATCGGGGCGAGAGCTTGCCGAAGGGTTCCGCACCAACCGCCTCTACGCCGATTACGGGCGCGACAATTACCGGCTGGCCCAGCTGAACCACTATGCGCTCGGCTCGGCGCAGGATTTCATCCTCAAGGCTGATCGGGGCCGCGCAAACCGCGAGGCAAGCGCCGCCGATGCCGGCTACTGGATCGAACGCAACTTTTCCTCGGACGAGGATCGGTCGGTTCTGCGCACGGCCCCCCTTTCCGCGCCGCTTCGGGCCGAGCTGCTGGCCGATTCCGTCCTTGGACCGCTTCACCGGGCGGCGATCGACTGGCGGCGGGCGCGGTTCGCGGAGCTGATGAGGGATGAGGCGACGCGCGCGCTCTATGGCCGGTTGCTTCTGACAGGCCCCTCACAACCCCTGAGTGAAGAACAGACCCGAAGCATCTGGCGTCTTGCGGAAAAGCCCTGACGGCGCTTGAGCGGGAAACAGTCCTGTCCTACTGTTCTCGGACTGGTTCATTCTTTCGCAGCAATGCCGCAATGACCGCCCAATGGCGCCATGTGACCTTGCGATTTACGTTACTGCCTGACCATCCTCGATTGTGCCCCGAGTAACCATGGACGACCCCGTACTTCTTCAACCCGCAGCCGCAGCCGCCCCGGATCCCGCGGACAAGGCCGCATGGCTTGCCCGGATCGAGGAAGTCGGCGAGGAGTCGGGGTATTTCCAGCCGCTCGGGGATCGCCACTGGGCCTATTTCATCGACGAAAGCCCGACCCTGCTCGTCACCTTCGAAACGGTCGCAGCGGTCATGGCCGAACCCGACCGGTTGCCGAAGGGCCATGCCTTGGCCCGGGCCAAGGGCTGGTCGCATCTCTGCATCATCGCGGATGGCGAGACGTGGTATCGCGATCCGGCGGTCTACCGCTATTTCGACCGGCTGGTGGACGACGCCTTCTTCGAGGATTTCGACCGCGTGGTGTTCTACGGCACCGGCATGGGCGCTTATGCCGCCTGTGCCTATTCGGTGACCGCGCCGGGCGCGACAGTTCTGGCCGTCCAGCCCCTTGCCACGCTCGATCCCGGCGTCACCGGCTGGGACCGGCGCCGCCGCGCCGCGCGCCGGATGAACTTCACCGACCGCTATGGCTACGCGCCGGACATGGTCGAGGGCGCCGGGCAGGTCTTTATCCTGTTCGACCCGCACCAGCCCTATGACGCGATGCATGCGGCGCTGTTCACCAAGCCCTTCGTCACCATGCTGCGCACCCGCCATGTCGGGACCGATGTCGAAAAGGCGTTAGACCAGATGAAGATCCTGCCGCAACTGATTGATGCGGCAGGGGAAGGCCAGCTGACCCCCGACCTGTTCGCCCGCGCCTTCCGGGCGCGCCGCGACAATGCCCCCTATCTGCGCCGGCTGGTGACGATCCTTGACCAGCTTGGCCGCCCGACGCTGGCGATCCGCGCGGCGCGCAGCGCGCTGAAGCGCGTCGACGCCCCGAAACTGCGCAAGCATCTGGCCGAGCTGGAAATGCGGCAGGTCAAGGCGACGAAGGGTTAGAGCCCGCCCTCGGCCTTCAGGAAAGCAACGATCTCGTCGACGCCGCGCCCCCTCTTCAGGCTGGCCATGACGAAAGGTTTCGGCCCCCGCGCCTTCTGTGCATCGCTTTCCAGCAGCACCGGATCGACCTCGACGAAGGGGGCGAGATCGACCTTGTTGATGACCAGCAGGTCCGACCGCGTCACCCCCGGCCCCTTCTTGCGCGGGATGTCCTGCCCGGCGGCGGTGTCGATGACGTAGATGGTGATGTCGGCCAGCTCCGGGCTGAAGGTCGCGGCCAGATTGTCGCCGCCCGACTCGATCAGGATGACGTCGAGATCGGGAAAGCTCCGGTTCAGGTCGGCGACGGCAGCGAGGTTGATCGAGGCATCCTCGCGGATCGCGGTATGCGGACAGCCGCCGGTTTCCACGCCCCGGATGCGCTCGATCGGCAGGGCCTGCGCCCGCATCAGGTATTCCGCATCCTCGCGGGTGTAGATGTCGTTGGTGATCGCCGCGACCGAATAGTCGTCGCGCAGCGCGCGGCACAGCTGTTCGGTCAGGGTGGTCTTGCCGGCACCCACCGGGCCGCCGATGCCCACGCGCAACGGGCCGTTGGGAGAAGTCATGTGCGGAAGATCCTTACGTCCATCGTCTCATGCTGCATCGCCGCAAGGTCGCTGCGCAAGGCCCCGCCGCCAAGACCGTTCAGCCCCGCCACGGCCGCCTCGCGCGCGGCGCGCTGGATCACCGGATGCAGGCCGGCCAGCGCCCGCTGCCCCTCGGTCTGGCCGAGGGGGATGAACCGCACGCCCGCCTGCACCAGGTTCGAGGCGAAGGCGTGCAGATAAAGCGCCAGCACCTGTGCGATCGGCAGGCCAAGGGGGGCCGCCGCCGCGCCAAGCGCCACCGGATAGGGCATCGGCGGGTGGTCGTCGCCCGTCAGCGCATTGGTCGTAGCCAAAAGCGAGCGGCCCTGTTCCTGCGTCTCGACAAGGCGCTCACGGCTGGCCGCCAGCGCCTCGGCCAAGGCGGCAAGTGCGGGCAGGTCGGCCCCCGGTTTCAGCGCCTCGGCGAGCAGGATCGCGTCGTTGCGGCCCGAACCTTCGGTCAGAATCGTGGCGATCCAGCCTTCAAGGTCCGCCGCCGTGCGCACCTGACCTGAA
This sequence comes from uncultured Rhodobacter sp., assembly GCA_945952585.1. Classification (GTDB taxonomy): domain Bacteria; phylum Pseudomonadota; class Alphaproteobacteria; order Rhodobacterales; family Rhodobacteraceae; genus Aliitabrizicola. The sequence goes on from CAMFII010000012.1 coordinate 98,854, forward strand.
GCGATCGCTGCCTCAAGCCCGTGCGAATAGGCGTATCCGCCCACCGGAAAGGCGGGCGAAAGCCACTGAACCAGCGTCAGCAGCCCGGCCTCGGACATCAGTCGACATCCACCGGGATATCGTCGTCATCGTTCAGATGATGGTGGCCGCCGTGGTGATGGACATGCCGGTGCCCCTGCTCGGCCCCGTGATCGTGGCCCATCGTCCGGCCCATGCCGTAGGCGCCGCCTTCGGGCGTGAAGGGTTCGTCGGAATAGGCGACCGCGGCCCCCAGTTGCGCCAGCATCGCCTCAAGCACGTGGTCGCGGCGGATCAGCAGCCGGCCCGCCTCGATCTGGCAGGGGGTGTGGCGGTTGCCGATGTGCCAAGCGAGCCGCGGCAGATCGCCGGTCACGACGACCACGGGTTCCTCCGCCGCGATGATTTCGATCAGGCGGCCATCCTCCAGCGCCAGCGCATCGCCGTGGTCCAGGCTCGCGGTTTCGGGCAGATCGACCAGGAAATGCTCGCCATGGGCGGTGCGCAGGCGCTTGCGGCGCAGGAAGCGGGCCTCGTAGTCGAGCACGACCAGATCATAGGCGTTCGACCACTCTCCCCGGCGGTGGAGCGTGCGGGCGGGTGGAAGGTCGGTCATGGGGGCGCTCCTCAGCGGGAAAACATCTCGCGGAAAACGTAGCGCGCCAAGCGGTCGCGCGACAGCCCCATTGCGGCCAGTGCGGCATCTGGCAGCGCGTGAAGCCGGGCGAATTCGGTTTCACGGCATTGGCGCAGCGGCCAGGAGTGACAACCAGGTGCCTCGATGGCGAAGAACAGGTCAAGGGCAGCGGCAGCTTCCGGGGAAAGGGGAGAGTTGGCAGCTCGGAACGTCATCGCATCGCCTCCTTCTGGCGCGGGTGAGTTCCTCCCTTCCCGTGAAGGATAAGCCAGCCAGGGCGTGCTGTCCAACTTTTCGCTGCGTTGCAGCAATAATTTCACTCGGCGGCAGCGATGGCCGTGATCCCGGCCTTCCAGTCGGTTTGCCGATAGCCGTCCCGGCTCATGGTGTGGACGCCGACGCCGAGGTCGGGGAAGTAGATCCATCGGTCGCTGCGGTCGAGCACCGGATCGGCCCAGATCGTGTCCTTGCCGGTAAAGGTCGCCTCGACCGGAACGATGCGGTAGTCGCAGCCGCTGATGGTCACGGTCTTTTCCGGCAGGAAACGATAGTTGACCTCGCCTTTGAAATCCGACCCGCGGCTCTGGCTGTAGAAGCTGCCCTGATCCTCTTCCAGCTTCGAAGTCCAGACTTGCCCGGAGACAGGCTCGGGCGGAGTCTTTCGGAAATCTCGCTCGATATAGCCCCAGAAATCGCGCTTGGGGTACACGCGGTGGCCGTGCTTGACCTCATAGACGCCGTAGGGCCCCTCGATATAGGCGTCGTCGGCTCGCTTGCCGTTCACCTGGTCCAGCCGGATGCCATTGGTGCCGGCATAACGGGCCTTCCAGACCTTGCCGTCCGCCATGGTGAAGAGGATGCCGTGGCCCTTGAGGTTCTCGGCGGTCACGCAATCCGCCAGCGCCGGGGCGGACAGGAGGGCGAGCGCGGCGGCGGCGAACAGAAAACGGGTCACGGGTTCAGCTCCTTCCAGCTGGCCATGCCGGTGATGCCGTTCTTCACCTCGGTTCCGGCGGCATGGTCCTGCTCCCGGGTGACGATGCCGGCTTGGAGGGCCGGGAAGTAGATGAAACGTCGGGTCAACCGGGTCTGGTCGCCGGCGAAGGTAGCCTCGACAGGGATCGTCTCGTAGGTGCAGCCCGAGATCTCGACCTGGCGGGCTGGAAGGAAGCTGTAAGTGACCGCGACCTTCTCCTTCGACACGGTTTCTTCCGAGGTCAGCTGGTTGTAGCGGGTGACCCGCTCGGTGACCGTGGTCTTCCAGGTCGTGCCCGGCTCGATCCTCGGCAGGCGGCCCGAAAACCGGCGTTCGAGCGTGACGACGATCCGCGCATCGGTCGCTGGATCGTCATAGCTCCAGTTCTCTTCGGTCTCGAAGACGCCGTTGCGAAAGATGCGCCAGTGGTCGACCTTGCCGGCCTTGGTCTTGTAGTTGGCGTTGCCCTCGTCCATCGTGTTGTCGAGCCCACCCCAACGGCTGATCTCGACCGAGCCCTGCTGTGTCTTCAGCGTGGCCCCGGGCATGTTCGTCATGTCGTAAAGGGTGACGCAGCCTGCCTGCGCTGCGACGGGTGCGGCAAGGCAGGCGGCAAACAGGAAGAAACGCATCGGAAATCACCTTCGGAAAGTGCGGCAGGTCCCTGAAATCAGGGGCAATCTGCCGCGCGTTTCCCTGTCTCGCAAGCAGTCAATTCGTCTCAGAACAGGAAATACCGTTGCGCCAGCGGCAACTCCTTCGCCGGCTCGCAGGTCAGGAGCACGCCATCGGCCCGCACCTCATAGGTTTCCGGGTTCACTTCGATGGTCGGCGTCGCCGCGTTGTGGACCATGTCGGACTTGCCGATGCCGCGCGTGCCCTTCACCGCCAGCGTCTGCTTGGCAAGGCCATACTTGCCCCGCACATCGTCGGCCTGCGCCGCCTCACTGACAAAGATGACCGCGGAGTTCTCGACCGACCGGCCAAAGGCCCCGAACATCGGGCGGGTATAGACCGGCTGCGGCGTCGGGATCGAGGCGTTCGGATCGCCCATCTGGGCCACGACGATGGTGCCGCCGATCAGCACCATGTCGGGCTTGGCGCCGAAGAAGGCGGGGGACCACAGGACGAGGTCGGCGCGTTTCCCTTCGGCGATTGATCCAATATGAGTGGACAATCCATGCGCGATGGCCGGATTGATCGTGTATTTGGCAACGTAGCGCTTGACCCGGACGTTGTCGTTCGCCCCGGTTTCCTCCGCCAGCCGCCCGCGCTGGACCTTCATCTTGTGCGCGGTCTGCCAGGTGCGGGTGATGACCTCGCCCACCCGGCCCATCGCCTGGCTGTCCGAGGACAGGATCGAGAAGGCGCCCATGTCGTGCAGGATGTCCTCGGCCGCGATGGTTTCCTTGCGGATGCGGCTTTCGGCAAAGGCCACATCCTCGGGGATCGACTTGTCGAGGTGGTGGCAGACCATGAGCATGTCGAGATGTTCCTCGAGCGTATTCACCGTGTAGGGCATGGTCGGGTTGGTCGAGGACGGGATGACGTTCTGGCTGGCCACGACCTTGATGATGTCCGGCGCATGGCCGCCACCCGCGCCCTCGGTATGGAAGGCGTGGATGGTGCGGCCCTTGATGGCGGCCAGCGTGTTCTCGACGAAGCCGCTTTCGTTCAGCGTGTCGGTGTGGATCATCACCTGCACGTCCATGTCGTCGGCAACCGACAGGCAGCAGTCGATGGCGCCGGGGGTCGTGCCCCAGTCCTCGTGCAGTTTCAGCGCGCAGGCCCCGGCCTTGACCTGCTCGACGAGCCCCTCGGGCAGCGAAGCATTGCCCTTGCCCGCGAAGGCGAGGTTCATCGGAAAGGCATCCGCCGCCTGCATCATCCGCATGATGTGCCACGGCCCAGGCGTGCAGGTGGTGGCGAGCGTGCCATGCGCGGGGCCAGTGCCGCCGCCAAGCATGGTGGTCAGACCTGAATGCAGCGCATCCTCGATCTGCTGCGGGGCGATGAAGTGGATATGGCTGTCCATGCCGCCCGCGGTCAGGATGCGCCCCTCGCCCGCGATGATCTCGGTCCCCGGCCCGATGATGATGTCGACGCCGGGCTGGGTGTCGGGGTTACCTGCCTTGCCGATCTTCAGGATGCGCCCGTCGCGCAGGCCCACATCAGCCTTGTAGATGCCGGAATGGTCAAGGATCAGCGCATTGGTGATGACCGTATCCGCCGCCCCGCCCGCGCGCGAAACCTGGCTTTGCCCCATCCCGTCCCGGATCACCTTACCGCCGCCGAATTTCACCTCTTCCCCGTAGGTTGTGAGGTCTTTCTCAACTTCGATGACAAGGTCGGTATCCCCCAGCCGCACCCGGTCACCCGTGGTTGGTCCGTACATGTCGGCATAAGTGGCGCGGGAAATCTTGGCGGGCATTGGTGGGTCTCCTTCGCAGCATGTCGGGGGCGGATGGGTCGGCGGGGGTCAGTTCTGCGCGGTCTCTGGAACGGGTTTCGGCAGCGCCAGCTCCAGCCCGGCGAGCACCCTCGCCGTCTCGTCACGCCCGAAGGCGCTCGGATAGGCGCCGGTCGGCTCGGCGTCTTTCTGTAGCTGCATCACGATGTTGTAGAAGATCTGGATCATGCCGGGGCTGTCCCGTTCGGCTTCGGTCAGCAGGCGTCCGATCTCGGCGGGCGGTAGGGACTGGTCGACGAACTGGCGCGTCAGCGAGACGATGTCGTGCGACTGACGGGAATAGACATCGAAGATGTTGTATTCGCGGTCGAGGATCTCATCGAGCGCCGCCCCGTGCGAGCGCAGGAAATCGCGATCGCTGAGCATCGAACGCGTGAAGGCCCAGCAGACCTGATCGTAAAGCTGCGGCTGCATCGGAAGCACGTCCTTGAACGTCTCGTACAGCGTCAGGACCCCGCTGTCGTCGCCCGCGCCGGAAAAGGCGTCGATGATCTCGGTGATTTTCTTTAGGGTGATTTCCTGCACATCGCCCTGCTGTTGCGCGATCTCCGGCGCCAGCCTCTGCAGCACCGAGATGATCCGGTTGCGGTCCTGTGCCTTGTAGCCGCGTTTCAGGGCAAAGGAATTGGCCTCGGCCGCGAGAAGCGGGATCAGGACGATATCCGTCGTCTGGTCCTTGATCATGGACCGTGTCTCGCCCGCCAGATCGGTGCGTGTCTGAGCCGCGTCAGCCAGCAAGGCAGCGCGCGTGCTCTGGGCCTCGGCCTGAAGGTCGGCCTTCGTCTTGTCGAGCGAGGTCTGAAGCTCGGCGCGGGTCTGATCGACGCTGTCTTGCACGCCCTTGAGCTTGAGGTCGACTGCCGCCTGAAGGTCGGCAGAAAGCTTGTCAAGCGTCGCCTTCTGCGCAGCCTCGATCTGCGCCAGCCGGCTGTCCACCTTCTCCGTCACCGACTTGGTGATCTGGTCCTGGATCGAGAACAGGGTGCCGGCGGCGATAGCAGTTGCGATCGCCAGGAACAGACCGATCACCGTGAAGAAGAAGTTCAGCCGCTCGCGCGCCGCCGCCGAGGCCTGTTCGGCCGCCCCTTCCTTGATGTAGCGGATCAGTTCGTCCGGCGGGATCAGCACCGGGGTGCTGAAGGGCATGCCGGTGCCGCCTGCAGATGTCGCCTGTGCCTTCCCTTCGGGGTCCGCCCCCGAAACCGCTTCTGGTCCCTCAGCCATGTTGCCCCTCTGGAAACGGCCGCGCCCCCACGGCCGGCCGACGGGCCGAAGTATGCGCCTTCGTGCGGCGCCGCGATAGTTCGGCGGTGAGGCATGCCGTGTGACGAGAAGAAGGCACCGGCCCGATCCGGTCAGCGGACGCGACGCCGGGGCGCCGGGGCCAGAGCCGGTTCAGGCGCGCCGGGGGGCACGTCGCACAGCGCAGTAGACTTGGGAAGCGAGCCGGCGGCAGTGGGAAAGGCCAAGGCCATGATTTCCCCCTGAAGGGCAAACTGCTTCTGGCAAAGCGTGAACCACAAGCTCCACCAATTCCGCCAGAAATCAATCGGGGTCATAGTCGCTCCTCCTTCTGCCGGTGATATCCTCCCGCGGCTTGCGGGGGCCTCCGCCGTTTCGATCACCCGGAACTCGCCGCTTTGGTCAGCCGCTTGACATTGGCACGCGTTCGCCGCCGCACCGGCTTGATCCCGGCCAACGCCATCGCACCGGGTCCCTTGTCCGCGGCCCGCATCATGGCGGTGCCAGCCTCGGTCGCGGCGCTGGCCTTTTCCTGGACCATGCGGACATGCTCTTCGGGGCCCATGGGCCGGCCGCCCGCCATGCCCCACATCCGCAGCGCGATCACCGTCTGCGCCTCGAGCAGCATCATTCCGGTCTGGACGGCGGGCCAGAAGAAATCGGTCGGCTGGGGAAAGCGGGGACGACGGGCCATGGCTGCTCCTGATGGGATGGTGCGGCGATCCTACAGCTCGCCCATGACTTTCTTATTGAACCCAAAGACGCGACGGGCACCGCGATACGGCACCAGCCGGACCTCGCGCATCTGACCGGGCTCGAATCGCATCGCCGTTCCCGCCGGCAGGTCAAGCCGCATCCCGTCCGCCTCGGCCCGGTCGAAGGCCAACAAGGGATTGACCTCGGCAAAGTGATAGTGGCTGCCGACCTGGACCGGCCTGTCACCGGTATTGGCGACGAGCATCGTGACCACAGGCTGGCCTGCATTGATCTCGATTTCTCCGTCGGCGGGGAAAATCTCTCCGGGGATCATGGCGGCCTCCTCAGCGGATCGGGTGATGGACGGTGACGAGCTTGGTCCCGTCGGGAAAGGTCGCCTCGACCTGCACGTCGTGGATCATTTCGGCGATCCCCTCCATGCACTGGTCGCGGGTGATGACATGGGCGCCCGCCTGCATCAGGTCGGCGACCGAGCGGCCGTCACGCGCGCCCTCGACCACGAAATCGGTGATGAGCGCCACCGCCTCGGGGTGATTGAGCTTGACGCCGCGCGCCAGCCGGTTGCGGGCAACCATCGCAGCAAGGCTGATGAGCAGCTTGTCCTTTTCGCGGGGCGTGAGGTTCATCCTGTCCTTTTCCCTACATCTGCCAGACGCGGGGCAGCGCCCTGCCCCGGATCCGGTCCAGCATCGCCGCCACCGCCCGCTTAACCGGGCGCAGGTCCGGCCCCATCAGGCGGACGATGCATTTGCCATCCCAGCCAGAGACGGCCCAATCGACCCCCTCGGGTGCGAGCCGGCGCAAGGGCTCAACCGCATCTTCAGCCCCGCGCGCCACCAGCGCCACCGTGGCAAAGGCGCGAGCCTCGCCCAGGGCGGCCGCGCCCGCCGTCAGCGTCTGGTCCGCCAGCCGCAGCGGCTCGACCAGCACCGGGCGACCGTCGCGCCGAACCTCGCGGCGGTCCGAAAGCCAGATGCGCCGCACCGTCTCGCCCATCGCCGCGCGGCCGAGGCCGATCATTTCGCACAGCACCAGCCGCGCCTCGCCGGCAAGGGTGACGGCCGTCCGCCGGTCCAGCGCCGCGCGGTCGAACAGGATCGTCTCCTGCGGCAGCCAGTCGAGCGCCGCCCCGGCCCCGACCGTCAGGTCGACCCCCAGCCGCGCGACGTTCCCCGCCGAGGCATAGGCGCGTTCGGCGGTCTGGGTGGTCGCGACCGCGCGCGTCCCGGACGCCACGGACAGCGAAAAGCCGACCCTGTCCCCGCCGGTCAGACCGCCCGCCGTGTTCAGGAAGACCACTTCGGGGACGGGGCCGTGGACGCGCGGCAGAAAGACCTTGGCGCAGCCCGACTGGTGAAGGTCGGCAAGCACCGCCTGACCGTCCCGCTGTCCAAGCGTCACGCGCGCAAGCCCAGCCGCGCGCTGCAGGCGCGGTGCATCCACCAAGGCAAGGCCGCCATCCTCGGGCATCCGATCCTCCAGTCCCGGAGCCACGCTAGGGCGCGCCCGGATCGCGGACCATGCCGGGCGGGGCGCAACCGGCGGCAGCGGCGCTTGCCGCTCTGCGACCGCCTAATTGCGCAGCTTGTTCGCCCAATAATTGGGCGTTTCCGAATCCGACCTTGGACATCGCGACGGAATCCGCTCTGGAAAGCCGATCGGCGATGCGCTACCCCGCAGGCCATGACCCAGCACCTGACGATCCGCCGTCCCGACGACTTCCACCTGCATCTGCGCGATGGCGCGATGCTGCAGGGCGTGCTGCCGGAAACGGCGCGGCACTTCGCCCGCGCGATCATCATGCCGAACCTCGTGCCGCCCGTCGTCACGTCGAAAGACGCGGCCGCCTATCGCGACCGCATCCTCGCCGCCCTGCCCGATGGCGCGCGGTTCGAGCCCTTGATGACGCTCTACCTGACCGAGGGCACCGATCCTGCCGATGTCGCCGCCGCCCATGCAAGCGGGCTGGTGAAGGCGGTGAAGCTTTATCCGGCCGGGGCCACGACCAATTCAAGCTCGGGCGTGCGCGATTTCAGCAAGGTGCGGGCAGTGCTCGAGAAGATGGCCGAGATCGGCCTGCCGCTCTGCGTCCATGGCGAGGTGGTCGATCCGTCCGTCGACATCTTCGACCGCGAGGCGGTGTTCATCGACCGCGTGCTCGATCCGATCCGCCGGGCGACCCCCGGCCTGCGCGTGGTGATGGAGCACATCACCACCGAGGAAGGCGTGGCCTATGCCCGCTCGGGCGGCGGCGATTTGGGCGCGACGATCACCACGCATCACCTCATCATCAACCGCAACCACATCCTCGCAGGGGGCATCCGGCCGCATTACTACTGCCTCCCGGTCGCCAAGCGCGAGAAACACCGGCTGGCCCTGCGGGCGGCGGCGACCGGTGGCGAGACGCGCTTCTTCCTCGGCACCGATTCCGCCCCGCATGTGGATGCGCTGAAGGAACATGCCTGCGGCTGCGCCGGCTGCTTCACCGCGACGAACACGATGGCGTTGCTCGCCCATGTCTTCGAAGAGGAAGGCGCGCTCGACCGGATGGAGGCCTATACCAGCCTCAACGGCGCCGCCTTCTATCGCCTGCCGCCGAACGACGGCACGATCACGCTGACCAAGGCCGGCCCCGCCGAATGGCCAGCCAAGATCCTGACCGGCGCGGGCCCCGTGACCGTCTTCGACCCCGGCTTCCCCGTGCATTGGCACGTCGAGACCTGAATTCCCGCGAAAGGACCACCCATGATCCCGTCGAGCTTCCCGCCGAAAGAGGAAATCGCGCGCCTGACGGCGCGGATGCTGCTGGAAATCAAGGCCGTCCATTTCAATGCCGAAACGCCGTTCACATTGGCATCCGGCCTGCCCTCGCCCACCTATATTGATTGCCGCAAGCTCATCAGCTTTCCGCGCATCCGCTCGACGCTGATGGATTTCCTGGCCGTCACGGTGATGCGGGATGCGGGATTCGAGGCCTTCGACAACGTCGCGGGCGGCGAGACGGCGGGCATCCCCTTCGCCGCGCTTGTGGCAGAACGGCTGGCGCTGCCGATGACCTATGTCCGCAAGAAACCCAAGGGCTATGGCCGCAACGCCCGGATCGAAGGCGTCATGGCCGAGGGCGACCGCGTCCTGCTGATCGAGGACCTGACCACCGATGGCGGCTCGAAGCTGTCCTTCGTGGACGCTATCCGCGAGACGGGGGCCAGTTGCGGCCATACGGCGGTGATCTTCTACTACGGCATCTTCCCCGAGACGGTGCCGAAACTCGCCGAGCATGGCGTGGCGCTGCACCATCTTTGCACCTGGTGGGATGTGCTGGCCGAGGCGAAGGCGAGCGGCGCGTTCGACGCGGCGACGCTGACCGAGGTCGAAGCCTTCCTGAACGACCCGCGTGCCTGGCAGGCGGCCCGCAGCAAGGGCTGAGGCGCAAAAGTATAGAGCCGACCTTGCGCTGGCTGAAACCCGCCTATGCCGGGCCTGCAAGCTGTGGACGACTCATACCTGACTCACCGTTCACATCAGTTCTGGCAGGAAAAGGCGCTGCAACCGTCTCGAGATATAGTGGCAACGGACGACGGGTTACGCTAGACTGGCCTAAATGCGCGAGTGATCCACAGGGTTCTCCACCGGGTTCCGCACCGAGTTATCAGGCATTGCCTGCGACGCGCGGAACGGGCATCAGACCGGAACCCGCCGCGACCAGCGCCAGGCAGATGGCGGGGCTCAGACGCAGAAATGCGAAGAACAGGCGAACGGCCGGGGGGCAAGATGACCGAAATTGCGACGCTGCGCTCCGTGGTGCCGTCTGTTGCGGCCACCGGGGAAGATGCGCTGCCGCACAATATCGAAGCCGAGCAGCAACTGCTCGGCGTGATCCTGACGGCGAACGAGGTCTATGACCGGATCGCCTCGCTGGTTCGCGCCGAGCATTTCTTCGACCCCGTCCATGCCCGCATCTTCGAAATCGCCGCGGCCCGCATCCAGAAGAACGCGCTGGCCTCGCCGGTCACGCTCAAGGCATTTCTCGAGGACGATCCCGGGCTGAAGGAACTGGGCGGACCCGCCTACCTTGCCCGCCTCGCCGGGGCCGCAATCTCGGCCTATGCGGCGCGCGACTATGCCCAAATGATCTACGACCTCGCCGTGCGCCGCGAACTGATCGCGCTCGGCCGCGACATCTCGTCGAAGGCTGCGAAGGTCGAGGTCGCCTCCGAACCGCGCGACCAGATCATCGAAGCCGAGCAGCGGCTTTACAAGCTGGGCGAACAGGGTGTCGCCGAACGCGGTTTCCAGAGCTTTCTCAAGGCGGTAACCGACGCCGTTAACGTGGCCAACGCAGCCTACCAGCGCGACGGCGGCCTTGCAGGCATCTCGACCGGCCTCGTCGACCTCGACAAGAAACTCGGCGGGCTGCACCCTTCGGACCTCCTGATCCTCGCCGGTCGGCCGTCGATGGGGAAGACCTCGCTCGCCACCAACGTCGCCTTCAACATCGCCAAGGCCTACCGCCGCGGCCGCCTGCCCGATGGCGGCGAAGGCGCGGTCGAGGGCGGCGTCGTCGGCTTCTTCTCGCTCGAAATGTCGGCCGAACAGCTTGCCGCCCGGATCTTGTCGGAAGCGGCCGAAGTGCCCTCCGAACAGATCCGCCGCGGCGACATGACCGAGGCCGAGTTCCGCCGCTTCGTCGAGGCTGCAAAGGCGCTCGAATCCTGCCCGCTCTACATCGACGACACGCCGGCCCTGCCGATCAGCCAGGTCGCGGCCCGCGCGCGCCGCCTGAAGCGCACCCATGGGCTGGACCTCCTGATCATCGACTACCTCCAGCTCCTCAAGGGCTCGTCGAAGGACAACCGGGTGCAGGAAGTCTCCGAGATCACGCAGGGGCTGAAGGCGATCGCCAAGGAGTTGAACATCCCGGTCATCGCGCTCAGTCAGCTCTCCCGCGCCGTGGAAAGCCGCGACGACAAGCGGCCCCAGCTTTCCGACCTGCGCGAATCCGGCTCGATCGAACAGGACGCGGACGTGGTCATGTTCGTCTTCCGCGAGGAATACTACCGCGAGCGGGAAAAGCCGGGCGATCACGATCTCGAAGCCATGGCCAAGTGGCAGCAGATCATGGAGCAGGTCCATGGCAAGGCCGAGGTCATCATCGGCAAGCAGCGTCACGGCCCGATCGGCACGGTGGAACTGGCCTTCGAAGGCCGCTTCACGCGCTTCGGCAACCTCGCGAAGCCCTGGCAGAACGGCCCCGACGGATTCTGACCCACGCCGGGCTTCTTCTTGGCCCAAATACCCCCGCGCGGAGCGCTCCTGCCCTCTTCATCCTTCCCGACGTGCTGCCCGTTTCCGCGGCTGCGCCGTCCGAGGGGGCTCGATGCCCCCGAGGACGGCCTGCCCTTGCGCCATTTCCGCTTGACCTCCCCTGCCCCACGGTCAAAACACCGCCATGGCCAGCGCGACCCTCACCATCGACCTTGACGCGATCGCCGCCAACTGGCGTGCGCTTGATCGGCTGTCCGGGCCCGAGACGCAGACTGCCGCGGTGGTCAAGGCCGACGCCTACGGGCTCGGCGCCCCACGGATCGCGCGGGCGCTGGCGCAGGCCGGAGCGCGGCGCTTCTTCGTCGCCATCGCCGAAGAAGGCGCCGTCGTGCGCCAGGCGCTTGGCCCCGGACCGCAGATCTGCGTGCTGTCGGGCCATGTCGCCGGCGATACCGAGATGATCGGCGACCTCGACCTGACACCGATGCTGAACTCGATCGAGCAGGTGACGCGCCATCTCGAGGCGCTGCCCGGTCATCCCTTCGGCGTGCAGATCGATACCGGGATGAACCGTCTCGGAATGAAGGCCGCCGAATGGCAGGCCGCCGCGCCCTTCCTGCTCGAGGCGGGACCCGAGCTTCTGATGAGCCACCTCGCCTGTTCCGACGAGGACGGCCATCCGATGAACGCCGCGCAGCTGGCGGCCTTCCATGAGCTGACCGACGGCGCCGGCGTGCCACGGTCGTTCTCGGCGACGGGGGGCATCCTGCTTGGCCCCGACTATCACTTCGACCTGACCCGTCCCGGCATCGGCCTGTACGGCGGCCAGCCCTTTGACGGCGCCGCGCGGGTGCTGACGCTGTCCCTGCCGGTGGTTCAGGTGCACGAACTCGAACCCGGCGAAACCGTGGGCTACAGCGCGACCTGGACCGCCGAGGCTCCGGCGCGCACGGCCACGGTCGTGGGCGGCTATGCCGACGGGCTGCACCGGAGCCTCTCGAACACGGCCGTCCTCTGGCATGGCGACATCCCCTGCCCGCTGATTGGCCGGGTATCGATGGATTTCGTCACGGTGGACATTTCCCATCTCGACGAGACCCCGCAGGCGCTCGACATCCTCGGGCCGAACCAGTCGATCGACGACCTTGCCGGCAGCGCCGGGACCATCGGCTACGAGATGCTCACGGGGCTCTCGCAGCGCTATGTCCGCCGCTACAGCGGGACCGGCGCATGAACCTGCTCGCGCCCGTTGCCCGGCTCGGCCGCGCCAGTTTCGCAGGACTAGCCCTGGTGGGGCGGATCACGCTTTTTGCCATCGCGGTGGTCAGCCGGTTCTTCCGCCCGCCCTTCTATCCGCGCGAGTTCCTGATCGCGGTGATGCAGATCGGCTGGTTCAGCCTGCCGGTCGTCGGCCTCACCGCGCTGTTCACCGGGGGCGCGCTGGCCCTGCAGATCTATGCCGGGGGCTCGCGGTTCAACGCCGAATCCGTCGTCCCCTCGATCGTCGCGATCGGCATGGCGCGCGAACTTGGGCCGGTGCTCGGCGGGCTGATGGTGGCGGCCCGCGTCGCCTCCTCCATCGCGGCCGAGATCGGGACGATGAAGGTGACCGAGCAGGTCGATGCGCTGGTTACCCTTTCGACCGATCCCCTGCGCTACCTGGCTGTACCGCGCGTCCTGGCCGCGCTCCTGACCGTGCCGGTCCTGGTGGCGGTGGGCGATTCCATCGGCATCCTTGGCGGCTGGGCGGTGGGTGTGCAGCGGCTTGGCTTCAACTCGGCCACTTACCTCCAGAACACCGCCGATTTCCTTGAGGCCTGGGACGTGACCTCGGGCCTCTTCAAGGGGGCGGCCTTCGGCTTCATCGTGGCGCTGATGGGCTGCTATCACGGGCTGCATTCGGGCCGGGGCGCCCAGGGTGTCGGCCAGGCGACGAAATGGGCGGTGGTTTCCGCATCGGTCCTGATCTTCGCGGCGAACTACCTGCTGACCGAACTGTTCTTCACCTCATGATCGACCTTCGCGACCTCCACAAAAGCTTCGGGAAGAACCGCGTGCTGCGCGGGGTGAACCTGACCATCCCGAGCAACCAGAGCATGGTCATCATCGGCGGGTCCGGAACCGGCAAGTCGGTGCTGCTGAAATGCATCCTTGGTCTGGTTACGCCCGATGCCGGGCAGATCCTGCTCGATGGTCAGGACGTGAACAAGGCCGACCGCGAGGCTTTCCTGGCGCGCTTCGGGATGCTGTTCCAGGGCGCTGCACTCTTTGACTCGCTTCGGGTCTGGGAGAATGTGGCGTTCCGGCTGCGCCATGGCGCGCTGAAGAAACCCAAGGCCGAGGCTCGCGCCATCGCCATCGAGAAGCTGCGTCGCGTCGGGCTGAAACCCGAGACAGCGGACCTTTACCCGGCGGAGCTTTCAGGCGGCATGCAGAAACGCGTGGGCCTTGCCCGCGCCATCGCCGCCGAGCCCGAGATCATCTTCTTCGACGAGCCGACGACCGGCCTCGATCCGATCATGGCCG
>CAMFII010000013.1 GCA_945952585.1 uncultured Rhodobacter sp.
GCATAACCTTGCCAAGGTTAGGGTCGTGAGTTCGAATCTCATCGCCCGCTCCAGTCAAACAGGCCACCCTCCGGGGTGGCCTTTTGCATTCGCGCCCTTTCCTCGCCACATCGTCCTGCCTATAAGGCCCTGACACCACAGGCGGAGGCGCCAATGCGCAAGGCAGAGATCAGCCGCAGGACGGCCGAGACCGAGATCTCGGTTGCCGTGAACCTCGACGGCACCGGCGCACGCCGGATGGCGACGGGCGTGGGCTTCTTCGATCACATGCTGGACCAGCTCGCCCGCCACTCGATGATCGACATGGACATCTCGGCCAAGGGCGACCTGCATATCGACGACCACCACACCGTCGAGGATACAGGCATCGCCCTCGGGCAGGCGCTGGCCAAGGCGCTTGGCGACAAGCGCGGGATCCGGCGTTATGGCGAATGCACGCTGCCGATGGACGATGCGCAGGTGCGCTGCGCGCTTGACTTGTCGGGCCGGCCCTTCCTGATCTGGAACGTGACCTTGCCGACCCCCAAGATCGGGACCTTCGACACCGAGTTGGTACGCGAATTCTTCCAGGCGCTCGCCACCCATGGCGGGATCACGCTTCACGTCGACATGGCCCATGGCGTCAACAGCCACCACATCGCCGAGGCGGCGTTCAAGGCAGTCGCCCGCGCCCTGCGCATGGCCGTCGAGCCCGATCCGCTGGCGGACGGCGCCATTCCCTCGACCAAGGGCGCGCTGTGAGCCTGACCGTCCTCGTCGACTACGAAAGCGGCAACCTGCATTCGGCCGAGAAAGCCTTTCAGCGCATGGCACAGGAGACCGGCGCCGGTTCGGTGCTCGTCTCGGCCCGCCCCGAGGATGTCGCCCGCGCGGACCGGATCGTGCTGCCGGGCGATGGCGCCTTCCCGGCCTGCCGGCGGGCGCTCGGGTCACACGGCGGGCTTTACGAAGCCATCGAAGAGGCGGTGCGCGTCAAGGGCCGGCCCTTCCTTGGCATCTGCATCGGCATGCAGATGCTGGCGACGCGTGGGCTGGAATATGAACCGACCGCGGGTTTCGACTGGATCGGCGGAGAGGTGGTGCGGATCACGCCGGCAGACCCGGCGCTGAAGGTGCCGCATATGGGCTGGAACGATCTGGTCATCGACCGCTCCCATGCGGTGCTGGATGGCATCTCCACCGGTGATCACGCCTATTTCGTTCACAGCTACCACTTCCGGGTGGCCGATCCAGCGCATCTTCTGGCGCATGTCGATTACGCCGGTCCGATTACCGCGATCGTCGGGCGGGACAACGTGGTGGGCACACAGTTCCACCCCGAGAAAAGCCAGAAGACCGGACTGCGTCTGATCGCGAACTTCCTGCGCTGGACACCGTAAGGAACCGTCGGGCGCAATGACGCGCCCGACATACTCGTTACTGCACCCGCGTCCATGTGCCGCCGTCGCGGCAGATCATCAGGACACAGCCAGAGACCGACAGGCTGTTCCCGTCGAGCTGCATCTTAGAACTGTAGGTCTTGTCGCGGTCCGGGCTCCAGACCTTGCCGTCGCCATAGGCGCCCTCGCCCTCCGCCACCATGTCCCAGACGATCTGCTTGCCGATATTGGGCGAGGCGATCTCGGCTCCGGTCTGGTCGAAGGCCTTGACCAGACGACCGCAGAAGGCCGGTCCGCAAGGTTCGATCTGGACGTAACCGTAGTGGCCGTTGTCGTCGGGCTTGGTCTTCCAAATCCCCTCGACGGGATCGGCCGAAGCCGTGGTCGCCACAAGGACCAGCCCCAGGGCCAGCATGACTGCTTTCATTGCATTCCCCTCCCTCAGGAATGGGACGATCCTCGGGTGCAGGCTGCGATTCACGCAAGACTGACGCCGGGTCAGCGCCCGCATAACCTTGCGTCTTGTCCCGGTCAGCGCCCCATGCCAAAGGGACCGCGCCAGCCAGACGGAGCCAGACCATGATCCTTTACCCCGCCATCGACCTCAAGGACGGCCAGTGCGTAAGGCTCCTGCGCGGCGAGATGGAGGCGGCGACCGTCTTCGGTGACGATCCGGCAGCGCAGGCTGCGAGCTTCGTCGCCGCCGGCTGCGAATGGCTGCACCTCGTCGACCTGAACGGCGCCTTTGCCGGCAAGCCGGTCAATGCCGCCGCGGTCGAGGCGATCCTCGCCCGGGTCAAGGTTCCCTGCCAGCTTGGTGGCGGCATCCGTGACATGGCCACGATTGAGGGCTGGCTTTCCCGCGGCCTGACCCGCGTCATCCTCGGCACGGTCGCGGTCGAGAACCCGTCGCTGGTGCGCCAGGCCGCGCGCGCCTTCCCCGACCACGTCGCCGTCGGCATCGACGCCCGCAAGGGCCGCGTCGCCACCCGCGGCTGGGCCGAGGAGACCGAGGTCATGGCGACCGACCTTGCGAAAAGCTTCGAAGATGCCGGCGTCGCCGCGCTGATCTACACCGACATCGACCGCGACGGCGCCATGCAGGGCCCGAATGTCGAGGCGACCGCCGCCCTCGCGCGCGCCGTCTCGATTCCCGTCATCGCCTCGGGCGGCGTCTCGTCGATGGCCGACCTCCTCGCGCTCCGCGACACCGGCGTCATCGCCGGCGCGATCTCGGGCCGCGCGCTCTACGACGGGGCGATCGACCTGCGCGCGGCGATCACCGCGCTGGCAGGCTGACGCGCTCTTCCATTCTTCATCTTCTTACGTTTCGCAAATATCCTCGGGGGTGAATTGGCCGTTAGGCCAGGAGGGGCGGAAAGCCCCCTTTCCCCGGCCCCCGCATTAAGGCAAGAGGGGGCGAAGGAGCCTGCCCATGCTCAAGACCCGCATCATCCCCTGCCTCGACGTGGCCGATGGCCGCGTGGTCAAGGGCGTGAACTTCGTCAACCTGATTGACGCTGGCGATCCGGTCGAAGCCGCAAAGGCCTATGACGCGGCGGGGGCCGACGAACTGACCTTCCTCGACATCCATGCCACGCATGAAAACCGCGGTACGATGTTCGACCTCGTCACCCGCACCGCCGAGCAGTGCTTCATGCCGCTGACCGTGGGTGGCGGCGTGCGCACGGCCGAGGATGTGCGTGCCCTCCTCCTTGCCGGGGCCGACAAGGTCAGCTTCAACTCGGCCGCCGTCGCCAATCCCGATGTCGTGGCCGAGGCCGCCGACCGCTTCGGCAGCCAGTGCATCGTCGTGGCGATCGACGCCAAGACGGTCGAGCCGGGCCGGTGGGAGATCTTCACCCATGGCGGGCGCAAGCCCACAGGCATCGACGCGGTGGAATTTGCCCGCACCGTCGCCGCCAAGGGCGCGGGCGAGATCCTGTTGACCTCGATGGACCGCGACGGAACCAAGGCCGGCTTCAACATCCCGCTGACGCGCGCCATCGCCGATGCGGTCGCGATCCCGGTGATCGCATCGGGCGGCGTCGGCACCCTCGACCACCTCGTCGAAGGTGTGACCGAGGGCCATGCGAGCGCCGTCCTCGCCGCCTCGATCTTCCATTTCGGCACCTACACCATTGGCGAGGCCAAGGCCCACATGGCCGCCGCAGGCATCCCGGTGAGGCTGACATGAGCGCGCTCGATCGACTTGCTGCGACGATAGAAGCCCGGAAAGGCGCCGATCCGGACTCGAGCTGGACGGCAAAGCTCCTCGCCCGCGGCCCCGAGAAATGCGCCGAGAAGTTCGGTGAGGAATCGATCGAGGCGATCATCGAGGCGGTGAAGGGGGACCGCGACCGCCTGACATCCGAGGCGGCGGATGTGCTTTACCACCTGCTGGTCATGCTTGCCGCGCGCGATCTGACGCTTGCGGATGTCGAGGCGGAACTCGCGCGTCGCGAAGGCACGTCCGGCATCGCAGAGAAAGCCGGGCGCAAGTAGCCGATTTTTCTGCGAAAAATCAGGTGTGCCCCGGAATTTTCGCAGAAAATTCGTTGGGTCACAGCCCCAGTCGCGGAATCTCGATTGCCGGGCAACGGTTCTGCACGACATCAACTCCGGCAGCCTCGGCCAGGCCCGCCGCCGCCGGATTGGTCACCCCCAACTGCATCCAGATCGTCTTCAGACCCGGAAGGTGGCGCAGCGCCTGCTCCACCACCGGGAGCACCTCTTCCGAGCGGCGGAAGATGTCGACCATGTCCACCGGTTCATCAATCTCGGCCAGGCTCGCCCGCACCGTGGTGCCAAGCGCCTCGCGCCCCGCCTGTCCGGGATTGACCGGGATGACGCGATAGCCGCGCGCCACCAGATAGCGCGCGACGCCGTGGCTGGGCCGCGCCGGATTCGGCGACCAGCCGACAAGGGCGATCGTGCGGGTCTCGCGCAGGATGCGGGCAATTTCGCTGTCTGGGGGGTTCATTCGCGTCTCGGACGAAAAAGCGCCCGGACCTTGGGATCCGGGCGCAAGTGTGGAACGAGGGACAGTGAAGGGAAACGGCGGTGTTCCGGCCTGCCATTCCTCACCTTCATATGGGACTGTTTCAGAGACATTAAAGAGAGGTCGCAAAAGCGTGAAGCCGCCTATCTTGACGTGGCGGCATAAAGCGAAACCGCTGCGGCGTTTGACACGTTCAGCGATCCGAAAGCCCCCATATAGGGAATGCGCACCAGCCGGTCACAGGTTTCGCGCGTCTTCTCGCGCAGACCTGGCCCCTCGGCGCCCAGCACCAGCCCGACCGGCCGCGACCCGATCGCCGCCAACCCCTCGGCCAAAGTCTCGCCCGCCTCGCCTTCCAGGCCGAGAAGGACGAATCCCATGCCCTTCAGCGCCTCCATCGCGTCCGACAGGTTCTGCACCCTGAGATAAGGCTGACGTTCCAGCGCGCCGCTCGCGGTCTTGGCGAGCGCCCCGGTTTCGGGGGCCGAGTGGCGGTGAGGCGCGATGACAGCGCGCGCGCCGAACACCTCGGCCGAGCGCAGCACCGCGCCCACATTGTGCGGGTCCGTCACCCGGTCGAGCAGCACGACCAGCGGGGCACCCTCGCCGGTCAGGCAAACCTCCTCCAAGCTGCCCCAGTGCAGCGGCTTCGCCTCGAGCGCGGCGCCCTGGTGCACCGATCCCTCGTCCAGCGGCACGTCGAATTTCCGCGGATCGACGATTTCCGGCTCGATTCCGCCCGCCGCGATGGCGTCGCCCAGCTTGTCGGCGGCATTCTTGGTCAGGACGAGGCGCAGTTTCTGTCGTTTCGGGTTCATCAGCGCATCCCGCACAGCGTGAAGGCCGAACAGCCAGACCGTTTCGCGCGCGTCGGCGCGCTTGGCACGTTCCTTCTCGATCACCCAGGCCGGTTTCTTCATCGCGAGACACCCTTTCGTTCCGGCGGACCTTTCCACTTCCAGCCCGCGTTCCGCAAGCGGAAAGCCCTCCGCAAGAACCCTCCGTTTTCGCGCTTGACGCTCCCGGGGGCCTCTTATATTCCCCCGCCAGCGTCGGGCGACGAGCTGCAAGGTGCGGCAGCGGACTGTAACTCCGCCGGGGAGACCCATGCCTGGTTCGATTCCAGGGTCGCCCACCATCTCCCCCCATATCGGGCCTAGAGAGATCGGGTTGTAAGACCTGTCTCTTCGCATGGCGCAGCATGGATCGGATCTTGTGCGTCAAGCCCAGATCGGTCCCGCAGGGACGCAGGATCAGCGGGTGATAGGCAAGAGCCCCGGCAAATCGCGGTAATCGTCGAAGGCAAAGGCGTGGGCCAGGCGGTCGACCGGGCTGTGGCGATAGCCGAGGGTGAACAAGCCGAAGGGAACCCTTGCCGCGTCGGCAGTCTCGGCATCCACTTCGCTGTCACCGATAAAGACGCCCGGCTGGCCCAGTTTGTCGAAGGCAGCCCGCAGGGGCGCGGGATCCGGTTTTTTCTGGGGCATGCTGTCCCCGCCGATCACGACGGCAAACCGGCGGTCCAGATCGAAGGCGCGCAGGATTTCCATCGTCGGCGCCAGCGCCTTGTTCGTGCACAGGCCAAGCGCATGCCCGGCATCGGCCAGTTGCTCCAAGACCTCGGACACACCCGGAAACAGCCGGGAAAGCGAGGCGGGGCTTGCAAGGTAATGGTCGAACATCCGTTCGGTCATGGCTTGCTGGTGCGCTGCGTCGATCCCGCGTGCTTGGCGCGCCCGGTCGACAAGGTTCGGAATCCCGTGCCCGATGAAACCGGTAGCCTCGGCGAGGGTCAGCGGCGCGACGCCCTGCTCGTCCAGCACCTTGTTCAGCGCAACGTGCAGATCGGGCGCGCTGTCGAGCAGCGTGCCGTCGAGGTCGAACACGATCGGCATCGTCATCGGGGACTCCTTCCTCATGCGGGTCTATCCACAGTGTTCGACCAACCGGCGCAGCGCGGCAAGGCCACCGATCTGCCCCAGATCGGGAATAACGGCCAGAGCGCCGGTGAAATCCTCGTCACGGGTATATATCGCCGGAGACACGATGCAGCGCAGCCCGGCCGCCATCGCCGCCCGCAAGCCGTTCGCGCTGTCCTCGAAGGCAACGGCCTGCGCCGGCGACACGCCCAGGCGGGACAGAGCCAAGGCATAGGCGTCGGGGGCCGGCTTCTTGGCTGGAACGTCGTCGCCCGCGACGATCACGTCGAACACCTCATCCGCGCTCTTGGCGAAACAGGCGCGGCAGAGCGCCTCGACATTGGGATGGCTTGTGGTCGTCACGACCGCCACATGCAGGTTCACCGACCGGGCCTGCGACAGCAACGTTCGGACACTGGGCCGCAGGACCAAAGCGCCCTGATCGACCAGTTCGCCATAACGCCGGGTCTTGTCCCGATGCAGCGCGGCGATATCGACCTGGGCCGGCTCATCGCCCATTTCGGAAACGAAGCGCGCGATCCGTTCCTTTCCCCCGGTGGTCCGCAGCAGCAGCGTGTAATCGGCGACCGACCAGTGCCAGTCCAATCCGGCTGCAGCGAAGGCGTCATTGAAGGCGCGTCTGTGCAGCTCTTCAGTTTCGGCCAGCGTGCCGTCCACGTCGAAGATCAGAGCCCGGAGCGGTTCAGCCAAGGGCGCTCTCCGCCGCGGCGCGGATGGCGCGGATATTCGCACCGTAGACCTCCGGATTGGCGACCGAGCCGCCCTTGAACACGGCCGAGCCCGCGACAAGCACGTCAGCCCCCGCCGCCGCGACCAGAGGCGCTGTCTCGGGCGTGATACCGCCATCGATCTGGATATGGATCGGCCGGTCGCCGATCATCCGGCGGCAGGCGCGGATCTTCTCCAGACCGGAGGCGATGAACTGCTGTCCACCAAAGCCCGGGTTCACTGTCATGATCAGGACCATGTCGATCAGGTCGAGGACATGTTCGATCGAGGACAACGGCGTGCCGGGGTTCAGACTGACCCCGGCCTTGACGCCCTGCGCCTTGATTGCCTGCAGGGTGCGATGGATATGCGGCCCTGCCTCGACATGCGCCGTGATAAGGTCGGCCCCGGCCTTGGCATAGGCCTCGATATAGGGATCGACCGGCGCGATCATGAGATGAACGTCCATGAAGGTCTTGACGTGCCGGCGGAAGGCCGAGACGGCCGGCGGGCCGAAGGTCAGGTTCGGCACAAAGTGACCGTCCATGACGTCGACATGCACCCAGTCGGCGCCCTGGGCCTCGATCGCCTGAATCTCGCGACCGAAATCGGCGAAGTCGGCGGAAAGGATCGAAGGAGCGATCTTGATCTTGCGGTCGAAGGTCATGGCGGTCTCCCGGTCTTGTCGATGATGCCCTGCCCCGGTCGGGACGGGCGAAGGTGTCAGATGCTGCCGGCCTTGTAGCGCTTCGCCATCTCGTCCATGGCAATTACCTTGATCTTGCTGGCGTTTCCGGCGGCCCCGAAGGCCTCGAGCCGAGCCTTGCAAAGGTCGCGCATTGCATCCATGGCCGGCTTGAGGAACTTGCGCGGGTCGAACTCCCTGGGGCTTTGCGTCGCGATCTTGCGGAACTGGCCGGTCATCGCCATCCGGCAGTCGGTGTCGATGTTGACCTTGCGGACGCCGTGACGGATGCCGCGGACGATCTCCTCGACCGGCACGCCAAAGGTCTGGGGCATCTCACCGCCGAACTCGTTGATGATGTCCTGCAATTCCTGCGGGACCGAGGACGAGCCATGCATGACCAGATGCGTGTTCGGCAGCTTCCTGTGGATCGCCTCGATCACGTCCATCGCAAGGATGTCGCCCGTCGGCTTGCGGCTGAACTTGTAGGCGCCGTGGCTGGTACCGCAGGCAATGGCCAGCGCATCGACCCTGGTCCGGCTGACGAAATCCGCCGCCTGATCGGGATCGGTCAGAAGCTGGCTGTGATCCAGCGCGCCCTCGGCACCGTGCCCATCCTCGGCCTCGCCCTGCCCGGTCTCGAGGCTGCCGAGCACGCCCAGTTCCCCCTCGACCGAGGCGCCGACCCAATGCGCCATCTCGGCGACGCGGGCGGTTATTGCCACGTTGTAGTCGTAGCTCGCCGGGGTCTTCGCGTCGGCCTCGAGCGAGCCGTCCATCATCACGCTGGTGAAGCCATGCCGGATCGCCGTCAGGCAAGTCGCTTCATTGTTGCCGTGGTCCTGGTGCATGCAGAGCGGGATCTGCGGATAGATCGCGGCCAAGGCCTCGATCATTTTCGACAGCATGATGTCATTGGCATAGGACCGGGCGCCGCGGCTGGCCTGGATGATCACCGGCGCATCGCAGGATTTGGCGGCTTCCATGATGGCAAGGCCCTGCTCCATGTTGTTGATGTTGAAGGCGGGAACGCCGTAGCCGTGCTCGGCCGCATGGTCGAGGAGTTGGCGAAGGGTGATGAGGGCCATGGTTCAAACCTCTTGGGTCGGGCGCGTCGGCGCCGGGATTGCTGGGCGGCCGCCGGACGGCGGAAAGGCGGGATCAGATGAGCTTTCCCATGGCGACGGCGGTATCGGCCATGCGGTTTGAGAAGCCCCATTCGTTGTCGTACCAGCTGAGGATCGAGCAGAAGGTGCCGTCCATGACCTTGGTCTGGTCCATGTGGAAGACCGAGGAATGGGGGTCGTGGTTGAAGTCGGACGAGACGTTCTTGAACTTGGTGTAGCCGAGGATGCCCTTCAGCGGGCCATCGGCGGCGGCCTGGATCGCGCCGTTGATCTCCTCGACCGAAGTCGCGCGCTTGGCGAAGAACTTCAGGTCCACGACCGAGACGTTCGGCGTCGGCACGCGGATCGCGAAGCCGTCGAGCTTGCCCTTCAGCTCCGGCAGGACGAGGCCCACGGCCTTGGCGGCGCCGGTCGAGGTCGGGATCATGCTGAGCGCCGCGGCGCGGGCGCGGTAGAGGTCCTTGTGCATCGTGTCCAGCGTCGGCTGGTCGCCGGTATAGGAATGGATGGTGGTCATCATCCCCTTCTCGATCCCAATCGCGTCATGCAGCACCTTGGCCACCGGCGACAGGCAGTTCGTCGTGCAAGAGGCGTTCGAGACCACGATGTCGTCGCGGGTCAGGACGTTGTGGTTCACGCCGAAGACGATGGTCTTGTCCGCGCCGTCGCCGGGGGCCGAGATCAGCACCCGCTTCGAGCCATTCTCGAGATGCGGCAGGCACTTCTCCTTCGAGGTGAAGATGCCGGTGCATTCGAGCACGATATCGACATTGCTCCACGGAAGATCCGCGGGGTTCCTGAGCGCGGTGACCTGCATCGGGCCACGGCCGACGTCGATCCAGTCGGGGCCGGTCGTGACCTCGGCCGGGAAGCGGCCATGGACGGAGTCGAAGCGCAGCAGATGGGCATTGGTCTCGACCGGGCCGAGGTCGTTGATCGCGACCACCTCGATATCGGTGCGCCCGGATTCGATGATCGCCCGCAGGATGTTCCGCCCAATACGGCCGAAGCCGTTTATTGCAACCTTCACTGTCATTCGCTTGTTCCGTTCCTGATGTATCGAGTTCAGAGTCGCTGCCTGGCGGCTTCGACCACCGCCCCGGGCGTGATCCCGAAATGCGCGTAGAGCTGATGCGCCGGGGCCGAGGCCCCGAAGCCGGTCATGCCGATGAAGCCGTCCTCGGGTCGAAGCATGAGATCCCAACTCTGCCGGATCGCCGCCTCGACGCCGATGCGGGGCGCCGATCCCAGGATTCCGGCCCGGTAGGCCTCTGGCTGGGCCGCGAACAGTTCGAAGGACGGGGCCGAGACGACCGCCACGCGGATCCCTTCGGCCGCCAGCAGGTCGGCAGCGGCGACGGCAATTTCGACCTCCGAGCCGGTGGCGATCAGGGTCACCTGCCGGTCGACGGCATCGCGCAGCAGATAGGCGCCGCGCGCGGTCAGGTTGGTCTCAGCCGAGATGCGTTGTACCGGCAGGTTCTGACGGCTCAGGACCAGCATCACCGGCGTTTCCATCGAAGCCATGGCGATTTCCCAGGCCTCGGCGGTCTCCACGGCATCGGCCGGCCGGATCACCGTCAGGTTGGGGATCGCCCGAAGGCTGGCCAGATGCTCGACCGGCTGGTGCGTCGGGCCATCCTCACCCAGGCCGATCGAGTCATGCGTCATCACATGGACGACCGGCACACCCATCAGCGCTCCCAGCCGGATCGCCGGGCGGCTGTAATCGGCGAAAGCCATGAACGTGCCGCCGTAGGGCCGGAACAGGCCATGCAGCGCGATGCCGTTCATCGCCGCCGCCATGCCGTGCTCGCGGATGCCGTAATGCATATAGCTGCCCGCGAAGTCGTCCTTGCGGACCGAGACCTGCGTCTTTGACCGCGTCAGGTTCGACCCGGTCAGGTCAGCCGAGCCGCCAATGGTGAAAGGCAGCGCGCCATTCACCACCTGCAGTGCCATTTCGCTGGCCTTGCGGGTGGCGACCTTGGGCCGGTCGGCCAGCAGCTGCGCCTTGTAGGCGGCCATTGCCGGGATCAGCGCCGCGGGATCGCGCGCAAGATGCGCGTCGAAGGAAACGCGGTTCGGCGAGGCCTTGTGGCGGGAGGTCCAGGCCGCCCGGGCCTCGGCCCCGCGCGCGGCGATCCGGCGCCAGGCTGCATAGACCTCGTCGGGGATGTCGAAGGGCGCGTGGCTCCAGCCCAGATGCGCGCGGGCCGCCTCGATCTCGGCCGCGCCGAGGGGGGCGCCGTGCACGTCGTGGCCGCCCTGCTTGTTGGGCGCGCCGAAGCCTATCACCGTGCGGCAAGCGATCAGGCTTGGCCTCGGATCGGCCTTGGCGGCGGCGATGGCATCGCCGATCTCGCTTGCGTTGTGGCCATCGCAGGTCAGCACGTGCCAGCCCGCCGCCGCGAAGCGCTTCATCTGGTCGGTCGAGGTCGAAAGCGCGGTATCGCCGTCGATGGTGATGTGGTTGTCATCCCACAGCACGACCAGCCGGCCGAGGCCGAGATGGCCGGCCATGTCGATCGCCTCGTGGCTGATCCCCTCCATCAGGCAGCCGTCGCCGGCAATCACCCATGTCCAGTGATCGACCAGATCGGGGAAGCGGGCGTTCCCCAGACGCTCGGCCAGCGCAATGCCGACCGCGGTCGCGATGCCCTGCCCGAGCGGGCCGGTCGTGACCTCGATCCCCTTGGCATGGCCGTATTCCGGGTGGCCGGCGGTCCGGCTGCCCAGCTGGCGGAAAGCGCGGATCTGGTCCATGCCCATGTCGTCATAGCCGAGCAGGTGGTTGATCGCGTAGAGCAGCATCGAGCCGTGACCGGCCGACAGCACGAAGCGGTCGCGGTTAGGCCAGCCGGCATGGGTCGGGTCGATCGTGACGAAGCGGTTGAACAGCACCGTCGCCACGTCGGCCATGCCCATGGGCATGCCGGGATGGCCAGAGTTGGCGGCCTGCACCGCATCCATCGCCAGGGCGCGGATGGCGTTGGCCATGGTCCTTTCGTCGGCCGGGCGGATCTGGGCGTTCATCGCATCCCCTCCTGTCAGGCGCGCAGCTTGCGCGCGGTGGAAACCAGCCGCTCGATCAGCGGGGTCAGGATCAGCTGCATCGCGAGGTCCTGCTTGTTCCCCGGGATCACGATCGAGTTCGCCCGGCTCATCCAGGACCCGGCGATCATCGAGGTGAGGTAAGGGAAGTCGATGCCACGCGGGTTGCGGAAGCGGATGACGATCAGGCTTTCGTCCGGCGTCGGGATCCAGCGGGCGATGAACGGGTTCGAGGTGTCGACCACCGGCACCCGCTGGAAGTTGATGTCGGTCTCGGTGAATTGCGGGCAGATGCAATGCACGTAGGCGTGCATCCGGCGCAGGATCGTGTCGGTCACGGCCTCGGTCGAATAGCCGCGCGCGGCGCGGTCGCGGTGGATCTTCTGGGTCCATTCGAGGTTTATGACCGGCACCACGCCGATCTTTAGGTCGGCATGACCAGAAATGTTGATGTCGTCGGTCTTCACCGCCCCGTGCAGGCCCTCGTAGAACAGCAGATCGGTTCCGTCCTCGAACGGGGCCCAGGCCGTGAACTCGCCCGGCGACACGCCGTGGCGTTCAGCCTCACCCGCGTCATGGACGTAGTGGCGGGTCCGGCCCTTGCCCGTCGCGCCATATTCGCTGAACACCCGCTCCAGCTCGCCAAGTTCGTTCGCTTCGTAGGAGAAATGCGAGAAGGTCTGGTCGCCCTCTTCCAGCTTCTGCTGCAGGATGGTGCGCATCTCGGCGCGATTGAAGCGATGGAAGGCATCGCCCTCGATCGAGACGGCCCGGATCCCCTCGCGGCGGAAGATCTGGTCGAAGGTGGTCTTCACCGTGGTTGTGCCAGCACCCGAAGACCCGGTGACGCTGATGATGGGATATGTCTTGCTCATGGTTCAGACCCTGAAGAGGCCGCGCTTGTTGAAGAGCGCCGCGTTTTCCTGCTCGGGCAGGTCGTGATAGGTGACCACCCGCATGACCTTGTTGGCGCTGCCGAAGACGAAGGGGGTACGGGCGTGCAGTGTCAGCGGCACCGCGTCGAGAATCGCGTTGATCCCGTCGGTTGCACGCCCCCCGGCCTGTTCGACAAGGAACGCGATCGGCGCACATTCGTAGACCAGCCGGAGGCGTCCGTTCTCGTAGCCCTTCCGGCTGTCCTTCGGATAAAGGAAGATTCCGCCGCGGGTCATGATGCGGTGGGTCTCGGCCACGAGCGAGGCGATCCAGCGCATGTTGAAGTTGCGCCCCGCCGGTCCTTCCGTGCCGGCCACGCGGTCGTCGACATAGGCGCGGATCGGCGCGGGCCAGTGGCGATAGTTCGAGGCGTTGATCGCATATTCCTGCGCCTCGGCGGGAATGTCGGGGATGCGGCCCAGCAGGGTGAAACGTCCGGTCTCGGGGTCGAGCACGTATTTCAGCACGCCCTCGCCAAAGCTGACCATCAGGCAGCATTGCGGCCCGTAGATCGCATAGCCCGCCGCAAGGATCTCACGCCCCGGGCGAAGGAAGCTGGTGTCTGGGGAACCTGCCGCGCGGTAAATGGCAAAGATCGACCCGATCGAGGCGTTGGTGTCGATGTTCGAGGACCCATCGAGCGGGTCGATCGCCAGCGCAAGCGTCCCGGAGGGATCGAGGGTGATGACCTCGTCCTGTTCCTCGGACGCATAGTAGCGCACGGCGGATGTCTTCAGTGCCGCGACAAAGGCCTCGTCCGCGATGACGTCCAGCGCCTTCTGGGTGTCGCCATCCGTGTTGGTGCCTCGGGACGCGCCGAGATCCTCTGCGATACCGCTGCGGGCGATGCGCCTGGCAATCGCGGCGCAGACGCCCGCTATGCGATCGACGGTATCGGCTTGGACCGCATCGGTGCCCGCGGGCACCCTGTCGAGATTGTCCGGCATGATGCTCCTCTAACCAGCGACCGCCTGATGAGACTTGTGCGAAACGCATATAAATGAAATTTAATTAGAGATTATCTTCTTTCAGGAAAATCTAATATGCCTCGGATCGACGCGGTAACGCTGAAGCAGCTTCGGGCCCTGCGTTCCGTGGCCGAGCTTGGT
This sequence comes from uncultured Rhodobacter sp., assembly GCA_945952585.1. GTDB lineage: Bacteria > Pseudomonadota > Alphaproteobacteria > Rhodobacterales > Rhodobacteraceae > Aliitabrizicola. The sequence goes on from CAMFII010000013.1 coordinate 13,940, forward strand.
TCTCTAACCTCCGCAGCGGATCGGCTTGGCCTGACGCCTCCAGCAATTCATAGCCAGATCAGGAACTTGGAGGTCGCGGTCGGGCATGAGGTGCTGACCCGATCGGGCGAGGGCGGCAGGCTGAAGCTGACAGCTGAGGGCGAGGACATGCTTTTGGCGGCGGAGCGGATCGAGTCCATTCTGTCGCAGGCGGCAGCAACGATCCGGGCGCGATCGTCCGGCAAGATCGGTCACATCAGCCTGTCGGTCGTGTCGACCGCCAAGTATTTCGCGCCCGGGCTGGTGCGCGAGCTGCAACGGAGCCATCCTGAAGTCGAGACAACCTTGCGCGTCGGCAACCGGGAAATGGTGATTGCCGATCTGCAGCTGGGCCGCTGCGATCTGGCGATCATGGGCCGTCCGCCCCGCCAGCCTGAGGTGCGCGCCGTGCCGCTCGGCCCCCATCCCCACGGGGTGATCCTGCCACCAACCCATCCGCTTGCCACCCATGACGGCTTCGACCCCGCCGCGCTGGCCTCGGAGACATTCCTTGCGCGCGAGGAAGGTTCGGGCACGCGCATCCTGATGCAACGCTTCCTCGACCAGCTGGTGCAGGGCCAGCCCGTCCGCATGCTGGAGATGGACTCAAACGAGACGATCAAGCAGGCCGTCCTGGCGGGGCTCGGTATCGCTTTCCTGTCGCTCCACACCGTCTGCGAAGAAATGCGGACCGGGCGGCTGGTGGCATTGAGAGGCCGGGGATTGCCGGTGATGCGACACTGGTATCTGGTCACCCCGCTTCACGCCCCGGTCAGCCCCGTAGCAGAGCGGATCGAGGCCGCGATCGGGGCCATGAACGGCACGTTTCTGCCGCGCGTGCCTGTCAGCGAGTAAGCCGGGCATAAAGCTGCGGCAAACGTTCGGGCAGGCGCTCGACCCGGTCCAGGACTGCGACGTTGCGGGATCCGAAGATGCGGGCGGAGTAGCTGTCTGCGCCAGGATCGAGCGTCAGGCAGAACGGGGTGATCCCGCGCCGCACCGCCTCTTCCACCGCCGCGCGTGCATCGGCGCGCAGGTAGAGCGGATCGCGCACGTCGATGTCGGCGGGTTCCCCGTCGGTCACCATCAGCATCAGCTTGCGCGCCGATTTCAACGGCGTCATCAGTGCGGTCGCGTGCCGGATCGCCGCACCCATCCGCGTCGAAAGCCTTCCTTCGGCCCCTGCGAGCCGCGCCTTGGCCAAGGGGTCCCAGGGGCGGTCGAAATCCTTGAACCGTTGATACTGCACATCGTCGCGCCCGTCCGAACAAAATCCATGGACAGCGAAACGGTCGCCAACCCGGTGGATCGCCTCGGCCAGCAGGACGGCGGCGGCCTTGGTCAGGTCGAGCACGGTCTGGTCCGGCACCGCCGTGGGGTCGTTGGTCGATTCCGACAGGTCGAGCAGCAAAAGCACGGCGGTGTCTCGGGTTCGGCGCAGGTGGCGTATCATCACCCGCGGGTCGGGATCGTGGCCGCAGCGTCGGTCAACCGCTGCAAGCACAGCCGCGTTCAGGTCGAGGTCGTCGCCCTCTTCCAGCTTGCGGATGCGCTGAATCCCTTCGGGACGCATGGCGTCGATGAGGTAGCGCAGGCGCTGCATGACCGGGCGATGCTGATCGAGCACCCTCTCCGCAAGCAGGGGATCGCCGAGTTGTGGGCGGCGCTCGCGCAGCGTTACCCAGGCCGGGCGTGGCAACTGGATGCGGTAGTCGAACTCGTCATACATCACCGGCGGAGAGATGGCCGGTTTCCCCTTGCGGTCATTGAAGCTCGTCCCGTCGTCGTCAAGAAACTCCGAGGCTTGCACCCAGACCTCCTGCGCATCGTCGCCGGCGGTTTCGACCTCGACCTCGTTCACCATCTCGCTGACCGAGACATATCTGCGGACCTGCTCGGGAGGCGCGGCAAGGACACGGTCGAAGCCGAACTCGTCATTGTCCCAGAGCAGGCGGTTGTCGCAGCGATAGGGGCAGGACGGGCGATCGCGATGCGGCGAAAACGGCAGGCCCGACATCCGTTCGGCCAAAGCAAGCCCGAAGGCAAACGCCGCATCCTGGTCGCGCAGGTCAAGAGCCGCAAATTCCGCCTGCGCCCAGGCGGCGAGCGGATCGTCCTGCACCGCCCCCGGCAGCAGCAGGGCTTGCGCGATCCGGTCGAATTGTGCGGCGATCCCCTGCCCCGTCACGCCAAGGAAGCGCGACCAGAGATCCCGGAGCCGCGGAAAGCGCACAATCGCCAGCGCCTCGACGCACGCGTCCTCGACGAGCCCCACGGCGATCTGTTGCAACAGGGTCAGCCCCATGTCGTCATAGGGTCGGCGCACTGCCGCCAGATGCGCCGCGAGATGCGCCGCCTGAGCGCGGTAAAGATCAAGGGCCGGCTGGCCGTTCCAGTCATCAAGCGCATCCGGAAGATGCAGCGCATGCGCCTCATAGAAGGGAACCGGCAGCGCTCCGCCCGTTCCGGCCGAGGGCAGGATCAGGAAGTCCCGCCCCCAAAGCGCACGCAGGTACATGCCAAGGCGTCGCTGCACATCCACCAGCAGAAGTCCCCTGCGCTCGCGCTTCATTACGGCGCGGGAGTCCTCGCTTTCCAGGGCGAAGTAGCGGTCAAGTTCGGGATAGTCCGTGCGATGCGCCTCCGCCCCCCAGTCGGCCCAAGCACGCAAGCCACCGAGCGTGAGCACATCCAGCAGCTCGCCAAGATGCTCCAGCATCGGCCGTATCCCGCGGGGCGCCCGCGCCAGGAGATGATCGAGAAATCCGAGATAGTCGCGGAAGAGCCCGGCATCCCCAAGACGTGCCGCAGCGATCGGCGCGGTCGCGATGATCCGTTCGATCACCGCCCCCGAGGTGCGCGAGGCGAAGCCAAGGCAGGCAGCGGCGCTTTCGGCGAGGATATCCTCGCCCAGGTCGCGGGCGACGCGCGGCATCGCCTCGATCCAGGCCAGCCCAACCGGATCACCGCGGCCGATGCGGAGCAGAGAGTCGAGACCCGTCAACCAGCCGTCCAGCCCGCGGGGGCTGAGCCGCCGCCGCGCCTCGGGCAACGCGCTGGCCAGCGCTGCCGACAGTGCGGGCGACAGGTGTTCGAACCCGGCGGGCAGGCGGCCCGGATCAGAAATAGGTTGCGACGGCTGCATCGAGCGCGTCCCGCATGTCAGGATCGTCGGTGATCGGCCGGACGAGCGCCATTGTGCAAGCCGCTACCGGGGGCACGCCCCGGGCGATCAGCATGCCCGCATGGATCAGCATCCGGGTCGAGATCCCCTCGTCCAGACCGTGGCCCTTCAGATTGCGCGCCCGTTCGCCGATCTGGACTAGCCGCTCGGCCGTCCCCTGATCGACGCCGCTTTCATGCCGCACGATCTCGGCCTCGACGGAGGCTTCGGGCCAGGTGAAATCCAGCGCGCCGAAGCGCTGCTTCGTCGACTGCTTGAGGTCTTTCATCAGGGACTGGTAGCCGGGGTTGTAGCTGATGACGAGGAAGAAGTCGGGATGGGCGCGCAGAAGCTCGCCCTTCTTTTCCAGCGGCAGCACCCGGCGGTTGTCGGTCAAGGGATGGATGACGACGGTCGTGTCCTGCCGGGCCTCCACCACCTCGTCGAGATAGCAGATGGCGCCATGGCGGGCCGCAAAGGTCAGCGGTCCGTCCTGCCAGCGCGTCCCTTCGGCATCCAAAAGGAACCGGCCGACCAGGTCAGAGGCAGTCATGTCCTCGTTGCAGGCCACGGTGACAAGCGGGCGCTGCAGACGCCAGGCCATATGCTCGACGAAGCGGGTCTTGCCGCAGCCGGTCGGCCCCTTGAGCATGACCGGCATCCGGGCCTCGTAAGCCGCAGTGAAAAGGGAAACCTCGTCGCCGGTGGGGCGGTACCACGGCTCTTCGGTCAGTCTGTGCTGGTCCGTCAGATCCTTCATCGCTCCCCTCCCGGCTGTCGGAGGGACCGCGCATGGCGGTCCTCCCCGTCTCGCGTCAGACCGGCATGCCGCGATAGACGACCATGTTCGCCCCCTGCGACTGGGTGAAGTTGTTGTAGCCGATCAGCCGCACATGGTTGTCCGGGTTGGCGGCGTGGCAGGCCTCGAGCTCGGCCATGATCGCGTCGACATCGGTTTCGCCGAACATCGGCAACTTCCACATGTACCAGTAGTAGCCCGAGGCGAATTCCGGTTCGGTATGTTCGATGGCCGGGTTCCAGCCATTCTTGACGATCCATTCCACCTGCTTGCGGATCTCGTCCTTCGACATCTCGGGCAGGTAGGAGAACGTGCCCATCTTGCGGCTGGCCGGGTCGGACAGGCGCGAGGGATAATCCTGAACTGTGCTCATCTTGAGGATCCTTTCCTGTTCCGGGCCGGTCAGCGGTGCTGCACGTCCAGCTTGTCCACGGTGTCGAACTCGAATTTGATCTCCTTCCATGTCTCCATGGCGATCTTGAGTTCCGGGCTGTGTTTCGCGGCCTTGGTCAGGATGTCCTTGCCTTCCTTTTCAAGCTGCCGGCCCTCGTTGCGGGCCTGGACACAGGCCTCCAGCGCCACCCGGTTCGCGGCGGCGCCTGCCGCGTTGCCCCAGGGGTGGCCAAGCGTGCCGCCGCCGAATTGCAGCACCGAGTCATTGCCGAAAATCGCCACCAGCGCCGGCATGTGCCAGACATGGATCCCGCCGGAGGCGACCGGGAACACGCCGGGCATGGATCCCCAGTCCTGGTCGAAGAAGATCCCGCGGGCGCGATCCTCCTTGATGAAGCGGTCGCGCATCAGGTCGATCCAGCCGAGCGTCGCTTCGCGGTCGCCTTCAAGCTTGCCGACCACGGTCCCTGAATGCAGGTGATCGCCGCCCAAAAGCCGCAGCAGTTTCGCCAGAACCCGGAAATTGATGCCGTGGTTCGGGTTCCGGTCGATCACCGCATGCATGGCGCGGTGGACGTGCAGCAGCATTCCGTTGTCGCGGCACCATTTCGACAGCGAGTTGTGGGCGGCCCAGCCAAGGGTGATGTAGTCCGACATGATGATCGGAGTGTTGAGTTCCTTGGCGAACTCGGCGCGCTTGAACATGTCCTCGATCGTGGGCGCCGTCACGTTCATGTAGTGACCCTTGCGCTCCCCCGTCTCGGCTTCGGACTTGTCGATGGCTTCCTGGCAGAACAGGAAACGGTCGCGCCAGCGCATGAAGGGCTGGCTGTTGACGTTCTCGTCGTCCTTGGTGAAGTCGAGACCTCCGCGCAGGCATTCGTAGACGGCGCGGCCATAGTTCTTGGCCGACAGGCCGAGCTTCGGCTTGATGGTGCAGCCAAGCAGCGGGCGGCCGTATTTGTCCATCTTGTCGCGCTCGACCTGGATGCCGTGGGGCGGACCGAAGCAGGTCTTCACGAACCAGATCGGGAAACGCACGTCCTCGAGGCGCAGAGAGCGCACGGCCTTGAAGCCGAAGACATTGCCGACGAGCGAGGTGAAGACGTTGACGACCGAGCCTTCCTCGAACAGGTCGGCGGGATAGGCGACGAAAGCGTAGAAGGCGTCGTCGGATCCCGGCACATCCTCGACCCGGTAAGCCCGCCCCTTGTAGTGATCGAGATCGGTCAGGAGGTCGGTCCAGACGGTGGTCCAGGTTCCGGTCGAGCTTTCGGCGGCAACCGCGGCCGCGGCCTCTTCACGGGGAACACCTGCCTGCGGGATAACCTTGAAGACGGCGAGGATATCGGTCTCCTTCACCTGATACTCCGGCTCCCAATAGGTCGAGCGGTAATCCTTGACGCCAGCGTCGTATTTCTTCCGCGGCTGGGTGTTCATCCCGGTTCTCCTCCCAAAGACAGGTCCCGGCGCCTGCGGGCCGTCGAGACAACGAGGAGAGTGGGGGAACTGATGAATTTATCAAAATGAATAGTTCTTAGGATAAGAATATGCCATAGTTTATGATTATGCGTTACTCCCTCCGCCAGCTCGAGATCTTCTGCGGCGTGGCACGGACCCTGTCCTACACCCGCGCGGCGGAAGAGTTGAACCTGACCCAGCCCGCCGTCTTCACCCAGGTGCGCCAGCTGGAGGACAGCGTCGGCACCCCGATCATAGAGCGCATCGGCAAGCGGCTGTTCCTGACCGACGCGGGTCGGCTCGTCCTCGACAGCGCCCGGACGATCCTTAGCGAGGCCGGGCGCATGGATCAGGCGCTTGCAGATCTTCGCGGCCTGTCCCGCGGGCGCTTGCGCATCTCCATCGTCTCGACGGCGAAGTACGACGTACCTGCACGGCTGGGCGTCTTCTGCGCGCAGCATCCGGGTATCGATGTCGTCCTGAATGTCTGGAACCGAGAGGAATTGCTCGGTCGCCTCACCAACAACGAGGACGACCTCTATATCCTCGGAACTCCGCCGGACAATCTTGACATCATTGCCGAGCCGTTCGCCGACAATCCCCTTGTTCTTGTCGCCGCTCCCGATCATCCGCTCGCCTCCCGAAAAGGTCTTGTCGTCGGTGACTTGCGCGATCAGCCCTTCCTGATGCGGGAGACGGGATCAGGGACCCGGATCGCGGCCGAGAGGTTCTTTTCCGGCGCCGGGCTTCGTCCGAGCGTAAGGATGGAGCTTGGAGCAAACGAGGCCATCAAGCAGGCCGCGGCGGCCGGTCTCGGGCTCGCGGTGCTGTCGCGTGGGACCGTCGAGCTTGAGCTGAAGGTCGGGGTCCTGAAGCAGCTTGACGTCGAGGGTTTTCCGATCCTCCGCCGCTGGTACGTTGCCTATCTCAGCGGCAAGCGCCTTTCCGTGGCGGCACAGGCATTTCTGACCCAGTTGCGCGGCGGGGCGCGACCGGTCAGGTGATCGAAAGCCCGGTCGCCAAGCGCGAGGCCTTGGTGGAATTCCATCGGAATGTCCTTGTCTTCGCCATCGCACACGGCGGCTCATGGGACCGATCAGCGTTCCGGCTGATCCGGCTCCCCGGCGCAGAACTCATGATACAGAACCTGCATGACACGCGCCGATCGCGGCTCGGACAGGGCGTAGGTCCGGGCCCGGCCGTTGCGTTCGGCCCTGACCAATCCATCGCCGCGCAGCCGTGCCAGGTGCTTCGACACTTCCGATTGCGGCAGACCGGCGAAGTCTTCCAGTTCGCCGACATTGGCCGGCGCCTCAGCGAGACGGCAAAGGATCACCAGACGCGCGGGATGGGAAATCGCCTTGAGAAACCGCGTGGTCAGCTCCGCCTTTGCCATCATCTGGCTGGCCGTGCCCCTTTCAAGATGGATCTGCTGTGACATTTCGCGATGCTCTCGTTCGGACAGGCCCATTACGGGCCTTGATGCATGCATCGTACGGCTGGCACAAGGGGATGTCCCGGCAGGAATGGAAGTGACATGACAGCGACCCAGCCGATCCTCAACGTCTCGCCCGCCGTCTCGGACGAAGTGCGAAAAACGACCTGCTACATGTGCGCCTGCCGCTGCGGGATCAATGTCCATCTCAAGTCGGGCAAGGTCAGCTATATCGAGGGCAACCGCGACCATCCGATCAACAAGGGCGTGCTCTGCGGCAAGGGGGCGTCGGGGATCAAGCAGATCACCGCGCCCTCGCGGCTGAGCCAGCCGCTGCGCCGGGTCGGCCCGCGCGGGTCGGGGGCGTTCAAGCCGATCTCGTGGGACGAGGCGCTGGAGCTGGCGGTAAGCTGGATGAAGCCCCTCCGCGAGACGGCGCCAGAGAAGCTCGCCTTCTTCACCGGGCGCGACCAGAGCCAGAGCCTGACGGGGTTCTGGGCGCAGGGCTTCGGGACGCCGAACTATGCCGCGCATGGCGGCTTCTGCTCGGTCAACATGGCGGCGGGCGGCATCTACACGATGGGCGGCGCCTTTTGGGAATTCGGCGCGCCGGACTGGGAGCGGACGAAGATGTTCGTCCTCTTCGGCGTGGCCGAGGACCATGACAGCAACCCGATCAAGATCGGCATCGGCAAGCTGAAGGCGCGGGGCGCGAAGATCGTCTCGGTCAACCCGATCCGCACCGGCTACAACGCGGTGGCGGATGACTGGCTGGCGGTCACGCCGGGGACGGATGGGCTGCTGATCCTGTCGCTGATCCATTGCCTGCTCGAGGCGGGCAAGGTCGATCTCGAATACCTCGCGCAGTTCACCAATGCGGCCTACCTGGTCGATGCCACCGAGGGCCCGACGAAGGGCCTCTTCGTAAAGAACGCCGAGAGCCAGCCCTTCGTCATCGACCGGCGTACCCAGATGCCGGCACCGTGGGACGGCAAGGGGGTGGAGCCTGATGTGGGTGCAGTCTGGCAAGGGCATCGGACAGTCTTCCAGCACCTGGCCGAACGTTACCTGTCCCCAGACTACGCCCCCGAGACGGTGGCGGAGACGGTCGGCATCCCGGCGGCACGGATCCGGGGGCTGGCGGCGGAACTGGCGCGAGTGGCCTTCGACGAGGCGATCGTGCTCGATCGGGAATGGACGGATTTCCGGGGCAACACCCACAAGACCATGCCCGGGCGGCCGGTCTCGTTCCATGCCATGCGCGGGATCTCGGCCCATTCGAACGGCTTCCAGACGGCCCGCGCCCTGCACCTGCTGCAAATCCTGCTCGGCGCGGTCGAGACGCCCGGAAGCTGGCGGATGAAGCCCCCCTATCCGAAGCCCGTCGAGGCCCATCCGACCCCGCATTTCGAGGCGGTGCCGGGCAAGCCGCTGTCCGGCCCGCATCTGGGCTATGTCCGCTCGCCCGAGCAACTTGCGCTCAAGTCCGATGGCAGCCCGGCGCGGATCGACAAGGGATTCAGCTGGGAGAACCCGTTCTCGGCCCATGGCCTGATGCACATGGTCATCCCGAACGCTGCTGCTGGCGATCCCTACCGGATCGATACGCTGTTCCTCTATATGGCGAACATGGCCTGGAACTCCTCCATGAACACCGAGAAGGTCATGGAGATGCTGACGGCCAAGGGCGAGGATGGCGAATACATCATCCCGCGCATCATCTATTCCGACGCCTATGCCTCCGAGACGGTGGCCTATGCCGACCTGATCCTGCCCGACACGACCTATGTCGAGCGCCACGACTGCATCAGCCTTCTGGACCGTCCGATCAGCGAGCCCGACGCCGCGGGCGACGCCATCCGCTGGCCGGTGGTCGAGCCTGACCGCGACGTGCGCGGCTTCCAGTCGGTGCTGATCGACCTAGGCGCACGACTGGGTCTGCCGGGCTTCGTGACTCCAGAGGGCAAGCCGCTCTATCGCGACTATGCCGACTACATCGCCAACCACCAGCGCCGCCCCGGCGTCGGGCCGCTGATGGGCTTCCGCGGCAATGGTGATCAGGTCGGACGGGGCGCCCCGAACCCCGACCAGGTAAGGCGCTACATCGAGAACGGGAGTTTTTTCCAGGCGCATGTCCCGGAAGAGGCCGCCTTCTACAAACCCTGGAACGCGGCCTATCAGGACTGGGCTGTTGCAACCGGCTTCTACGAAAGCCCGCAGCCCTATCTCTTCAGCCTCTGGTCCGAGCCGATGCGCCGGTTCCAGCTTGCGGCCGAGGGGCATGGCCATCCCCAGCCCCCCGATCACCTGCGCGCGCGGCTGAAGGTGGCGATGGACCCGCTGCCCCTCTGGTATCCGCCCTATGGCGAGACGGCAGGCGAGGCCTATCCGGTCCACGCCCTGACGCAGCGGCCGATGCACATGTATCACAGCTGGGGCAGCCAGAACGCCTGGCTGCGGCAGATCACCGGGAAGAACTATCTCTATGTCCCGACGAAGATCTGGCGCGAGCAGGGCTTCCGCGACGGCGACTGGGCGAGGGTGACCTCGCCTTCCGGCACGATCACCGTTCCGGTCGCGCATATGGCGGCTCTGAACGAGAATACCGTCTGGACCTGGAACGCCATCGGCAAACGCCGGGGGGCCTGGGCTCTGGACAAGGATGCGACCGAGGGGACGAAAGGGTTCCTCTTGAACCACCTGATCTCGGAGCTTCTGCCCGAACAGGGTGATGGCATGCGCTGGTCGAACTCGGACCCCGTCACCGGGCAGGCCGCCTGGTTCGACCTGCGCGTCAGGATCGAGCGGGTGGAGCCGGAGGAAATCGTCCAGCCGAACTTCCCGACCTTGCCCTTCCCGGGAGGCCGCACATGACACAATTGCCCGCCACGACCGGAAAGAAGCTCGGACTCGTCGTCGATCTTGATACCTGCGTCGGCTGTCAGGCCTGCGTGACCGCCTGCAAGGGCTGGAACGACCAGGGCTATGGCGTGCCGCTGTCTGACCAGGACCCTTATGGCTCGGATCCGTCCGGGACCTTCCTCAACCGGGTTCACGCCTACGAGGTGCAGCCCGAGGCCGGTCCGGCCCAGATCGTCAACTTCCCGCGCTCCTGCCTGCATTGCGAGGCGGCACCCTGCGTTACCGTTTGTCCGACGGGGGCAAGCTACAAGCGCGTCGAGGACGGGATCGTTCTGGTGAACGAGGATGCCTGCATCGGCTGCGGCCTCTGCGCCTGGGCCTGCCCCTATGGCGCGCGGGAACTCGACGCCGCCGCCGGGGTGATGAAGAAGTGCACCCTCTGCGTCGACCGCATCTACAACGAAAACCTGCCCGAGGAAGACCGCGAGCCCGCCTGCGTCCGCACCTGCCCGACCGGCGCGCGGCATTTCGGCGACTTCGCCGATCCTGACAGCAAGGTAAGCCGCCTCACGGCCGAGCGCGGCGGTTTCGAACTGATGCCCGAGATGGGAACGAAGCCGACCAACAGGTACCTGCCACCGCGCCGCAAGGGACCGCCCGAGGCCGCTTCGCCGCTGGCACCGCTTCTCGACATCCAGGCGACCGGCTTTGCCGGCTGGCTCGATCGCATGCTGGGAAAGATCTGAATGCATCCCGCTCCTTCCGTCATCCTTTTCACCGTGCTCTCGGGCCTCGGGTTCGGCTTTCTCACCTGCCTGAACCTCGGGTTGGCCCTGCCGCAGGGCATCGGCGGGTTCCTTGCCTTCGCCGTCGGCTATGGTCTTGCCGTCGGCGGCCTGATTGCATCGACCTTCCATCTCGGCCACCCGGAACGCGCGATCCGCGCTTTCACCCAATGGCGCACCAGCTGGCTCAGCCGTGAGGGCTGGGCGGCGGTCCTCGCGCTGCTGGGCACCGCGCCGGTGGCACTCGGGGCGATGGGTGGCGCGCGGCCCGGCCTGCTGGGCCTGGTCGCGGCCCTTCTCTGCCTGGCCACCATCGGCTGCACCTCGATGATCTATGCCCAATTGAAGACGGTGCCGCGCTGGAACTTCTGGACCACGCCCGCGCTCTTCTTCGGCTTTGCCCTGACCGGGGGTGTCCTCCTGAGCGACCTGCCGCTTGCAGGCGAAGTGCTCAGCCTGGCGCTGGCTTTCCTGCTGGCCTTCTCCTTCGTCCGCGGCGACCGCCGCTTTGCCGAGGCCGGCGCGACGCTCGGCAGCGCAACCGGTCTGGGCGCCATCGGCAGCGTGCGCGTCTTCGAGCAGGCCCATACCGCCGGGAACTATCTTCTGCGCGAGATGATCCACGTTGTCGGACGCAAGCATTCCCGCAAGCTGCGCATGATTGCGGTGGTTGCTGTCGCCCTGCCCGCCCCGATCCTTGCCCTGCTGCCCGACGGGTTGGTTGCGATGATCCCCGCGGTTCTTTTCCACCTCATCGGCGCCTTTGCCGCACGGTGGCTCTTCTTCGCGGAAGCCGAACATGTCGTGGGCACCTATTACGGGAAACGCTAGACCTTAAGCTGCCCCGGTTCATTCGAAACGGGGCGGCCGCCCTGTGACTCGAATTCTGCACGATTGCCGGCAGCCAGGGCAGGCAAGCATGCCAAACCCGGCCCTAAAGAAGCAACCGCGACATATCAAACCGACCAGTCTCATCACATGCCAGTCAAATGCAGGCCCAGTTGCGCTAGACGCTGGCATGGCCTTCTTCCGCTCGCCACGCAAGCTGCGGCGAAAGACTCGACTTTTTCGCTGTCAGGTCCATCCTTGATGCAGGGCTAGACCATAAGGATGGAGACGGACATGGCAGGCATGGGCTGGATTGCGGCAATCATTGTCGGCGGACTTGCCGGCTGGATCGCCTCGTCGCTGATGAAAAGCTCGACGGGCATCCTGATGAACATTGTGCTCGGCATTGTCGGTGCGATCGTCGCAAGCTTCCTGTTCGGCTTGCTCGGCGTCAGTTTCGGCGGGATCATCGGCAATCTGATCGCCGGAGTCATCGGCGCCGCGATCCTGATCGGCATCGCCCGGGCAGTGAAGGGCTAGACCACACGACTTGCGGCGGACGGGCGACCACGCTACGCGGGGAGCGATCCCAGCCGGAGCAACTTCATGTCTGACCGTTCCTACCGCTTCACCCATGCGATCACCCGCCGTCCGGGGGCCAGCATCACCGGCGGGCTTCGCGCGGTCGATACGGGTGCACCCGATCTGGCGGCGATGCTTGGCCATCACGCCGATTACGTCACCGCCCTCCGCTCGACCGGCGCGACGGTGATCGAACTCGACCCGCTCGAGGCCTATCCGGATTCGGTCTTTGTCGAGGACACCGCGCTTTGCCTGCCGCAAGGCGCCGTGGTCATGCGCCCCGGCGCCCCCTCGCGCCTGGGTGAGGCAGCCGAGATGGCGCCGCACCTGAAGGCGCTTTATGCCGAGGTCGTCGCCATCGACGGGCCCGACAGCTTCATCGAGGGTGGCGACATCCTGACGACCGAGCGCGAGATCCTCGTCGGCCGGTCTGCCCGCACCAACGCCGCCGGCATCGCCGAATTGACCCGCAAGGTCGCCCCCTGGGGTCATACGGTGCGCGAGGTCTTCACCCCGCCCGGTGTGCTGCATTTCAAGACCGACTGCTCGCTCCTCGATGCCGAGACGATCCTTTCGACCGATCGCCTTGCCGCCTCGGGCTGCTTCGAGGGCTACCGGGTGATCCCCGTAGCCGAAGGGGAAGAGGCTGCGGCGAACTCGATCCGCTTCAACGACCTCGTCATCGTGCCCGCCGGTTTCCCGCGGACTGCCGAACGCATCGCCAAGGCGGGCTATACCCTGCGCGAGGTCGGCAACAGCGAATGTGCCAAGCTGGACGGCGGAATGTCCTGCCTGTCGTTGCGCTTCACACCCAAGGGTTGAGGGCTTCCGTCCGGCGCGTCCGCCGCTTAGGATCGGGCTGAGACCGGGAAGCGGCGGTGATCGGGGGCAGAATGGCCAAGGCCAGGACAAGGCAGCGCTTCAACATCGTCGCGATCCTTCAGGACGGACGGCTTGGTTACGAAGCCGCGCTGCTTGCCGCCTCGCTGCGCCACTTCGATCCCGAATTCCCCGGCCGTCTGATCCTGGCCGAGCCCCTGCCCGGAGGACGCTGGCGCGGCGATACACGCCTGCCCGACGGCCCGCTGCGCCGGTTCCTCGACGAACAGGGCGCGGAGTATCTGGGCTTTCCCGTCCGCCATTTCGGTGCCGATTGGCCGCAGGGCAACAAGATCGAATGCCTGGCGCAATTGCCGGACGAGCCGTTCCTTTTTCTCGACACGGACACGCTGGTCACCGGCAGCTTCGCGGAGGTGGCCTTCGACTTCGCCCGCCCGTCGGCCTCGATGCGGCGCGAGGGGACCTGGCCGCAACCAGAGCTTTACGGGCCGGGCTACGGGGCGATCTGGAAGTCGCTTTATGATCGGCTGGGGCTGGGCTTTGCCGCCACGCTCGACCTGCGGCAGCCCGACGAGTACTGGCAGCGATACCTCTACTTCAACGCCGGCTGGTTCTTTCACGAAAGCCCCCGTCTTTTTGGCGAACGCTTCCTTGCCGCTGCGCGGATGATCCGCGACGATCCGCCGGCAGAGTTGACCGGACAGGTGATCTATCCCTGGCTCGACCAGATCGCCCTGCCGCTGGTCATCCACGGGCTGGGGGGCGGGCGGCCGGGGCCCGAGCTTGCGGGCCTTGATGGCAACGTCACCTGCCACTGGCGCACCCTGCCCCTGCTTTATGCCCGGGAGTCCGACCGGACGGTCGCGGCCCTGGAAGAGGTCTGCGCGCCGAACCCGGTGAAGCGGGTCCTGAAGGACTACGAGCCATTCAAGCGCCTGGTATATCAGGGCAAGGGCGCCGACGTACGGGCGCTGTTCAACCAGGATGACCTGCCGCGGCGCGAACAGATGATCCGCAATGCGATCAAGCGCGCCGGGCTCTGGATGCGCTAGAGGACCTCGCGCAGGGCGGGCAGCATCGACAGGACAAGCAGGGCTGCCATCGCCCAGTTGAACAAGACCAGCCGCCGCCGATCAGTCAGGATCCTGCGCATCCCCTGCCCCATTGCCGCCCAGACGCTGACCGACGGCAGGTTCACCGCGCCAAAGACCAGCGCGACGAAACCGACCGCGCGGGCCGTCTGGTCGGGCGCATAAAGGGCGCAGGCAGACAGGGCCATGGCCCAGGCCTTCGGGTTGACCCATTGAAAGGCCGCCGCCTGCAGGAACGTCAGCGGCCGCGCCTCGGAAGGCCGCTCTTCCGGTGGGGCGGCATGGGCGATCTTCCAGGCCAGCCACAGCATGTAAACCACCGAAACCACCGCCAGCGCCTTGCCAAGACGCGGTTCGGCCAGGAACAGGCCCGTCAGCCCCATTCCCACCAGGAACACCATGGCGGTGAACCCGATGGCGATGCCGAACATGTGCGGAACCGTCCGGCGAAAGCCGAAATTGGCCCCCGAGGCCATCAGCATCATGTTGTTCGGCCCCGGCGTGACCGAGGTAACGAAGGCAAAAGCCAGAAGGGCGGGCAGGATCTGTATCATCATGGGCAGGATGGTGCGGCGCGGCCGCCGCAATTTTCTTGCCTTTGTTGATCCAATCGCCAATTCTCCGCAACAAATGTCCGATCTTGACGACTTTGACCGCCGAATATTGCGCGAACTCACGCGCGATGGGCGCATGTCCAACACGGATCTCGCCGCGCGGATCGGACTGTCGCCCTCGGCCTGCCTCCGGCGGGTGCAGGAGCTAGAGCGCAGCGGCGTCATCCGCGGCTATCGCGCCGTGCTCGAGCCATCGAAACTTGGGATCGGCTTCGTCGCCTATGTCTCCGTCGGACTGTCCCTGCACACCAAGGCCGCCCAGCAGGCGTTCGAACAGGCGGTGGCCGGCGCGCGCGAGGTGCGCGAGTGCCACAACATCACCGGGACCGTCGAATACCTGCTCAGGGTGGAAGCCGCCGATCTGGCTGCCTACAAGCATTTTCACACCGACGTCCTGGGCACGGTGCCGGGAGTCGCCTCGCTGACGACCTATGTCGTGATCGAATCCTCGAAGGACGAGCGCGGCTAGAAAATCCGTCTTCCGGGACCAGCAAAATCGGGATGCCGCCTCGCTTGTCTTGCCGGCAGCCCGCGCCTAGTCTCGCCCCGTTCCATTAGGAGGAGGACGCGATGAGCGAGACCCTTGGCTTCGATACCCTGCAGGTCCATGCCGGCAGCCGCCCCGACCCGGCGACGGGCGCGCGGCAGGTGCCGATCTACCAGACCACGGCCTATGTGTTCCGCGATGCGGATCATGCGGCCAAACTCTTCAACCTGCAGGAAGTGGGCTACATCTACTCGCGGCTGACCAACCCGACCGTCAGCGCGCTGGCCGAGCGGGTCGCGGCGCTGGAAGGCGGTGTGGGGGCTGTCTGCTGCTCGTCCGGCCATGCGGCGCAGATCATGGCGCTTTTCCCGCTGATGCAGCCGGGCTGCAACGTGGTCGCGGCCAACAAGCTTTATGGCGGCACGATCCAGCAGCTCGGCAACACGATCCGCAAGTTCGGCTGGTCGGCCAAGTTCGTCGACTTCGATGACCTGGCTGCGGTCGAGGCGGCGGTGGACGAAAACACCCGCGCGATCTTCTGTGAATCGATCGCGAACCCCGGCGGCTACATCACCGACCTCGACGCGATCGCCAAGATCGCCAACAAGGTCGGCCTGCCGCTGATCGTCGACAACACCTCGGCCTCGCCCTACCTCTGCAACCCGATCAAGCATGGCGCGACGCTGGTCGTCCATTCGGCGACCAAGTACCTGACCGGAAACGGCACCGTCACCGGCGGCATCGTGGTCGACTCGGGCAAGTTCGACTGGTCGGCCTCGGGCAAGTTCCCCAGCCTCGCCGCCCCGGAACCCGCCTATCACGGGCTGAACTTCCACGCCGCGCTCGGCGGGATGGCCTTCACCTTCCACTCGATCGCCGTCGGCCTGCGCGATCTCGGCATGACGATGAACCCGCAGGGCGCGCATTACACGCTGATGGGGATCGAGACGCTCAGCCTGCGGATGGAGCGGCATGTCGCCAACGCGAAGAAAGTCGCGGAATGGCTTGAAAAGGATAAGCGAATCGAAACAGTCACTTACGCAGGCCTGCCCTCGTCGCCCTACAACTCCCGCGTCGCCCGCATCTGCCCGAAGGGCGCCGGCGCGCTGTTCACCTTCGCGGTCAAGGGCGGCTATGACGCCTGCGTTAAGCTGATCGACTCGGTGAAGCTCTTCAGCCACGTGGCGAACCTTGGCGATGCGCGCTCGCTCATCATCCATTCGGCCTCGACCACCCACCGCCAGCTTTCGCCCGAGCAGCAGATCGCCGCGGGGGCCGGGCCGAACGTGGTCCGCGTGTCGATCGGGATCGAGGACGCGGCCGACATCATCGCCGATCTCGATCAGGCGCTGGCCAAGGCCACGGCCTGATCGCATCAGCCGGAAGAAGGGGGCGCCCCGGTTCGCCGGGGCGCCCCTTTTCAATCAGTCCGCAAGGCTGAAGACGATCGTCACACTCGCCGTCGTCGCCACTTCGCCGGCGGCGACCGGAACGGCCGGAGCAGCGGCGGCGTCCATGCGGAACATCGGCATCGGGCCACCCGGATTGCCGCCCTCGGTGATCGAGATCACCGGGCCGAGCTTCAGCCCAGCCGCCTCGGTCAGGAGCTTTGCCCGCGCCATGGCATCGGCCACCGCCGCCTTGCGGGCCTCGTCCAGCGCCGGCTTCGGATCGGACAGGCCGAAGGACACGCCATTGAAGGTGTTCGCCCCGTCGATCACGGCCTTGTCCAGAACCGCGCCAAGCGTGTCGATGGCGCGAACCCGCACCGTCAGCATGTTCGAGGCGACGTAGCCGACAATCCGGGGCTGCGTTTCGCCCTCTGGCTGCTGCCAGTCAGGGTTCAGCGACAGGCCTGACGTCTGCAGGTCGCGCTCCTCGATGCCGGCGCCACGCAGGCGCTCTAGCACCAGCCCCAACTGCACGCTGTTGGCCGCCATGGCCTCGGCCGCGGTCTTGGCCTGCGTCGTCACGCCCAGGCTGACTGTTGCCATATCCGGCGCGCCAGAGACCTGTCCTTCACCGGTTACGGTGATGCGGCCGCCGTCATGGGCAAGCGCGGCGATGGGCGAAGTTGCAATAATCAGTGCCGCAAGGGCGGCTTTGAACGGCCTCATTGGTATCTCCTTTGACATTATGCGACATTTTCCCGCTGCTGCGGGCAGTTCAAGTCCCGGATGGGGCCTTTTCCTTTCATTTGGCGGAAACCTGCTGTAGGGAAAGTGCAGATGCCGCCGCCGACTCCCGCTCGGCGGTCCTCCCGTGCTAAACCGGCCGCCATGAAGCCCGCATTCGCTCTCAACATTACCGACGACCGTATCAGCCTTCTGCACCGGACTTCCAGCGGCTGGCTGGAGGTGGGCGGGGTCGGGCTGGACAGCGCCGAGATCGGCGAAACGATCAGCTATCTTCGCAGCACGGCGCAGACGCTCGATCCGCGCGGATTGACCTGCAAGGTCGTCATCCCGAATTCGCAGATCCTCTACCTATCCGTCGAGGCCCCCGGTCCCGATGCCGCCAGCCGTCGGGCGCAGATCCGTGCCGGGCTGGAAGGGCGGACGCCCTATGCCGTCGACGATCTGGTGTTCGACTGGTGGGGCAAGGGCGACACGGTGCAGGTTGCCGTCGTCGCGCGCGAGACCCTGGACGAGGCAGAGGCCTTTGCCGTCGCGCAAAAGCTGAACCCGATGTCCTTCGTCGCCATCCCGCCGACCAGCGAGTTCGGCGGGGAGCCGTGGTTCGGACTGACCGCCTTCGCGCCAACGCTGCTGGGGCCGGGCGAGAAGATCGAGCGCGATCAGGACCCCGTTCACATCGTCGGCCGCGCCACGATCCCGCAGCCGGCCCCCGAACCTGTCCAGACCGCCATTCCGGAGGAACCCGTCGAAGCGGTGATGCCGGACGAGGAAGCGGACGAGCCGATGATCCCCGCTGCCGAGGATCAGCCGGCAGCCGAACCCGATCCCGAACCCGAGGCGCCGTTCTCCGAGGTCGAGGACTCCTTTGAGGAGGTCGAGGTCCTGCCAGCCGTCACGGCGACCGAAATCGTCGAGCCGCCGCTGGATGCCCTGCCCGAGCCCCCCGTCGAGGTTGCGGCCGAAGCGGAACCCGCTCTGGCCGTGACCGACCAGAAGGCGATGAAGCGCGCCGCAGCCGCAGCCGTGCGGAACGCGCGTGCCGCCGCCCGGGCCGAGCCGCCACGCGTTCCGCCTGCGCCCCCGCGTGCGCCGGCGATCGGGCCTGCGACCCGTCCGGCGGCCAAGGCGACGCGCCCGGCGGCCGAGGCGATCTCGCCGCTTGAGCAGGTGACGGCCACCGTCAAGGCCCGGGGTGAGTCCGGCAAGACCAAGGCCGCCGGTGCGATGGTCACCGCGCAGACGATCGCCGTGCCGAAAGAACGCCGTCACGCCCCTGCGCCCGAGGCAACGCCTGCTCTTGCGCCGCAGCCGCGGTCCGACGGTCAGGTCGAGGCCGAAGCCATGACCGTGTTCGGGGCGCGTCGCGGCAACACGCGGGGCAAACCGAAATATCTCGGCCTGATCCTGACGGCGATCCTGCTGGCCTTCCTGGCCGCAGTCGCGGCCTGGTCGTCGATCTATCTCGCCTTGTGGATCAATCCGGATGCGCCGCGCGTCGAGACCGCGGACGCAACGGGCGACGCTGCCGCACCCCCTGCCACGGAGCCTGGGACCGGCCAGGCCGTTGCGGACGGGACGGCCGTCGATGCAACAACCGATCAGGCTGCAACCGACCTCCCCTCAGCCGAGGACGAGGCGCTCGCCGACGGCGAGGACATCGGCCCCGCGACGGAGCAGGTGCCTGCCGATGCCGCTGCGACCGACGCTGCAGCGGCAGGTGATGCCGCCCCGGCGGACGAGGTCGCTGCCGCTCCGGCGGACGAGGTCGCTGCCGCTCCGACGGACGAGGTCGCTGCGGCGGTTCCAGCGGATGCTGCGACCGTCGGCACTGACACCGCCCGCAATCCCGGCGACGAGCCGCAGGACGAGATCTTCCTGTCCACCGCTGCCCCGGCGCCGGCCACGTCGGATGCCATCGCCCTCGCCGCGCCGCCCACCTCGCCGGACGTGCTTCCGCCGGCCCAGCCGGATCCGCCGCCATTCGGCACGACCTACCAGTTTGACGCCGCCGGCCGGATCATTCCGACCAAGGACGGGATCATCACCCCCGAGGGAGTGATGCTTGTTGCCGGCAAGCCGCCCATCGTGCCGCCACAGCGCCCCGCAATCGCCGCATCAGCGGCTGCGCCGGCCGCCGCGACCGATGCCCTATCCGACCTGCCTGCGACTGCGACGGAAGCGGCTGCACCGGCGCAGGTCGTCGATCCGGCCCTTGCCAAGCTGAAGCCAAAACTGCGGCCCGAGGGGCTGGTTCCCCCCAAGACGGCCGGACAGGACGACGACGGTGCTGCCCTGCCGGCCACGACAGATACCCGCATGGCCAGCCTGCATCCGCGAGCCCGCCCGGCATCGGTCTTTGCCGCGAACAATGCCGCGCTTGAGGCCGAGAAGACTTCGGCCGCGAGCGACGCCTCGCTGGTGACGGCTGCGCTTGAAGATGGCAGCAGCCCGCTGG
The DNA here is from genome assembly GCA_945952585.1 of uncultured Rhodobacter sp. GTDB lineage: Bacteria > Pseudomonadota > Alphaproteobacteria > Rhodobacterales > Rhodobacteraceae > Aliitabrizicola. The sequence goes on from CAMFII010000013.1 coordinate 33,891, forward strand.
CTGTGGCCGTGTCGCGCAAACCGGCGCCGCGTCCCTTGGTGACCGATTCCTCGATCGAGAATGCCGTGGCCGAGGCGGCTACCATGACGGTTGCCCTGCCGGAGCCGAAGCCTGCGGCGGAACCGACCCTGGCGCTGGCCCTGCCGGAGCCCGAGCCTGAGCCGGTCGCCCAACCTGCACCGAAAGCCGGCAAAAAGGCCGCAGCCGCCCCCTCCGACGACGCAACGGCCGTCGAGTCGGACGAGGCCGACGCCAAGGAGGCGGCGCCCAACCTGCCGACAAAGGCCAACGTGGCCAAGAAGGCCACGTTCGCCAACGCCATCAACCTGTCGAAGACCAACCTGATCGGCGTCTACGGAACCCCGTCGAACCGCTATGCCCTCGTACGCCAGTCCACGGGCCGCTTCGTGAAGGTCGAAGTGGGCGACAGGCTTGATGGCGGCCAGGTCGCCGCGATCACGCAGAGCGAGCTGCGCTACGTCAAGAACGGCCAGACCGTGACCCTGTCGATGCCGCGCGGCTGAAACGGTCTTTCGCATCCCCGGCTGACGTGAAAGGCTGACCCCGGTCCGGCAAGGATCAGGCCGCAGCGGGTATCCGATGGAACTTTTCATCATTCATGCCAGCATCTATCTGGCTGCAGCCGTGCTGCTGGTGCCCCTTTCCGTGCGACTTGGCCTTGGGTCGGTCCTTGGATTTCTGTCCGCTGGCATCGTGATCGGGCCGGTTCTGGGCCTGGCAGGGTCCGAGACCGGCGAGATCCAGCACTTTGCCGAATTCGGCGTGGTCATGCTGCTGTTCGTCATCGGGCTGGAACTCGAGCCGCGCGCGCTTTGGGACATGCGCCAAAGGCTCATCGGGCTCGGCGGCCTGCAGGTAGCGCTGAGCAGCCTCGCGATCGCGGCACTGGCTATGCTGCTGGGGCTTGGCTGGCCGGCGGCGCTGACCGTCGGCATGGCCCTGTCGCTGTCCTCGACGGCAATCGTGCTCCAGACCCTGACGGAGAAGAACCTGCTCCGCAGTCCGGGCGGCCGTTCGGTCTTTGCCGTCCTGCTGACGCAGGATTTGGCTGTGGTGCCGATCCTCGCGCTGGTTCCGCTTCTGGCCGGGATTGGTGGTCTTCCGCCAGTGGTGCCCGAGGCCGGCGATGCGGCAATGCCCGAGATTGCAACCCTGATCGACGCGCTTCCGGGCTGGGCAGCCACACTCGTGACGCTTGCGGTCGTGGCTGCCATCGTGCTCGGCGGGCATTTCCTGTCGCGGCCGGTCTTCCGCTTTGTCCATGCCTCGCACCTGCCCGAAATGTCGACCTTCATCTCGCTGCTGATCGTGATGGGCATTGCCCTTGCCATGACGGCGGTGGGTCTTTCGCCTGCGCTTGGCACCTTCCTTGCCGGCGTCGTTCTGGCGAGTTCCGAGTTCCGCCATCAGATCGAGGTCGACATCCAGCCTTTCAAAGGCCTGTTGATGGGCATCTTCTTCATGACCGTCGGGGCGCAGATCGACCTCGGTACGCTGGCGGACAACTTTGTCCTCGTGGTGGGCCTCACGCTCGCGGTGATCGCGATCAAGGTCGCCGTGCTTTATGGTCTTGGGCTGGTCTTCGGGCTGCGGCGGGGGGATGTCTGGCTCTTCGCGCTCGGGCTGGCACAGGCGGGTGAATTCGCTTTCCTTCTGACCGGCTTTGCCAACCGGCAGCGGTTGCTGAGCGATCCGCAGTCACAGATCCTGCTTCTGGTGATCGCATTGACCATGGTGCTGACGCCGCTGCTTTTCCTGCTGCAGGGCCGGATCAGCGCCCGCGCGGCCCGCGACGCGGCAGAGCGCGACCCCGACCGCATCGAGGAGCGCGGCCGGGTCATCATCGCCGGGATCGGACGGTTCGGGCAGGTGGTGAACCGCCTGGTGCGCACCAGTGGGCTCGAGACGGTCGTGCTTGACGCCGACATCGCCACGATCGAGCTGATGCGGCGCTTCGGAGTGAAGGGCTATTTCGGCGATCCCGCACGTACCGAACTGCTCGAGGCCGCGGGCCTGGCAACGGCCGAGGTGCTGGTCGTTGCCGTCGATACGCGCGAGGCCGCGACGCAGATCGTCAGGCATGCCCGCAAGGTCCGGCCCGATCTGCACATCGTCGCCCGCGCCCGCGACCGAGTGCATGTCTACGAGCTGTTCCAGGCGGGCGCGAACGACATCGTGCGCGAAACCTTCGACTCGTCCGTGAGGGCCGGGCGCTATGTTCTGGAAAACATGGGCTTTACCGAATACGAGGCGGCAAAGCTTTCGCAGACCTACTACAAGGTCGACCGCGCCGCGATGCGCGACCTGGCCCAGCTCTGGGTCCCGGGCCAACCTGTGCATCTGAACGAAGCCTATGTCGCCCGTGCCAAACAGCTTGACCGCGACCTTGAGACGGCCCTGATCGAAGAGCTGGATGAGAACCGCCGAAACAGCGACGCTGCCGAATAGGTCAGCCGCCCGAAACGCCCGCCTCGGCAAAGGTCGCCATGCCGGAATGGCAGGCAATCGCGCCTTTCAGCACCCCGATCGCCAGCGCGGCACCCGAGCCCTCGCCAAGGCGCAGCCCGAGGCTCAGCAGCGGGGCCTTGCCGAGGGCTGCGATGAGCTTTTGGTGCGCCTGCTCGGCGCTTGCATGGCCGGCAACTGTGTGGTCCAGCGCCCCCGGCGCCGCCCGCTCCAGCACCGCCGCCGAGGCCGTGCAGATGAAGCCGTCGAGAATGACCGGGATCCGCTCTTCCCGCGCCCGGGCGATGGCGCCGGCCATTGCCGCCAGTTCGCGCCCGCCAAGGCGGCGCAGGACCTCGAGAGGGTCGCCAAGCGCCTCGCGATGCAGGGTCAGCCCTTCCTCGACCACCCGGGTCTTGAGCGACAGACCCTTGTCGTTGAGGCCGGTGCCCCGACCGGTCCAGTCCGCCGCGCTACCGCCGAAAAGTGCGCAGGCCAGTGCCGCGGCGGGGGTGGTGTTGCCGATGCCCATCTCGCCGGTGACCAGCAGGTCGGCCGAGGGATCGACCGCTTCCCAGCCCGCAGCCAACGCCCCGACCATTTCGGCCTCGGTCATCGCCGGGCCGGCGGTGAAATCCTGCGTCGGGTGGTCAAGGTCCAGCGCAACGACCGACATAGTCGCCCCGAAAGCCTTGGACAGCTGGTTGATCGCCGCCCCGCCCGCCTGGAAGTTCGCCACCATCTGCACCGTGACCTCGGGCGGGAAGGCCGAGACGCCGCGCGCCGCGACGCCGTGATTGCCGGCGAAGATCACGACCTGCGGGCGCTCCAACGCCGGACGGGCGGTGCCGCGCCAGCCGGCATACCAGATGGCGAGGTCTTCCAGCCGCCCAAGGGCGCCCGGCGGCTTCGTGAGCTGGCCGTTCCGATCCTGCGCGCCGGCGATGGCCGCGGCATCAGGCCCCGGCAAGGTGCTCAGTCGATTGCGGAATTCGGCTATGCTCGAAAATGGCGCGGGCATGGAGGACCTCATGGATTGCCTTGCGCGCCTTGGTTAGCGATAAGCCCGGGCAAGGGCCAGCACGGAAAGGGCATTGCGGTGACCGGGAACGACAGGGATTGCCCGCGACTTGCGGATGTGCGGACAGCCATCGGACTTCTGACCCGGTTGCCGATCCCGAAGCGTCCCATCGTTGCGACGCGAAGCGGCGCCTGGGCCTGGCCCGTCGCCGGGCTGGCGGTCGGCGCAATCGGGGCGCTCGTGGGATCCGTGGCTCTGGCCCTTGGCCTTGGCGCGGGGACGGCGGCGGGGCTGTGTCTTGGCGCGCAGGTCGTGGTCACCGGTGCGATGCACGAAGACGGGCTGGCCGATGTCGCCGACGGGTTCTGGGGCGGCTGGACGAAGGCGCGGCGGCTGGAGATCATGAAGGACAGCCATATCGGAACCTATGGTGTGCTGGCGCTGGTGCTGGCCGTTCTCCTGCGCTGGCTGGCCCTGACCGCGCTGTTCGGCACAGGGCAATGGGCGGTGGTGATCGCCGTCGCCATACTCAGCCGCGCGCCGACGGCGGTGCTGATGTCTGCACTGCCGAATGCGCGGGGCACCGGCCTGTCCCATGCCGTCGGACGACCCTCGCCCGCGGCAGCGGGCGGCGCGGTGGCGCTGGCCTGTGGCCTTGCCACGCTGTTTCTCGAACGGGACGTCATTTCCGCGAGCCTGATCGCTGTACTGATGACCGTCGCGGTTGCCCTTGTCGCCCGGTCGAAGATTGGCGGCCAGACCGGCGACGTGCTGGGCGCGAGCCAGCAGATCAGCGAGATCGCGATGCTGCTGGCGCTCGCCCCCTGATCCGCAAATGAAAAGCGCCGCACCCATAGGGCGCGGCGCAAGTCAGTCGATGGAACGAGCCGATCAGCCGATCAGGCGGCGCGCGAAACCAGCACGTCGTCCACGGCTTTCTGAGCGCCGGCTTCGTCATAGCCGGCGACGGCGGCCACTTCGCGGGTCAGACGCTCAAGCGCGGCTTCGTAAAGCTGACGCTCGGAATAGCTCTGCTCGCGCTGATCGTCGGTGCGGTGCAGGTCGCGCACCACCTCGGCGATCGACAGCAGGTCGCCCGAGTTGATCTTCTGTTCGTATTCCTGGGCGCGGCGCGACCACATGGCGCGCTTCACCTTGGCCTTGCCCTTCAGCGTATCAAGCGCCTTGGTCACCACGTCGGGCGACGAGAGCTGACGCATGCCGATCTCGGTCGCCTTGTGGGTCGGAACGCGGAGCGTCATCTTGTCCTTTTCGAAGGAGATGACGAACAGTTCCAGCTTGATCCCGGCGATTTCCTGTTCCTCGATGGAAACGATCCGGCCAACCCCATGCGCCGGGTAGACCACAAATTCATTGGGACGGAACTCTGGCTTTTTCATTTTGCTCATTCAGTCGCTTCCTCGGGAGGGAGGCCAACGTTCCGACAACAATTCCATCGACCGTGGCGGGCACCGCGGCGATGAAATCCAATCATGTCATCGGGAAGCCGCCCCAGATCAGCCAGTCTGGGCCGGTGTCAGGCTCCGTGCTTGTTTGTAACAAACATATAGCACAAAAAACGCCCGATTCCAACTCCGGCAGGCTTGCCCCGGAGAGAATTTACCCCGCGTAAAACGTCGGTTTTGTGCATTTTGTCGTGATCGCGACCGGAGGCTGGCGCGAATCGGTTCGTTTTTCGGGCCGATTTCAGCCGCCGGGACCAGCAACCTCGGAGAAATACTTGGACAGCTTGTCGGGCTCGCCGTCGCGGTCCTTGGCCTCGGGCAGCGGGTCCTTCCGCGTGACGATGACCGGCCACATCTCGGAGTATTTCCGGTTGAACTCGACCCACTTCTCCATGTCCGGCTCGGTATCGGGCCGGATCGCGTCGGCGGGGCATTCCGGTTCGCAGACGCCGCAGTCGATGCACTCATCCGGATGGATGACGAGCATGTTCTCGCCTTCGTAGAAGCAGTCGACCGGGCACACCTCGACGCAGTCGGTGTATTTGCAGGCGATGCAGTTGTCGATCACGACATAGGTCATGGCTGGCCCCGGTTCGTTCCTTCCGCGCGTCTAGCTAGAGCACAGGCGCGGATCATTCAAGCGGGCTTCGCGTCGCGTCCGGCCCATCGAGGTCGATATAAAGCGCCTGGGCCTCGCCGGCCGGTCCGCGTCTTGTGCCAAGCGCGACGACACGGATCAGACGGATGCGCCCGCCTTGCGGAAAGGTCAGCGTATCCCCCTCGCCCACGGGATGGGCTGGCTTGCCGATCTTCTGTCCGTTCAGGCGCAGATGGCCTGCCGCGACCTCGGCCGTGGCGAGGCTGCGCGTCTTGAAGAAACGCGCATGCCAAAGCCACTTGTCGATGCGCTCGGTCGCGCGCGGGCCAGTCAAAAGGCCGCCTCCAAAGCTTCAGCCCTTGGTCTTGAGCGACGCCAGGATGGCAAAGGGGTTGTCGGGGTCGATCTTCTGCTCACGCGGCGGCCGGGATTCGAACACCTTCGGCTGGTGGTCCCGCTGGCGGTCATGGCCAGGCTTGCCACCCTTGTGCGGCGGCTTGCCCCCGCGATCCCCGCGCTCGGGCCGGTCGCCGCGTTCCGGGCGGCCTTCCTTGCGGCCTTCGCCCCGGTCGGGGCGCGGCGGACGATCGCCGCGTTCGGGACGATCCCCTTTCGGCCGCGCCGGACGCTCGCCCTGTCCCGCCTCGCCCTGAGCGGCCTGCGGCCGGGCCCGGTCGCCGCGCGGATGGCGCTGCTCGCGCCCCTGCCCGCCCCGCGGGCGCGGCGCCCAGGTGAAGGTGTAATAAACTTCGGTCTCGACTGCGACCGGTTCCGCGGCAGGCTCGGCGGCAGCCGGCTCTTCCGCGACGGCCTCTGCCAGCGGTTCCGTGGCAGTGACGGGTTCAACTGCGACAGGTTCTGCCCCGGCTTCGCTCTCAACGACTGAGATCGGCGGAGCCTCGGCAACGACGGGACGGCTCTTCGGCCGCTCGCCCTTCTCGCCCTTGTAGCCAAGCCCGCCCATCAGGTCGCTGAACTGCTCCAGCGTCATGCCCGTAATCGACAGCATCTCGGGCGTCGCCTCGAAGCCCACGCGGCTGTCCTTGGCGCGCAGGAGGTCCGCCAGACGCTCCAGCATGTCGATGCGGATCGCGCGCGCGCCCGCCGGATGATAGCCGGCCAGAGTGTAATGCGCCCGCGGCACCTCGGCGATGTTCGGGATCGTCACCAAGCCCGGCGGCGGGCTTTCGGGGAACTCCTGCAGGCCATCGGCCAGCGAACGCAGCACCAGCCGCAGCCGCGTGGCGGCGGGCTTCAAGAGCGCCGGCAGGAAGATCGTGTACTGGCCAAAGCGCACGCCATGCTTGCGCAGCGCCGAGCGCGCTTCCTGATCCAGTGCCTTGACCTCGTCGCCGATCCCGTCGCGCGGCAGCACGCCAAGCGCCTCGGTCAGGCGGAACGCAAAGCCCCGGGCAAGGCCGGTCAGCGTCTCATCGCGTCCCATCGTCAGAAGCGGCTCGAAGAGGGTCGCCACCTTGCGGTCGATGAAGTGCTGCAGGCGGCGACGGACCTTCTCGGCCACGTCAAAGCCCGCTTCCTCGTCGACGAAGGCCTCGACCTGGGGCTTCATCACCTCACCGCCGGCCACCAGCTTGCCAACGGCCGAACCGCCCCACATCAGGCCGCCCTGCTCGGTGAAGTCGAGTTCGGTGTCCGGCGCGTTATAGAAGCGGTCGGCGCGCAGGTGGAATTCCGGTTTCAGCGCCTCGTAGGCCGCCTGGCGCAGGGTGCGCGCCTCGTCGGGGGATGCCGATCCGTCCTGGCGGAATCGGAACCCTTCCAGCCGGCCGACAAACTCGCCCTCGACCGCCACTTCACCCTTGTCGTTCACCTCGGCCACGAGGCTCTCCTTCTGCTTCAGCCGGCGCAGGAGCACACTCGTGCGCCGGTCAACAAATCTCTGGGTCAGGCGGGCATGCAGCGCGTCCGACAGTCGGTCTTCTACAGCGCGCGTCTCGTCGCGCCAATGGCTTTCGTCCGCGACCCAGCCCTTGCGTTGCGCCACATAGGTCCAGGTCCGGATATAGGCGAGCCGCTTGGAAAGCGCGTCGATGTCGCCGTCCTGCCGGTCGATCCGGGCAATGGCCTTGGCCATCCAGTCGGTCGGTACCTGCCCGCCCTCGGCCAGGAATCCCCAGATCCGGGTCAGCAGGGACGCGTGCTCCGCCTCGGAGATCGAGCGGAAATCGGGGATCCGGCAAACATCCCACAGAAGGCGCACCGCCTGCGGGCCTTTCAGCCGGTCGCGGATCTCGGGCAAATCGGACAGGGTCTTCAGGGCAACGACATCGTCACTGTCCCGCGCCCGGCTCAGCCAGTCATTCGCGGTCTGCTTCTCGAGGCTCGCGATCAGGCGCGCCGAGGTGCCAAAATCCAGATCGGCATTGCGCCATTGCAGTTTCTTGACCGGGGCGAAGCGGTGGTTCTCGATCGCGTCGATCAGTTCCTCGTCAAAAGGCCGCGCCTCGCCAGTGACGCCGAATGTGCCGTTGTCGGTATGCCGCCCCGCGCGTCCGGCGATCTGGCCGATCTCCTGCGGGTAAAGCTGGCGCATCCGCCGGCCGTCGAACTTGGCGGTGGCGGAAAAGGCGATGTGATGGATGTCGAGATTCAGGCCCATGCCGATGGCGTCGGTCGCGACCAGGTAATCCACGTCGCCATTCTGGTAGAGCGCCACCTGCGCGTTGCGGGTACGGGGCGAAAGCGCGCCCATCACCACCGCGCAGCCGCCCTTCTGGCGGCGGATCAGTTCGGCGATCGCATAGACATTCTCAACCGAAAAGCCGACGATCGCACTGCGAGGCGGCATCCGGCTGATCTTCTTGGAACCCGACCAGCTCAGTTGCGACAACCGATCCCGCTTGAGGAAGGTCACGTGTGGAACCAGCGCCGCGATGGCGCCGCGCATGGTTTCCGAGCCGAGGAACAGCGTCTCGTGCAACCCCCGCGCCCGGAGCAGGCGGTCGGTGAACACATGACCACGCTCGGCATCGGCGCAAAGCTGGATCTCGTCGACGGCGACGAAATCCGCGCCGATCTCCAGCGGCATCGCCTCGACCGTGCAGACCCAGTACTGGGTCCGTTCGGGCACGATCCGCTCTTCGCCCGTAACCAATGCCACGACCGAGGGGCCGCGGCTTGCGACGATCCGGTCATAGACCTCGCGCGCCAGCAGGCGCAGCGGCAGGCCGATCACCCCGGTGCGGTGCGCCAGCATCCGCTCGATGGCGTAATGGGTCTTTCCCGTGTTGGTCGGGCCAAGGACCGCGACGATCCTCGCATTCTCGCGCATGGGGATTCGGGCCTTCGGGGGTTAAAGTTCCTGTCCGCCGGTTTCGGCTTCCAGCCGGTCCACGGACTCCTTGGCGTTCTGAAGCCACGGGTCGACTTCGAGCGCCGCCTTGTAGGCCGCGATGGCACGCTTCTTGTCGCCCAGCTCCTCGAAAATCATCCCAAGGCCGGTCAGCGCACCGAAATGACGGGGGTTGAGCGTCAGGGTCTTGGCGATGGCGTCGATCGACGGACCAAGTTCCCCCGCCTCGAAATAGGCGGTCGCCAGCGAATTCCAACCCTCGGCGAAGTCGGGGGCATGATCGACGAGCGCCGTCAGATGCTCGATGGCGGTCTGGGTGTCGCCTTCCTCCATCGCCTTCCGGCCGCGGATCAGAAGCAGGTCCATCGCGGGCGAGCCGCTCTTGGACCATTCGTTCCAGATCTCCTGCTCGATATCGGGGGCGCTGGTCGGATCGGCGTCCTGCAGCTTGCTGAAAAGGTCGTCAAGCCGCGCCGTCTGCCCCAGGGCGGGCAGGGTCGCGGCGGCCAGAAGCAGAAATGCCGCAACGATACGATTGAACAGGGTCTGTCGCGCTTTCATAACATTGCAAGTGTAGCGGAGGACCGGCGGATTACCATATCTACCCGGTCACGATTGGAGGAAATGCATGAGCAATGTGATCGACGCGGCCGTGGCCGCCCTGTCGAAGCGGGTGTCTGCCGGATTTGACGGCGTGGCCAAGTTCGTCCTGACCGACGAAGGCGCCATCATGATCGACGGATCGGGCGTGCGCGCCGGCGACGAAGAGGCAGACGTGACACTGACCGCCACCCCCGAAGTGTTCCGGGCGATCCTTGACGGCGAGTTGAACCCGACGATGGCATTCATGTCCGGCAAGCTGAAAGTCGACGGCTCGATGGGCATGGCGATGAAGCTCGGCTCGGTCCTGTCCTGAACCATGCGCGAGCCGGCGCCCTTTCACGCCGCGCTTGCGGAAGGCCCCGACGGGGGCCACGCGGTCTGGATCCGGGCCGCGGATGACGTTCGGCTGCGCGCCGTGATCTGGCCGGAGGGTAAGAAGGGCACCGTCCTGATCCTTCCCGGCCGGTCCGAATCCGCCGAGAAATATGGCCGCACCGCTGCCGACCTCGCGGATCTGGGCTTTGCCTCGGTCTCGCTCGACTGGCGGGGCCAGGGGTTGGCGGACCGGCTGCTTCCCGCGGCGATGCAGGGCCATGTCGGGCGGTTCCGTGACTACCAGCTTGACCTGCAGGCCCTTGTCGAGATGGTCGGGCGGCTGCACCTGGCCAAACCGCTGTTCCTGCTGGCGCATTCGATGGGCGGCTGCATCGCCTTCCGCGCGCTGGTCGAGGGGCTGGATGTCAAGGCGGCGGTCCTGACCGCTCCGATGTGGGGCATCCGGATTCAGCCCGCCGTTCGGCCCTTTGTGGGTGCCCTGGCGGCCAGCGCCCGCATCCCCAAGTTCGGCCAGCGCCTGGCCCCCGGCACAACGCTGGAATGCTATGCGGCCACGGTCGCCTTCGAGCAGAACCACCTCACCAGCGACGCCGACATGTTCGCCTATCTCCAGCGCCAGGTGCGTCAGGTGCCCGAGCTTGGGCTTGGCGGGCCGAGCCTGCACTGGGCGGCCGAGGCGCTGCGCGAATGCCGCGTGATCCGCAGCCTGCCGGCGCCAAAGGTGCCGACCGTGACTTTCCTTGGCACGCGCGAGCAGATTGTCGATTCGAAGGCCATCCACACCAGGATGCGCCGCTGGCCTGGGAGCCGGCTGGAAGTGATCGAGGGAGCGCAACACGAATTGCTGATGGAGTCCCTTGCCGTGCGCCGGCGCCTGTTCGACACGCTGGAGGAGCACTTCAAGGCCAGCGCCTGAAAGGCTTTTGGTCCCCGACGCTCAGATGCTGATCTTGGCGAAGCCGTCGCGCAGCGCCTTGGACCAGGCCTCGCTCATGGCCTTGAACTCCGGATCGCCCGCCTCGATCCGCCGCCGCGTTCCGACCCGGCACTGGTCCTTCTCGATCGTCATCAGGTCGAGCGGCATGCCGACGGACAGGTTCGAGCGCAGCGTCGAGTCCATCGACAAGAGCACCGCCTTCTGCGCATCGGCAAGGCTCGTTGTCGGCTTCACCACCCGGTCGAGGATCGGCTTGCCGTACTTGTGCTCGCCGATCTGCAGGAAGGGCGTATCCTCGGTCGCCTCGATGAAATTGCCTTCGGGATAGATCAGGAACATCCGCATGTCCCCGCCCCGCCGCTGACCCGCGACGATCATCGAGGCCGAGGCCCCCTGGTTCATCATCGCCAACTTCTCGTCGATGTCGCGGCGCACGGCGGCGAGGACATTGCCCACAATCTCCGCCACCTTCAGCATCGTCGGCGCCTTCATGATCGAAGTCGCCTCGGTCGCGTCCAGATCCTCGATCGATTCCTTCAGCCGCGCGATCGTGGTCTGGGTCACGGAAAGGCTACCCGCGGTCAGGATGGTGATGACCCGCTCGCCCGGCACCTCGAAGACGAACATCTTGCGATAGGTCGCGATATTGTCGAGCCCGGCATTGGTGCGGGTGTCAGACAACAGCACCATGCCCTGATTGAGCAGCAGTCCGACGCAGTAGGTCATCCATCCCTCTTTCAGCCGCTCTGGCGGCGGCACGGCGCGAGCCTATTGCTGGACAGACTGGACTGCAACCGTAACGTCCAGGATTTCGGCACCGGATCCTCGGGAAATTCCGCGAATTGGCGCTGCATCCTGTGCATCGAGCCCCGACGCCAACCGGATATAGCGTTCGTCCGGACAACAACCATTGGCCGGGTCGAACCCGACCCAGCCCAAGCTTTCGATCCAGATTTCCGCCCAGGCATGGGCGGCTTCGTGGGGCTCTCCATCCGCAGTGGCGTGGAGATAGCCAGAGACATAGCGCGCCGGCAGATCGTTGCGGCGGGCGATGGCGATCAGGGCGTGGGCATGGTCCTGGCAAACGCCTTCGCCCAGCGCCAGGGCCTCGGCCGCGGTGGTGTGGGCCGCGGTGACGCCGGGGCGGTAGTCGATGGCTTCGGCCACCGCCGCGCACAGCCTATGCGCCGCATCCAGCTTGTCCTTCGCGCCTGTCGCCAAGTCGGCGAGTACGGCCAGCCCGGCATCGACTTCGGTCGGGGCGGTCGGGTTCAGATAGGCCTCGCGCGGGATCGTTTCCTTGTGGCCCCGCAGAAGGCCGGACAGGTCGGTCGTCTCAACCCGCCCGCGCACGGCAACCACGACCTCGCTGACCGGACCGGTCACGGTCCAGGCCTGCACCCAGTCCCCTGCCCCATCCCGGAACCCGCCACCTTTCTGGCCGTCGCTGACCTCGACCGACCAGTCGAGCACCTTCTGCCCGTCAAAGATCGAGGGTGTCAGGCGATGGCTCTGCACGATGCCGCGCACGGGCAGCGTGTAGCGGTAGATCGTCCGGTGATCGACGCTGAGGATCATCTCACGTCCCCGCTGAGGTAGGCTTCATGGACAAGATGGCCAAGCCGGCCGGTCTCCATGATGAACCGGGTCAGGAACTCGTGCATCCCCTCGTCGAACACCGCTTCCACGGTGCCGTCCTGCAGTTCGGCCAGCATGTTTCGCGCCATGCCCTGTGCGTCGGTCGATCGACCGTAGCCGCGCGCCAGGCGGTGCAAATGCTCGTTCGTCCCGTAAGCGCAGGAGATCAGCGAGCGCGGGCATTGCGGGTTGAGGATCAGGAAATGCGCGATCTTGCGCGCCGTCACCTCGCCGCCATAGGCCCAGTGGAAGGCGCGGTGCGCGGACATGGCACGCAAAAGCGTGGTCCATTGATAGTTGTCGAGGCCGGAGCCCACGAATTCCACGCGCGGCAACAAGACGTAGTATTTCACGTCCATCAGGCGGGCAGTGTTGTCGGCGCGTTCCAGATGATAGCCAAGGTTGAGGAAATCCCAGCCATCATTGCGCAGAAGCGTCGCGTCGATCGCGCCCCGCACCATCGCCGCATGGCGCATGGTCCATTCGGTCAGGCGGCTCAGTTCCAGTTCGCTGCGCGGCGTCCGTTCAAGCTCGCGGAGTTCCTGGTAGGCGGTGTTGATCGCGTCCCAGACCTGTGTCGTCAGCGCCGTGCGGACGATGCGCGCGTTCTCCCGCGCCCGGAACAGGCAGGAAGCGACGGAGGAGACATTGTCCCGGTCGAAGAACATGTAGCTTTCGATGTTGCGCTGCACCGGGTCGCCATACTTGTGCGCGAAACCCACAGCGGTGCCCGAGGCCTGCAACAGGCTGTCCCATTCACTCCGGTAGCCATGCCCGGACGAGGGTAGAAGCGCGATGCGCGCGCCCACTTCCAGCAGGCGGGCGGTGGTCTCGGCCCGTTCCATGTAGCGGGCGATCCAGTAGAGGTTGTCGGCGGTCCGGCTCAGCATCGTCTCACTCCGCCAGAACCCAGGTGTCCTTGACGCCCCCGCCCTGCGACGAGTTGACGACCAGCGAGCCGTCCTTTAGCGCCACCCTTGTCAGCCCGCCCGGAACCAGCTCGATCCGCTCACCCACGAGGCAATAGGGCCGCAAGTCGACATGGCGCGGTGCGATGCCAGCCTCGACGAAGGTCGGCACGGTCGACAGCGCCAACGTCGGCTGGGCGATGTAATTGCTGGGATCGGCCTTGATCCGGTCGGCGAAGCCCGCGATCTGCTCGGCGGTCGATTTCGGGCCGACGAGCATGCCGTAGCCGCCCGAGCCGTGCACCTCCTTCACGACCAACTCGCCCAGGTTCTCGAGCACGTACTTGCACTCGTCGGCCTTGGCGCATTGCCAGGTCGGGACGTTCTGCAGGATCGGCTCTTCGCCCAGGTAGAAGCGGATCATCTCGGGCACGAAGGTATAGACGGCCTTGTCATCGGCCACGCCCGCCCCTGGCGCCGAACAGATCGACACGCCGCCCGAGCGGTAGACATCCATCAGCCCCGGAACGCCCAGCATCGAATCCGGGCGGAAGCAGAGCGGGTCGATGTAGGCGTCGTCGATCCGGCGATAGATCACGTCGACCTTGCGCGGGCCTTCCGTGGTGCGCATCCAGACGAATTCGCCCTCGACGAACAGGTCCTGCCCCTCGACCAGTTCCACCCCCATGAGATCGGCGAGGAAGCTGTGCTCGTAATAGGCCGAGTTGAAATGGCCCGGCGTCAGGATCACGATCGTCGGCTCGCCCTGGCATTTCGGCGGGGCAACGCTGGCCAGCGTGCGGCGCAAAAGGTCGGGATAGCGGTCCACGGGCTCGATCCGGTTCTCGCGGAACAACTCCGGGAACATCCGCATCATGATCTCGCGGTTTTCCAGCATGTAGCTGACGCCCGAAGGGGTGCGGCAGTTGTCCTCGAGCACGAAGAACTCGTCCGGTCCGGTGCGGACCAGGTCGATGCCGACGATGTGGGAATAGACCCCTTTCGGCGGCACGATCCCGGCAACCGCCTTTTCATAGGCGTCGTTCTGGTAGACCAGACGCGCCGGGATCCGGCCCGCGCGCACGATCTCGCCCCGGCCGTAGACATCGAGCAGGAAGGCGTTCAGCGCCCGGGCCCGCTGCTTGATCCCGCGTTCCAGCCGCGTCCATTCGGCATTGGTGAAGACGCGCGGAAACATGTCGAAGGGGATCAGACGGTCCGGATCGCCGCCCTCGCCATAGACCGCGAAGGTGATCCCGATCCGTCGGAACAGCGATTCCGCCTCGGCCTGCTTCATCTGTCGCAGCTCGGCGGGCATGGAGCGCGTCCAGTCCTCGAGCCGCGCATAGGGCAGGCGGACGGTGTCGCCCTGGTACATCTCATTGAAATAGGCGGTCAAAGCGCAAGCTTCCCCAACTGTCCCTGACCCCAGTTAATCAGCCTGATCTGCGCCGCGAAAGGCCTCAAACCACCAATTCAGGGTGCGACATGTGCATTCGCCTCTTTTTTGGGCAGTCGCAGCCGCTGGCCGTGATCGCGCCCAACGCTATTCTTGGCCCATGACCCGGCAACCGCTCCTGACTTTCACCGATCGCGGGATCTTCTGTCCTGAGGGCGGATTTTACATCGACCCCTGGCGGCCGGTCGATCGCGCGCTGATCACCCATGGCCATTCCGACCATGCGCGGCCCGGCCATCGGAGCTATCTTTCCACCGAAGCCGCAGCGCCGGTGATCCGCCACCGGCTGGGCCCCATCCAGCTGGAGACAGTCGCCTACGGCGCGCCTCAGCAGATCGGCGCGGTCACGGTCTCGTTCCATCCGGCGGGCCATGTCCCCGGCTCGGCCCAGATCCGGGTCGAACGCGGAGGCGAGGTCTGGGTCGTCTCCGGCGATTACAAGACCGAGGTCGACGGCCTGTCCGAGCCCTTCGAACCGGTCCGCTGCAATACCTTCATCAGCGAATGCACCTTCGGCCTGCCGGTTTTCCGATGGGCGCCGCAGGCCGAGGTCATGGCCCGGATCAACCGCTGGTGGGCGGCGAATGCCGCCGAGGGACGCGTGTCGATCCTTGGGGCCTATGCGCTTGGCAAGGCGCAGCGGCTGATGCTGGGGATCGACCAGACGATCGGGCCGCTCCTGACTCATGGCGCGGTTGAGGAAACCACGGCAATCCTGCGCGCGCAGGGCTATCCCTTGCCAGCGACGACCCGCGTCACCGCCGGCATCGACGCCAAGTCCCATCCCGGCGCGCTGGTCATTGCCCCGCCGGGGGCCGAGGCCACGCCTTGGGCCAATCGCTTCGGCGCCTTCGCCAGCGCCTTCGCCTCGGGCTGGATGCAGATCCGCGGCATTCGCCGCCGCCGCGGGGCATCGACCGGTTTCGTCGTGTCGGACCACGCCGACTGGCCGGGTCTGAACGCGGCGATCCGCGAAACCGGGGCCTCCCGGGTTTATGTCACCCACGGATATACCCAGGTCTTCCGCCGCTGGCTGGCCGAACAGGGCTACGACGCAGGCATCGTCGCGACCGAGTATGAAGGCGAGGGCATCGAAACGGCTGCCGAGGGGATGATCGAGGAACCGGGCCCATGATTTCTTCTGTTCCCAAATATCCTCGGGGGGTGAATGCGCCAAAGGCGCAGAGGGGGGCAGACAGCCCCCCCACGCCCGGCCTGCCATGAAGCGCTTCGCCCGCCTCTTCGCGGCACTCGACGCCACGACGCGCACGTCAGAAAAAACGTCTGCGCTCGCGGATTATTTTCGCGACGCCCCGGAAGAGGACCGGCTCTGGACCATTGCGCTTCTCTCCGGTCGCCGCCCCAAGCGAGCGGTCACCGCGACGGAACTGGCGCAATGGGCGGCCGAGGCGGCGGACCTTCCCTATTGGCTGTTCGAGGAAACCTATCCGGTGGTCGGCGATCTGGCCGAAACCATCGCCCTGATCCTGCCTCCCCCTGACCAGGCGCAGGCCCAGGGGCTGTCCGAGCATCTGACCACCCTCGTCCGCCTGACTGGTCGCCCGGCCGAGGAACGCAAGCAGGCGATCCTGTCGGCATGGGCGGGGATGGAGCAGGACGAACGGTTCCTGTTCAACAAGCTCATCACCGGCGGGTTCCGCATGGGCGTCAGCCAGGGGCTGATGACCCGAGCCCTCGCCCAAGCTACGGGCCTGCCCGAAACCGAACTGGCCCACCGGCTGATGGGTGACTGGACACCGGCACGGACCAGCTATGCCGCGCTGATCCTGTCGAATGAAGGCACCGGCGCGGGCGCACAGCCTTATCCCTTCGCCCTCGCCTCCCCGCTCGAGGCCGACCCGGCGGCACTTGGCCCGCCAGCGGACTGGTTCGCGGAATGGAAATGGGACGGCATCCGTGGGCAGCTCGTGAACCGCCGCGGGGCCTTTGCCCTGTGGTCGCGGGGCGAGGACCTTGTCACCGACCGCTTTCCCGAATTCGCCCCCTTGGCCGACTTCCTGCCCGAGGGGACCGTGATCGACGGCGAAGTGCTGGCCTGGCGCGGCGAGACCCCCCTGCCCTTCGCGGCGCTCCAGACCCGGATCGGCCGAAAGACGGTCCCGAAAAAGGTTCTGGCCGAGGCTCCCGCCCGCCTGCTTGCCTACGACCTTCTGGAGGCCGACGGCCGCGATCTGCGCGCTGCCCCCTTCGCTGAGCGTCGCGCCCGGCTGGAAGAGATCGTTGCCGCACTGCCGGCCGGACTTCCCCTCGGACTGTCGCCGGAAGTCAGCTTCATGGACTGGAGCACGCTGGCCGAAACCCGTCAGGGCGCGCGCGATGCGGTGGCGGAGGGGCTGATGCTCAAGCGCCGGTCCTCGGCCTATTTCACCGGGCGCAAGCGCGGCGACTGGTGGAAGTGGAAGCTCGATCCCTTCACCGTCGATGCGGTCATGCTTTATGCACAGGCCGGACATGGCCGCCGCGCCTCGCTTTTCACCGACTTCACCTTTGCCGTCCGCGATGGCGACCAGCTGGTTCCCTTTGCCAAGGCCTATTCCGGCCTGACCGACGAGGAATTTGCCGAAATCACCCGGTGGGTCCGCCAGAACACGCTGGAACGCTTCGGTCCGGTGCGGCGGGTCACGCCGGAACTGGTCTTCGAGCTTGCCTTCGAAGGGATCCAGGCTTCGACCCGCCACAAATCCGGCATCGCGCTTCGCTTTCCGCGGATGCTGCGCTGGCGGCGCGACAAGCCGGTGACCGAGATTGACACGCTTGACGGGCTGAAGACTTTGCTGGCGACCACCAGCGGCCATGTTCACCCTTCGAACACGGGCGCGTGACGGCAGTTCACGCGACCCGCTGCGATTGCTATCTGGATGCGGACAGAATCAGGGAAAGCACGCCAGATCGGCGCGCCCGCTCCCAAAGACCGCGAGGAGTTCGCCTTGGACAGCTTCCGACCCGACCGCCGTGACATCCTGCAGGCCGCGCTTGCCGCCGGGGGCTTTTTCCTGCTGCCGCGCGCCGCCCGCGCGCAAACCGGGACCGCCGTGAGCGAGCCGACCCCCTTCTCGTTCGACATCTTGAAGGAAACGGCGAGGATGCTGGCGCAGCAGCCCTGGACGCCGCCGAAGGTGCCGGATGACAAGGTGCTGGAAGAGATCGACTACGACCGGCACAACCAGATCACCTTCCGCAAGGAACATACGCTGTGGATGGATCAGGGAAACACCTCGCCGGTGCAGCCCTTCTTCCCGGGCCGCTATTTCAAGACCCCGGTGCGCATCCACACCGTCGAGAACGGGATGGCGACGGAATGGCCCTTCTCGCTCGACCTGTTTGACATTCCGGAAGGCAACCCGGCAAGGAACCTGACCCATACGACCGGCTTCGCCGGCTTCCACGTCATGGATGCCAAGACCGGACTCGACTGGATGGCGCTGCTTGGCGCCTCCTACTGGCGGACCTCGGGCTATAGCGGCCAGTTCGGCATGTCGGTTCGGGGCCTGGCGATCAATTCCGGCGGCGCCGAAGAATTCCCGCTGTTCACCAAATTCTGGCTGGAGCCCTCGGAAGATGGCGCGATCACCATCTGGGCGCTGATGGAAAGCCAGAGTGTGACCGGCGCCTATCAGATCGTCTCGCACCGCGACCATGGGGTGATCCAGGACGTGACGGCGTCGCTTTACCTGCGGGCCGATGTCGAACGCCTTGGGATCGCGCCGCTGACCTCGATGTTCTGGTATGGCAAGCATAACCGTTTCGCGGCGGGGGACTGGCGCCCCGAGATCCATGACAGCGACGGTCTGGCCATCATCACCGGCACCGGCGAGCGGATCTGGCGGCCGCTGAACGACCCGCCGCGGACCATGGTTAACAGTTTCCTTACGCCCAACGTCAAGGGCTTTGGCCTGATGCAGCGTGAACGCGATTTTCAGCAATATCAGGATGATGGCGTCTTCTACGAAAAGCGCGCCAGCGTCTGGGTCGAACCGAAGGGCGATTGGGGCGATGGCAGTGTCACACTGGTCGAGCTGTCGACCAATGACGAGATCCACGACAACATCGTGGCCTTCTGGCAGCCCGGCCCGGCCGCGAAGGCAGGCAACACTTATGACCTGTCCTATCGCCTGACCTGGATGGAAGACAGCCCCGTTGCCCCGATCTCGGCGCGGTTCACCGCTGTGCGCCTTGGCTCGGGCGGCATTCCCGGCCAGCCGCGCCCGCCAAAGACCGTACGGGTAGTCTGCGATTTCGAAGGGACAGGGCTTGAAGGGCTGGGCCGGGCCGATGGCGTGACGGTCAACGTCTCGACCTCGCGCGGGACGGTGTCGAACGAGGTGGCCTATCCGGTGGTCAGCACCGATTACTGGCGCGCGATGTTCGACCTCGATTTCTCAGAAGTCCCGGCCGGCGACGATGCGCCGATCGACATCCGCGTCTTCGTGAGCCACGAGGACAAGGCCAAGACCGAAACGCTCCTGCTGCAGCTTTTCCCGTCGCAGATGGACCGCCTGCTGGCGATGTCGCCCTGAGGATCGACCGTGGAGTGGGGGTTTTCCACCCCCACACCCCCGGAGGATATTTGAGAGCAGAAAAAAAGTTGATGACGTGCGGTCGCCAGAGTCCTTGAGGACCGCCCGGTTGTCTTTCCCCTGTGCTGCACCCTAGATCGGGGCAGGCCACGCTATGAGGTTCCCATGACGCTTCCCCTGTCCCGCCCCGTTTTCGACGCCAACGCCGCCAGCGGCGGGTTGGGCGACCTGCCCGACTGGGACCTCACCGATCTCTACGCGGCGCCGGATGCCCCGGAATTCGAGCGGGACATGGCGCAGGTCGAAACCGGTTGCGCAAGCTTCGCCGCGGACTACGAGGGGAAGCTGGCCACACTGGATGCTGCGGGTCTGCTCGACTGCGTCCGCCGCTATGAAGCGATCGACGTGACCGCCGGGCGGATCATGTCCTATGCGGGCCTGCGCTATTACCAGAACACCATGGACAGCGAACGCGCCAAGTTCATGGCCGACGCGCAGGACCGGATCACCAACGCCACGACGCCGCTGGTGTTCTTCGCGCTGGAGTTCAACCGGCTGGAGGATGCGCATCTGGCGGGCCTTCTTGCCCAGAATGCCGATCTGGCGCGCTACAAGCCGGTCTTTGACCGGATGCGCGCCATGCGGCCCTACCAGCTGTCGGACGAGCTGGAGAAGTTCCTGCACGACAACTCGGTCGTCGGCGCCTCGGCCTGGAACAAGCTTTTCGACGAGACGACCGCCGGACTGATGTTCAAGGTCGCGGGCGAGGAGGAAGAGCTGAGCCTCGAGGCGACCCTGAACCTCCTGACAGATGCCGACCGCGCGAAACGCGAAGCCGGGGCGCGGGCGCTGGCCGAGGTTTTCGACCGTAACATCAAGCTCTTCTCGCGCGTTCATAACACTCTGGCGAAAGAGAAGGAGGTCGAGGATCGCTGGCGCAAGATGCCGACGCCGCAGACCGCCCGGCACCTGTCGAACCATGTTGAACCGGAAGTGGTCGAGGCGCTGCGCAATGCCGTGGTCGCGGCCTATCCGAAGCTCAGCCACCGCTATTACCGGCTCAAGGCCAAGTGGATGGGCCTCGACAAGCTGCAGGTCTGGGACCGCAATGCCCCCCTGCCGATCGACACGCCGAAGACGGTCGGCTGGGACGAGGCGACGAAGACCGTGCTCGATGCCTATGCCGCCTTCGACCCGCGCATGGCCGACCTCGCGCAGCCCTTCTTCCGCAAGGGCTGGATCGATGCGGGCGTGAAACCCGGCAAGGCGCCGGGGGCCTTCGCGCATCCGACGGTCACGACCGTGCACCCTTACGTTATGCTCAACTACCTCGGCAAACCGCGCGACGTGATGACGCTGGCCCATGAACTTGGCCACGGCGTGCACCAGGTCCTGGCGGCGGGTCAGGGCGAGCTTCTGTCCTCGACGCCGCTCACCCTGGCCGAAACCGCAAGCGTGTTCGGCGAGATGCTGACCTTCCGCAAGCTGCTCGACGGCGCCAAGACCCCGGCCGAGCGCAAGACGCTGCTCGCCGGCAAGGTCGAGGACATGATCAACACGGTCGTGCGCCAGATCGCCTTCTACGATTTCGAGTGCAAGCTGCACGCGGCGCGGCGCGAGGGGGAACTGACCCCCGACGACATCAACGCGCTGTGGATGAGCGTGCAGGCGCAAAGCCTTGGCGACGCGTTCGAGTTCATGGACGGCTACGAGACCTTCTGGGCCTATATCCCGCATTTCGTCCACTCGCCCTTCTACGTCTATGCCTATGCCTTTGGTGACGGGTTGGTGAACGCGCTTTACGCCGTTTATTCCGAGGGCAAGCCGGGCTTCCAGGACCTCTATTTCGACATGCTCAAGGCGGGCGGGTCGAAGCATCACAAGGAACTGCTGGCGCCCTTCGGCCTTGACGCGACCGATCCGAAGTTCTGGGACAAGGGCCTGTCGATGATCGCGGGCTTCATCGACGAGCTGGAGCAGATCGACGCGTGAGCGTCCGGTTCGAACGGCTGTCGCCGCAGGATACCGGGCGGGTCGCCGCCCTTGCCCTTGGGCCGGGGCAGGATGCCTTCACGGCGGCGCCTGCTGAGCGGCTTGCGGCGCTCGGGCCTGGGGAAGAGGGCTGGGCGATCCTCGACGCTGACGGGATCGCCGGGTTCTTCGTGCTCGACCGGAACATCTCGGACGAACACCCGTATGCGCGACCTGGCGAGGTCGTGCTGAGGTCGCTGCTGATCGACGCCGCGCGACAGGGGCGCGGGCTGGGACGGGCCGCGATGGAGGCGCTACCTGCGCTGGTGGCTGCTGAATATCCCGGGACCCCGGCCATCGCCTTGACCGTGAATGTCAGGAACACGACGGCCCGCAGCGCCTATCTGCGGGCCGGGTTCCTTGACGAGGGCGAGTTGTATCACGGCGGCCGGTCCGGTCCGCAGCATGTGATGCGACTGAAGGTCGGGGCGTAGGCTGCGCATTCGCTGCGCACCACCCGTCGGTCAGATCGGCTTGGCGACCTCGATCACGCGGTCGATCATCGCTTGGGTCTTGCGGCTCCACTCCAGCGTACAGGGATAGGGTGCGCCGGTGATGACCGAGCGGCTGAAAGCCTCGACCTGCAGCTTGTATTGCCGCGCCTCGGGGAAACGGTCGACGGTCACGGACAGGCCCGGACGATGCAGTTCCACCCGCGCCTCGCCGTAGACATTGGCGTTGTAGGGCGCGGTGAGGCGGATCAGGCCCTTGGTGCCATGATAGGTCACCTCCTGCCGCACGAAGAGCCGCATCGAGGTCATCGAGCCGTAGGTGAACCGCCCCTGCGGCCCCTCGAACTCCCCCTCGATCTGGGCGAAGACATCGACACCGTTTTCGTAGCGGATGCGGGCGGTCAGCGTGTCGAGATCCGGTTCGGCGCCGGTTACGAAACGCGCCGAGCCGATGGTGTAGACGCCGATATCGGGCAGGCTGCCGCCGCCGGTCTCGGGGCGGTTCCGGATGTTTTCAGGTGAGTTTCGGTTGTCGTAGGTGAAGGCAGAGTCGACATGTTCAACCCGGCCGATCGCCCCCTCATCGACATATTGCTTGGCCCGCAGGAATTGAGGGTGCTGGATGATCATGAAGGCCTCGGCCGCCAGAAGCCCGGTCTTGTCGCGTAGCGCGATGATCTCGTCGAATTCCGACGCTTTCATCGTCAGCGGCTTTTCGGTCAGGACATGCTTGCCAGCCAGAAGCGCCTTCTTCGTCCATTCCACGTGCAGCGTGTTCGGCAGCGGGATGTAGACCGCGTCGATCTCCGGATCGGCGAGCAGCGCATCATAGGTCGAATAGACCTTCAGGTCGGGATTGAAGGCCTGGAACGGCGAGGCCTTGGCTGGATCAGAGGTGGCAAGGGCCAGGAAACGGGCACCTTCTGCGGCATGGATCGCCGGGGCCATCTGTTCCTTGGCGAAATTCGCGGCGCCAAGGACGCCCCAGTTGACGACGCGGGTCATGTGCCAATCCCTCCCTCGGCATGAAAACACCCGCGACGCTAGCCGAGCGACGCGGGTGTGGAAACCGGGATTTCAGGCGGGCTGCGACGATTTTTCTGCGAAAAATCTCCGCCTGCGCCGCCATCTTACTGATTTTTCGTAGAAAAATCGTAAGGCGGTCAGGCGTCGATCAGCATGCCCTTGCCGCGGGCAAGTTCCTTCATCTTCGCCTGCAGCTTCTCGAAGGCGCGAACCTCGATCTGACGGATGCGCTCGCGGCTGACGCCGTAGCTTTCCGACAACTCCTCGAGCGTCACCGGATTGTCCGACAGTCGCCGCTGCACGAGGATGTCACGCTCGCGTTCGTTCAGGGCGCCCATGGCCTGCACCAGCAACTCGCGGCGGGCGTCAAGCTCGTCGCGCTCGGCATAGGCGCCGGCCTGGTCGGCATCCTCGTCCTCGAGCCAGTCCTGCCATTGGGTTGATCCTTCGCCGTCCGAGCCCACGGTCGCGTTCAGCGACGCGTCCGAGCCCGACAGGCGGCGGTTCATGTCAATGACCTCGTCCTCGGTCACGTTCAGATCCTTGGCGATCTGGGCCACGTTCTCGGGGCGCAGATCGCCTTCTTCCAGCGCGCCAAGCTTGGCCTTGGCCTTGCGCAGGTTGAAGAACAGCTTCTTCTGCGCCGAGGTCGTGCCGAGCTTCACCAGGCTCCAGGACCGCAGGATGTATTCCTGGATCGAGGCGCGGATCCACCACATGGCATAGGTCGCAAGGCGGAAGCCCTTCTCGGGATCGAAGCGCTTCACGGCCTGCATCAGGCCGACGTTCGCCTCCGAGATCACCTCGGCCTGCGGCAGGCCATAGCCGCGATAGCCCATGGCGATCTTGGCGGCGAGCCGCAGATGGCTCGTCACCAGCTTGTGGGCCGCCGAGGAATCCTCGTGATCGACCCACCGCTTGGCGAGCATGTATTCTTCTTCCGGTTCCAGCAGCGGAAACTTGCGGATTTCCTGCAGATACCGGTTCAGGCCCTGTTCGGGACTGGGGGCAGGAAGATTGGTATAAGTGCTCATCGACCCTCCTCGTTCCGCTTCGGTTCTGACGCCGCGGAAACCGTGGATTTAGGAATGCGGACTTCCCTGATCAAGTAGGAAGTGAACCAATCGGTTTAACAAAATATGAACTGCTTTCCGTCGCGGCGAAAGTCCCGTCTTCGTGCGCTCATGCGGAAGTGACTGCGCGTAACAATCGGATCAGCTCTTCCATGTCAGGAGGCAGCGCGGAGGTGAACTGCAGCCAATCCCCCGTCACCGGATGGGCAAAGCCGAGCGTTGCGGCATGGAGCGCCTGACGGGGAAAGCCATTCGCCGCCTGGGCGGCGATGGCGCCGACCGCCTTTGCCGCGAGGCGACGGCGACCGCCATAGGTCTGGTCGCCGATCAGGGCATGACCGACATGGGCCATATGCACGCGGATCTGATGGGTCCGACCGGTTTCCAGCCAGCATTCGACAAGGGCGGCAGCCGGCGGCGTGCCGAAGCCTTCCACAACGCGGGCGCGGGTGACCGCATGCCGCCCCCCGCCCTCGGTTACCGCCTGGCGCTGGCGATCAGTGCGATGGCGGGCAAGCTGGGTCGCGATCTTGAGGATGCCGCCGGATTCGAAGCTGACCCCGCGGATGCCGCGCAGGCGCGGATCGGCGGCGTCCGGGACGCCGTGGACCAACGCGAGATAATGCCGCTCGACACTATGCGCCTCGAACTGCGCTGCCAGGCCGTGATGGGCGCGGTCGGACTTGGCCACGACCAGAAGGCCCGACGTGTCCTTGTCGATACGGTGGACGATGCCCGGCCGCTTTTCGCCGCCCACGCCCGACAGGCGGCCGCCGAAATGGTGGAGAAGCGCGTTGACCAGCGTGCCCGAAGACGAGCCCGGTGCGGGGTGGACGACCATCCCGACCGGCTTGTCGATGACGATCAGGTCGTCATCCTCCCACAGGATGGTCAGGGGAATGTCCTCGGCCTGCGTCGCGGTCTCGACTGCGTCCTCGAGGACGATCGAGATGACATCCCCTTCGGCGACACGCGCCTTGGGATCGGTCAGCACCAGCCCTTCCCGCGCCACCGCCCCCTCGGCAATCATCCGGGCCAGACGCGAGCGCGACAATGCCGCTTCCTCTGGCACGTCGCGCGCGAGCGCCTTATCAAGGCGGTCGGGGGGATCGGCCCCGATCACGACCGACAGGATGCGGGCCTCTGGCATGAAATCGGACATTGATGCTGCTCCGGCGGCGGACGGGCTTCCGCCCAGCCTGAAATTCCTCAAGGCGCTCGTCATCCTGCTGACGATCACGATGATCGTGGGCGTCATAACCGTCGTCGGGCTGCTTGTCACCCGGATGCCGAAAGCGCCGGGAGAACTGCCGCCCCTGCCCGCCGACATCACCCTGCCGGAAGGCGCGAGCGCCACGGCCTTTACCCAGGGCAAGGGCTGGATCGCGGTGGTGACGGCCGACGACCGTATCCTGATCTTCGACCGGCTGACCGGCGCGCTGAAGCAGACGGTCGAGATCCGGACGGGCGGCTGAAGGAAGGGGGCGCTGCCCCCTCGCCCCGTTCGGGGCTCACCCCCGGGGTATTTCCGCCAAGAAGAAACCCGCAGGCGGGCCTCGCCCACTGCTGTGCAAATGCGACGGCCCGTGGCGGAAACGGGAGGGCATCGGGGCAGCCGCCATGCAGCATTGCGCCAGCAAGTCAAAGGAGCGACGGATGGGAACGGTCGATATCGGCGCGCTGGACGCCACGGCGGTGGCGGGCCTCGTGGCGCGCGGTGAGGTTTCGGCGGGCGAGCTGCTGGACCAGGCGCTTGACGCGGTCAGCCGGCTGAATCCGAAGCTGAACGCCGTCGTGCTGATCCAGGAGGAGGTCGCCCGGCGGGCCATCGCCCAAGGGTTGCCCCGCGGCCCGTTCCGGGGGGTGCCATTCCTGCTGAAGGATCTCGGCGCCGAGGCGAAGGACTTTCCATCGCATAACGGGTCGCGGCTGCTGGCAAACACCGTTTACGGCAAGGATTCCTCGATCTGGCAGCGGATCCGCGCGACGGGGGTTGTGACCTTTGGTCGGACGACCTCGCCCGAAGGCGGCATCGGGGCCGCGACCGAATCGGCGGTCTATGGCGGGCCGACGCGGAACCCGTGGAACCTTGACCATACATCGGGCGGGTCTTCGGGCGGCGCGGGCGCCGCGGTGGCGGCCGGAATCGTTCCCTTCGCCCATGGCTCGGATGGTGGCGGGTCGGTGCGCATTCCAGCATCGTCCTGCGGGCTTTTCGGGTTCAAGCCGACCCGAGCACGGCTGCCGGACGGGCCTTATGCCGGCGAAGGCTGGGCAGGAATGGCGATCGACGGATTCCTGACCAAGTCGGTGCGCGATACGGCGACCATGCTCGATGCCTGCGAGGGCGCCGATCTGGGCGCGCCCTACTGGGCGCCGCCGCTTGGCCGGGGCCATGCCGCCGCGATTTCGCGCCCGCCGCGCCGGCTGCGAATCGCCGTCTGCGAGACGACCTTCACCGGCACGCCGATCCATCCCGAGTGTCGCAAGGCCGTCCATGCGGCGGCCGCCGTCTTGTCGGACCTTGGTCACCATGTCGAGCACGGTCGGCCCTCGGCGGATGTCCCGGGCATGATGAGCGCCTGGACCGACATCGTCGCGATCGGCACCGCACTTGGCATCCGCAAAGCGCTGAACGGCCGCCCGCTGACGCCCGAATTGGTGGAGGGCGTCGGGCGCGGCGCCGTTGCCCATGCCGCGTCGCTTGCCCCGGACCGCTATCTGGAGGCTGTGGGCAAGATCCACGATTTCGGCCGCGAGATGGCGGCGTTCTTCGATCCCGAGGATGGCAACGGACCCGACATACTGCTCTCGGCAACCCTGTCCGAGCCGCCTGCCCGGGTCGGCCGCTTTGCCCATGACACCGAGGACTACGTCGCCTACCGCACCGGCCCGGCCGGGATCTTCGCCTATTCGCCCTTCTGCGCCGTGTTCAACGCCAGTGGCCAGCCTGCGGCCTCGGTACCGCTGCACTGGACGGCCAATGGGCTTCCCGTCGGCGTGCATCTGGCCACGCGCTTCGGGGCGGACGAGACGCTGATCGCGCTCTGCGCCGAGATCGAAGCGGCGCGCCCATGGATCGGGCACCGGGCGCCGCTTCATGCGTGATCCTGTCGCTATGGGCTTGCCAAAGCAGAAAGCTGGCCCGTAGCATATGATCAAAAAGCCGGGGAGATAGGCCATTGACCACTGACGTCGCGGTGGAAGCCCGCAACGCCGTGAAAGCTTTCGGACAAGGCGATACCGCCGTCCGCGCGCTTGATGATGTTTCGATCCAGATCCGGAAGGCCGAGTTCTTTACCCTGCTCGGGCCATCCGGCTGCGGGAAGACCACCCTCCTGCGCCTGATCGCCGGGTTCGAGACGCCGACCTCGGGGCAGATCCTGCTGGACGGGAAGGACATCACCAACGATCCGCCGAACAAGAGACCGGTCAACACCGTGTTCCAGAGCTACGCGCTGTTTCCGCATCTGAGCGTCGCGCAGAACATCGCCTTCGGGCTGGAGATGCTGGGACGCCCCAAGGCCGAGATCGCAAAGACTGTCGAGCGGATGCTTGCGCTGGTGAAGCTCGAGGCAATGGCGGGGCGCAAGACCTCGCAATTGTCCGGCGGGCAGCAGCAGCGGGTCGCGCTGGCCCGGGCGCTGGCGCCACAGCCGAAGGTGCTGCTGCTGGACGAGCCGCTTTCGGCGCTGGACTACAAGCTCCGCAAGGAGATGCAGCTGGAACTGAAGCGGCTCCAGACCGAGACCGGCATCACGTTCATCTTCGTGACCCACGACCAGGAAGAGGCGCTGACCATGTCGGACCGCATCGCGGTCATGAGCGCCGGTCACATCCAGCAGATCGGCGGTCCGCGCGAGATCTACACGCGCCCGGTGAACCGCTTCGTCGCCGACTTCATCGGCGAGACCAACTTCCTGTCCGGCCAGGCTGAGGGCGGCCGTGTGAAACTCGCCAGCGGTGACGTGATCGAGGTCGAGGGGGCCGAAGGGCGGGCCGGCAAGGTGACCGTCGTCATCCGCCCCGAACAGCTCCGGCTGGCCGAGCACAGGGAAGCGGGCACGATCCCGGCGACGGTCGAAAGCCTGGTCTATTTCGGCACAGACACCCATTGCCATCTGCGCCTCAAGGACGGGACCGAGATGGTCGCGCGCCTGCAAAGCCCGGCCTCGGGCGAAGCGGGCCTGAAGCAGGGGCAGACCGTCGGCCTGCGCTTTGCCCCGGGCGCCGCGCGCGTCCTGGAGGATTGAGATGAGCGCCAACGAAGAGGCTGCGCGTCACCGGGAGGTCCGCAATGCCTGGGCCTTGTCGGCCCCGGCGCTGATCCTTTTGTTCGTGGCGGCCATCGGGCCGCTGTTCATCATGCTGGTCTATTCCTTCCTGACGCCGGGCCAATACGGCAACGTCGAATGGAAGTTCTCTTGGGATGCCTGGATCGGCACGCTCTATACCCGGGATATCTTCGACAACACCTTGCAGCTTGCCGACGCGCATCTGACGATCTTCTGGCGGTCGGTGAAGCTGTCGCTTCTGACCACGATCATCACCTTCATCGTCGGCTTTCCGACGGCGTGGTTCATCGCCACGCGGTCGCCCCGGTCGCGGGCGCTGTGGCTGTTCCTGATCACCATCCCGTTCTGGACGAACCTGCTGATCCGCACCTTCGCGATCAACGAGATCATCCGCAACGAGGGCCTCATCAACTCGGTCCTGATGGGCCTGGGCGTGATCGATCAGCCGATCAACATGATCTACACCGACATGGCCGTGTTCGTGGGCATGACCTATGTCTACCTGCCGCTGATGGTGCTGCCGCTCTTCGCGTCGATCGATCGGTTCGACATGCGGCTCCTGGAGGCTGGGTATGACCTTTATGCCTCGCGCTGGCAGGTGCTGCGGCGGGTGATCGTACCGATTGTGCGGCCGGGCATCGTGGCAGGTTCGATCCTTGTCTTCATCCCGGCGCTAGGGGCCTATGTGACCCCGCGCGTCCTCGGCGGCGGCAAGAACATGATGATCGGCAACTTCATCGAACTGCAGTTCGGGCAGGGCCGCAACTGGCCGCTCGGCGCGTCTTTGTCGGTCCTGCTGCTGATCGTCGTGACCATCGCGCTCCTGTTCTATGTTCGCGCCTCGACCAAGGGGACGAACAATGGCTGACCGCAGCTTTTCCGTCTCGCGTCTGCCGGGCTTCACCACGACCGCGATCATCGTCTTCATCGCGCTCTACCTGCCGATCCTGATGCTGGTGATCGGCTCGTTCAACGGGGGCGAGTCCATCGGCGCCTGGCAGGGATTTACGCTCAGCTGGTTTGCCAAGGCCTGGGCCAACGATCAGGTGAAGGACGCGACGATCCGCTCGCTTGTGATCGCGGTGGCCGCAGCCATCATTTCGACAACTGTCGCGACCATGGCCGCGATCGCGACGACGCGACGTCGGCCGTTCCGGGGTCAGACCTTCATCTACGTGATGATCAACCAGCCCTTGATGGTGCCCGAGATCGTGACGGCGGTGGCGCTCTTGATCTTCTTTGCCTGGATCAAGGTCGCGACCGGCTATCAGGGGCTTGGCTATCTGATCGCCGCCCATTCGGCCTTTTGCGTGCCCTTCGCCTATCTGCCGATCCGCGCCCGGCTTGAGGGGATGGACCTGACACTCGAGACGGCAGCGTCAGACCTTTATGCCTCGCCCTGGAACACCTTCCGCCGGGTGACGTTGCCGCTTCTGCTGCCGGGGATCATCGCTGGCCTGATGCTGGCCTTCGTCACCTCGCTCGACGATGTGGTGATCACCCTGTTCGTGAAGTCGGCGGGTCAGGACACATTGCCGACCTACATGCTGGCCCAGGTCCGCCGGCAGATCTCACCCGAGATTTACGCGATCTCGACCGTGCTCCTCGCCTTGACGATCGTACTGTTGATCCTGTTCTTCATGCTGACACGAAAAAAAGATTGAACTCAGAAGACAACCAACCGGGAGAAACCACGACATGAAACGCCTTTTGACGGTCACGGCCATCCTCATGGCCAGCACCGGAATCGCCTGCGCCGAGGGCGAGCTTCAGCTTTACAACTGGGGCGACTACACCAACCCCGAGCTTCTGGCGAAGTTCGAGAAGGAGACCGGCATCAAGGTCACCGTGACCGACTATGACAGCAACGACACCGCGCTGGCCAAGATCGAGGCCGGTGGCCATGGTTTTGACCTTGTCGTCCCCTCGGCCAACTATGTGCAGATCTATGCCGAGAAGGGCCTGATCCAGGAGCTGGACCTGTCGAAACTGCCGCATCACAGCAACATCGCGCCGGAATGGATGGACGTGCCCTACGATCCGGGCCGCAAGTTCACCGTTCCGTGGCAGTGGGGCACGACCGGCATGGCCGTGAACCAGAAGGTCTATTCGGGCGACATCAACACCTCGGCCATCTTCCTTGACCCGCCGCCGGAACTGGTCGGCAAGGTCAACGTCACGCCCGAGATGAACGACGTCATCTCGCTCGCTACCTGGTATGTCGGCGGCGAGGCCTGCACCGAGGACACCGAGGTGCTGAAAAAGGTCCGCGACAAGCTGCTGGAAGCCAAGCCGAAATGGCTGTCGATGGACTATGGCATGACCGAGAAGATGTCGAACAACGACGTCATGGCCTCGCTCTACTGGAACGGCGCCATCTTCCGCGCCCGCCTTGCCAACCCGGATGTGAAATACGGCTACCCGAAGGAAGGCTTCCCGCTGTGGATGGACCAGGTTGCGCTGCTGTCGGACGCCAAGAACGTCGAGGAGGCCTATAAGTTCCTCGACTTCATCATGCTGCCGGAAAACGCCGCGCTGATCTCTAGCTTCGCCCGCTATGCCAATGGCATCTCGGGGTCGGAAGAGTTCATGCCCGCCGACATGAAGGACGCGCCGGAAATCGTCATTCCGGAAGAATTCAAGTCCAAGGGCCATTTCCTGCTGCCCTGCAGCCCGAAGGCGCAGGAATACAACACGGCGATCTGGACCGAACTGCAGAAGTAACCGGACTGGCTGCCGCGCGCGCGGCAGCCGCCCAAGCGGGGGGCAGTCCGCCCCGCCCCCCCCCCCCGGGGGTTTTTCCCCACGAGAAACAGGCCCCGGTGGGATCCTCGCGCAATTTCCGCGGACTCGGCTTGCTGGG
>CAMFII010000014.1 GCA_945952585.1 uncultured Rhodobacter sp.
TACCTTAGCACAGGCCAGATCACCGACGACGACCCCCATGTTCTGTCCACTCCCCTCAACGCGCAGTGTGCCGGATTTAGAGGCAACGCGACACCCAGATAATTGAATGGTCCCAACTGGATGTAAGCCTAAAGACGCCTAGGATTACGGGCGACGACGATCATCTCGACGCGCATACCTGCACGCGCCAGAGCAACGCCACCTGTTGCCCGGGCCGGAGCGTTGCCCGGATCGACCCAGGCATCCCAGACGGCGTTCATCCCAGCGAAATCCGCCATGTCGGCCAGCCAGACCTGGACCGACGCGATGTCGGCCTTGCTGCCGCCCAGTTCTGCCATCACGGCATCGACATTCGCCAGAACCTGCCGGGTCTGGGTCGTGATGTCCGCCGTCAGATCGTCGGGCACCTGCCCGGCCAGAAAGACGATGTCGCCGACCGTGACGGCCTCGCTCATGCGGGGGCCGGGATTGAGGCGGGTCAATGTCATAATTCTTCCTTCGGTTTCAGTCATTGTCGCTGACCATCGCGCCAGCGCCCCGGCGCGAGGTTTCGGATGCCGGAACTGTCGTGCGCATTGACAGCGCGTTGAGTCCGGCTAGCGTCTCTGCCGAGAGAGGGCACATGTCGGGGGCAGGGGGCGCGATCTTGTGTTCCGCCCGGCACGTCACCAGCACAACCTGTGCTTCCTGCAGCTTGGAAAGCGCGGTCAGCTGTGCCGGATCCACCTCACCGTCGGCCGAAATATAGGCCTTTTCGCCGTTCCAACCGATTTCGATCGCCGCATTGATCGCCTTGGCGATTCGCGCCAGATGTGGAACGGCAAGCACCGGATGACGCAACGCCCCGACCATGACAGGCGCGGCAGAGACGCCTTCCGGCAGGCCCGCGTGGTCGTCCAGCGACGCGCCGGCCGTGATCGGGCAAAGCGCGCGCCCGTCCTGCGCCGCCCAGATCCGGCCAGAGATGGTCAGGGCACCACCTCCCGCAGGCCGCGCCGCAAGATGGGCCAGCAGGGCCGCCGGACCATCAATGCCGCGGGCAGCCAACCAGCCGGCCGCGAAGCCGGCTTCTTCGGCCAGCCCCCATGGCATGCCGGCGCCGCGTGCGGCCTTCAGGCACAGGGTTTCCACTTCGTTGCGCGACAAGCGGGTCAGCGGCACGGGATGTTCGGAAAAGGTCGTCGCCGAGGCTGTCGGATCATGGGCTTCCGTCAAGGACATCACCGGTTCCTCCCGGCCATTTCATCGGGATAGGGCATGTCTTGGAACATGCTGATACGGACCCATTTGTCGGACCGCGGATCAAAGCGGCTGGCGCCGAAGAAGGCCAGCTTGCAGCGCATCAGGTCGATGGGCAGCATGTCCTTGCCGATCAAGTTGTCACGCACTTCGGCGAAGGGGTGGCCTTCGGCAATCTGCACCCGCCGAGCAGCATAGCGCTGGCCGGGGTCGCGCATCAGGAAGGCGGCGACGGTCGTGTCACCGTCTTCGCCTTGAAGTGCGATGTGCAGCTCCTGCACCAGCCGGGCGATGCAGAGTGGTTGTTCCAATTCGGCACCGTCTTCGCTGTGACGTTCGCCCAACCGCGGTTCGAGCTTTTCCTCAGACACATACCAGAAGCGGGCATCGCTCGCGGAATCACGGAAGTCGATATCCAGCGCCCAGCGGAAATGCTCGCGGATCAGCCGACGCAGGGTCTCGACGGTCATTGCACCATCGATGCGCGCTGCAATGGCCTCGTCGGCGGACATGGTGGGGCCGAGATCGTCGATGAGCTTTCCATGCGGTTCAAGCATCAGGGACAGAAGCGCCTCTTGCCCCTCCAGCGTCAGCGTGACCTCGCCCCAGTGCCAAAGATCGTCCCACGGATAGGGTGAAGTTCGGGGCCAGTTCGTAAGCTTGTTTGCTATCAGGTCAAGATCGGCATCGAGATCCTTCAGCTTTGCAACCTGGATGGGGTGCTCGGACTGCCACAGTCCGGCGTTGCGACGGGCCTCGGCCAGCGCAGCATTCAGGGACTGAAGGCTGTCGGCATCGGCTGTCGGCAGGGCGCGGACGCGGGCTAGCGCTTCTTCCCGTGCGCGCATCCAGTTGTTCATGAGAACCGGATGGCGCACAAGGAACGGCGCCATGCCGAGGCCGGTGGAATTGCCAACGCCAAGGCTGCGGCGGGTGGCAGGATCCAGCCGCGCCGCGCGCTCGCCGCCCCTCGATGCCGCCAGATGTTCAACAAGGTCGGTGGTGAACTGGCGGGTAAGCCAGACGCTGAGCATCTCGGCCTGGAAAGGGGCCGCCATTTCCGGCCGGTCGGCGATGATCGAACGGTCGGCGGCGCCGAACTTGCCCGCGCCATAGACGGCGGTGGTGCGCATCAGATAGCCGACGGCGGCGACCTCGGCCGGGTCGGGCTGTTCGCCCTGCGCCAGCCGGTCAACCACATGTGCAAACAGCCGGACGGAGCGGTTGGCGCGGCTGAGCGACAGCTCGTGCGGGGTGATCCGGCCCGCCTCCTGCAGGGGGACATTGGCTTCGAGCCGCGCAATATCCTCGCGCGTGGGGTTACCATCGAACAGGGCAAAGGTCGCGTCCCAGGCGGTGGCAATCACTCTGTCGGACCGCATCTCGTCAGGCAGGTCATGGGCAAAGGCCACCAGGCTGTAGGTGCGGACGGGGCCGATGGCGCGATAGACCGCGCGGCCGACACCCTTCGCATTGATGTCCCACAGCGGGCGGTCAAAGCGCCAGCCTTCGCTTTCCATTCGGCGCAGCAACTGGCGCAGGAACGAAAGCCGCGTCGGATGGGCGGCCCCCATGCGAGCAAGCGTCATCACTTGATCTGGCGAACGGCGGAACCGGGCCAGATCGCCGGTCGGTTGGGGCAACATGCGGTTCATCTTCTTCTCCGGTTCCGTATGGCCCGGGGGCTGGCGCCCCCGGGCGAAGACTCAGGCCTTGCGGCCCAGCATCAGGGTGATTCGCAGCGCGTCCCATAGCGATGGCAGCAGGATGATCGATACCGGAACTGCCGTCACGACGATGAAGCTTTGCAGCTTGCCAATGCCGCCCGACCCGGTCGAGATCAGGATTAGCGCCATCACCCCCATGGCAATCCCCCAGAAGGCGCGCAGCGCAACTGAGGGTTCGCCCTCGGACATCGCCGCCGAGATCACATAGCTCATCGAATCGCTGGTGGTGGCCACAAAGATCATGGTCAGGATCAGAAACAGGATCGACAGGATGAACCCGGCCGGCATGGCGCTGGTGATTGCCAGCAGCGCGGCGGGCAGGTTGAAGCCCTCGAACGGTCCGGCAATGACCCCGGGCGAGGCCATTTCGAAGGCGATGCCCGACCCGCCGATAATGGTGAACCAGAAATTGGTGATCAGCGGTGCCGCAATTGACAGCATGAGGACGATCTGGCGGATCGACCGGCCACGGCTGACCCGGGCGATGAAGATCGCCATCAGCGGACCATAGCCCATGAACCAGCCCCAGAAGAACACGGTCCACCAGCCCAGCCAGCCGGGTTCGCCGAACATCCCCGCCTCGCCGCGATACATCGACATCTGGAAGAAGTTCTCAAGATAGACGCCCATGCCGCCGAAGAAGCTGCTCAGCATGGCCGTGGTCGGCCCGAATACCAGAAGGAAGACCAGAAGGCCGAGCGCCAGGATCACGTTCAGCGTGGACAGCATCTGGATACCCTTGGCCAGGCCCGAAATGGCCGACAGCGTATAGACCGCGACCAGCGCCATGATCACCACGGCCTGCGTGGCGAAGGTATCGGGAATGCCGGTCAGGGCATTGATGCCATAAGACATCTGCAGACCAAGGAAACCGATCGGCCCGACCGTGCCCGCAACCACGGCGACGATGCAGGTGGCGTCCGCAATCAGGCCGATGGGACCGTTGATCGCCCGGTCGCCGAACACGGGATAGAGCAGCGTGCGCGGCGCCAGCGGCAGGCCTTTGTCATAGTGGTAATGCATCAGCATGACGCCCGAAAGCGAACCGAGGATCGCCCAGGCCAAAAAGCCCCAATGCAGAAAGCTTTGCGCCATTGCAATATTGGCGCGGGCCTGAAGATCGGCCGGCGCCTCGCCGAACAGCGGCGGGGTGGACAGGAAATGCGCGATCGGCTCCCCGGCGGCCCAGAACACGCCGCCACCGGCCAGCAGCGTGCACATGATCATCGACGCCCAGTTGAAGGTCTTGAACTCGGGCATCGACAGCCCGCCAAGGCGCGCGCGGCCGCCAGGCAGCACGCAAAGGACAAGGCTGATCAAGAATGTGGCCAGCATCAGGATCTGCCAGTAAAGGCCGAAGTACTTGGCCGAAACCGCAAAGCCCCAGTCAACCGCCGCCGAAAGCCTGTCAAGGTCCACCAGCGCGTATAGGCAAAATAGCAGGATAAACCCACCCGACAGCGCGAACAGCGGTCTGTTGATCCGCTGCAAGGCGCTGCGTCCTCCCTCCATCGAAATATCTGCCATGTCGTTCCTCCCTGAACGTTGTGTCATGGGGCCGCCGTCAACCGACAGCGCGCCTCGATAGTGTTTGTGGCATCTCGGCGGGGCCGAAACTGATCTCAAAAAAGCGATGCCAATTGCCGCCCATCACGCCGTCGATAGCAGCGAGATCCAGCCCTGCCGCCTTGAGCCCCGCGCGGAGGCTGCCGAAATCGCGGTTGTCGTGGAACCATGCGGGCATCGGCGGAAACCCCGGCGCATCGGCACTGCCTTCGCCGTAATCCACCGTCTTGGTCCAACGCCCGGTTCGCATCCATTCGACGATGCTGTCGGGCTGGTCTTGGCACAGATCGGTACCGATCCCAACCTGACGGGGACCGACCAGATCCAGCGCGCGGGCCACCATGTCGCACCAGTCCTGAAGCGTGCAGGCGCTGCCGCCCTTGAGGTGATGCGGATACACCGACAGACCCAGAAACCCGCCGGATTGGCCAAGCGCGCGCAGCAGCGTATCCGACTTGTTGCGCAGCGCCGGGTGCCAGCTGTGCAGATTGGCGTGGCTGATGGTGATCGGCCGCGTCGAATGCTCAATCGCCTCGAGCGTGGAACGTTCGGCCGAATGGCTCATGTCCACGACCATGCCGACGCGGTTCATCTCGGAAACCACGGCGCGGCCCATGCGGGTCAACCCGCTGTCGGTGTCTTCGTAGCAGCCCGAGGCCAGCAGCGACTGATTGTTGTAGGTCAGTTGCATGAACCTCAGGCCTAGCGTGTGCAGCACCTCGACCAGGCCGATGTCGTCCTCGATGCAGGACGGATTCTGCGAGCCGAAGAAGATCGCGGTGCGCCCGGTGTCGCGGGCGCGGCTCACATCGGCGGCTGTCCGCCCCTGAAAGATCAGGTCGGGGAACAGCTCGAACCATCGGTTCCAGCGTTCGATCACCTGCACCGTCTCGCGGAAGGTCTCGTGATAGGTGATGGTGACATGCACCGCATCCACGCCACCGGCGCGCATCTGGCGAAAGATCTTTTCCGACCAGTTGGCGTATTGCAGGCCGTCGATCAGCGGCGTCATTCCGGCGCCCCCGCGGCGACATAGGCGGTCTTCACGCTGGTGTAGAACTCGGCTGCGTAGCGTCCCTGTTCGCGCGAACCAAAGCTGGACGCGCCGCGTCCGCCAAAGGGCACATGGTAATCGGTGCCGGCGGTGGGCAGGTTCACCATGACGCAGCCCGCCCGCATGTTGGCGCGGAAATGACTGGCGCGCGAGAGGCTGCGGGTCATGATCCCGGCGGTCAGGCCGAACTGGCTGTCATTGGCGATGGACAGCGCCTCGGCATAGTTGTCGGCCTTGATCAGGCAGGTAATCGGGGCGAACATTTCCTCGCGGTTGACGGTCATGTCATTGCGGGTTCCGGCCAGCACGGCAGGGGCCATGTAATAGCCCTGGGTCTCGCGTTCCACACGGTCGCCGCCGCACAGCAGCTCGGCGCCCTCGGCGCGGCCCTTTTCGACATAGGCGAGGTTCTGGGCAAGCTGGCTTTCGCTGACCACCGGGCCAATCTGGGTGCCGTCTTGCAGCGCGTGGCCGACCTTGAACGCCTTGGCCGCCGCGACCAGCCGCTCCGCGAACTGGTCATGGATCGCGGAATGCACGATCAGCCGGCTGGCTGCGGTGCATTTCTGCCCCGTCCCGCCAAAGGCCGCATTGGCGGCATGAGTGACGGCCAGATCCAGATCACAATCGTCCATGATGAGCATGGGGTTCTTGGACCCCATCTCCATCTGCACCTTGGTCATGTTGGCCACGGCTGCGGCCGCGATGCCGCGCCCGACACCCACCGAGCCGGTAAAGCTGATCGCATCCACCTTGGGGCTTTCGACCAGCCGCTGCCCGACCTCGCGGCCCGAACCCAGCACCAGGTTGAACAAGCCCGGCGGAATATCCTGCCGCGCGATGATTTCGGCCAGCGCGACCGCACTGGCGGGGGTCAGGTTGGCGGGCTTCCAGACCACGGCATTGCCAAAGGCCAGCGCGGGCGCGATCTTCCATGCTGGCGTCGCCACCGGGAAATTCCACGGGCTGACGATCGCTACCACGCCCACCGGCTCGCGCCGCACGTCGATCTCGATGCCGGGGCGCACGCTTTCGGCCAGATCGCCCTGATTGCGCAGACATTCCGCCGCGTAATAGGTAAAGAACTGGCCGGCGCGATAGGTCTCGCCCTTGCCCTCGGCCAAGGGCTTGCCTTCCTCGCGCGCGATGATGCGGCCGATTTCCCCGGCGCGGGCCATCAGCTCGGTGCCGATGGCCATCAGCACGTCATGGCGTTTCTGGATGCCGGCCGCCCACCAGACCGGCTGGGCCGCCCGCGCCGCGTCCAGCGCCTGATCCAGCTGCTCGGCGCTGGCCTGGTCATAATGGCCGATCAGGTCCGACAGGTCGGACGGGTTGCGGTTCTCGATCGTCGAGATGCCGGACTGCCAGCGGCCCGCGATATGAAGATGCTGATTCTGGGTCATGGCGCCTCACTTTCCTTTGCATCCGGTTTAGGGCGCGCCTATCAATTCAGGCAATCTTGAAGTTCTGAATGAAATTGCAGGAGAACTGAAATGAAACTCGAGATGCTGCGCGTCTTCCAGACCACCGCCGCGCAGGGGTCGCTGGCCCGTGCGGCCGAGGCCCTGGGCAGAACGCCCTCGGCCGTCTCGATGATGCTCTTGCAACTGGAACAGGAGGTCGGCGGCGCGCTTTTCGAGGCGGGCCGCAAGAGCCGCCTGACACCGCTCGGCCTTCTGGTGCTGGAGGAAAGCCGCCGCGCCAACGAGGCGTTCGAGCGCAGCGTCGGCGCGATCCGCCGCTATGCCACCGCGACCGGCGGGCTGGTGCGGATCGCGGCGGTGCCGTCCGCGACCATCGGTCTGTTGCCCCCGGTGATCCTGCGGTTTCGCCGCGAACGCCCGGATGTGCGGTTGGAAATCAACGATGTGGACAGCGCCTCGGTCCGCCGCCGGATCGAGAATGACGAGGCGGATATCGGCATCGTTTCGGCGGCACCGGAAAACGCCGGCGAAGGAACGCTGATCGAACGCACGCCGCTGGGCATCGTCTGCCGGGTGGGTGGCCCCATCGACCGCGCGGCAAGCGAGGGCCGCAGGGATTGGGCACTGATGGAACTGGAGCCGATGATCGTCAACCCGCTCTGCGGGATGGTGAAGAACCCTGCCGTCGAAGGGCTGGTGCTGCGCTCAGGCCTTGAATCGCGCAATACCACGGCCCTTCTGGCTTTCGTTCATGCCGGGCTGGGCGCCACGATCCTGCCCGAAAGCGCGATGCGTGCAACGGGCGGCGCGCTCTCCTTCTTGCAGCCCGACGACCCTGGCGCCTTTCGGCACCTGTTGAAGATCCGCCAGACCACGCGGCCCGCACCCCCGGTGGTCGAGACGTTCTGGAAAAGCCTTCACGCCCTGTCGCCGGGGGATTGAGCCTCTGTCGCGGCAAGCCCGGCAAACCGCTGGCGGACCCGCTGCACCAGATCGCTGACCAGCCGCGAAGCGGGGCGCAGGGCCGGGGTGAGGATGTCATAGGTGAAGGGCTGAACCGGGCGGATCGGACGGGCCACGACCATGCCGAGATGCGCGCAATGCAGCGCCGTCACCGGCTCGACGATCGAAACGCCCGCGCCTCCGGCGACCATGGCGCAGATGGCGAAGGACAGTTGCGCCTCGGCGACCACGCGGGGCTTGATGCCATGATCGGCAAAGAAGCGGTCGGTGTCGGACCTTGTGCTGATCTCGCTGCCAAGGGCGATGAAGGGCCGTTGGTGGAAATCCTGCGGTTCCAGCACCGCCTTGTCACAGAGCGCATGGCCGGGCGGCAGCACCGCCAGCATGGGCATTGTTCCCAGCGGTTCGCGCCGGATCGCCGGCAGATCGAAGTCCAGCGCGCTGAAACCCACGTCGAATTGCTGCGAACTGAGGTGCTGCACCACGGCATGCGAACTGCGCACCCGAAGCGAGACGGCGATGCCGGGCCGCTCAGCGGTGAAGTCGGCTATGGCGCCAGGCAGGAACTGCAATCCAAGGGCCGGCATCGCCGCGATCTTCAGGCTGCCGCTGCGGTATTGCCGGATGTCATCGGCCACGCGGGAGATTTCCTGAAGCCCGACGAAGGACCGCCGCACCTCCTCATATAGCGCGTCGGCCTCGGGCGTGGGCGTCAGGCTGCGGCCGATGCGGGCGAACAGCGCAAAGCCGAGTTCGGCCTCAAGATCGGCCAGCAGGCGGCTGACCGAGGGTTGGGTCAGGAACAGCAGATCGGCGGCGGCCGTGACCGAGCCGCTTTCGATGATGGCGCGGAAGGCCTCGATCTGCCGATGGGAAAGCCGCATGTCAGACTCATAGCATTGGCGTATGGATAGCGCGATTCTTCGGATTTTACATATTCGCCCCTGATCTGTCATCCCTGCAGCAAGGGGAGATCGGCCATGTCAGCGCAAGCAGGCACAGCAATCATTGGCGGGGGCATCGTAGGGCTGTGCGTGGCCCTCGGGCTTGCGGCGCGCGGGCATGAGGTGCTGGTGCTGGACGGGCGCGACGGCGACATGCGCGCTTCGCAGGGGAATTTCGGGCTGGTCTGGTTGCAGGGCAAGGGCGCAGGCTATGCGCCCTATGCGCGCTGGTCTTTTCAGGCGGTGCAGGCCTGGCCCGACTTTGCGAAACGCCTGTCAGGGCTGGTCGACGTCGATCTGGCGCTGTGTCAGCAGGGCGGCTACGAGTTCTTCACCGACGCTGCGGAATATGAGGCTTTCGGCCACGACCTGCACCGGCAGGCCAACGCGCTGGACGACCGCTTATCTTTTGAACTCCTGAACCACGCCGATCTTGCGGCGCGCCTGCCCGGCATCGGTCAGCGCGTGGTCGGGGCGAGTTTCTGCCCGCTTGATGGCCATGTGAACCCGCTGCGCCTGCATTTCGCCTTGCGGCAGGCCTGCCTTGCCAGCGGGGTCCGCATCACTGGCGGCGCCAGCGTCGTATCCGTGCGCCCGGCGGGCGCTGGTTTCGCCCTTTTGGACGAGACCGGCCGTCAGACCCGCGCCAGCCGCGTGGTTCTGTGCGCGGGCCTGGGGGCGGCGCATCTTGGCCCGCAGCTGGAGTTCCGGGCGCCGATCCGGGCGCAGCGGGGCGAGCTGATGATCACCGAGCGGGTGGCCGACCGCCTGCCCTTCCTCTCCAGCACGATCCGGCAGGTCGATGAGGGCGGTTTGCAGATCGGCGGCACCAAGGCCGAGACCGACTGCGACACCGAGACGACCACCACGATGGTGGGACTAGCGCAGCACGCCGTCGCGGTCTGGCCCCGGCTGGCCGATCTGCGCGTGCTGCGCTCCTGGGCGGCGCTGCGCGTCATGACGCCGGACGGCTATCCGATCTACCAGCGTTCCGCCGATCATCCGGGCGCCTTCCTTGTCACCTGTCACAGCGGGGTCACGCTGGCGCCCCTGCACGCAACACGGCTGGCCGAATGGATCGACGGCGATCCCGCCGCCCCGGATCTGGAGGCTTTCGATGAACGCCGCTTCGCGCTTTCGTGACGCCCCCGGCGCCGCCCCGCGCAGCCTGCGCCTGATGCTGGACGGGGTGCCCGTGCTGGCCCGGCCGGGCGAAAGCGTCGCCGCGGCGCTGCTGGCGCACAGCGGGGGCGCCACGCGCCAGACGCCTGTCACCGGCGCGGGGCGCGCGCCCTATTGCATGATGGGGGTGTGTTTCGACTGCCTTGTCACCATCGACGGGCACCCGAATGTGCAGGCCTGCATGGTGAGCGCGCGCGAGGGCATGGTGATCCAGCACCAGATCGGCGCGCGCCGGCTGGGGGACCAGCCATGAGCGCCGATCTGGTCATCATCGGCGCCGGTCCAGCCGGGATGGCGGCGGCCCGGGTGGCGGCGGAGGGCGGGTTGTCGGTCACGCTTCTGGACGAACAGGAGCGGGCGGGCGGGCAGATCTACCGCAATGTCGGCGCAGTAGCGGGGCGCGGCTGGCTGGGGGCCGATTACGCGCGCGGCGGCGCTCTGGT
This sequence comes from uncultured Rhodobacter sp., assembly GCA_945952585.1. Classification (GTDB taxonomy): domain Bacteria; phylum Pseudomonadota; class Alphaproteobacteria; order Rhodobacterales; family Rhodobacteraceae; genus Aliitabrizicola. Next base: position 10,546 of record CAMFII010000014.1, read on the forward strand.
GCAGGGCCTCGATCATCCCGGCATCACGCATCAGCCCCGCGCAACCGTCTGGCGCATCGACGCAAGGCGCGGCGTGATCTGGTCGCGCGACGGGCAAAGTCATGTCAGCCCGGCCGCGCATGTCCTGATCGCCACCGGCGCGCAGGAGCGGCCCGTGCCTTTTCCGGGCTGGACCCTGCCGGGGCTGATGCCCGCAGGTGCGGCGCAAATCCTGATGAAACAGTCGGGTATGGTGCCGGATGAGGCCATCCTCTCCGGGGCGGGGCCGCTGCTCTATCTGGTCGCGGCGCAGATGATCGCGGCAGGTGCGCCGCCGGTCGCGCTGGTCGAGACGCCGACGGCGATCACCCATGCCCTGCCGAAACTGCCGCGCGCGCTGTTCGGCCTGCCGACCCTGATCAAGGGCCTTGGTCTGATCGCCCGCATCCGCGCGGCCGGCATCCCGTGGTATCGGGGCGCCGCCGACTTCCGGGCAGAGACGACGGAGGACGGCCGGATCCGCTTTGACTTCACCACCGGAAAGCAGAGCCACAGCCTGACGTGCGGCCTGTTGCTGACCCATCTGGGCGTGATCCCGCAAAGCCACCTGACCCGCTCGATGGGTCTGGCGCATGAATATGACGCGGAGCAAGGCGCCTGGCGGCCGACGCTGGACCCCTGGGGGCAGTCGTCCGAGCCCCATGTGTTCGTTGCAGGCGACGGCGGCGGGATCGGCGGCGCCGAGGCTGCGCGTGCAAAGGGCGCGCTGGCCGCGCTGGCGATCCTGCACCAGGCCGGAAAGCTGGATGCAGCCGGGCGCGACCGGCGGGCCGCTCCGCTCCGCCGCGCTTTGTCGCGCGCGCTTTCCCTGCGGCCGTTCCTCGATGCAGCTTATTCCGTGCCCTCCGCCTTCCTGGCCCCGCCGGACGAGACCATCGTCTGCCGCTGCGAGGAGGTTACCGCCGGTTCCATCCGCAAGGCCGCCTGCACCGGCGCCGAGGGCCTGCGCCTGATGCGCACCAGCCTGCGCACCGGAATGGGCCCCTGTCAGGGCCGGATGTGCGAGACCACCGTCATCGGGCTGATCGCCGAAGCGACCGACCGCCCCGCGTCCACCCTCGGGCCGGGCCGCATCCGCACCCCCGTCAAGCCCGTCACCCTGGCCGAGATTGCAGCCCTCGGTCCCCAGCCAGAGGAAACCACATGACCGAACCCGCGCTCCGTGTCGAAAACATCCGCAAGAGCTTTGGTGGGCATGAGGTGTTGAAGGGCATCTCGATGAGTGCCGCCAAGGGCGATGTCGTGGCGATCCTTGGCGCCTCAGGCTCGGGCAAAAGCACCTTCCTGCGCTGCATCAACCTGCTGGAGACCCCCACCGACGGCAAGGTCTGGCTGAAGGGCGAGGAGATGCGGATGACCAGCCGCCAAGGCGAACGCCGCCCCGCCGACTTGCGCCAGGTCGAACGGATGCGGGCAAGGCTGGCGATGGTGTTTCAGGGCTTCAACCTCTGGTCGCACATGACCGTGATGGAGAACATCACCGAAGGCCCGGTGCATGTGCTTGGCACCCCGCGCCGCGAGGCGCGCGAGAAGGCCGCGGCACTTCTGGCCAAGGTCGGCCTGTCGGACCGCGCCGACTATTACCCCGCGCATCTGTCGGGCGGCCAGCAGCAGCGCGTGGCCATCGCCCGCGCGCTGGCGATGGAACCCGACGTGATGCTGTTCGACGAGCCGACCTCGGCCCTTGACCCCGAACTGGTGGGCGAGGTTCTGGCCGTCATGCGCGCGCTGGCTGACGAGGGGCGCACCATGCTTGTCGTCACGCATGAGATGGCCTTTGCCCGCGATGTCTCATCCCGGACCGTGTTCCTGCATCAGGGACAGATCTGCGAGGAAGGCCCGCCCGACCAGCTTTTCCGCAACCCGCAGACCGACCAATTCCGGGCCTTCCTGTCCCGGATGAACTGATCACCCAGAGGAGGAACCACCATGATCAGAAAGACCCTCATCGCCGCAGCCACCCTTGCGACCTTTGCCACCGGCGCCTTTGCGCAGGACAAGCTGCGCATCGGCGTCGAAGGCGCCTATCCGCCCTTCTCGTTCAAGCAGGCGGACGGCAGCCTTGCGGGCTTTGACATCGACATCGCCATGGCGCTGTGCGCCGAGATGAAGCGCGACTGCGAGCTGGTCGAACAGGACTGGGACGGGATGATCCCGGCGCTGAAGGCGAAGAAGTTCGACGCCATCGTCGCCTCGATGTCGATCACCGAGGAACGCAAGCGCCAGATCGACTTTTCGGCGAAGTATTACAAGACCCCGGCGCGGGTGGTGGCGAAGAAGGACTCCGGCCTTGAAGGCACGGCGACAGGGCTGGCTGGCAAGCGTCTGGGCGTGCAGCGCGGCTCGACCCACCAGTGCTATGCCGAAAAGATGTTCCCCGAGGCGGAAATCGTCCTTTACGGCACGCAGGAAGAAGTGTTCAGCGACCTTGCCCTTGGCCGGATCGACGCGCAACTGTCGGATTCGCTGATCTCGCAGGAAAGCTTCCTGTCCAAACCCGAGGGCGCGGATTTTGCCTTCCTTGCCGGCGATCATACCGATGTCGATTGCTATGGCGAAGGCGTGGGCATTGCCGTGCGCCAGGGTGAGGAAGAACTGCGCGACGCCTTCAGCGCGGCGATCACCGCGATCCGCGACAACGGCACCTACAAGACCGTCAACGACAAGTATTTCCCCTTCGACATCTACGGCGGCCGTCCCGACGGGATGTAACCGGACCCCGGGGGCGCATCCCGCGCCCCCGGCCTTTGCGTGAGGTCAGGCATGGATCTTCTTATCGAATACCGATCACAGCTTTGGGCCGGGCTGGTGACAACGGTTCAGATTGCGCTGGCCTCGCTGTTCTTTTCGGTGGCTCTGGGGCTGATCGGCGCCTGGGCGAAACTATCGGCCAACCGCACGGCAAGGGCGCTGGCCGGCGCCTATACGACGCTGGTGCGCGGCGTGCCGGACCTTGTGCTGATCATGCTGGTCTTCTTCGGCGGGCAGGTCACGCTGAACGCCATCGGCGCTGCCACCGGCCTCTGGGATTATCTCGAGGTCAGCCAGTTCGCCGCCGGCGCCCTGACCATCGGCGTGATCTTCGGCGCCTACTTCACCGAAACCTTCCGCGGTGCGATCCTTGCCATCCCGCGAGGCCAGATCGAAGCCGGAATCAGCATCGGCATGTCGCGCCCGCTTCTGTTCCGCCGCATCGTCTGGCCGCAGATGGTGCGCTATGCCCTGCCCGGTTTCGGCAACAACTGGCTGGTGCAGCTGAAGACGACGGCGCTGGTCTCGGTCATCGGCTTGCAGGATCTGGTCTACAACGCCTTTGCGGCGGGCCGGTCGACTGACGCGCTGTTCACCTTCATGGCGGCGGCCTTCGTGATCTATCTTGGCCTGACGGCGCTGTCGGACCTGGGCCTGCGTGCACTGGAACGGCGCTACAGCCGCGGCGTGCAAAGGGCCTGAGCGATGGAAACCTTTCTGAACTGGTTCCCGCTGGACCTGCCGCTGATCGCCCAGAATTTCGACCGTTTCCTGGTCGGCGTGCGGGTGACGCTGGGCCTGACCTTCCTGTCGCTGGCGCTTGGCGCCGCGCTTGCCGTGCCGCTGGCCATTGCCCGTGCGTCGCGCCACCGGGTGCTGAACCCGCTGGTCTGGACCTATACCTATGTCTTTCGCGGCACGCCGCTGTTGGTGCAGACCTATCTGCTTTATTACGGCGCGGGCCAATTTGCCTTCATCCGCGACTCGTGGCTGTGGGATCCCGTACTGTCGCAGGCCTGGTGGTGCGCGCTGATTGCCTTCACCCTGAACACCGCCGCCTATTCGACCGAGCTGTTGCGCGGCGCCATCGTCGATACGCCCGCAGGCGAGGTCGAGGCGGCGATCGCCACCGGCCATTCCTACTGCGGACGCTTGCGCCGCATCATCCTGCCGTCGGCCTTTCGCCGCGCCATTCCTGCCTACTCCAATGAGGTGATCTTCATGCTGCACGGCTCGGTCGTGGCCAGTACCATCACCCTGCAGGACATACTTGGCGTCGGCCGCTGGCTGAACGGGCGCTACTACCTGGCCTATGAGGGGCTGATCACCGCGGCCGTCCTCTACTTCATCATCGTCTTTGCCATCACCCGGGTCTTCCGTTGGCTGGAGCGGCGCTATCTGCGCCATCTGGAACGCCGCCGCGAACCCGCCGCCGCCGCCGTCGCACCACCCATGGGGATCAAATGATCGAGCGTTTCCACACCACCGCCCGGATGAGCCGCATCGTCCGCCACAACGGCACAATCTGGCTGTGCGGACAGGTCGGCGCAGGCGCCACCGTGGCCGAGCAGACCCGCGACTGCCTGTCCCGCGTCGATGCCTTGCTGACCGAAGCCGGATCCTCGCGCCGCGACATCCTGCAAGCGACGATCTGGCTTGCCCATATGGCCGACTATGACGCGATGAATGCGGTGTGGGACGAGTGGATGCCCGAAGGCTGCGCCCCTGCACGGGCCTGCGGCGAGGCGCGGCTGGCCGGATCGGACCTGCTGGTCGAGGTGATCGTGACGGCGGCGGTGTCGGCATGAGCGGCGGCACCTGCATCCTGATCGGCGCGCCGCTTGATTGCGGCAAGCGCCGCCGCGGCTGTTCGATGGGGCCAGAAGCCTATCGCGTCGCGGGCCTTGCCGAGACGCTGGCCGATCTTGGCTGGCGGGTCGAGGACCGGGGCGACGTGCCCGGCCCCAAGGCGCCGCCGCCCGCGCCCGCCGGGCAGGTCCATGCCCGGTCCGAAAACATCGAATGGACGAGGCTTCTGTCGAATGCTGCCCGTGACGCGATGGCCACCGGCTTTCCGATCTTCCTCGGCGGCGATCATGCGCTGTCGCTGGGCACCGTGGCGGGCGTGGCCGATCACGCCGCGGCGAAAGGCCGACCGCTGTTCGTCCTGTGGCTGGATGCCCATCCCGACATCCACAGCCCGGCCACCTCGGCCTCGGGCAACCTGCACGGCACGCCCATCGGCTATGTCACCGGGCAGCCCGGCTTTGACGGGTTTCCGCCGATGGCGAATCCGGTGCCGCCGCGAAACATCTGCTTCATCGGCCTGCGCTCGGTCGACGGGCCGGAACGCGCGGCGATTCAGTCGGCGGGCATGCGTGCCATCGACATGCGCCAGATCGACGAACGCGGCATCGCCGCCCCGCTGGCCGAGTTCATCGCCGCAGTGAGGGCCGCGAACGGCATGCTGCACCTGTCGCTGGATGTCGATTTCCTCGACCCCGCCATCGCGCCCGCCGTCGACACCACCGTGCCGGGCGGCGCCACCTTCCGCGAGGCGCATCTGGCGATGGAGATGCTGCACGACAGCGGGCTTGTCACCTCGCTGGACCTTGTGGAACTGAACCCGTTTCTCGACGATCGCGGGCGAACCGCCGCTCTGATGGTCGATCTGACCGCCTCGCTGTTCGGCCGCTGCGTCTTTGACCGGCCCACCCGCAGCCATTCCTGAAGGACCGCCATGACCGCCCCCAAACCCTCGGACCTTGCCTTCATTCGCTTTGTCAGCGTGGAAAACATGATGCGGCTGGTCAACAGCATCGGCGTCGAGACCGCGCTGCGCGACCTTGCCCGCTATATCGAGGACGACTTCCGCCGCTGGACCCTGTTCGACAAGACGCCGCGCGTGGCCAGCCATTCGGCCGAAGGTGTGATCGAGCTGATGCCGACATCGGATGGGGTCAGCTACGGTTTCAAATATGTGAACGGCCACCCGAAGAACACGAAATCGGGCTTGCAGACGGTCACCGCCTTCGGCCTTCTGGCGCGTGTCGACACCGGCTATCCTGAACTCTTGACCGAAATGACGCTGTTGACGGCGCTGCGCACCGCCGCGACAAGCGCCATGGTCGCGCGCCATCTGGCGCCCAAAGGCGCCACGACCATGGCGATGATCGGCGATGGCGCGCAATCCGAGTTTCAGGCCCTTGCGATGCGCGCAATCTGCGGGATCAGCGAGCTGCGGCTCTACGACATCGACCCCGCCGCGACGGCCAAACTGATGCGGAACTTGTCTGATCGGGGCATCGGGTTGACCGCCTGCAAGACCGCGCAAGAGGCCATCGAAGGGGCGCAGATCGTCACCACCTGTACCGCAGACAAGCAGTATGCCACGATCCTGACCGACAACATGGTGGGTGCCGGTGTCCACATCAACGCCATAGGCGGCGACTGCCCCGGCAAGACAGAGTTGCACGGCGACATCTTGCGCCGGTCCGATGTCTTCGTGGAATACACCCCGCAAACCCGGATCGAGGGCGAGATCCAGCAGATGCCCGAGGACTTCCCCGTCACCGAGATGTGGCAAGTCATCGCCGGCACCGCGCCCGGCCGCACTTCGGACCGCCAGATCACGCTGTTCGACGGTGTGGGCTTTGCCATCGAGGATTTCTCGGCGCTCTGCTATATCCGCGACCGGCTGGAAGGGACCGACCTGTTCCAGCGGCTTGACATCATCGCGGACCCCGACGATCCGCGCGATCTGTTCGGAATGCTCTCGCGGGCGGTCCAGGGCTAGACGCGGCCGGCGCCCGGCCTGATACGACCCGATTGCCGCCCCGGCCGATCATCCCGCATTTCCGGCACCGCCAGCTTTCGATCAAAGCTGTCGCGATCAGGCGATCCAGATCAATGCGCCGGGCTATCTTCCAAATGTGGTCCTGTCCGTGAGTTGCTGCAATTGAAACCAGTTCACATTCTGATTGCCGTCCTGCCGCCTTTGCTTTGGGCAGCCGGTTATTCTTTCGGAAAAGGAGCGCTGGTTCACTTTCAGCCTTTGTTCACGACGGCGATGATGTATGCCATTGCTGGTACAACTCTTTTTCGGCCTGGTTCTCCCATCCTGACCCCTTGGCGCTGGCTCATCCTCATCTCTGTCCTGGGGTGCGGCCTGCAAAGTGCCCTTATCTTCTCGGGGGTGGCGCTGGTTGATACGTCGTTGGCCAATCTGGTCGTTCAGGCACAGGTACCCTTCGCAATTATTGCTGCGTCTCTCTTCGGTCTCGAGAAGCTCAGCCCCTTCCGAATGATCGGCGTCGCCGTCTCAATCCTCGGGATTGCTGTGGTCCTCGGGTCGCCGGGTTCTGGCAGCAGCCTGTCCGGGCTGTTGCTGATACTTACGGGAACCGCCAGTTGGGGCCTCGGCCAAGCACTGATACGACGGTACTCACGCGATGATACCAGGCAGCTGATCGGGGTGACGTCCCTGATGGCGACGCCCCAGTTGCTGATCGTGTCGTTTGCCGTTGAGCGGAACCATCTCCATCTTCTGGCGACGGGTTCGGCCTACGAATGGTTTGGAGTGGCACTACTTGGCTTCGGGTCCTTCGTGGCGGCCTATCTGATCTGGTACTGGTTGCTGGAACGCAACCGTATGGATCAGGTTGCCCCATTTGCGCTCTTGATGCCGCTGCTCGGCATGTTCATCGGAGTGACCTTCTTTGATGAGACCCTGACATCCGGGTTCCTCATGGGCTCGATACTCGTACTTTTCGGATTGGTGATCACCTTGATACCTACTGCGCGTCCGATTTTGGGAACCTCAGATAGTCAGAGTGAAACTCCTGCGACGTGATCCAGAAGACTGGCAAGGAATGGGATGAGATGATACCCGAGCGCTCCTTCTATCTTGCCAGATGCACCGCAAGAGTGAACTCTGCCATCCCACCCTCACGCTGCTTGTAGCGGCCCGTCCAGGCACACCCAATCGTGGTCGATATGCTCGCGATCGTTTCCCGCTACCACGAGGAAATCAGTGCGGCGTCGGGCCTACGGTCTGGCGTCGTTTCTGTTTCTGGAGGTTGCGTCTTTCGATCGTTCGGGGGGAGGCGGTCCTTCATTTCCTCAGTAGTGAACCTCCTCATGGCCGTAGCTTCCTTCATAGTCACGCCACTCGACAAAGACTGACCGGTGCCGATAGTCGCGGCAGTCCGCCGGCACAGCGAGATCTGACGCAGCTGGAACAGCAGAAACACTGCTCCGGCGACGGCTGTAGTCGCCCTGAGCGCCATAGGTGCCCATGTAGACGCTGCCCCAGCTGTTGCAGTCGCCATCCCGGTTCCTTCGTTGTTGGTACGTGATCTCGAACACGCGGATCGAACGGACGAAGTCAAACGCCGGATCGGAGATGTCGACATCCGCCCGATCCTGGACAAGCTTAAGCGCCAGCGGTGTTTCCGGGATCGAGATGAGCGGCACCGGTTCACCGCGAACAACGATGTCGAACAGGCGCTCGATCGGTTTCGCCTCACCATGGAAACTCGCCCGCATTGGACAGTTCCAGATCTGCAGCGGCGGCTCGATAGGCCAGGGTGTGATGCGCCGGATGAAGACCGCCCGCGCGTGGGCGCATTCGGCAGAGGCCGGCCAGCCCCCTGCGAGACAGAGCAAAATCGCGCAGTCGACCGGATAGGCAGCGGCGGGTAGGACGGCGGCGGTCGAAAGCCCAAGGCTGAGGAGCAGGGCAGGGAGGTGAGGTTTCACGGGAAATCCTTTCTCAAAGGGATGGTGTTTATGAGGCGGGTGTAGGCCTCGGTCGCAGAACGGGCCTCGTCCAGGACGCGGGCGCGCTCTTCATCGAGGCAGGCGATGTGTTCCGTGATCGACGAGAAATAAGCCTCGAACTCTGCGGCAATCTCGGCGTGGTACTCGACCAGGACGTCGACCGGCAACTCGGTCATCGGTGCTTCGGGGGGCAGGCAACGAATCACCTCAGGTTGTGCTGAGGCGGGGCCCACACTGATCGCGGCGCATGCCACTACGGCGTATGCGACACGCAGCACGCCCATCTGACGTAAATGCAGCGCGCTGATCGGCACCGGAAACGGGGCGCTATTTCCCTTGTTCCGTTGGTCGCGCGAGGTCTGTTGATCTTCTAAATTCGTCGACACCTTTGGTCCTTCCCCAGTCATCGATCTCGCGTCTGGCCGACCAGGAGCGACCCTTGTCGAACTCCGTCACGGACTTATTTTAACGTGTTTGTCATTTTTACGTTGTATGCGCCAGACTTTCTGTTAGGCATCGCCGCACGGAAAAATTTCCGTTACAACGATCCCCGACAGATCGAACCCGAGGGGAACCCATGACGACGAGAAGACGTGCTTTGCCCGTCTTGCTGGAACGCGATTTCCGCAAGATGGCGGCGACGGAAGGAGCGACGGTTGAGATCGAGTGTGTGTCAGCGCCGGACCCCGAGGGGCGCTTTTCCGGCGAATGGCTGTTCTATGTCGTCAATGCCTCAGGCGAGCGCTTCATGCTGGTCACGGCCCTTGCACGGGAACGGATCGTCAATTCGCCGATCGGCATGTTCGGCCTCGCCTTCGGCAAGCTTGCCCTCGATCATCTCGACGTGCCTGCTGTCGCTGGCGATGTCCGGCGTGGGATGCGGAGCCTCGCAGGCCGAGGTGATCCGGTGGAATGAACCGGAAGAGCAGGGGGCAGAGATCGAGCTTGCCTCCCTTGATACTTCCGTGCTGCGCTATGACGGGCAAGGGAAACTAATCGTTCCTGAGCAACTGGCGCAGGAAGAAGAAGTCCGGGAAGCGGCAAGGGAGACGACCGAGGTCTCCTACAGCACAAAGGGTGTTGCAGCACCTGCAGAAGTATTGCCCTCGATCCGGCTTGTTGCGGCCCGCTATCAGGATAATCCGGCCCTTGCGGCGCTCGACCTCTCACCGGCCGAATGGGCCGCGTTCTTCCAGGCAATGATCAAGGTCGAAAGCAATTACACCCAAGGGGCGGTGAGTCATGCCGGGGCCCTTGGCCTCGCACAGCTGATGCCCGGAACAGCGGACTATCTGCGCGTCGATCCGGCCGACCCGATCGAAAACCTCGACGGCGGCGCGCGCTACCTCCTCGAGCAGATGGCCGAGTTCGGCAGCCTCGAGCTCGCGCTTGCCGCCTATAACGCCGGGCCGGAAGCCGTGCGCAAATATGACGGCATCCCGCCCTACGACGAGACCCAATCCCACATCGAAAAGGTGATGGCGGCTTACGACCGCATCCTCGCCGATCTCTGACCAGAAGGACAAATCCAAGACATGCGTAACGAACAAGTGGCTCTTCTGGGCCTGACCCTTTGCACCCTGGTGTTGGCGCAAGCCGATCCCGCTTTGGCACAGGTGGTCTTCACGAAAGCCGAGACCGTGGCAACCGGCATCCTCGCCTCCTTCCGGGGCACGCTGGCGACCGCCTTCTTCGGCATCGCCTTCGTAGTCACCGGGTTCCTTGCCGCCTTCAACCGCATCTCCTGGGCCTGGGTGGCCCTGGTGGTGGTCGGTGCCTTCCTTGTCTTCGCGGGGCCCGCCATCGTCGCGAACCTGCGCTCGTCCTTCAGCTGAGGCGGGGGCGGACCCATGGAGAAAAGCGCGGTCATCCTCGGGCTTTCGCGGCAAGCCAAGTTCCTCGGCCTGCCGATGCCCTATGCCATGGCAGTGGGAGCGATGACCGTGCTGCCCTTCATCCTCTTCAAGCCGGTCTGGTGGTTCCTGACTGCCCCGGTCTGGTACGGCCTCGCGCGTCTTGCCACCAAGGTGAACCCCAACGGGCATCACGTCTTTGCCGTCATGATGCAGGTGACGCCGCGCGCCATTCTGAGCCGGAGGCGGCGCCATGTTTCTTGAGCGTTTGACGCCGCGGGGCAGGGCAGGGAGGCTGATCCCGACCGATCCGAAAATCTACTCCCATCTGCCTTACATCATCGAGCTTGATGACGAGGTCGTCCGCACCCGGGACAATGCACTGATGTTGTCGCTTGAGGTGACCGGCATCGACGGGGTCACGTCGGGCGCGGCCGCGGTGTCAGCCCTTCGGGCAGGCTTCGGGCATCTCTTGGACACGCTCGACGAGCGGTTCACCTTCTATCTGCACCGGATGATGCGGCCAGCGGAGACTGGCATTGCGCCCATCCGTGGGACGAGCTTCGCCGCCGACATCGACAAGGCCTGGAGCAGAGAGCTTAACCGTCGCAACCTGCAGGACTCTGTGCTGATCCTGACCGTCGTCCGGCGGCAGGTGGCACCCCTTGCAGTTCCGCTCTTTGGCAAGGCCGCGGCCCGGGTCTGGGGCGAAGACACCGCGCGGCGGCTGGAAGAATTGCGCGAGGTGACCTCCATCCTCGAGACCGGTCTCGGCATCAAGACCCGCCGGATGAAGATCAGTGACGGCAGTCTGGTTGGCTTCTACGCCTCGCTTCTGACCGGTGAGTTGCGTGACCATCCGCGCAGCCCGTACTGCCTCCTCGCGGAGGATGCCGCCGGGGCTTCCGTGCAGTTTGGCAAAGGCGTGGTCGAGATCGAAGAGGGGACACCCACCGCGAAACTCGCCGCCGTCCTCTATGTCAAATCCTATGCCAATGCGACCTGGCCTGGGATGCTTGATGCACTCGGCGCCGCGCAGGATACGATCATCACCCACAGCTACACGCCGATTGAACGGGGCAGCATCGCCGAGCGGGTGAAACGCCGCGTCGCGCAAATGCGCTCCGCCGAAGACATCGCCGCCACTGTGGAGGCTCAGCTCTTCGAGGCTGCCGACAAGGCCGAGAGCGGCGCACTTGGCTTTGGCGTGCATCAGATGACGATCACGGTCTTTGCCTCAGATGAAGCGGCGCTCGACGCCGAGGTCGCCCGCATCCGCGGCATCGCGCATCAGAACGGCATGCGGCTCGTGCGCGAGGTGACAGCGCTCGAAGCGGCGTTCTTCGCCATGCATCCCGGCAATATGGACTATAGGGCGCGCGACATGACGGTGTCGTCGATCAACTTCGCGGACATGGCGGCTCTCCATGCTGCCGATACCGGGACGGAGAAGGCACGTCTGCCTTGGGCGACGCCGATCACCGCCTTTCAGACCCTGCAGGGCTCATTACACCGCTTCAGCTTCCACGAACCGGGTGATCCGACGGCGGAACCGACCAACGGACACACCTTGGTCTTGGGCAAATCCGGCGGCGGCAAGACCACGACTGTCGCCTTCCTTGCAGCCCAGGCCCAGAGGGCAGGGCGTCGGACGATCATTTTCGACAAGGAAGCTGGTCTCAAGATGGCCGTGCATGCCCTCGGCGGCCGCTATGCCGAAGTGCGCGCGGGACGCCCGACAGGGCTGAACCCGCTCGCGACGGAGGCCGGAGAGCGCGGCGAAGCATGGCTCCTCGACTGGCTGGTGGCCCTCCTGGAAAGCCGATCCGGGCCGATGACGCCGCTGCAGTCCGAAGCGCTCAAGTCCGCAATCGCGCAGAACGGCAAGGCACGCGAAGGATTGCGCAACTTCCAGAGTTTCCAGGAACTCTTTGGCGATGTCGGCGATGGCCTCGATCTGGCGCAGCGGCTCCGCGAATGGGGTCCGGATGGTCGGTATGGCTGGGTCTTCGGCGAGGCCGAAGAACCGGTGGTGGATTTCACCAGCCATGATGTGACGGCGGTCGATCTGACGGAAATCCTCGATCTCGGCACCGAGCGCACTGCGATCCTTGGCTATCTCTTCCGCCGGATCGAAATGCTGATCGAGGAAAAGCGGCCGACGCTCATCCTGATCGACGAGGCCTGGAAGGTTCTCGACGACGAGTATTTCGCGAAGAAGCTCGCCGAATGGCTGGTGACGGCCCGGAAGAAGAACGTCGTCGTCGTCATGATGACCCAGTTCCCGAGCCAGATCCGCGGCTCGAAGGCGCGGTCGATCCTGGAAGCTCTGCCGAACCAGCTTCTCTTTCCAAACGGCGAAGCAGCATCAGCCGACTATGACAGCTTCCGCCTCACCGATGGCGAGCTCGACTTCGTTCTTAACCCGATCCCCGGCCAACGACTGGTCCTGTCGCGCTCCCCGCGCGGCTCGACCGTTCTCAATGTCGATCTCAAGGCACTCGGGCCTTTGCTGACGGCGCTTGGCGGCGGTCAGGCGGGCATCAATGCCTTCGGTGCCGACTATGCCCAACGGCCCAAATTTTGGAAGGAATAATTACTCAATGAAATCAATATATTACATAACTATCCTTATCGGATTCGGATGTTCCGGCCTCGCGGGCTGCGCGGAAGTGCCGATCACCAAGACCAATTGCTGGGCCACCGCCGGTTCCACTGTGACAACTTCCACCATGGGTGCAAGCCCGGATGCGAGGCTTGTCTCGCGCGCTGACACCTCGCCCGTCAATGTCATTCCCTGCCGCTAAATCTTCCCGATCCGTCAGGAGGCTTGCCCTGATGGCGGCGACGCTGCCGATGGCGGCCTTCGCGCAAGGCGTGCCGATTGCCGATGGTAAGTCGATCATCCAGCACAGCCTCGAGATCGCACAGATGTCCTACCTGAGCGGCGCGCGGGAGCTTGAAGCCGACAAGAAGGCGCGGATCGCCGAGTTGCATCAGGAACAGCTTGATGCGCTCGACGCCACACTGGCGATGATGACGGGCAACACGCCATGGATCGGCGATCTCGAGGTGATCCCGGGAGCTGAGGCGGAAGTCCTCTATGACGTCGAGGACGACAGCCCCTATGCGGCGCGGCTTTTCGGGGATGGCAAGACCGGCATCGAGGAGATGATCGTCGCCACGGCGAAGAAATACTCGGGCCACCCCGGTCTCGCGCGGGCCGGTCTCAACCCGGTCGAGTTCCGCATCTGGTTCCAGAGCCTGGTGAAGCAGGAATCCGGGTTCTCCATCGGGGCGCGTTCGCCCGTCGGCGCTTTCGGCCTGACGCAGGTGATGCCGGATACCGCCAAGGACCTCGGCATCTATCCGGCCTATTACGACGACCCGATGCTGCAGCTTGACGGTGGGGCCCGGTATTTCCTGACCCAGCTCAACAAGTTTGGCTCAGTGCCGTTGGCCTTGGCGGCCTACAACGCCGGTCCCGGCAATGTCTCGAAATACGGCGGCATCCCGCCCTTCAAGGAAACCCAGGACTATGTCGTCCGCATCACCGGGTATTTTAACGCCTATGCAGCAAAGATCAGCGGCATCGATCAGGTCGGCACGTTCGATCCGCGTGACATGGCGATCTCTGCGGCCTCGAATGTCTCGGACGCCGGGCTGCACTATGGCATGGAAGCGAGCCTCGAGATCGAGGCCTCGCTGAAGCGGCTCCGCGCTATCATCGAGAAGATCCCGACCACCAAATCGGCCAAGGAAGCGCTAGATCTCAACACCTATGCCCGGGCCGAGGCCGTGCGGATTGCGCTGATGGTCGAGCGGGTCAAGGCTGCAAGGGTCAAGGTCGACCAGGCGCGATACGCGCTCTGGATCGAGGCCTACGCCCGCGACGCAACATTCATCAAGGTAAAGGCTGGTTCGGAATGATCCCCAATCGCATCCGGGGCGTCAGTGCCCTTCTTCTCACTGCAGCGCTGGCGCTGCCGCTGACAGCGGCAGCCCAAGGCGTGCCGACCATCGACCTCACCAGCATCGCCAAGATCGGCGAGGTGCTGACCGAGGCCAAGCTGCAGGTGCGCGAGATGATCGCAGCGAACCTGAAGCTCGACGAACAGATCCTGAAGCAGATCGAGCAGATCGCCACCCTGAAGGCGCAGCTCGACGCACTCCGGAACGGGTTGACGCTGGAAGCCTTGGGCATTCCGGACCCTGACACGTTCTTTGACGACATCCTGCCAGATGTCGCCGATCTGACGGGCGGGCTCATCGCCGCCAAGGACGGCAAGTATTCGCTGATGACGACTTCGGGAAAGGTCGGCGACAAGCCAGCCGGACAATATGTATCTGATTTCTTCGCTTCGGTCGGTTTGGACACCGCAACCGTCGACACGCTTTCGAAGAGCGAGGATCCGGGCGCGGCGCGGATCGGCACGCAAGCCAACACGGCCGCCTTCCTGTCGGCTGCGGCAGAAACCTCCTCCGTCAAGGCGTCCGAAAGCCTCGAACGGGTCCACGATCTCGTTCAGGAGATCCCGGACACCGAGGGGCTGAAGGAAGCCATCGACCTCAACACAAGGGTTACGGCCGAGCTCTCGATCGCCATGGCCAATATCTGGAACATGGAATCTGCCCAACTCATGGGAATGGGGGAAGCCGGTGTCATGGATGCCGCCACAGCCGCCGAGGAAGAGAAGTTCATCAAGGTGATCGGGGAGGAATGAGAATGAGGAAGCTGCAAGCGAAATCTTTCAGCGCGGCGCTGATCCTGGCGACCCTGCTGGCGGGGATGACAACGGCCGAAGCCCCTGCCCCGGTCGATCTGGAGCAAGAAGAGGCGTTTCTCGATATCCTGCCGAAGGTCGATGTGCCGGACGATGTCCAGCCGATCCCTGGCGCGGTGAACGAAGAATTCCGCAACTGTGAGGCCCAGTGGCCCGCTGGCTATGAGTTGGCTCGTTCCGGACCTGAAGCCAGGGCCTTGCGTGACATCTACGGTCTCATCCGCACCAGAAACGTTATCCTTTCAAAAGACTGTACCTGCAATGGGAAGGTCGCGGACTGGGCGGATGTGGACCGTGTCGCAGAGGCATTGCGAGAGCAGAACGGCGTCGAACGCTTGAGCTGGTTGGACACCAAAGGGATTGTAGCAAAAGCTGACCGCTTGACGGCCATCGCCGAGACCATGTGTGGCGGTTCCTTCTGATGGACAGCGTCTCGACCATTCTGACGACTTTGGATGCGGCGATCACGGCGGCGGGCCAACGATTTTTCGAAGCAACAGCTAGCGCCGTCGGCCCGATCTATTCGAGCCTCCTCGCGCTCCTCCTCGTCATGGTCGGGATCAATGCCGCCCTCAATGTCTACCGCATCGCCATGCGCGATGCAGTGCAGCTCGCCTTCCGCATCGTGATGGTACTGATGTTCGGTCTCACCTGGTCGAACTTCAGCCAGATCTATCAGGCCGCCAGCAATGGGCTGAGTGATCTCGCGCTGGAATATTTCCGCCTTGGCGGCGGCGGCGTCGCGACCTCGGCCACAGCAGCCATGGATGACATGGCCAACATGATGGCCGGCAACGTCGACTCCGTTTCGTCCGCCATGTCCTCGATCATGCGGGGGTTCGTTGCCGCGATTCTCTATGTCGTCCTCGGCATCCTGATGGCGGTTTATGTCTTCATCGTCGGCTTCGCCAAGCTGATGATCGCCTTCCTCCTTGGTGTCGCCCCGCTCGCCATCGGGGCCACGATCTTCGAGAAGACCAAGGGCATTTTCGAGGCCTGGCTTTCGGCCATGATCGGGTACCTGATGTACCCAGTTGCCTCGGCGGGGATCATCGTCGCCGTGGTCACGGTGGCACATGATGTCTTCCGCGAGACCAAGGACGTCACCGATCTCGGCTCGATCCTCGGTTTCTTCGTCATCGTCTTTGTGGGCATCTTCGCCCTGATGGCCATCCCGAATGCCGTGACGCATATCACTGGCCAGATCAGCCTCGCCAGCATTGCGCCCCAGGCCCTCCGGGTTGCGGGCAAGCCGCTGGAAAAAGCCAGCGACTATTCCGCCCGGCGCATGAACGAGTTTCGCTCCGGCTTCATGACGGGCAAGACCGAACACCACCATTTGCGCGATCAGGCGCGGTCGGATGCTGAGCGGGGCCACGCGGCCCGGCTACGGCTCGGCCAGTTCATCCGCCACAGCTGATACTGCCACCGCCAGCCGCGCCAAACCCCCTTTCCCGGAGCAAGACCATGACAGGTTCACCCCCTGAACTGAGAAGTTTTCTCGAAGCCGAGATGTTCTTCGGCGTGAAAAAGCGCGAGCGCATCGCCTATGCGGTGGCGGGCGGCGGGCTCGCCATCGGCCTTATGGGCATGATCGCCGTCGTCACCCTCTTGCCCCTTAAGGAGACCGAAGCCTTCCTCGCCATCGTCGACAAGGACACCGGCGTGGCCGAACGTGTGGTGGCCGTCGAGAAGGCTGGCATGGAACAGGCCGAAGCCATCCGGCAGAGCCTCCTTTTCGCCTATGTCACCGACCGCGAAACCTATGACCAGCACGACAACGAGGAGCGGATCCTCCGCGCTTATACCTGGTCCGAGGCCAATGCGAAGTCGTCCCTCGTGGCGCTCTGGACCGAGGGCCACCCCAATTACCCGCCGAAGCTTTACGGCGAGAGCTCCAAGGTCCGGGTCGACATCCTCTCGATCACGCCGGTGACCGAGACCACAGCACAAGTCCGCTTCACCAAGACCTGGGTCTCGGAAGGCGAGGGCATCCCGGACCGGGAAGGCAAGTTTACCGCGACGGTCACCTTCCGGTTTGAGCCGACCAAACAGACCGCACTCGATCTCGTCTGGCAGAACCCGACCGGATTCCTCGTCACCGATTATCGCCTCACATCCGAGGCCCTCACCCCTTCGGAAGGCTGACATGACCCGACGCTTCACATTTCTCATGGCGGGTCTTGTGGCCAGCCTTGTGACCCTGCCCGCCCTTGCCGAGACCGCCCCGAAATCCGGCAGTCACGACGCGCGCGTCACCTATGCCACCTATGTTGAGGGCCAAGTCTACCGGATCACCACGCGGCTTAGGACAGTAACCCTCCTCGAGCTGGGCGACGGCGAGAAGATCCAGTCCATCGCCATCGGCGATCTCGAAAGCTTCAAGATCGACAAGCTCGAGCGGTCGAACCTCTTCATCATCAAGCCGGTGGTAGCGGGTGCCACGACCAACCTGACGGTCGAGACCCAGAAGAACATCTATTTCCTGCAAGTGACGGAAAGCGCCAAGGGCAGCCCGAACTATTCGGTTAAGTTCACCGTGCCGGGCAGCTCCCGCGGCACCTCGCCCGGAACCGACATCCTGGCGGCCCAGCCGATGACCTACAAAGTCATGAAGAAGGGCAAGCGGCTCCCCGACTTCGCGCCGGTGTCGATCTCGGATGATGGGCGGAAGACCACCTTTGTCATCCCGCCCGGCGCGCCGATGCCGACGATCTTCCGGGCCGATGCCAAGGGGCAGGAGTATTCGGTCAACTCCGCTGTGCGCGGCACCACGATCACCGTCAGCACCCGCTCCGAACGCTGGGTCCTGCGCTACGGCGATGAATATGTCTGCGTGACCGCGGAAGCGGGGACCGGCCAATGAGCGAAGACGATCAGGACGGCAAACTCGCCGCGCGCATGGCCCGTATGAGATCTGCCGAAGCCCCAAAACGCCGACGCGGCGTGAACCCCTACGCCCTCTCGGCCGTCACCGCCGTGGCGGGCGTTGGCGTCGGGGCCTGGCTTGTCCTTGCAGCACCAGAGGCCCCTGCCCCGGCACCTGCGCTGGAAACCGCCTCGGTCAGTGATTTCCAGGGGGCGGGTGGGGCAGACGGGTTTTCGATCACGAAAGAAAAGCCGCAGATCGTCCCTACCGTCCCGGATACATCCGAAGCGGACCGGCTCAAGGCCGAGATCGAATCCCTGAACGCCCAGATCGCCGATCTGAAAGCCAATCCGGTGACCGTCACCGATGAGGCGGCGCTCGCGGACCTGAAAGTCCAGGTCGCGGCCCTCGATGCGGATGCAAAAGCTCGCGAGGCGGCCCTCTCCGATCTCGAACGCGAGAACATTCGGCTCCAGACCGAGCTTGAAACCAAGGCGCTCGTCGAGGGTGACGGGGAGGCCGAGGCGGCACGGGCCCGCGAAGAGGAACTGGCCCGCAAGCGTCAGGAAGCCGAGATGCTGAAGGAAGCCCAGATCCATTCCGACATGGTGGCGATGCGCTCTTCCATGGATATGGGCGGGGAGGCGGGTGGCGCAGCCCCAGCCGGCCCCGGAAGCGGGGATGCCACTGCCACGGGCGATGAGGCCTTCCGGCGCGCGGGAGCCAAGTCGGCCGAGGTCCGCCAGGCGGAGGTGATCGCCAATCCCGCCTATACCGTGATGCAAGGCACCCTGATCGAGGCCTCGCTGGAAACCGCCGTCAGCACCGATCTTTCCGGCAATGTCGCCGCCATCGTCAGCCACGATGTCTGGTCCTTCGATATGTCCCGCGTCCTCATCCCACGCGGCTCCCGTCTCTTTGGCCGCTACGATTCCGACGTCGATGCCGGCCAGCGCCGGGTGCTGATTGCCTGGGACCGGATCGTGGCCACCGATGGCCAATCCGTGGAACTCGCAGCTTACGGCACGGACCGCATCGGGCGTTCCGGTCTGCCCGGCAAGGTGCGCAACCATTTCCTGCAACGCTTCGGCACCGCCGCGCTGATCTCCGTGATCGGGGCTGTCCCCGCAATCGCGGCTGCCCGGTACGAGGGTGACGAGGTGGCATCCGACACCGCCGAGAGTGTCGGCAATGACCTTGGCGAAGCCGTGAATGATGTCATGGCCGATTACCTCCGCATCCCGCCCACGATCAGCGTCAATCAGGGGGCTGTCGTCATGGTCCGGGTCGATGCCGACATCGAGTTTTATTGATGAGCTACCTCGATACTTATCTTGGGCAGATCGACGCGGCACTCGCCGACCCGGCCGTCATGGAGCTTGCGATCAATGCTGATGGCGCGATCTGGGTGGAACGGTCGGGGCAGATCCACATGGGGCCAAGCGGGCTTGCGCCCCTGCCTGCGCGCTCTGTGCGCGATCTCGCCTCCCAGATCGCCAATTCGACCGCGAACACCTTTACGGAAGCCGCACCCCTTGTCTCGGCTGCAGTCCGCTACCGCGAGCTTATGCTGCGCTGTCAGGTGGTGGGCACGCCCGCCGTCTCCGGCGGGACGGTGATTGGCATCCGGGTGTTTCGGTCCCGGCAGGGGGACACGATGCGCGCGCCGCGTTCCTTCAGCTTCCTGCGCGGGCAGGAGAAATCCCTGGAGGACGAGCGGCGGGCCATGGTCGCGGAAATTCGCGCCGGGTCCGAAGGGGCGGACGTCGATGCCTTCCTCGGGCGCCTTGTCACCGAACGGCTGAACATCATCGTCTCGGGTGGCACCTCGACGGGCAAGACCGAGCTTGGCCGCAAGCTTCTGGAGATGGTCGCCGCCGACGAGCGCATCGTCACCATAGAGGATTCCCTCGAACTCCTGCCGGGTCAGCCCAACACCGTGAGCCTGATCGCGCAGCGCGACGAGGCCTCGCCCCGCTCGGCGGACAAGCTTCTGCAAGCGACCCTGCGCCTTCGGCCAGACCGGATCATCCTCGGCGAATTGCGCGGGTCCGAGGCCGCGACGTTTCTCGATGCGATCAACACCGGGCATTCGGGTTCGTTCACCACGTTGCACGCCCATTCGGCCCGCAAGGCCATGGACCGGCTGGCGCTTCTCGTCATGGCACAGGGAACCAAGCTCAGCTTTGCCGAGGTCATTCGTTACCTCGAGACCTCGATCGACGTGATCCTGCAGATGGGCCGCCAGGGCGACCGTCGCGGGATCATGGAGATGTATTTCCCCGGGCTCGAGGACTGACGGGCTGCTGCCTCAACACCTCCCTTTCCACTTTTGATCGGCCAGCGGGCTGAAAGGTTACATTCATGGACCAGGACATTGACGGCCTGCAGACGAACGGGGCCGCGGAGCGGAAGAAGGAATACTTCTCCGTCCGCTTGACCTTCTCCGGGACTTCCCAGGAGTTCGAATACCCGCGTCTTGCGGGTGAGGCCTTCTTCCGGGCCGATCCGGCTGAGCGGCCTTCGGTCACCCATGTCGATGGCAACACCGCCCGGACCATGGCCCGGACGGAACTCCATGGGCAGCACGAGAGTGGCGAAACGCGGTATTTCAAATCTCTGCCGGACTCACACGCCCCCGATGCAGAATTCCAGGCCGGGTTTTTGGCGGCAATGGAGGCTTCGATCACCGAGCGCCTGGAGAAGGTCACACACGGCCGGGATGGCGCAAATGTCGTCGAGCGGCTGGATTCCGGGCTGAAAGACGACCTTGAGGCCTTCGCGCGCCGCGAACCGGAGAAGGCTGCAAGCCTTTGGACTGATCGGACGGAAGAACCTGCACCAGGACCGATATTGCAGGCGGCAGTGAAGGCCCGGGAAGGGGTGGTGGAAGCGGAAGCGCTGGTTGGTCAGGTCTTCACGGCGGAGAAGCCGCAGGTGGTTGCGACCGGAGATTGGGTGACCACGGACCGGGATGTCGAGTTGCGCCCGGTGACTGTCGCAACCGACAGGGGTCTACATGCAGGCTTTGAGGCAAGGGTGCCGGAAGGCGAGACGGGGATCAGCTTTTCGGACCGGGCCTTTGCGACCAGTCGCGATGCCCTGCGCCACGCCTGGGATTTCTACGAAGGCGGCGAAGAGGGGCTCGAGATTGCCGTCGGCCGGGCCGCGGTCATGGATCACAACACGGGCGACGATGCGGACCGCAGGCCGTCGGGCCTCGTGCTCGAACATCGGGAACAGCCGGAATTCCCCCGCCCGGAAACCGCAATCTACGCAGGCGAAGAAGCCCAACTGGTCCTGACCCTTGGTCGAGACACCGAGGCTAGCCGCGATCTTGCGGAACGTCTGATTGCCGACCCCGATTTCCGGAAGGTGGTGGCCGAGCATATCGCCGATGCCGAGGCCACCCTTGGCACCGGTCGGTTTGTCGACGGCGAAGGCTCGAGAGGCTTTCTGCCCGAGGAACTTCTGGCCGTCTCCTCCTACGGCCCTGATGGCAGCGCTCAGGTTCTGGCCAAGTTTCCGGATGAAGGGCCGCTGAGTGAGGCCCTGGCCAGGCATCTGGCCGAGAGCCCGGTGCTCATGGGACACGCCGAGGAACAACGGCTGCGTAGTGACTTCACGGCTGATCCCGCGCGGGCCATCTCCGCCTGGGTGGCGCAGTCGAGCGCCCGGATTGATCGGTTGCCGTCGGACCGACAAGACGACCTTCGAGCGGAAATGCAGGGCATCGCCAAGGAAGCGGCAGCAGCCTTTGGTCTGGACCGGGATCAGGCCGGCCGTGAGGCCCCTCCCCGTTCGACGCTCTACAGTACGGCGATCAGCCCGACGACCTTGACCGTTGGTGGTGAAGAGACAGAGCTTCAATCCGGCAGTGTCGGCAATCTGCAGGCAAGTCTGACCCTCAACGCCCGCCTTGCAGGCATCGACGCCGAAAAGCTTGGCAAGCGTCTCGAAACCGGTGCCGCCAACGCCCGCGAAGAGGAAGTTTGGGTGAAATCCGATCTCAGCGACGTCGCCAAGCGTCACGGCTATGACCTCGACAACCCGCAAGGCCGCAGCGCAGCCGCCGAACGCCTGGATTGCTTCTACGAACGCGCCGCTGAGATGATCCAGTCCGCCCGCGGCATCGACGTTTCGCGAGCCCCTGATCCGATGGTCGAGGCCCTGGACAAGATGGCGAAACTCCATGCCGATCAAGGTTCTGTCGCCTTCCGCAATGAGACCCAAGCGCGGGATTTCACTGAGGAGATGAAGGAGCGTTATGGGGCCTCCGTGCTGAAAGACATCGTCGCCGGACGCACCGATGCCTTGGCCAAGGATGTTCCCGACGCGAGCGCCCGCCAGGCTATGGCAGCGGCCGTTGTTTCCGCGGCAAAGGAACACCCTTCCCTCGGCCTCAGCGCCCATGAGGTCGAGGCTGCAGAGCGCCGGATGGCTGCCGAGGCCGCGAACAAGCCGCCGGAACATGCGCGCGCGCCTGTCCATGACCGGGCGCATGCCAAGGACAGGGAGTTCTGACCATGCAACGTATTGCGCTGTTGCTCCCGCTCGGCTTGACGGCTGGTGCTCTGGTCGGCCTCATTGCCGGCGGCCTCGTTCTCAACCTGATCCTTGGCCGCGATCCGAACGCGACCGGCATATTTGTCCTGATCGAGGAATTCCCCGGCTTCGCCCGGCTGACGTCCGTGCCTTGGGTTCTGCCCTGGCAGATCGTCGGTGCCTCGACCGTGGTCTTCACAATCGCCGCCGTCGCCCTGACCTTCCGCCAGCAACTCACGGGCTATGGTCAGGCCAAGTTCCAGGCCCGACCCGAGATGAAGGCGAATGGCCTTCTGCAGCCTTTGGGCGCAGGGATGGTCTTCGGCAAACTCGGGGCTCCCTCAAAGCGCGCGCCTTACGTCAGCGCCACTTTCCAGAAATTCCCGCATTGTCTCGTCGTCGCGCCCACCCGCGCCGGCAAGGGCGTGGGCTATGTCATCCCGAACACGCTTCTGTTCAACGGCAGCATCGTCGTTCTCGACGTGAAGGGGGAGATTTTCGAGGCCACGTCCCGGCACCGGCAGGCCGAAGGCGACGCGGTCTATCGCTTCTCGCCTTTCGATTTTGAACACCCGACCCATCGCTACAACCCGCTCGAGCGCGTCGCCCGCATTGAAAATCTCGAACAGCGATACACCGAACTCGCCAAGATCTCGGACTATTTCTTGACGGTCTCGGACAAGGGGACGGCTGGCGACTTCCTGACCGAAGGGCGCGAGCTGTTCGTCGCTGCAGGGCTTCTTGCCATTGAGCGAGGCAGGCCCACCATCGGCGAAATCAGCCGCATCCTCTTTGGTCGTGGTGCGACCCAGGAGATCTACGGCGAGCATGCCGAGGAGGTGAAACACCCCAACGCCGCCCAGACTTTCCGAAAGTTCGCAGGCTATTCCGACAGGACCTTGTCCTCGCACGCCTCGGTCCTTGGTGGCGCCGGCATGACGCTCTGGAACAACCCGGCCGTTGATCGGGCCACTTCCGGGAACGACTTCTCCTTCACGGACCTGCGCAAGCGACCAATGTCGATCTATGTCGTCGTCAACGCCGATGACATCCGCACCTTGTCGCCGCTCGTTCGTCTGTTTTTCGGCGAGCTCATCGCCACGATGCGTTCCACCCTTCCCGACCCGAAGACCGAGCCCTGGCCCGTCATGGTCATGCTCGATGAATTCGACCAACTCGGGCCTATGCCCATCGTCGAGCAGGCCCTGAAACAGCTCGCCGGTCACGGCGCGCGAGTGTCGATCATCACCCAGTCGATCCCCGGCCTCGACAACATCTATGGCGAAAACGTCCGCCTGTCGCTCGAGTCTGCCGCTGGCATGAAGCTCTACCTCGCGGCCAACGACAAGAAGACGGCGGGGGAGATTTCGGACGCTTTGGGCAAGACGACGAAGCTCTCGGTGTCGGACAGTGTTTCCCGGGATCGGGACTTCATGCAGCGACGCTCGGTAAGTCGGCGGATGGAGGAGCGTCCCCTCCTGACCCCCGACGAAGTGCGGCGGCTGAACCCGGATCAGGCCATTCTCATTCCGGAGAGGCAGAACCCGCTCCTCGTCCAGCGGATCGTCTATTTCCAGGACCCGACCTTCAAGACGCTCTTTGAGGCGCAATCCGGGCCCCTGCCCTACCCGCCCAAGGAAGCCGCCGCGGTTCAGGTGCTGACCGCGCGGATGGAAGCGCTGGAGCGCCGATTGGCCGAACAGATGGTGGTCGATTTTGTGCGTCCGGAGAAGGCCAAGGCGGACGCCCCGGTGGAAGCCGAGCCGAAGCTCGCGGCCGAGGTTGCGGCGCGGCAGCAAGTCTCCGCGAAGGAGGTAGAGGTAGAAGCCGATGCCAAGCAGGTTGCAGGGCAAGAACCAGAAGCGGCCGCTGAACCCGAGGTTGATCTCGATGCCCTGAAACCATCGGTCACCATTGCAGTCGCCAAGATGAGCAAGTTTTCACAGAAGCTCACAGGCATGGTGGCTTGAAGACCTCTAGCGGAACCCGGCCCTTAGCAGTCTGTCGACTGAGCTCGGAAACCCTGTCACGTGCTCCCAGAAGCTGCCGCTCGATAGCACACCCTTCAGCCTATTGCTTGTGGCCCCCGGCAGCTCTCTCATTTCAACCATTCGGTCGCACTCTGGCCGCGGTCTTGTCGGCGAAGGCGGCAAGGCGGGCGCGTGCATCGGGTTGGGTGTTTACGATGCCGGCCAGTACCGCTTCGGCATAGGCGGCATCCAGCGCCGACATGTTCTGCATGTGGCTGACGGCCGAGCAGATGGCGAAGTTTGACAGCGGCAGGTTCTGCGCCGCACGGCGGGCGATCTCGATGGCTTTGTCGAGGCTGGAGCCCTCGACGATGTACTGCGCAAGGCCAAGGGTTGCCGCCTCTTGCCCTTGATAGACCCGGCCTGTCATCATCATGTCGATCATCCGGGCCTTGCCGATCAGATCAGTGACGCGGATCGTCGCCCCGCCGCCGGTGAACAGGCCACGCTGGCCTTCGGGCAGAGCGAAATAGGTCGTTTGGTCCATCACCCGGATGTGGGCAGCGCTGGCGAGTTCGAGCCCGCCACCCACCACAGCGCCCTTCAGTGCAGCAATCACCGGCACGCCACCATATTCCATCTTGTTGAAGGCCTCGTGCCAGCGCATGCACAGATGCATGAATTCAGCCGGGCTGCGGTCGGCCTGATGGTGTTCCACCAGATCGAGACCGGCGCAGAAGTGATCGCCTGCGGCCGCCAACACCACGGCGCGGACGCCAGCACGCGGGGCGGTCGAGAAGTAGTCGACCAGTTCCTCGATCGTGTGGCTGTCCAGCGCGTTGCGTTTGGACGGGCGGTTCAGGGTGACGATGTGAAGGCCGTCATCTTGCACCTCAATGGCGAGGTTCTGGAAACGGGTGGGGTCGATCTGGGGGGCCATGAGTGGTCCTGTCCTGAGGATTAGAAACTGAGGTCGAGGAGGCTCTCGGCCCCTTCGACGATGCGGGTGCGTTGCAGCGCGGTTTCGGGCAGAAGGTGTTGCGCATAAAATCGCGCCGTGGCGATCTTGGCGGTCATGAACTCCGGATCATCCGCGGTAGCGGCATTGGCGGCGAGGGCCGCGCGCGCCATTTGCCAGCCTGCCACCAGATTGCCAGCAAGCATCAGATAGGGCACGGCCCCGGCGTAGGCGGTATTCGGGTCGGCGGTCAGAAGAAAGGCCGTGGCGGCCTTGAAATCCGCGCGCGCCGCCGCCAGACGCGCTGCAATCTCGGGCTGGTGAGAAGCAAGCAGTTCAGCCTCGGTCATCGAGATCAGCGCGGACAGCCGGTCTGCCGTGGCGCCCTTGTCGCGTTGGGTCTTGCGGGACAGCAGGTCATTTGCCTGGATAGCGGTTGTGCCTTCGTAGATCGTCAGAATGCGGGCATCGCGATAATGCTGCGCGGCCCCGGTTTCCTCGATGAACCCCATGCCGCCATGCACTTGTACCCCGTCCGAGGTGGTCAGCACCGCCATTTCGGTGCAAAACCCCTTGACGAGAGGGACAAGGTAATCGGCCAGCGCCGCATCCTCGACCCCCGCCGCAAAGGCGGCCAGCGATCGGCATCCTTCGGTTCGGGCACGCATCTGGCCCAAGATGCGGCGGATGTCGGGGTGATGGATGATGGCGACCGGACCCGGCGCAGAGCCATCGACAGGGCGGCCTTGCAAGCGGTCCCTGGCATAGGCAAAAGCCTGCTGACAGGCACGCTCGGCAATGGCGATGCCCTGCACGCCTACGGCAAAGCGGGCGGCGTTCATCATGGCAAACATCTGTTCCAGCCCGGCGTTCTCCGCGCCGATCAACTGGCCTTCGGCCCCATCAAACTGCATGACGCAAGTGGGGCTGGCACGCACCCCCAGCTTGTGTTCGATGCTTTGGCAGGTCAGGCTGTTGCGGCGGCCATCGGGCAAAACCTTGGGCACCAGGAACAGGCTGATCCCCTTGACCCCGGCAGGAGCATCTGGGGTGCGGGCAAGGACCAGGTGGAGGATGTTCTCGGCCAGATCATGTTCGCCATAGGTGATGAATATCTTGGTGCCGGTGATGCGGTAGGTGCCGTCCGCCTGCCGCTCGGCCCGGGTACGGAGCAGCGAGAGATCGCTGCCCGCCTGCGGTTCTGTCAGGTTCATCGTGCCCGTCCAGCGGCCCGAAACCAGATGCGGGAGGTGGGCGCGGATGTCGTCATTGGCAAACCGGCTCAGGGCCTCGATTGCGCCGTCAGTCAAAAGCGGACAAAGCGCAAAGCTCATGTTGGCGGCATTCAGGATTTCGCCCGCCGCCGCCCCAATGACACGGGGCAGGCCCTGACCGCCATGGGCCTCGGGGTGGCACAGGCCCTGCCAGCCCATGGCGACGAACTTCGCATAGGCGGCGTGGAAACCGGGCGCGGTGCGGACCAATCCGTCCGCGCATTCCGAGCCGGCACGGTCACCTGCCAGGTTCAGCGGCGCGATCTCTTCGGCGCAAAACCGCCCGAATTCACCCAGAACGGCGGCGGCGATGTCAGGGTCCGCGCCGCCCGGGGCGATATGGGCGATGTTGAACAGAAGGTCCTTCAGCGGCGCTTCATAGGTCATGACAGCTCGCCCATGACACGCGCAGCCTGACGCAGGACGTATTTCTGGATCTTTCCTGTCGCTGTCTTTGGAAGTTCACCGAAGATCACCGTTTTCGGAGCCTTGAAGTGGGCGATCCGGTCGCGGCAGAAGGCAATGACCTCATCGGCTGTCACCACCGCACCCTCTCGCAACTCGACAAAGGCGCATGGGCTTTCGCCCCATCTTGCGTGCGGGCGGGCCACGACGGCAGCGGCCTGAATCGCGGGGTGGCGGTAAAGCACCGCCTCGACCTCGACCGACGAGATGTTCTCGCCGCCCGAGATGATGACATCCTTCAGCCGGTCGCGGATCTGGATATATCCGTCGGGGTGAACCACGGCGGCATCGCCCGACCAGAACCATCCTCCGGCAAAAGCCTCAACCGTCGCAGGCGCGTCCTTGAAATAGCCCTTCATGACGGTGTTGCCGCGAATGGCGATTTCGCCCTGAGTCAGCCCGTCTTTCGGAACCTCCTGCATGGTGGGCCGGTCGAAGACGCAGATATCTTCGACCATCGGGAAGGACACGCCCTGCTGTGCCTGACGTTCGGCCTGGGCGTCGGGGGGAAGGTCGTCCCAATCCTCTTGCCACAGGCATTGCGCGATGTGGCCATAGGTCTCGGTCAGACCGTAGACTTGCATGACCTCCATCCCCAGCGCACTGGCCTTTTCAAGCACTGACGGCGGTGGTGGCGCGCCAGCGGTAAGAACTTTCACCGGCGGCGAAAACGGCTGGCGCGCCTGATCGCAGATCATTTGCAGTACGATCGGGGCCGCACCGAAATGGGTGACGCCATGCCGGGCTATCGCCGCCAGAAGATTTGCGGGAGTAACGTCCTGGACAAAGATCAGGTGACCGCCGACCACGGCCATGGCCCAGGGGTGGTTCCAGCCGTTGCAATGGAACATCGGCACAACCGACAGGTAGGTGGGATGGGGCGGCAAGGACCATCCGGCGACCGTCCCCATCGCCATCAGATAGGCACCGCGGTGGTGATAGATCACCCCCTTGGGCCGGCCCGAAGTGCCAGAGGTATAGTTCAGCGCTAGCGCCTGCCCTTCGTCGGACGGCAAGGTCCAGTCCATCGGGGCATGGCTGGCCAGAGCCTGATAGGCGTCAAGGTCAAGGACCGGCAGCGTTCGGCCAAGAAGGGCCAGGGCCTTTGTCAAAAGCGGCGCCAGGTCCGGGTCGACGATCACCAGAACCGCATCCGAATGATCAAGGATGTAGGCAATGGTTTCCGGGTCCAGCCGGGTATTGATCGTGTTCAGCACCGCGCCGATCAGCGGCACGGCGAAATGCAGCTCAAAAACCTCGGGCCCGTTGGGTGCAAGCACCGACACGGTATCGCCTTGCAGGACACCGCGCGCCGCTAGCGCCGCTGCAACCGAGCGGCAGCGCCGACCAGTTTCCGCCCAGGAACGGGTAAACTTGCCGATGGTGGTTGCGGGGCGATTGGCAAAGACCTGCTCTGCCCGCTTCAGGAACGAAAGGGGGGTCAGCGCAACATGGTTGGCGGGGGCGAAGGACGCGGCCTCGTAATCTTCACGCATGGCAGCTCACAGGAACGGCAAGGGGACAAGCCGGGCCGTGACCGGGCCAGAGGGGCGCTGGACCTGCACGACGTCGCCCGGCTGCACCGACACGCTGATCAGCGCATAGCCGATGTTGGCCTTCATCCGGGGCGACCAGACGCAGTTGGTCATCATGCCGACCCGCGCGCCCTGATGGTGAATGTCCTCGCGGTTTACGCCCATCGGGGCGGGGGTTTCGCCGTCAAGGATCACGCCCAACTGGTGCCGCTTGACCCCTTCGGCCTTGATCCGGCGCAGGGCCTGGATGCCCACTACATCATCGGCCACGTCCAGATCGACATATTTCCCCAGACGCACTTCGAACGGGTTCGTCTCCTCGTCCGTATCGCCGCCCACCGAGACAAGGCCGCTTTCCGTCCGCTCGGGCGTGGCCGGGGCGCCGGGGCCGATGCCCCAGGGCTGGCCGGCCTCTTTGAAGATGTTCCAAAGCTCGGTCCCGCGGGCGCTGTCCTTCAGGTAAATCTCGAACCCGCCCTGTTTGGACCAGCCCGAGCGCTGGACGGCAACGGGGATGCCCGCGATTTCGGTTTCGCGGAACCAGAAGTATTTCAGGCCCCGCACCCAGTCGCCCAGCACATGGGCCACCACATCCTCGGCCTTGGGGCCCTGCAGCGCCATCGGCGCCACGTCGGGGTCGGAGACCTGAACGTTCAGCCCGCGTTCGGCCGCGATGGCCCCGGCCCAAAGCCACATGTCGCTGTCGGCAATCGACAGCCAGTAAAGGTCATCGGCCAGCTTCAGCAGGATCGGATCGTTGATGATCGTTCCGCGATGATTGCACAGAGGCACATACTTGCCCTGCCCGACCTTGCAGGTGGACAGGTCACGGGGCGAGAGGATCTGCGCCAGACGGCCCGCATCGGGGCCTTTCAGCTGCACCTGCCGCTCGACCCCCACGTCCCATTGCGACACGCCATTGATCAGCCGCCAATATTCGCCTTCTGGGTCGCCATATGAGGTCGGCATGATCATGCGGTTGTAGACATTGGCCTGCTTCAGCCCGTCCGCCATGGCGGCGGCAAGGAAAGGGCTGGGGCGCACACGGGCGGTCGGGAAAAAGGTGAACATGGGATCCTCCGGATGTTGGAAGGCAAACAACACCGCTGGCGGATTCGGATCAAACGACGTATTCCGGGGCAGCACCTATACAAAGAGTTATACCTCTGTCATGAATCCCGACCTGCCCCCCCTGACATGGTTGCGCGCGTTCGAGGCCGCGGCGCGCACGCTCAGCTTCACCCATGCGGGAGAAGAGCTGCACCTGACCCAGGCCGCGATTTCCAAGCATGTGAAAGCGTTGGAACATCACCTGCGCCAGCCCTTGTTCCTGCGCCGCCCGCGCGGGCTGGAGCTGACCAAATCCGGCGCCGCGTATTTGCCCAAGGTGCAGGATGCGCTGCAGCGCCTGGCCATCGGCACACGCGAGGTCTTTGGCGGGCGCAGAAATGCCGCCCTGACGGTGCGCTGCGCGGTGTCCTTCGCCGTCAACTGGTTGATGCCGCGCCTGCCAGACTATCTGGACCGCCATCCAGGCGATGCCGTTCGCCTTCTGTCCAGCGTCTGGAACGAACCCTTTGATGCCGAAGATGTCGACCTCGACATCCAGTATGGCAACGGGGACTGGCCCGGCTGCACAAGCCACCGCCTTACGTGGGAGACGATCACCCCCCTTTGCGCGCCGGACTGCAAGCCAACAACCCCGGACGAATTACGCCACCACCGGCTCTTGCATGTGCTAGGGTATCACGAGGGCTGGGGGATTTGGCTGAAGGCGGCTGGGGCAACCAGTGTCGATGCCGGGTCTGGCCTGCATCTGGACACCTCACTGACCGCCTTTGAACTCGCGGCGCAGGGCGCGGGCGTAGCACTAGGCCGCAGCTCACTTGCCAGCCGCGCGCTCGCCGCTGGCCACCTGGTCGCACCTTTTGCCCTTGCCGTGCCAATTGACGAGTCATTCCACCTCGTCGAACCCGCTGGCGGCCCACGCCACCCTGACGCTGCGGCCTTCACGGATTGGTTGACCCACACCGCTATTTCGGCTCGCGCCGCAAGCTGAACGGGTAGATCACGGGAGTGGCGTCGGTTTCGAACGTCTGCAAATTGACGATCTCAAATAGCCACGCCTGTAGCATGGAAGGCGGCTTTCCGCCCTTCGCGACGCCTCTCGCCCTATCTTCAGCCTGAGTTTTTCTCCTGCCGTTTCGCGATCAAAGCCGCGAGTTCAGGCAGATCGGCACCAACGACGCCCGCC
This sequence comes from uncultured Rhodobacter sp., assembly GCA_945952585.1. Lineage (GTDB taxonomy): Bacteria > Pseudomonadota > Alphaproteobacteria > Rhodobacterales > Rhodobacteraceae > Aliitabrizicola. The sequence goes on from CAMFII010000014.1 coordinate 41,624, forward strand.
GCGCCGATTTCAATCAACTTGCGGTCCTCCTTGGTCATGCCTTTCTTCGGCCATGCCGACTGGAACCTGTCCAGGGCCTCAGAAAACCCGGATGCCCAATCGCCCTGCGCCTTCTTCGATCGACTGGATATCGAGGCCACGAACTCGGCGGGTTCGGACGATATTTCGGCAACCGCCTGGGCTCGCATCATCAGAAGGTCCATAAACCGCTGGAAGCGAGACGGGTCGATCCGGGGCAGGACGGCGTCCAGTATCCGGGGCAGCCATTGGTTAGGCATGATGATTTTCGGCGCGATGACGATCCCGATCAGGTAGCCATCAAGCCAGTCTGACGAAAGGCCCGTTCCGCGCAGCAGCGCGGCAACTTCACCCTTCTTCTCGGGCTCGGGGGCCGCTTCGGCCAAATCTTCGAGCGAGGCCTCAGGGTCGAAATCCGGATCATCCCGCACCCAGGCCTCGATCGTCTGTTCGTGTATATCGAGCATGACCGGGATCTTCTTCAGCTCCCGGCCATCAAGAAGCGCCATGGCGCAAGCGACAAAACCGGTCGCATCCGGGTGAAGGCTTGTCTCCAGCACATCGGCGCTGCGGGCCATGATACGGGCCCACCAGTCGCGCCGGGTCTCGAGCCATTTCCAGAGCGCGGCCTCCGCCGAGCGGGCGCTGCGCGCCTTGTCGAGGACCGCACGGGCTTCATCGCTGTCCTCGAACCAGCTTTCGATGATCTCGTGCCGATCCCACCAGTCTTCGCTGGCCATGATCAGGGCACCCTGTTTCCGCAGCGGAAGCGCCTTGACGGTCGCGAACGATCCCATGCCGGCAATAAGATCTGGCGTCGATCTGGCCTCCGGGCGCAGCCCGTCGAGGCCGCAGAGACGCGCCACCTCGATCAACCCCGGCACTGGAGGCAGATCGCGGGCAAGACCATCGGCAAGCGCGAGAGACACGGCCCGGCGCAAACAGTCGGCCGTCCCGGTCAATGCGCCGACATCTTCCGACATGCGCTCGATGATAGACTTCTGCTCCCGGGCGTTGGCACATGGAATGGTGTAGGCGTCCTTTACGCCTTGCCCCTGTTTCAGGAGCAGCATCGCCATCTTGCGCTGCGATCCGGCTTGCAGCGCGACACCGATGCTCTGCGCCCCACCTCCATCCGGTAAGGTGATGCGGATGCCGTGGATCTTCCATGGGGTCTGGGCCGGGTCGGCAACAACGCCTTTGCGCATGGCCTCCTTGATGACCAAATCGACCCTTCCCCGTGCCGCATCCTCGGGCATCCAACTCCGCAGCACGACCAATGTTGCCAGAATGCGACCCGGAAGGTCGCCGCGCGCAAGCCGATCGGCCAGACCTTGCGCTGCGGCAAGACGGATATGCGGTGCCGGGTCGAGCAACCAGAAACAGGCCAGATCAGCATGCAGCGCATCGCTGCGGCCCACCGAATAGGCCACCACATGATCGCGCATCTCCGGGGGCATGGCCGGAAAGCTTTCGGTCAGGGCCTGGTGCAATGCAAGTGGATCGCCCTCTGCCTGCTGGATCAGTTCAGCGAAAAGCCCGTCAAGCAGGGCTTCGCCTTCGACGGGATTGGCCGTACGTCGCCCATTTTCCGAAATGACCTCCTCGCGGTGCAACTCCAGAGAAGCCGGGGCGGTCAGGCCATTGCGGGTCCAGAGCCGAGCGAAGATCAGATTGTGGGCAGGCGTCATCCGCCCCTGTCGCCGCGCAAGATCAAGCGCATCCTCGGCAGTCTTGAGAAAGGTCTGGCCACGGGCCTTGCCGTTTTCCCTGGCAATACGGGCGGCATCGAGGCCTGCGCCGAGCAGATCCAGAAGGCCCTCGTCATTCGGCGAAGGGGTTTCGATTGCACATAGCTGCGCGACGATCTGGCCACCCAGGGCCGGACGATGCAAGAGGTCGAAACTCATGCGTTCAAGAACGTCGCGCCGCGCGCCGAAGCCATCGTCGCCCGCAGCCGCAAGGGCGGCCAATGCCTCATCGATCCGACTCATTGCCACGTCTTGCCCGCCGTACTGTCCGAATTCGGCGACCAGCCTAGCGAAGCGGCTGTGCCTTGTCAGGAAGATATGGCAGCCGTGTCTGACGACAGAATGGCGGGCACGCCGACCGTGGCCAGAGCCGACGGAGCAGACCGGGGGTGGCGCGCACCGGGACCTGATCACAGCTCCCAATCCGCCACGCTCTTGCGCTCCGATTGTCCGGCCAGATGGCGCTCCGCCACCGTCGCCTGCCTCAAAGTCAGACCCAAGGCCACATGCGATTTCGCCGCTGAGACCACTGCCCGTGCGATCCAGCGTCGCTCGGCTTCATCCTCGACATCCCGCGCCAGCACGTCCGTCCGACCTGCTGCAAGATCTGCCACGATGCCTTCGCCATATCGCCGCCGCAGTTCGTCTGCGAAGCGCTCGGCATGAGCATCCCCCCGGAACTCGACCTTGCCCTCGGCCTTCAGGATCCGACCCATGGACCGCAGCGTGCGCACAAGTCGGTCGTTCACAGGCACGGTTTCATGGGTAACAGCATGGTCAATCGCCTTGGCTGCTTTGTCGTAGAACTCTTGCAAGTCCTCGGCCGCGCGCTTTCCCTGATCAGGGTCGCGCGGGTCCAGTCGTCGCCGACCAGCAAGAGCCAGAAGATCACTGCGCACCCAATCCCGCTCTTCCCAAGCGTTCGCCGCGCCAGTTTCCAGACGGCTGGCGATACGCTCTCCGCTCAGACCAATTGCAGTCGCACCCGCCACGATCTCCGCGCGCAGCCGCTCCGCCGCCCCGGGCTGCAGGGCTGTTTCCGCCCGGCCCCGCGTCAGGGTATCACCATCAAGCGCCACGCCGTAGACCGTAGACTGCGGCGTCATCTGGAGAAGCTGCGCGCCGCGCGCATCGCCAAGCCCGCGGGCGATGTCGATGGCATATCCATAAAGCTCGTCCCGCAGTTCCTTGCGCTCTACCACCGGGGCCTTGCGGATCCTGCCTTCCGTCTCGGTCATCCATCCGGCGAAATGCCGCTCCAGATCAGCGCGCTCGAGCGTCGCCGCCTCAGCCGGGAAGGGAGAAAGCACCCCGCCCTGCCGAAGCACTTCCTCGGCCTTGGCAATCTTCTCGGCGATCTCCGGCAACCCGGTCAGAGCCGCCACATGGCTCAGGCTGCGCATGGCGTCTGCCGTGCGCGCCATGGTAGCGAGTGCATCCTCCAGCGCCCTGCCCTCACGCGGCCGCACCTCCGGTGCCCTGCCTTCTTCCCGCGCCCGTTCGATCTCTGCCCGCAAAGGACCGTAGGTCAGCAACCCCCGCTCTGCCCGCGAGGTCGCATCCAGGAACACACCTTCTTCGGCCGCAATGGCCACCATGCGCTCTTTCATCGTGTCGAGGTTGAACGCATGCTCCTTCGCCATGAAAAACCAGCTGTCGTTCAGCGTGCCCCGGTTGTTCACGACGATATGGACATGCGGATGTGCCCGGTCGGTGTGCAATGCCGCGACGTAGGACCAGACATCGTCCTGATGGTCACCCGACTGGAACATCTCGAAGGCCCAGATCTCGGCAATCAGCTTGGCCTTCTCGGCCCGCACATGGGACGGAAAGCTCAGAAGCAGATGGCTGGTGTGCCCGTTCTTGGGCGACCCACGCCAATCTTCGACCCAGTCGCCGATGATGTCTTTTCGTTCGTCCTTGGTCAGCCCCTTGGCATCTGCATCCAGCACGACCCCGTTGCCAAAGATCGATGCCGACTTCGAGAAGAGGTAGTCCATCTGGGCCGCCAGCTCCCTGGCGTTCGCCGTGCCACCCTTGCCGATCTTCTTGATGACCGCCGCGTTCGATCCCAGCGAAAACCGCCACAGCTGGCTGGCGCGCGGCGAGAATCGAAAGCCCTGCCGAGAGGAGGAAGAGGGACCGGGTTTCACGCGCCCTGACTGGGGACGCAGGAAGTCGAGGTCGCCAAGAACAGCCTCTGCCAGCCCGATGGGCCGCGATCCAAGCTTAACCATGGCGCGCGCCCTCCTGGGTTTCGACAAACTTTCGGAACAGCGCCACGCCCTGCCGACGGCGTTCTGCGATGATCTGGCTCATCGCCTTTGCCACCATTGGCAGCGACCGGCGCAGATCTTCCACCGACGCCCACTGCGCCTTGACCATCGGTGCCCTGCCCCGGTTTGCCGCCAGCGCGATCTGGTTCACGTTGGTGCCGATCTTGGCCAGCTCGTAGCGGATCTCCTCCAGCCGCGTGCTGTCTTCCCTGCTGAACTCGAGGAAGCCCGAGGCCATCCGCACCAGCGAACGCACTCCATCCGAGCGGGATTTCGCGCCCAGTTGGGTGCAGAGCGCATCGAAGGCTTGAAGCTCTTCGGCAGGCAGACGGCAACTTACAACCTGGCCCAAGCTCTCGACTCGCGGCCGCCCGCGGTGCGCCCGTTGCTGCGCTGCAGAATCAGCCAGATCGCAATTCGCTTTGCCTGAAACACCGGACCCAGACTTAAGTCGTATTTTGCGCAGCTCTGATTTTTCTGCCAACTTCCGCCACCGATTATTTGTAGACACATCGCATTTCCTGCCATCTCCTTCGTTTCAAATCCCCCGTCCAATTGCAACAACCTTACGGCGACTTTTTTCACTTGCGTATTATACCGGCGATAGATAATCACCGGGCCGCAGTTCACTGGTCGGGAAATCCCGGGAAGACGGCAGGCAGGCGGGAGAGGGCCAGAGGCACGAGTGCAGACAACACCACATGAGCAAGTCCATGATTATAGGCGTGTTTCAGATGAAGCGATCATGCCGGTGCGCGTGACTTTGACGGGAAAAGATAGCAGATAAAGGAGAAAAGATTTCGGACAGGCGATATCGGTTAAAAGATAGAGGATAGAGGATAGAGGATAGAGGATAGAGGATAGAGGATAGAGGATAGAGGATAGA
>CAMFII010000015.1 GCA_945952585.1 uncultured Rhodobacter sp.
TCATCCAGGTGACGCATTGCGGTCAGACTCGCGGCCTCCATACCGTCCAGCCAGCAAACCAGCCGCTCGGCCGGGGCGCCACCCGCGCGCATGCCCCCCGCCCCGCCCATGGCGAGCGGGGCGGAGACTGCTCCCCTGCCCTCGCTTGCCGCGATCCGTCCAGCCGTGACCGCCGCCGCCATCCGGTCGCCGGGCTGCCCGAGGCCGGCGAGGCTCCAGAGATGGAACCCCATGCAGGCCCGGGAGATCGGGTGCAAGGAGCGCGCTGCCCGCATCATCTCGAGCCAAGCGGACGCACGATCCGCGAAAAGTTCGGCACCCTCGTTGATCGTCTCGGGGTCCCGACGGTCGAGGAAGCCGGACAGATCGTCCTCCGGCCCCGGCCCTCCCGTCAGGCGCCGGACTGCCCACCCCAGGCGCGCCAGTGCGCCGGTATCATTCTGCACGCCTGACAGGCGCAAGGAGACCCAGAGTGCCAGCCGGTCCGGGCCAACGCGGTCGCCGACGAACCAGCTCAGATCTGCCGCCTCGAGCAATGCCAGCCGATGCCGCCATCCCTCCGGTCCGCGTCGGAAGCGGTCGTCCAAGGCGCCGAGCCGTCCTGCGATCCGCGCCAGACCAGCCGCGCAAGCGGCCTCTGCCCTAATCCAGTCCGAAACGACCAAGGTATCGTCAGGCACCGCCCTTGGCCCAGGCGGCAGATAGTCTGGCCCCTCCTCGGCAGGTCCGGGCAGAAACCACAGATCGTCGTCGGGCACCTGTGCGGGGTTCAGTCGCAAACTTCTGCGTTGATCGGTTGAAGCTGCTGATCTTCTTCCGTTAGGCAGCCAGCGCAGCCAACTGGGCAAATGGGCAGAGTCCAGGCGTGAACTGCCCCTTCCGGATCATGTTCGCCACTTCGATACCTTCAAGCGTTGACGAAGCCGAGGCGAAGGACTTGAACCCCAGCATTGGCCGAATGCGCTTTTTGATCGTTCGGTGATCCTACTCGATCATGTTATTGAGATACTTGATCCGGACCATCTCGATCGAGATCGGGCAACCAAAGCTCCGCAACATTCGGTTGACCGCGGTGATCCCAGCCGTGTTGGCTCCGCTGCGGTCGATGACGATCTTGCGGGGTAGGCCGTTTACCTCAAGGGCCCGTGCGAAGAACTTGGTCGCCGCCGTCTTGTTGCGCCGCTTCGACAGCATGAAGTCGAGGGTTTTGCCCAGCTTGTCGACAGCTCGATAGAGATAAAACCATTCACCCTTCACCTTGATGTAGGTCTCGTCCATACGCCAGGAAAGATCTGTCGGGGTCTTCCTGCGCCGCGCATTGGCGGCAATCAAAGGAGAGTACTTGGCGACCCAGCGGTTCAGCGTCGCGTGGTCCACCTGCACGCCCCGCTCTGCCAAGATCTCTTCCAGGTCCCGGTACGACACCGTGTAGCGGACGTAGAAGAATACCGCGAACAGGTTCACTTCTTTCGGGAACTGGGCACCTTTGAACGAAATCATGCTTAGCTCTCCCAGTTCCATCTGCTTCATGGCAAGACGGTCGGCCACAAAGCCGACGGCCGTCAACCGTTAGAGTTTGCGACAAAACCCGGCGCTGATCGCCGGCGCGCATCTGGGCCATCATGAGGTGGTTCGCCGACTCTTTGCCGGCGGTGCACCGCTGGATCATGTGAACAACCTCGGCTGGACCGCCCTGATCGAAGCGGTCGTCCTGGGCGACGGCGGGCCCGACCACGTCAAGAGGGTACGCGCCCTGGTCAAGGCCGGTGCCGACCGGACCATCGCCGACCGTGACGGGGTTACCCCGCTTCAACACCCCAGGGCGCGAGGCTACGACGCGAGCGTCGCAATCCTGCGCGATGGCTAGAGGGCGCTGCCGCCGGAAGCTTGACGGTCCGTGAACATCGCGGCGATGGCTGCCGTCGCTGCCTTGACGACAGATGATGTGGGCGCGGCGACCGCACGGGCAAGAATTATCGATTCGCGCGCGCTTCTGTCGGTGATCGGGATAGCGCGTACCTTCGCCCCATCATAGGACCGGTCGGTGGGAGGACACCCATAGCTGATACCGACGCCTTCTCTGTAGGCGGCCAAGCTTCGCATGATCTCCAGCGATCTGACGCGATGCGCAACCGTGGGCGACAGGCCCTGATTTCGAAAAAGCTGCAGCGTGTGGCGGTTGGACAGCATTTCCTCGAACAGGATAAGCGGTTCTGTGGCGATCTCCTTCAGGGCGAGTGTTGGACGATCGGCAAGCGGGTGGTCAGCTGCGACGAAGGCATGGGGTGCAACTGCCGACAGGGCAATGCGGTTGAAACCCGAATCCAGGCCCAGGTCGTAGGTCAGCGAAAGACTGATGCGACCCTCACGCATCTCGCGGGCAAGTGTCTCGAAATCCGCGATCTTCCAGATGATCTCTACGCCCGGAAGAGTCTTCCGCAGAAGACGTAGGATCGGCGCAAGGTGATACGCAGCCAAGTCCTCGAAACATCCCAGGACGACCGTGCCATTCACCGCACGCTGTATTGTCGCGGGGTCCTCCAGACGTCGCGCCATCGCCAGAAGCGTTTCGGCCTCGGCAACGAAGAGGTTGGCGAACATCGTCATGCGAAGCGGTGCCCCCTTCGACCGGATGAAGAGCTTTTCGCCCAGCGTGTCCTCGACCTGTCCGAGGGCCACGGACAGCGAGGGCTGCGACACATTCAGCGTCGTCGCGGCCCCAGAGAGGCTTCCTGCGCGGGCGACGGTCACGACGTATTCAAGCTGGCGTAGGGTAAGATGTAGCATAAAACTAAGGCTACATTAGAAAGTTATTATTTGAAACTATCTTTGCAGTCCCGGAAGTTCTGTGAGCTCAACTCGAAAGGTCTTCCAATGCCGCACCCGCTCATCAGTCAAGCTGACATCGACGCCTTCCAGCGCGACGGCGTGATCCTTGTGAAAGGCCTGTTCAAGGACCATGTCGATACCCTGCGCAAGGGGGTCGAGCGCAACATGGCAGAGCCTGGTGAATACGCGGCCGAGAACCTGAAGCCTGGCGAAGGCGGGCGCTTCTTCGACGATTACTGCAACTGGAACCGCATTGCCGAGTTCGAAGAGGTGATCCGGACCTCGCCCGCTGCCGAGGTGGCCGCCGATCTGATGCGTTCGGACAGGGTGCAGCTTTTCCACGACCATGTGCTGGTCAAGGAGCCGGGGACCTCGAAGCCGACGCCCTGGCACCAGGATGGCCCCTACTATTTTGTCGAGGGGCGACAGACGGTCAGCTTCTGGTCCCCGCTTGATCCGGTCCGCGAGGCGACGCTGCGCTGTGTGGCCGGATCGCACCTCTGGCCCAAGGCGGTCCTTCCCACGCGGTGGCTTTCGGAAACCACCTTCTATCCGGATGAGGACAACTACATGCCCGTGCCGGACCCCGACGCCGAAGGGATGGACATCCGCGAGTTTGCGATGGAGCCCGGCGATGCCGTCGCCTTCAACTACATGACCCTGCACGGCGCGCGCGGGAACACCAGCACGACGCGGCGGCGGGCGTTCTCGCTGCGACTGGTGGGCGACGATGCCCGCTATGTCGAACGGCCCGGCCGCACGTCGCCGCCGTATCCCGGCCACGACATGGTTCCCGGCCAGCGCCTGCGCGAGGACTGGTTCCCGCGCCTGTTCGACAGAGCTTCCGCATAAGCGGGCTGGAGTCGCGGTGCTCAGGCGGCCTTGCGCTGCCCGAGCGCCGCGGCACTGAAGCTGCAGCTGTAGATGTGGTGCATGGCATCGACGCGACCCGGAACCAGCGGAATGTCGTCGCGCAGCCAGAACCACGGCTGGGCCGACAACCTGTGCTCAAACCGTAGAGACGTGGTGGCCGACCAGAACGCAACCACGCCCTTCGGACCGAGGGACCTTGCCACCGCGCCGAGACCGCAATCCTCATAGAGCCCCGTGTTCGCCTCCCGGACAAGGGACTCGGGCCCATTGTCAGTATCCATCAGGATCGGGTCATAGGCCGTGTCGATAGCTGCCAGATGCGCCTGCACATCGCCGATCAGAACCCTTGTCCGCGGATCGTCCAGCAAATGGCCAGCCAGATGGGCTAGTGGACCCCGGTTCCATTCGACGATCTCAGGGATCAGTTCGCAGACAGTCACTTCGGCATCGGGTGGGGCAAGGTCAAGCACCGCACGCAGCGTGAAGCCAAGGCCAAGGCCACCGATCAGGATCCGTCGCGCCGCAAAGTTCATCCGGCGCATCGACCGCAGCGCAAGCTGGTCCTCGGATTGATGGTTCAGGTTCGACATCAGCTGGATGCCGTTATAGCAAATTTCGAAGACGTCGCCGCACTGGCGCAAAATAATGTCGTCTCCCGACGCCGTCCCGGCGCGGGCAAGTATGGTCCACGAAGTCATGTCAGGTCCTGTACAGAAAGGGACCCCGCGCGCTGCGGCGGGGGCGATCAGGGGTTCATCACTTTCCGGGGTTGCCCTAGGCCTCAGGCGATCGGGCAACCCTCAGACATTGTTTGAACTGAACCCGCACAGGAGGGGGAAGACAGCCGAAATGTTGAACAGGGAATTCATTCGCCCAACATGTCTGAAAGGCGCCCTCACGGAGAGCGCCGCCATTCCGGCATGGTGCCAAGGGGCCATCGAAGCGCGACGCACGCCGTCAACCCGCAGCTATCAGGCGCCAGAAGAAGATCGCGCTCATCCCAAAGCCCACCGTGGCGATGACCCCACGGACGACCGGTTTGGGCAGGGCGCGCGCCAGGGGGGCCCCAGCATAGCCGCCAGCACTCGCAGCCAGCATCATGATAGCAGCCTGCGGCCAGGCTACCAGACCCGCCACGGCGAACACCGCCACCGAGATGGCCGACAACAGAAAGCTCAACCCCGATTTCAGGGCGTTCATGCGGTCAAGGTCCGCCATCCCCCAAAGCGAGAACAGCGCCAGCAGAATGATGCCAAGACCGCCGTTGAAATAGCCGCCGTAAAGCGCCACCGCAAACAAACCCAATGCGCCGTCTGCCGTAACATCCCGTGCTCTTGCTGCGGCCCATGATCGAACAAGGTCCCCAAACAGAAATGCCATGGTCGCGCCCAGCAGCAGGAAGGGGACCACAACGGCAAAGGCCTCGTTTGACGAAACCAGCAGTAACCCCGAGCCGACCAGCCCTCCCGCAAGGGTGATACCGGCAAGCCGCAGCAGCCGGCGGCGATCAAAACCGCCCAGCTCTTGCCGAAAACCCAGCGCGCCCCCCAAATACCCCGGAAAGACGGCCACTGTGCTCGTGGCATTTGCCATGACCGGCGGCATGCCAGTGAAGACCAGCGCCGGGAAGGTGAGAAAGGTGCCCCCACCCGCAATCGTGTTCAGCACCCCCGCACCAAAAGCGGCAGAAATCAGCACCAGAAATTCCATCACGATCTTCTTTCCTGCAACTCCGGGCAAAGGTTTGGTCCCGACGTCGGATTGGGCGTGACCGTGTCAACGACCACAAGCGACTTTACAGAACCGTCTTCGCACAGAAGCGGCGCGCGCTGCCCAATACGCATGCCGATAAGCGTCGCGCCCAAAAGTGACGAGACCGGAATGGTTCCCCGTTGCCGGGGTCCAACGTTCGGCTGGTGCACGAGCAGGCCAACTTCAACCGATGCCCCACTCACCGAGTATATGACCTCGTTCCGGCTGACCACTATGTCTCGGTCCACTGGCCGGTGGGATGGTTCGGTGTTCACGATCCGGTTTTGCAGGACATAGGCAAGCAAGGCCCAGTTCGGTCCCCTGTCGCGTTCACAGATTTCGAGATATTCAAGAAGAAGATCATAGTCCGCCACTGGCAGGACCGCCCTGCCCCGCGGCCGTACCCGGGCGGTGGTGGCAAACGGATGGACTTCGGGTTGGAGGGTGATGCTTCTGGCCATGATTTCTCCTCGGGCGGCGCGTGGCCGCAAGATTTCTGGGAATGCGAGGAGGCCCCGGGAAGTTCAGCAGGCGCGCAAACGCCTAGACCGCCCGGGGACAAGGGCGGTTCAGCAGAGGAAACCGATAGTGGTTAGCTTGCGACACCATCCATCAACGGTATGTAGCCGTCCCGGACAAGTCAACCGATGCGGCGGCCATGCGTTGTTCCCCATAAGGCATTGTTTCAGGAAATCCGCCTGATCGGCGCGTTTGCGCCGGTCAGGCCACCGGACCGGCTGTGGCGAGATTGAAATCCTGGAGCGCAGCGGCCATATGAGCCGCATGACGATGTTCAGCTTCCATATGAGGTTCCTGCGCGCAGCAGGGATTCTACTGAACCGCCGGTAGCCCCGGGCGGCGCGAGCACACGTGCTTGGTGACGCCTCGGGGTTAATGAATCCAGCCTCTCTCGACCGACCAGAACTGGGTTGGCGCATGTGCGACCAGCCAGGTTCCGCATGTGGAGAGAAACTCAGTGGACGTCACATATGGAGAACGCAATGTCTGTCCAATACAAGCACCAGTCAGGGCAAAGCGCTGTTGTCGCAATCGACAAGGCGCCCTGGGGAACCTTCGTGCTGCGATGGTGGAACAGCGCCATCCGCAGCTGGCAAAGGCGAAAGATGAAGGCTGTGCTTCACAGTCTCGACGATCGGATCCTTCAGGATATCGGCCTCAGCCGTGGGGAAATCGAAGACTTCGTGGATGGCCTGAGCAGTGCAGAACTGCGGATGACGCCGATTGCACCCGAACCTGCACCCATGCCGCAGGACATTTCCTACGCCGATCTGCGCAGGGCCGCATAAGGCTCGGTTGAAGATGAACTGCGCGCCACAGGGCGCGCGGAGCTTCTCCCAGATTGACCCAATGGAGGCGAGAAATGATGCTTTGCAAAGCGGACTTCGAAGATATCTTCCCCAACCTTTTTGGTCCTGAGAAACAGAAAGGGCAGACCGGGGAGTCTGTCTGGCACGGCTTCTTCGCCTGTGCAGAACGACATCCGGTTTCTGCTGCTGAGGAAGTGGTGATTGCCGAGCGGGGCGCGAACCTCGAACCAGAATCCATGCCGAAATCCGAAACACAAGCCACCAGTTGACTTCTCCAGCCATCACTTCCACGGTAACTAGATGATTTTCGTTTCGAACATCTCTCGGATTTTTCTGCAAAACCGCCCCCTGCCCGGGGCGGTTTGAGCGCGTACACGCGCAGTCGCTGCTCCGGGTTTCTCACAACAACCTTAACTGATTTGAAACCACGGCGGCATCTCCGCCTGAGGAGCAAGCATGACTATGACCAGCGAAAGACGCCTGATGGGCAACACATTTGGGTATGCAGACCTCTGCCAGCATGCCGCTGCCTGTGTGCTGACGAAAGCAGATCGTCGTGCCTTGGTTGATCACATTCAGCGTGCGGACATGATCGGCACCGGCGCATTCGAGATGCTGGCCAGACTACTCGGCATGAAGTTGCTGTACGCGACGGTTCTGGACGACGGCAAGATCAATCCCAAGGCCGCCACTGGAGGCTCACGTGTCACCTATGCAATCGATGACGAGGAGCGACAGACGGGACGACTTTTCCATTACGACGAATTCGCCGAGGAAGACATCGGCATTCACGTCGGGTCTCTGTTGGGTGCAACCTTGATCGGCATGAAAGCTGACACTCGGGTTCCATTCCTTGAGGCGGACGGGACTTTCCGTCGCGCGCATCTACTCAGTGTCGACAGAATTCAAGCCTGAGACACTTCCAAAAGGCAAAACATTGGGCCTCTTGATATCCCCAAAAACATGACAACCGAGAAAGATACGAACATGACAAAGGTTTCAAACCCTGCATCAACGCGGCTACCAAAGATCCATCTGGACAAGACTCTGGTCGGCCGCCTCGAGGCGCTGGCTGCCTCCGTGATGAGGCGCTCCCCCGAGGTTGGCGAGCGCCTGATCGACGAGATCGCACGTGCGAAGCTGGTTGCTCCGAACAAGATGCGTGATGATGTCATAACGATTGGAAGTGTGGTGACCTACCGTGATCTGGACATGGCTCGCGAGCATACAGTGTCGGTGGTCTATCCCGAGAATGCCAACATCGAGGAAGGGCGGATCTCTGTCCTCACCCCGGTAGGTGTTGCCCTGCTTGGCCTCAGTCCGGGAGCGACGATCTCGTGGGTCACGCGGGATGACGAAACACGGCAACTGGAAGTTTTAGAGGTTCGGCCGCCAGTGACCCATGATTGACCGCAGAGTGAGTCGCGAGCACGCGAGGCGCCGAGCCTCGCGTGCTCAAGGTAAGTGCTTCAGACGAAGTGGTCGCAGCCCCCGGCGAGGAATGGAGGATTAGTCGCCATCCCAGGCGACATGAAGCGATCGTCAACGGCAGCGATCTGCCGGTGTGACCTATTGCGAGATGCCACCGCAATCTGCCCAGGTGTCGGGAAACCGGTTCCGATCGGGGCACGTCTTCACACCTCACGTCCCGTATGGTGGGACGGCGATGCCTGCCTCGGTCACGACGGCATCCAGCGCGATGTCGTGCGGTTGGGGGTAGATCGTCGCCAGACGGGCCGACTGAAAGCCGATGCCGATGGTGAAGGGGCGCGGCAACAAGGCCGCCAGCGTGCGGTCGAAATAGCCACCGCCATAACCCAAACGAAAACCCTCAGCCGTCCAACCCACCACCGGGGCCAGCGCGATTTCGGGCGTCACCGCTTCGACTTCGGGCGGCGGGACGGGAATGTTCCAGTCGCCACGCACCATCCGGGTCTTGCGCGTCCAGCGCCGGAACACGAGCGGCGCGGCCTTCACCTCGACCAGCGGCAGGGCGACCAGGGCACCTTCGGCGTCCAGGGCTGCCAGCAGCGGGCGCAGGTCCGGCTCGCCCTTGATCGGCCAGTAGCCCGAGAACACCCGCCCCCGCATCGTGCCGAACCTTTTTCGCAGCAGGTCGGCCAGGTGGCCGACAATCGCCGCCCCGGCGGCCTGCCGATCGGCCACAGACAGGGCGTCGCGCTCGGCCCGCAGCCGCGTGCGCTCGGCGCGGCGCCAGCGCACGACGTCGCGCGCCTGTTCGGGGTCGACAGCCAGCGGATCGAAATAGGCCGGGTCGACCTCGGCCGCCATGCAGGGCGGCGAGGCATAGCGGCCCGGGGCTTCGGAGTCCGAGGTCATGGCCGCGGGCCGGGCCGGGCAAGGCAATCCCGCGCCTCATCGACGATCTGGCGCAGCCGGTCCGCCGCCGGCACCACGTTGCGGATCGTGCCGACACCCTGCCCGGCGTACAGCGCCATCTCCTCCAGCGCACCAGAGGTGTGCCGCATCGGAGAGTCGGTGCTGTAGCGTAGCAGCGGCTGACCGCTGTCATGGGCAATCACCACGCGCGGCAGCGTGGCGGGATCGTGGCCCATCAGTTGCCCGTCCAGTCCGGCGGTGACGCTGTTGCCCAGCACCCGCACCGCTGCGCCCTTGGGCCAGTTCAACACGAAAACATCGGTGAGCACGGTATCGTCGACGTTGGCGGCCGCCACCCGCGCCTTGTGGTAGTCATGCGCCCAGGATTCCTTGGTTGCCAGAAAGGCAGTGCCGCATTGCACACCCTGCGCGCCCAGCATCAGCGCGGCCGCGAGCCCGTGGCCGGTCGTGATGCCGCCGGACACCACGACGGGAATCCGGGCGCCGTCCAGCACCGCCTCGGCCAGGGCGAAGGCGCCGGTGCGGCCATGGACGTGGCCACCGGCCTCGATCCCCTGCGTGATGATTACGTCGGCGCCGGCCACCTCGGCCTCGCGGGCGGCGGCAAGGGTGCCCACCTGATGCAGCACGAGGCATCCCTCGCGCTTGACTTGCGCGATGACCTCTGGCCGAACATCCCAGAAGAAGGTGAAGGCCCGCACCCCCAGATCCAGGCATCGCGAGATCTGGGCCTGCAACAGCGCCGGATCGGTTGCAGACGGGATCACGTTGACAGCAAAGGGCCGGTCGGTCGCCGCGCGATAGGCGGTGATCTCGGCCTCAATCAGGTCCGGATCTTCGCGCACCATCCCCAACATGGCATAGCCCCCGGCGCGGGCGACGGCCGCCGCCAATTCGGCACGGGCGACTCCGCCCATGCCTGCCAAGAGTACGGGTACCTCGCATCCCAGGAGATCACAAAGGGGGGTGCGCAGGGCAGGTCTCTGGTCAGGGCAGGGCATCGGGATCCCCCTTGTTCGCAAGATGTTGTCGCAGGTGGTCACGCAACACGGTGGCGTTGTTGCGCGTCTCGGCGCTTGAGGCGAACAGCAGTGTCAGCACACCATCGACGGCCATGCTGGCCAGATCACGGGCGAGATCGTCCTTCAGGGTCAGTTCATGGCGATATCGGGCCACAAAGTCCTCCCATTGGTCGGGGTGGGCGTGATACCAGCGACGCAACTCATCGCTGGGCGCGATCTCGCGGCACCAGGAATGCAGGCGGGCGCGGTCTTTCGGCATCCCACGCGGCCAAAGCCGGTCGACGAGGACGCGCTTGCCGTCCGACACGCGTGCCGCCCGGTAGATGCGCTTGACCCGAATCCGGTCGGTGGCGGCATCGGGGATGGGCGGAACCGCAGGCATCAGCCCGCCCCGTCGCCCATGGCTTGCATGGCCTTCAGCGCATGGGCATAGCTGGCCCCTGCCCGCATCTCGGCGGCGACCCAGATCGCCTCCATGATCTGCTCGGGGCTGGCGCCCTCGCTCCGTGCGGCCTTTACATGGCCCTCGATGCACCAGGGGCATTGAGTGACATGGGCAACCGCCACGGCAATCAGCTGCTTAGTGCGCTTGTCCAACGCGCCTTCGGCAAAGACGGCCTTGGAAAAGGCGCGGAAGGCATCTTCGGCCCCGGGCGCCAAGTTACGGCGGCGTTCGACCATCTCGCGCGTGGCGCGTGGCAGCGACGGATCAGACATGGGCGGCCTCCGTCTCGAAAGGTGGGAACAGCACGTTGTTCTCCAGCCGGATATGCTCTTCCAGATCAGAGATAAATTCGCCGAGGCCAACATAGAGCGCGGTCCAGCTGCGGCAGGCCCCCTCGGGCAGGCCAAGACCGCCAGTCAAGCGGCGGATCTCGGCCACGTCCTGGGCGTGGTCGTCATGGTCGGCACGCATCACCGCAATCGGCGTGCCGATCCCTGGGCCGCCGCCCTTGCGGATAGCCGGGAACAGGATCAGTTCTTCCTTCTTCATGTGGACCTCAAGCGCGCCGATCATCCGCTGCAAGAGGTCGGCCAGACCCTCGGGCACATGGTCGTCGCCGAAATGCACCGTCTCGACCTTTTCGGCCAGAGCGGCCAATGCGGGCAACTGCTCGCGGTGGCGGGCGTGGAACCGGGACTCGATGTGACGGGTCAGCGCGGCGGGATCGTCAGTGTGCAGGCCTTGGGTCATGAAGGGACTCCTTCCTTTCAGCGAAGCGACGGCGTCATCCCGGCGCCGCGGGCGGTATCTTCCACCGCCATGTGCAGCGATCGCGCTATGCGTTCCGCGCGTTCGATCACATGCGCCGCCCCGGCGGGCGGACAAATCTCGGTCGCGGTCTGGCGGAACAGGTCCAGCCAGCGGTCGAAATGCGCCCAGTTTACCGGCAGCGTGGCATGGGCCGGCATCGGCGCGCCGTGGTAGCGCCCGGTCATCAGCGCGACCGAGGACCAGAAGGTCACCATACGCTCAAGATGCGGGCCCCAGTCGGTGATGCGCGCTGCGAAGACCGGCCCCAACACCTCATCGGCCCGGACCCGGTCGTAGAAGCGATGGACCAGAGTGCGCAGGATCGCCTCATCGAGGCCGGTCTCTTCCATCAGCGCGGCGGTGATCGCCGGTCGGGCCGACGCGACGGGCGGCGGGTTGAAGGTCATGTCCGGAACTCCGGTTTGGCTTGCAATCCTGTCTAGGCCTGTTAATTGGTATTGTAAATACTGATTCAGGATCGATCATGCGCCTTACCTCGTTCACAGATTACGGATTGCGGATGCTGATGCGTATGGCGGGGGCGCCGGACCGGGGATTCTCGACCGCTGAGCTGGCGGAGGACTTTGGGTTGTCGCGGCACCACCTGACGAAGATCATCCAGAAACTTGCCCAAGCCGGCTATGTCACAACCCGGCGCGGTGGCGGCGGCGGGGCGATGCTGGCCCGCCCTGCTGGCGAGATCCGGCTGGGTTCCATCATCCGCTTGCTCGAGGAAGGGCAGCCGCTTGTCGAATGCTTCGCGGCCGGTGGCGGAGATTGCACCATCGACGGCCGCTGCCGCCTGAAGGCGCGGTTGCGCGCGGCCGAGGCGGCTTTCCTGGCCGATCTCGACCGCTCGACGCTGGCAGACATTGCACTGCGCCCAGACCTGCGGCTGGAAGAGGAGTTTGTCTGACCATGCAGGCCTCGCTCACCACGGTGGAACGGCGGATCGGCATTGGCCTTGCCGTCCTGCTGGCGTTGGGGGGGCTGACGATTGCTGCGGCGGCGCGGCACGGGGTGATGGCGGTCCATGGAGCCATGGCGCTGGCGCTTGGGCTGGGCCTGGTATTCCGGCTGGGCGGGGCGCTTTACGATGTGGCACCTGCTGGCCTTGACCGGGCCAGCCGCTACGACGATGGCCCAACCCGTTTCGGCATCTGGATGACGCTGACCTGGGCGATGATCGGCATGGTCGCGGGCGTCTGGGTCGCGGCATTGCTCTATTGGCCAGAGGCGACACCGCCCTGGCCTGCGACCAGCTTCGGCCGCCTGCGCCCGGTCCACACCACCGGCATCATCTTCGGCTTCGGCGGCAATGCGCTGATCGCGACCTCGTTCTGGGTGGTGCAACGCACCTCGCGCGCCCGGCTGGCCGATGCGGTCAGCCCCTGGGTCATCCTGATCGGCTATAACCTGTTCTGTGCCTGGGCGGTCACCGGCTATCTGATGGGCGCGACCCAGTCCAAGGAATATGCCGAGGCGGAATGGTATGCCGACCTGTGGCTGGTCGTGGTCTGGGTGATCTACTTCGCGCTTTACCTCCGCACCCTCGCCCGCCGGGCCGAGCCGCATATCTACGTCGCCAACTGGTATTACATGGCCTTCATCCTGGTCGTGGCGATGCTGCACATCGTCAACAACATCGCCCTGCCGGTCAGCTGGGCCGGGGCGAAAAGCTATACCGTCTGGTCGGGCGTGCAGGATGCGATGATCCAGTGGTGGTACGGCCACAACGCGGTGGCCTTCTTCCTGACGGCGGGCTTCCTGGGGATGCTGTATTACTTCCTGCCCGTCCGGTCGGGCCGGCCGATCTGGTCCTACCGCCTGTCGATCCTGTCCTTCTGGGGGATCGTGTTCTTCTACATCTGGGTCGGCTCGCACCACCTGCACTACACCGCCCTGCCCTACTGGGTGCAGACGCTGGGGATGACCTTCTCGGTCATGCTGCTGGTGCCCAGCTGGGCCTCGGCCGGCAATGCCATCGCCACGCTGAACGGTGCCTGGGCCAAGGTGCGCGACGACGCCACGCTGCGCTTCATGTTCGTGGCCGCCGTGTTCTACGGCCTGTCCACGTTCGAAGGCTCGTTCCTCGCGATCCGCCCGGTGAACTCGCTTTCGCATTACACCGACTGGACCGTGGGGCACGTCCATTCCGGCACGCTGGGCTGGGTCGCCATGATCATCTTCGGCGCGATCTACACCCTGGTGCCGCAACTGGCCGGGCGCGAGGCGATGGCCTGGCCCCGCGCGATAGAGTGGCACTTCTGGCTCGCCGTGCTGGGAACCCTCGTCTACGTCGTGGCGATGTGGAACGCGGGCATCACGCAGGGGCTGATGTGGCGGGCCTATGACGCGAACGGGGCGCTGTCCTACAGCTTCCTGCAGTCGGTCCAGGCGATGGCGCCCTATTACCTTCTGCGCGCCATCGGCGGGGCGATGTTCCTGACCGGGGCCGTGCTTTGCACCCTGAACTGCCGCGCCACCCTGCGCCAGACCCGCGCCCGCGACCTGGCCCATGACCGCCCGCTGGCGGCCCAACCGGCGGAGTAGCCCGATGGTCCTGCGCCTGCATTACAACCTGGAAAAGCTGTCGATGGGCCTGGTCGGCGCGATAATCGTCGCCGCGTCCATCGGCGGACTGGTCGAAATCGCTCCGCTTTTCACCATCGACGAGACGGTGGAGATCCCCGCCGACCTGCGCCCCCTGACGCCCCTCGAACTTGCGGGGCGCGAGATCTACATGCGCGAGGGCTGCTATGCCTGCCACAGCCAGATGATCCGCAGCCTGGCCGACGAGATCGACCGCTATGGCCCCTATTCGCTCGCTTCGGAAAGCGCCTATGACCACCCGATGCTCTGGGGGTCCAAGCGGACCGGCCCGGACCTGGCGCGGGTTGGGGGGAAATACTCCGACGCCTGGCAGGTCGCGCATCTGACCGACCCGCGGGCGGTGGTCCCTGCCTCGATCATGCCGGCATACCCGTGGCTGATGCAGCCCCTGGACACCTCGGGGTTGGCCGGCGCGCTGGCGGTGCTGGCCCGGCTGGGCGTGCCCTATGACGCCGCGATGATCCAGGGGGCCGAGGCCGACGCGCTGGCGCAAAGCCGCCCCGACAGCGCCGAGGCCGAGGCTTTCCGCACCCGCCACGGCGACCGCCCGGCCCTGCGCGCCTTTGACGGCGACCCCGCCCGGCTGACCGAGATGGACGCCGTCGTCGCCTATCTGCAATCGCTGGGCACCCAGACCGCCGCCGCCCATCTGGCCCAGGAAGGCACCGCGCCATGAGCCACGATACCCTTGTCCTGCTTGCCAAGACCTTCGGCCCGATCTGGATGCTTGGCTTCCTGCTGATCGTCGCGATCCGGGCCTATGCCCCCTCGCGCAAGGCGGCGCATGACCGCGCCGCCCGGTCGATCCTGCCGCAGGAGCAGTCGGATGGCTGACACCACGGACCCCCACGCCCTGCCCGGTGCCGACCCCCACACCGGCAACCGCCGCATCGACCCCGTCACCGGCTACGACACCACCGGCCACGACTGGGGCGGTATTCAAGAGCTGAACACCCCCTTCCCCAGGCTCGCCGCCATCGCGCTGCTGCTGACCTTCCTCTACTCGGTCGTCGCCTGGGTCCTGTTGCCCGCCTGGCCTACGGGCCGGGATTACACGCGCGGCCTTCTGGGGCTGGACCAGGGCCGCATGGCCCGCGACGGCTATCAGGCGGTGGACGCGGTGCGGCAGGGCTGGCTGTCCCGCTTCGCCCAGCCGGACTTTGCCGCCCTGGCCGCGGACGACCTGCTGATGGCCCAGGCCATGCCCGCCGCCGCCCGGCTTTTCGCCGACAATTGCGCCGCCTGCCACGGCACCTCGGGCAAGGGCGGTCCCGGCTTTCCGGCGCTGAACGACGCCGACTGGCTTTGGGGCGGCGACCCCGAAACCCTGGCCGAGACGATCACTCTTGGCATCAACGCCACCGACGACAGCCGGCTGGCCGAGATGCCCGTCTTCGACTGGCTCGCCCCCGCCGACCGCCAGGCGCTGGCCGCCTATGTCTCTGCCCTGCCCTCGGGCACGGCCCCCGGCGACAGCCCTGGCGCCGCCCTCTTTGCCGAGAACTGCGCCGCCTGCCACGGCGACGGCGGCACCGGCGGGCTTCTGGCCGGGGCGCCCTCGCTGACCGACCGATCCGCGATCTACGGCCAGGACGAGGCCACCATCCTGACCACCCTGCGCCACGGCCGCCGCGGCGTCATGCCGGCCTGGAGCCAGCGCCTTTCCCCGGCCCAGATCAACCTTCTCGCCCTCTACGTCTCTACCCTGCCACAGGCCAAGCCATGAGCCCCGCCCGTCAGCGCCACCTTGCCCTTGCCGGCGCCGCCGCCGTGGTCGCGGCCTTCGTCGCGGCGAATGTCCACCTGGTGGTCACCGCCATCGCCTCGCAGCCCGCCTGCACCGCCCTGCCCGACGGCCCCGCCCCCGCCCGGCACAGTTGCTGAGGTCCCGATGCTTGAACCCCTTCCCACCATTCAGAAACGCGCCCCGGTCGAAAGCCCCCACGCCCGCCACCTGCCCGCCCGAGTGGCGCTGGACTGGCTGGCCGAGGGCTGGCGCGACCTTGCGCGCGCGCCCGGGTCAAGCCTCGCCTACGGGGCTGCAGTCGTGGCGCTGTCCTGGGCAGTGATCTGGGCGCTGGCGACCTGGGGGCTTCTGTACCTGGCCCTGCCCGCGCTGTCCGGCTTCCTGATCGTCGGCCCGTTCCTCGCCGTCGGCCTTTACGAGATAAGCCGCCGCCTTGCCCAGGGCGAGCCGCCGACCACCCTGCGCCTGCCACCCGGCGCGGTGGGGCAGATCGCGATGGCTGGCCTTCTCCTTGGCCTCCTCGTCCTCTTTTGGCTCAGGGCGGCCGACCTCCTCTATGCCCTGTTCTTCGGGCTTCAACCCTTCCCCGGCGCGTCCGAGGCGTTCCAGAACGCCTTCACCACGCCACGGGGATGGGCGCTGATCGCGACAGGCCTGCTGGTGGGCGGGCTGTTCGCAGCCCTCGCCTTCGCGATCAGCGTCTTCTCCTTCCCCATGCTGGTCTCGTCCCGCCGCGATGCACTGACCGCGATGGGCCGCAGCTTCGCGCTGACCGCGCAGAACCTTCGCCCGATGCTGGCCTGGGGCGCCATCGTGACCGCAGGCACCGCCCTGTCGATCCTGACCGGCCTTACCGCGCTGCTTCTGGTCTTTCCCCTTCTCGGCCACGGCACCTGGCACGCCTGGCGCGCCATCGACCGCGAGGCCCTATGACCATCGGCTTCCTGATCCCGCTGTCGATCGGCATGGGCCTTGCCGGGCTGGTCGCCTTCTTCTGGGCGCTACGCAACGGACAGTTCAGCGACCCCGAAGGTGACGCCTGCCGCATCCTGATCCCGCAACCCCCAGCGAAAGGAGATACCCATGTCCGACTGGCTTCCCAGCCTTATCACGAAGACCCCGACCGAGGGCTATGATCTTGCGGTGAAACTGGCCCGGGTGGCGATCAAGCTGACCCAGCCCGATGCCGCAGTGCGCGACCGTCTGCGCCCAGAATATGCCGATGATGTCGCGGCGCTGATCGCAGTCAGCCAGGTGGTCGCGACGCATTTCGCCACCGTCGCCGCCGCGAACGACTACTGGCGCGATGCCACATGACTGGGGTGACCGTTACAGCGCAGGGGTTCGAGGTCGACGCGGTCACGATCGCCAACGCTTTCGGACTCGACCCCGCGCAGTTGCAGGAAAGGATGCGCGCCGGAGAGGTGACGAGCCTGTGCGAAAAGGGCGTTGATGCTGACGCAGGCCGGTTTCGGCTAACCTTTCGTCATTCCGGGCGGGTCTTGCGTTTAACGGTCGACGAAGGCGGGGCCATCCTCAAGCAAAGCACCTTTGACGCCAAAGGCACACGACCGGCCTCAAATTCTCACGGCTGAGAACGCACGAAGGGCCGCGAAAAAGATCTTCGGAACCCGGGAACGATTGGGACACTGTCGCATCCAATAGTCGAGACCGCACGAAAGGGTCTCGATCAACCACGGAGACGACCATGTTCCTCAACCTGTCTGCCGCAACCCTTGGAATCGCCCTGATGCTCGCGGTCCCCGGCCTTGCCCATGCCGAAAGTGTCCCAGAGGACGCGCCGCCGCCTGCACCCTATGCCAAGGTCAGCGAACTTGTGCCGTTGCCTGACTTCCTGCCCGGCCTTGGCACGCTTTTCGTCGATCCCGCGACCCTGCCGGCGGGGCCCTTTCTCGGCTATGATCGTGACGGAAAACTGGCCGCCACGATCTTCATGACCCCGATCGAGGATTTGCAGGGCGGCACGTCCTACAACGATCTGGCAGTCGGTTCGAATGAGGTTTCATCCGTCGACATCTATTACAATGCCGGGCATCCGGGTGTGGACAAGCCGCACGCGCATGTCGTGCTGTTCCACGGCGCGGATGCCAAGTCGAGGGTGGCAGAGTGATGCCGAACCGTCGACAGGTGCTGGCGGTTGGTGGGGCCGGCGTCGCCGGTCTCATCGGGCCATCCCTTGTTCTTGCGGGCCCGGTGGCAGAGATTGGGATGCAGGGCACGTCACGGGGCGAGCATGTCTGGTTCACCCCGGTCGGGCTTGCTGTTGCGGCGGGCACGACGCTGCGTTTTGTCAACCTCGATCCCGGTAACAGCCACACCTCAACCTGCTATCACCCCACCCTGTTTGACCGGCCGCAACGCATTCCAACGGGGGCGGCGCCCTGGGATAGCGACTTCCTGCTGCCCGGCGACAGTTTTGAGGTCCTGCTGACCGTTCCCGGCGTTTACGACTTCTATTGCCTCCCGCATGAACATGCAGGAATGGTCGGTCGGATCGTTGTCGGAAGGCCGGGTGACGAAGGTTGGCACGGGGCGGCAACCGATGCGAGCGATCTGCCCGCCGTTGCACTCGACGGATTTCCGTCCGTCGAGGCCATTCTGCAGACCGGGCGAGTGATGCCTCCGGGGCAGCCATGACGCTCGCTCCACGTCCGTCCCCGGCCTATAGCCTGCGCGAAGTGGAGGAAGCGACGCTGGTCATGGCGGCGCGGGCGCAGGACGAGGCGGCGGTGCGCGAGCTTGTCCGCCGCCTCAATCCTCGGCTTTTCCGGGTCGCGCGCGGGATCCTCGATACGAATGCCGAGGCCGAAGATGCGGTGCAAGACGCCTATCTTGCGGCCTTCACCCGGCTGGATCAGTTTCGCGGCGAGTCGCGCTTTTCAACATGGCTCATCCGTATCACCATCAACGCGGCGCGAATGCGCGCCCGTGCTGCCCGGCCCCAAGAGGAGTATGATACCGTGCTTGAACGGGATGCGACCGACAGCGCCGTCGTGGTCTTTCCCGGCAACGGCTTTGAAGGCAGCGAAGAGGCGCTTGGCCGGTCACAGGTGTCCACCTTGCTGGAGGCTGCGGTTGCCGACCTGCCGACGGAATTGAGACTGGTCTTTCTGCTTCACGAGGTCGAGGGACTGGGCCTGCTGGCCGTCGCGCGGACCTTGTTACTGAATCCGATCACGGTCAGGACACGGCTTTACCGCGCACGCAAGCGTCTGCGCACTGAGCTTGAAGCCCGTCTGATGGGCGGTTTCGAATCGATCTTTCCCTTCGACGGCGCGCGCTGCACCCGTATGGCCGATCGCGTGATCGCCAACCTGAGGTGCTAGACCCATTTCGTCCGCCAAGCCGAGCGCGTGCTGCCCTGACCACCGAACCCGGCCCCCGCGCAAGGAGACCTTCCCGTGAAATTCCTCCACCGGGTCGAGGCCTTGCATCCGGTGAACCTGCTCCTCCTCCTTGCCCTGCCCTTGCTGGTCTGGCGCTCGATGCACTGAACCCGGCAGCGCGAAAACTTGCATGCCTTTTTACCTTCCCGAAACAAATGTGGCTCGACCGAGGAATCTCGGTTGCTTGACAGCGCCGAAGAGGTCGTACTTTGTCAAATCAGCTACTGTCGCGCCATAATCTTTCGACCATCAGTTCCGTTCAGGATCAGTGCACCGTCTTCGGTGATCTCGTACGAAACAGTGCCAGCCAGAATTTCCAGAACGCGGCGTTCCTGCTCCATAAGCGCGTCAGGGCAGGCCATCATGGACAAGCCCTTATCTCTTCGGTACATCGCTACTGGCGCGCCCTTCCGAAGGAGTCGCGGCCAAGACTCTATATCCATGGCCTCAGCCTTGGCGCCTGGTCCTCGATGCATGGAACCAACCTCTTCGCATTGCTGGATGATCCCATTGACGGAGCGTTCTGGGTCGGCCCTCCCTTCCCGTCGGCACTGTGGCAGGGGATCGTCGCTTCGCGCGAGCCTGGCAGTCCCTATGTTGCCCCGGTATTGGGAGACGGAGGACTGGTGCGCTTCGCCTCGAACCATGCAAGCGCAAGCGGGCCGGACGGCTGGGGCGCCATGCGGCTCGCCTTTCTGCAATATGCGTCTGACCCAATCGTGTTCTACGAACTGGCATCCTTGTTTCGCGCACCGGCCTGGATGACAGAAGCGCCGGCAGCCGATGTCTCGCCAGACATGCGCTTCATGCCCGTCGTGACGCAATTCCAATTGGCTGTGGATATGGCTTTGGCGACAACCGCACCGGCTGGGTATGGCCATTCTTATTTTGGGCGCGACTATGTCGAGCCTTGGGTTGCTGTGACCGCACCAGATAGTTGGAGCGCTGCAGACACGAAGCGCCTCATGGATCATTGCGACAGCGGCTTCGGTATCGGCTGCGATCACGACTGACGTCTTGGTCCGTTTTCATTCTCGTGACGTACTGCAGCATCGCGAGGCGGTCTCGGCAGAGTAGATCCACAAGTGACAAGCGTAAATCTTGCGATCATCAACTGACTGCTATGTATGTCGAGAAAGGCAATTGGCTACTTCGCCGACTTTTGCGGCCGCAGAGAGTGATGCCACGGCAGACGTTAGAGAAATAGTCGCAGGATCAGCGGCCCGAGTATGGCGGTGGCCACCGCGTTTACAGCCATTCCCAACCCCGCAAAGGCACCAGCCGTCGGATTCACCTGCAACGCCCGCGCGGTACCGATCCCGTGACTGGCAAGTCCCACGGAGAAGCCCCGCGCCCGCCAGTCCTTCAGCCCCAGCAGGTTCAGAAGCGGCGTCGCCACGACGGCCCCGGTGATCCCCGTCAGGATGACCAGCACCGCCGTCAGCGTCGGCGACCCGCCCAGCTCCTGCGAAATGCCGATGGCAACCGGCGCGGTCGCGGATTTCGGGGCCAGCGAGATGAGCAGCAGCTCGTCGACCCCCATCCACGAGGCGATCAGCAGCGCCGATCCCGTCGCGACCACCGATCCCACGATCAGCGCCGCCAACACGGGCAGCAGGGCACGGCGCAAGTGGTGAAGGTTATCAAACAGCGGCAGGGCAAGCGCCACCGTCGCCGGGCCCAGCAGGAAGTGCACGAACTGCGCGCCCTGGAAGTAGGTCGCATAAGGCGTTCCCGTCACTTTCAACACCACCGCCAGAATGCAGACCGCGATCAGCACCGGGTTGGCCAGGGGGTTGCGGCCCGTGGCGCGGAAGATCAGATCACCCACACTGCAGGCGGCCACGGTCGCCGTCAGCCACAGCAGGGGCCCTTCGGACAGATAGCTCCAGATTTCGGCGAAATCAGTCATCGCTCGACCCCGTAAGCCGCGCCACGCCCGCGAAGGTCAACGCCCCCGCCGCGATCGCCAGCACCGCCGAGACGACGATCGCCAGCAGGATTGCCAGGGTGCTGTCCCCCAGCGTCGCCAGGTGCCCGACGACGCCAGCCCCCGCGGGCACGAACAGCAGCGAAAGGTGGGAAAGCAACGTCTGCGCCACCGCACGGATCGTCTCGCGCAGCTGTGGCACCGCCACCAGAAGCCCCAGCACGAAGATCATGCCCAGCACCGGGCCCGGCAGCGGCAAGCCCACCGCCCGCGCCACGAACTCGCCAAGTATCTGAGCGATCAGGATAACCAGTAGTGCGTACATGACGGTCCTTTCGTGCTGATTTGCGAACGCTAGCCAAAGCCGAGGGCGCTGGAAAGGCCCGCGGGTCGGCATTGTTTTCGATTGCCAGAGCCCACAATAAAAACGTTTTTACAAACGCATGAAAACGTATAGCCTCCGATTTTGTGAGTCTTGGGAGGGATGGCGCTTGGCGGAACTGCGGGTCACGGGGCTGTGGAAGGCGTTCGGCGCGGTTGAGGTGCTGAAGGGCATCGACCTGCACCTTCCCGACGGGGCCTTCGTCAGTTTCCTCGGGCCTTCGGGCTGCGGAAAGTCTACCCTCCTCCGCTGCATCGCCGGTCTCGAGGACCTGACCGAGGGCGCGATCCACATGGGCGACCGCGACATCACGCAGCTGCCCTCGGCGCGACGCGACATCGCGATGGTGTTCCAGAACTACGCGCTCTACCCGCACATGACGGTGCGCAAGAACATGGCGTTCGGCCTGGCCCTGAACGGTATGCCGCGGGCCGAGATCGACCGCCGGGTCGCGCTCGCGGCCGAAACGCTGCGGATCGCCGACCTTCTCGACCGCAAGCCGCGGCAGCTGTCGGGGGGCCAGCGCCAGCGGGTCGCCATCGGCCGGGCGATCACCCGCCAGCCGCAACTGTTCCTGCTGGACGAGCCGCTCTCGAACCTGGACGCAAGCTTGCGCGTAACCATGCGGGCGGAACTGGCGGCGCTGCACGACCGGCTGGGCGTCACGATGGTCTATGTCACCCACGACCAGGTCGAGGCGATGACGCTCTCCGACCTCGTCGTCGTGCTGGACAAGGGCCGCGTCGCGCAGGTGGGCCGCCCGCTCGAGCTGTTCCACCGCCCCGCGAACCTCTTCGTGGCGGGCTTCATCGGCAGCCCGCAGATGAACCTCCTGCCCGCCTCCGTCATCCGCCAGTCGGCGGACGATATCACGCTGGCCCTGCACGGCGCGACGCTGACCATCCCCACCGCCGGCCACGACCCCATCGCCGCACCCGCCGTGACCCTCGGCATCCGCCCCGACCGGCTGGAGATCGCGCCCGACGGCGACCTCTCCGGCACCATCCGCCTGGCCGAACGGCTGGGGACCGAGAACCACCTGCACATCGATCTCGAAGGCGGAGGTTCGGTCACCTGCATCACCGACGGCACCCACCCCGCCCGCGCGCGCGACCGGGTGCGGCTGCGCATCCCGCCTGCCGATGCACATGTCTTCGACGGCCGGGGCAACGCCCTGCCCCGTCGGCTGGACCCGGCGACCCAGGCGCTCATCACCGACACGAACAGACCGGCAGACCCGGCCTGAGACCAAGGGAGGAAGACCATGACCATCACCAGACGCATGCTTCTTGCGGCCACGATCCTGGCCCTGCCCGGCGCCAGCTTCGCCGAGGATCAGGTCCTGCGCTTCGCCACCTGGAACACCGATCCGGAAAGCATCGCCATCAACCAGGCCATCGCCACCAAGTTCGAAGAGGCGAACCCCGGCGTGAAGGTGCAGATCGAGCTTTACGGCGACGGCTTCGACGACAAGCTGACCGCCGCGATGGGGGCCGGTGACGCGCCCGACCTGATGTACATGTGGAACTTCCCGGCCTACAAGGACGCGCTCCTGCCGATCGACGACCTGATCGCCCGCGACGCGGCCGAGCTGAACCTCGACGACATCCCCTCCGGGCTGATGAACATCTCGAAGATCGACGGCAAGACCTATGCCATGCCCATCGGCTTCACCACCCAGGTCGTCTTCTACAACAAGGACATGTTTGCCGCCGCAGGCGTCCCCGAACCGCAGGCCGGGTGGACCTGGGCCGACCTCCGCACCGCCGCCGCCAAGTTCCGCAATGCCGAGACGAAGACCTACGGCTATGCCGTCGACGCCAAGCCCGACCCCTTCGACTTCGAACAGTTCCTCTGGTCGAACGGCACCAAGTACATCTCGGACGACGGCAAGACGCTGGACGGCTACATGAACAGCCCCGAAGCCGCCGAGGTGCTGGACATGTTCGCCGACATGATCAAGACCGAAGAGGCCGTCGCGCTGAACATCGGCGACGACACGCCCGGCTCCGCGCTCTTCAAGACCGGCAAGATCGCCATGTTCCAGTCCGCCATGTGGTCGAAGACCGGCATCGACGAAAGCGGCATCGACTACGGCGTCGCCCCCCTTCCCGCCTTCGGATCGAAGCCCGTCCATTCGGTCATCGGCGCCTCGGGCCTGTCGATCTCGAAGGACGCGAAAGACCCGGAACTGGCCTGGAAGTTCGTCAAGTTCTTCTCCACCCCCGAAGCGGTCGAGATGCGCACGAACGACCTGCCGATCCGGACCTCCGTGGCCGAAAAGCTGGGCCTCGCCACCGACCCGATCACCAAGCCCTTCTTCGACATGCTGGCCGTCTCGAACCGCGAGACGAACGCCTTCCTGAAGAACCCGAACTGGGGCCAGATCCAGGCCAACCTCGCCACCGCGATCGAGGCGACGATGGTCGACCAGGGCAATGCCAAGGCCCATCTGGACGAGGCGGTCGCCGCCTCTGCCCGGTTCCTGAACTAGGGACCGGGACCACGGAGAGTGAAGGCCACCGCCATGACAGACGCCCGACGGTTTTCCTCCCGACGCCGGCCGAACCTTGCGCCGTGGCTCTTCATCTCTCCGTGGATACTTGGCTTCTTCCTCTTCACCCTGGGACCGATGGTCTTCTCCCTAGTGATGAGCCTCTATGACTGGCCCGTGGTGGGCGACCGCCGCTTCGTCGGCCTCGACAACTACCGGGTGATGCTGACCCAGGACCCGAAGTTCTGGCAAAGCCTCGGCGTCACGGTGAAATTCGCCGCCATCTTCGTGCCGCTGAACATCCTTTTGTCCTTCCTGCTCGCCATCCTCCTGAACGTGAAGGTCCGCGGCACCGCCCTGTTCCGCACCGCCTTCTACCTGCCCTCGATCATCTCGGGCGTGGCCTTGGTGATGATCTGGAAATGGATCTATTCCAAGGACTACGGCCTTCTGAACTACGCCCTGTCCCTGATGGGCGTCGACGGGCCGAACTGGCTGGGCGATCCCCACTGGTCGATCCTGGCGATCATCATCGCCTCGCTCTGGGGCCTGGGTGGGACGATGCTGATCCTCCTCGCCGGGCTGCAATCCATCCCGAAAGAGCTTTACGAGGCCGCCCGCGTCTCGGGCGTGCCGGCCTGGGCACAGACCGTCTACATCACCATCCCGATGCTTTCACCGATGCTGCTGTTCACCTTCGTGACCTCGCTGATCTCGGCCTTCCAGCAGCTGACCATCGCGCTTCTCCTGACCAAGGGCGGCCCGCTGAACTCCACCTACTTCTTCGCGATGTACATCTACGACAACGCCTTCAAGTTCCACGACATGGGCTATGCCGCCGCGATGAGCTGGGTGATGTTCCTGATCATCCTGATCCTCAGCATGGCTGTCCTGAAATACTCCGCCGCCTGGGTGCATTACGAGGGCGACGTGAAAGGGGGCGGCAATGGCTAGGACGTTCACCTACGGCGCGCTGATCTTCCTCTCGGCCCTCTTCGTCGCCCCGTTCCTCTGGACGCTCCTCACCGCCGTCAAGACCGAGGCCGAACTTGTGGCCTGGCCCCCGGTCTTCTGGCCGGAAGACTGGCGGTGGGAGAACTTTGCGACAAGCTGGGCCGAGCAGCCCTTCGGCACCTATCTGCAGAACTCGATGACCGTCGTGGTCCTGTCGACCATCGGGCAGGTCTTCTCCTCCTCGCTGGTGGCCTTCGGCTTCGCCCGCTTCCGCTTCCCCGGCCGCGACCCGATCTTCGTCCTCCTGCTGGCCACGATGATGATCCCCTGGGACGTGAAGATGATCCCGCTCTACATGGAGTTCAACTTTCTGGGCTGGATCAACACCTTGAAACCCTTGATCGTTCCAGCCTGGTTCGGCGAGGCGTTCTTCATCTTCCTCCTGCGCCAGTACATCATGACCGTCCCGATGGAGATCGACGAGGCCGCCCGCATGGACGGCGCAAACCCCTGGCAGCTCTACTGGCGCATCCACCTCCCGCTGATGCTGCCGGGGCTGGTGCTGGTCGGCACCTTCCACTTCATGAACGCCTGGAACGACTACCTCGGCCCGCTGATCTTCCTGAACGACCAGACGAAGTACACCCTGCCCCTCGGCCTCGGCCTCTTCCAGGGTCGGCACGACGTGGACAACATCGCCATCGCGGCGATCACCGTGATCCTCTGCCTGCCGCCGCTCGTCCTCTTCTTCTTCGTCCAGCGCTACATCATGGACAACGCGCTCGGCTCTTCGGTGAAGGGCTGATGTTCGACTTCGCCCACATCCCCTTCAGCCGCTTCGGCCGGTTCCTGACCGTCTCGCAGATGGACGGTCAGGTCTGGCTGCGGCTGGTCAAGGGCGGCGACCTGAGGCCCTCGCTCGGCCGTCTCTGCCGGATCGTCGGGCAGGCCGACTGGACCCTCTCTCCCGATGTCCTCGTTGCAGAAGCCTCCACGGGCCGTGTCGAGTTCGCCATCGGCGAAGGCGAACGCCTGCACCTGCGCGGGACAGGCGAGCTGACCTTTGCCCTGGAAGGCTCGCGCTACGACTACGCCTATGTCACGCCGCAGGGCGACCACTGCCTTGTCGCGGCCTACGAGAACACGCGCCTCCTGCCCCGCGTGACCAGGGGCGCCGTCAGCGTCTTTGGCACCTGGCGCCGCGACCATGCCGACGATGTCACCCTCACCTTCACAGGCCCCGAGGGGTTCGAGGGCACCATCGATTTCTTCCCCGCCGTCCCCCCTCCCCCGGAGGCGCAGACCTTTTGCCAGGCTCGCGACAGCGCGGCTTCCGATTTCTCCGACTGGCTCTCCCGCACCCCACCGGGCGGCGAGCCAAGGGCGCGGACCCTGGCGTCCTGGCTTCTCTGGGCCAACACCGTCCCCGCGTCGGGCCAGCTCACCCGGCCCGCGGTCTTCATGTCGAAGAACCACATGATCAACATCTGGTCCTGGGACAATGCCTTCTCGGCCCTCGGCGTCGCACCGATGGACGCGGACCTCGCCTTCGGCCAGTTCGCCGCAATCTTCGACCACCAGCACCCGTCGGGCCTTCTCCCCGACTTAGTCAATGACCGCGAAGCGAGCTTTGCCTTCACGAAACCCCCGGTCCACGGCTGGGCCATCCTGCGTCTGATGCAGGACCACCCCGACTGGCTGACCGACACCCGCCGCGCCGCGCTGGTCCCCTGGCTGGAGCGGCAACTCTCCTGGTGGCTGACCTACGCCCGCAAGGACGACCGCAGCCTGCCGATGTACTTCCACGGCAACGATTCCGGCTGGGACAATGCCAGCTTCTTCGCCGAAGGCGGCCCGGTTGCCTCGCCCGATCTGCCAACCTTCCTGATCCTGACCTGCGACTGCCTCGCCCGCCTGGACCCATCCCGCGCGGCGCATTGGCAGGCCGTGGCGGACAAGCTCACCACCCTCCTCCTCACCCTCTGGACCGGCGAGACCTTCGGCACCCGCCTCGCCGCCGACCCGGGCCGCCTGCGCACCGACAAAAGCCTGATCGGCTTCATGCCCCTCCTCCTCGGCCCGCGCCTGCCGACCGCGATTGCCGATCGCCTGATCGACCGGCTGGGCCAGGGCTGGATCACGCAATGGGGTCCCGCGACCGAACACCCGCAAAGCCCCTTCTATGAGGCCGACGGCTATTGGCGTGGCCCGATCTGGGCACCCACGACCATGCTCATTTGGGACGGTCTCCTCAGCCAGGACCGGCCCGACCTGGCCACCGTCATCGCCCGCCGCTTCTGCCGACTGTGCGAAACCTCCGGCATGGCCGAAAACTTCGACGCCCTTTCAGGCCAGGGCCTGCGCGACCGCGCCTTCGCCTGGACATCCGCCGCCTACCTGATCATCTCGGCCTGGCTCGCCCGGACCGACCAAGGACTGCAAGAATGACCGCCTTCACCACCGGCAACCCCTCGTTTTCCGACCGCCAGCTCGCGGATCTCGCCGCGCGGCATTTCGGCCTTCCCGGCACGATCCGCCCCCTTCCGTCCGAACGCGACCAGAACGCCCGGCTGACCGCCGACGGTCAGGATTACGTCCTGAAGATCGCCAACCCGGCCGAGGATCCCGGCCAGATCGACCTTCAGAATGCCACGATGCTGCACCTTGCCCGCGTGGGCCAGTCCGGCATCCCCCGCGTCGTACCCACCCTTTCCGGCGCGGACCGGGCTTTGCTCGATGTGAACGGCCAACCCTCCGCCATGCGGCTCGTCACCTGGGTCGACGGCACGCCGCTGGCCGAGACGACACGCAGCGTCGCGCAGCTGGAAAACCTCGGTCGCTTCATGGGCGGCCTCAGCCGGTCCATGCAGGGCTTCGGTCACCCCCAGGCCTTCCGCCCCGATTTTCCCTGGTCGCTGGACCATGTGATCCAGCTGAAAGACCACGCCGAGGACATCGCCGACCCCACCCGCCGCGCCCTGGTGAAGAACCTCTTCGCCAGGTACGAGACCGGAATCCTTCCGCGCCTCCCCAGGCTCCGCGCTTCGGTCCTGCACCAGGACGCGAACGACTGGAACGTCATCACCGACCCCACCGACTCCACCCGGATCGCCGGGCTGATCGACTTCGGCGACATGTGCCACGGCCGCACGGTGAACGAGCTTGCCATCACGATCGCCTACGCGCTGCTCGACACCCCCGACCTCTACGCCGCCACCCGCGCCCTGATCCAGGGCTTCACCGCCGAGTTTCCCCTGACGGAAGACGAAGCCGACCTCGTCTTCGACCTGATGCGGATGCGGCTCGTCTGTTCGGTCTGCCTCTCGTCGCGCCAGTCGAAGCTGCACCCCGAAAACGACTACCTCCTCATTTCGCAAGCCCCCGCCTTCGCACTTCTCGAACGGCTCGAACGGATCGACCCTGGCTTCATGATCGCCCTCTGCCGCAAGGCCGCGGGGTTCGATGCCGTCCCCGGCGCGGGCGACATCGTCGCCGATCTCTCCACCCGCGCCTTGCACCCGATCCTGTCCACTGACCCGCGCCGCGCCGCCCGGATCGCCCTGCCCACCGACGGCAGCCGCAAGGGAATGCCCGCCTTCTCTGACCGCGCCTTCGACGGCTGGATGGCCGCCCAACGCCCCGCGACGCTGCCAAAGGACATCCCCTTCCTCGGCTTCGGCCTCTATGGCGAGAAACGGTCGGTCTACACCGCCGCCCAGTTCGCCGATGCCGCCAGCGACGAACGCCGCACCCGCCACCTCGGCATCGACATCTTCGCCCCCGCCGGCACCGCGATCCACGCGTCCCTGGACGGCACCGTCGAAAGCGTCACCTACAACGCCGACCCGCTGGACTATGGTCACACCCTGATCCTGCGCCACACCACGGCGGCGGGTCGCCCATTCTTCACCCTCTACGGCCACCTCGGCGGCTCGCTCCCCAGCCTCTGCCGCCCCGGCCAGACCATCACCGCCGGGGACCTCATCGCCCATCTCGGCGACTGGCACGAAAACGGCGGCTGGGCCCCGCACCTGCACATTCAGGTCATCACCAGCCTTCTCACCCAGCAGGGCAACTTCTTCGGCGTAGGCCACGACAGCCTGTGGGATGTCTGGACCGACATTTCCCCTGACGCGAACCTCCTCCTGCGTCTCGAACCCGAGACCTTCCGCATCGACCCCGAGCCGCCCGAAACCCTCCTCGCCCGCAGGCGAAAGGTGATCGGCCCCTCGCTCTCGATCTCCTACCGCGAGAAGCTGAAGATCGTGCGCGGCCGCGGCCCCTGGCTGATCGACCACACCGGTCGGCGCTATCTGGATACGGTGAACAACATCACCCATGTCGGCCATTGCCACCCGCATGTGGTCGAAGCGCTCGCCCGGCAGGCGGCCGAGCTGAACACCAACACCCGCTACCTGCACGGGGCCATGCCGCACCTCGCCGAACGGATCGCGGCCACCATGCCGGGCGATCTGAAGGTCGTGACCTTTGTCAACTCCGGTACCGAGGCGAACGAGCTGGCGCTTCGCATCGCCCGCACGGCCTTGGCCAAGAAGGACACCGTGGTGCTTGACTGGGGCTATCACGGCAACTCGGGCGGGACGGTCGACATCAGCCCCTACAAGTTCAAGCGCAAGGGCGGCTTCCCGCAGCCCGATTTCGTGCAGATCGCCGCTTTCCCCGACCCCTACCGTGGCCCCCATCGCGGGCCGGACTCCGGCCCCGCCTACGCCGCCGACATCGACCGCTGCCTTGACGCGACCCTGGCCCGCACCGGCACCGGCGCGGCCACCTTCATCGCCGAAAGTCTATCGGGCGTCGGCGGTCAGGTCATCCTTCCCAAGGGCTACCTTGCCGATGTCTACGCCCGCATCCGCGCCCAGGGCGGCATCTGCATCGCGGACGAAGTGCAATGCGGCTTCGGGCGCGTCGGTCCCGCCTTCTGGGGCTTCGCCACCCAGGGCGTGTTCCCCGACATCGTCGTCCTTGGCAAACCCATCGGCAACGGCCACCCCCTTGCCGCCGTGGTCACCACGCCTGACCTCGCCGCGCGCTTTGCCAACGGGATGGAGTATTTCAACTCCTTCGGCGGCAATCCCGTCTCGATGGCCGTGGGCCACGCCGTCCTTGACGTGATCGAGGCCGAAAACCTTCCCGCCCGCGCCGTGACCACGGGAGAGGCCCTGATGGCAGGCTATCGCAGGCTGGCCGACCGCTTCCCGATCATCGGCGACGTGCGCGGCATGGGCCTCTTCGTCGGGGTCGAGCTTGTCACCGACCGCGACGCCCGGACCCCGGCCCCTGAGGCCGCCGACCACGTCGTCGACCAGCTTCGCCTGCGCGGCATCCTCGCCTCGACAGACGGACCGGACGACAACGTGCTGAAGATCAAGCCACCCCTCGTCTTCGGCCCCGACGAAGCAGCGATCCTGCTTGCCGGAACCGAAGCCGCCCTTTCCACACTGCCCAACTGACCCAACGGAGGAAACCGAATGAAGACCACCATCCTGTCCCTGCTTGCCGCCCTGTCGCTTGGCACGGCGCTGAACGCCGCCGACCTTGGCGGTGTCACGCTCAAGGTCGGCTCCGACACCACCTCGCCGCCGATGGAGTTCATCGACCCGGCGACCGGCGCCATCGTCGGCTTCGACGTCGACGTGGTGAATGCCATCTGCGAGAAGATCAACTGCAAGGCCGAATTCGTCACCACCGGCTGGGACGGCATCTTCACCGCGCTGCAAGAGGGCCAGTTCGACCTCGTGGCTTCGGGCGTCTCGATCACCGAGGAACGCCAGCAGGTGATGGACTTCACCGAACCCTACATCGTCAACGGCCAGGCGATCCTTGTCCGCACCGCCGATGCCGCATTGACCGTCGAAGACTTCAAGTCCGGCAAGAAGCTGTCCGCACAGGCCAACACCACCGACGCGGCCACGGCCGAGGAGATCGCCGGCAAAGAGAATGTCCAGGCCTATGACACGTTCAACGGCTCGGTCCTCGCGCTGCGCAATGGCGACGTGGACGGCGTGGTGATCAACGGCGCCAACGCCGCCGCCTACGAGGCCGAATTCGCGGGCGAGCTGGTCGTGACGATCCGTGATCTCAAGGCCGACCCGCTGGGCCTCGTGTTCCAGAAAGGCGACGAGCGCGTCGCCGCCTTCAACGAGGGCCTTGCCGCGATCAAGGCCGACGGCACGCTGGATGCGCTGATCGCCAAGTACTGGACCGCCGAGTAACCGTCCCGCGCGCGCCCCGCGCAGGCCCTGCCCCGCCGTGGGAAGGGTCGTGCGGGGCGCCTCTCTCCGTCCCCTTCGAAAGACCGCATCCATGCTCGACCACGCTTCCGACGACCTCCTCGCCCGCGCCCGCGCGTTGCACCTGCCCCGCGACTTCGTATTCGGCGGCGCCACGGCGGCCTACCAGATCGAGGGCGGCTGGAACGCCGACGGCAAGGGCGAAAGCATCTGGGACCGCTTCTGCCGCAAACCCGGCGCGGTCATCGACGGGACGTCGGGGGATGTGGCCTGCGACCATTACAACCTGTGGCAGGACGACATCCGGCTGATGACCGACCTGGGTCTCGACGCCTACCGCTTCTCGATCGCATGGAGCCGCGTGCAGCCCGACGGCCAGGGCGCGATGAACCCCAAGGGTATCGCCTTCTATGATCGGCTGATCGACGGGCTTCTTGCCGCCGGGATCACGCCCTACCTCACCCTCTACCACTGGGACCTGCCGCAGGCCCTGCAAGACAAGGGCGGCTGGTACAACCGCGACACCGCCCACCGCCTGGCCGACCACGCCGAGACCATGGCGCGTCACTACGGCGACCGCGTGAGACACTGGACCACGCTCAACGAACCCTGGACCTTCTGCTGGTCGGGCCATGCCTCGGGCGAGGACGCGCCCGGCCTGACCGACGGGGTGAAGGGCGGCCTCACCGCCAGCCACCACGCGCTTCTCGCCCACGGTCTGGCCGTCCCCCGCATCCGCGCCGCCGCTCCGGGCGCAGAGGTCGGCGTCGTGCTCGACCTCAACGTCGTGGAGCCTGCCAGCCAGCGCCCCGAGGACATCACGGCTGCGAAGCACTTCGAACTGGCGCAGAACCGCTTCTACCTCGACGCCGTCTTCAAGGGCCGCTACCCGGATGAGCTTCTGACCCTCTGCGCAGGCCTCCTCCCCGACATCCGCGACGGCGACCTTGCCACCATCGCCCAGCCGCTCGACTACCTCGGGGTCAACATCTACCGCCGTTCGGTCATGCAGGCCGGGACCGAGCTTCCGCCCCTGAACTTCGCCCGCGTCAGCCCTCCCGGCGACTACACCGCCGTCGGCTATGAAATCTACCCGCCCTGCATCCATGACATCCTGACCTACGTCCACCGCGACTATGCGCCGAAAGCCATCCACATCTCGGAAAGCGGCATGGCGACCCGGCCTGAAACGCCCGAAGCCGACGGGTTGATCCACGACCGCCAGCGCGCCGCCTACTACATCGACCACATCGCCGAACTGGACCGCGCGCGGCAGAAGGGCGTGCCGGTCAAGGCCTATTTCGCCTGGACGCTGATCGACAACTTCGAATGGGCCTATGGCTACACCACCCCCTTCGGCATCGTCCACGTCGACCTCGAAACCCAGAAGCGCAGCCCCAAGCTCTCGGCGCTCTGTTACCGCGAGGTCTTGCGTGCCCGCCGCTGATCGCGCTTCCATGCTGCATCCGGCTGCCCGATGAGGTGATCCTTGGTTCCTGCCGCCCCGCGCCCCACGATCAAGACCCTGTCCGAAATGACGGGCTATTCCATCGCCACGATCTCGAAGGCGCTGCGGAATTCGCCCGTCGTCACCGAACAGACCCGCGCCGCGATCAGCGAGGCGGCGGAACGGGTGGGCTATCAGGTCTCGCTGCGGGGCCGGTCGCTGCGGACGGGAAAATCCTACCAGATCGCGGTCCTGATGCCCCTCTCGGTGGCCAAAAGCCACGAATGGAACGGCGTCGAACATGCCGAGATCCTGGCCGGCATCGCCGAGGGGCTCGAGGGGTCCGCCTACCGGATTTCAGTGCAACTGGTCCGCGATACCGAAGACAGCATGGCGGTCGTGCGCAATATCGTCGAAGCGCACCTGGCCGACGGCCTGATCTTCTCGGGCATCCTGCACGACGATCCGCGCATCGCCTTCCTCCTGGAACGCGGATTCCCCTTCGTGACGCTGGGCCGCAGCCATTCGGGCCGGGCCCATGCCTTCGTCGACATCGACAGCGACTGGGCCGCCCATGCCGCGACCCGGCGTCTGCTGGAAGGCGGCCATCGCCGTATCGCGCTGGTCAACCCGGACCCCTCGCTCGCCTATGCGCTCGACCGCATCGCGGGCTACCGCCGTGCCCATGCCGAATTCGGGCTCGACCCAGATCCGGCCCTGATCGTCGGAGGCGACCTTACGACCCGGCACGGCAAGACGGCCGCCCTGTCGTTGCGGGCGCTGCCCGATCCCGTTACCGGCTTCGTCTGCGTCAACGAATCCACCGCGCTTGGCGTCCTGTCCGGCCTGCACGAAACCGGCGTCCGCGTGGGGACTGAAGCCTCGGTGATCGCCTACGACGACATCAACGCCAGCGCCTACTTTTGCCCGCCGCTGACCACCTTCCTCCTGCCGCTCGAAACCCTCAGCCGGGTGCTCGCCGCCTTCATGCTGCGGATCCTCCAGGGCGAAGACCCCGCCACCCTGACCCATTTCGTCCGCCCCGAAGCCATCGTGCGCCAGGCCGACCGCCTGCTGCCCTGACCACCGAACCCAGCCCCCGCGCAAGGAGACCTTCCCGTGAAATTCCTCCACCGGATCGAGGCCTTGCGTCCGGCGAACCTGCTCCTCCTCCTTGCCCTGCCCTTCCTGGTCTGGCTCTTCGCCACCTCGACCGACTACTCCCGGTCGCTGGCCGCGATCCTCGGCGTCGAACGCGGGTCCGCGCCGCAGTTTCCCGGCTTCCTCGTCGTCCTCCTCGCCTTCGCCGCGCCGGTGGCGGCCGTGTTCACCCCGCGCAAGGCGGCTCAGGCGCTGACCCTGCTGGCCCTGGCCTGCGGTCTCGCCATCTGCCTGACACCCATCGCCCACCCGTTCCTCGCCGCAGCCGTCGCCAACGCCGTCGACCCCGCGACGTCGCCCCTCGTCGTGCAGGGCGAAACCCCGCGCCGTCTCACCGAAGCCGCCGCCGTCAGCGTCGACCGGGCCGCGCAACCCCTTCTGATCAGCCTGACCCTTGGGAATGCCGTCCTGCTTGCTGCCTGGTTCCGTACGCACAGGAGCCTGCCCCGCCGGGCACTCCTGGCCCTGAACGGCCTCGGCCTCGCCTGGCTGCTGCTCCTGGCGCATCTCGGCTTCGCCACCGGCCTTGCCGTGGCGATCCGGGCCGGAGTCACCGCCTATATCCTCGCCTCGATCCTGGCGCTGGTCTGGGTCGGCCTCATGCAACTCCGCCCCTCGCGCCGCACGCTGCCGCTCTTCGGCCTCCTGACCGCCGCGGCCCTGTCGCTTGCCGCTTGGCAGGCCGCACAGCCCCGCCTTGCCTACAGCCTTGTGGGCAGCGCCGAGGGAACCATCGGCATCACGGCAGGCACGCCCGGCCGCATCGTGGACGCCGTGCGCTACGGCGGCTATCCCGGCGCACCCGAGGGCGAGGCGAAGATCAAGACCGTGGTCGAACCCGCAGACGCCCTGGCCCAGGTCACGTCTGGCAAGTTGTCCGGCGCCGTCCTGCCCACCGACCAGGCCCCCGCCGACCTCATCCTGTGGCAGACCGAGGTCCTGCCCGACACCAGCGCCAACCTCGCTACGACGGCGCTCGTCCTCGGCATCGCGCTCGGCCTCCTTGCGCTGTGCGGCTTCCTCTACCAGCGCCACCCCCTCTCGATCGCGGCCGAGTTCCTGATCGACACGCTGCGCGGCATTCCGATGCTGGTGATCATCCTCTACATCGGTCTGCCGCTTGCCGGGGTGCTCAAGTCCTCGACCGGCGGCTTCCTCGACCCGCCGAACCTCCTGCGCGGCATCACCGCGATGGCCATCGCCTATTCCGCCTACATGGCCGAAATCTTCCGCGCCGGGATCAACGCCGTCCCCCGCGGCCAGATCGAGGCCGCCCGCTCTCTCGGTCTCAGTCGCTGGCAGACCGCCCGCCACGTGATCCTGCCGCAGGCCTTCCGGATCGTCATCCCGCCGATGGGCAACGAGTTCATCGCCATCCTCAAGGACACGTCTCTCCTATCGATCCTGTCGATCCGCGACCTGACCCAACGGATGCGCGAGTTCCAGTCGGCGACCTTCCTTACCTTCGCGCCCTACAACACGGTGGCCATTGTCTATGTCTTCCTTACCCTCATCGCCGCCAGCCTTGTCGCCAAGGTCGAGCATCGCTACCGCACGCCCCGGCATTGAAGCGCAGACCTGGGTCGTCACCGGGGCGGCCCGCGGGCTTGGTCTCTGCCTCGTCCGGCAGCTCTCGGGCTTGGGCGCGCGCGTCCTGGCCCTGTCGCGCGCGCCCGGGCCCGATCTGCCGGGCGTCACCCACATCCCCTACGACCAGGCGGACGAGGCCTCGATCCTTGCCGCTGCTCGCCTGGTTCCCGGCCCGGTCGACCATGTCATCCACAACGCAGCCATCCGGGGCGACACCGGCGGGCTTGCCACCCTCACCGCCGACCACCTGGCCGAGGTGATGCGGATCAACGTCGCGGGGCCGCTCCTGCTCACCCGTGCCTTGCTGCCCCGTCTCTCCCCCTGCGCCACATTGGCCTACGTCTCCAGCCGCGCGGGGTCGTTCACCGAAGGACACGACCCCGACGGCGACTATGCCTACTGCCTCTCGAAGGCCGCGCTCAACCGTGCCGTCGCCAAGCTGGCCGACGACCTGCCGCAAAGAGTACTTGCCGTCCACCCCGGCTGGATCGCCACCGATATGGGCGGAGCCTGCGCGCCCGACGATCCCAACCTTGCCGCACAACGCATCGTTTCGCTGCTCACTGGGACAGACGGGCCGGCCACCGGAAGCTTCATTGATCCCGAAGGCCGGACCATCCTGCCCTGACCAAAGTATTCGGGAACGGCCCGGGGCCCGGAAGCCGTACGACAGATCAGCGGAACGTGGATACCGCCCGATTGCGGCATTCACGAGAAAAGTGATGTCAAACTCCACTGTTTCGTGGCGGGAACTGAGGAGAACTTTCACTTCGCGCTGTTGGTACGGTCTGGCCGATATGCTCGCGGATCGACCTACAGAGACTGCCGGGACGGAGCGGGCCACCTACCCTAAGCCGCGAGGTCCGGGCACCTTGATGCAGGCCGAAATACGGCATCGTTAAGGTAGCTGATTCCTGTTGAATCCCGGCCAGATGTCTAAGCTTCCGGTCGCACCGACTGGCCTGCCAAACCTGAATCTTCAAGATGTTCTGAATCCGGCAGGTCGCGGAGCGACTCCATCCCGAAGGCAGCCAGGAAGCGGTCGGTGGTGACGACGGTATAGGGCGCGCCGCGCCGGGGTTCGCGGGGGCCGGTGCCGATCAGGTCGCGCTCGGCCAGGCGGCCGATCAGGTCGCGGCTGATCTCGGTCCCGAAGATCTCTTTCAACCCCTCGCGGCTGATCGGCTGGTGAAACGCGATCGCGGCCAGCACCGCCAGGTCGAACTCCGTCAGCGCCAGGGCCTGCCCTGCCACATCCGCCGCCGCCCGGATCGCCGGGCCATAGGCGGCCCGCGTGCGCAGCGTCCAGCCGCCCGCCACCCGCGCGACCTCGTAGGGGCGGCCCTCCAGGTCGGCCTCCAGGTCCGCGACCAGAAGATCGACCGACACCCCCTGCCCCACCACCCGCGCCAGGTCCTCCCGCCCGACCGGAGCCGCGCTGGCGAACAGCACCGCCTCGACCCGGCGCAGCCACTCGCGCCAGCGCAGTTCGGGCGGCAGGTCGGCCAGCTCGCGGTCGAATCCGGTTTCGCGCGCCATCGCTAGACCCCGTACAGCCGGAACGCGTCGCGCCCGGTCAGCTCGCGCAGGGCGCCCAGGGCGACCAGCCGGTCGCAAAGCCGGCGCGCCGCCCGGTCCGACAGCTCCCCGCCCCGCACCAGAGCGGCCGGGGCCACCGCGTCGCGCGACAGGAACAGCTCCACCGCCCGCCCCGCTCCCTTGGCGCGCATCTTCGGCGCCACCGCCCGCAACCGCGCCGCCGCGCGCGCCAGTTCCGCCGCCAGCGGCAGCGCCCGGTGTCGCGTTGCCGTTAAATAGGGTCATCCTCAATTTGTGTGGTGCAGAGGAAGCATTCGGGCCCTGAGCAAGTTC
>CAMFII010000016.1 GCA_945952585.1 uncultured Rhodobacter sp.
TGAGCAACACATTGTTTTTGCTCAAAAGTCGCACTTCAATCTTGAATCCACCCCGCAGTCGCGCGATGTCCTCTAAGCAATATTATGTAATTATATCCTCTACCGCGAGACGAAGGTCTGGGTCGGGATGACATACTTGATGACATCCAGCGTCGGCAGCAGCGCCGAGGATCCCGAGCCACAGGATTCAAAGGCATGGGCCCCGGCGAACTGCACCTCGGCGGCGGAATGGATCGCAAGGCCCCGGTGCAGCGCCGGCACCCCGTCGGGCAGGCCGCCGATCCGCACCGGCCCCGCGATCACGAAACTGGCGTTCGACACGGTGAAGCCGGCCGGGACCGTCATCGCCCCAAGCGCCATGATCACCGCCTGACGGCTGGCGCGGCAGGCCATCGCCGGATCGCCGGCCATCGCGCCCTCCTCGGCGGTCAGCACGGCGTCGAGCCCGGTCCGGGTCGAGATCATCAGCGCGTCGCGGATCTCGGCCGTGGACGTGAAGTGGAAGGCGCAGTTCGACAGGAGCACCGATCCCGCCAGCACGAAATGGTCGGGGGCCGGGTCAGCCCCTGCCCCGGTGTCAGACGAGGTCGTGTCGCTGGCAGCCGGGGCGGAGACGCCGTCGACCCCATCGCCGCCCGCCATGGCCATTTCCTCGGGGCTCATGCTCTCGGCCGCCATCAGCGCCGCTTCCGCCTCTGCGGTCGAAAGGCCGATCCGCAGCACCGCGCCATCCTCGGCCCCGCAGGTGACCTTGTAGACCAGCCCGGCCGGCAGGCTGCGGGCGCGCTGGAACAGCGTCGCGGTCAGCGGCACGACATCGCCGGTCTTGAGCTTCGTCGTGTCGACCCCCAGCTCGTCCAGCGCCGAAAGATCGGCGGCCAGCGGATGGGCAGTGAAGAACTGCGTCTCGGCAGAGCTATTCTTCTTGGGATCGCCGAAGCTGTCGACAAGATCCCCGATGAACGTCGCCGTCTCGGGCATCACCAGGTTCACCGACGCGGCGGCGGCATCGTAGCCCGGGCTCGACGAATCATCGCAGAAACCCGAGCAGCGGCCCATGTCCGGCATGCTCAGCCCTGAATCGGAGGCGAAGGAGGACGGCTGCTGCAACGACACGAGCTTCTGGCTGTGCAGGCAGACCTTGGTGCCGACCATCGACTTGCCATCGAGCGTCAGCGGCCCATGCGCGAAGACGCCCTCGCTGCTCTGGCAGCGCTCGGTCGGCACCACGGCCGAGACGCTTTCCACCGCGATGTTCCAGTCATCCTGCCCGATCAGGCGCAGAAGGAAGGTCGGCACGGGGTTGCGGACACGGTCGTTGCGCTCCAGCCGGACGGAAACCGCGTTGATCGGGCCGCTCAGCAACTCGCGGTTCGAGGCGAAG
Source organism: uncultured Rhodobacter sp. (assembly GCA_945952585.1). Taxonomy (GTDB): domain Bacteria; phylum Pseudomonadota; class Alphaproteobacteria; order Rhodobacterales; family Rhodobacteraceae; genus Aliitabrizicola. The sequence goes on from CAMFII010000016.1 coordinate 1,385, forward strand.
TCGTAATGGAAGGGCCGGATGTCCTCGATGGCGTCGTAAAGGACGCGGCCGTATTTCTCCTTGGGGGTGTTCAGCTCGATCGCCGTGTTCGCCGCGACCATCGCCCCCGCCGCCGTGCCGCCGCGGGCCAGCACCCCTGCCCCGGCATGGGCCGCGACATCGGCCGACAGACGCAGGATCTCGCGCTGGCGCCAGGCATTGCTGTAATCGACCGCCATCCCGGCGAGCATCAGGCAGAGGGTGATGCCGAACAGGGCAAAGACCGTCCCTGCCCCGGCCTCGTCGCGGCAGAACCCGCGCGCGGCCCTGCGGCAGGCCAAAAGGCCGGACATCAGATCGGCTCGAGCGTCTGCGTCACCTGGGCGGAAACCGTGCTGCCAAGCGCCAGCCCCAGCACGCCGAAGGGCGCGAGCTTCTGGGCATCGCCGGTGATCGTGACGGTGACGGTCGAGGCGATCGGGTCGACGCGGACCGAGACAGCGGGCGTATAGTCGCCGAAGCGGGCCTGCCGCTCCGCATAGCGCTCGGCCTCGCCGGTATCGAGCCCGTGGCGCGAGACGATGCGCGCGGTATCCCGCGACACGGTCCAGAAATTCGACTGACGGGTGAAGGCCAGCGAGGCATCCGCCGTGACCAGAATCAACGCCAGGAACAGGGGCAGCCACAGCACGAATTCGACCGTGACACTCCCGTCGTTGCCCTTCAGGAACCGGCCCAGCCAGCCCCGCTTGCGATTGGTCTTCCCCATCTTCCAGCCCGCCTTCCAGCCCGTATCTGCCCCTCGATTCCGGCATGCGGCCGGGATCGCATGAGACAAGCGGTAGACATTTCCGATGGCGGAAATTGGGCGCAAATCCGGCCGATTGTTCCTGCGTTGCCGCATTATCCCCCGTCGGGGTCCATTCTGTTGCAGGGCCGTTACGATTCCCCGCCGACTTGTAATTATCGAACCGCGAGGGCTTCATTTGCCTCCGAAAGCCGCTACTAAGAAGGTGGGGGATCGGACGGCGGGGCTTTTCTGCCCCCCACCGTCATGTCCGAAGGAGCAGGACCATGAAATACGTGATCGCCCTTCTGGGCTTCCTGATGGCCGTCACCTCGGCCTCGGCCCAGACTGGTTATACACTCAGACCCGGTGACGTGCTGCGCATCGAGGTGCTCGAGGATCCCTCGCTGAACCGCGAGACGCTGGTGCTGCCCGACGGCACCATCGCGCTGCCGCTGGTCGGCCTTGTCCAGGCGGGCGGCCGCGGGCTCGACGCCGTTCAGGCCGAGATCACCCAGAAACTGACGCCGAACTTCGCCGCGGCGCCGACCGTCTATGTGGGCATCGCCCAGCTGTCCTCGCAGCAGGCGGCAGGCGGCGCCGCCGCCGCACCGGCCGGCGTGACGGTCTTCCTGATGGGCGAATTCTCGAACCCCGGAAAGCTCAGCGTCAAGCCGGGCTCGACGCTCCTCCAGGTCCTGGCGCAGTCGGGGGGCATGACGAATTTCGCCGCCAAGAAGCGCATCCAACTTCGGCGCGGGACATCCGTCTACAATTTCGACTATACTCAGGTCGAGAAGGCCGGAACGGCCGCAGGCTTTGACACCGTCATCAGCGAAGGGGACGTGATCGTCATTCCGACGCGACGACTGTTCGAATAGAATCAAGTCCAAGAATAAAAACAATAAATCGAGGTGCAGGTGGGTAAGAAGTCAGCAACGCGCGTCCTTCTTCTGGGCGCTCTTTCCTTGCCGGTGATCGCACAGGCACAGGATCAGATCGATGCGTTGCGGATGCGGCTCGGAATCTCGGAACGGATCGAGACGGGCCGCAACCTGCAGCTCGACTATCCCGAGCTCGGGTCGAGCACGATTTCCACCACCGCCCTGTCCTTTGGCGTCACCAAGGATACCGATGTCGAAAAGCTGAATTTCGGCGTCTCAGCCGCGCTGCAAGGGCAGAACACCCCGGACACCAACGGCACGGAGTGGGATTTCGCCGATCCGCGCCTCAACCTGACCTATGACCGCAACGGCGAAAACGCCGACCTGTCGGTCTTCGCCAACTACTTCCAGAGCAATATCGACACGCTGACGCTGTCGGATTTCATCGACGCCAATGGCGATGTCATCCTGCCCGAGGACTTCCAAAACCTGCAGGGCAACGGCACGCGGACGAGCTATGGCGCGGGCATCCTGCTCCAGACCAATGAAGGCGACCCGCTGCGCTTCAACCTGTCGGCCGGGGCCAGCGGCATCGACTATTCGGGACAGGTCAATCCCAATCTCTACAACTACAACCGGGCCTATGCCGGGGTGAAGGCCTTCCTGCGCCTGTCGGACGTGGCGCGCGCCACCGCCGCCCTGCGCTATTCGACCTATGACGCGCAGGATTCGGTCGAGACCTACCGCACGACCACCCTCGGCACGGTCGGCTTCGAATATGACCTGTCGGCGCGGGCCACGCTCAACGGCTCGATCGGTCTGACCCATATCAACACCCAGGAAATCGGCTCGCCCGACAGCACGGTGGACAAGCCCGTCGGCAATCTCGGCTACACGCTCGACATGCCGAACGGCCAGGTCACCGCCGATCTCGCCTTCCTGACCGATGCCGAAGGCGCGCAGCGGACGGACCTGATCTTCGGCCGGTCGCTGGAGCTTCCCGATGGCGGCCTGTCCTTCACCGTCGGCCTGACCGACCCCGAATTCGGCAATGTCGAACCGATCGGCAGCCTGAACTGGCGGCGCAAGCTGCCGGCCGGCACGCTGTCGGCGCAACTCGCACGCAAGGTCACGACCTGGAACACCGACGAAACCAGCCTGTCCTCGCTGGTGGCTCTGAACTACCGCCAGAGCATCAACGAGGTTTCGGGCTTCGGCCTGACGGCCACCTATGCCCAGGCGGACGGCACCCAGTCCTCTGATGCGAGCTGGCGCAGCGGCCTGACGGCCAGCTACTACTACCAGCTGACCCAGGACTGGAACCTCGATACCGGCGTCAGCTACCGCACCTACAAGGAAGACGGTCAGGGCGGCACTGCCACCTCGCCGCTGTTCTATATCACCATCGCCCGGAACTTCGACTTCACCCCCTGAGGGCGGGCACGCTCCGCTCACAGGGCCTTTCCGGCTGTTCCTCCCTGCGGACAAGCTGTTTCCGGGCTGCCCATGCCTCGAAATTTCACGCAGAGATGATTAATTTAGGCCGCAATTCCGTGTAGTTTCCTCCCATGCCATCCGGGGGGAGGCGGCGACCATATTTTCACGCGCCTTTGTCTTGCGCAGTCACAGGGTAACGCATGTCCGTCTCCGCCCCCTCGTCGAAGACCCTCAGCCTTGCCTCGCGTGTCGCGCTGAACCCGGCGGGCCTCTTCTGGCTGGCACTCCTGATCCTGTCGGCGCTGCCGGTCTACTGGATCGGCTTCGTCTCGCTCGGCAAGGCCTGGTCGACGCCGGAATACAGCCACGGCCCGCTGATCCCGCTGATCTCGCTCTACCTGTTCCTGCGCGAGCTTCGGATGACGCCCCCTGCCCCGCCCGGCACGCCAGCGGACCGCCGCCCGGGCATCCTGCTCATCCTCTTCGCGCTGGTCATCGGCATCTTCGGCAACCTCGTCCGCATCCCCGACATCGTCACCTATGCACTGATCCTCTGGGTCGGCGGCGTGATGCTGACCGGTTTCGGCTGGGCACAGGGCAAGCGGCATTTCCTGCCGGTGGTGCACCTGGTCTTCATGCTGCCCCTGCCCCAGTTCGTCTACTGGAAGCTCTCGATCTTCCTGCAGGGCATCTCGTCCGAACTAGGCGTCTGGTTCGTGCAGCTGGCGGGCGTTCCGGTCTTCCTCGAAGGCAACGTCATCGACCTGGGCGTCTACAAGCTCCAGGTGGCCGAGGCCTGCTCGGGCCTGCGCTACCTCTTCCCGATCCTGAGCTTCTCCTACCTGTTCTCGATCCTCTATCGCGGGCCGATGTGGCACAAGGCGGTGCTGCTTCTGTCGGCGGCGCCCCTGACCGTGCTGATGAACTCGTTCCGCATCGGCGTGATCGGGATCCTGGTGAACAGCTACGGGATCGAGCAAGCCGAGGGGTTCCTCCACTTCTTCGAAGGCTGGGTGATCTTCCTGCTGTGCGTCGCCATCCTCTTCGTGATGGCCATGGGCCTGCAGCGGCTGACCCCCAACCCGAAATCGCTGGCCGATACGATCGACCTCGACTTCCAGGGCTTCGGCCCCCAGGCGGCACGCATCCTCGGCATCACCGCCTCGAAGGGGCTGATCGCCGCCGCCGTGCTCTCGACCGCCGTCGCCGCCGCCTATGTGCTGGCGCCGCGCCCCGAGCGGGTCGAGCCGGTGCGGGAAAACTTCGTGCTTTTCCCGCGCGATCTCGGCGCCTGGTCGGGCGCGTCGAGCGAGCTCGAGCCGGACGTGGCCCGGGTTCTGGCGGCGGATGACTACATCAACGCCTCCTATGCCGCGCCGGGCGAGGCGGGCTATGTGAACTTCTTCGTCGCCTATTACGACAAGCTGACCGAGGGCCAGGGCATTCACTCGCCCGCCGTCTGCCTGCCCATGGGGGGCTGGGAGGTGTTCTCGATCAAGCCCTACCATGTCGACATCCCCGGCACTGCCTATGGCAGCTTCGACGTGAACCGCGCGGTGATCCAGAAGGGTCTGTCCAAGCAGATCGTCTATTACTGGTTCGAACAGCGCGGCAAGCGCATGACCAACGACTACAAGGCCAAGGCCTCGGTCGTCTGGGACAGCCTGACCATGGGCCGCAGCGACGGCGCGCTGGTGCGTTTCGTCAGTCCGATCGGCGAAGGTGAGAGCGAGGCCGATGCCGATGCCCGCATACAGCGCTTCATGGAACTGGCCCTGAAGAAACTGCCGAGTTACGTGCCGAACTGAGGTTTCGCGCGCGAAACCCATTCAGCGACAAGTCTCGCAGGTCGTTTTGCAGTAGCATACCTGAAATCAGCAGCCATATCCTCGGCGGCAAGCGAGGCAGGAGAACGGCGTGCTGGATGGCAGGGAAGGGCTGCGTCGGGGAGGACGGGTGCCCCTGGTCCTGATCTGGCTTGCGGTTTTTCTGACCTTGCCTGAACTGATCCTGCAGGCGGCGGATCTGGGGCTGATCGGCTCGGCGCGCTGGCGGCCGCTCGCCTACCAGAACTTCGCCTTCTGGGTCGGGCTTCTCCAGGATTGGCGGCCGAACTACGCGCTCCAGCCCTATGCGATGTTCGTGACCTATTCGGTCCTGCATGGCGGCCTTGGTCATCTTGTCGGCAATCTGGCGGCGCTGGCCGTGCTGGGGCCGATCGTGGTCGAGCAGGCCGGCCCGCGCGGCTTTCTGGCGGTCTGGATCCTGTCGGTCCTGGGCGGGGCCGTGGCCTTTGGCCTGCTGTCGTCGAGCCCCCAGCCCATGGTCGGCGCCTCGGGCGCGCTGTTCGGGCTGGCCGGCGCCTGGCTGGCCTGGGACGGACAGGAGGCGCGGCGGCTTCGCGCGCCCCTCTGGCCGGTCCTGGGGCGCATGGCGGGGCTTGTCCTGCTCAATGGCGTGCTCTGGGTGCTGCAGGGCGGGCAACTGGCCTGGGAAACCCATCTCGGCGGCTTTGCCGCCGGATGGATCTGGGCGATGTGGATCGCCCCCTCGCCCCACCCCATTCCAGAAAAACCGCTGGAATAGAGCCTGTTTCAGGCGGCGCTAATCCGGCGCGGGATGGCCAGACAGGCCAGCGCCCCGGCCATCAGCCACAGCCCGGCAGGCAGCGGCACGGCCACGGCTTCGGCTTCGCTCGGGGCGGCCCCCTCTGCGCCGGTCTGCGTCGGCGCGGCCGCCGTGGTAAAGGCCGGCACCGCCATTCGCGCCAGGATCGCGCCAGAGGTGTCCCCGGCAGTATCCCCGGCGGTTGTCATGACCGCGGCCTCGGGGATCAGCAACTGGCTCGGCGAGGCTTCGGTCTTGATCACAGCCGCCGCGGGGCCCGATGTCACGGCCGCAAGGATGGCGGCCAGGGTCGATGCCGGGTCGGCGATCACGCCGTTCTTGCTTGAGACCACCTTGTTGGCCTTGTCCGAGGCGCCGATGTATTTCATCGCGGTGTTGCCGCTGACGGTGACGTTTCGGGAGGGCGGGCCCTTCTTCTTGTCGAAGACCCCGATCCAGGGATAGCCCGCCTTGTCGCCCTTGCCGTTGACCACCGTGTTGCCGGTGATCTGCACGCCCCGCCCGCCATAGACGGCGATGCCGTGATAGGCGGTGACGGCGATGCGGTTGCCGGTGATCTTCAGATCGTCATACCAGCCGTCGAACAGGCCGATCCCCTGCAATTTGGCGCGATAGGGACTCTTTTTGGCCGAGGACCACTCGACGATGGTGTTGTCGGCAATGACCAGCCCCTTCACCGGCTTGCCATTCTGCGCCCAGGACTGGATGGCGTCGGGATGGTTCTTGTTGATCCGCACCGCATCGGTGACGAGGTTGCCGCGGACGATGCTGTTGTTGCCCAGCACCCGGATGGCATCCATCGAAAAGCCGCGCACCGCGTTGCCGTCGACGGTGGCGCCCTTGCCCAGCATGACGATGCCGAAGCCCAGGCCGGTGAAGGTGCTGTTCTTCAGCGTGACGTTGGCGCCGCGGGCCTGGAAGCCCTTGAGGCCATGCGCCGCCCATTGTGCCTTGGTCCAGCCGGCATAGCCCGAGGCTGTCGAGGCGCTGCGCACGTCGAGCCCGTCGAAGGTGACATTCGTGGCAAAACCGGCATCGACCCGCGTCGCGCCCGCCTTGTCCGGATTGGATGGCCAGACACTAAGATTGCGGAAAACCATGTTTCCCGAGGTGCCGGTAATCGCGATCCGCTCGAGATGGGCCTTGCGCGGATTTTCGGCGCGGATGGTGACAGGGGTGGAAAACTTGCGGTTCTTGACCACCAGCGCACCGTAATCGCCATCAAGCAGCACGATCGTATCCCCTGCCCTGGCCTTGGCCAGGGCCGCAGCCGGCGTGGCCCAGGGATGGACCTTGCTGCCGTCGCGGTCGCCGCTGACGACGGCATCCTTCGGGGCGACATAGAGGATGGCCGCGCCTGCCGGCAAAGCGAACAGGAACGACAGCCCTGCGGCAAGCAGGGTTGGGGACAGACGCATGGAAACTCCTTGAATGCGGGACGAGGGACGGGGCCAGCCACCCGTCAGTGATCCGCTGCCTATGCAACATTCTGGTGCAAACCCACCCCCCCGACCCGTCCTTTTCGCTGCGTAAGCCTGCCCGGCCCCGATCTGCGCGAGGGCTTGCCGATGCGGCGGGGATGATTTTCGGGGTTGTCAGCGAAAGACCGCGCAGGGAGATCCCGACTCCGCCCGAGTTTTCAGCATTGGCAGGTTCCCGCCCACCCTCCCCGGCGCAGAGGGATTCGCGGCTGGAGAGGCTCAGGCCCTCCGGAACAGGCGCTTCATCCGACGCCCGAGACGCGCCACGAGGCCTCTGGACCGTCTCGGGCGGTAGAGGACACCTCGATTGGCGCGGGCAACCATGCAATCCAGCACCGCCCGCGCCGGATTCCGCGGTGTGCCGTGGATGGGATAGGTGTGGACACAGAAATTGCACGAGGTGTTCAGTTCGATTACCCGGCCCGTCCCCCCTTCGAACTCCGCGATCAGGTCCACGCCTGCGACGCCGAGGCCGGGAATGGCCTTCGCCGCCTGTTCCGCGATGGCCCGCAGCGTAGGCGGCAGCCGGTCGGTCACATCCACCGCCTCGCCACCCTGATGGATGTTGGCCCGCGCGGTCAGCAGCCAGACCTGGCCCGCGGCGGGAATGGCATCGTCCTGCCCCGCAGGCACCCGCAGCGCATAGTTGCTGTGATAAGGGTTCCGGCGGCGCGTCTCGTTCTTGGCGGCGACAAGGGCTGCGACCGTGCTTCGCCCGTCGCCGACCACATGGGCCTGCACCCTGGTCGCTGCGCAGACGAAGCGGCCCTCGACGATGATCGCCCGCACGTCGAGCCCGTCGATCCGCTCTTCCAGGATGATCGGCAGCGAGGGATCGGACAGGTTCGCCCGCGCCAGATCCCAGGCCTGCCGGAAGGCGCCGGCATCGGCGACACCAACCGTGATCCCCTCGCCGCCATAGCTGTCGCTCGGCTTGACGACGAGGCGGTCGCCCTGCCCTTCCGCCCAGTGGCGCATGGCGTCGTCATAGCCGGTCTCGGGCGGGAAATACCGGGATTGCGGGGTCGGCACGCCCGCCGCCTTCAAGAGGTCGAGCGCGCGGGTCTTGTCTTTGCAGATCGCTACCGCTTCGTCGCTGGTCAGGTCCGGAACCATGCCCCGCATCTCGCCGATCAGCCGCCCGCCCCGATAGAAACCGGTCTCCTTCGGATCGGGGCGCCGCAACTCGAGCCCCAGATCCCGGCAGGCGCTGGCATAGCCATCGAAATGGCTGCCCCGTTCGATGGCAAAGGCATTCGGCGACTCGCGGGAAACCTCTGCGGCGAATTCCTCGAGCGTCACGATGCTCTCCCACTGACAATGAACCAAGTTGTCGCCAGATTAGCCCGAACGGGCGATCCGGCCAAATATCCTGTCATAGGCCGCCAGCAGATGCGGCACGGAACTGTCCCAGGACAGGCTCTGCAACACGCGTTTCCGCCCCTCCTGCCCCATCTTGCGGCCCTCTTCGGGGTGGTCGATCAGCCAGGCGAGTTTCGCCGCGAAATCCTTGGGGTCGTTGGCCCGGGCGTAAAGCGAGGCGTCGCCGGCCGAGGTGCGGCCTTCCTTCAGGTCGAACTGCACCGACGGCTTCTCGAGCGTCATGTATTCCATGATCTTGTTCATGGTGGAGATGTCGTTCATCGCGTTCTTCGGGTCGGGCGCGACGCCGATATCGGCGGTGTTGAGCACACGCAGCAGGTCCTCGCCGTAAAGCGGGCCGGTGAAGGTGAAGAAGTCGCCCAGACCGCGGCTCGCCACGTCCTTCTCGACCTCGGGCAGGTGCGGGCCGAAGCCGACGATAGCGAAATGGACGTCCCTGTAGCCCATCTGGCGGATCAGCTGGTCGGCGGCCTCGACCAGAAGGTCCATGCCCTCCTGCTGGCCGATGACCCCTACATAGCCGATCAGGGTCTTCGCCCCCTTCTTCAATTCGGGCACAGGCGGGCGCAGCTCGAACTTCTCGATCCGCGGGGCGGAGCGGACGACGAAGACATCCTCCGGCGCCATATGGCCGCGGCGGATGGCGATGTCGCGGAAGCTTTCATTGGTGGCAATCGAGACAGAGGCCGTCGCGAAGGTCATCCGCTCCCACCACAGCATGACGCGGTAGAGGAGCCCCTTCTTGCCGAACTTCGCCTCGAACAGCTCGGGGCTGACATCGTGATGGTCGAAGAGATAGCGCACACCCGACAGGCGGTAGCGCAGGCCGAGCAGGAAGATCAGGTCGGGCGGGTTGCAGCCGTGGATGACGTCGAAACCCTGCTCGCGCCTGACTTTCCTGGCCAGCCGGAACATGTGCCACAGCGCCGCGCTGTATTCCCGCGCATAGGCGACGGCGCCGGAATGCGCCTCGGGCGGCTCGGGATAGCGGTAGATGTGGACGCCCTCGATCTCCTCGTAGAGTTTGTCCCAGCCCCGACCCGTCGGGCAGATCACGCTCACATGGTAACCATGGGCGGTCAGCGTCGTCGCCTCCAGCCAGACACGGCGGTCCAGCGGCACGGGCAGGTTTTCGACCACGATCAGGACGCGGCGTTTGGCCGGGGCGGTCGACAGGGCAGGGGAGGCGGGCATCGGGACTCTCGGGGCTTCGGCGGCAATTCGGACGGTCAAATCTGGCGGGCCGAATTGACCAGCCGACTGCGGCGAAGAAAAGGCGAAAAGCCCGACAAACCCGTGACATGTGGGGCAGGACCCACGCTTTGCCCGACCCTGTGGCACAGAGGCGATGTTTCGCGCGCGAAACACTCAGCCTTGCGACTTCAGCCAGTCCTCCAACCGGGCCTGCAGGGCCGCGTCGAGCTTCGGGCCCGACAGCGTCAGGCGGCGGTTCTTCTGCGAGCCGGCAAGATGGAGCCAGAGACCGGGGGCGATCTGGCGGGGGCCTGTTTCGGAGGGTGGCGCATCGGGGCGGAGCGCGCGGGAAAGAAGGGCCTGTTCCTCGGCGGGGGTCGCCACCTCGGCCTGGGCGAGAAGAGCCTGAATCCGCGGGATCAGAGTCTCATCGGCCTCGATTGCCTGTGCGAGCGCCAGCCCCAGACGTTCGGGGATCGCGGCAGGGTAGCGGAGGACCGGGTCGAGCGCGCGGTAGAGGGTGACGAAACTGCCGATCTTCGACCGCTTGGCCCGGCTGGCCGACTGGAAGAGGTGACGGAGCGCCGTCTGCACATCCGGATAGACCCCCATCTCGGCGGCGCGGGCGGCGATGCGGGCGCGCTCGTAATGGCCGAGATTGGCGCGAATCTCGTTTTCCTCGACCATCGCGAGGTAGGCCTCGGAAGAGCTTTCCGGGCGACGGAGCAGGGCTTGGACGGTGGCGAAGCGCGCCTCTCCAGTCTCGGCATGGAGATGGCGCAGCGCCGCGAGCCGTCGCCAGCCCGAGATCAAGCCATAGCGACCGGCGCCCAGATCCACGACCTCGATCGGCACCTGCTGGCCGCGGGCGCGGAGCGACTCGATGAGCGCCGCCATGTCCTCGTCGTCCTGCACCAGCCGGTCGCGGACAAGGTGATCGGCCTCGATGGCGCCGAGGGCCAGGTCCAGCACCATCCGCCCCTCGGCTCGCGCCGCCTCGAGCTCGTCGGCAATCTCGCGCGCGGCGTTCAGCGCAGCCGCCTCGGCCGCGACATGGGCAATCGGCGCGGCGGACAGGGGCGGGGTGGGCGACAGCCGCATCGAGAAGGGCGAGCCGAGTGATTTCGTCTCTAATCCGGCGGAAAGGTAGGTTTCCTGCGGCGGGGTCAGGCGTTTGCGCTTGGCCATGGGGACCTCCCGGTGCGGAATGGGGAAAAGGGCAGCGTTAGAGACTGTTTTGCGGCACTCACAGCAGCTTTCCTTCCGCCTTCAGCTCGTCGCGCCGCCAGCAACCGAGCAGCAGCTTCTTGAAGGCGGCATAGGTCTCGTCGAAGGTTTCGCGGCCGCGCATGTAGGTCTCCCGGTTGAAGTCGCGGTAATCGGCTTCATAGATGCCCGAGATCCTTTCGCCCGCCTGACCGATGAGCGCGGTGAAATCCTGCCGGAAGGGGGTCAGCGCCCGGCCGAGATAGGCCTGCATCAGCCCGGCGAGTTCCGCCTGCTGCCCGGCATCGTAGCGGGTGATGACCGCGCGCACCGCATCCCATTCGAAGGCCAGCTCCTCGCGGCCCAAGGCGCGGGCGGCCAGGTTCTCGCCCTCCTCGATCGAGGAGAAGGTGGCGTGGAGCATGTCGAAGAAGCGGCCCGTCGAGTCGAACTCGAGGAACGAAGCGCCGACCGGGACCAGCAGGATGTCCGAGGCGGCAAGCCCGTTGATCGTCAGATAGCCGAGGGCAGGGGGCGTATCGAGGAAGACGATGTCGTAGCTGTCCAGAAGCCCGTCATCGGCAAGGATGTCCGACAGCGCATCCCAGAGCTTCCAGCCCCGCGCGGCCATCCGCCAGACCGGGATCTGGAACTCGGCCCAGTAGAGGTTCAGTTGCGCCCCGATCAGGTCGATGTTCGGCCAGTGTGTCTTCTGGATGAGGCCGCCGGCCTTGACCTTCAGCGCCTCGCTCAGCGTGTCGTCGAGGGGCGTCGGGGCCTCGCCCCGGTCGAGCCGGCGCTGGTTCTCGGCGCGCAGGTGGGTGGCGTAGTGGCGGGCGATCAGCGGAAAGACCGTGCCCCATTCATCGGCGACCTTGCCGCCGAAGATCGAGGTCATGGACCCTTGGGAGTCCAGGTCGATCACCAGCACCCGGTAACCATCGAGCGCCGCCGACATGGCCAGATGCGCGCAGGTCGAGGTCTTGCCGACGCCACCCTTGAAGTTCGCCACGGCGACGATCTTGGCTGGCAGGTCCTTGGGTCGCCAGGGCAGGTATTCCTTGGCGCGCGAGCCTTCGGCGGCGAAATGGGCGCGTAGGCGCAGCACCTCGTCGAGCGTGAACCACTTCGCCCCGCTTTCGGTTTCGCTGCGGCCCTGCGGCAGGTCGGGGTTCTGCTTCAGCACCCGGCGGAAATGGGCGGGCGCCACCGGGATCAGGTAGCGGGTGATTTCCCAGGTCGAGAACATCCGCAGCGTCTTTCGCCCTTCCTCGCCAAGCCCGCGGCTGGCAAGATCGGCGCGACCGCGGGCACAGGCATCGGCCAGCGCCGCGAAGTCCGAAGTCGCCGTCGGCGCCCCCAGTTCGGCCAGCGCCGTTTCGGGCGAGATGTTGAAATAGGGCGGCTGCTCTTCCGCGTCCCTTGCCATGAAAATTGCCTCATGTGCGTTGTTTTTGGCAATCTACCACAAAACATGGCACATGGAAGAAAAGCCTGCACAAAACCCTTCTTTTCTCAGCAATTCCTAGGGGTTCCACTGGGTCTGACGGCTGCCATCCAGGCCCGTGTCAATTTTTTTGTTTGTTATTGATGGGTTATTGAATCTGTTAAAGGAGGCAGCCTTTTTGCCAAGCCCTTGGAACGACAGAGGCATTTTACCTGATCTGAAGAGGTTGTGACTCTGAACCCACGATAGGGCGACTCTGAACCCCCGCTCGCCCGACTCTGATCCCCCGAAAGCTTTTCTGGACCGGGGCTGTGGATAACCTTACCGTGGGTGTCATCGAAACCACGAAACGAATCCCGCCGGTCTGGCTTTGGACAGTCACGAGAACGGGGCGATCGCGGGATCGGGCAGTGAGCAGGCAGGCGCCCGGCAGAGGTGCCGCGAACGATACGGGCAGTTACATGACCACAGCGGTGGCAGGCGGGGGCGGTGGCCCTCTGATGCGTATGGCCGGGCTGTTGCCCGACCGTCATCCGACGGGCGATTTCTTCGTCTGCGACATCCTCGATGCGCTGCCGAAGGACGACATGGCGACGATGGAGCATCCCGTCTTCTCGCTCGCCACCCGGCCCGACCTGCGGGTCCTGGCCTATGCCCATAACGGCGTCGAGATCACGGTGACGCCCTCGGTCAAGGGGCTGGCCACGATCCATGACAAGGACATCCTGATCTACTGCATCAGCCAGCTGATGGCGGCCTTGAATGCCGGGCGGCAGGTCAGCCGGACGGTGACGCTCCGCGCCCATGATCTCCTGGTCGCCACCAACCGCGAGACGTCGGGTGACGCCTACCGTCGCCTGCGTGAAAGCTTCGAGCGGCTGGCGGGCACGCGGATCACCACCAACCTTGCCACCGGCGGCGTCGAGGTGACGCGCGGCTTCGGCCTGATCGAGACCTGGGAGATCGTGCGCAAGACCCGCGGCGGCCGCATGATCTCGGTCGCCGTGACGCTGTCGGACTGGCTCTTCCGCGCGGTGCTGTCGAGTTCGGTCCTGACGCTGAGCAGAGACTATTTCCGCCTGAGAAAGCCCCTGGAGCGGCGGATCTACGAGCTTGCCCGCAAGCATTGCGGCCGCCAGGAAAGCTGGCGCGTCTCGGTCGAGACGCTCCTGAAGAAGTCGGGCTCGGCCAGCCCGCGCCGGGTCTTCCGCGCCATGTTGCGCGAGATGATCGCCGAGGATCACCTGCCGGACTATGCGATCGCCGAAGAGCCGGGCGACATGATCCGCTTCACCAATCGCACGGTGGTGGTCGAGGGGCCGGAGGCCGGTCCGCAACTGCCGCCCTTGTCGGCGGACGCGCTGGACGAGGCCCGCCGCCTTGCCCCGGGCTGGGATGTCTACGCGCTCGAGGCCGACTGGCGCGGCTACTGGGCGGCGACGGGACGGCCAAGGCTCCGGTCGGCCGAGAAGGCGTTCCTCGGCTATGTGAAGGCGAGGGCAGGGGGCAAGGACGCGCCCTGACGGTTTCGCGCGCGAAACGCTGCTCAGTTCCCCCAGAGCCGGACCTTGGTTTCGAGCCCGATCAGGCTTGACAGGACACTGTGGCGGCGGGTGCCGGGATGCTTGCGATAGCCATAGGCGGCCATCACCTTGACCCCCTGCCGACCCTGCTCGACCTGCTTCATCTGGAAGGCGGCGCGGGTGACACCATAGAGCCGCTGCAGCATCAGCGGCATCAGCGGCTCGAAGGAGGTGCCCTTCATCTTCTCTAGAAGGCGGCTGATAACACGGATCCGCGCCTCGGTCGACTTGGGCGAGACAACGCGCGAGACCGAGCCGGGGTTGACCATGTTGTAGATCGCCGCGCCGCGGTCGTTCATCATGATCACGGGGCGCTCGAACATCATCCGCAGGAACAGGTCGGTGTCCTGGGCGCGGCTCAGGCTTTCGTCCCATCCGCCCATCTTCTCGACGAAACCGATGCGCAGCAGCACCGCGACCGGCGCGAAATGCTTGCCCGTCATCCAGCCTTCGAAGAAGTCTTCGGGCGTCACCTGGCCGGAATAGACCCTGCGTTCCAGCCGGCGGCCATCGTCGAACTGGATATGGTTGTGGGACAGGATGATGTCGGCCCCGGTCCGGCCCGCGACCTCGGCCGCCCCGGCGAGCACGTCGCCTTCCAGGTAGTCGTCGGCATCGAGGAACAGCACATGGGTGGCGCCATGCGACTTCGCGATCTCCATGCCGACGTTGCGGGCATGGCAGGCGCCGCGGTTGGGGCCCGAATGCAGGATGACCCGGTCGCCGAAGGCGCGCACGGCCTCGGCCGAGCCGTCGGTCGAGCCGTCATCGGACACCACGAGGATGAGATCCTCGCAGCCGGCATCGAGCGCGGACTGGATGGCGCGGCCGATCCAGTCCTGCGAGTTGTAGCAGGGGATCACGACCGAGAGGCGGGGTTTGCTGGCGTCCGTATTCATGTCCATCCGAAGAGAGTTCAGCGCCCCAACAGGCGCACCTTGGCCTCGAGGCCGACAACCTTGGAGACCGCCCTGTGCCAGAACGGCCCCGGATTGCCGGTGAAGCCGATGGCGACCAGTTCGCGCTTGCCCATGCGGCCCAGCTCGAACTGCTTCAGCCGGTAGGCTTCCCAGGTCAGCTTGTAAAGCCGGATCGCCAGCAGCCGTCTCTGCGATTCCAGCGGCGTGCCGGGCAGGCGGCGGATCAGCTGGATCAGCACCCGCATCCGGCTTTCCGTGGCCCTGGGCGAGGCGCTGCGCGACACCGAATTCGGGTTCACCCGCGCATGGATCGCCGCCCCCTGGTCGTTCTTCATGATGAGCGGGTTCTCGAACATGGCGCGCAGCGAGATGTCCTCGTCCTGGGCACGGGCCAGCGTCTCGTCCCAGCCGCCGATCCGGTCGACGAAGGGCAGGCTCCACAGGATGGCCGAGGGGTTGAAATACTTGCCCCGCAGCCAGTCCTCGAAGAAGACGACAGGCTCGACCCGGCCGGAATAGAGAAAGCGTTCGTCGCGACGGCCGTCATACTGGATCAGGTGCATGTCCGACAGAACGATGTCTGCCCCGGTTTCCGCGGCGGTCCGCGCCGCACCAAGCAGCATCGGCCCTTCCAGCCAGTCATCGGCATCCAGGTAAAGGATATGGCTCGCCCCGCGCGCCCGGGCGATGTCGGTGCCGCGGTTGCGGGCATGGCAGGCGCCGCGATTGGGGCCGGTTTCCAGGATGACCCGGTCGCCGAAGCCGCGCACGACCTCGGCCGAGCCATCGGTCGAGCCGTCATCGGCGACGATCAGGACGAGGTCGGGATAGCCCTGGTCAAGGACGGATGAGATCGTCCGCCCGATCCAGTCGGCGGAATTGTAGCAGGGGATTACGACCGCAAGGCGCGGCAGGTCTTGGCGTGCAAGGGCGGGCCTGTCGATCATGGAATGTGGAAACCCTGAATAACTTCAATGTCTGGACATCAGAATACATCGCGAGGCACAGCTGACAATCTACTGGGGCGGAAACAGAGTCTTCTTGTGCCTTGGTGCGGCTGCACATGCGGCAGTCTGCCCGCCTCCTGGGCGATCTAGGGATGCCTGGCCTGCCCGAGCATGACCAGCACCGTGGTCATCGATCCGCCTGTGGTCAGGGTCAGGGCGGCGACGAGGGGAGGCTGGCCAAGCAGAAGCGCACTGCCGGCGACAAGATAGCCGGCCAGACTTCCCAATATGACGGCTCCGAGAAACATCGCGATACATTGTCCAACACAATATTCCTCAAGTAGAGCATCGTATTAGGGCGGATTTGCGGCAGGCCGTCCCCGGGGAAGGGAGGTTACGCCTGGAGGCGGCGCAGGGTCGATCCGGGCAACCGACGCAGGCGCCGGCCGATCTTGTGCAAGGTCATGCCGGTCTTCCAGTCGGGATGCAGCCAGTGCGACAGGTCCCGGCCGGTCTGCTCCTGCAGCAGCAGGATCTCGTCGCGGTAATAGTCCCGCAGGGCGGCCCGGGTCGCGAGGTCAAGCTCGGGCGGGACAGCCATGTTGCGGGTCTTGCGTTCGCGGCCATTGCTTCGAAAGTTGATCGTTTTTCGGCTCAGATCGTTCTCGACCCCGAGGAAATCCATCACCGAGCGGACGAAGCGCATGTTGTCGGCCTCGAGATCGTCATAGAAGAACACGCCCAGATCCGGGAAGACCGATTTCCAGTGCTTCAGGATGCTGCCGTAATGGCCGAACTCAAGCATTCTCTGGTCATTGGTCAAAGTCGTGATCTTCTCGACATAGGGCACGCGACCCTTGTCGAGATGGTGGATATAGGCCGATTCATAGCGGTCGACCGGGTTGCGGAAGATCACGATCAGCTTCGGATTGCCGAGGCACTTGCGGATGCTCGCTGCCGTGTCATGCCCGTTTGAGGGCAGCTTGAAATAGCCGGGCGTGCTTTCCATGACGAAGCGGGCCTGGGGGCGGTCGGGGAAATGCGTCAGGTATTCCGCAAAGTCGCGCTCTGCTTCCGGCTTGCCGAAGAAGAACAGCTCCTTCGGAGAGGAGCAGGCAAAGTGATGCGATTTTGCCAAGGCGGCGTGTAGCCAGCTGGTTCCGGCCTTCTGGCAGCCGACCAAAAGCAGGTTGGGGGGGCGCAGCCCGCCCGAGACGGCGTGAAATTGCGTGTCTTTGAGTAACGGTGATGAAATTTGCACGCTCAGGCCCTATGGATGTCAAAATCTCCCGCGAGAGAGGATCTGGAAATCTGCGGTGCGAGGTTACCAGTAGAATACTTTTCTCCAAAGGTGCTTCTGTGAAACTGTTTGATGCTGCATCGTCGATGCTTCCCCTCCGCCGCTGCGGGGGGTGGTCGTGACCCGACCCGATCGGATCGTCCTTCAGCTGCCCTCCGCCGTTGTCGAGGGCCCGTCGGGCCTGCCGGCGAAGGCTGCCATGGATACGGCCCGGACGGGAGCCCACGCGCGGCCCGGCATCGCCCTCTGCTTCTTCGGGATCACCCGGTCGCTGCGCTATACGCTGCCCTCGATCACCGCCAATGTGCTCGCCCCGCTGCAGCAGCGGGGCAATGTCCGGGTCTATGCGCATTTCTTTCAGCAGACCGAGATCGACAACCCCAGGACGGGAGAGAAAGGGGTTCTCGACCCGTCGGAGCACAGGCTGCTGAAGGCCGACAGACTGGTGCTGGAGGCGCCTGGACCCGGATCGGTAACAGCCAGTTTCGACAGGATTGCCCCCTTCGGCGATTACTGGAAAGACGGCTTCCGCTCTCTGCGCAATCTGCTGCACCAGCTCCATTCTCTCGATGCTGTCACGGAGATGGTCTTGGCCGATGGCATCGATATCTGTGTCTTTTGCCGACCGGACCTGCGATATCACGACAGTTTCGATTTTGCGCTGCGCCGGGCGCTGGCGGTGTCGGGTCCGCTGGTCCAGTTGCCCTGGTGGCAGCCCTGGCATGCCATGAATGATCGCCTTGCGGTCGCCTCTGGTCCTGCCGCGATCGCAGCCTATGGCCAGCGGGGCCGGTTGGCCCTGGAATATTGCCAGACCCGGAACCTGCCTCTCCATGCCGAGCGGCTTGTCCAATATGCCCTTGACCAGGCCGGCATTCCGGTTCGCCGGATCCCTCTGCGGGCGGGGCGGATCCGCTTCGACGGCACTGAAGTGGATGAGGATTTCCGCCACCCCCTGTCGATCACGTTGCAGAAGCGCATAGGGATTGATGTGGACCCGCTCCTGCGGTGGCTCCTCCGATGAGTTTGCAGGCAGAACGCGGTCGTGACCCGGTTCCAGACCTTCCGGGGCTGCATCGGGCGGGCCGGTCGTGCTAAGACGGGTCGAACGAGGACAGAATTTTACCGTGCGTGACCGTCCGGGGACCAGAGAGACGGCATTGCGAAGGCAGACGGGCATCTGATGACGACGACGCGAGTGATTTCCTCGCCCCGACGCGCCGGGGCAGAGCCAGCCGCTGCGCCGGGCTTCGCCGGACGCATCGAGGCCGCGACCGCGCCGGCGCTGGTGACGCTGTTCCTGGTGACCGTCATCATCCCAGTCATAATCAACGTGGCGGGGCTGACGCTTACACTGCCGCGAATCCTGCTTCTGTTGTTAACAGTGCCGCTCTTCTTTCAACTGATTTCCGGGCGCGTAGGTCGATTGCTCGCGGCAGACTATTTTTTCATGCTCTATGCCTTCTGGATCCTAGTAAGCTTGACCTACCATTACGGCGTTTCCCGACTTGCACTGTCAGGTATCACGATCGTGGAGCATTTTGGGGCCTATCTCTTGGGCCGCACCCTGATCCGCAACACTGCGGATTACCGACATTACATGAAGGTCTTTTTCATCACGCTTCTCATTCTTTTTCCCGCTGCATTGGTGGAACTCAATACGAATATCAATCTTTGGAGCAAACTCTGGGGCCTTGCTTTCCAAATGCCAAACAAGCCTGGATCCGCCTATGGGCGCATGGGTTTGGAGAGGGTGATGTCTGGGTTTGATCATCCAATCCATTTTGGCATGTATTGTGCGCTTGGTGTCGCGAATTTCTTCTATCTCTACCGCAATCAGCTGGCCAAAGCCCTGCCGATGATGGGCTTTTCCACCTTCATGAGTTTTATGTCGCTTTCATCCGCACCGTTGCTGGCAATCGCACTGCAGGTCATTCTTATCCTCTGGGACCAGATCACCCGTGGTAAGTGGAAGCTTTTCGTCATTCTCTGCGTCATCGGATACGTGACAGTCGATTCGCTTTCAAACCGGACTCCGGTCACCATCCTGATCTCTACGCTGACCTTCAACTCTGGCACTGCCTGGACTAGAGTCAGTATCTGGGAGAATGGGATCGCCACCGTCTGGAATAATCCGGTCTTCGGTATCGGCTTGGATGACTGGTCGCGGCCAGCATGGCTTACCAGTTCGGTCGACAACTTCTGGTTATTGACCATGATGCGGCATGGCATTGTGGCTCTAGTGTTTTTGGGATGTGCGATCGTGTTTGGATTGCGAGCCATCATCAGAAACAAGGGGCTGGACGAGGAACAGACCCTGATCCGCACTGGCTATGTGATTTCGGTGGCGGCCCTGCTCTTTACACTCAGCACAGTGCATATCTGGGGAGCCGCTGGATCTTACGTGATGTTCTATCTTGGGGCGGGACACTGGTTGTGCCGCGCCGGGAAGGACAGCGTCGTCGCAACTGAAGCTGGGGTTGAACCCGGATCGGAGGCGCGCCGCCGGGCGCAGGCCGCGAGCCGATTGCAGCAGGAGGAGCCGGTCTCCGTCTCCAGGCCATTCGTTGCTCCGGCAGCCGCGAGCCGCGATGCAGGCGGCGGGTTGCCGCGCAGCCGTTTCGCCCCTGTACATCGCCGGGAGGATCAGAAAGGGTGACATTCCTGCGCCATATCCTGATCTCGGTATCGTCATCCCTGGGTTGCCTTGACTATGCCAAGATGCCTTTCGAGAAGGGATGCTGTCCCCGCGGTGCCATCCGTGTTCGCCCCGAAGTTTCGCGCCCAGAAATCAGATGCTAGCCACATACCGAAAGCTGTTCGATCTGCTGGACGCCCATGAGCGCCAGCGCTTTTTTCTGCTCCTGGGGCTTATCATCCTCATGGCGCTGGTGGACACGATCGGGGTCGCGTCGATCATGCCCTTCCTGGCGGTGGTCGCCAATCCGGACATGATCGAGCACAACGCTCGCTTCGCGGCCCTCTATCATTGGCTGGGCATGACGGACGTGAAACAGTTCCTGATCGTGCTCGGTTCTTCCGTGTTTGGATTGCTTCTCTTCAGCTTTGCGGTGAAGACGGCGACCCTTATTGCGACGTCCCGTTTTACGCAGATGCGGAACTACAGCATCAGCGGTCGCCTGCTCGCTGGCTACCTACGGCAGCCCTATGCTTGGTTCCTCTCGAAGCATAGCGCGCAGATGTCGCGCTCCATCCTGAACGAAGTCAACACGGTCGTCTCAGGATCCCTGATTCCGGCCATGCGCGTCATCGCTCAGGCCATCACGCTCGCCTTCCTCATGATCCTGTTGTTTGTGGTCAATCCATTGGTGGCCGGCAGTGCTATCCTGATTTGTCTGGGGTCCTACGCCCTGATATTCTTCGGTTTCCGCCGTCGACTGCTTCAGTTGGGGCAGATCCGGCTCGCCGCCAACAAGGCACGTTACAAGATCGCGCACGAGATCTTCGGGGCGACCAAGGACATCAAGCTCTTGGGTCTTGAGGATCGGCTGCTTGGCCGATTCCAAAAGCCTTCCTATGAGATTGCTCGCATTGGCAGCGTCACTTCCGTCATCGGAGAGATGCCGCGTTACCTGCTTGAGACGATTGCCTTTGGCAGCATCCTGCTTCTGACCCTTGTTCTTCTCGTCACTGGCGATGGCTCTATTTCAAGTGTCCTGCCGACGCTTGGCGTATTTGCCTTTGCCGGCTTACGGATGTTCCCGTCCGCGCAGCAGCTCTACAATTCGCTGACCGGCATGCGCAGTGGTGCCCCCACGCTGGATTCCTTGCATAAGGAATACATGGAGGTTGTTGTCCGCACTGGCTCCGGAGGGACGCGTTCGTCCGGCACCGGTATCCACCTGCGCGACCGGCTGGAGCTGCAGGACATCCGGTTCAATTATCCGGCGACGGAAAAGACGACGCTGGACGGGTTGTCGCTGACCATCGCGGCCAATACCACCGTCGGCATTGTCGGCGGCACGGGTGCGGGCAAGACGACGGCGGTCGACATCATGCTGGGGCTGCTGACCCCGCAATCGGGCGAGGTCGTGGTCGATGGCACGGTGCTGACGGCGCAGAACATGCGCCGCTGGCAGGACGTGCTGGGCTATGTCCCGCAGCAGATCTTCCTGGTCGATGACAGCGTCGCGGCCAACATCGCCTTCGGTGAGCCGGAAGCGAAATGGGACCGCGCCGCGATCGAACAGGCCGCCCGTATCGCCAACCTGCACGACTTCATCATGTCCGATCTGCCGCAGGGCTATGACACCCATGTCGGCGAGCGCGGCGTGCGGCTGTCGGGCGGGCAGCGCCAGCGGATCGGCATCGCCCGGGCGCTTTACCGCAACCCGGATGTGCTGATCCTCGACGAGGCGACCTCGGCGCTCGACAACCTGACCGAGCAGGCGGTGATGGAGGCGGTGCACAACCTGCGCCATGCCAAGACCGTCATCATGATCGCGCACCGCCTGACCACGGTGAAGAACTGCGACGTGATCTTCCTGCTCGAACACGGCCGCCTCGTGGCGCAGGGCTCCTATGAGGAGCTCCGCGCCGGCAACGAGACCTTCCGCCGGATGACCGGGACCTGAGACGGGGGCCGGTCATGGACAGTCCGAACCACGGGGTCGCGGTCGTCATCCCCTGCTACAATGCCGAGGCGACGCTTGCGCGCACGATCGACAGCGTGCTGGCCCAGCCCGGCCCCGCGGCCGAGATCATCGTCGTCGATGATGGCTCCTCCGATGGCAGCGTTGCCGCCGCGCAAGCCTTCGGTGACCGCGTCACCGTGCTGACCGGCCAGAATGGCGGGGCCTGCGTGGCCCGCAACCGCGGGATGCAGGCGACCTCGGCCGAATTCGTGCTGTTCCTCGATGCCGATGACGAGATCGCGGGCGACCATCTGGCCGCCGGCGCGACCATCGCCGAAGCGGCCGGAGCGGATATCGTCTTCACCGCGATGATCCAGCGCAACGCCACGCGCATCCTCGAGGTGCGGGATTCGCTGGCTGAGCATCTGGATTGTGAATATCTGTTCGCAAATTGGCTGCTCGGCATCCAGGTCAACCCCTCGGCCATCCTGTGGCGGCGCAGTTTCGTCGAGCGGATCGGGGGCTGGGACGAGCGGGTCAAGCTGCAGCAGGACGGCGATCTGGTGATGCGCGCCTTCCTGAACCGGGCGCGGCTGGCCCATAACCCGCGCGGCTACGGCATCTATTACGTCCAGAACAACGACAGCCTCTCATGGTCGAAATCCGAGGCGAAGGAACGCAACTATGTCGAGACGCTGGCTCGCCTTGTGGCGATGACCGAAGGCACACCCTTCGCCGCGCATCGGCAAAGCCTGGAGCATGCGCTGTATCGCACCGCACGGATGGCCTTCCTGCGGGGCTGGCCCGAGACCGGGCAGGCGGCGCTGGACGTTCTGGCGCGGATGGGGCCGATCCGGCATCGCGGAACGCTGCGGCATCGGGCCTTGGCGTCGGTCCTGGGTCTGGAACGCAAGGTGCGCCTGTGGGGGGCGTGAAGGCTCCCCGCGTCGCGGTGATTGCGCCGATCCTCGGGATACCGTCAGAGGTCTGGATCGCGCGGCAGGCGCAGGCCTTTCGGGCGGTCACGCCGGTGCTGATGAGCTGGCGGACGGAAGCCGGATGGCAGGCGCCGGAAGGGATCGAGACGCGGATGATCCCGGGGCTGCCGGGGTCGGAAAAATCCCTGATCCAGCGGATCGAGCGCAAGCTGGGCCTCGCCCGGGCCGAGCGGCCCTCGGCGGCGCAGATCCGGATGACGCGGGCGGCGATCGAGGCGGCGAGGGTGCAGGCGGTGCTTTGCCATTTCGCCTGGACGGCGATGGCGGTCGCGCCGGCCTTGCCGCCGGGGATGCCGCTGATCCTGCATGTGCATGGGCGGGATGTCTCGGCACTGATGGTCTCGAAGGCCTATCGAAAGGCCCTGGCCCAGGTGCTGGCGCGGTCGCAGGCGCTGATCGCGGTCGGGCGGCATCAGGTGGAGCGGCTGCGCCCACTCGGACTGCCGGCGCGGACGCGGGTCATTCCCTGCGGTGCACCGCTGGAGCTTTTCGCCGCCGGACCGATGCCGGTGCAGGCGGCGGACGGGCCTTTGCGCTTCGTCTCGGTCGGGAGGATGTCGGCCGAGAAGGGGATGCGCGAAAGCCTTGCTGCCTTCGAGGCGATCGCCGGAGAGTTTCCGCAGGCGGAACTGGTGCTGATAGGCTTCGGGCCGGACCACGACGCCATCGCAGCCGCTGCCGCTGCGAGCCCCCTTGCGGCGCGCATCCGCCTGACCGGGCGGCTCGACCCCGAGACAATCGCAAGGGAGCTTTCGGCGGCGCAGGTCTATCTCCAGCATTCGCGCGAAGTGGGCGGCTGGGTCGAGGGGTTCGGCGTGACGCTGACCGAAGCCGGGGCGGCGGGCCTGCCGCTTCTCGCCAGCGCCTCGGGCGGGCTGGTCGACCAGATCGAGGAGGGGGTGAACGGCTTCCTCTTCCGCGAAGGCGATGTGGCGGCACAGGCGGCACTGATGCGGCGGCTTGCGGCGGACCCGGCCGAGCGGGCGCGCCTGGGCGAGGGGGCGCGGCGGCTGGCCGCGCGCTTTGATACCGCCCGGATGGCGGCGGAGCTTGAGGCGGAGATCCTCGCGGTGATCGGAAAGGATGCAGCATGACAGGGCGTCCGCAGGTTTCGGTCGTGATCGCCGCCTGGAATGCTGCGCCCTTCCTGGCGCGCGCCGTGACCTCGGGGTTGGCGCAGAAGGGTGTCGGCGCGGTCGAGGTGCTGGTCGTCGACGATTGCTCGACCGATGACACTGTCGCGGTGGCGGAAGGGCTGGCCAAGGCGCATCCGCAGGTCCGCCTCTTGCGCAACGCGCACAATTCGGGGCCGGCGCGGTCGCGCAATGCCGGGATCGCGGCGGCACAAGGGGAGTGGATCGCGGTGCTTGATGCCGACGATGCCTTCGCGCCCGGCCGGCTGGCGCGGATGATCGCGGTGGCGGAAGCGGAGGGGTTCGAGGCGTTGTCGGACCTGCCGGTGCTGTTCGACCTCGCCGCGGATCAGGCCGCGCCCCAGCAACTGCCGGCCTCCGGCAGCCTGTCACGCCTGACCCTGGCCGACCTGCTGCGGCCCGATCCCGAGACCGGCCTCGACCTCGGGCTGATGAAACCGGTCTATCGCCGCTCGCTGATCGACCGGGGCTTGCTCAGCTATCCCGAGGGCATCCGTCATGGCGAGGATCACCGGCTTTATGTCGAGCTTCTGCGCCGGGGCGTGGCTTTTGGCCTGCTGCGCGAGGCGCATTACATCTTCTCGACCCGCATCGGCGCGATCAGCGGCGCCTATTCGCCGGGCAGTGTCACCCATGTCGATTACCGCGCCATCGCCCGGCAGAACGCGGGTCTGGCCGAAGAGTTGCGGGCGGCGGGTGAGTTGACGCCCGAAATCGGGGGGCTCCTGGCCGCGCGCCAGGCCCAGGCGCTGCGCCAGAACCGCATCTACGGCTGGACGACCTTGCGCAAACGCGACTGGCCGCGGCTCAAACGCTGGCTGCGGCAGGAAGGCAATGCCCGCGACCTGGGTCGGGTGATCCTGAAGAAACTCGTCGGGCAGCGCGGGCTGCCCGACTGACAGTCAGGCAGCTGCAATGCCTTAGGGTCAGGACTCGTTCTTTCGTCATAACCAGAACATGACGGTTGCAGCGAG
>CAMFII010000017.1 GCA_945952585.1 uncultured Rhodobacter sp.
CTCCCTGCCCTAACCTCTCACGGGCTCAAATGCGCGCTTCGGCATGAATCCACAACGCAAAGTAGAACTGTCGCACCTGAGCAAAGTTAGAATGTCGCCCTAGCCTTCTGGCACGAGGAACCGACGGTATTGGGACTGGTGCTGATGGGCGAGCACTAGGTTCGTAGTATAGAGACACACTCCTGCTTGGTTGCAGGAAGAATCTCGAAGTCCGAAACAGCTTGACCCTTGGGTGAGCACGAGGTCGGCCGATGGCAAGGGTGCAAACGCATTCGGCCCAAAACGGCCCTTGGCTCGGTTAGAGCGCACCTGGGCTTCGAACCGGCCATTCGTCCGTTTAACATCGAAATCGCCCGGGCAGACCTACGGACCAGGAAGACCAACCGGACGGCATGAAAATGCGGATCTCTTTCGGCCACTTATCCATCCAATGCCACCACGTGGCGGAACCGTTGCCGATACTGTAGTGGTGAGATCCCCGTAGACCGCTTGAACAACCGCCTGAAGGCAGCCGGCTCAACATACCCCACCTCTTCCGCGACGGCCTCGATCGGGGTGTCGGACGCTTCCAACATCTGCTTTGCCTCTTCCATGCGCAGGGACTGGACATAGTCGAGCGGTGCATAGCCCGTGGCAGTTTCAAACCTTCGCTTGAATGTTCTGGCAGTCAGGCCGGATGCGGTAGTCATTCCTGCCACCGGGTTAGGCGAGGCGTAGTTATCGGCGATCCAGACCTGGGCCGCGCTGATGGCCGCATCGTCGTGCTGCGGAGGGCGAACGCGAGCGGCAAAGGGGGCCTGTCCATCGCTGCGATCACCAAAAAGGAAAAGCTTTGCGGTGCGCCGCGCTTCGTCTTCACCGCAGAAGCGCGCGACAATGTAAAGCGCAAGGTCCGTCCAAGAGGCATTGCCGCCCGAGGTAACGAGCCGATGCTCGACACCTGACGACACCAGAACACGCTCGGGCCGGAGGCGGACTGCCGGATAGCGACTGCGGATCTGGTCGCTCGCTGCCCAGTGGCAGGTTGCCTCTTCGCCATCCAGAAGGCCCGCCTCGGCCAGAAGCAATGATCCCGTACAGACAGAACAGACCAGCGCACCCTGCTCGTGCTGCCGCCTCAGCCAGACTGCCAAGTCCGGCCAGCGCCCCCGAGTGTCTTCGTCGCGACCTATGGCCAGATCGGCCACGATGACGATGTCCGCCCTCTTTGCCTCGGCCAGAGACAGGTCGGGCGAGATAGGTAGTCCGACACTGTTGCGAAAGGGTTCGCGGGCACTTGCGACGATGCGCGGCAGGAACCGTCGCGGGCCAGGGGGCCAGCCAGTCAGCAATTCCCAGCCAGAGCCCACATAGCTGAACACTTCGTAAAGGCCGTAAAGCACCCCGGTCGCGGTTTCGGGTACAGCGACAAGGCAGACCGAGATCTTCTTGGGCGCATAGGTCGTGGGCATGAGGTGAGCCTGGCACATTTGGACCGTTTCTGTCGAGTCCATGCCTCACGGCCCTAAGCGCTGCCGTGCGATCTGCCCTTCATCGGGGCCACAGGGCCCGCACGTTGAAAGGACGACCCATGACAGACCTCTCCCTGACACATCCCGGCAAGGATGGCTTCGCAAAGCGCCTTCGGCTCTGGTTCTTCCGGCCCAGCCGCCGGCTCGCGCGGGCGGCCGACCTCGACACCCTGTCCGACCACATGCGGCGCGACATCGGGATGGAACGTGATCCGCTGGACCAGATGTCCATCCGGACCGCCCACGACGCCATGCGCTTCTCCGGCTGAATGGTCAGAGCGATGACATTCCGTTTCACCAGACGCCGGCTCTTCGGCACCACCCTGGCTGCCACCGGCGCAGTCCTGACCGGCCTTGGCTTTGCCCAGGGCCAGACCCTCACCACGAAAGGCAAGATCATGCTTGATGGCTATTCACCCGTTTCCCGCGGTCTCGTGGAGGCCGCGACCTTCCCCCTGATCGAAGCGATCCACGGTCGCAGGTCACGGCGCTTTGCCAAGGGCGCCAGCATTCCGAACGGGCCGCTGGCCTATACCTCTACCGAAGCACCCCAGGCGCTGGACCCGACCGAACAGATGCTCCTGATCTCTACCGTCGCGGGGAACACCGGCTGGGTGAACCTCTTCGCGCATCACCCGAACTATGCGAGCAAGTTGCCGAACTACACCGCCGCGGCGGGCGGTCGCAGCTTTCCGTCCTCGGCCGGGTTCAACACGACCGAATTCTTCTTCACCGACGACACCGGCGTCTACTTCCTGCCGACGCGGGACATGGTGCCGGTGGCGACCGATGGCAGCCTGGACCTCAAGGACTGGACCGAGGAACACCGCAAGCGGATCGTGAAACTGGCCGACGGCCGGCTGAACATCCCCTCCGCCATGCCCTACATGGAAGGTCACAACACCTGGTGCGCCAACGTGCCCGGCTCGACGCTGATCTGGCCGGTGGCGGATGTGGCGCAGCACGTGATCCTGCTGCTTCTTTACCTGATCCAGAACGGCACCGGCATCTATGACGACGTGAACGGCCGGCAGATCCCGGGGCTGGAGAAGTTCGGCCACCGGCTGAACATGTCCGTGGCCTACCCGATGACCTTCCTCGAACAGGTGGCGATGACGGATGTCGCGACCGAGACGGGGACGGCCTGCTATGCCGGTGCACTGATGCTGCAGGCATTGGGGCTGGGAGGCTGGATGTATACCGGGATCAATCCCTTCGTGGTCCTGGGTGCAAGCGGCGATCCCGCGGTTCCCGGTCTGGGCTTCCAGTTCCGGATGCTGGAGGGCAATCCCTTGCCCTACGTGACCGGCCTTCCGGGCGTGTTCGAGGCGCATGTCCCGCCACACCACGCCGACATGCGCGCGGCGGTCGAGGCGGTGGTGGCGCGCAAGTTCGGCAAGGGTGGGCCGTTCGACCCGGGTCAGGTCGGCCAATACCGCGAGACCGCAGCCGTGCGCGGGTCGGCGGCACCGATCGACGCCGAAGCGGTGGAGATCGCGACGATCATGGCGGACTACGTGTTCTCGACCTTCGGACGCTTCCCGGCCACGGCACCCGCGGTGTTCATCAACACCTATCTGCAGGCACATCGACTGGACACCGGATTCTACGACACGCACTTCGCGCCCGGTTCCTACCTGCGGACTCACGCCGATCACGACCGCAACTGGGGCTGACGACGCCTCGCCGTCAATTCGGTCCGCCCCTTGACAGGGGGTGGACCGGGCTTTCGACTTTTGGGAGTTTCGCAATGACCTACAGGAGCGCCGTTCGCGGCGTGCGGCCTTCTTGGCCAGCGAGCCTTCGAGCCACCCTTGACGAGCCCGTGGCCATGATGCGCCTAGCCGTGCCGATCATGCTGATTGCGCTGGTCAATATGGGGATGAGCGTGACCGACACCATCATGGTATCCGCCAGTTTCGGGGCCGATGCCCTGGCAGCGGTTGCGGTTGGCAGTGATTTCTACTCCATTCTCTTCTATCTTGGTGCGGGCACGGTTGGCGGCCTGGTGCCGTTCTATGCCGCCGCCGTCTCGAAGGCCGATCTGTCCGAACGGGCGAGCCTTATGCGGATCGGTCAGATCATCGTGCTACTGCTTTCGGCTGTGCTTGTCCCGATTGTCTGGACCGCGCCGGACTGGCTGGCAATGTTTGGATTGGACCAGGGTCTCCTGGACACCGGGCGCGGCTACACTCGCACGATGGCACTGACACTGGTCCCGATGCTGGGGGTGATGCTTTATCGAACGATCCTGACGGCTGCTGAACGGCCGAAGGTCTTTCTTTATGTCACTGGGGCGATGCTGCCACTCAACGCCATTGGCAACCAGATGTTGATGCACGGCTTTGGCGCGGTTCCCGCCTTCGGACCAACTGGGGCCGGCCTCTCGACGCTGATCGTGGCAACGACCAGCCTTGTGATCCTGGTCGTGATCGCCCGTCGGTCCGTGCCGAGTACAGAAACCCTGACGCGTTCAATTGGCTGGAGCGGTTTTGCGTCGGTGCTGCGGGTTGGACTGCCCATCGGCGTCGCGACCGTTGTGGAACTTGGCATTTTCCTGGGCGCCACGCTCTATGCGGCGACTCTGGGTCCGGCTGACGTGGCGGCCCACACTCTGGCGCTGCGCATTGCCGGCATTGCCTATGCTGTTCCGTCCGCACTGCTGCAGGCCGCCATGGTCCGCATTGCTCGGGCCGAAGCACAAACTGACCTCGGGCAATCTCGGCGAGTGGTCCGCAGTGCGCTCTGGCTGACGACCATATCGGGCGCCCTATTGTTCCTTGGCCTTTGCGGCATTTCGGCTCCGCTGTCGCAAGCGTTCTTCGGGCAAACCGCGGCGGGACTTGCAGCAGCGAATTTATCGATCGGGTTACTGTTTCTCCTCGGCGTCATGGAGCTCGTGGCAAACCCGGGTCAAGGCGCTGCAGGCCTCCTGCGCGGGCGCAAGGATACGCGGGCTCCGATGATGTATACCTTGGCGGGATACTGGCTGGTCGGCGCGCCATTTGGTCTATTGCTCAGCGAGGGATGGCACCTAGGCATCACCGGCGTCTGGACGGGACTGGCGGTTGGAACGGCGGTCACGAGTGTCCTGATGCTGACAAGGCTAGCTCGTTTTGGAACAGGCCAGGGTCGAGCATAGTTAGTCGCGACTGCACTCGAATGCTCTTGCAAATTGGGCCATGATGATCGTTGGCTTTGGCGCTTTCGCCTGTTCAATTCACAATGCACCGACTGTCTGCAATCCGCCCTTTGTGCTACTAAGGGTGCCATCATGGCGCCTATACCGACCCAGTCTCAGGTGGACTTCTTCGCTGATCACAGCGCCGCGCGTTGCCCTTTCGTTTCGCTTCTGGTCCAGTTGTGCGGCACGAAGTTGAGCTGAGGCGATACCAAGATGAAGACCCCAAATGGCGACCTCGACCGTTGGCCGGACCCGGCCGTCGCAAACGCCCGCCGCAGCGTTTTCGCGCAGGACCTTGTCGTCGAAGGCGATGCCACCTCCAATGGACCGATCGAGGTCCAAGGCAATGTCATTGGCTCACTGCGGGCGCCAGAGATCACCGTCGCTGGTTCAGGACGTGTTGAAGGTTCCGTCGTCGCCCACGACCTCGTCGCGCTTGGGGCGGTCTCTGGTATGATCTCGGCGCGAAACGTTCAGCTCGCGCCGAGTGCGATCGTGCAGGCCGATGTCATCCATGAAAGGATCTCCATTGAGGCCGGAGCCGAGTTGGAAGGGAGGCTACAGCGCAAGGTCTGATGGGGACCCGCTGGCTTTCTCACTCACCCCTCTGGAAATAGGATCGCCTCGACGTCCATCGCTCCGTTCAGGATGTGCAGGATCGTGATCCGCGTCTGCTCGATTTGATAGAAGATCAGATAACGGCCGTGCACCCGGCGGCGAATTCCGTGATGTTCATAGCGGGGAACGACCGGCCAGGCTTCAGGCCTGTCAGCGATGTCGAGACAACTGCGATAGAGTTCGCGGACAAAGCTTGCCGCGCGGACCGGGTTGTTGCGTGCAATGTAGTCTCCGACTGCTTCAAGGTCGGCCTCGGCCGCGGTCGTGAGTTCGACAATCATTCCTGCGCGAGGCGCATGGCTTGATACTTGGCTTCCAGCCGAGTGACGACATCAGACATGGGTTTGACGCGACCGGCCTCTGCATCTGCAAGCCCTCGCGCAAGGGCCTGATCAAGGACCGAGAGGCGCGACTCGCGTTCCTGGATCAGGCGGATACCTTCACGCAGCACTTCGCTCTTCGAGTTGTAGCGCCCTGTCTCGACCAGTTTGGCGACGAAGCTCTCGAGTTGCGGTCCAAGGTCTGCGCTGATCATCTGGGCCTCCAGTCCTGAAGCCAAGGATGGCACTCTTGATAACAGTTATCAAGCCACGATTTCGCGCGCGCGGCCGTTGGGCGGATCGAGCGGAGCGGATGCTTCCGTAAGATTATGCCGCTCTGTATCCCCGCCGCATCTTCTGACGAAGGGTTCGACATGCCGCGCGCTGTGCTTCGTCAAAGGAGCTACAGGTCTCGATGCTCGTCCGCCCGTGGGTCCCGATCCGGCCCCAGGTTCGCAGGACGGAGACGTCGCCGAACAGTGTCGCCGCGACATCGATGCAGTAGAACCGCGCCATGTTGGCGTCAGGGTCGATGCGATGCAGATGTGCCAGAGTCATGCCGGTCCTCCCCCGCACAGACTCCGCCCTGCCGCTCTCCAAGTCCAATTGCTTTTCTGAATCGATCCGGGCGGTCCGATTCAGAAAGCTGATGGGTCATGGCGGTGGATCGTTCGGTGGTCCCTCTACAACCTCGACCCATAGGACTCCGCGCAAGGTTTCTTCCGGGACCAGCCACACGGTCCTGAAGCGACCGCTCGCGGTGCGATGACGCTCCGCGACAAGCTCCCGGTTTGCGCGGTCGATCCGCCACAGCCTACGATCGATGACCGACTGCTTGGTCCTGATTTGGGCGACGTCATCCATTCCTGCCCCCAATGAACCGTTGTCGCGCTGCAGTCATGGACATGAAGTCCATCAGAACATATCTAACGTTGTCAGAAGTGGTGCTTTGCTGTCGCCACGCGAACCACGAAAGGCGTTCCTGTCGATGCATGTTCTGTCCCCCGTTCTGGTTGTTTCCGCGCTTGCGGCGATGTCTGTACCTGTCCACGCGCTTGACGCCTGGGCGGTCGGTGTCGAGCATGGACTGCCGACCTACGCGCTCA
Organism: uncultured Rhodobacter sp.; assembly: GCA_945952585.1. Classification (GTDB taxonomy): domain Bacteria; phylum Pseudomonadota; class Alphaproteobacteria; order Rhodobacterales; family Rhodobacteraceae; genus Aliitabrizicola. The sequence goes on from CAMFII010000017.1 coordinate 6,740, forward strand.
CCAGCGAGGCGGGTGAGGTGCGGCTCGTTTGCGACCCGGATCGCGTTTTCGGGCCGACGCCCAACGGCGCGCTGGTGGTGCGCTTCGACAAGGACGCTGCGCCGGACATGGTCGTCGTGCTCGCGAAGTCTGGTGAACAAGCCCGTCTGCCGCTCAAGAACGGCGTCGCTGCCCAAGCGTCGGCTGAAGCCATGGACTGGTCGAAGATGGTGGCGACCTTCCGCGCTGGCGGTGAATTTGCCCTGGTCACGAGCGCCGACAGCCTGACCTTCGAGACAGCGCCGCTGTCCGAGCTTGCCTGCGAGTGATCGCAGGCAGTTCATCGAATTCTGTTGCATGGTCCGGGTCTATCTGACGCGTCGCGCCTCGATGAGCCGCGACGCGATGGCGGCGAGGAAGGCACCAACGATCGCCGCCCGGGGCTCGATCTGCCAGGGGTCACCAAGGGCTGCATGCATGGCGCGGATCGCTGAGCCTTGGGCGTAGACGGTCATCGCTTCGCCGACCGCCATGTCTGTTGCCGACATGGCGAAGATGCGCCTCGCCTCGTCTGCATGCGCATTGATATCCTCTTCAGCCAATAGCCGCCGCAATTCCGCGCGGGCTTCCTTGGCAAAGGCGCGCAGCATGTAGGCCGGGGTCACCTCGCCCGCACCCGGGATCAGCTCCAGACGCCTCTCGGTCGCCAGTGGAAGCCGAAACAGAACCACCAGCTTCTCTTTCCGGGGCTTTGACACCACACCAGCGGGAGCCCCGGGCGGCAATGAAGTGGGCGACGGTGGTCCCCCCTCCCCTTCCCTCTTCCCGGCCAACCCCGCTTCCCTCTTGGGCATCGATGGCTGATCAGGGAGTTGGGCCTCGAGGCTCTCTGCTGAGAGTTCCGCTTCCGGCGCTCGCCGTTCGGCAAGAATGCGCGATTGTACCTCGCGCGACGATCGCAGCCGCGCGGCGGAGTTCTGCAGGCCCGGCTCTTCCGCCGCCGGGGAGGGTGCGACGCGTGCAGGAAGGCGGAAACGGCTCATGCAGGGATCACCTCGTCGATCCCTGTCAGGACGAGTTCCGCGACTTCGAGCTGACGCGCGATGGCGTCCGCCACCAACCGGCCGCCGGGGGCCTTGGCGTTGGCGCGGGCCGCCGGTCCGAGGGGGCCGTGGTATCCCAGCTGTTCGAGGATGCGCGAATGCGGCACGATCACGTCGAGATGGTCAAGACGCAGGATCTCCTGCAGCACCTCCTGATCGCGTTTCGGCAGTTGCGCCATTCCCCCTTCCCGGGTCGCGGCATCGATGATCTTCGGCCCGGCATCCATGACCAGGACCCGGACTGCCGGGAAGCGCTCACCTTCGGCAATCGAGGCGCGGAGGTCGTCCATCCAGAGGACGGCGCGATGGGTCATTTCCCATTCGGCATAGACGGGACGTGCTGGGATCAGCACCAGATCGGAGATCAGGCAGAAGTCCTCGGTGTCGGTGTGGGTGCCAGGCCGGGTGTCGATCACGACCAGATCGACGCCACGTTCTTCCTCGGCCTCAAGGAGCGACAGAAGCCCTTCGACGCTCTCGGGTGGCGAGAGGATCGCTAGGCCCTCCGGCCAGTCGGGCTTCTGCGCACCTTCCCAGGTGGCCAGTTCAAAGCTGTCGCGCCAACGGCCGAGTTGGGCGTTGACGTCACCGTCAATCAGGGTGACGCGGCGCCCGAGGTTCAGTGCTGCAGACGCGAGAAGCATGGCGGTCGTGGTCTTGCCCGAGCCGCCCTTGGTCTGCACGATGGTAATGACTTGCATGAAATGACGCCTCCACAAACGGTACTCACTACCCCTCGCACCGGCATCCGGCGCTCTTTCATGACGCTGCGGAAGGCGATGCACCGCAGGCAGGGCGAGACTGCGCGAAGCCTTTGTAAAGGCGTCACTAATCCGACCGGCATCCGGTGCGCCGTTTAGGCATAAGGTTGCAGAAACGTCAAACCTCATGTGCTGGAAGTTGTAACATGGACCTTGCGCCTTCATGTTTCTTAAGGATTCCCGCATCCGTAATGCTGCGGCGCGGCGCCGGGGCGATGGTCGGGGCGCCATGGAATTGTAACAGCCTGCCTTCTGGCCCGGATGACGGTTTGCATGTCTGCATGTCTGCAGAGGTGACAGGCTGCATGCCGGCCCGGAAATCCGTCCGCCCGGTTAGCCCGAAGGTTGGGTGCCATCGGAACCCGTGGAGTGGACATCCCGCGCTTGAACGGCCAATCGCCTGCATGCTGGACATTCTGCCCGCTTGCCGGTTCGGACTATCGGGCATCGTCTGCGCCCTGCTCAGGCGCGCGGCCACAAAACCACGTCACGACCACGTTACTACTTTCCAGCCTAAGACGGTCACTCCGCCGCAGTCACCCGGCCCTCCTCCCTTCCCGGGAATCCCGTCCCTTCAGACAATCGAGCCTTGCTCGGCGCTCCCTTCTGAAGTCGACGCAAACCCTGGCAAAGCCCAAGGTTTCAAGGCGCCCGACCACTTGGTCTCGCGCAATACGGAGGCCTGACGGCCGGGGCGCATGGACGCAGTCGGCGGGCAAGCCGCCGACCCCTGACGCCATAATGAGTCCTCACCGGCTGTCCGGTTTCCGCAAGCGGGCTCCTCTTCGGAGGAGCGGAAACCGGCCGGTGAGGACGGTTGGCAGGAACGGTGGTGTGTGGTACATGATGCGCAACGATTGCAATACACATGTAATGATGCAATGCCACGCTCACGCCTGACCTCAGCTGAGACTGCCGCCATCAAGGCGCGGCTGCTTGCTGGCGAGAGCGTTGCGGCCGTGGCGCGGTCGATGGGCCGTTCCCGCCAGGCGCTGTCTCGGATCAAGGGCAGCCTTGAGCGGAAGGAGGTGCGGCGGCTTTCGGTGAAGCTGAACATCCGCATCACGGAAGACGAGCATGCAGCCTTTCAGGCGGTTGCCGAGGCAAGCGGTCTGACGGTTTCCGAGGCAGTCAGGCATCTGGTCAGACAGGCAAGCGATCGTCTGGCCATCCAGGCAGACGAGCTGGATGCCATCGCTGCGGCCAGGCGGGAGTTGTCGGCCGTCGGCAACAACCTCAACCAGATCGCCCGTCTGGGGGCGGTCGGTCGTCTCACTTGGAATGCCCGCGATGCCGCCCTGGTGCGCAAAGTCGGAGCACGGGTCGATGACCTTGTCGAAGAGGTGGTGCACCTCCTCTCGGCGCTGAGGGCCAAGCAGGGACTTGGTGATCAAACCTCTCCTTTTGCTCTTGCCGCTGATACTTTTGCCGAGGCGCCAAAATGACCCGGTCGCCTTCCGTCGAGGATCTTGTTCTCGGTCATGTTCTTGACGACCGGCGTCGCGGGCGCGGAGGCGGCGAGGGTGCCGCGTCCCGGCTCGGCACGCGAAAGGAACGCCAGACCCGGGCCCTTCTGCGAAACGCTGGGGGGCCGCGCGGCTGGCAGTCGGTCGTCAAACGTATCGTAGGGGGCAGTGCCCGAACGCCGCAGGAGCTGAAGCGCCTTCTCGACTATGTGGCCCGGGAAGAGGGGGTGCAGAGCACCTGGTGCAATCTGGCGGGCTACGAGCGTGACTTTGATCCTGCGCGAACGGAGCGGACGGCGGACACCTGGTCCTCGACCTGGACCGGCGCGCCGCGCCGGGGACACGCCGATCATATCGTTCTGAGTTTTCCGCGGGGGGTGGACGCCGAGCACGCTGAGGTGATCGCCCGGGAATGGGGGCAGGCCGTGTTCGGTTCTGGTGAGTATGGGGATGTCTGGCGCTACGTGGCTGCCCTGCACAAGGACACCGACCATCTGCATGCGCATTTCGTGGTCGACAAACATGGCATCGAGGAAGGTCGCTTCCTGTCGATCTGTCGCCACGCCGCACTGAACTTCGATGTGATGCGCGAGCTACATGCCGAAATCAGTCAGTCGCATGGGCTGAACATTCTAGCCTCATCGCGTTTGTCGCGCGGAATCATCGAGAACCCACCACGCCAATCCGAGCTACGCGCATCGCGAGAGGGTGGGAAGCCCACACCCCCTGCCCCGCCGCCGCTGTCCGATGGGGAGCGGAGCCGACGGCTCGCCGCGATGCAGGGCTTCGCCCGTGAATACGAAACCTTGGGCGACCTTGCCGGTATTGCCGCCGCAACCGGCGCTGAGGCGGGCAGCTCTTCCTACCTTTCCCGGCTGGCTCGGGCGCTTGGCGCCTCCGCCGCCGCTCTCAGACAAGGAGTTCCCCTGATGCCCGATCACTCGCTTCATGCCGAAGGGGATCCCGCCGCGCGCGTTGAGGCTGCGCGCAGCGAGATGATCGCTTCGGCCACTGAGGCCTGGGAAGCGATCCGTGCCATGGAGCCTTCGGCCGAGCGGGTCGATCTTGAACGCAGCTTTGCCGAGCAGGCGCGCGCCTCCCTGAAACTCGCCCCCGACAGCGTCCTTCTGGCAGAGCACGCGCAAGTCGCCGATCGGAACACCGATCCCTACCACAACCCGACCCTAGCATCGCTGGCGCGGCTGGAGCGGGGCCAGACCGAGGGCGTTTCTCTCGATGGAGGCCTACGCGCGACCCTTGCTCATGTTCGCGACGAGATCGGCGAACGGCTGACGGCGCTCTTCTCGATCCGGGAAGATGAACTTCGCATAGCAGGCACGTCCGTCGAGGAAATGGTCGCCCGTTTCAGTTTGGCCGAGCGCAGCGAAGGTCAGCGGGCGAGCTGGATCACTGAGCAGCCGAACACGATGCAAAAGGTGTTCTGGATGGAAACGGAGCGTGCCCTCGGCCAGGAGGTTCGGGCAGAAGTCGCGGCTTTCAACCTTGCGCCGGAACTGACCGAGGCTGTCGCGCGCGACCAGTTGCTGAGCGCCGATCGCCACATGAAGCTCTCCGAGGTGCCCGCGCTGGAAGCCATCGTTGATCGCCTTCACGACACCCTGAAACCCGAAGATGTCGACCGTGTTCGTTCCGGTGATCTCGCCCCGCTCCACGAGCAGGTCCGAGATCCAGCCCTCCGGGCCGCCGTGGCGCATGAACTGAAGAATGAGGGCGATCTCGGTCAATCGGGAGAGGTCGGACCCTGGGCGGACCTGGCACGGGCGCAGCACCGCGCCGCCGAACTGGGGCAGCGCGACCGCGCCGTTGAGCGCGACACCGGCCACGAACTCTGAGGACAGACCCATGCTTTCGAACCTCGACACCGCCTGGCGGTATCCGCTGGCGCTGCTCCTTGGCTTGCTGACCGGTCTCTACATCGGCGGCATGCTGGCGACGATCTACGTGATCACTGCCTTCCGGGAGAGCCTCGACACCCTGAGCCCCACGGGCCCCTGGTTTCTTCGCTACGCCTGGGCTGACCTCGCAGCACGGCCTGCGGTCCTGCAGGGCGCGCTGATCATCACGGGTGCCGTGACCGTCGCCTTGACGCTTGTCGGACTTGCCGGAGTGCATCGCGGGCGGCTGAACCAGTATGACGACGCGCATTTTCAATCGCGCCGTGAGTTGAAGCGCAACAACATGGTCGGGACGCTCAATCAGAACGGCTTCATCTTCGGCAAGCTCGGCCTCCCGAAATCCGATGCGCCCTTCGTGATGGCGCCGCCCGACCGCTTCCCCCATGCGATGATGATCGCACCCACGGGTCGGGGGAAAGGTGTCGGCTTCGTCATCCCGAACCTCCTCCATTTCTCGGGCTCGGCGATCATCCTCGACGTAAAGGGCGAGAACTTTGCGAAGACCTCGATCCACCGAAAGCACGGGCTGGAGAACGGCATCTGGTACTTTTCGCCCTTCGATGAGGACCGGGGTTCGCACCGGTTCAATCCGCTCGCCCGCATCGCCGCCCTGCCTTCCGCCGAGCGTCAGTACACCGCGCTGAACTCGATGGCCGATCTTTTCCTCATCCCGGAAGGCGAAAGCGCACAGAGCTTCTTCAACGCCGGCAAGCGGCTCTTCATCGCCTCCTGCCTCTACGCCATCGAACAGCGTCGCCCGACCCTTGGCTTTGCCGGTGAGGTCATGGCAGGGGGCGGCGACAAGAAGAAAAGCTATACGGCCATCGCCGAGACCACGAATATCCCGATCGTCTCCCGCACCTTCCTCGAGATGGCCGACGTCCCGGAAAAGACCCTCGGTGCCTATGTGTCTGTCATCCAGGGATCCGGGCTCGAGCTCTGGAACGACCCCGCGGTCGACCGGGTGACCTCAGCCAGCGACTTCGATTTTTCAACCTTCCGCCGCGATCCCCAAAGCCTCTACATCGTCGTCCAACCCGAGCACCTGAAAACCCTCGCCCCCCTCGTCCGTCTCCTTTTCGCGGATGCCATCGCGTCCCTCCAACGCCGCGAGCCTGGGCCGGACGAATCCCATGCGGTCATGTTCCTGATGGACGAGTTCGACCAGCTCGGCCGCCAGCCTTTGGTGCTCTCTTCCATCAAGACCATCCGCAGTTTCGGCGGCCGGTTCTTCATCATCTCCCAGACCATCCCTGGTCTCGATGACATCTATGGCGAAACTGGACGGAGGTCCCTGCAGGGCGGGGCTGGTGTGCAGATCTACATGACACCGCAGGATGACCGGACGGCCGAGGTGCTGTCGAATGCCTTGGGGCGCTCCACCATCACCGCCGTGACCGAAAGCCAGTCGCGGGTACGGGCGTTGGAGGACAGTGCCAATGTCAGCCGGCGTTCCGAGGAGCGGCCGCTGATCTCGGCGAACGAGGTGCTGCGGTTTCCGTTGGATGAGGTTCTGGTCCTGCCCGAGGGGCAGTATCCGATCCGGGCGCGGCATATCCGGTACTATGAGGATCGGCACTTTGGCCCGATCGATCGGGCGCAGAGGGGCAAAGCGTTGCCGACAATACAAGGGGGCGGGGCGGATAGCAGGCTAGTGCCTGTCGGGAAGCTGTCGGGCTTGGCCGCATCCGCTGACCGTGCAGATGCCGAGGTCTTTGGAGAAGCGGCAAGGGTGTTTCAGGAAATTGCGAAGAGCGCCAAGGGCACACGGAAATTGCCGGCTCGGGTCTAAGCGGAGCTTGGCCGCTGAACCTCACCGCATGCTCCTACGGGCAGATATGGCCCAAAGCGGACGGTCGCGGTGATGTGTCGATGGCCAATCGTTAAGGGATCTAGGCGAATTCAAATCCGCTGGTGAACATGTCGCATCGCATCTATGCCGGCCTTCATTTGCCGCGTGACAGGCCCAGCAGGCGCAGCACTTCGCGCGGGGCCGGTTGCCGCCAGATCCTCTGGAAACTCTCGACCACGTTGTCCCGCGTGACCCCGATGCCGGGCAGGGCGATCCAGGCGGGAACGGGGCGCCCCAGAAGGCACAGGATCACGGTCTGCGCGGCGGCGATCCCCTGCAGGAAAGGTTGTTGGGCGGCGATGCAGCGGAAAGAGTCGCCCTGTGCGAGGGCGATGGCAGCGGCCTCTCCGAGATCGACGGTCGCCATGGGCAACGTTGCGCTGCGTTCTGCAAGGCGGGTGGCTGCGGCAAGGGCTGGCGTGTCCCAGACGACGAACAGCCCGGCGAGATCGGGGTTTGCTGACAGAAGAACATCCGCGGCAGCGGCAGCGTCCTCGATCCGTGCGAAGCGGTGGACGCGCGGGGTGACGTCGGGGCGGTTCACCTGAAGCCATTTGGTGAAGGCGATCTCACGTTCGTTCGTGGCGAAGAAGTCGGCGGCGAAGCCGAGGACGCCGACTTTCGCACCGTCGGGGATGTGGGGAGAAAGTCCGGCGGCCGCGATCTTGCCCAGACCGAAATTGTCCGACGACACCAGCGCCGTGTAGTCCTTTCCTGGCAACAGGCCGGTGGGCGCGTTGTCCAGCAGGACGAGTTTTATGCCCGCCTCGGACACGCGGCGGTGTGCGGCGGCGACCTGTTCATTCGCCACGGGAAGGGAGATGATCGCATCGGGTCGCTGCGAGATCAGCCGGTCGAGTTCGGCCACCTGCATGTCGGGGGAAAAGGCACAGTCCACAACGTCGATCACCGCCGCGCCGCAATCGCCAAAGATCCCCATCATGCCGGCCAGTTGCTGCTTGGCCCAGTCGCTCTCCAAAGTGTGCAGGACCACGGCAACGCGCCATCCGGCGGCCTTGGCGGCGGTGCGGTCGTCCGGCAGCAGGCTGACCCGTTCGGGCGGGGCGGCGCGTTCACCATGCGGGCCGAGGCCGGATATCGTCATGTCGTAAGCTCCTGTCCGGTCCGCGTCCGGGGCGGCGGCGCTGCGGTTTGGAACAGCCGGTCGTGCAGGGCAGCGAAGGCCGGATGGGCGAGCGGCCTGCCCTGCATCACCCATTCCTTCAGGAACGTTGGCGCGAAGAGCTGTTCCGAGGCCACGCGGGCAGCGCCGACCAAGCCCGCAGAACTGCCCATCTGCGACCGGATGATCCGCAGGTCGCGGGTGACGAAGGGATGCGATGCGCCATAGACCGCCTCGCGCAGCGCGGCGAGGAGGATGTCGTTCGTCTGCACGATAGACCCCGAAAGCACGATCAGTTCCGGGTTCAACGCATTGGCCAGCGTCGCCACCACCTGACCGATCAGGTGGCCCGACTCTGTCAGGATCGCGACCGAGGCGGGATCGCCGATCTGTGCGGCTTGCGAGACTTCGATGGCCGTGATCTCGCCCCCGCGCCGCTGGATGTCGGCCAGCATGGGGCTGCGCCCGTCTTGTGCCGCCGATAGACCTTCGCGCTGGATCATGTCCGATCCTGCGAGGGCATCGAGTGGGCCGCTCCGCCCGCCTGAGGTGACTGGAAGCGATCCGATCAGGCCTGCCGCGCCATGCGCGCCACGATACAGCTGGCCGTCGCAGACGATGCCCGCCCCGATGCGGCGGCCAACCTTCAGGAAAAGCATGCTGCGCGTGCCGATCCCTGCGCCTGCATGCAATTCGCCCACCGTCATCGTCTCGACGCTGGACCGCATCCAGACCGGCACGCCGAAATCGCGGGTCAGCGTTTCGACAAGTGGAAACCCTTCCCAGGCGGGAAGGACCGGCGGCGTGGCGGTCAGGAAGTGACCCTCCGTCGCGCCCTGAACGGCCCCGGGGACGGAGAGGGAGATGCCCCATATGCCGCCCTGCCGTGCATGACGCTCCATCGACCAGCGGAAGAGTGCTGTCAGACGCTCGGCCAGTTCTGCGGGCGGGGCGGTCAGGTCGGCGGCTTCGTGATGTTCGGTCAGAAGCTTGCCCGACAGGTCGGCCACACCCACCCCGATGGCGGTCTGGTCGAGCGTGGCAAGAAGGATCGCGGCGCGGCGCGCGGCAAAGCGCACCAGACGCGGGGCGCGGCCCCCCGTGGCGGTGCCGAGTTCGCTTTCGTCCACCAGCCCCAGATCGCCCAGCATCGTCAGGCGATCCGCCACCACGGCGCGGCCGAATTCGCTTTGGCGTTCAAGTTCCTGCCGCGTGTTGGCGGCACCCGTGCGGACGAGGTTCAGGAGTTCGACCAGCGATGGCGCAGCGGTTTCCACCGTGCGCGGCCGTCCCTTGCCGCGGGGGCGGGACGATTCGGAAAGGTCGGGTCCGGTCAGGGGCAAGGCTGCGTCCTTATGGGTTTCGCAAGGGATACGGGCGTGACTTCTGCCGTTCAAGAAAAAACTTTTGCTTTAAAAAGGCAGAAGTTAACATACATACGCAGGAATAATGTTGACTGATGGCGAATCCGCGCTTAACGATGCTGTCACGGTCAGAGGAGGCCGGCAGAAATCGGAAGGGCTGGGGCAACCCCACAGCCGTTCCGCGGGAGGAGGGACACCGATGACAGCGTGGAAGCTGGCTTATCACGCCAATTGCTGGGGCGGCCTTGGCGGGGATGCCGTGGGCGTCACGTCCGTGACGCAACTGGCCTACCGCACCTTCGGCGATATGGACCGCGCCTGCGCCGACATCGCTGCCGCTGGTTATGCCGGGGTGGAGCTGTTCGACGGCAACCTGCTGGACTACAGCGCCGCCGGGATGCGCAAGCTTCTGGCCGACAACGGGCTGGAACTGGTCGCCACCTATGCGGGCGGGAACTTCATCTTCGACGACATTCTGCCCGAGGAACTGGCCCGCGTGACGCGCGCCGCCGACCGTGCCGCCGAACTGGGCGCGCCGCATCTGGTGGTGGGCGGCGGGGCCAAGCGCTTCGACGGCACGCGCGAGCCGGATTACCACAAGCTGGGTGCCGCGCTCGACCGCGTGAAGGCGCTGGCCGATGCGCGGGGACTGCGGGCGCATTACCACCCGCACCTTTCTACCATCGTCGAAGGCCCTGCCGAAGTGGCCAAGATCTTCGATCTGACCGCAATCGACTTCTGCCCCGACACGGCGCATCTGGCCGCAGCCGGTGGTGATCCGGCGCAGCTGATCCGCGATCATGCGAAGCGGATTTCCTACATCCACCTCAAGGGGTTCCAGCGCGACCCCTTCGCCTTCACCCCGATCGACCGGGGAGATGTGCCGACGGGGCCGATCCTGCAAGCGATGCGGGATGTGGGCTTTGCGGGCTGGGTCTGCACCGAACTCGACTCCTGGCCTGACCCCGCCGAAGGAGCGCGGCTGAGCATGGACTACCTGAACCGGGCAATCGCGGGCTGATCCGCCTGTCCACCAAACGGGGGAAACCCCGACACTTCTCTGGGAGGAAGAAGTTATGTTGACCAGACGCAGCCTCATGGGCTCGGCGACCGCGCTTGCGCTTTTCATGGGGATCGCCGCCCCGGCCTTTGCGGATCCGGACGCGGCGCTTGCCAAGTTGCAGGAAACCGTCCTGTCCAAGGGACCGAGCGGTGAAGACCCCTCGCCCGCCTCGGATGTCGTGCTCAGCGATGAAGAGCTGGCCAAGATCAAGGAGATGGGCGCCACCGCTGCCATCGTGATGCATTACGGCGGCAACGACTGGAGCCAGGCGCAGATCAACGGGTTGCAGACCCAGTTCGCCGCGATGGGGATCGAAGTGATCGCCGTGACCGATGCGGGCTTCAAGCCCGAAAAGCAGGTCAGCGACCTTGAAACCATCATGGCGCAGTCGCCCGATATCATCGTGTCGATCCCGACCGACCCGACCGCGACCGCCGCCGCCTATCGTGCAGCGGCAGAGGCGGGGGCGAAGCTTGTGTTCATGGACAACGTTCCGACGGGCTTCGTTCCGGGGACCGACTATGTCTCGATCGTGTCGGCGGACAACTATGGCAACGGCGTCGCGGCGGCCCATCTGATGGCCAAGGCGCTTGGCCCTGACGGGGGCGAAATCGGGCTGGTGTTCCACGCTGCCGACTTCTTCGTGACGAAGCAGCGCTATGACGGGTTCAAGGCGACGATTGCCAGCGATTACCCGAACATCAAGATCGTGGATGAACAGGGGATCGGCGGGCCGGATTTCTCGGGCGATGCCGAAAAGGCCGCCGGTGCGATGCTGACATCCAACCCGAACATCAAGGGCATCTGGGCGGTCTGGGACGTTCCGGCCGAAGGCGTGATGGCCGCCGCCCGCGCCAATGGCCGCGATGACCTGATCATCACCACCGTCGACCTTGGCGAAAACGTCGCCATCAGCATGGCGCAGGGCGGCTTCATCAAGGGCCTTGGCGCACAGCGTCCCTATGACGCCGGCGTGGTCGAGGCGAAGCTGGCAGGCTACGCCCTGCTCGACAAGGATGCGCCCGACTTCGTGGCCCTGCCTGCGCTGCCCGTCAGCAAGGACAACCTGCTCGACGCGTGGAAGCAGGTCTACTCGACCGAAGCGACCGACAACATCAAGGCCTCGATGCAGTGACCTAACACGCGCGGGGTGTCCCTATCACCCCGCGCGCCTGCCGGGCCTTTGCTGGGGGCGTTGCTCCCCGCCCGTGAAGGCCCGGTCCTTCCCAACTTCCGCGACCCGCACAAGATCGGAGACCGACAATGACCAAAGTGATGAACGTCGCCATGATCGGTGGCGGGTTCATGGGCAAGGCGCACGCCATGGCCTATGCCTCGATGCCCATGTTCTTCTGGCCCGCGCCTGCCATCCCGCACCGCAAGGTCGTCGTCGATGTCACCGACGGGGCCGCCGAGGAAGCCCGCCGCCGTTTCGGGTTCGACGAGGCGTCGAGCGACTGGCGCAGCGTGGTGGCGCGGCCCGATATCGATGTGATCGATATCTGCACGCCGAACAATGTCCATGCCGAGATCGCCATTGCGGCGGCGAAGGCGGGCAAGCACATCATCTGCGAAAAGCCCTTGGCGCGGACGGTCGAAGAGGCCCGCGCGATGACCGAAGCGGCAAAGGCCGCAGGCATCATCCACATGGTCGCCTTCAACTACCGCCGCACGCCCGCCGTGGCGCTGGCCAAGAAATACATCGACGAAGGCCGCATCGGCCGCATCCTGAACTTCCGCGGGACCTACCTGCAGGACTGGTCGGCGGATGAAAACGGCCCGCTGTCCTGGCGCTTCCAGAAGAAGATCGCAGGGTCGGGCACGGTGGGGGATATCGGGACCCATGTGGTGGACCTTGCGCATTACCTCGTCGGCCCGATTGCCGAGGTGATCGCGATGACCAAGACCTACGTCACCACCCGCCCCATCCAGCAGGGCGGGGTGGACAAGCTGGGTGCGTCGGAGAAATCCGCCGATGCCGAACGCGCGCCCGTCGATGTGGATGACGAGGTGGTGTCGATGCTGCGCTTCGGCAACGGGGCCATCGGCAGCCTTGAGGCCACGCGCAACGCCTGGGGCCGCAACAACTTCATCACGCTGGAAATCCACGGGACGAAGGGGTCGATCCACTTCAACTACGAACGCCGTGACGAGTTGCAGGTGATGTTCGCCGATGACCCCGCCGATGCACGCGGCTTCCGCACGGTCTATACCGGACCCGCGCATCCCTATGGCGGCGGCCTGTGGCCGATCCCCGGTCTGGGCATCGGCTATTCGGAAACGAAGATCGTCGAATGCTTCGACCTGTTCAGCGCGATCGCCAGCGGCAAGCAACCCAGCCCGAATTTCGAGGACGGTCTCTTGACCGAACTCGTGGCTGACGCCCTGCTGCGGTCGGGCGAAACCGGCAAGTGGGAGCGGGTGGAATGACCGCCCCCGCCCCGGTTGCCGTGCGGATGACGGGGATTTCCAAATCCTTCGGCGGCATTCGCGCGCTGGATGGTGTGGATTTCGAGGTGTTTGCCGGTGAAGTCCACGCCCTGCTTGGCGGTAACGGGGCGGGGAAGTCCACCATCCTCAAGGTCCTGAACGGCGTTCACGTGCCGGAAGAGGGCGAGATCGTTGTCGGTGGCCAGAAACTGGCCGCCCACTCGCCCGAAGCGGCGCGGGCGGCGGGGATCGCCATGAACTTTCAGGAAATGTCGCTGATCCCCACGCTGACTGTGGCGCAGAACATCTTCCTGACCCGCGAAGCCCGCGATGCGCGCGGGATGATCGACGATGCCGATTCCGTCCGGCGGGCGCAGGCGATTTTCGACATGTTGCAGGTCGAGGTCGATCCCACTGCGCTGGTGGGCGATCTGGGGGCGGGTCAAAAGCAGCTGACCGAGATTGCGAAGGCGATCAGTCAGGATGCCCGCGTCCTGATCCTCGACGAACCCTCGACCGCACTTTCGGTGTCGGATGTTGAACGACTCTTCGTCTTCCTGCGGCAACTCAAGGCCAAGGGCGTGGCGATCATCTATGTCAGCCACCGCATGGACGAAATCGCCCGCATCTCGGACCGCGCCACGATCCTGCGGGATGGAAAACATGTGATCACCGCGCCGCTGGCCGATCTGCCCATCGACGTGATGATCGAACATATTGTCGGCAAGAAATCCAAGGGTCTTTCCGATGTCACCCGGGGCGATGCCACACGGGGCGAGGTTCTTCTGGACCTTGCAAACGTGACCGGCCCGCACAAGCCCGAAAACGTCAGCCTCACCCTCCACCGGGGCGAGGTTCTGGGTCTGGCCGGGTTGCTCGGCTCTGGCCGGTCGGCCTTGGCCCGCGTTATCGCAGGCATCGAACCTGCCGTTTCCGGCGGAATCCGCATCAAGGGCAGGACGGTGGCGATCCGCCGCCCCGCAGACGCCATCGCCCAAGGCATCGCTCTGGTGCCGGAGGCGCGGGCGACACAAGGCATCATACCGGCACATAGTGTGGCCGAAAACATGGTCATGGCGGTTCTGGGCCGCATCGCGCCGCGCGGGATCGTGGACCGTGACCGCGTCCGCGACATCGCGGACCGCATGATTGCCCGCCTGTCGATCAAGACCGCCAGCCGCGACCATGCCGTGTCCACCCTGTCGGGCGGCAACCAGCAAAAGGTGGTGATCGGCAAATGGCTGGCGACTGAGCCGGATATCCTGATCCTCGACGAACCCACCGCAGGCATCGACATCGGATCGAAGGCCGAGATCATCCGTCTGGTCCGCGACCTCGCGCAGGCGGGGAAGGGCGTCATCGTCATCTCTTCGGAACTGTCGGAACTGCTGACGGCCTGCGACCGCATCCTCGTTATGGCGGATGGCCGTGCGCATCAGATTCTGGATCGTGCCGATCTGGACGACCCGACCGAGACGAACCCCGAACACGCCCTGCAAGCGGCCGAACGCCGCCTTCAGATCGAAATCCAGAAAGCCCTGACCATCAAGGAGGCCAGCCATGGCTAAGGCAGCAACCGCCCCCGCCGGGGGCTTCTTCGCCAACTGGCGGCAGAACATCATCTATATCGGCTTCGTGGTGATCTTCATCGTCTTCGCGCTGACGCTGAACGACAAGGGATTCCTGAACCCGAACAACCTGCTGAACATCGTGCGGCAGACCGCGATGATCGCGGTGATGGCGGTGGCCATGACCTTCGTGCTGTCGGCCGGCGAGATCGATCTGTCGGTGGGCGCGGTGGCGGGGCTGACCACGGTGACGGTTGCCATGGCGATTGCCGTCGCCGGGCCTGTTGGCGGTGTCCTTGCCGGGTTGGCGACAGGGCTGGCCGTGGGCGTGTTCAACGGCTGGCTCACGACGCGGATCGGCATTCCGTCCTTCCTGACGACCCTTGCCATGATGGGCATTGCCAAGGGCGTGGCCATGTGGATTTCCGACACGGCGGCGGTGCCGATCCTGTCCCCCGGTTATTCCTGGATCTTCGGGGGCGGCTCGGTCGGCCCTATCCCGGTCCTGATGTTCTGGATGGCGGTAATCGCGGGCGTCGGTCATGTCGCGCTGCGCCGGTCCGGCTTTGGCCGCAAGGTTCTGGCGACGGGCGGGGGCGAAATGGCCGCGCGCTACTCCGGCATCGACACGCGCAGCATCAAGTTCAAGGTGCTGGTCCTGTCCTCTTGCGCTGCCGCTCTGGCCGGGATGCTTTACGCTGGCCGTCTGCAATCGGGCCGCTTCCAGCTTGGCGAAGGGGATGAGTTGTCGGTCATCGCCGCAGCCGTCCTTGGCGGGACGAGCCTGTTCGGCGGCAAGGGGACGGTCATCGGCACCATCGTCGGCGCGTTGATGATCGGGATGATCAACAACGGGCTGATCCTGATGGGGCTGGAGTTCAGCCAGCAGCTGATCGCCAAGGGCGCGATCATCATCCTTGCCGTTGCCTTGAGCCAGAAGCGGGGCTGACCATGTATACGATCATCGGAACCCTCACCGCCCGCACGGAAACGCGCGAGGAACTGGCATCGCTGCTGATGGCGCTAGTGGCGCCGACGCGGGCCGAGGCGGGTTGCATCAACTACGACTTCCACGTCGATGCTGCCGATCCTTGCGTCTTTGTCTTCTACGAGAACTGGACCGACCGCGCGGCGCTGGACGCGCATCTGGCGATGCCGCATCTGCAACCGCTGGTTTCGCAGCTTGACCGTCTGCTGGCCTGTCCGGTGGAGATCCGGCCCCTGACCATGCTGTCGGAGAGGGCGGCATGACGGGCAGTGCGATCAAGGGTCCGGGCATCTTTCTGGCGCAATTCGCGGGGAATGATGCACCCTTCGACAGCCTGCCCGCGATCACGGCCTGGGCGGCAGGGCTGGGCTACAAAGGCGTGCAGATCCCGTCCTGGGATCGGCGGTTGTTCGATCTGGACCTCTGCGCCGAAAGTCAGACCTATGCTGACGAGGTGGTGGGCATTTGCGCCGAAGCGGGCATCGCCATCACGGAACTGTCCACGCACTTGCAAGGACAGCTGGTCGCGGTGAATCCCGCCTATGACGCGGCCTTCGATGCCTTCGCGCCGGAAACGGTGCGGGGCAATCCCGGCGCACGGCAGGCATGGGCGGTCGATCAGGTGACCAAGGCCGCAACGGCGGCGCGGCGTCTGGGGCTTTCGGGAACGGTCAGCTTCACCGGATCGCTGGCCTTCCCCTATCTCTATCCTTGGCCGCAGCGCCCCGCCGGACTGGTCGAGACGGCATTCGCCGAACTTGCCCGCCGCTGGACCCCGATCCTTGATGCCTATGACGATGCGGGTGTCGATATTGGCTTCGAACTGCACCCCGGAGAGGATGTGTTCGACGGCGCAAGCTGGGAGAGGTTCCTCTCTGCCGTGGCCGAACACCCCCGCGCGAGGATCAACTACGACCCGTCGCACTTCCTGTTACAGGCGATGGATTATCTGGCCTTCATCGACATCTATCACGACCGTATCTCGGCGTTCCACGTCAAGGACGCCGAGTTCCGCCCCGATGGTCGGCAGGGCGTCTATTCCGGCTATTCGCCCTGGGCGGAACGGGCGGGGCGTTTCCGCAGCCTTGGCGACGGGCAGGTGGATTTTCCGGCCGTCTTCACGCGGCTGACCCAGCACGGCTATCGCGGCTGGGCGGTGATGGAATGGGAGTGCTTCCTGAAATCCCCGGCGCAGGGTGCCGCCGAGGGTGCGCCCTTTATCGCCCGTCATCTGATCGAGGTGACGGGGCAGGCCTTCGACGATTTCGCAGGCGGGAGGGCCGATCAGGCGGTGCTGGACGCAATGCTGGGGATCCGGTCATGACACTGAAACTGGGCATGGTCGGCGGAGGACAAGGGGCCTTCATCGGCGGGGTCCACCGCATGGCCGCAAGGCTGGATGGGCGGTGGGAGTTGGTTGCGGGGGCGCTGTCCTCCGACCCGGCACGGGCCGCGGCTTCGGCGGCGGATCTCGGCATTGCGCCCGACCGCAGCTATTCCGATTTCGCGCAGATGGCTTTGGCCGAGGCAGCCCGTCCTGACGGGATCGCTGCGGTGGCCATCGTCACGCCGAACCACCTTCATGCTAAGGTGGCGACGGCCTTCCTGCGGGCAGGCATTGCAGTGATCTGCGACAAGCCGATGACCGCGACGCTTCCCGAGGCCGAGGAACTGGCTGCGCTGGCAGCCGAAACATCCGCGCCCTTCGTGCTGACCCAGACCTATACCGGCTATCCGATGGTGCGCGAGGCGCGCCGCATGATCGCCGAAGGCGCGATCGGGGCGGTGCGTCACGTGCAGGTCGAATACCTGCAGGATTGGCTGGCCGGACCCGTGGAACAGAGCGGGCAGAAACAGGCCGTCTGGCGCACAGATCCCCGCATGTCGGGCGAGGGCGGCTGCATCGCCGATATCGGGACACATGCCGTAAATCTCGCCACATTTGTTTCGGGGCTTGGAGTTCAGGCCGTTCTTGCCGACCTCACCGCCTTCGAGCCGGGACGGCGGCTGGATGACAACGCGGCAGTCCTCTTGCGTTTCGACGGCGGCGCGAAGGGGATGATCTGGGCAAGCCAGATCGCCCCCGGCACCAAAAACGCGCTGCGGTTCCGCATCGCCGGCGAAAGGGGGGGGCTGGCATGGGATCAGGAAGACCCTGATCTGCTCGAATTCACCCCGCTTGGCGACACGACCCGCCTGCTGCGCCGCGGTGACGGCTTGACCCAAACGCCAAGCCGCATACCGTCCGGCCATCCCGAGGGCTATCTGGAGGCGTTCGCAACTCTATACGCCGATGCGGCGGATCTGATCGAAGGTAAGGGCTTGGCGTCGACGCGAGCGCTGGCTACCGCCGAGGACGGACTTGCAGGAATGCGTTTCATCCGCGCCTGTGTCCGTTCGAATGAGGCGGGTGGAACGTGGACGGCGGCCTAACATTCTGGGGCGGTAGGCACATCTGAAAGATGTTCTCACCGCTCACCCGACCGTCCGCTTTCCGCCCTTCGCGATCCTCAAAGGCACAGTATCTCCGCCACCCCACGCCGCCCGCCTTCCCTCGAAAGCTGCACCACCAAATCCACGCTCCCCTCGCAGTACCGCTTCACCTCCTCGAAGCCCATGCCCAGCCCTGCAGCCATGACCATGATCGCCAACCGGTCGATGGCCTTCCGCGCAGTGTCCGCATGGATGGTTGTGAAGGACCCGCCGTGCCCGGTGTTGATTGCCTCAAGGAAAGTTCGACTTTCCTCGCCGCGTAACTCGCCGAGGATGATCCGATCTGGCCGCATGCGAAGCGAGGCTTCCAGCAGCCGCGCAGGCGTGCGTTCGCCTTGGGCGGTGCGATCCGCCTTAAGTGCGACCGCGTTCTCCTGACGGGGGAACAGTTCATAAGCATCCTCGATGGTCAGGATCCGCTCCGCCGGGTCCACCATCGACAACAGCGACCGCGCGAACGTCGTCTTTCCGGTGGATGTCCCGCCAGAGATCAGGATGTTCATGCGCTCCTCGACGCAGAGCCGCATCGCCTCGACGACCCGCCCGGCCTCAGCCAGCTTCATCGCCTCCCCTGCCCTTTCCCGGCGCTTGGCATCGAGATCGACGAGGCATCCATGCAAGAGCTTCGGCTCGATCAGCTGATCGGCGGCAATCTTGAACGGCCGAAAGGTGACCGCCATCCCGCCTTCTACGATCGGCGGTGCTACGACCTGTGCCCGGATCGCCATGTCGCCCCAGACGATCTTTCCGGAGACGGTCGGCTTCTTGTCGGAGAACTGCACGCCGACGGCAGAAGCGATGGCCTGCCCAAGGTTGTTAGACAGGACGCGGTCGATGGACAAATGCGCGACCCGCTCCATATGGGTTGCACCCTTCCGCTCGATCCAGACCTTTCCGTCGGGGTTGATAGCCATTTCGACAAGATCGTCTCGCATGAACAGGGGCGCGAGCGGCGTGAGGTACGTCCCAAGAAAGCTCGGCCGATCATCCATCACCAGATTTCCAGATCGCGGTCGACCATGACCGTGAT
>CAMFII010000018.1 GCA_945952585.1 uncultured Rhodobacter sp.
AGCTTGCAGGCGATGCAGCGTTCCTCGCCGTTCGGATAGCGGCGCAGCGCATGCTCGCCGCGGAAGCGGGGGCTCAGAGGCCCCTTTTCATGCGGGTAGTTCAGCGTCGCCTTCGGCGCGAAGAAATACTTCAGCCCCAGCTTCATGCCGCCCCAGAAATCGGCGAGCAGGAAATACCGGGTGGCGCGGGTCCAGTCGATGTTCGCCATCAGATCAGCCTCCGATCGCCCAACGGGCATAGGCGCCGCCGAACAGTTCGAATTTCGCAAGGAATGCCACCAGAACCACCCAGCCGATCGACATAGGCAGGAACACCTTCCAGCCGATCCGCATCAGCTGGTCGTAGCGGTAGCGCGGCACGATGGCCTTCACCATCGCGAAGAGGAAGAAGAAGAACGCCATCTTCGCGATCAGCCACAGCGCCCCGTCGGGCAGCCCCGGGATCGGCGACAGCCAGCCGCCGAAGAACAGAAGCGAGATCAGCGCGCACATCAGGAAGATCGCGATGTATTCGCCGGCCATGAACAGCAGGAACGGGGTCGAGGAATATTCGACGAAGAAGCCGGCGACGAGTTCGGATTCCGCTTCCGGCAGGTCGAAGGGCGGGCGGTTGGTTTCGGCCAGCGCCGAGACGAAGAACAGAACCACCATCGGCAGGTGCGGCAGCCAGTACCAGCTGAACAGCCCGAACCGGCCATCCTGCGCGCGCACGATGTCGCCGAAGTTCATGCTGCCGGTCGAGATGATGATCCCGATGATGATGAGGCCAAGCGACACCTCGTAGGAGATCATCTGCGCCGCCGAGCGCAGCGAGCCGAGGAAGGCGTATTTGGAGTTCGAGGCCCAGCCGCCCATGATGACGCCGTAAACCTCAAGCGAGGACATGGCGAAGACGAACAGGATCGCGACGTTGATGTCGGCCAGCACCCAGCCGTCGGCAAAGGGGATCACGGCCCAGGCCATCATGGCGAGGACGAAGGACAGCATCGGTGCCAGGAAGAACACCGGCCGGTCGACACCCGCCGGAATGACGATTTCCTTGAGGACGTATTTCAGCGCATCCGCAACGGTTTGCAGCAGGCCCCAGGGACCGACGACGTTCGGCCCCTTCCGCATCTGCACGGCGGCCCAGATCTTGCGGTCGCCATAGACGAGGAACAGCATCGAGATCATGACGAAGCCGATGACCAGCAGGCTTTGCCCGATGATCAGAACGGTCGTCCCCAGTCCCGTCTGCAAGAAATCAGCCATGATGCTTCTTGTCCCTCAGTCTTCTTTCGGCCGTCAGACCGTTGGTATGCCCCGTGCGCCGCAGTCGCGAACCTCGACTTCGGCATCGATCGTCTTGAGCCCCGGCGGCAGCGCCGCCGAGATGGTGTAAACCGCATCGCCGCGCCAAACGCCACCCTGATATGTGACGTTCGTGCGCACGTGGCGCGCAAATCCATAGCCACGGATCAGCGCGTATTGCGCTGCGGCACAACGCGCGTAATCGGCCACATCGTCGCGGTCGCGCGCGCCCTTCATCGTGACCCGCAGATCGACCAGATCCGTGTCCAGCATCATCGTCTGAATGCCGAGATACTCCGGGTTGAATTGCGCCTCGGCCTCCTGCGCAGCCGGATCGGCCGCGTCCTGCGCCGGGGCGCAGGCGGCAAGGCCGGTCAGCGTTGCAATCGGAAGCGCGCGCAAGGTCATCCTCACTCAGCAGCCATCGGAGCATTGGCGCGATCCGCCGCCATGGCCGAAAGCTCGGCCATCAGCACGGAGGACCGCGCGATCGGGTTGGTCAGGTAGAAGTCCTTGATCGCCAAGCGGAAATCGGCCTTTGCCGGCGCGCGAAGCTCCAGCGCGGTCCATTCGTTTTCCGCGACCTCGTCGATCCGGCCCAGATGCGGCACGGCCGCGACCAGCGCGCGACGCAGCGCCGCAAGGCTGTCCCACGGCAGGGTCTTGCCCAGTTCGGCCGACAGCGCCCGCAGGATCGCCCAGTTTTCCTTGGCCTCGCCCGGCGCGAACCCGGCGCGGAGCGCCAGTTGCGGGCGGCCCTCGGTGTTGACGAACAGGCCGTTCTCTTCGGTATAGGCCGCGCCCGGCAGGATCACGTCGGCGCGGTGCGCGCCGCGGTCGCCGTGGCTGCCCTGGTAGATCACGAAGGCACCCGGAGCGACCTCGACCTCATCGGCGCCGAGGTTGTAGACGACTTCGGCCCCCTCCAGCGCGGCCTTCAGCCCGCCTTCGGTCACCGCGCCGACATCCATCGCGCCCACGCGGCTCGCGGCGGTGTGCAGGACCAGAAGCTTGGCCTTGCGCGCGGCGGCGATACGCATTGCCTGCGCCAGAACCGCCTCGCCATCCGCCTCGTTCAGGGCGCCCTGCCCGACGATCACGATGCCCGGCTTGGTATCCGCCGGCGCTTCCTCGGCCAGCTTCGCATGCGCCATCAGCGCGTCGCGGTCGGTGCCGAAATGGTGGTAGTCATAGGACAGGTCCATCTTCGGACCGATCACGCCGACCTGCGCGCCCTTGGTCCAGGCCTTGCGGATGCGGGCGTTCAGCACCGGTGCCTCGACGCGCGGGTTGGTCCCGATCAGCAGGATGCCGCCCGCCGTGTCGATGTCGGCAATCGTCGCCGTCCCGACATAGGCCGAGCGGTTGCCGGCCGGCAGGCGCGCGCCGTCGGTGCGGCACTCGACCGAACCGCCCAGGCTTTCAACCAGCGTTTTCAAAGAGTAAGCGGCTTCGACCGGCACGAGGTCACCGACCAGGCCGACGACCCGTCTGCCCTTCATCGCCGCCGCGGCGGCGGCCAGCGCCTCGCCCCAGCTGGCGGGCTTCAGCTTGCCGTTCACGCGGATATAGGGGCGGTCCAGCCGCTGGCGGCGCAACCCGTCCCAGACGAAGCGGGTCTTGTCGCTGATCCATTCCTCGTTCACGCCGTCATGGTTGCGCGGCAGGATCCGCATCACTTCGCGGCCCTTGCTGTCGACCCGGATGTTGGACCCAAGCGCGTCCATCACGTCGATCGACTCGGTCTTGGTCAGCTCCCACGGACGGGCGGTGAAGGCATAGGGCTTGGACGTCAGCGCGCCTACGGGGCAAAGGTCGATGATGTTGCCCTGCAGGTTCGAGTCGAGCGTCATGTTCAGGTACGAGGTGATCTCGGAATCCTCGCCGCGCCCGGTCTGCCCCATCTGGGTGATGCCGGCGACTTCGGTGGTGAAGCGGACGCAGCGCGTGCAGGAGATGCAGCGCGTCATCTCGGTCTTGACCAGCGGACCGAGGTTCAGGTTCTCCGACGCACGCTTCGGCTCACGATAGCGGCTGAAGTCCACCCCGTAAGCCATTGCCTGGTCTTGCAGATCGCATTCGCCACCCTGGTCGCAGATCGGGCAATCGAGCGGGTGGTTGATGAGCAGGAACTCCATCACCCCTTCCCGCGCCTTCTTCACCATGGGCGAGTTGGTCTTGACGACCGGCGGCTCGCCGTTCGGGCCCGGGCGCAGGTCGCGGACCTGCATCGCGCAGGACGCGGCGGGTTTCGGCGGGCCGCCCACGACCTCGACGAGGCACATGCGGCAGTTGCCGGCGATCGAGAGCCGCTCGTGGTAGCAGAAGCGCGGGATCTCGATCCCGGCGACCTCGGCCGCCTGGATGATCGTCATCGCCGGATCGACCTCGACCACAACGCCGTCGATCGAGATGGGCTTGAGATTAGACATGCGCCTCTTCCTTCCGCATCCACGGGGTCAGCCAGCCACCGATCCGGGCCAGAAGCCCGACCGGCACGCGGCCGTCCGCGTCATTGTCCTGCCGCGCCTTCGCAGCGGCTGCGAGACGGTGATCCATCTCGCGCATCATCAGTTTTGGATCGAGGCTCGCGTGGCACATGACGCTCACTCCGCCGCGATCCGGGCGCATTGATGCTGCCGGAACAGCTGCGCCTCCTTGAGATACGACCAGCCAAAGGCCTCGTCGCTGTCGCCAAGGGCCTCAAGATGCGCCAGCTTCGCCAGCGCCTCGTCCAGCGTCGGGCGATGCCCCGCCGGTACCCACCACATGACGAAATGCATCCGCCCCAGCACTTCGAACCACTCTGCCCGCCGCTCGTAGAAGGCGCGGTGGACGGTGTTCCAGACGAACTGTTCCAGCGTCTCGACGCTTTCCCAGACGGTCAGGTTCGACACGAACTGCGGATCGCCGTCGATCTTGGCCTCGGTATTGCCCGTGTCCGGCTCGCCCGAGCCTTCCATCATCCAGACAAAACCCGGCATGCGCTTGCCAAGCCCGTTCACCCGGTCCAGCGCCGCCATGAACTCGGCCACGCGCGGATCGTCCGTCGGCGCCAGGAGGCGACCGACATTCAGCTCCGCAAGGTGATATCCGGGGCGGGAAGGTGTGACGGTCATCAGTACCCCCGTCCCTGCGAAAGATAGCCAAGTTCACCGCCGAAAGCGCGGTCGATCAGAAGGCTTATGGCAATGAGGGCCGCAACGCCCATGGCCGTCAATGCGCCAACCCGGACCCAATCCAGCCACGACATGGCTGACCAGCGCCGCGCCACGTCATTGTCGGCGACGATCTCTCCGCAGGACGTGCATTGGAAGAAGCCCATTTGCGGCCCGTGGTTATGTCCGCAATGCGGGCACTTGCCGTCGTTGGGCCATGGCAACTGATCGTACATCATCAGCGAACGAACAGCCCGGCCAAGCCGGTTGCCCTCCGCCATCGCGAACGTTCCAGCGTCGCGGGCAGCAATCCCCGTGGGGCTATGTGCTGCCATCACTGACACAGGTTCACGAACTCCCACACGCCATCCACGCGGTTGGCGGTCATCGCGCCGGCGATCACGGCGCTGCGGCCGTTCTCGTCGCAATACTGCTGCGCCACGGCCAGCGCCTTGTCGTGGTCGGTGATCATGAAGGCCCCGCCCCGCCGCGCGACAGCAACCTTCGGGCCGCCGGTCATCGGATCGGCGGGCGTGTAGGTCACGTCATAGACCGTGGCGTCCTTGTTGATCTGCACGGACTCGGCCCGTTGCGGCGCGGCCGAGGCGTTGCCGCCGCCCGCCGTGGCCTCCGGGTCCCCGCAGGCCGCCAAGGCCAGAAGTGCGATCAGAGCCAACCCCGTTTTCATGCGCAGCCCCCCTTGAAGACCCAGGTCCCGCTGGCGAACTGCGCCACGGCCCCCTCATTCACCCGACCCCCGGCATCGCCGCAGGCCTGAACCGCCGCCTTCTTGGCCGCAAGTCCCTCGTCATAACCCATCGGCGCACCGGCCCGTGCCACGATCACCGTGCGCCCGGGAACCGGCACCGCACCAGCGCGGGTCAATTGCTGCCCCGCAGGACCGGGGCGGATGTCGACCGTATAGGCCGCGCCGTCGAGCATGACGGGATAGGTGCCAGCCGCCGTCGAAACGGCCCCCTGCGGTGCCCCGCAAGCGCTTAGCCCCAAGCCCACCATGCCCATCATCGCGGCCATGCGCATCCTTACTCCGCCGCCATGGCGCCCATGCGCCCCGTGCGTTTCGCCTTGATCCGGTCCTCGATCTCTTCGCGGTAGTGGCGGATCAGACCCTGGATCGGCCAGGCCGCCGCATCGCCAAGGGCGCAGATCGTGTGGCCTTCGACCTGCTTGGTCACCGACAGGAGCATGTCGATTTCCTCGACCTCGGCCTCGCCCCGCACCAGACGGTCCATGACCCGCATCATCCAGCCCGTGCCTTCGCGGCAGGGCGTGCACTGGCCACAGCTTTCGTGCTTGAAGAACTTCGCCAGCCGCCAGACCGCCTTGATGACGTCGGTCGACTGATCCATCACGATCATGCAGGCGGTGCCGAAGGAGGACTTGAGCTCCCGCATCCCGTCATAGTCCATGATCGCCGTTTCGCAGAGGTCGGCCGGCAGGATCGGGCAGGACGCGCCGCCGGGGATCACCGCCTTGAGGTTCTTCCAGCCGCCGCGCACGCCGCCGCCATGCTTCTCGATCAGTTCCTTCATCGAGATCGACATCGACTCTTCCACCACGCAGGGCGTGTTGATGTGGCCGGTCAGGCCGAAAAGCTTGACGCCGGTGTTGTTCGGACGCCCGAACGAGGCAAACCACTCGCCGCCGCGACGCAGGATCGCCGGGGCGACCGCAATCGACTCGACGTTGTTCACCGTGGTCGGGCAGCCGTAAAGGCCCGCGCCGGCCGGGAACGGCGGCTTCATCCGCGGCATCCCCTTCTTGCCTTCGAGGCTTTCCAGAAGCGCGGTTTCCTCGCCGCAGATATAGGCCCCGGCGCCGTGATGCAGGTACAGGTCGAAATCCCAGCCAGACCCGGCGGCGTTGCGGCCCAGAAGGCCCGCGTCATAGCATTCGTCGATCGCCGCCTGCAGCGCTTCCTTCTCGCGGATGTATTCGCCGCGGATGTAGATATAGGCCGCGTTCGCTCCCATCGCGAAGGACGCGATCAGGGCGCCCTCGATCAGCGGATGCGGATCGTGCCGCATGATCTCGCGGTCCTTGCAGGTCGCGGGTTCGGATTCGTCGGCGTTGATGACGAGGTAGGCCGGACGCCCGTCCGACACCTTGGGCATGAAGGACCACTTCATGCCGGTCGGGAAGCCCGCGCCGCCGCGTCCGCGCAGGCCGGATTTCTTCATCTCGTCGATGATCCAGTCGCGGCCCTTGGCGATGATCGCCGCCGTCCCGTCCCAGTGGCCGCGCTTCTTCGCGCCTGCGAGGGTGCGCTCGTGCATCCCGTAGAGGTTCGTGAAGATCCGGTCCTGATCCTTCAGCATGTCTCGTCCTCAGCTGTTCCGGCGCGCGCGCCAGATGCGGGTGGTCACGATCAGCGCCCAGACAAAGGCGGCCATCGCGGCCATGTCGAACAGGAAGGCATAGCGGGTCTCAAGCCCGATCTGCCCGCCCAGCCATTGCGCCCCCATCCACAGGATCATCGTCACGGCCAGCACCACCGACACCAGTCGGGCCTGCCGCGCGAGATGACGATCCTGGTCCGGGGTCATCTACGGCGCCTCAGTAGTCGTTCGTCTTGGCCCGGCGGAGGAATTCCTCCATCCCGACCTCGAGGATCAGTTTTGCCTGCGCCACCCACTTGTCGCGGGTCACCCGGCCCTTGAACCCTTGCAGGTTCTCGTCAACCCAGGCGATCTCGGACTCGGTCCATTTGGCGATCTGATCGAAGTGGAAGTAGCCGAGGCTGTGCAGCAGCTCTTCAAGCTTCGGCCCGATCCCCTCGATCGCCTTGAGGTCGTCTGCCACGCCCTTGCGGGCAGCCTTGAGGCCCCGCGGCTTGCGCGGCGCCGAAGCGGCGGCGATGGCATCGGCCAGAACGCCGGTCGCCCCGTCGTTCTTGCGAGCGCGCGGCGCCTTGGGCGCAGGCACGTCGGCCAGCGCGGCGGGTTCCGCCTTCGGCTTGGCTTCAGCCTTGGGTTTGGGGTCCGCCTTGGGCTTCGCCTCGACCTTCGGAGCGGCCTTTGCAGCGGGCGACTTGGCCGACTTGCCAAGCCAGGGCGTCAGCAGCGGCACTTCGGTGCCGTCGATGCGCTTCACCGTGTCGCCGATGTCCACGGCCAGTTGCACGGAGGCGTTGTACTGGGTCCGCCCGCTTTCGAAGTCCTTCAGAGCGGTCAGGCCGTTCAGCGGCTCGGCAGCGTAGCGGCCGTTCTGCGGGCCCGGCACCGGCACATCCCCCTTCGAGAAGCGGGCGATCAGCTCGCGCAGCTTCGCAGGGGTCAGGTCCTCATAGTAATCCTTGCCGATCTGGGCCATCGGCGCATTCGAGCAGGAGCCGAGACATTCGACCTCTTCCCAGCTGAACTTGCCGTCGGCCGAAAGCTGATGCGCCTTGGGCGCGATCAGTTCCTTGCAGACCGCAATCAGGTCCTCGGCGCCGCAGATCATGCAGGTCGTGGTGCCGCAGATCTGGATATGGGCCACCGTTCCAACGGGTTGCAGCTGGAACATGAAGTAGAAGGTCGCAACCTCCAGCGCCCGGATATAGGCCATGCCCAGCATGTCGGCGACATATTCGATCGCCGGGCGGGTCAGCCAGCCTTCCTGCTCCTGCGCGCGCCACAGAAGCGGGATAATGGCGCTGGCCTGACGGCCCTCGGGGTATTTGGTGATCTGGCCCTTGGCCCAGTCGAGGTTCGCCGGGGTGAAGGCGAAGCTCGCGGGCTGGTGGGCGTGAAGGCGGCGCAGCATCAGCGGTCGACCTCTCCGAAAACGATGTCCAGTGAACCGATCAGCGCCGAAACGTCGGCAAGCAGATGGCCCTTGCCGAGATGGTCCAGCGCCTGAAGATGGGCAAAGCCCGGGGCGCGGATCTTGGCGCGATAGGGTTTGTTGGTGCCGTCGGCGACCAGGTAGACGCCGAACTCGCCCTTGGGCGCCTCGACGGCGGCGTAGATCTCGCCCGCCGGAACGTGGAAGCCCTCGGTGTAAAGCTTGAAGTGGTGGATGAGCGCCTCCATCGAGGTCTTCATCTCGCCCCGCTTCGGCGGCGTGATCTTGCCGCGCGCCAGCACGTCGGTCTTGGCGGACGGCTCGCGCAGCTTGGCGATGGCCTGATGGATGATCGAGGTCGACTCGCGCATCTCGGCCATGCGGCAGAGATAGCGGTCATAGCAGTCGCCGTTCTTGCCGACCGGGATCTTGAAGTCGAACTCGTCGTAGCATTCGTAGGGCTGGGCACGCCGCAGGTCCCAGGCTAGGCCCGACCCGCGCACCATGACGCCCGAGAAGCCCCATTGCTGGATCTCTTGCTCGGAGACGATGCCGATATCGGCGTTGCGCTGCTTGAAGATGCGGTTCTCGGTCAGAAGCCCGTCGATGTCGTCCAGCACCTTCGGGAAATGAGTCGCCCATTCCTCGATGTCGTTCAGCAGGTCGGGCGGCAGATCCTGGTGCACACCGCCGGGACGGAAATAGGCCGCGTGAAGCCGCGCGCCGCAGGCGCGCTCGTAGAAGATCATCAGCTTCTCGCGCTCTTCGAAGCCCCAGAGCGGCGGGGTCAGCGCCCCCACGTCCATCGCCTGCGTGGTGACGTTCAGCAGGTGGTTCAGGATGCGGCCGATTTCGGAATACAGAATGCGGATCAGCTGCGCCCGGCGCGGAACGACGGTACCGGTCAGCTTTTCGATCGCCAGGCACCAGGCATGCTCCTGGTTCATCGGCGCCACATAGTCCAACCGGTCGAAATACGGCAGGTTCTGCAGGTAGGTCCGGCTTTCCATCAGCTTTTCGGTGCCGCGATGCAGCAGGCCGATATGCGGGTCGCAGCGTTCGACGATTTCGCCGTCGAGCTCAAGCACAAGGCGCAAAACGCCATGCGCCGCAGGGTGTTGCGGGCCGAAGTTGATGTTGAAGTTGCGGATGCGCTGTTCGCCCGTCAGAACGTCGTCGAAGCTGCCGTCCATCATCTTGTTCCCCCTCGGCCCGTCAGGCCTTGGCCTTGTCGTCGCCCGGCAGGATGTATTCGGCACCCTCCCACGGCGACATGAAGTCGAATTGCCGGTATTCCTGCACCAGCTTCACCGGCTCGTAGACGACGCGCTTGCGCGACTCGTCATAGCGGACCTCGATATAGCCGGTGGTCGGGAAGTCCTTGCGCAGCGGATGGCCGCGGAAGCCGTAGTCGGTCAGGATGCGGCGCAGGTCGGGATGGCCCGAGAACAGGATGCCGAACATGTCGAACACCTCGCGCTCGAACCAGTTCGCGCATGGGTGGATCGAGATCAGCGACGGCACCATCTCCATGTCGCCGGTGCCGACCTTCACGCGGATGCGCTGGTTCCGGTACATCGACAGGAAGTGGTAGACCACGTCGAAGCGCGCCTCGCGCTCGGGGTAGTCGACGGCGGTAATGTCGATCAGCGTCGAGAAGCGGCAGGTCGCATCGCTGCGCAGGAACTCGACCAGCGCCAGCAGGTTCTGGGCGGCGACGCGCAGCGTCAGCTCGCCATTGGCGATGGCATTGCCCTGAAGCAGGCTACCCTTCTTCAGCTCGATATGCGCGGACAGTTCGGCGAGGGACTCGGCGATCTGGGCCTCGCGGGTCGCCCCGGTCGTTGCGGCGTCGGTCATGCGGGCCTCCTCAGCGCGTGATGGTGCCGGTGCGGCGGATTCTCCGCTGCAGCTGCAGGATGCCGTAAAGCAGCGCCTCGGCCGTGGGCGGGCAGCCCGGAACATAGACATCGACCGGCACGATCCGGTCGCAACCGCGCACGACGGAATAGCTGTAGTGGTAATAGCCGCCGCCATTGGCGCAGGAGCCCATCGAGATCACATAGCGCGGCTCGGGCATCTGGTCGTAGACCTTGCGCAGGGCCGGGGCCATCTTGTTGGTCAGCGTGCCGGCGACGATCATCAGGTCGGACTGGCGCGGTGAGGCGCGGGGCGCGGTGCCGAAGCGTTCGAGGTCATAGCGCGGCATCGAGGTATGCATCATCTCAACGGCGCAGCAGGCCAGACCGAAGGTCATCCAGTGCAGCGAGCCGATGCGCGCCCAGTTGATGATGTCCTCGGTCGAGGTGAGGATGAAACCCTTGTCCTGAAGCTCGGCGTTCAGGGCCTGGACGGCCACCTCGTGGTCGCCACCCGCGTGGTTGGCAGAGGTGCTCACTCCCATTCCAGGGCCCCTTTCTTCCATTCATAGGCAAAGCCGACGGTCAGCACGCCCAGGAACACCATCATCGACCAGAAGCCCACCATCGAGACGTCCTTGAACGCCACGGCCCAGGGAAACAGGAAGGCCACTTCGAGGTCGAAGATGATGAACAGGATCGAGACGAGGTAGAAGCGCACGTCGAACTTCATCCGCGCATCGTCAAAGGCGTTGAATCCGCATTCGTAGGCCGAAACCTTTTCCGGGTCGGGATTGCGGACCGCCAGGATCGCCGCCGAGAGGATCAGGACGATCCCAAGACCGACCGCGATGACCAGAAAGATGAGAATTGGGAGATATTCTCGGAGAAGATGGTCCACCAGGTGGCTCCTTCGGCTGGCGCATCGCTTGCACGCGGGCCGGTCGGGGCCCGCTCACGGTTCAGCGATCCGTTTACTCTGCCCCCTGCGCGGGGTCAACCGAAGGTGGCCGGACAAGAGCCCGTTTTTCCGCAGGATCGACGCCGTTTCGGCCGAAAATCCGGGCGCATTCCACCCTGTCTGGGAGATTGATGCGGCATTGCAGCATCACCACCCGTAGCAGATCGGATCCCGGACGATTCTCGTCAGGAAGCCATCTTGGGCGTCAGGCGCCGGAACCGTCGCCGGGGCGCGCGATTTCGGCCATCTCGCGGTCGAGGAAATAGCTGATGACCGAGCGGATCAGCACAAGAAGGCCCAGGAAGACCAGGTCGGAAAGCTGCAGGCTGAGCGCGGTCTCGATGATGTCCGACACGATCAGAAGTTCCAGCCCGGCCAGAATGTAGCGTCCAAGCTCCATGCGCGCCGTATCGAGGGCGGCAATCCGGCCATTCCTGCGCCGTTCGGCCCCAAAGAAGGCAGCCGCGAAACGCAGCACGCCGGCGAGCATCACCAGGATCGCGAAGAGGTCGATCCCCGCCTCGACCCAGGTCAGGCCCTCGACAAGGCCGGGAAACTGCGTGTGCAGCAGGCTTTCCTTACCGGCGGGCAGCAGGCTGCCTAGGTCGGTCATCGCTCCCCCGATCTGGCTGGCACAGTCATGTCCGATTGCTGATGGATCGACGCGACCGCGTCAATGGCGTTGCCCTGCCCTGCGCGCAGATGACCGTTTCAAGACGGTCTGCTGCGGCGGGTTGCCACAGGGGCGGCAGGTTTGATCCAGATCATGCCGCGATCACGAATTCGGGAGGAAGCAGGCGTCACGAATTAGATAGTGGAATCAGAAAGATGAACGCGAAACTTCTCTTTTCCGCAGCCGTAATCGCATTTGCCGCCGTTTTGCCCGCCGCGGCGCAGGAAGCCGGAAGCTGGTCCGTCAGCCTTGGTATCGCGACTGTCGATCCGAAGACGGATAACGGCAATCTCGCCGGCGCCAATGCGACCATCGACAGCTCGACCCGCCCGACGATCACCGGCGAATACTTTGTCTACAAGAATGTCGGCATCGAGCTTCTGGCCGCTGTCCCGTTCGAGCATAACGTGTCGCTGAACGGCGTGGACGCCGCCAGCACCAAGGTTCTGCCCCCGACCCTGTCGCTGCAGTATCACTTCGCGAACAACTCGGCCTGGACGCCCTTCGTCGGCCTCGGCGTGAACTACACGCTGTTCTATGACTCGGATTCGCCCCTGGGCGACATCAGCATCGAGAATTCCTGGGGTCTCGCCGGTCACGTCGGCGTCGACTACGCCTTCGACGACAACTGGGCGCTCCGGCTGGATGCGCGCTGGATCGGCATACAAAGCGACGTGACGCTGAACGGCGCCGATATCGGCAAGGTCGAGGTCGATCCGCTCGTCTACGGCGTTTCAGTCGTCTACAACTTCTGAAACTCCGACCTGACTGCCTGCCGCCCCGACCCTCGCGGGGCGGCAGTGCATTTCTGGCGGTCGCAAACGCCGCGACAGATCGCCGGATGCCGCGCCGGGCTGGGCGCTCGCCAAAATCCTTCGAAGGATTTTGGCAAGGGTTTTCGAAAACCCTTGCCGCTACCCAGCCAGGTGCTTCGCGGCTTCCTTACGCGCGAAGGGTTTCAGCCGTGCGCCATGTTCGGCGAGGAAGGCGCGGACCCGGTCGGGATCGTGCTTCGACAGGTCCCGCAGCCACCAGGCGATGGCTTTCTGGATGAACCAGTCGCGGTCGTCGGCATAGCCTGCCGCCCAGCCCAGCACCCGGTCGCGGATGGCGAGGTCCTCGGCTTTCGGGAAATTCATCTTGGTCCAGGGCAAAGTCGAAACCAGCGCCGCGCGCCGCACCCACATCGACGGGTCGCGCGTCCAGCTTTCAACGACATCAAGGCGCGACGGGTCCGCCAGCAGCCGCCGCTCGATGGCGTCGCAGGCGTGGTCGGCGATGGCCCAGGCGTCGAAGCTCGGCACCCAGGACAGGAGCACGGTCCAGACCGCGTCGTCGGGCCGGATGCGCGCCTGGGTCAGGAGTTTTGCCGCAGCCACCCGCGCCTCATGGATGTCCGTCTGCCACAGGGCATCCGCCAGCGCCGCCCGCTCGTCCGGCGTCATCCCCTCGCGCCAGCCGGTCGCCAGGTCCGTGATCTGGGGGACCTGTACGCCCAGGTAGCGGCGAGGCGCCTTGTGATAGGCTGCCGCCCCCTCCGCGCGGACGGGATCGCCAAGCGCTACGAGTTGGGCCAGCGCCTCGTCCGCCGTCATTCCACCGTGACCGATTTGGCGAGGTTTCTGGGCTGGTCGACGTCGGTGCCCTTGGCGATGGCGGTGTGGTAGGCCAGCAGTTGCGCGGGGATGGCGT
>CAMFII010000019.1 GCA_945952585.1 uncultured Rhodobacter sp.
CGGGGGATAAGTCCCAAATGAGCAAGACGCGCCAAACGCTCATAACTCAGACCCTGCGACGTCTCTGGCTAAACCATATGAAATGGCGACAGCATCGACGCGCTGTTGCCGATTGCCGTGGTCCCATTCACTACCGCTCGTACTGATCCAACGCACCCCTATGGATCAGTGGGCCGTCCTCACAGGCAGAATCACTTGCGTGCCATTAGCGTCACTTTTCGTCCAATCGACAAAACCAGAGTAGACGCGTTATCCTTCTGCGAGCACAAAAAATAATTGCATCGATTGACTTAATAAATTGGATGGCACTCTACAGAATACAACCTACTAGAGGTTTCGTGACGCGATGCGCATCCTCGTATAACTCATTGAAATATGCGTGCGATGGATCAGCGCGGCGGATCGGACGTCGCCAATCGCCAGGGCGCGCAGGACTTCGTCGATCTCGTCTGCAAAGATCCGCACTTCTGCAGCCACGTCAATGCGCGCGGCTGCCATGGATTTCAGCCAGATCCGGGCGGTCTGCAGGAACAGACGCTCGCAGATCTCGCGCAGCGGAAGGTTCGAGGTGATGCCGTGGAATTCGTGGAAGAACTCCATGTTCAGTTCCCCAAAGCGCCGGGCGTCGGGCGCATTGGCCAACGCGCGAACCTCGGCCGACAGCAGCTGCAAACGGTCCCACAGGGCGGGGTCGGGCGGGTTCGGGCCAAGGACCCCCAGAAGCTCGGCCAGTTCCATTCGCAGCTGATAGGTCTGTTCCAGCGCCTCGATGTCGACATCGGTGACAAAGGTCCCGACACCATGCACCGACTGCAACAGGCCTTCGCCTTCCAGCCGGACCAGAACCCGACGCAAGGGTGTGCGGCTGGTCCCGAACTCTGCTGCCAGATCCTCCTCTGACAACCGGGTGCCGGGGGGATAGTCCAGAACACAGATGCGATTGCGCAGGACCTTGTGCATCCTGTCAAAGCGGTCGCGGGCGGTGGGCAGGCTTTCGGCTGGAAAGTTCACGGCACCCTCATCTCGTCTGGCGTGTCACGATATAGACCCCAACGGCTGACAAGGCCAATCCGGCAAGCGCCAGGGGACGCAGGGGTTCGTCCAGCAGCGCCCATGCAAGGGCCATCGCAAGCGGCGGCACGAGATACATCAGCGCCGAAATCCGCGTGGCATCGCCGCGCGCGATCATGGCGATGTAAAGCGAAATCGAGATCAGCGAATTGCCCAGGACCAGCCAGACCAGCGCGACGATCAGGCCCGGCTGCCAGTCGATCGACAGGCTTTCAGTGGCCACGGCCACCGGGGCAACCAGCGTGAAGCCCACGGCATATTGAACCAGCCCTCCGGCCACCGGGTCGGTCTTGCGGCCCAGGGCCTTTTCGAACAGCGTGGCCCCGCTGATCCCGGCCAGAGCCCCAAGTGCCAGAAGCGCCGCGCCAATCGGGCTTGGACCCAGCGACCCCTCGGACCAGACCGCCAGCAGGACGCCACAAAAGCCGATCCCCAGCCCCGACCACAGAAGAAGTCCCCCGCGCTTGCCGCCGATCAGTGGCGATGCGGCGGCGACAAGGGCGGGCTGCAGCGCCATGATGATGGCGGTGGTCCCGGCGTTCATCCCCTGCTTCATCGCCAGATAGGCCAGGCCGAAATAGACGCCCTGAATAAGAAACCCCGTCACCGCCACCGCTGCCCAATGCCGTGCGCCCACCGGCCATTGCGGTCGCAGCAGCAGGGCAAGGGGGACCAGCACCACCACCGCCAACCCATAGCGCAGGGCCAGAAGGGTCATCGGTTCGGCATGTTGCAGGCCCAGCTTGGCAAAGCCATAACCCCCCGACCACAGGATCAGAAAGACAAAGGGGGCGGCCCGCCAGAAGGCAGTCATGGGGCGACCTGAAGCCGGTCTCCCAGGCGTTCCAGAAAGCGGATGCCCTCGGCCAGTTGCTCCAGTGCGATGAATTCGTCGGGTTTGTGGGCCTGTTCGATCGAGCCGGGGCCGCAGATCACCGCCTGCATGCCCATGGCCTGAAAGATCCCTGCCTCGGTGCCAAAGGGCACCAGGCCCGCGCCGTTGGCCCCGGTCAGCGCCAGCGCGATCTCGCGCGCCTCGTTCTCGCTGGTCGGAATCAGCCCATCCACCTCGCCGATCACTTCGGTGATGATATCGGCCATGGGGGCCACCGCGCGCATCCCCGGCAGCAGGTGGTGGGTGCAGAATTCATGCAGGTCGGCCTTGACCAGATCGGCGTCGCCGGGCTGGGCCGGGCGCATTTCCCAGTCCACCCGCGCCTTTCCGGCGATGACGTTATGGGCCACACCGCCGACCAGCGCGCCGGTGTTGATCGTGGTCCAGGGCGGCTCGAACCGGCTGTCGGGGGGGGCGAGGGCCTTCAGAACCTCGCGCAGCTCCAGCAGCCGGGCGACATAGCGCACCGCATATTCCACCGCATTCACCCCGCGTTCGGGGGCCGAACCGTGACCCTCAAGCCCGGTGAAATGCACCGAATATTCGTAGCAGCCCTTGTGCCCCTCGATCACCCGCATCAGCGTCGGCTCGCCAATGATGGCGACGCGCGGCTTCACCCCGCGCGCCTGCAGAAGCGGGGCCAGCGCTTGCGCACCCAGACAGCCGATCTCTTCGTCATGGGTAACGGCGAAATGGATCGGCCGGGCGATGGCCTTTTGCGCATAGACGGGCGCCAACGCCACGGCGGCAGCGATAAAGCCCTTCATGTCACAGGTGCCGCGCCCGTAAAGCCGCCCGTCGCGTTCCACCATCGCCCAGGGGTCAGAGGTCCAGGCCTGATCGGCCACCGGCACCACGTCGGAATGGCCGGACAGAAGGATGCCGCCGTCGATGTCGGGGCCAATGGTGGCAAAGAGATTGGCCTTGCCGCCACTGGGATCGCGGAACACCTCGACCCGCGCCCCGGCGTCGGCCAGCAGGCCTGCCAGATGCTCGATCAGCGCCAGATTGCTGTCGGCCGAAACCGTGGGATAGGCAATCAGCTGGCCCAGAATCTCGCGGGTGCGGGTCATGTGGTCCAAGGCTTACTCCTTGACGAACAGTTTGC
Organism: uncultured Rhodobacter sp.; assembly: GCA_945952585.1. GTDB lineage: Bacteria > Pseudomonadota > Alphaproteobacteria > Rhodobacterales > Rhodobacteraceae > Aliitabrizicola. Next base: position 3,075 of record CAMFII010000019.1, read on the forward strand.
GTTCGACCTGGCACAGCGCCTGGGCCGGGCCGGTGTCGCCGATCAGGATGGTTTCGGTGGTCTCCAACCCCCAGCTGTCCATCCAGAGCGCGGGCATGAAGTGAAAGACCATGCCGGGTTGCAGAACCGTCTCGTCCTCGGTGCGGATCGAGGCGGTGCGTTCGCCCCAATCGGGCGGATAGGACAGGCCGATCGGATAGCCCATCCGGCCCTCGCGGTGGATGCCGTATTTCTTCAGCACATCCATGAAGGCCTGGGCGATGTCGCGGGTCTGGTTGCCCGCGCGGGCGGCGGCAAGGCCGGCCTCGATCCCTTCGATCTGCGCCTCTTCGGCGCGGCGCATCTCGGCGGGGGGCTGGCCCAGATAGACGGTCCGGCAGAGCGGAGCATGGTAGCGACGATAGCAGCCCGACAGTTCGAAGAACGTCGCCTCGCCCGCCTTCATCGGCGCGCCGTTCCAAGTCAGATGCGCGGCGGTGGCGTCCATGCCCGATGGCGTCAGCGGCACGATGGCGGGATAGTCGCCCCAATCCTCGCCCACGCCGATCAGCCCGGCGCGGGAGATCTCGGCCACCAGTTCGTTCTTGCGCAGGCCCGGGCGCGACAGGTCGATGGCCGTCCGCACGATCTTTTCGGAAATCGCGGCGGCCTTGCGGATGAAGACGATCTCTTCGGCCGATTTCACCAGGCGCTGCCAGTTCACCAAAGCGGTGGCATCGACAAGCGTTGCCTTTGAAAGCTCCGAACCCAGCACCGCATGCGCCTTGGCCGAGTAGTAGTAATTCTCCATCTCCACCCCGACGCGGGCCTGTTCCAGCCCCATGTCGCGCAGGATGCGGGCAAGGTCCTGCATCGGGTGGCGCACGGTCGACTGCACATAGCTGTCGGCATAGCCGTGGATCGAAGGCGGGGCGATCCAGCAGGTGCGCAAGGCACCAAGGCTGTCCATGTGGCGACCCCACCAATGCGGCTCGCCTTCCATCGTCAGGATGACGCCCTGGTGGACGTAGAACGACCAGCCATCATAGCCCGTCAGCCAGGCCTGGTTTGACGGGTCGGTGACAAAGATCGCGTCCAGGCCCGCCTTGGCCATCGCGGCACGGGTCAGGGCGATTCGGCGGTCATATTCAGCTTGGCTGAAAGGGGCATTCTGCGGGGTCATGATTTCTCACTGGGGTGGCATGTTGTATACAAGAATAGGGACAGAGTTCGGAATTTTGCAAGCAATAATCCACTTACCCGTCATTTTGCGGCAAAATCGCTTGACACAGTTTGAAGATTTCTTGTGTTGTATACAACAGGCGGAGAAATCCATGAACAACCCACCGCCAAACAGGAGGATCCGATATGAAGATGTCTACCCTGACGACGACGGCGCTGGCCGGTCTTTGGCTTGGCGTTTCGGCCATTGCCGCCCTGGCAGGCCCGCTGGAAGACCGCATCGCAGCGGGCGACACCATCCGCATCGGCTTTGCCAATGAAATCCCGTTTGCCTATCCTGGCGAGGATGGCACCCCCAAGGGCTTTGTGAATGCCGAGGTGATCGGCGTGCTGGCCAAGATGGGCTATACCAACATCGAGACCGTCGAGACCGAGTGGGGCGGGCTGATCCCCGGCCTGAACGCAGGCCAGTTCGACATCATCACCGGGGGCATGAACATCCTGGCTGCGCGCTGCGAGAACATCGCCTTTTCCGAGCCGATGGCCAAGATCGGCGACGGGTTCATCGTGGCTCCGGGCAACCCCAAGGGCATCCAGACCTACACCGACGTCAAGGACAAGGCCGTGATGCTGGTGACGGGGGCGGGCTATTCCAACATCGACGCCGCAAAGGCTGCGGGCGTGACCGAAGATCAGATCATGATCGTCCCCGGCCCGACCGAGATTCTTGCGGCCGTCACCGCTGGCCGGGCCGATGCCGGGACCGGCACCTATCCGACGATGAAACAGCTGGCCGACAGCTCCGGCGGCGCAGTCGAAATCGTCGATCCGTCCGCCATGCCGGAAGAGTCGTTCAACTGGGCCGGCGTGGGCTTCCGCAAGGAAGACCAGGACTTCCTTGACCGGTTCAACGCGGCGCAGAAAGACTATCTCGGCTCGCCCGAAATGCTGGCTGCGGTGGCTGAGTACGGCTACTCGGAAGCCATGCTGCCCGGCGACAAGACGACGGAATGGGTCTGCGCGAACCGCTAGGCACCCAACATGCGGGGTCGGACGTTCCGGCCCCGCCCTTTCGCATAACCAAGGGGTAGACCGGCGATGTGGGAGTTCCTGCAAACCTATGGCCCAAGGCTGCTTGACGGCGCGCTGGTCACCTGTGCCCAGTTCATTCTTGCCGCCCTTGTCGCCTGCGTAGCGGCACTTGCGGCAGGACTTGGCCGCCTGTCGTCCCTGTGGCCGGTCCGCAGCCTTTCGGTCGTCTACATCGAACTTTTCCGGGGCACGTCGCTTCTGGTCCAGCTGTACTGGATTTTCTTCGTACTGCCCCTGTTCGGGATCAGCCTGCCCAAATTCGAGGCCGGGTTCCTGTCGGTCGGCCTGAACGTCGGGGCCTATGGCGCCGAGATCGTGCGCGGCGCGATCCAAGCCGTTCCACGCGGACAGTGGGAGGCGGGATATGCCCTGTCGATGTCGCCCGCCAAGCGGATGCGGCGAATCATCCTGCCGCAGGCGCTGGTGCTGATGCTGCCGCCCTGGGGCAACCTGATGATCGAGCTTTTGAAGGGCACCGCCCTTGTCGCGCTGATCGCCGTGCCCGACCTGATGTTCGTGGCCAAGCAGATCAACGGTGCCACCTTCCGGTCGGCCGAGGCGTTCGGGGCGGCGCTGCTTGTCTACTACCTTCTGGCCCGGGTGCTGATCACCCCCGCGATGCGCGGGCTGGAACGGGCCATGGCGCGGAGGCTTGGCCGGGCATGACTTTTGACTGGAACTGGGAATTCGCCTTCGAAATCCTGCCGCGCCTGCTGCGGGCCACGATCAACACCCTGATCGCGGCTGGGGTCGGCTATGGGATCGCCATGATCCTGGGGCTGGTCTTCGCGCTGGCGCTGCGCAGCTCCGGTCGCCTGCCGCGCACCCTGTTGCGCGAGGTGCTGGAGTTCATCCGTTCGACCCCTCTGGTCGTGCAGATCTTCTTCATCTTCTACGTCGGGCCGCAGGTCGGCATCACGCTGTCGCCCTGGGTTGCCGGGATGATCGCCATCGGCCTGCACTATTCGGCCTATCTGGCCGAGGTTTACCGCGCCGGGATCGAAGCCGTGCCGCGCGGCCAGTGGGAATCCTGCCGCGCCCTGAACCTGACCACCCGCGACAGCTATGTGCGCATCATTCTGCCGCAAGCCTTGCCGCATGCCGTGCCGGGCATGGGCAATTATCTGGTCGGCATCTTAAAGGACACGCCGATGCTGTCGGTGATCGGGGTGACCGAACTGATGCAGGCGGCCAATTCCATCGGCTCGGAAACGTACCGCTTTCTTGAGCCTTACACGTTGGTCGGTCTGATCTTTCTTGCGCTGTCGCTGCCCACGGCAGGTCTTGTCCGCCTGGGCGAACGTCGGCTGCGCCGCAAACTGGGGCTTTGAGTCATGGATCTGTCCGCCTATCCCTTGGAACTGCCCGAAAGCGACCGCCCGATGGTGCGCTTCATGAACGTGACCAAAAGCTATGGCTCGCTGGTCGTGCTGGACAGCCTGAACCTGGACATCCAGCAAGGCGAGATGGTGTCGGTGATCGGTCCGTCGGGTTCGGGCAAGACCACGGTCCTGCGCATGCTGATGACGCTGGAGACGATCAATGACGGCGTGATCTATGTCGATGGCAAGCCCCTGACCCACATGGTCCGAAACGGGCGTCTGGTCCCCGCAGACGAGGCGCATCTGCGGCGGATGCGGGCCTCGATCGGCATGTGTTTCCAGCATTTCAACCTGTTTCCGCACATGACCGCGCTGCAGAACTGCATGGAGGGTCCGGTGCAGGTGCTGGGCCTGCCCAAGGCCGAGGCGCGGGCACGGGCCGAGGAGCTTCTGGCGATGGTCGGCATGATCGACAAGAAGGACCAGCACCCCTCGCGCCTGTCCGGGGGCCAGCAGCAGCGCGTGGCGATTGCCCGCGCACTGGCGATGCGGCCGCGGATCATGCTCTTTGACGAGGTGACCTCGGCGCTTGACCCCGAGGTGATCGGCGAGGTGACGCAGGTCATTCGCAAGCTGGTCGCCGAACATGATCTGACCATGCTGATGGTCACGCACCAGATGGGCTTTGCCCGCGACATCTCGGACCGGATCTGTTTCTTCTACAAGGGTCGGATCGAGGAACAGGCCGCACCCGAGCAGTTCTTCACCAACCCGCAGCGGGAACGGACGCAGCAATTCCTGCGGGCGGTCAAGGATGCCGATTAAGCCGCTGACGCTGGCCGATGTGCTGGCTGCGGCCAAGGTGATCCGGGGCCGGGCCGACGGCACACCGCTGGTGCCGTCGCAAATCCCCGGCCTGGGGCAAGAGATGCTGCTCAAGCTTGAAACCACGCAACCGATGGGCGCGTTCAAGCTGCGAGGGGCGCTGACTGCGCTGGCCGCCCTGCCGCCCGACGCGCCGGGGGTGGTGTGCTGTTCCACCGGCAACCACGGTCGCGCCATCGCCTATGCCGCCCGCGAGATGGGCCTGCGTGCCGTGGTCTGCATGTCGGCGCTTGTGCCTGCCGCCAAGGTCGCGGGCATCCGCGCCCTTGGGGCCGAGGTGCGGATCATCGGCCGGTCACAGGACGATGCCGCCAAAGAAAGCCGGGCGCTTGTGGCGACCGAGGGGCTGGTGGAAATCCCGCCCTTTGACGATGCCCGTGTCATCGCCGGGCAGGGGACCATCGGGCTGGAACTTCTGGCCGCCCGGCCTGACCTGTCCACGCTGCTTCTACCGCTGTCAGGCGGGGGCCTTGCCGCCGGGGTGGCGCTGGCCGCCAAGGCGATCAAGCCCGGCCTGCGCGTCATCGGCATCTCGATGGAACGCGGCGCGGCGATGCAGGCGTCCATTGCAGCGGGTCATCCGGTGGCGGTGACGGAATACCCGTCGCTGGCCGACAGTCTGGGCGGTGGGATCGGGTTGCAGAACCGGCTGACCTTGGCGCTCTGCCGCGATCTTCTGGACGAGGTTGTGCTTGTGGACGAGGTGGCAATCCGCGACGCCATGCAGGCGCTGTTCTTCCATGACCGCATGGTGGCCGAGGGCAGCGCGGTCGTGGGACTGGCGGCGGTGATGACGGGGGCCGTGCGGCTTGGTGGGCCTGCGGCAACCATCCTGACCGGGCGCAACACCGACATGACCAGCTTTGCCGATATCGTCGCGGGGTGCGACCTGCAGATCGGCGACATTTTCCTGAAGGGCAGACCCTATGGCGCATGACATCCAGATCGTCACCGAGGCCGAACTGCGCCGGATCGTCGCGCTTGACCTGACCACGGTAGACGTGATCGAGGCCGCCTTTGCCGCGCTGGCATCGGGCGGGGTGGTGATGCCGCCGATCCTGTCGATGGACCTGCCCGCAGCGCATGGCGAGGTGGATGTGAAAACCGCCTATATCCCCGGCTTTGACGGCTTTGCGATCAAGGTCAGCCCCGGCTTTTTCAACAACCCAGCCTTGGGCCTGCCCAGCCTGAACGGGCTGATGATCCTGTTCTCGGCCAAGACCGGGCTGGTGCAATCGCTGTTTCTGGACAATGGCTATCTGACCGACATCCGCACCGCCGCAGCCGGCGCGGTGGCCGCCCGCCTTCTGGCACCCGAAATGGTCGAAACGGCTGGTGTCATCGGCACCGGGGTCCAGGCGCGGCTGCAGATGCAGGCGGCCCATCTGGTACGGCCCTTCCAGCGCCTGTTGGTTCATGGCCGCGATCCGGTAAAGGCCCGCGCCTGCGCCGATGATCTGGCCGCCCGTCTTGGCGTTCAGGCGCAGGCGGTCGACAGCGCGGAAACCCTTGTCCGGGCTTCGCAACTTGTGGTCACAACGACGCCCGCCCGCGCGCCGCTGATCCGCGCCGAATGGCTGCATCCGGGGCTGCATATCACCGCCATGGGCTCGGACCAGTCGGGCAAGAATGAAATCGACCCGCGTGCCCTTGCCGCCGCCGATGCCTATGTCTGCGACCGGGTAAGCCAGTGCGAAGTCTCGGGCGAGATGGAGGCGGCGCTGGCCGCCGGTCTGTGGACCAAGGGCCGCCCGGCCGAACTGGGCGAGGTCATCACCGGCGCAAGGCCTGGCCGCCACAGCCCGCAGGATGTCACGATCTGCGATCTCACCGGCACCGGCGTGCAGGATACCGCCATCGCCACTCATGTCCGCGCCCGCCACCCGCAGGCCGGCACGATCCTGCAGGCCTAGCCTATCGGCAGCGCGAACCCCGCCTTCACCCGGTCGATCACCACCATGGTCTTGAACCCCCGGATATCGGGGTTGCCATAGAAGAAGCGCCTGGTGAACTGTTCGAAATCCTCCATGTCGCGCGCCGTCACCACCAGCACGAAATCGGCATCGCCGGTGACGTAGTAGCCCGTCATGATTTCCGGCGTGGTGCGGATCGCCGCCTTGAAGCGGTCGATGATATCGGCGCGCTCGCGTTCCAGCGTGACATGCACCAGCGTCGTCAGCTCGCGCCCGATGGCCTTGGGCGAAATGACCGAGAGATCCGCCTCGATCACCTTGTCTTCACGCAGCCGCTTCATCCGGCGCTGACAGGCGGTTGGCGACAGGCCGACCATCCCGCCCAGAACCTCGCTGGAATGGCGGTTGTTCTCTTGCAGGGCGCGGAGAATCTTCAGATCAATCGCATCCAGGGTCATGCGCAGCTTTCCTGTGTCGTTTTCAGATAAATAGCAGGATTCCTGCGCGAAACGCCAGAACTACGCCGCAAACCGCAAGAGCAACCCGATATCCTGTGCCGAACCCCCTTGCCTCAGGAGCCGCAGATGGATCACAGCCTTTCCCAGATCGCCGAGATGGACCGCGCCAGTGTGCTGCATCCCTTCACCCAGGCGAAAGACTATGCCAGCGGCAAGGCGGGCGATCCGACCATCGTCACCGGGGGCAAGGGCATCCGCATCCAGGACGCCAGGGGCAACAGCTATATCGACGCTTTCGCCGGGCTTTACTGCGTCAACATCGGCTATGGCCGCGACGAGGTGGCCGATGCCATTTCCAGGCAGGCGCATCAGCTGGCCTATTACCACTCTTACGCCGCGCATACGACCGACCAGCTGGCGATCCTGTCCGACCGTCTGGTGCGGATGGCCCCGGGCAAGATGAGCAAGGTGTTCTATGGCATGTCGGGGTCGGATGCCAATGAGACGCAGGCGAAACTTGTGTGGTATTACAACAACCTGCGTGGCAAACCGGGCAAGAAGAAGATCATTTCGCGCGATCGGGGCTATCATGGCTGCTCGGTCGTTTCCGGGTCGATGACCGGGATGAGCTTTTACCATGACCACATGGACCTGCCGATGGGCCTGATCCGCCACACCGGCGCGCCGCATCACTATTGGGGCGCGGAACCCGGCGAAAGCGAAGAACAGTTTTCCGCCCGCCGCGCGGCCGAGCTTGAGGCGATGATCCTGCACGAAGGCCCCGACACTGTAGGTGCCTTCATCGGCGAGCCGGTTCTGGGAACGGGGGGCATAACCCCGCCCCCGGCGGGCTATTGGGCGGCCATTCAGGCGGTGCTGCGCAAATATGACGTGCTTCTGATCGCGGACGAGGTGGTCACGGGCTTTGGCCGCACCGGCGCGCTGTTCGGCTGCACCAAATACGACATCGAGCCCGACCTGATCACTGTCGCCAAGGGCCTGACCTCGGCCTATGTCCCGCTGTCGGCGGCCATCATCGGCGAAAAGGTCTACAAGGTGATCGAAGACGGGGCCGACAAGGTCGGTGCCTTCAGCCACGGCTACACCTATTCGGGCCACCCGATTGGCGTGGCCTGCGCCAATGCCGTGCTGGATATTGTCGAGCGTGAGGACCTGCCCGGCAATGCCCGCACCACCGGCGCTTATTTCCAGGACCGGCTGCGGCAGGTCTTTGCGCAGCTTCCCATCGTCGGCGAAGTGCGCGGCGTCGGGTTGATGGCGGCGCTTGAATTCGTGGCCGACCGGGACAAGAAGCAGCGCTTCGATCCGGCCCTGAAAGTCGGCGCCAAGATCTCGGCAGCGGCCCGGGCGCGCGGCCTGATTGCCCGCGCCATGCCGCATGGCGACATTCTGGGTTTCGCCCCGCCCTTGGTCACGACCCGCGAGGAGGTGGACGCCATTGTGGACATCGCCGAAGCCGCCGTGCGCGAGGTTATGGACCAGTTGACTCGCGAAAAGGCCGTGGCCTGACCGCGCACCCCCGACGCGCTGCATCACCAAAGGGCGCAGTTTCGCCAGATCGCCGGTCCCGCCACCGCTGGACCGCTTTGACTTGCCAAGGACGGAACCGATGATCGCATTGAAAAGCACACAGCAGGCCGAATCCGCCACCTTTCCGGTGATGAACCCCTTCGACGGGTCGGTCACGGGACAGGTGCCCGTGACGCCTCCGCAAGACCTGCCGCAGATCTTGGCCCGGGCTGCCCAGGGGCAGACTGTTGCCCGTGCGATGCCGCGCCATTGTCGCGCGCAGATCCTTGAAACGGCGGCGGCGCTTGTCGGGGCGCGGGCGGAACGCTTTGCGCAGCAGATCACCGCGGAGGCTGGCAAGACCATTCGTCAGGCCCGAAAAGAGGTCACGCGCTGCATCAACACGCTGAAGCTGTCAGCCGAAGAGGCAAAGCGTGGTGCAGGCGAAGTCATTCCCTTCGACGCCTATGCCGGTTCGGAAAACCGGATCGGCTGGTTCACGCGCGAACCCTTGGGGATCATCCTGGCCATCACCCCGTTCAACGATCCGCTCAATCTGGTGGCGCACAAGCTTGGCCCGGCCATCGCCGGGGGGAATGCCGTGATTCTGAAACCTTCGGAACTTGCACCGCTGTCCGCCCTGGCCCTTGTGGAGGTGCTGATTGAAGCCGGGCTGCCCACCGAGGTCGTGACGCCGGTCGTCGGTGGTCCCGACCTTGGCAAGGCGCTGGTTGCGGCGCGACCGATCCGCATGATCTCGTTCACCGGCGGCTTCGGGACCGGCGAAGCGATCTCTCGCCTGGCGGGGCTGAAGAAGCTTGCGATGGACCTTGGAGGCAATGCGCCCGTCATCGTCATGGCCGATGCGGCTTTGGACCTCGCGGTCGAGGCCTGCGTTTCGGGGGCGTTCTGGGCGGCGGGGCAGAACTGCATCGGCACCCAGCGCATGCTGATCCAGCGCCCGGTCTACGACGCCTTCCGGGCGGCCTTTGTCGCCCAGACCGAAACCTTGCGCACTGGCGACCCGCAGGACGAGGCGACCGATGTCGGCCCGATGATCACCGAAGCGGCGGCGATGGGTGCCGAACAGCTTGTCAGTCGGGCGCTGAACGCCGGCGCGCGGGTGTTGACCGGCCATCGGCGCGCAGGTGCGCTGTACCACCCCACGATCCTGGAGGGCGTCCCGCATGACGCCGCGCTTTGGTGCGACGAGGCCTTTGCCCCGGTGGTGACGCTGGAACCGTTCGACAGTTTCGACCAGGCCATTGATCTGGCCAATGCGGTCGATTTCAGCCTGCACGCCGGGATCTTCACCTCGCGCCTCGACATTGCGCTGGACGCCTCCAGCCGGATCGAGGCGGGCGGGGTGATGGTGAACGACTCCTCGGACTACCGCTTTGACGCCATGCCGTTCGGCGGGTTCAAGTATGGCAGCCTTGGCCGCGAAGGCGTGCGCTTTGCTTACGAGGAGATGACGCAAGCAAAGGTCGTCTGCATCAACCGTCAGTAAACACTGCATTTACTGGGATTACCTC
>CAMFII010000020.1 GCA_945952585.1 uncultured Rhodobacter sp.
AGGATCGTGGGTCCCCTTGGAGACACCCGTCAACGCAAATGTTTGCGACAGATCCTCTCTGGTTCTTGCCCGGGCCGCTCGAGGACGAACCGGATTACCTGCCACCCGGACCTGTGCATGAGGCGAAGGAATCCGATGTCGTCGATGCCTGGCGCGCGGCCGAGGCCGGGCAGGCGGCACAGCTTGCTCGCGTCGCGGCCCGGCTGGGGATCCTCGATGAACGCCTGCGCCGGGGCCCGGCCGGCTGGCGGCAACGGCTCGCCCTGATCGAGGCTGCGGACCTGAGCTGGCTCACGCAGGACCGGATCGGCCTCGACCGGTTGTCGCTCTACGTGGCGCTGAGGGTTTCGACTGTAACGGATGATGCACAGGCCTTGTACCGGATCGGCTGGACCGTGCGGCGGCTGACCGGCGGACCTGCGCCGTTGGCGCGTCGCTCGGGTGTCGGTGATCTCGAGACCTTCCTTGATCGGCGCGACCGTACGGGGCAGGGGGAGCGCTTCGAAGAAGACAAGGCGCCATTCCGCGTGCTCGAAATGGCGGAGCGTGGAGCCTTCGAGCAGCGGGCTGCCGGATGGCTCGCGATGATGGATCAGGCGGAAGACCTCCACCCCGTTACGCGGGCCTGCATGGGCTTCCATCTCTGGCATGTCGCGGAGCTTTCGCCGGTCGATGACCCACTGGAGGCTGCGGTGACGGCTGCGCGTGTCGCGATCGCCGATCTCGCGCCGTCGGGGAGCGCTCCGGGCGCAATCTTCGCACCCATCGCCATGGGCGGGGGAGGGGGCTTCCGCGCGATCGGGGACCCGCCCGCCCGATTGGCGCGCTGGCTGAACGCGATGGAGAGCGCGGCATTCGCAGCCCTGCGCAAGCTGGAGGAGATTGAGGCTTGGGCGGCAGCGGCGGAGCGAACAATGGCGCCGCTCTCGGGCAAGACTCCACCGATGCTGCGGGACCTATTCACAAGCTGGCCGCTGGTTTCAGTACAGCTGGCCAGAAAACTGACAGGCGCGCATCGGGCAACGGTTCAGCGCAACATCGACTGGTTGGAGGAACGAGGCCTGATCCGGGAAGTCACGGGGCAGGGGCGCTATCGCATGTGGCAGATCGTCGAGACACGCGCGACAGAAGCCAGGTCGACCTCTGATCGGAATGATGGGTTGATGGTCGAGGCGCTCTCGTGACCAACTTGTTCCTCAGTACTGCCTTCCACTCCTCCGAATGGATCTCAACATCAAACCATGGGATCAAGCATCTAACCATCATGTCCTACATGATGTAGTCTGCGCCTTACGAGACGCTGATTGAAGTGCTATCTCTGTTATGTGGAAGGTACGGGTCATAGCGTGAACAAGAAGATTACTGCCAGTCAACGAATGGGCGAAATCGGGGAGAAGGCGGTTAATTGTTGTTTTTCACTCAGAACTGAGCCGGTTTTTTCACCGAGAAGTGAGCCACCTCTGATTATGGATTTCGGTTCATGCTGGGGTCAAGGTCGGGCTTGTCTCCTTCTTTTTCCGGGCTGCAGCTGCTGAGCTTGCCTTGAACCGGAAGCTGTCGTTGCCGGTTTCCAGGATGTGACAGCGGTGGGTGAGGCGGTCGAGCAAGGCCGTGGTCATCTTGGCATCGCCAAAGACCGTGGCCCATTCGCTGAAGTTCAGGTTGGTGGTGATAACGACGCTGGTGCGTTCGTAGAGTTTGCTCAGCAGATGGAACAGCAGGGCCCCACCCGATGCGCTGAAGGGCAGATAGCCAAGTTCATCCAGGATCACGAGGTCGAGCTTGGTCAGGGCTTCGGCGATCTGCCCGGCCTTTCCCTTGGCCTTTTCCTGTTCGAGGGCATTGACCAGTTCGATGGTCGAGAAGAAGCGAACCTTGCGACGATGATGCTCAATGGCCTGGATGCCGAGGGCGGTTGCAACATGGGTTTTGCCAGTTCCCGGACCGCCGATCAGGACCACGTTCTGGGCGCCATCCATGAACTCGCAGCGATGCAGTGCCTTGACAGTGGCCTCGTTGATCTCGCTGGCGGCAAAGTCGAAGCCCGAGAGATCCTTGTAGGCCGGGAACCGCGCGGACTTCATGTGATAGGCGATGGAGCGCACCTCGCGCTCGGCCAATTCGGCCTTCAGCACTTGCGCGAGCATCGGGATTGCAGCTTCAAAAGCTGGCGCGCCCTGTTCGATCAGGTCGGTCACGGCCTGGGCCATGCCATACATCTTCAAGCTGCGCAGCATGATGACGATGGCACCAGCGGCTGGATCATGACGCATGGTGGCCTCCGGCGATCTGGCTGCGAAGGCCGTCATAGCGTTCGACGTTTGCCTTGGGTTCACGGCGCAGGACCAGCGCCTGCGGGGTATCAAGGGGCGGCCCGCCAACCACCTTGCCGTCGACCAGCCGGTGCAACAGGTTCAACACGTGCGTCTTGGTCGGCACACCCTCTGCGAGGGCGAGTTCCACGGCGGTCAGCACGGCTTGCTCATCGTGGTGTAGCACCAAGGCAAGGATGTCGACCATCTCGCGATCACCACCGGGCTTGCGCAACATGTGATCCTGCAACTGTCTGAACGCAGGCGGTAACTCCAGGAAGGGCGCGCCGTTGCGAAGGGCTCCGGGCTTCCTTTGCACGACCGCCAGATAATGCCGCCAGTCGTAAATCGTCTTTGATGGCAACTTGTGGCTGCGTTCGATCACGCGCACATGTTCGCACAGGATGTTGCCCTCGGCCGCCACGACCAGCCGGTCCGGATAGATCCGCAGGCTGACAGGACGGTTGGCAAAGGAGGCCGGAACGCTGTAGCGCGTCCGCTCGAAGCTGATCAGGCATGTGGGTGAGACCCGCTTGCTCAACTCCACAAAGCCATCAAACGCGACGGGCAGCGGCATCAGGGCGGCGCGCTCCTCGGCCCAGACATCGGCGATGGTGCCTGACTGTTTGCCATGCGGGGTCTCCCGCCACAACTCGAGGCAACGCTCTTCCAGCCAGGCATTCAGCGCGGCAAGATCTGGAAAGTCCGGCATCCCTTGCAGCATCTGGTGACGAGCATCCCGGACGTTCTTCTCAACCTGGCCTTTCTCCCATCCCGCCGCCGGATTGCAAAACTCGGGCTCGTAAACATAGTGGTTCGTCATGGCGAGAAAGCGCATATTGATCTGCCGCTCCTTGCCGCGGCCAACACGATCCACCGCCGTCTTCATGTTGTCATAAATCCCGCGCGCGGGGACGCCGCCAAAGACCCGGAATGCATGCCAGTGGGCATCGAATAGCATCTCATGCGTCTGCAGCGGATAGGCCCGCAGCAAAAAGGCCCGGCTGTGCGACAGCTTGATATGCGCGATCTGCAGCTTTGTGCGCTCGCCGCCCAGAACCGCAAAATCCTCGCTCCAGTCAAACTGGAAGGCATCGCCCGGGTCAAAATGCAACGGCACAAAGGTCCCGCGCCCCGTCGTCTGCTGTTCGCGCTGCCGATCGGCACGCCACCGTCGTGCAAACGCCGCGACACGGGCATAAGAGCCGGTGAAGCCAAGCGCCACGAGATCGGCGTGCAACTGCTTCATGGTCCGCCGCTGCTTGCGCGACTTCCCGGCTTCGGTCTTGAGCCAACCCGCCAGCTTCTCGGCAAAGGGGTCAATCTTGCTTGGACGTTCCGGCGTCGCAAATTTTGGCTCGATGGTATTCGCCGCCAAATGCTTGGTTACCGTATTGCGCGACACGCCCGTCAGCCGAGCAATCTCGCGGATCGACAGCTTCAGCCGCAAGTGCATGCGTCGGATGATGTTCAAAAGTCCCATGTGGATCACTCCGTTGCCCCCGTCGCTCACCGCTTCGGGGAAAGGTTCACATGGCTCAATTCTCAGTGAAAATTATGCGCCTAACCGGCTCAGTTCTGAGTGAAAAGCAACAGTCTGGCCCAACTGGTCATCGGCGGCCCGGCCCTGGGCGAGGCGCTGGTGGAAAGCCGCCTTGTGCCGGTGATCTCGGCCACGGGGTCGACGCGGATGGGGGCGCAAGTGGGGCCAGCGGTCATGGCGCGCTGGGGGCGGCCGATCTTGGAGCTCGGTGGCAACAATGCGATGATCGTGGCGCCTTCGGCGGATCTTGATATGGCGGTGCGGGCGATTGTCTTTGGCGCGGTGGGCACGGCGGGGCAGCGCTGCACCTCGCTGCGCCGCCTGATCGTGCATCGGTCCTTGCGGGATGACCTGGTGGCGCGGCTGGTCAAGGCCTATGCCAGCCTGCCCGTGGGCGATCCGCGCGCGCCCGGCACCCTGGTGGGCCCGCTGATCGACCAAGCCGCCCGCGCCCGCATGCTGGCCCAACTGGACCGCGCCCGGGCCGAGGGTGGGGTGGTTCATGGCGGCGTGGCCCTGTCTGGCCCAGGCGCCTATGTCACCCCGGCCCTCGTGGTCATGCCCGCCCAGACCGAGACCGTGCGCGAAGAATGCTTTGCGCCCATCCTCTATGTCCTGACCTATGATGAGTTTGACCAGGCCATCGCCTTGCAAAACGACGTGCCCCAGGGCCTGTCCTCCTGCATCTTCACCCTGAACCTGCGCGAGGCAGAGGCCTTCCTCTCGGCCTCCGGCTCCGACTGCGGGATTGCCAATGTCAACATCGGGCCTTCGGGTGCCGAGATCGGCGGGGCCTTTGGTGGCGAAAAGGAAACCGGCGGCGGGCGCGAAAGCGGGTCGGATGCCTGGAAGGGATATATGCGCCGCCAAACTTCGACCGTGAACTACTCCGCCAAGCTGCCCCTCGCACAAGGCGTCAGGTTCGATGTGTGATGTGGACTTCTGCGCCCCATCAGGCCTATCATGGCCCAAACAGAGGGGGCCATTTGGAGCAGGGGCGCGACATATCGGCTGCGGCGCGGATACGCGACCAGTTGCGCGACTGGATCCGCGCCGAGGGTCTGCGGCCGGGCGACCGCCTGCCCACCGAGGCAGAGCTGACCGCCCGCTTTGGCGTCTCGCGCCCGGCGCTGCGCGAGGCGCTGAAGGGGATGGAGCTGGACGGCATGATCGCCGCCCAAAGGGGCAGTGGGCGCTATGTGGCTCCGGCCATGGCGGTGCAGGTCGAACGTCCGATCACCGCCTTCGAAAGCGTGACCGAGATGCTGGGCCGCGCGGGCCATCGGCCGCAGACGCGGCTCTTGCAGGCGGGCAGGGTCCCCTCCCCGCCCGATGTGGCCGCAGCACTGGGCCTGGCCGAGGATTCCCCGGTGTGGCGGCTGGAAAAGCTGCGCTTGATCGAGGGTCAACCGCTGCTTTACAGCCTGGAATACCTGCCGCTGGCGCTTTTGCCGCCCGATCATCCGGTCTTCGACTGGTCAGGCTCGCTGATGGCGCTGATGCAGGGGCTGGGGTTGGCCCCGGTCATGTCGAGAGCCACGGTTTCGGCCGTGGGCCCGCCCGAGACCCAGGCCGATCTGGGCTCCCTAGGCGCGGGCGGCCCGCTCTTGTTGGTGGCCGAGACCTGTTTCACCGCGGCCGGACAGGCCGTCATCCGCTCGCTCATCTATCACGCGGGCCATCAGTTCAGCTTCAGTTTTGCGCGCAAATGACCCCGGCACGCAAAGCGCCATCTTGGGCGTTGACAGCAGGATGCCTGCTGTTTCTAGTGGGTAAAGTTGTCTGACAACTTGTCAAAACATCAGGGAGGATGGAATGAAAAAGATCATCACCACGCTGGCTGCCTTGGCGCTATCCAGCACCGCCGCCTGGGCCGGAGAGACGCTGGACCGCGTCATGTCGGCCAAGGAATTGGTCGTGGCCACCAATGCCGGCTGGCCGCCGCAAAGCTATCTGGACGACAACAACGAGATGGTGGGGTTCGACATCGACGTGGCGCGTGAGATCGCCACGCGCCTGGGCGTCGAGGTCCGCTTTGAGACCCCCGATTGGGCCACCTTGACGGGCGGGCGCTGGCAGGGGCGCTATGACCTTGGCGTGGGCTCGGTGACGCCGACCAAGGCGCGGGCCCAGGTCATCGACTTTGCGGGCATCTATTACTACAGCCCCTATGTCTATGTCCTGCACCAGGACAGCACGGCGGCGACCGTGGCGGACCTGAACGGCAAGAAGATCGGGGTCGAAACCGCCACGACCTCGGAAGACTTCATCAACCGCCGCCTGGAGATCGACGCGCCGGGCCTGCCGCCGATCGACTACAAGCTGGAGCCGGGCGAGATCCTGACCTATGCCGATTCCATGCTGCCCTTTGACGATCTGCGGCTGGGCGATGGGGTGCGGGTCGATGCAGTGATCGCGCCGGAACAGACCGCGATGAATGCGATCAAGAACGGCTATCCGGTCAAGATCCTTGAGGGCGAATATGCCTTCCGCGAGCCTCTGGTGGTGATCGGCGAAAAGACCGACCCGGAATGGACCGCCAAGGTCTCGGAAGTTCTGGCAGCGATGAAAGCCGATGGCACTTTGGCCAGCCTGACCACCAAATGGTATGGCAAGGACTACAGCGCGGATTGACCTGCGCGATGAACATGCCCTGGACCGCCCGTTAGGCGGTGCGATGAAGAAGCTCTGGACCGCCCCAAAGGCGGTCCGGGGTCCTTGGGAGGGGGAAAGATGGATTATCCGCAGACCTATTACCGTCAAAGCCTGGCCGAGACGCGGGCGCGTCCGGCGCTTTCCGGGCGGCATGAGACCGGCACGCTGATCATCGGCGGCGGGCTTGCGGGGCTGACCACCGCGCTGGAGCTGGCGCGGGCCGGCCAATCCGTGACGGTGATCGAGGCGCATCAGGTGGGCTTTGGCGCCTCGGGGCGCAATGGCGGCTTTGTGGGGCCCGGCTATGCGGCGGGGGATGACACGATCACCCGCCATGCCGGGACCGATGGCGCCCGCAGGCTCTGGGATCTTTCGGTCGAGGGGATGGAGCATATCCGTCAGACCATCACCGCGCTGGACATGCCGGGCGTGGCGCCCGAGACCGGGGTGCTCTCGGTCCGCCGCCATGATGACCCGGGGCTGAAATCCGCCCGCGACCAGATGGCGCGGGAGTTGAACTATCACCTCGATTACCTGCCGACCGAGGAATTGCGCAGCCTCCTGCGCTCGCGCCGCTATTTCCAGGCCTTGCGCGATGGCAATGCCTTTCACATCCACCCGCTGAACTATTTGCGCGGTCTGGCCGCCGAGATCGAAAGGCTGGGCGGCACGATCTTTGAACAAAGCCCGGCGACCGAGGCGCATCTGGCAGGTCCGGAAAAGCGCGTGGTCAGCCCCGGCGGAGAGATCCGCGCCGAAAGGGTCGTGCTGACCACCGGGGGCTATACCGATGGCCTGGTGCCGCGCCTGCGCCGTTCCATGCTGCAGATTGCCACCTATGTGATGCTGTCTGAACCCGCGCCCGATCGTCTCGCCCAGGTCATCGCGACGCGGCACGCCGTGGGCGACAACCGCCGCGCCGGGGATTACTACCGGTTGGTTGAAAATGGCACGCGGCTCTTGTGGGGAGGCCGCATCACCACCCGCGCCGCCGATATCCCCGGCATCACAAGGCAATTGCGCCATGAGATGGTGACAGTCTATCCCGAGCTTGCAGACCTGCGCACCGAATTGGCCTGGTCGGGGCTGATGGCCTATGCCCGCCACCTGATGCCGCAGGTGGGGCGCATGGGGCCGGGGGTCTGGCATGCCACGGCCTTTGGCGGCCATGGGCTGAACACCACGGCGATTGCGGGCAAAGTGGTGGCCGAGGATATCCTGGGCGCCTCGGACCGCATCCAGGCCTTTGCGCCCTTCGGCCTGACCTGGACGGGCGGCGCCATTGGCCTTCTGGCCGCTCAGCTGACCTATTGGAAGCTGCAGACCCAGGATTGGTGGCGGGAAAGGGCAGTCGCATGATGCGCTATCTTCTGGCCGATCCGGCCCGGCTGCGTCGCATCGGCTTGGGCTTTGGCTTTGTGATCCTGGTGGCCGTCTTGACCCTGGTGAACCAAAAGCCCTGGACGCCCGAGGCTTTGTCCGGTCTAAACCCCTGGGTCCTGCGCCTTGGCACCGCACTGGTCCTGGCACTGCTGGTCATGGCCAATATCCGCGCGCTTGGCCTCTTGCCGCGCGCGGCCCAGGTCTGGGGCGTCTGGATCGAACTTTTCCTTCTGCTGATGGCCTTCTTTTGGTCCTTTGACCTGTCCTTCTCCTTCATCGCCCGCAAGATCGGTTTCCTGATCACCCAGGGCGTGGCCATGACGCTTTATATCTCGGCGCTGTCGATCCTGATCGCCACGGTCATCGCCCTGGTGGGGGCGGTGGCCAAGATGTCGAAGAACGGGGTGATCTATGGGTTGGCCAGCTTTTACACCTCGCTCTTCCGCGGCCTGCCTTTGCTCATGCAGATCTACATCATCTACCTCGGCCTGCCGCAGGTCGGCTATGTGATCGGGGCCGTCCCCGCCGGGGTGCTCGCGCTGTCCTTGTGCTACGGCGCCTATATGACCGAGATCTTTCGCGCCGGCATCGAAAGCATCCCGCGCGGCCAGTCCGAGGGGGCAACCGCCCTTGGCCTCGCACCCGCGCAAAGCATGGTCCTTGTGATCCTGCCGCAGGCCATGCGCATCATCATCCCGCCCACCGGCAACCAGTTCATCGCCATGCTGAAGGACAGCTCCCTCGTCTCGGTCGTGGGCGTCTGGGAGCTGATGTATCTGGCGCGCACCCAAGGCCAGACCGAATTCCGCCATATCGAGATGCTGATCACCGCATCCATGATCTATTGGCTTTTGTCGATTGGCCTGGAATATGCCCAGTCCCGCATCGAGGCCCGCTTTGGGAGGTCCAATGCCCGCTGAACCGCTTGTCACGCTCTCGGGCGTCCACAAAAGCTTTGGCGCCTTCAAGGCGCTAAGCGATATCACGCTCTCGGTCGCGCCCGGGGAAAAGGTCGTGGTCTGCGGGCCCTCAGGGTCGGGGAAATCCACCATGATCCGCTGCATCAACGGGCTGGAGCCCTATCAGCAGGGCAAGATCACCGTCGCAGGCCGCTACCTGACCGAAGAAGAAGAGGTCGGCAGCGCCGTGCGCCAAGAGGTCGGCATGGTCTTTCAATCCTTCAACCTGTTCCCGCATCTGACGATCCTGGAAAACTGCATCCTTGCGCCGCAATGGGTGCAGGGCAAATCCCGCGACGAGGCGGTGGAAACTGCGCGGCGCTATTTAAAACGGGTCGATATCCTGGAACAGGCCGACAAATACCCGATCCAGCTTTCGGGCGGCCAGCAACAGCGCGTGGCCATCGCGCGCGCCCTGTGCATGGCGCCGCGGTTGATGCTGTTTGATGAACCGACCTCGGCCTTGGACCCCGAGATGGTCAAGGAAGTGCTGGACGTCATGACCGACCTTGCGCGCGAGGGGATGACGATGATCTGCGTGACCCATGAGATGGGCTTTGCCCAGGCTGTGGCCGACCGGGTGATCTTCATGGACCGCGGGCGGATCGTGGAACAGGCCCCGCCCCGGGCCTTCTTTACCGCGCCGCAATCGGCCCGGGCGCAAGAGTTCCTCGCGCAGCTTTTGCATTGAACCGCCCGCCATGCTAGGCGGTCCGCATGGCAGAGGGATCAGAACAGGGCGCGCCCCGGCGCGCCACGCTCAAGGATGTGGCGGCGCTGGCCGGGGTCTCCCGGGCCACGGCGGCGCGGGCCTTGAACAGCTATGGCTATGTCGGCGAAGACGCCGCCGAAAAGGTCCGCGCCGCCGCCGAGACCCTGGGCTATCACGGCAACCGCGTGGCCCAGGCCCTGCGCCAGGGGCAATTGCCGCTGGTGGGCTTTGTGTCGGGCGACATCCAGAACCCTTTCTTTGCCCGTTGTCGCGTAGCCCTTAAATGGGGAGTGGACAGAACATGGGGGTCGTCGTCGGTGATCTGGCCTGTGCTAAGGTA
>CAMFII010000021.1 GCA_945952585.1 uncultured Rhodobacter sp.
CGATCTCGCGCCGGAAAAGCGCGCCGACGACCGACTTGCCGTTCGCCTCGTTGCGGATGATGACGCGCTGGGGGTCCTTGACCGAGGTATGGGCGACCCACACCCCGCCGAGCGAGGGACGCCCGTCCCAGAGCCCCTTGGCCGTCATGCCGAAGATCTTGGCATTCTCGACATCGCGCGCGCCGTCCGCCGCATTCCCGGCGGTGGAATCGCCGGGGATCGAGGTTGCGACCGCGCCCCCGTCCACCGGTTTCCCCTTGAGCGAGGGCATGTGCATCTCGCACCCCGACAGCACGAGCGCTGCCAGAAGCGGTGCCGTCAGCGCGACCCCACCCTGAAGCCGACCCCGAAGACGAACCGAAAAACGCTGACCCATGCCTGTTCCTGCCCCTATGGCGCCAGCCCGGCCGTTCCGCCGGGGTCCGGTCGACCCGATTGCCCGATCCCTGGCCGGTCGCAGGTGCGTTGTCCGCCCTTGCCGCCGCTCGGCCCATTGTTCGCGCGCCACTTTATCCGACCCCGCCGGACAAGAAAAGGAGCGTTGGACCCCGCCGGCAGACCCCCGCCGCCCCTTGCGAGCGGCCCCTCGGCCCGCTAAGTCCGACGGGGCTTGGAAGTGTGGCCGAGTGGTTTAAGGCTCCAGTCTTGAAAACTGGCGTGGGGGGAACCCCACCGTGGGTTCGAATCCCACCGCTTCCGCCACTTCAGTCCCTGAGTGGGCACTGCGTTTATGCCACCGCCCGCCACCAGCGCCTGAAGCAGCCGGGACTTCGATCCCATGATCCTGACTTCGCCGGTATTGACCTCGACGCGCTGAGCCAGCGCGCGCAGATGGTCGCGGCGATAGCCTCCCCCTTCGAGCCGGATGCTCTGGCGGGCATTCTTGGCAAACGTGCGCAGCATCTGCGGCGTCACGGCCTTCTGGCCTGAGTTCTGGAGCATGGCCTGCGCCCGTTCGGCGTCGGCCTTGGCCTGATCGCGGATGGCCTTGAGTCCGTCGATGCGGTCTTTCAGCGCCGGATCGTTCAGATCGGCGACGCCCGACTCGATGGCGTCATAGAGCCGCTTGAGGCGCAATTCCGATTCGGTGGCGCGCTTGTTGAGTTCGGCGATATGCTCGCGGCGGCGCTCGGCATGTTCTTCCCGCCGGTCGAGAACGGCGGCAAGGATGGTTTCCAGCCGCTCGGGCCGGAGAAGCTGGTTTTCAAGATGGCTGGCGACCAGATCGTCCAGCTTGTCCATCGGCACCGCCATGCCCTCGCAGGCCGTCGGCCCCTGCCGGGCCTTGATCGAGCAGGTGTAATAGCGGTAGCGCCCGCCCTTGCCGGTGCGGATGGTCATGGCCCCGCCGCACTTGGCGCAATGAATCAGACCGGTCAGCATGGTCGGGCCGCTGATGACGGCGGCTGGCGTGACCTTCGGATTGCGGGCCTTGAGCAGTTTCTGCACCGTGTCGAAGGTCTCTTGGTCGATGATCGGCGGGACCGGGACCGTCACGATCTCACTGACCGGCTTCAATTCCTTGGTCTTGGTGCGCTTGTTGAACTCGTGCTCGCCCATGTAGGTGCGGCGGGTCAGGATGCGGTGAACCTGGCCGATGCCCCAGCGTCCGCCGTCGCGGGTGAAGATGCGGTTGCGGTTCAGGTAGCTGACGATGTTCTTGACGCCCATCTGGCCGGTGGTGCCGTCGCCATGCAGGGCCAGCCGGTAGATCAGCCGCACGGTGTCGGCGTGCAGCGGATCGATTTCCAGCTTCTTCTTGACCTTCGCGCCGCGCTGCTCGGCAGCGACGGTGCGATAGCCGATGGGAGGAAGCGAGCCGTTCCAGAAGCCCTGTCGGGCATTCTCCTTCAAGGCCCGGATGACGTGCTTGGCGTTTTCCTTCGACTGGTATTCATCGAACAACGCCATGATCTGCCGCATCATGACGTGCATGGGATCATCCCCCATTTCCTGTGTGATCGAAACCAGCTTCACGCCGTTCTTCGCCAGCTTGCGGACATAGAACTCAAGCTCGAAGTGATCGCGGAAGAAGCGGCTGAACGAGTGGACCACGACAACATCGAAGGGTGCGGGCTTCGATATGCCCGCTTCGATCATGCGCTGGAACTCGGGGCGGCGGTCGTTGGTGGCCGATGCGCCCGGCTCCACGAAGGTTTCGACCAGTTGCAGGCCGCGCGCCTCGCAATAAGCTTCGCCCTGCCGCTTCTGGTCGGGAATGGAAACATCATGTTCGGCCTGCCGCGCCGTCGAGACGCGCAGATAAAGGGCGGCGCGCAGGGTGATTGTGGAAGCGGTCATGCCGGACCTCCTTGTGCGGCAGCCTCGTCAGGCGACAGCACGGCGACACCGAATGGCAGGAAGTGCTTCGTGTTGCGTGTGACGATGACGAGTTCATGCACTGCGGCGGTCCCGGCAATCACGGCGTCCGCCATGCCGGGGTCGTGACCGGCCGCAAGCGCCTTTGCTTCCAGCCGCCCGCCGATTGCGGCGGCCTGCGCATCGAAGCCAATGATCTTGTCATCGTATGTGGAGACAAGGCCGCTGAGCCATGCTTTCAGGCTCGCGGCCTTCGCCGTTGCCCCCTTGTGGTCGAGGAGCGCGATTCCCTTCTCGATCTCATGGATGGAGACGACCGACAGAAATAGCCGTCCATCGGCGTCCATGCGGTCCAGCCATGTGAGGAAGTCAGCGGATGCTTCCGACTTCGACGGCGCCAGCACGGAGACGACGTTGGTGTCGAGAAGGAAGCCGCTCAAAGCTCGACATCCCGCGATGGTTTGCGGTTGCGCGGGAACTCTCCGCCTGGGAACGTCCTGAGATAGCTGACAAGGCCCGCCCGTTTGCGGTCGAGCGCCTTGCGCGCGATCTCCGCGGCCTCAACCGAAACCAGGGCCGCAACGGGCTTGCCATGACGGGTGATGGTCACGATCTCTCCTTTGACGGCTTCATCAACGAGGCTGGAAAATCCAGCCTTGGCGTCTCTGAGGTTGATGGTCAGCATGTCGCACCTCCATATGTAGCCATATGTGACTACATGTAATCCATTGAAGGGCGAATTTCAACGCCGATTTAGACGCCGGGAGCATCAGCCGCCGGGGCCGAATAACTCATCGAACAGATCGCCGAACCAGCGCTCGAACACCTCTATCTCGGCTTCCGTGACCGGAACGGGATCGGGCCAGTCATCGGTGACGGCCCATGTGCTGAGGTCCTGCTTGGGTGGCCTGCCGGGAAACGGCCACGAATAGCCCAGAAGCTCTTCAAGCTGCTCCGATGCCGTAGGCGGGCGTTTGGCGTGCCGGGAACGGGATGCCGCCTCGGGTTTGTGATCGTCCCTGCGATCAGTAGTCATCGAGGAAGTCGAACTCGTTGTGTGAGCGCTGCCGCCACCCGGCGGGATCGGCAACCCAGCGGTTGATGTCGGATTCCCGCCAACCGGCACCGTTGGTGCTGATCTTCAGTTGGGCCGGGAAAGTGCCTTCGGCGATCTTGCGGTAGATGGTGGACCGCGACAGGCCGGTGCGGGTACGAACGGTGTCAAAGCGGATGATACGGTCTAAGGTCAGGACTCATATCCAGAACATGACGACGGCGGCGAGGGCGCAGGCTGA